>NZ_JBAXOI010000052.1:0-1649 GCF_037133355.1 Novosphingobium sp. | reverse complement strand
GTAGCCGGGAACAAGCCCGCCATCGGGATCGACATTCATCGTCACCGTGGCGATCCGGCCGTCGATGCTGACCTGCCAGTGGCGGTAGGACTCACCGTTCTGGTCGTAGGTGAAAAATGCCGGCGCCGACGCTGTTGTCGGCTCTGCGACCGCGAGCTGCGTGGCCATCGATTCGCTCCTCAATCCCCTTGTTGAGACGCAACATATTGCATTGAGCTAGATCAAACAAGCATTATAGTTCATACAAGCGATGCAACCGCCTGCTCCAGCACATCCAGTGTTGCGGCAAAATCCTGCGCGGAGGTGTTGATCCGGATATCGGCCCGGGCATAGTCCGCCTCGCGCGCAGCCAGAATGCTCCTGAGATCGTTCATGGCGGTGCGATTTCCCGCCATCGGCCGCAGGTCCCCTTGCGCCACAACACGGTTCATATGATCCTCTGGGCTGGCCTCGAGCCAGACCGTCCATGACATCGCGAGCAACCGATCATAGAGCGGGCCCGCAGAGACAATGGCGCCGGGCGCGGCAATCACGGCTCGAACATTGGCGCCAAGAATGTCCTCGAGAACCTTGGCCTCGTAGCGTTGCAGCGCAGCCGGGCCATTGATCTCCATCAGGAGCGAAATTGCGCCGCCGTAGCGCTTCTCGATTTCCTTCGAAACCTCAAAAAACGGCATGTTCACGCGCTCCGCGAGCGCTTTTCCGAGCGAGGTCTTGCCAGCACCGCGCAATCCGACGAGCGCAATGCGCTGCGCCTTGTCGCCCCCGCCCTGCCCTGGCTTACCGAGCCAGGCCAGTGCTTCACGCACCCGGTCGGGCGGCAACCGGCGAAGCTGCGCTGCGGCCTGACTGACAACCAGATCCTGCTCGCCGCCAAGTGGCAGCAGTTCCGCCATTGGCACGTTCAGAGCCTCAGCGATGGCCATGACCATATCAACAGAGGGATTTCCGCTCCCAGCCTCAAGCGTCGCGAGATAACGCTCCGAGGCTCCGGAGGCCGCCGCGAGCTGCTTTCGAGACAAGCCCGCACGCGAACGCGCAGCACGGATGCGCTGTGCAATCTCCGTGCTCCCCCTGGAGGCTGGTGGGTGCTTTTCATCCATGCGCGCTTGCTAAACTGCTTTATAGTGCATATTCGAAATGAGTACGAATCATATTTCCGACAGGGAGAGCGATGTCGAGCACTAATCTTCGGGTCGGGATATTTGTCGCGACCATGACCGGCCTTGCCGACATGTGCGGGGAAGAGATCGAAGCCGCGCTCGGTGCGGCCGGGCTCGATTGCGAGCGGATGCTGATGGACGGGCTCGATCCCGAGGCCTTTGCGCCGTTCGGACTGATAGTGATCGTGTCCTCCACGTATGGCCATGGCGAGATTCCAGATAACGGGCAGGCACTTTTCGCGGCCATCGAAGCCGGCGCCGATCTGTCCGACAAGCAATACACAGTGTTCGCACTTGGCGACCGGACCTATTCCGATACCTTCTGTGCCGCCGGTGAAAGCTGGGACCGGTTGCTGAGCCGCAGCGGTGCGACGCGCCAGATCGATCTTGAGCGCCATGATGCCTCCAACGGAACACTCGCCGAAGATGTTGCCGGTGCATGGGCTTCGGGCTGGGCCAGCCAATTCGCTTCGCAGGAAGCATAGC
>NZ_JBAXOI010000051.1:0-1697 GCF_037133355.1 Novosphingobium sp. | reverse complement strand
GGAGGCCACCTGACGCTGCGGACAAAGCCGATCAAGCAGCACGCTTGCGGTAGACGCCCTCCCCGTTCGACATGTGGCCAAGGCATTCCTATTGACCAAACAGCGCGTCGAAACGCGGGGTGATCTGCGACAGCCAGCGGCGGGCCCGCCCGGCTCGGGGGTGTCGCCAGTCATTCTCCCAGTAGGGTCCGTCCTCGCGCTCGGCCATCCACACGGCAACGAGGCTGCCGTAGACCGACATCCCGAAATCCGCATAAGCGTTGCGCAGCAGGATGCGGTCCTCGCGGCCGCGCCAGCCTTGCTGTGGCTCCAGCGAAGGAAACGCCGCCCGTGCGCGCTCGACAAGATCTTCGCGCAGCCATTCGAATTCGAAATCCCAGTCGCCGTCGTCGTCGTCGATGTCGAGCACCTGGAATGCGACAACCGCTCCGGCGGGATAGCTGACAGAACGTCCCATCGACCCTCTCCCCTCAGGCGGCCAGCGCGTCGGCGGGGTCATCGCCGTGCGCATCGCTGATGTCGTCGCTGTCGCCAGCGAGGGTGGTGCGGCCGCCCAAATTCAGCAGCAGACCAGCCGCTTCCTCTGCACGCGCCGCCGCAGTCAGGATCGCGCGGTCGTCGTCCTTGAGGAGTTTGAGCCAGTGCTCGATGTAGCTGGCATGGCTATCGAGATGCGCCACCGGAAGGCCAAGCTCGGCCCCGAGCATCGCGCTCGACAGCTCCGCGATCAGCTCCTCGGCGGCATAGGCTGCACTCCCGAAGCGGTTCTTGAGATCGCGGCCCAAACGGCTGTGATGTCCGGTCCAATGCGACATCTCGTGTCCGAGCGTCGCATAGTAGTGGTCGAAGCCCGTGAACAGGCTTGCCGGCGGCATCGTGATCCGGTCGATGCCGGGCTCGTAGTAGGCCTCAGAGCCTGCGTTCCGGAGGTTGGCCGGGATTGCCGCAAAGAACCGGTCGAGTTCCTCCTCGCGGCCTGCCGGCTCGACGAGCTCCAGCGACGCAGCGGGTCGGAAGTACGCCGGCAGGCTTTCGACCTGATCGGCATTGAAGACCGGGTATGACTTGAGCACGCGGCGCGCTTCCTCGCTGCGCTCGCCTGTGTCCGGCGCTTCGACCTCCTTGGTGTAGCTCTTGTAGAAGATCGCGATCGTCGACTTCTCGCCCTTGCGGACTTGTCCGCCGAGTTCCTGCGCCTGGCGGTAGGTCATCCAGAATGGCGAGGCGTAACCGCACATGTCGGCGACCATCCACAGCCAGAAACAGTTCATGCCGCGATAGGGAATCCCGCAGGCCCTGAGAGGCCGTGAGACGGGAACGCCGCGCCAAGGCTGGACCCAGGGCTTGGTTCCAGCTTCGAGCCGGGTGATGATTTCCTGGGTGATACGAGCGGCGGGCGAGATGGCACTACGCTCGCGAGAACGGAACTTGGACATGGGGCTTCTCCTGATCGGTATCCCCGTGGGCGCTTCTGCCCACGGCTTCCGCCCCCAGGGGCGCCTCCTCTCCTCTGACTGAAAAAGAGAAGCCGCCCCTCGGGATGTGCCCGAGGGACGGCTTCGAGGACCCATGACTGTCAGCCTGTCAGGAGGAGGTCAGGCTGCCAGATCGCGGGGGGACTCATCGGCGTGTTCAAGCTCAAGGACGGCGTCCGAACCATCGCTGACCGGGTCACCGGGCAGCGGTTCAGACGGAGC
>NZ_JBAXOI010000050.1:0-2505 GCF_037133355.1 Novosphingobium sp. | reverse complement strand
CGGGCAAAGGTCGGGAGTCCTCGGGCAAAGGTCGGGAGTCCTCGGGCAAAGGTCGGGAGTCCTCGGGCAAAGGTCGAGAGTCCTCGGGCAAAGGTCGGGCGTGCTCGGAAAGAGGTCGGCAACGGGGTCCCATCCAGGGCTTTCATATTGGGTTCAGTCGTCCGGGAATGATTCGTACTCGTCCGCCGAATCTCGTGGCTTGCGGGTGCGATGATGTGGCGCTGGACCTGAAGGTCATCCTCGCCGAGGGCAAGCTGTCGGGGCCGGGAGCATCCGCCATTGGAGAGGGAAGTCGTAAGTGTTCGCCAAACCCCAGGGTTCCCGAGTGCGAGGGCCCCTTGGCAACCATGGGCTTCGGCATACGAGGACGCTCATCCGCTGACTTCGGACCTGAATGTCAAAACTTTGGATGCGACCCCGTTGCCCTCACCGAAAACCGATGCCCACCGATGCAAGGCCAATCGCTCGCTAATGATTGGGGGGTCTCCGGAGGTCAAGCTTTGACCTTGCCAGAAATCCCCCAAGCCGGTCTATCCTGACGAAACAGATCTTCTTGTTCGCAAAACCACATCTCCCTGACCGCGCAGCGTCAAAACCAAATTCCCACCAATACATGGAGGAGTCGCACCATGGCTGACATTGCCCTGTCGCAGGGAGATCTCGCGGCGCTTGTCGAACTGGCGCCCGAATTGGCCGAGGAAACTTCGCTCACGTCGCTGCTCGGCCGGCTACTCGATCGCGCAGTCGGCCTGACGGCTTCGACGTCCGGCACTGTCTACCTATACGACGACCGGCGCCGCAAGCTGTACGTCGCGCACGCTGTCGGCCCGGCGGCGGCGCTGGTGCTGGAGAAATACGGCGCCAACGGCGAAGGCATCCCGCTGGTCGGCAGCAAGGCGGGCGGCGTGTACTCGAGCGGCGAGTCGATCATTGTCAACAAGATCGAGCAGGACCCCGAACACTACAAGGCGGTGGACCAGGCCACGGCGCGGCCCACGGCGTCGATGATCGCGGTGCCGTTGGCGGTGGCTGGCGAGCGCATCGGCGTCGTGCAGCTGCTCAACCGCACCGCCGGGCCGTACACCGCCTACGAGGCGGCGCTGCTGGAGAAGTTCGCCACGCTGGCCGCCGTGGCGGTGCGCAATGCGCGGCTGTTCGGCGACATGGCCGCGCGCATCGGCGCCTACGGTCTGCCGCGCGACTCGGTCGACGCCGCCACGCTGCGCGCGCTGCTGAACGCGCCCGCCCGCGCCGAGCGGCTTTCGGTGCTCTTCGTCGACATGCGCGGCTACTCGCGGCTGGAACAGACGCTGCGCCACCCCGAGCTGCTGCAGTCGAAGCTGAACGAATTCCTGGCCATGCTCGCCGGGGCCGTGCTAGAGCAAGGCGGCGTGGTCAACAAGTTCCTCGGAGACGGGTTGATGGCGCTGTTGCGCGGGCCGGAGCACGAGGCGCGCGCGCTGCGTTGCGCGCAGCAAATGATCGACCGCTTCGCGCCGATGCGCGACCGTTGGGACCTCGAGACCAACGAGTCGCTGAACTTCATCGACATCGGCGTGGGCATCGCCACCGACACCGTCACGCTGTGCACGGTGGGCAGCGACCAGGTGCGCGAGTTCACCGCGGTCGGCCGCGCGGTCAACCTCGCCGCGGCGCTGGTGGAACAGGCCCGCGACGGCCGACGCCTGCTCGCCGACCGCATGACCTTCCGCAGCGCCGGGCCGCTGATCGAGGAGTCGCGAGGACCCTCGCGGCTGCAGATCAAGAGCGTCGGCGCCAGCGGGCCGGATTACGAGATCTACGAGATCGTCCGCATCGGCGCCGGCGCATCGGCCTCCGCGGTGGCGGTCAGCCCGCCCTCGCTGCCGCTGGCGTCGGCCGCGTCGCGCAACGTCTTCGTCAGCTACTCCCACGCCGACCGCGGCTCGCTCGACGAACTGCACACGCACCTGCGGCCGTTCCTCAAGCGCGAGGAGTTCGACTTGTGGGACGACACGCGCATCGCCGCCGGCGACCTGTGGCGCAGCCAGATCGAGACGGCGCTGGCGCGCGCCGGCGCCGCCGTGCTGCTGGTCAGCCCGAAGTTCCTCTCGTCGGAGTTCATCGACCGGCATGAACTGCCGCCGCTGTTCGAGGCGGCGCACAAGCGCGGACTGCGCATCTTCTGGATCCCGGTCTCGGCGTCCGCCTACAGCGAGACCGAGATCGCCGGCTTCCATGCGCTGCACGATCCCCGCACACCGCTGGACCAGTTGGCCCCGGCCGAGCGCAATGCCGCCTGGGTCAGAATCTGCCGGCAGGTGGCCAACGCGCTGCGGGTCGTTGTGGCAACGGGGTCGCATCCAAAGCTTTGATATTTGGTTCAGTAGAGGGGCAATGGGGTCACATCCAAATTTTTGACATTTGGTTCAGGAATCATGGAATGATCCATGCTTGACCGCCGAGCCTCATGGCTTGCGGGTGCGATGATGTGGCGCTGGACCTGAAGGTCATCCTCGCCGAGGG
>NZ_JBAXOI010000049.1:0-2746 GCF_037133355.1 Novosphingobium sp. | reverse complement strand
GTTCGCGTTCCGCAACTTCGGCAATCGTCGCTCCGGCAAAGATGCGCTCGGCGCTTGCTGCCAGATCCGCCTTCTTGACCGAGACGTAGCGCGCCGCGAGCTCCGCGCCGCCGACTTCACCGAGCGCTTCAAAAATGACCTGCTTGGGCACGCGGTCGAAGAAGTTCGCCGCTGTCGGCCGCCACCACTGCGCGATATCGATCCCGATCAGCGCGCCGAGATGATCCTGGAACGGAATTCGGCGCTCGCCGCTCATGTTGAGGCTGGCCTCGAGCGAGCGCGCGACGACGTGCCCCAGCCAGGCCGCACGGACCTCGTCGCCGAGCGCCCGGTACCGATCGAAGCGCTCACGCTGATCGGAACCGACGCGCCAAGTCTCATCGAGCGCGGATCGGAGTTCGGCGAGTGCCCCGGTCGCCGCCGCATCGGCGGGCTCGAACCCGACGATAGGACCGCTCGGCACGCCGCCGCGGATGGTCGATGCGCTGCGCGCCTGCCAGTCGTGGCTGTCTGCATCGGCGAGCGTGAAGACCACGACGTCGAGGGCGAGCGCCGGATCCGATGCCAGGTGCAGGGCGAGCACGTCGCGGCGCTGCATGGCAAGTTCGTCGACAAGCCGGCGCGAGAGGGTCGCGCGGCGCGGTCCCGCCTCACCTTCGGAGCTGACCACTTCGATGCCATCGCAATCGCCCGGTACCGTCTCTTCCCGTTCGCCGTAGAAGACCGGCTGCAGGACGGGCGTGCCCTCGCGCGACAGCGTGAGGATCATGCCTGCCGAACCCTTCTGCTCGTCGGGCAGGACCGGCTTGCGGCTGCGGATGTCCTGTGTCTCGCGTTCGATCGCGGCGATGGCCGCTTCAGCGGCTTCCACCGCTTCGGGCGCGCTCTCCTCATCCTCAAGGATCGCGGCGTGTTCATCCCACGAAGCATCGAGCACTTCCAACCGGGCGACTTCGATCTCGCTGAGCGGCGCAGGCTCTGCTGGCAGCCGCACCAGACCCTCGACAAGATCATGGCTGGCGTAGGGATCGAGCGTCGGCTTGACCCAGGCCACGCCGTGCTCCGCAGCGAGCGAACGGGCTTCCTCTTCCATCTTCGCCGCAGCCAGGGTTTCCAGCAGCGTTACATCGACCCAGGTCTCGGTATCGGCATCGTCGAAGAGTTCGCGCTCGATCCGGCCGCCTGCCGCGAGGTATCCGTCCCGCCCGACCAGCTTGGCCCGGGGATCGCTACCGCGGACCGTTCCGGTGAGCACCATCCGCCGGATACCGTCGGCGTTCGGCGCATAGTAAGCCCCAGAGATCTCGGCGAAGACGCGTGCCTGGATCTGCTGGTCCGACGTCGCGCCATAGGCCTTGGCCATGTCGAGCGTGATCTCTCCGGCCGCGAGCGCATCGAACACCACTGGTGCCAGCGTCGCAAGCCGCAGACGGCCTTCGACGAAGCGCACCGTAAGCCCGAAGCGGCGCGCGACCTGTTCGGTGCTCGCCCCGCCCTCGATGAGCGCGGCGAAGGCCTGCGCTTCATCGGCGGGGTTCATGGCAAGACGGTGGAAGTTCTCCGCGAGGCTCGCCTCAGGCGCGGCTTCGTTGTCGGCGCTAAGCACGAGGCACGTGACCTGATGGTCGCGGGGCAGCACCTTGTCATCGACCAGCGCGAGCATTGCGCGGCGGCGGCGTTCGCCGGCCTCGACCTCGAACCGTCCCTTGGCCGCAGCCCGGACCACGAGGTTCTGCAGCAGGCCGTGTGCGGCAATGCTGGCCTTGAGCTCTGCATCTGCGGCGGGATCGCCATGGCGGCGGACATTGCGGGGGGATGCAACAAGTTTGCCGAGAGGAATAATCTGGAACATCGGTTTCACTCCTGAACTGAGCCGTCCACGTGCGCCGACCATCGACGCCTGACAGGCTCAAACAAGGCAAAGCCCCCTCCCCTCTTCAATCAACGCAGAGCGGTTTCAAATTTCAGGTTTGCCCGATGACCATGTTGGTGGGCAATACGGACCGGCTGCTTCGAAGTCGCTGCTATCAGAGACACCGACATTCGGATGGATCAGGGCGCGCTTCTGGATCCGACCGAGGCTGGATACAGATGCACCTAGGCGATGGCGGCAAATTTTTGTGGAATGGGTGGCTAGCTTCCATTTTGCCGAAGGCTTGGGCCGCGATCAGGTGCGGATCGCTGCAATGAGTGACCGAATGGCCATGAACTTGATCATCCCCTCATGTTGTAGGCCAATTCTCTCAGAGATGGCCCGGCGAATCTGCACAGGGTGATGAGTGGATATTCTGCCTGACGGCGGCCACGGTGGCCGCATCGCATCGAAGTGTTCAAACTTGAAAACTCAACTCTCGCCAAATCTGCGGCGACCGTCCTTGACTTCGCGGTGCTTGGCGGGCAGCCGCCTATGTCGATAACGGAAGAAACCTCGGGGGCAAATTTATGAAGTTTTTGACGAGCGGATCCCTCGCGTTTCTGTTGCTCACGACTGGTGCGCAAGCCCAGGTCTCGCCAGCGCCTGCGCAAGCCATGACCGTCGCGCCGGTTGCTGACAATGTCCTTCGAACCGGAACAGAAGTTCAGCTGAAGCTGAGCGAACCGCTTTCGACAAAAGGGAAGAAACTGCGTGTCGGACAGCATTTTCAATTGTCGGTCATGGAAGCCGTGTCGGTTGGCGGCAATGTCGTGATCCCGGTGGGATCGCCAGCCGTTGGGGAAATCACCGAGGTCCGAAACAAGGGAATGT
>NZ_JBAXOI010000048.1:0-3000 GCF_037133355.1 Novosphingobium sp. | reverse complement strand
AGCTGGCCTCGCCGACATCGAAGCGGAACATGTGATAGTTCTCGAACAGCATCACGGCCTGAATGGCGAGGTGCAGGGTCTTCAGGCTGTTGGCGGGCGGTAGCTCGACCCGGCGCCAGATGGCGGGCTCGATGTATTCAAGGGTGATGCGCAGCCGGACGATCTGATCGGTCATGCCGCCCTATTTACACAAACGGGGCTGGAAGGAACCGCACTTGCTGTCCAGTTCCACGGCATGAGTTCGTCCCAGCGCGAGGCGGGCCAACTGCTGGCGATCTTCTCAATGACGTCGGCGATGTAGGCTTGCGGCTCGATGCCGTTGAGCTTGGCGGTCTCGATGACGGAATAGATCGCAGCGGCACGCTCGCCGCCAGCGATGGAGCCTGCAAACAGCCAGTTCTTGCGGCCGATGGCGATGGCGCGCATCGCCCGCTCGGCGGCGTTGTTGTCGATCTCGGCGGTGCCTTCGTCCAGGTAGCGCGTCAGTGCATCCCAGCGTTTGCGGCCATAGGCGAGCGCCTTGGCCATCGCAGACTTGGGCGATAGGCGGTGCAAGGCATCATCGATGGCGGCGCGCAGGTCCTCGACCATTGGTCGGCTGCGTTCCTGGCGCTGTCGTCGCCGGACATCGGGCGGGCTGCCGCGTATATCGCCCTCGATCCGGTAGAGCCTGGCGATCCGTTCGAGCAGGTCGATGGTCAGCGGCGTCGGGCTGGTCTGATGGTTCTCGAAGAAAATGCGCCCAGCAGGCGACTTCCTGCACCCGGCCGCCCTCGTAGAGCTTGTCGTAACCTGCATAGCCATCGGCCTGGAGCAGCCCGGTGAAATGCTTGAGCTCGGTCTGGGGGTGGAGGCCGCTGCGATCGGGAGTGAACCGATACCAGACCATCGCCGGCGTTGTCGCACCTGACGGGCGATCATCGACAACATAGGCCCAGAGCCGAGCCTGCGCGGTCTTGCCCCTGCCGGGAACCAGCATGGGCACCGGCGTATCATCGACATGCAGCTTGCCGGCCTTCAATCCTTCCTCGCGGATGCGCGTCACGATCGGATCGAGCAATGCAGCGGCCTGGCCCGCCCACCCGGCGAGCGTCGAGCGATCGAGATCGATGCCCTGCGCGGCCATGATCTCGGCCTGGCGGTAAAGCGGCAGGTGATGATCGAACTTGTTCACCACCACATGGGCGAGCGTAGCGAACGTCGCCTTGCCGCGCGCGACCGCCTTCACCGGAGCGGGCGCCTGGACGATCTTCTCGCAGGTCCGGCAGGAGTACTTGGGCCGCACCGTGCGAATGACGCGCCACTGCACCGGCGCCACGTCGAGCATCTCGTCGCTGTCTTCGCCGAGCGCGCGCAACACGCCGCCACAATCGGGACAAGTGCAGTGCCCGGCTGCCGGTTCGATCCGGTGCTCGGCGCGGGGGAGATGGGCCGGGAGCTGGCGAACCGGTGCCGGGCGAGCAGCTTCGCGGGCCGTCTCCGACCGGGTCGCATCCGCACTCGCCGCTTCGCCTTCCAGTTCTTCAAGCGTCAACTCAAGCTGCTCGATCTGTTGCGACAGCTTCTCTGAGGACTGGCCGAAACTCATCCGCCGGAGCTGGGAAAGTTGAAATCGCAGTGTCGCAATCAGCGTGTCGCGCGCCGCCAGAGCCGCTTCCAACTCGGCGAACCGGGCATCCTTGTCGATGGGGTAAGAGGCTTGATCCGACACGACAATCTTGTAGCCGATCACGCCTCGCTATGCCAGAAGAACCGCGAAAATCCGCCACTTCAGCCAGCCAGAAGCGGCTCTGTCGTGCGTTCCGGCCGACGCCAGTCGATACCCTCCAGCAGCATCGATAGCTGGGCCGAGGTCAGGCTGACCTTGCCTGTCTTCGTCGTTGGCCAGATGAAGCGACCACGGTCCATCCGCTTGGAATAGAGGCAGAGGCCCTGGCCATCGTACCACAGCAACTTGACCAGATCTCCGCGCTTGCCGCGGAAGGCGAACAGCGCGCCGCAATGCGGACTCGTCTCCAGCACCTGCTGCACCAGCACGGCCAGACCGTCGAAGCCCTTGCGCATATCGGTAGTCCCACAGGCGAGGAATATCCGGGTAGAGGATGGCAGCGCGATCATCGCTGGAGCACGGCGAGTACCCGTGCCAGTGCTTCGGCGTCCACCGCGGCGTCGACCGTCACGCGCACGCCCGACGGCAGCTCGATCCCGATCCGGCCAAGTCCACTGGCGCAGGGTTGCACTACCATCGGAACAGCCGGCTCCGCCACTTCCACCTCGGCGAATGCCGGGATCGCCGATGGCAACGCCGGCGGCACGATCCCGGTCAGCTCGCCCGACATCGCCAGGCGACGCCACGTGTAGATCAAGCCAGTGCCAACCTCGTGCCGTTCGCAGGCCGCCCGAACCGATCCGCCGCTGCCGAACGCATCGCGCAGGATCGCCAGCTTCTGCTCGACCGTCCAGCGCCGCCGGCCTGAAACCCGACCCACAACCTCGATCCGAGTAGTCATACGAGCGGTAGTATGACTACTCGCCCCACCGCTCTCGCTATCGTCCGCCATCACCGCTCCTGAAAAGGAGCGGCAATCAGACTATACAGGCATCAGGGCGCAAGGCGGCCTGCTCGCCACGCTTACAACTCGCAAGAAAGGTAAGCGAGGTCTGAGGACCGCAGAACGTTTATATCTGGTGGTTATGAGACCTGTGCGCGGGTGGGTGTAGACATAGGCGTTTATTGTTGATTCTATGGTCTTTCCGAAGAGGAGGGCTGGACGTGGCGCATCGTTCGATTGGTCAGGAGCGGTTCGGCTTTGCTGGGCGCATGAGGTCCGCATCGTCGCTTGACGCCCTTGCTGCGCTGATCGATTGGAGCCCGGTCGCGGCGCTTCTCGGTCCGCTCTATCCGGCGGCCAAGGGCGAACCCGCCTGGCCGCCGATGGCGATGTTTGTAGGACTGTACGGACTCGCTGGACATCATTCATGCTGCTGACTGGCAGCCAG
>NZ_JBAXOI010000047.1:0-3377 GCF_037133355.1 Novosphingobium sp. | reverse complement strand
CAACCAGGGAATTTTCAAAGCCCACTATTGCGGAGAATTACACGCCCACTGACAAAGGGCATGTGGATGGGCGGGTTCGTGCCGATGGGCTACGACGTCGTAGGCCGAAAGCTGATCATCAATGAGACCGAGGCACGGGCCATCAAAGGGATGTTCGAGCGGTTCGTCGAGCTGGGATCCGCTACGCTGCTGACCCGGGAACTGGTCGCCGCAGGTGCCCTGAACAAGCGCGGCAAGGCCATCGACAAGGGCTTCCTCTACAAAGCCCTGAACAACCGGGTGTACCTCGGCGAGGCCGTCCACAAGGGCACCAGCTATCCCGGCGAGCATCAGGCCATCATCGACCAGGTGCTCTGGGACAAGGTCAGGTCGGTGCTGGCGCAAAGCCCGCGCACCCGGGCAGGAAACACGAGGGCCAAGACGCCTGCGCTGCTGAAGGGTCTGATATTCACGGAGAAGGGCATCGCGATGACGCCGACCGTGTCGAAGAAGGGCAGCCGCCTTTATCGCTACTACACTTCGATGGACGCGATCCGGAACCGGGCGGGCGAGAACACCGAAACCTTCGTTCGGCTGCCTGCCGGGATGGTGGAGACGGCGGTCGTCCAACAGATCCGGACCCTTCTGCTGACGCCTGAGGTCACGGCCCGGGCGATCGAGGCCGCGCAGCGCGAATGCCCTGAGATAGAACAGCCCGATGTGGTGGCAGCCCTGACGGGATTTGACGCATTGTGGGAGTCCCTGTTCCCGGCTGAGCAGGCCCGCATCGCACGGCTTTTGGTCGAGCGGGTCACGGTCGGCAGCGATGGCATGGCCGTCGATCTTCGCACCGAGGGGCTTGGGTCAGTGGTCAGGGAGATGGTGACGCCGCGCCGGGAAATGACGGCATGAGCGTCGCGCCCACCACAATCCGGGTCATCATCCCGCTGGCCATCCGCAAGCGCAACGGCCGACCGAAGATAGTGCCACCCTCCGATATGGCCCCGGAAACTGGCGGCGTGGACCCGCACATCCTAAAGGCGATTGCCAAGGCGTGGAGCTGGCGGCGCAAGCTGGAATCGGGTGCAGTTGCCACCATGTCCGACATCGCGGAGGCCGAGGGCGTCACGCCGCCTTACGTTGGTCGGATGCTCAAGCTGGCTTATCTGGCGCCAGCCGTGCTGGAAAAGCTGCTGATCGCGCGCATTGCGCCGACGGTGTCGGTAAAGGATTTGGCATTGGCAGCTGATCTGCCATGGGCTGAGCAAGCGCGCGCGGTATTCGCCGATAAGGAAAACGGTATTGATTGACGAATCGCCGCGCCGATGTTCTTGATGTGTTCTGATTGTAATTTTGGAACATGCCCTCGTGCTGCGCTTTGCCGATTCCCCGCTCAAACTCGAAATCCCACTGTTCAGCGCGCGGGTGCCGGCTGGGTTTCCAAGTCCGGCGGACGACCACATTGAAGGCAAGCTCGACCTCAATGAGCATCTGGTGCGAAGACCAGCGGCTACGTTCTTCGTGCGTGCATCGGGCGAATCCATGCGCGGCGTCGGAATCTTCGATGGCGATCTCCTGATCATCGACCGCGGCGTCACCCCACAGCCCGACGATATCGTCATTGCCATTCTACAGGGCGACCTCACGGTCAAAAGGCTCAAAAAGGTCCGCGGGCAATGGCATCTGGCGGCCGAGAACAACGATTATCCATCACTGCCGATGGGCGAAGGCGATTGCGAGATCTGGGGCGTCGTAACCCATAGTATCCGGCGTCACTGTGGCCGCTGATGGCCACCTTCGCGCTGGTCGATTGCAACAACTTCTACGCATCCTGTGAGCGGCTATTCCAGCCCCGCCTGCGGGGACGGCCGGTGGTTGTCCTCTCCAACAACGATGGCTGCGTCATTGCCCGGTCGAATGAGGCCAAGGTATTGGGCGTCGGCATGGGCGCGCCGATGTTCAAAATCCGCAAGCTGGTCGAGGAGCATGACATTACCGTCTGTTCCTCGAACTATGCGCTGTACGGCGATATCTCCGAACGGGTGATGAGCGTGCTGGGCTCAAGTGCGCCGGCCCATGAAGTTTACAGCATAGACGAATGCTTCCTCGATCTCGATCGGCTGGGTGTTCCGGATCTCACCGACTGGTGCCGAAATCTTCGGGAGCAGACACTGCAATGGACCGGCATCCCAGTATCCGTTGGCGTCGGCCCCACCAAGACCCTGTCCAAGCTGGCCAACCGCCTGGCCAAGAAGTCGGCCAAGGCGGGCGGTGTCCTCGACCTGGTCCATCACCCGCAGTGGATCAACGCCGCCCTGCGCAAGACACCTGTGGGCGACGTATGGGGTGTAGGCCGTCGCTGGACAGTGATGCTCGAGGAGCGCGGCATCCACTCCGCCCATGACTTTGCAAACGCGCCCGACGGCTGGGTGCGCCAGCGCATGGGTGTAGTGGGGCTGCGCACGGTCCATGAACTGCGCGGGTTGGTATGCCATGCGCTCGAGGACCAGCCGCCGCCCAAGCAGACGACCTGCTGCTCGCGCACCTTTGGCACGGCGATTTTCTGCAAGGCCCAGGTCCACGACGCAGTCATGAGCTTTGCCGAACGCGCGGCTGAGAAGGTGCGCAACGCCGGACAGGTCGCGGGTGCGGTGCAGTTGTTTATCCGGACCGATCCCTTCGCCCAGGATGCACCGCAGAAGTCGATATCTGGCTCCGCTACATTTCACCGGCCGACGTCCGACACCCGGGACATCGGCGCCGCGGTAATGAGGATCTTCGAGCGCATCTGGCGAGAAGGTTATGGCTGGCGGAAGGCCGGAGTTCTGCTGCTCGATCTTGGCGCGCCGGGTCAGGCCCCGGTCTCACTGTTCGATATCATCGACGCCCCAGATGACGGGCTCATGAAGGCGATGGATCAGATCAATGCCCGCTACGGCCGGGGCACAGCCCGGCTTGGCTTGGCCCAGAAGGACGGGGAGTGGCACATGCGGCGAGAGAACCTGTCGCCCAGTTTCACGACACGCTGGGGGGATATCCCGTCCGCGAAGATGGGCTGAAGCCTCTATACCTTGGCTTCTCTCATCACATTGCCTGCCGAGGCAGAGTAAAAACGGTATAGGTCCCGGGCTCGCAATAAACGTAGGAAATCCGTCACTTGTGGAGACTATACCGTTGCGAGCTAGGTTTAGGTGAAAAGAGACAAAAGCCGGTCAGAGACCGATTTGGGGGTTTCTGGCAGTCTCTGAGGTTTACATGCCATCTGCAAAACCCCGCGGGAGCTGGGGATTTTCTGCCCTGTATCGGGCCATCTCATTGATTTGCATTGAGATGTTGGCGGAGACGGAGGGATTCGAACCCTCGGTACCGGTAATCCCAGTACGACGGTTTAGCAAACC
>NZ_JBAXOI010000046.1:0-3764 GCF_037133355.1 Novosphingobium sp. | reverse complement strand
GCCGTAGAAGATGGCGACGCATGATCCGCAAACTTCTGCCAAAGTAGTGCTAGGCCGTGGACTCATTACGCGGCGCACCAGATGCGGGCAAAGATGAGCTTTACGGCGGCAAGATAGTTTTCCCGGCACTTGTCGTAGCGGGTGGCAATGCCCCGCAAATCCACGGCAATAAGCCTGTCCCACACTCCGGCTTCGCGCCAGCGGACCAGCCGGTTGTAATACCAAGGTGCATTGAACAGCACTCACGCGCCCATTGGCGCGTTCCGACGGTCATGTTGCGCCAACAGCTGATCTAGTAGCTGGGGTTTCCCGCACGGCGCCGTAAAACTGCCACGCTGGTCGCTGGCCTGCGCATGACCGGCATGGTTGCGCCGATGGTGCTGGACGGGCCGATCAACGGCGACTGGTTCGAAGCCTATGTGGCGCAGGTTCTGGTGCCCGAGCTGCGCCCCGGCGACGTGGTCATCATGGACAACCTCTCGAGCCACAAACGGGCCGCCGTGAAGGAAAGGATCGAAGCGGCCGGTGCAACCCTGCGCTTCCTTCCGCCATACAGCCCAGACTTCAATCCGATCGAGAAAGCCTTCTCCCGTCTCAAGGCCATGCTCCGAAAAGTGGGCGAGCGAACCGTCAGCGGGTTGTGGGACCTTATCGGCAGGCTCGTCGACATCTTCCAGTCAGACGAGTGTGCCAACTACTTCAAATCATGTGGCTATGAACCGGAATGAACGGAAACCGCTCTAGCCGCTCGCGGGCCGGCTTGCGGGCGTACTTGGACAGCCCCCGCAGACGGCTGGAGGCCTTGTTGATGGCGCGGTAGGCCCGGTGCACCTCGCACTCCCGCTGCGAGCCGTAGGCCACGCCCCAGCCGCGCACGGACGCGAAGTGCGTCTTGCCCGGCGGCAGCACCGGCGTGCTGCAGCGCCTGCCCGTGTGGGGGCACGGCGCGTTCCAGCGCTCCCCTTCGAAGCGCATGGGGGCGCTGTCGAGCCAGACGAGGCAGTAGATTCGCCTTCCGTGGGCGTGGCCTGTAATCTTGAGGCACGGGTACGCCTCGTGGCAGTCCACGTCGCAGACCAGCGTGAGCTGCGCCGGGACGCGCCCGTCGCAGGTCCACGAGAGGCTGCGGCGGTTCATGCAGTTCCGCTTGACCATACCGAGATGCTGCATCGAGCGTATGGAATCTTTCGAACTCGTTCAGTCCCACCTCAAAACAAAATCACTCAAATGTTATCGAAAATTAATTACGATCACGCCGTAGCAGGTCTTGCAAAGTGTGAGTACCGTAGCGCTCGCCGCTCAAGATTTGGACGCCCTCCGCAGCGAGAACCGCCCCCCGAGGGCGAGATCCCCGTTGCAACGCTCCTCGACCCGATCGAGGAAAGCTTCCTTCACAGCCATCCTTGCCATCAGCCTTGCGCGCGTCGTGCCGCGTGTGCGCAGTGGCAGCTTGCTGGAGGCTCTCTGAAGCCGTTTCAGGGCCTTATGTGCTCGCGTGACGGCATCTTCCCTCTGCGACCTGTAGGCCATCCCAGAGGCCTTCAGAGAGGCGAAAAAGTGGCCGGTCGGCGGCAGGATCAATTTGCAGCACAGCCTCTGGGTGGATGGGCAGAGAAAGTACCACCTCTTGCCGCCGAAACGCATCCGCCTAGCTACCAGCCGGACCGTCTGGTCGATCCTTTCGCCGAACGCTTCTCCCCTTATGCGCAGGAAGGGGGAGGCGATGTCGCCAGTGAAGAAGGTGCTGATGACAAGATCGCCGACCATAGTCTGGCCGGCCCGCCACTTGCGACTGAGGTGGTGATCACTGGCTGTGTCCAGCATGCCTTCCTTGCGAAGCTGCACGGTATCGATGGCTAAGCAGTTCTCGACGGTCGGCACGTAGGTTTTCTGCGGAGTTGCGTGAAAGGTCATTGGGGCACCCTTTTTGACCGAAATCTTCTGCGCAATGGTACTTTACACACCATGCAGCAGCCAGTCTGATCGGGGGCTGAATTGTGCTTATCCTCCTTCCTGTTCAGCCGCTTCTTGCATCAGTTTTGCGTTGTTGCTGCCCGTGCCACTTCTCTGGGTCAGTGGGGCCAGCCGTACCACAAAGGTGGTCGATTGGGTTGAGTGAGCCATCAGCCACTCATGCCCCATTTCTTCAGCGATGGCGGTCTTGTCGAGCACGGCGCGCTGGTGTCCAACAACCTCGGCGGCGTAATTTGAACCAAACCGTTCAGCCGAGGGGAGCTCGAGGATCAAAGCGCGCACCTCCCTGATGCGCCTGTCGATTTCGCCTTTCTGGGCACGTAATTCATGAAGCTCGTCGGCGGGATGAAGATTTGCGATCGTAGAGACCTCCTGCCCCCATGCGGCAGGTTCGCAGCACATGGGGGCTTTTGATGGTTTTGAAAGTAGGACTACTGGGGTTCTCTAGCGCTTTGCGGGCCCTGTGAGCGCCCTCGGGTTGACCCGATAAATTGCCGTAGACCGCCCCGCTTTTGGGCGAACGTCGATCTTGCGGAGCCAATCCAACTCCACCAGCAATTCAAGACCAGCCCTAACCTCCGGATCCCGAAGCCCGGCCCACCCCTTTTGCTTAATCTCCCGTGCTGTGAACCCGTCTGCAAGCTGACCACTCTGGATCTTCCTCAGGATAGCCCGGGCCGCCAATGAGCTGTCAGCTGAAGGAGCCATCGCGTAAATGCGGCGTGCGTGAGCCTCGAGGTATTCTGCCCAGTCCAAGGCTTGCTGCACCGCTTGCACGCTCACAGGCCCCTCTCCTCCGCTGGCCAGATGGCAGATCATTGCAATGCGCGGGATCAACCCCCGGTACTTAGACAGGTGAGCCACCAATGCAGGAGCAAGATCAGCAGCAGGATCAGCCAGGCGATTTTCCAGATCTGTGCGCCAATCGGAGAAGGTCTGCCTTGCTGCTTCAGAAAAGCGGAAAAAGGGAACGCTCTCGTGGCCAGTATCAGGGTCCAGCTCCGCTCCAATTTCAACAAAACGCCTCTGGGCCAAACCCTCAAAACACTCAAAAGCCCTTCCTCGCGCTTGCGCGTCGGGCGGACGATCAGCTTCGACAAACTTACCATTGAGGTCTGGCATGCTCATAAGCTGCAAACGTTGCACCATCCCGTCGTCAAGGTTGCGCAGGGTTGACGCAATATACGCGCCTAGCCTTTTCGGCTGGGATGTGCCGATGACAGAAAGGTTCACCGCCGGGATCCTGATCGTTCCGCGGCCAATGCGGTCAAACGTGTATGCCTGATTGCCACCCCAGCCAGAGAGGAAAAAGCCGCGAGCGGAGACCTTCTCTTCCCGATCAAGGTCTGCGAACATAGTCATCAACTCGTCGCGATGAACGAGCACGCCATCGGGGTTCGCGGCACAGATCTCACCAAGCTTTTCGGCAGTACAGTCGCTCGTCAAGAACCTCTTTTCGGAGGGGGCCTCGGATGCTTCGAGCCCAAGCAGCTGCTGGGTTGCCTGCTCACGATAGGTCGGCGACACACCCGATTCCAAAGCTTCCTTGATCTGCCTCTCAACGGCAACTCGTTCCAGCTTAAGAAAACTTTGACCAGCATTATGGAGCTTGATCGCTTCCGCGTGCTCCCTTGCAGCCTTTGCCTCGAGGCGATTAATGGGTGCCAGTACCTGACTAAGAACCGGCGACTTGGCAGCTCCCGGCCTTGCCACAATGCACCCCCAGAGATTGGCGGTTTCCATCCAGTCGGTGTTGGCTTGCGGCTTGATCCCCGCCCTGCGGCCAATGA
>NZ_JBAXOI010000045.1:0-4668 GCF_037133355.1 Novosphingobium sp. | reverse complement strand
GCCGGTGCATGGGCTTCGGGCTGGGCCAGCCAATTCGCTTCGCAGGAAGCATAGCAGGCAGACCAATTCGCAAGCGAGGAGCCGCACATGTCAGCGATGTATGGACTTGGCACATTTTCAGTAGGAGCAGATGCTCCCTGGCCCGGGGTGATCTGCGCTGATGCTGTGTTGCCGCTCGCAGGATTGCTCGATACGGCCCCTAGCGACCTTCTAGCACTATTTCAGGACTGGCCGCGCTGGTCAAAGCTGATTGATGCGGCGATGGAAACAATAGACCTATCGCGCTGGCAGCCGATCACAGAATTGACTGTCCATCTGCCTTATCGACCGGAAAATCTCCTCGGCGCCGGCGCAAACTATCGGCGACACGTCATCGAGCTGATCGTCGACAAGGGTGCAGGCGGCACCGTTCACCTGAATAGGGAAGACCGCCTGGCCCATGGCATCGCCCTCATGGACAGGCGTGCGCGCGACGGCAAGCCCTTCGCCTTTGTTGCGCTGCGCAGTGCCATCGCCGGGCCGTTCGATGAACTGGTGGTGCCGCACGACCAAAGCGAACCGGATTGGGAAATTGAAATGGCCGTCGTGATCGGCAAGGCTTGTCGGCGTGTCTCGCGCGATACCGCCATGGAACACGTGGCAGGCTACACCATCGCCAACGATATCACCGCTCGCGAACTGGTTGATCGACCGGACATTCCCCAAATGGGGATGGACTGGGTATCCAGCAAATCCGCGCCCGGTTTCAAGATCATTGGCCCGTACATCACACCGGCGCGCTTTGTCGCTGACCCGCAGAAGCTGCATTTGCGGCTGAAGCTTAACGGCAAGACGATGCAGGACGAGAGCACTGATGACATGATCTTTGGAGTGGCCCGGTTGATCGAGTTCATGTCAGCCCATGCGCAGCTTGAAGCGGGTGACATCATCATGACCGGCAGTCCCTCTGGCAATGGCACGCATTACAATAGATTTTTGCGCGAAGGTGACGTGATGGAAGCTGAATGCGAGGGGTTGCTGGGCGTTCAGCGGACCGTGTGCCGCCTCGAATCCAAGACCAACTAACCGAGCAAAACTGCGGCTGCGTCTGCCAAACGGGTAGCACCGTGCCCGATCGCACCGCGCGCTGCCTTGCGCAAAGCCTGACGCGTGTTCTCGTCAAGATATTCGACCGGCGATTTGCCATCCACCCGGGCCAGCGCAAGCATTGGCAGCAGCGTTGCTGCGCGAGTTTCCAGGCAAACCGGGTCTTCCCAAGTGATGCTCGGGCGGTAGCCATCAAACAGTGCGGTGAAACATGCCGCGAGGGCTTCGCCTGCGCCTGAGACGACTCGCGCCTTGATCAGCAGATGGTTGAGGCAGAAGGCCAGATCGAATGCCGGATCGCCCCACCAAGCGCATTCGCTATCGAGGAGGACTGGTCCGCCGGTACCCAACATGATGTTCTTGGGGCTGACATCGCCATGCACCAGCACAAGCTTGGTAGCCTCGGTAAGCGCTGCCGCCGCTTCGAAACTCGGAGCAATATCAGGATGCGCTCGCGCTGTGGCCAGCAGATAGGCATCAATGCGCAAGGCATGGAACATATCATCTGTAGCAAATTGACTGGCGAGATCGGGCATCGACGAGGTTGCTGCGTGAATGCGGCCGAGCACCCGCCCCACCGCAGCCGCAGCCTTTACATCGACATGACCGGCCAGCAGGTCATCCTTCCACAGCCGGTGGTTTGTGGGTTCAAGCCAGGCCATGGCAAACAGGCCTCGCGCAGGGTCGTGCGCGATCGGCTGCGGCACATGCCCTGGCGCGATCTGCATGACCCGCTCCATGTAGGCCCATTCAAAGGCATTGCGATCTGTCGACACATGCCACTCTGCCGCAACTTTCAGCGTTGCCAGCGCGCGTTTGACACAGAATTGGCGTGTCCCCGTATCTACGCGCCAGATGTCTGACGACACACCGCCGGTCAGCGGCGTCCAAGTTGCCACCTGCCCCGGCTCCACCAGCCCGGCATCGATCAGAAAGTCATCCAAGGCTGCTTCGCGCGCCGTCACAGCGGCGCGATTCCGCTTTTGCCGCACCAAGCCAGCTCTGCCTCCTCAAGCCGCAAAAGCTGGTTGTATTTGGCCAGTCGCTCAGAATTGCGGACTGAGCCGATCTTGATCTGTCCGCCAGCAACCCCGACGGCAAAATCGGCGAGGAAATCGTCTTCTGTCTCCCCTGATCGTGCTGAGATCACCGTTGCATAACCGCCTTTGCGGGCCGCAGCGATGGCATCGAGTGTGCCCGAAAACGTGCCGTTCTGATTGACCTTGATCAGCGCAGCATTGGCCGCAGCGCTTGCAACACCGCGCTCGATCCGCACCGGCTGGGTTGCAAAGAGGTCGTCGCCGACCAGCTGTATCCGGTTCAGGCGCGCCGTCATCGCGGGCCAATGCCCCCAGTCCTCCTCGCCCAAACCATCCTCGATGGACACGATGGGATAACGTTCCACCCATTCGGTCTGCATGTCGATCATAGCTGCTGGATCAAGATCACGCCCCAGCCGCTCGAAGCGATAGAGGCCATTGGCGCCGATCAGTGACGATGACGCGATATCGAGCGCGATAACTGCATCCCGCCCCGGCTCCAGCCCGGCTGCGACAAACGCATTCACCATGAGGTCAAGCGCGTCTTCAGACGCCGCGAACCCGGGGGACAACCCGCCTTCGTCCGCTAGCAACGTCGTGATTCCACGCTCCACGCACAAGGTCGTGGCGCTTAAGCGCACCCGACAGACCCAGTCGAGCGCCTGCGCATAACTGGTTGCACCGATCGGGATCATGAGGAAGTCCTGAACATCCATCCCCCGCCCTGCATGAAGTCCGCCCGACAGGATATTGACCATCGGCATGGGCATGGTCGGCGCGGTGCCTGCAAGATCTGCAATTCGGCGAAACAGCGGCTGATTAGCAGCAGCCGCACTCGCACGCACGGCAGCAAGGCTGACTGCAAGCGTTGCGTTCGCTCCAAGCCGTGCAAGATTGTCCGTGCCATCAAGTTCGCGCATCGCGGCGTCGAGCCCGGCCTGATCGCCTATATCCCGCCCGATGAGAGCAGGTGCGATTATGTCCCGAACATTGGCAACTGCGCGCGATGTGCCAAGGCCGCTCCATGCCTCGCCGCCATCGCGCAATTCCAAAGCTTCCGCCTTGCCCGTCGAAGCGCCCGAAGGCACCGAGGCGCGTCCGCACGCTCCGCTGTCGAGCGTGATGTCTGCCTCCACAGTTGGACGCCCCCGGCTATCGAGAATCTGCCGGGCGAAGATGCTGGAAATGCAGGTCATGAATTATCCGGATGGTTGCAGGGGAAATGTGGCCGCTCTCCGGCCAGCACACGAACCACTTCTTCCGCAGCACGGCGGCGCAGTTCGTCCAGCGAGGCACCCGAAGAAAACGCGATATGCGGCGTCACGATGACGTCCCTCCGTTCGACCAGGGATCGTGGCGGATTGGGCTCGCCATCAATAACATCGAGACCCGCGCCCGAAAGGCGTCCGTCGACAATTGCAGCCAGCAGCGCGTCATTGTCGATGATCTGGCCGCGGCTGACGTTGATGAGAAAGGCACCTCGCTTCATTTTGGCGAGGGTTTCGGCATCGAAGAGTTGCCTTGTCTCGTCTGTCAGCGGCGCGTGAATAATGACAGCGTCGGAGCGCTCAAGAAGTTCATCGAATGTCACGAATGCAAGGGATGATGTGGGCCGCGGCTGGCGGCTATGGCCGAGCAAGGTGCAACCGAAGGCGGCCAGCCGCTGTGTTGTTGCCGATCCGATCCGGCCAACCCCGAATATTCCGACGGTCAGATCGGAAACACGCCGAAGCGTGGCCTTTGCCGGGTTCCATTCACCACGTTTGACATCGGCATCATACGCCGCCGTCCCCCGCGCCCAATCCAGCAACAACGCGACCGCGTGATCAGCCACTTCGGATGTACAATAGTCCGGCACGTTAGCGACCCAGGCGCCGCGCGCCGATGCTGCGGCGACCGCGATATTGTCGAGACCGACGCCGATCCGCTGAACGATTTTCAGCGCGCGCGGAGCAGCAATGGCCTCTGCGGAAACCTGTGCCCAGCAGGTCATGATCGCCGCAGGATCATGCGCACGAACGAGCGCTTCGATACCTTCGGCAGGAAGCGGCACGGATGGCCCGACCACGAGTTCATGCCCGGCCGCCTCGACAATGGCACGCTCGAGGGAAACATCCGGCCATGCGAAATCAGTCTGTAGAACGATCGCCATGTCAGCCCTTATTGCCTCCGGTCAGCCCGTCGCCGCGATGTTTATCGCTTGCTTATGGATGCCTGGTGACGAGCACAAATCGGCAGAATCTGAGACTTAAATCGGCGCCATCAATAGCTCCTAATCGTATCAATCGCATTTCCATCGCACGCCTCTCAGTTTAGCACCGACAGTGCGCCAAGTGGCGCACACGGAGAGGCGTTCGGGTTTGAGGAGAGCAGAGGCGAAGGCAGCGGGCCATCGCTTGTACGCGATCCGATTGCGGCACATCTCCCTTTGTGCGCCGCGCCAGATAGAGGCCAACTAATCAATGACACGCCGATTTGTCGATCTGTCG
The DNA here is from genome assembly GCF_037133355.1 of Novosphingobium sp. Lineage (GTDB taxonomy): Bacteria > Pseudomonadota > Alphaproteobacteria > Sphingomonadales > Sphingomonadaceae > Novosphingobium. The sequence goes on along the minus strand of NZ_JBAXOI010000045.1, from coordinate 53 downwards.
TGACCTGCCCCCCGAAAGATCCCTCGATCTGATGTAGAGTCTGCCCATTGGAA
>NZ_JBAXOI010000044.1:0-5676 GCF_037133355.1 Novosphingobium sp. | reverse complement strand
CAGTTTCGCGCAGAGACGCAGAGGTAGCAGAGCGCGCCGAGAAGCATACCAGCAGCGCAGCAACAACGTTCCCATGGCAAACAAGGCCTGCAGCAGCGCAAAACCTCTCTGCGGCCCCTGCCTCCTCTGCGTCTCTGCGCGAACCCCTTTATTGTTACGGTGAGGGTTAAGATGACAGGTGCAACAACTCCCAAACTCCATACCCTGAGCGTGCGGGCACTGCAAGATTGGCTGCACCAGCAGGCCGCCCACGCCTACGTTGCCTTCCGCGCCGATCCCTCGCGCGGCCTGTCCCTCGAGGAAGTCCGCGCCTCCATCGGCGAGCGCTGATCCTCCCCCAACGGGGGAGGGGACCGCCCGCAGGGTGGTGGAGGGGTAACGGCACTCGCCGCCGTTCGGGTTCAGGCGCTACCCCTCCGTCATCGCTGCGCGATGCCACCTCCCCTGTGAGGGGAGGATCGGCCACCGCATCATTTTCCTACATCGCCCAAACCTGTCATAACCCCCGAGCCGCCCTCCCGGGCCGCTCTTTGACAGCGTCGATCAGCTTGAAAATGCCATGCGCCAGACCGTGTCCGGATGTCACTCTCACACATCTTTACGGTTATATTTCAGAAGGTTGCATGGCAAAATCGAGGGTGACACGGTGTAACCCTGTGTAACCCTCGGGTCCCCCCTCACCCCGCATGCGCAATCACATCGATCTCCACCATCAGCTCCGGTAGCGCGAGGCTCTTCACCTCCACAATCGTGTCCGCCGGCCAGGGCGGCGTGAAATAGCGCCGCCGTGCTTCCACGATGGCCGGGAAGTTGGCCATGTCGGTCAGGTAGATCGTCACTTTCACGATGCGGCTGCGGTCGCTGCCGCCGGCGGCCAGCACGCGGTCGATATTGGCGAAGGTCTGCGCCAGCTGCGCCTCGAAATCGCCCACGCCGACCAGCTCGCCCTCCGGGCTGAGCGCCGCCTGCCCCGATAGGAACAGCAGGCTGCCCACCTGCCACCCCGGCGAAATGGCATATGGGGCGAGCGGGTCGGGCTCCATGCTGATCACTTTGACGGTCATGCGAAGTCTCTCCCCCAAGGCCTTGGCTCAATCCCCGTACCCATGCACCAATCGCCGCACCCGCGAAAGTTCTCGCAGAGACGCCAAGGAGGCAGAGAGCGCAGAGAGAAAATGGTCAGCGGCTCAGCCGCATGATCGATCGTGCAAGCCCGCAATGCGGACAGACGCCCTGCGGAACAGCGAAACCTCTTCGCGCCCTTTTTTCCTCTGCGCCTCTGCGAGAAACCCCGTGCAGACGCTCCAGACGCGATACCATGCCCCAATCACGCCCCCCTTGTGCTATGCGCTGCCTTGAACGGAGAACCACGCTTGCCCCCCATCATCAGGACAGTCCTCCTCGCCGCCAGCCTCGCGCTCTCGGGCTGCGCCACGATCAGCCGCGAACCGTTCAACGAGACACAGCAGGCCGATGCCACGATCCCCGGCATGCCGCAGGCGCGCTTCTGGGCCGATGCGCCGGGCGCCGCGCGGCTCATGGCGCCGCCCTATGCAGGCACGCAGGGCGAGCGCTCGATGCTCGCGCTGTCGGGCGGGTCGGACAACGGGGCCTATGGCGCCGGGCTCCTCGACGGCTGGACCAAAGCCGGCACGCGGCCCGAGTTCGCCGTCGTCACCGGCGTCAGCACCGGCGCGCTGATCGCGCCCTTCGCTTTCCTCGGCTCCGATCAGGACGCGACGCTGGAGAAGCTGTTCACCACGATCTCCGCCAAGAGCATCTACAAGAACCGCTTCCCCCTCGCCATCCCGCTCTCCCCCAGCATCGCCAGCACCAAGCGGCTTGCGCGGATGATCGGCGTGGTGATGACCGATGCGCTGATCGATCGGATCGCTGCGGAGCATGCGCGCGGGCGGCGGCTGTTTGTCGGCACCGCCAATCTCGATGCGCAGCGCATGGTCATCTGGAACATGGGCGCGATTGCCGCGAGCAAGGCGCCGGGGCGCTACGGCCTGTTCCGGCAGGTCCTGCTCGCTTCCTCGGCGATCCCCGCCTTCTTCCCGCCGGTGATGATCAAGGCGCAGGCCGGCGGCCGCGAGATCAGCGAAATGCACGTCGACGGCGGCACCACCGCGCAGATCCTCACCCTGCCCGATACGGCCATCGTGACGGGCCAGGTGCCAAGCGTCCTCAACCAGCTGCACATCTACATGATCGTGAACAACAAGCTCAACGGCGAGTTCAAGCTGGTGAAGCCGCGCACCGTGCCGATTGCCAGCCAGGCCATCTCGCTCAACTTGCGCCGCGCGACGGCAAGCACGGTGAACCTCAGCTATCTCTACGCCAAGGCGCACGGGATCGATTTCAACCTGAGCTTCATCGCCAAGGACTACCCCGCGAACGACAAGAACCTGTTCGACACAGCCTTCATGGGCGCCCTATTCGCCTATGGTCGCAAGCTGGGCGAGACGGGGACATTCTGGGCCAAGCGCCCGCCCGATCAGGACGAATAGGACCCGTCCGCCGCCAGATAGATCCACGCAGGGACCAGCCCCGCCGCCGTCTCCACCATCACCTCCCCGCGCCGGTACTCTGCCCCCTCGAACGCATCGAGCCGCGCCCAGTGCTTGGGCAGATCGGCTGAGGAGAACAGATGCACGGCAATCGCCTCGCCGCCTTCATCCAGCACCAGCGCCGGATAACCCAGCGCCGCGCCCCAGCCCGTCTCGACAAGCCGCCCCCGGATCGTGCCGACAGTCCATTCGCCCGCCAGCCCCGCCAGCTGATGATGGTTCACCCGCCCGGGCGCAAGGGTGCCGTAAGTGGCAAGGCGGTGGTCGATGGTCATGCGAAAGTTCTGTCCTACAAGCACCTGCCCGCGCTATCACCCGCCCGCCGCCAACGCCGCAAAGTCTTCCGCAGAGATCGGGCCGGAACGCAGGAAACCCTGAAACAGATCGCAGCCCTCGCCTTGCAGGATGGCGAGTTGCCCTGCGGTCTCCACGCCTTCCGCGATCACCTTGAGGTCGAGCGCGCGCGCCATCGCCACCATCGCCGCAAGGATCGCCCGGTCGCGCGCGTCGTGCTCGATGTCGCTCACCAGCGAACGGTCGAGCTTCAGCGCATCGAGCGGCAGCGCCTTGAGCGCGCGGAAATTGGAAAAGCCCGTGCCGAAATCGTCGAGGGCAACATTGATGCCGAGCCCGGCAAGCTCGCGCAGCGCCGCCGCGCAGGCTTCGAAATCGGCGATCAGGGTCTGCTCGGTAATCTCGATCGTTAGCCGCTCGGCGGCAAAACCACTCGCCGCCAGCGCCGCGCGCAAGGTCGCGGCAAAATCGCCCACGGCAAAGTCTTCCGCCGTGACATTCAGCGAAAGCCGCAGCGCATCCGCCCCGGGCCACGCTGCCGCCATCGCCAGCGCGCGCTTGCCGATATGGCGGGACAACTGCGCCACGTGATCGCCCCGGTCGGCCACGGCAAACAGCGTTTCGGCGCAGATGCGGCCAAAGCTCGGGTGCTCCCACCGCGCGAGCGCCTCCGCCCCGGCCAGCGCGCCCGTGCCGACATGGAACTGCGGCTGGAACAGGATCGCGATCTCGTCGCGGTGGAGCGCGCCGAGCAGATCGCCCTCGAGGTTCGCCGCGCTGCGCCCCCGCGCCGGGTGGCTGCCATCGGCCCAGAGCACGCGCCGTCCGCTGCGCCGCTGCAGATCACCCGATACCTGATCGAGCCGATCAAGCAGCGCTGCGCCCGTTTCCCCCGGCCGCCCGCGCAGCAGCGCAGTGCGCGGCGCAAGGCTGAGCCGCTCGCCGTCGACCACCAGCGGCCGCGCGATCGCACGCCCCAGTGCTTCGGCCAGCCATTGCCACCGCTCGCGCGAGAGTGCCGCGCGGCTTGCAACAAGGAACGCCCCGCCCGCAGCGCGCGCGACAAGCGCCTGCGGGCCGAGTTCATCGGCCACGAAATCGCGCAGGCGCCGGGCCACTTCGACAAGCACCCTGTCCCCGCCCGCCATGCCATAAGCAAGGTTCACTGCCGGCAAGCGCTGCAAGCTTACGAGCATGGCCTGGACAAAGCCTGTCTCGCCCACCCGATCGAGCCAGCGCGCCGCGCTGTGAAGGCCGGGAAGGCCGGTCAGAACATCGCGATCGTCGCCAGATGTGAGCACGGTGCCAGTCATCACGAGCAGCCTTAGGCGATTGGCTTCGCGAAATCATCCTCGCTTTGCCATTTGGCATTGCACCAGTTTGGGTCGCTCCATATCACGGGGCGCGGATGCTGATCGCAGCACCGCTGCAGGAGAGCTCCGACCCATGCCTGATGCACCCCGGCTGGCGCTGCTGGCGTCTCCCACCGACCGCGCGCAGGAAGCGGAGTCCGCGCTTACCGCCTCGTACGACTGGGTGCCTCTGGAGCAGGCGGACATCGTGGTCGTGCTCGGCGGCGACGGCTTCATGCTGCAGACCTTGCACCACATGCTCGACACCGGACGCGTGATCCCGGCATACGGGCTCAACCTCGGTACCGTCGGCTTCCTGATGAACCGCCATAAGGCGAGCCGCCCGATCGCGGAGCGCGTTGCCAAGGCCCGCGCGATTGCGGTGGCGCCGCTGCTCATGGAGGCGACGACGCAGACCGGCGATCATCATTCCTCATGGGCGATCAACGAGGTCAGCTTGCTGCGCGAAACGCGCCAGACCGCAAGGCTGGAAGTCTCGGTCAACGGCAAAGTGCGCATGCCCGAACTCTCGTGCGACGGCGTGCTGGTGGCGACCCCGGCGGGCTCGACAGCCTACAACCTTTCCGCCAACGGGCCGATCCTGCCCTTGGGCAGCGCGATGCTCGCGCTCACGCCAATCAGCCCGTTCCGGCCACGGCGCTGGCGCGGAGCGATCCTGCCGGAAAGCTGCGAGATCCGCTTTCGCGCGCTCGAATCGGTAAAGCGCCCGGTCCTCGTGGTGGCTGACCAGAAGGAAGTACGCGACATCAGCGAGGTGCGCGTGAGCGCGGCGCGCGAGCATCGGCTGACCTTGCTGTTCGATCGGGGCAAGAGCCTCGACGAGCGGATCTTCGCCGAGCAGTTCCTGGCGTAGTTTTTACGGCAATCTGGCGCTTGCCAAACCGGAAACGCCTGCTATTAGCCCGCTCCTGCCCCGGGCAACCGGGTCTGGTCCCTGATAGCTCAGCGGTAGAGCTCTCGACTGTTAATCGAGTGGTCGTAGGTTCGAATCCTACTCAGGGAGCCACACCCCATCAAAAAATCTTTTATCTTCAACAGGCTACGGAAAATTGGCTTTCGCGGCCAATCATTTGTTCGCACACTCGAATTGCGCGAATTTGCTCCCTCCGCATCGGCCAGCGCTTGGCAATCGCGGCGTAATGCGTCGAAAATGGTGAATTCTTCGGATATGAGGATGCGCCCTTGGCCGCCCTCGATCGCCTCGAACTTTGCCGCCAGCGCCGTCGCGGTCGATATTGGCGCTAGGAACATGGATTCGCGCAGATCTGTTGCCCGCTAGCATAGCAGCTCGCCCTCAGGCTCATCCGCTGCATGCGGTCCTGTCTCGAATGCATCTTCAGCAGCGCGCCATTCGGCATGGAGTCGCCAGAACGCCGCGTCCTGGTCGTACAGCCACCCTTTGAGCGGCCAAGACCCTGACGCGGAGTCCCCCTTTA
>NZ_JBAXOI010000043.1:0-6456 GCF_037133355.1 Novosphingobium sp. | reverse complement strand
CAAAGCAGGGAACTTTAAGCGCCCACTTTTAGGGAAACTTCGGTGCCCGTTGACAGACGACGGGCGCATCGTCGTCCACTGCGGCGATATGCTCTACGTCGACCGGACCCCTACCGCGCCGAGCGCGATCCGCAGCCGCTACGTCTACGAGCTGGGCCAGCCCATGCGCGCGGCCATCGACAACCCGCTCTCAACCGGCGAGGCCAGCCTCTACCTCGAACACATGCGCCGCCTGCCGTTCGCGCGCGATCTGGACGCCACCATGATGGCAGGCTGGACCGTCTGTGCCCACATCGGCGGGGTGCTGAACTGGCGGCCCCACATCTGGCTGGTGGGCGCTAAGGGCACCGGCAAGAGCTACGTGATGGACAGTGTGGTCAAGCGGCTCTTTGGCCCCCAGCGGTGCCTGTCCGTCGCCTCCAGCACTACCGAGGCCGGTCTGCGCCAGACGCTGGGGTCAGACGCCATCCCCGTGCTGTTCGACGAGGCCGAAGGGCAGGACGCCACCGCTATCGCGCGAATCCAGCGCATCATGGAAACGGTGCGGCAGTCGTCCTCGGAGACCGGCGCGAGGATCGCCAAGGGCACCACCAGCGGATCGGCAATGTCCTTCCAGATCCGCTCGTGCTTCATGTTCGCCTCGATCAACGCTTCGATTGTGCAGCAGAGCGATCGATCTCGCATCACGGTCGTCGAGCTGAAGGCCGAGCGCCGCCGGTATGGGCTGGCCGAGCTGAACAAGGCCGGTGAATTCCTGATCGGGGACGAGTACGCCCAGCGGTATCAGGCGCGGGCCATCCAGCTCGCCCCGGTGATCCGGCACAACGCCGAGGTGTTCGCCGTGGCCGCCGCAGCATTGCTAGGCGAGCAGCGCGCAGGCGACCAGTACGGCGCGCTTTTCGCCGGGGCCTACTCGCTGACCAGCGACGAGCGCGTGACGCTTGAGCAGGCCGAGCAGTGGCTCACACAGTTCGACATGTCTGAGGACAAGGCCGAAGTGGACACGATGTCGGATGAGCGCCGCTGCCTCAATCTGATCCTCGAAAGCAAGCTGGAGATCCAGTACCTCGAAAAGCGCGAAACACGCACGATTGCCGAGTGGATCGGTGAGGCGTCAGAGAACCAGATCCTGCTAGTTCTGCAGCGCGAAGGCATTCATGTGCTGTCCACGGGCAGGGGCGATTCGCCGCAGATCGTAATCCTAAACGATGCCGATGGGATCAAGCGGATCCTGCGCGGATCGCCGTGGGAGGCCGGGGAATACAACAAGGTCATGAAGCGTTTACCGGGCGCAGAGGCGCTGAAGGACAGGATGTACATCGCTGCTTTCAAGTCGAACAAGCGCGGCCTGCAGATCGATCTGGGCGAGGCGCGAGGGTGATTTCGGGCTGAAAAGCGGGAGATATCCCGGTTTTTACCTCCCTACCGGGAGATCGAAGTGCTTGTAAAAAAACGAACCTCCCGGTTCTCCCGTCTCCCGGCCCATTTTTGAGAGACATCGTATGTAAGACATAGAGAGGCACAAAGAATTCTCTCTATTAATAATTCTATTTTTACCGGGAGAAGAGGGAGAAGAGGGAGATTGCTTTGAAATCAGGCACTTGGATCTCCCGGTAACCTCCCGGTTTTGGAATTTGGCGGGAAAGATTGATTAATATCAGTGGGTTATACCGGGAGATGCAAACTGAGTTGACAGTTGTGAGACGAGCTGTGGTAGGGCGGTCGAGCCGGTGCTGGACCGGCTTGTCGCCTAAAATGCCCGAAAAGGGGTTCTACAGCGCGAAGGGGGCAAAATGGCACTTCTTTGACCAAAAGAGCCACAATGGGCTTCAGCGGCCTTCTCTATGGCTCTGAGGGCATGTTTAACAGGGGGCTACCATGAGCAGAGCAGAAGAACGAATACTCGGTGTGATCTCGATGGCCGCCATCAGACTCGGCGCGGATGTCACTGTCGATGCGGTCGGCAACGAAGCTTTCTTCAAGGCGACCATCGGCGACAAACAGGCCACGCTGTGGCTTCAACTCGACGGCGGCACCGAGATGATCAAGGACGCAACCGGCGACGAGGATCTCTGTGTCACGCTGGGTGAGTTTGCCCAGAACGAGTGCGACGATATCTGGCGCGACGAGTAGCACTCCACAACCGTGCCCCAGCAGCTCGCGCCCGTTATCGCCCCATTGCCTCGAGCCGACCGGATTGGGGATCATACCGATATTCCAAGATCGACCGATCCCGAATCCGTTCCACGGCCTCATTGACCACAGCCAAGGGCACGAGGAACCACTCGCGCGGCTTCACCATATGTCCGAACCGATCGGGGATCGAGAGGTTGATCTGCGCGGCGGCGAAGACCTTGTGGATGAGGGCTTCCAGCTTTTGGCAGTTCACGCCGAAGACCTTGTAGGTCGCGACCACGTCCACCCCTGCGAGCAAGTAGGTCGAGCTTTTCTCCGCCCCTGAGATACGGCTCTCAACCGCGCCACTCGTCACGCCGATCTTGTGCATGATCTCCCTATGCTCAGCGACCACGGGATGATCGGACTTGCTGCGCAGAACATAGATCGTGCCGGTCTCGATTTCACCGTTCTCAGCCCTGTCTGCGAAGAGCGGCCCCGCGACCGGCTCTGTGATCCTTCGGCCTGCGTCGTCCTCGTTGAGCTGGCGCTGTAGAGACCGCATGAGCATGCCGCTCTCTGTCCCGTTATCGAAGATCACGCGCAGCCGGGCATCTGTGCGGCCCTGCGGGTTGGTGAAGATCTTGGCCATCTCGGCCACATAAGCGATCTGGCCGCCGACGATGAAAAACGCGCCCGGCCTGATCTCCGCCTTCAGCTCGAAAGGACGAGTGACGCGCGTGTTGTCGGCCAGCTCGTCCTTCACCCTCTTGAACAGCGGCTGGAACGTGTCGAAGTCGGCGCACTTCTCGCGCCGGGCGATATCCTCCGCAGCTCGCTTGTCTTCAGCCGATCGGACGTGGCGCAACTGGGTAATGTCGTCACCGTCCTCACCAAGCCCCGCCAGCTCCGCCATCAGGTCATCGGCACCGAGTTCGACCTCCTCCGGCTGGAGCTCGACGCGGCCCAGCAGGCCATGCTTGTCGAGCGAGGCCAGTAGGGTGCGGCAGTCCTCCAGCGCGCGCAGCCGGTCCAGCCGCACCGCATACTGACGCTCGAAGATGTCGCGCTCCTCGCCATGCTGCGGGAGACGGCCATGCTCCCCGAAGAAGCGCTCGATGTCTTCGAACCCGGCGATGATGCGTTCCTCGCGCGGGGTGTAGGTGGCGTGCTTCTTCGCTGCCGGTGCGAACTCGGCCAGCTCTCCCGCAAGTTCGTCGAGGTCGAGGTCAGACATACCGGCCTTCCTCCTTGAACCGCATGAAGGCCGCAGCACCCTCGGCAAGGCGCTGCTCCCATGCATCCGCCGACGTGATCGATGGAAGCCTGCCTCGCTCCCTCTTGAACTTCACGGCACGGCCAGCGAGGTCCTTGGCGTCTTCAGGCGTGATCTTGGTGCGCTTGGCTGAAATCACGGCCTGCACCTGCTTCAGCGTGGCCTCGCTCATCGACTTGGCGAGCACAGCATAGGCAGCCTGAAACGGGTTGATGCTGTCGATCAGGTCAATATCGAGTTCGCGCACGTCCATGGCGATCTGGCGCACGCCATCGATCAGCGCGGTGTTGGCGCGGATCTCGCCCTCTCCGGTATCAACGGAACCCATTGCGATCGCCTTGGCCTTCTGGGTCAGGTTCAGCGCGGCAATCGCATGCTGGCGCACAGCTTCCTGATCGTCGGCGCTGAGTTCAGGGTACCGATCGCGCACGATCTTGCCCATGGCGACCTGTGTCAGCTCCTGCGGGGGCGTTTCCTCATCGAACAGCCCGCGCTCAACCGTGGACTTGGTCTGCACATAGGCCGCGATAACCTCGTTGATGTCCTCCTGGCATATCCTTGTCGCTTCAGGACTCTTGGGTTCGACCAGCCCGGCAATCTCGAAATGGAACTGCCCGCGCTCCTCGTTCACGCCGATGTTGGTCTTGCCCGGCTGGTAGCCTGCCTCGCCGTAGTCGAAGTCGGGCAGCGGCCCCTTGTTCTTTGGCGTGAAGGTGAAGCGAGGGGCGAGCACCTGTTCCATCAGCAGACTGGCCGCAATCGCCTTCAGCGTGTCGTTGATCGCCTCAGCCACAGCGGCCTCGCTGGCATCGGGTTCTGCGATCAAATTGGTGAAGGTGGCAACCTCCTTGCCCGGCGCATCGCGCGTGGCGCGCCCGATGATCTGGATGATCTCGGTGAGGCTGGAGCGGTAGCCGACGGTCAGTGCATGCTCGCACCAGATCCAGTCGAACCCTTCCTTGGCCATGCCCAGCGCGATGATGATATCGACATGCTCGCGGTCGTTCTTGTGTGCAGGGTCCTTCAGCGCGACAAGCACCTTGGAGCGGCGCGCCGGGTCGCTGTCGTCCACAAGATCGGCGATCTTGAGCACTCGGCCATCCGGCAGCGCAACCAGCTCAAAGCCGGTCACCGGGTCGGCCCCGGTCCACTTGCCGAGGTAATGCAGGATCTCGTTGACCTCGGTCACCTTGTCCTTGGTGCTCTCCCGCGCATTGACCGACGGGATATGGACGATCGTCTTGCGGCTGGGATCGAGGCAGTGTTCGATCGCCTCCAGATAACGGCCTGTGTAGAAAAAATAGCCGATGTTGAGCGCCTTGAGGTGCTCATAGCCGTTGAGCTGCTCGTAGTAGGTATAGGTGACGGTCTCGAACTTCGCCTCGTCCTCCGGGGTCAGCACGGGCGCTGCATCGCCCCTAAAGTAGCTACCGGTCATGGCGACGATATGGACCTTGTCGCGCGCGATGAACGCGGCGAGCTGCGCGCCCAGCCGGTTGTCGGGATGCGCGGAAACGTGGTGGAACTCGTCTACCGCGATCAGCCGGTCGTCGAAGGCCTCCACGCCCAGCGCATCCACGGCAAAGCGGAACGTGGCATGGGTGCATACAAGCACTGGATCTCCGCTGGAGAGGAACTGGCCCACAGCCTTGACCTTGGAGGGGTCTACGCGCTCCTCGTCAGGCCCCGGCGCATTGCATAGGTTCCATTGCGGCTTCACCGTCCAGTCGGCCCAGAAGCCATAGGAGGCGAGCGGCTCGTCAGCGAAACTGCCGCCGATCGACTTCTCCGGAACGACGATGATCGCCTGCTTCAAACCCTGATGGTGCAGCTTGTCGAGCGCGATGAACATCAGCGCACGGCTTTTGCCAGAAGCAGGTGGAGACTTGATCAGCAGGTATTGCTCCCCACGCTTGTTGTAAGCGCGCTCCTGCATCGGGCGCATGCCCAGCGCATTTGCCTTGGCTGACACGCCCGTACGCGCGGTCTGAAAGCTCACAGCAGGGATGGGCCTTGTACTGGTCATTGGCTTGCCTTGTGATGTTCGACGAACGCGGCAATGCTGCCGTACTGCTCTTTCACATGCATCTGCACCTTGCGCATCATGTCCTGCCCGCGCTCTGGCCAATCATGATGCTCGAACATCTTGGTGAAATTGCCATAATGGTCAGCGGCGATTTCGCCGATGGCCTTGGCATCCCAGCCGGGTTCGTTGCTCATGCCACTTTCCCCTTGCCCGTCCTCGTGGTCATCTTGGTGTAGAGTTCGAAGAGCTTCTCGAGCCGTTCGGTGTCGTTGCGGAAGCGGCGACCGATGTAGATGCGTTCCAGCACCTCGTCGTTGCGATCGTGTGCGGCGCGCAGGTCTTCGGGCATGGCCTCGGGATCATAGAGGTCGGCGATCGTCGCCGGGAAATGCGCCTCGCGGGCGAGGAGGATGTCCTCCGCGCAGCGGGTGAGGTCGGCCTTGTTCTGTTCGGTCAGGGTGGGGACTGGGAAGGTGTGCCAGCCCAACGTGTTCGAGTACCGATAATCGGATTTTAGCTTTCCACAGACCGCTGCGACCCAAACCAAATGCATCTTTGACCCAATAAGGGAAAGATTGAACGTTGGGGCATCATAGAGAACGAATGCCAGACTAGATACGATGTTCGTCGCATCCAGTAGGTCAACAGGAAGATAAGGGCGTCGTTCTGAAGAGACGCTCGGTACTGCTATGGACCATCGACGTGGAACACCCTGAATCTGCTTAAATCTATGGGGAAAAGAGGCAAAATCTCTGGTAGATTTTGCTGGGCTCTGGAGCCGCATCTTGGCGACGCCGTCAAAACGGCGACTGATCTCGGGGATTTGTCTAGCAGCCAGAACTGCACCGTCATCGACCCAGATGCAGTAACGCTTCCCACCTCGGATAATCTCTTGAGAGCCAAGGTACCCTCGCACATAGGGCTTAGCTGCTGGCTGTGCTGACAAGAGCTCAACCGCTTCATGAGCTTCGAGAATGAGGTTGCCTGAACCGCCCCGGGATTGCCGGAGGCCATTCGGCTTGAATTATGCTGCCATGGG
>NZ_JBAXOI010000042.1:0-7214 GCF_037133355.1 Novosphingobium sp. | reverse complement strand
GGGCGCGCCATTTACGAACAAAACCGCTAACGTTCGCAGTCTGGCCGTTCCGTCCAGAAACTGCGTCTGCAAGGGCATCTTTGCGTCCAAAAACGCGGATGACATCGTCATCGACCTCAATGCGATCGATCACGGAGGTGAGATAGGCCTTCCGGGTTTTCACGTCGCCGCAATCAAGCTTGCGGTGCATCAGTTCTGAAAACCTCGCGATCCACGCCTCGTCCAATGCAGGGCCCGTGCCGATGTTTTGCGAGATACGCGCCAGAGATGCTTCGATGACGTCGCGGCGCTCCTTGAGGCTTCCGATCCGCGTTTTGATGTCGTCGTCGAGTTCAATCACTCCATTTTCGATGGCATTGTACAGCCGATCGAGCTTGACTCGGATCTCGTCGCGCTCAGTCTCCAGCACGCGCCGACGCTCAACGACTGTGGCATCTCGGGCAACATGCCGCTGTAGGAGGCCTGACAGGACCTGGCCCATGCGTTCGGGGGTGAAGAGCTGTTGCTTCAACCCCTCGATGACCTTCGTGTCGAGCTGGGCCACCGGCACGTGGCGCCCTTTGCAAACGGACTTCCCCTTTTGCTGGCACGCAGCGCAGCTGTAATAGGTGTAGACCTTGGTGCCACGCCGCGTTCCGCTGCGGGTCATGCCGGCCCCGCAAGAGCCGCAGACGGCAAGTCCCGTCAGCAGTGAAGGCCCGTTCACCACCCGTGGCGGCGTGACCTTGGGGTTGTTGCGCTTGAGACGCTCCTGGACTGCGTTGAAGAGGTCGAGAGCGATGATCTTCGGGATGTCGACCTCGACCACCTCGGCGGGGTCGTGAGGTAGGCCAGTTCGAGAACTGCGGCGCCCGTAAGGCCATTTGCCGGTGGCGTAGCAGCTGTTCGTCAGAATGCCGTGAACGGGCCCCACGCCAAAGTTTGCGCCTTTGCGCGTACGATAGCCGTGGCTGTTCAGCCATTTTGTTACATCTTTCACCCCAAGCGGGCCGCTGCCTTCGGCGCCCTGGTTGTAGAGCTGGAAGATGAGATTGACGGTCTCGGCATCGACCGGATCAACCTCCAGCCGCTTTTTGAGGCGCGCACCCTTCTGCTCCACAGCCACAATGCGATAGCCAAGGGGCGGCGTCGCGCCATTCCAAAAGCCCTGCTTTGCGTTTTCGCGCATGGAGCGGGTCACGTTCTTGCCGTTTTCACGCGAGGTATATTCGTCGAAGATGCCGATGATCTGACGCATCATGTCTTGCGCAGGGTCGCGTCCCGTTGGCTGCGTCATCGACACGACTTCAACGCCGCGCTTGCGCAGTTGGCGGATCGCCATCTCCATCTCAGCGCCGTTGCGATAGAAGCGTGAGAAGGAATGCACGCAGATCACATCGAACCGACGATCTGGCGATTTGGCAGTCTCCATCAGCCGCTGGAACACAGGCCGCTTGTCGTCTGTCGCCGACGCGCCGGGTTCGGTGAACTCGTCAACAACCGTCCAGCCTTGGCTTTCGCAAAAGCGTGTTGTCAGCTCTCTCTGCGAAGGGATCGAGATATCGCCGGCCGCTTGCCGGCCGGTGCTGACGCGCAGGTAGAGCACTGCTCGCTTGGGTGCGGGATTGTTAACGCTGTCGGAGGGGAAGGCCATTTTGGTCTCTCATATGCGGCTTGTGCCAACCGCATTGAGGGCTGGCGGGTTATTGAAGGAGCGGGTGGAGGTCGGCGCCCAAGAGATGCTCCAGGGCTTCAAGCTCGGCGTCACTGATATCCAGATCGCAATCCAGGCCGACCAGTTCGAGACGCAAGCCGTCAGCGACGCGCTTTCGCTCGGCGGCCGTTGGCTCGTGTCGGAAGGCCGGTTCGGACATGCGAACTGCCTGCCTGAGCCATAGGCGCTCGTGATCTGCAAAAGGGTCACTTTCTTGGCGGATGTTTTGCCGGCACCAGGGGCGCTTCCGGACCGTCGGGGATGGCGTCAATGTCGACAGGCCCGATGCTGAAGGTTGGCGCTGGCAAGTCATACCAGGCAGCCCAGCTTGCAAACGCGTCGAACGCACGGCTGCAGGCATCTTCCAAGCCGGCAGTGTCGATTTTGCACGCACCGAATATGTGCGTCGCGAGCAGCCTCAGATGCTGCTTGCTTTCGGGCCGCAGAGGCTGGTTCATGATCGCCTCGTAGTTCTTCATGAGGCAGAACAAGATTGCTTGGCGAGCCGTTTTCACTGGACGACCGCCTGTGTTGCGGGCGTTTCGGTACAGCCAATCGGCGACGGGTTCCTTGATCTGTCGGATGGCAAAAAGCATCGCCGCAGCAGGCATCCCCTCAAGGGCCATCATGCGCTGTTCTGGTCCGGGCTGCCGAGAGTGGGGGGCAGCGAGGCTGTTGGGGGTGGCCCCGGCAACATGTTCGATGGCAGACGCCGACAGAAGCTGTCCCAGATGTCGTGCGGCCGTGGTCTCTTTCAGAGCCTGCTGCGTTTCCATGCTTTTGAGTTCAAACTCCACGGATGCAAGGAGACGATCAAGCTTGAGCAGTTTGCGTTTGGCCACAGCGTGGGTCGGCCGGCGCGCGTTCTCGTCTTCGATCTCATCAACCAAAGCGACCGCCTCAGCGACGGCGCTTTGAAGCGCGTCGAAGTTGATGTCGGCAGTGCCCTTGTCCAACGTGAGCAAGCCGACTGCGAACGACCAACTGTCGGCGGTTGGGCTCATCGCCCGGGCCACTTGCGACCTTGCCATCACACGTCTCCCCGCAGTTTTGAAATCGCCGCAATGTAGCGGCTATGTCCCGCTTGGGCCTTGGCCTTGCGGTAGTATTTTTCGGTTGTCTGGAAGCTGCGATGGCCGAGCAGTGGCGCTGCGATCCGGACAACATCGGGCGCCTCCGTTGCTAGTGTAGAGGCAGCGGCGTCGCGGAACAGGTGGGGGGAGACATGCTCGCCAAAGCGCTTGCGCGTTTGCCGGCAGATGCCATCGTAGATCGCAATGCCTGTCATCGGGGAGCTATGCGCGGAGATCCACAGTGCGGCGCCGGTTGCTTTTTTCCAGCGACCATTGCTTGCAACAAGGGCAGGCCGATGTCGCTCGAGATAGCGGTTGAGATAGGGCACAAGGGTTTCTGGCAAGATCGTTTCGAACCAGGCATGGGTCTTGGTGTCGTCTGGTTTCAAGATAATGAACCACTGTTCCTGCCGCCATACGAGGCTTTCGCCCAGAGACAACTGGGTGAAGTTCTTCCGGCGGATGGGAACGTACGCAAGCAGCGCGATCATGAGGCCGTCCCGAAACTGGCAGGCGGCCTTTACAGTCGTCAGATCGCCGACTTGGTCCATGAGGTCATAGCCAAGTTGGGCGAGTTCATCGCTCATCATGATGCGGTCTTTAGCGCGGACGGGTTTGTGGCGGGCCCGAACGCGTGAGGCTGTGCGGTTGATGAAGGACCAGTCTCGCATTGGTGCCAAAACCCACGCGACCTCGCTCAGCTCTTGGAGACGGCCCAAGATCGTTTGGCTTCCGTTCTCAAGGTCAGCCAGATGTCGGGCATATGCCTTCACCCTGTCTTTTGTAATCCGTGCTGCGGGAGCCTCGTCGAGGCATGCAGGGTCATGGATGCTGCAAAAGGTCAGGAACCGACCATAGCCGCGCTCGGCCTTGTAGTTGGATTGTGCTGAATGGTTTGCCCTTGCGCCGAGGTGGTCGTCGAAAATGGTGCCAGGGGTGAGGGCGTCCGCCCAAGCCAGTCGATCAGCCTCCGGCCAGAGCGCCAAAGGCATACAGCGACGTTCAGGTGCCTTTGTTGGCCCGTAGCGCCCGCCGCTCATGACCGCACCTTTGACTGTTTGCGCGGCGCCACCGGATGCTCGCGGCGCAAGCCATCGATGATGTCGTTGAACAACGTGCTCGCTCGCTGAACTTCCGCGCCCGCGTAGAAGCTGGTCGTGGTGTCGATCCGTTTGTGGCGGAGAACCTGCCGGACGACCTCATATCCTCCCGGCTGCTGATCAAGGAACACCTTGCCGGCAAAATGGCGGAACAAATGCACGTTGAAGGTCAGCCCTGTGAACTTGAACACGGTCTGCTTGATCTGCTCCCCTAGCGTGTGCGCCGTCTTGTGCCCGCCGCCGCGTCCCGGAAACAGCGCGCTTGTGGGCTCATGCTCGAGGTGCTGCCGGTAGTTGACGACGTACCACTTCAGGATCTCCAGCGCATAATCAGGGACCTTGAAGTCGACCGCCTGCCGGTTCTTGGTCTCGGCCTCCGGGATGACCAGGTGCACACTGCTACGCTGTTGTTTGAGATGGCGATGCAGGTCGATGGAGACCAGGTTCGCAATGCGGATCGGAATGGCCTGCAAGATTGCGATCGCCGCAGCGACCTGAGCCAGGACTGCCTTTTGTGCAGGGGCCCGCTTGTCGCGTTCGACATGACGACGGATGGTCTCTGGAAGCTGCAGAAACTCTCCTGCAACCGCGACATCGTCAAAGGGACGCAGGCGCTCGCGGTTTTTGGTGGTCAGGCCTCCTGTCGGCACGGCCACCTTGCGGCACAGGCTTGTGATCTTGCGCTCGTGCTCTTCATCCACCTTGACCATATGGCGCGCGACATTGCGCAGGCACGTCGCCATCTGCGCCACATTGGATGAGGTGCCGCCGCCGGCGCGCTTCATGAAAAAGTGCAGGATCGTTTTGACGTTGTCGATCTCCACAAGGCAGGCAAGCTGTGTGATGGCTGCCGGGTCGACGCCCGAATGCGCCAACGCAGATGCCGCCGCACGCAGCTGATAGGTGCGCGTCGAG
Organism: Novosphingobium sp.; assembly: GCF_037133355.1. Lineage (GTDB taxonomy): Bacteria > Pseudomonadota > Alphaproteobacteria > Sphingomonadales > Sphingomonadaceae > Novosphingobium. The sequence goes on along the minus strand of NZ_JBAXOI010000042.1, from coordinate 2,433 downwards.
ATGGTCGCCGGCTTGGCCGGGCGTGCAGGGCCGTCGTCGTCGAGATCAGTGTTTGCCAGTCGGTCCGCATAGGCCTGCACGTCGGCTTCAAACGACGGAGGAAAATATGCGAAAGGGAAGACGTAGATGTCACGCTTCACCGGTCGGGGAACGACTGTCTGGGGCCAGGACGCTGGGTGCAGCGTGGCAGCGCGGTTCCAAGCCCATAAAAAATGATCCCACGCGCTTTCTGCATTCGCCCGCAATCGGTCATTGAGGATGACATAGCGGTAGCGGTGCAAGTCGTCCAACGTCGTAGCGTCTGGCAGGATGCCTTCACGGCTAAAGTAGCGGGCGCCAGCCGACAGCTTGCGCCGCATAGAGTGAGGCAAAGCCTCGAGAAGCACACGCCATTGCGGTAGCAATGGCGCCGTGTTGCGGCTTGGATAGGTCCTGCCAACAAGACTGACGGCTCGCACGATGCCCGTCTTCACGTTGCTCCACCGCCCCTTGGAAAGGCCCAGCGCCAAATAGGAAAGGCCCTCAAGCTTGCGCCGAATGGAGGCGGCATCGGCAGGCACATTCCTCGGTGTGACCCCCAGGGCTTTGCAAAAGGTCATGACCGCACTGCGCGTGTCACGTTTCTGGATCGCAGAAAGCGATGCGGCTTCCAACGCCGCGAGGGCATCGGCCAACGTTGGTTTGCGGCTATCGTGATTGGGCATGGAACTCTCGTGAGGACAAAGGCGGACAGGGGTGCTTGTTCGTGAATGGATACACTAAACAATGAACCCCGTTCTGAAGTGGACCTATTCACGACACGCTCCTGCTTTCTCGGAAGCCGGTGGCAGACTGGTCAGCATCGCCATGAGTTGGGAGCGTGCGATCCGGACGGCTCTGCCGAGCCGTTTTGCAGGCAGGCGACCAGCTTTGATCATGCGGGAAACGGTGCGCTTCGAGAGGCGCAGAAACTGGGCGACCTCGGCCACGGTCATCCACTCATCGGCAGCGAGAGGCGTTGGCTCGGCGCATGCAGCTGCACCGATCTGCTTCGGTGCAACGAGCGCCCACGCGGGCAAATCAGCGGGGTCTGACCTCTTGATGACACAAGAAGGGTCGCTCTGAGTAGGGCGACGCAGAAGGGGTGTTTGGGGCATGGCGTATACGACCACGGTCATCTTCAGCGGGCAAAGGCAGAACCGTCGGTATTTTGGCATAGGTTTTGCGCCGAAGCCGGCATCGAAAGACGCGTAGGCCGTCATGATCATCGAGCTGACCAGCACGGTGATCCTGCGGTGATCACAGTAACGCGACGTGTAATGGCATTACATTGCCCCGGGCAGGCCACAGTAGAACGGGTTTATCAAGAGCTTCAACCCCCGGCAGCGCGACGAGTGCCTAAATGGGAGGCTGTTCACCTCACTGGCCCACGCCAGATCGATCCAGGCCGCCTAGAAGCACGACTACATAACCATACATATGCCACACTCGGAACTGGGCGGACGCACCCCCGCCGAGATCGCTGGCCATCGTGATTGGGGGCATGCCCCAGCCACGTCGCCGTCACTTCAACCATTAGCCATCAAAGCAAAGGACCCTATTTCTGATAGGCGCCATAAGGGGCGCACGTCACTCTGCCTCCTCGAGAAATAAATTAGATCCAGAAATGGCTACGATTCAAGAATGCATGACAGTTGGCGCTGCGATCTAATTTTGGCATTCTAGCGACTGCTTTCATTTCTCTTTCAGGGTGTGGTAAAGCTCGATTGCGATGGACACTTAAGGGTGCCACATGAGGTACGTCGAGGAGTCACGATAATGGCAAAATCTAAAAAACATCCATACCAAGCCCTATTGGAAGACACTATGGCCGCATGGCTATGGGAAGATGAAGTTGAATATAATGAAGACGGCAACTTCTATCATATTAGTACATTATATACCGTAGACAAAACGTCGGGGTATCGCATGTTCTTAGAGGCCTATGTTTCTTCTGGACTTATTAAATTCTACCTCTACTCACCAATGTTGATACCTGAAAAGCGTTATAAAGACGCTTGTGTTGTACTGAATCGCCTGAACAAAAATATTTATTGTGGAGCCCTCGACCTTTCGGGTGAAAGCGTTCGATACATCCAAACTGTAGACGTTGAGGGTTTTGCTCCGGAAGTTCAGTTGATTTCTAATATTCGGAATGCAGCAGGAAATGCATTTCGCCCTAAAATTGTAGAAGCTTTAGGAGTTCTTGCATTCACGAAATTATCAGTAGAAGACATCATTGCTCAGTACGAGGCGCCAGAGGAAAATGGTGACGACGACGGAGATCTGCCCGAGGAGCTTTAAATATACTTGAATCCCGGGCGCATTCTAGAAAAAATGTGAATAGTTCTTCATGATCTCGCCCGTTGCCCGTATTTTTTTGTCCTCGACGTTCCGGGATTTCGGCGAGGAGCG
>NZ_JBAXOI010000041.1:0-10508 GCF_037133355.1 Novosphingobium sp. | reverse complement strand
CCATGGCAGCATAATTCAAGCCGAATGGCCTCCGGCAATCCCGGGGCGGTTCAGTAAATGCCACAAGCCCGCGCCTACGCCCAGACCCCAACTAATCGTCCCGCTCGATCAAATCCGCCCCACTGATCGAATGCCATTATTCCTCAGGACTGTGTCAACCGTGTCAACCGTAAGGAATTCCGACAGGTGGCCCCGCGCATTTGGGGTTCGATTCTCGCGGCGGCTGGTCTAGGGCGCAGCGGTCATGACCGAACCGAACCCCGATCTCCTGCCCGAGGGCCTTGAAGACCGCCTGCCGCGCGAAGCCGCTGCGACGACGCGCGTGATGCGCAGCTTGCAGGATGTGATGCACGGCCACGGCTATGACCGCGTGCTGCCGCCGATGATCGAGTTCGAGCGCAGCCTCGCCGCGCGGATGGACGGGATCAACCAGCGGCGCATGTTCCGTTTTGTCGATCCTGCAAGCTTGCGCATGATGGCGCTGCGCAGCGACCATACGCCGCAGATCGGCCGCATCGCCGGCACGCGCCTCGCCGCCGCCGCGCGGCCCTTGCGGCTGTGCTATGCGGGGCAGGTGCTGACGATCAAGGGCGATGCGCTCGATCCGGCGCGCGAGCGGCTGCAGTGCGGGGCGGAGCTGATCGGTGCGGACAATGTCGCCGCTGCCTGCGAGGTTGTCGCCATCGCCATCGAGGCGCTGCAGGCCGCCGGGGCGCAGGGCGTCAGCGTCGATTTCACGCTGCCCGATCTGGTTGATACCCTGGCGGCGAAGGCCTTCCCGCTCGCAGCAGATCAGATCGAGGCGGTGCGGCGCGAGCTTGATACCAAGGATGCGGGCGGCCTCGTCGATGCGGGCGGCGAGGCTTATGTCCCGCTGCTCTACGCCACCGGCGATTTCGATACTGCCATTGAAAAGCTTGCGGCAATCGATGCGGGCGGCGCGCTCGCCAGCCGCATCGCCGCGCTGCGCGAGATTGCCGCGACGCTCGGCGGCACTGCGCGGCTTACGCTCGATCCGTCCGAACGGCACGGCTTCGAGTATCAGTCGTGGCTGGGCTTCACGCTCTATGCCGATGGCGTGCGCGGCGCGCTGGGCCGGGGCGGCACGTACCGGATTGCAGGCGCCGGGGCGGGCGAAGTCGCGACCGGCTTTTCGCTCTATCCCGATGCCCTGATCGCGCAAGTCGCTGATGCCGAACGCGGCGAGGACAGCGTGTTCCTGCCGCTCGGCCATGACCGCGATGTCGCCGCCCGCCTGCGCAGCATCGGCTGGCGCACCGTGGCGGCGCTGAGCGAGGCGGACAGCGCGGCGGCGCTTGGCTGCACCCATGTGCTTCAGGGCGGCGAGCCGGTTCCGTGTCCGCCGGCCTGACGCCTCAGAAGCGGTACCCCATCCGTAGCTGGACCAGCGGATAGACCCGGTACTGGCTGATATCGCGGTGAACGCCCAGCCGTTCCGCGTCGAGATCGGCACCCATCGTGCCGCAATAAGGCGCCGGCACTGGGTTCGCACAGCTGCCGGTGATCGTCAGCCGGTTGGCCATGGCGCTGCCATGAAGCAGCGCCCCGGCTTCCACTCCGAACGCAAGACGTCTGGAAAGGGCCCCACCATAGCCGATCATCACCAGCGGCGCAGCGGACGCGGGGGTGGTATCGGCTTTGTGCGTGCCGACCTCGCCTGCCGAGTAGGTTCTGCCATCGATGAGGTAAGTCGCGCGGGCCGTCGGCGTTCCGAGCGCCCAGGCCTTGTTGCGGCGGAAGCGCAGGCCGCCCGAAATGTGGAAGCCGCTCCGCGATGGAAACATATCGGCGAGCAGGAGGCCGGACCGCAGCCGCGCGCGGCCATCCTCGCCGGCGGCGCCCGGCGCGATGCGCTGTTCGAGCTTCAGGAACGGAGCGCCGGCGCGGACGGTGATCAGCGGTGTGAACAGATACCCGGCTTCGGCTCCGGCGTCCGGCATTGCGATGGGGATACCGACCGGCACGCCGCCGGAAGCATCCTCCTCGGCCTCTGCCGGTGCGGCGATTGTCAGGGCGACGGCGGCAAGTGCAAAATTGCAGATCTTCATAAACCCCCCGAATGTCGAAACATCTCTCCAAGGTTTATTTTTGTAAAAATTATGTCAAATTTTGCTGAGCCGCGTATAACCTTCCAATGTTACAGTATTGATGAGCGAATTAAGCGCTCAATAGGCACTGCTGCAGCGGCGCATATCGCGACTGTCTTGCTGGTGCGAGCGAAGCAATGCGTTGCAGTATCGCCGCGGGAGACCTGCAGGACGGCAGGGCATGCGCGCCATCGGCCAAAAGGCGCGAGGTCAGTGTCTGACGACTTCGCCGTCTTCCTTGGTGAAGCTCTCCGGCCGCTTGTCCAGCAGCTCCAGCACCGCTTCAGAAGGCCGGCAAAGCTTGGTGCCCTTGGGCGTTACCACGATCGGCCGGTTCACCAGGATCGGATGCTCGACCATCGCGGCGAGGATGGCCTCGTCGCTCGCACCGGGATCGGTGAGGCCGAGTTCCTCCGCGGGGGTGCCCTTGGTGCGCATGATCTCGCGGGGGGCGGCGCCCATGCCGGCCAGGATCGCGTCGAGCTGCGGACGGCTCCAGCCGACCTTGACGTACTCGACCACCTCGGGCGCGTACCCGGCGGCCTCGATCATAGCGAGCGCGTTGCGCGAGGTGCCGCACTTGGGGTTGTGGTAGATGGTGATGGGAAATGCGTCGGTCATGCCGGGTCCTCTGCCAGAAGCCAGCCGAACACGGCAAGGGCGGCGAGCGCCCCCGCCAGTTGTCCGGCGATGAAAAGCGGAACGGAGGCGGGCGCGATGCCCGCGAAGGTATCGGTCAGGCTGCGCGCCAGGGTCACCGCCGGATTGGCGAAGGAGGTGGAAGCGGTGAACCAGTAGGCCGAGGTGATGTAGAGCCCCACTGCGACGGGCGTGAATTCGGGCCGGCTGCGCGAGACGCCGAGGATCGTGCCGATGAGGCCGAAGGTCGCCACCAGTTCCGCCAGCCCTTGGCCCCACCCATCGCGCGCATGGGTGGAAACCTGCAGCACGGCCTCGCCAAACATTGCATGCGCCAGCCAAACCCCGAGCACTGCAGCGAGGCCCTGCGCCGCGATATAGGCCAGTGCGTGCGCCGCTGTCAGCTCACGCCGCAGCGCCATGACCAGCGTCACCACCGGATTGAAATGCGCGCCTGAAATGGGGCCGAACACGTGGATCAGCACCACCAGCCCCGCGCCGGTCGAGACGGTGTTGCCAAGCAGCGCAATGGCATCGTTGCCCCCGGCCAGGCGCGCGCCCATGATGCCCGAGCCCACCACAATCGCGAGCAGCAGCGCGGTGCCGAGCGCTTCGGCAGCGATCCGCCGCGCCAGCGTCATGCCTCGGCTCCGCAGGCGGGGATCAGCCCGGCCAGCGGCGCGCAGATGTCCGGCTGGCCGCCGCAGCAGTCGTCCACCAGAAAGCCCAGCAGCGCCCGCATCGCGCCATAGTCCGCCGCATAGATCACCGAGCGCCCCTCGCGCCGCGCCGTGACCAGTCCGGCCTGTTCGAGGATGGCGAGGTGCGTCGAAAGCGTATTGGGCCGCACGCCCACTTCCCGCGCAATGGTTCCGGCGGGCAGGCCATCGGGCCCCGCCTTCACCAGCAGGCGAAACACGGCGAGACGGCTACCTTGCGCCAGCGCCGAAAGCAGGTCTACCGCGCGGGGCAGAGGCATCACCATCGCATTCTCCGATTCGATAGTTCGGCGATAATCGAAATAACTCGGTGAAGCCAGTCTCGACCCCTTCGCGCCTTGCCCTAACCCGCGCTCTCCCCTAGGGCGCCAGCCGACTTCAAACTGCAACAGGACAGCCAGGCACCGTGGCCAACGTGACCGTGATCGGCGCCCAGTGGGGCGATGAGGGCAAGGGCAAGATCGTCGACTGGCTCGCCAGCCGCGCCGATGTGGTGGTGCGCTTCCAGGGCGGGCACAATGCCGGCCACACGCTGGTGGTGGGCGATCAGGTCTACAAGCTCTCGCTGCTCCCCTCCGGCATTGTCACCGGCACGCTGTCGATCATTGGGAACGGCGTGGTGCTCGATCCCTGGGCGCTCAAGGCGGAGATCGAGAAGCTCACCGCGCAGGGCGTCAGCATTCATGCAGAAAACTTCGCGATTGCGGACAATTGCCCCCTGATCCTGCCGCTCCACCGCGATCTCGATGGCCTGCGCGAGGCGGCGGCCGGATCGGGCAAGATCGGCACCACCGGGCGAGGCATCGGCCCCGCCTATGAAGACAAGGTTGGCCGCCGCGCGATCCGCGTTTGCGACCTTGCCCATCTCGATGCGATGGACGCGCAGCTCGCGCGCCTTTGTGCCCACCACGATGCCTTGCGCGCCGGTTTCGGCCAGCCGCCGGTGGACCGTGCGGCGCTGCTTGAGGAACTGCGCGAGATTGCGCCCTTTGTGCTGCAGTTCGCCCAGCCGGTGTGGAAGCGCCTGAAGAAGGTGCGCAAGGCCGGCGCACGCATCCTATTCGAAGGCGCGCAGGGCGTGCTGCTCGATGTCGATCACGGCACTTATCCGTTCGTTACCTCGTCCAACACGGTTTCTGGCACCGCTGCATCGGGCTCGGGCCTTGGCCCCAATTCGACCGGCTTTGTGCTCGGCATCGTCAAGGCCTATACCACCCGCGTCGGCTCGGGCCCGTTCCCGACCGAGCTGGAGGATGAAATCGGCCAGCGGCTGGGTGAGCGCGGCCACGAATTCGGCACAGTCACCGGGCGCAAGCGCCGTTGCGGCTGGTTCGATGCGGTGCTGGTGCGCCAGTCCTGCGCGATTTCCGGTGTCACCGGCATCGCGCTTACCAAGCTCGACGTGCTCGACGGGTTCGAGAAGGTGAAGATCTGCACTGGCTATCGTTTGCGCGGAAAAGTCCTCGACTACTTCCCCAGCCATTCCGCCGATCAGGCCGCGGTCGAGCCGATCTACGAGGAAATGGACGGCTGGCAGGGCACGACTGCCGGCGCTCGCTCGTGGGCCGATCTTCCGGCGCAGGCGATCAAATATATCCAGCGCGTGCAGGAGCTGATCGAAACCCCCGTTGCGCTCGTCTCGACGAGCCCGGAACGCGAAGACACGATCCTCGTGCGCGATCCGTTCGTGGACTGAACCAGGGGTGCGGCTTGCCTGCCGAATCGGGCAGGTGGCCGTTCCGCTGAGCATCCGGCATACGGGAAATGTCCCCGGCGAGCGGTGATCGAGGAGAGCCGGCAGCGGATTTACCCTGCGGAATGCATCCTGCTCGTTTCGCCGGATAATGCCGGATTTGCGTACCTTGATGTGTCGGGATCGCATGCATCGCGTCGCGCTTCATCCAAAATCGAGGCAAATGATCTTGACCTGAACCTGTTTTGTTCCACTCTTGTTCGCATACGGGCATTTACGGAGTGAACTTTCGATGGGACAGGCTGCCAGGCAGTTCGACTATGGCACCGCGGACGCACGGGCGCCGCGCGTGGTGGAGATGCGGGGCCGCGTGCAGGATCGCGGCACTTCGGCGCTTGCCGTCTCGATCTTCGCCGATCGCAGCTATCTGCGCGCGGAGATGGAGGAGGATGCCGCTGCCGCGGGCCTGCGCATCGCGCAGACCAGCGATCTGGCCAATCTGCTTGCGGATGAACCCGGCCCTGCCGGCCATGACTATGTGCTCGGCGATCTGGTGCTCGTCGATTGCCCCGTGATCGATGGCGCCGAATTGGCCGCGCTTGCCCGGCTCGATCTGCGCGCGGCCAAGATCGGGGCGCAGCTTGTCGTCTCCACCAGCATCGGCTCGCTCGACGATGTGTTTGGCTGCCTTGATCAAAGCGAGGCGCAAATCCTCGTCACGCCCAGCCGCGCTGACCGCGTGATCGCGCTCGGCCGCACGCTCGCCCGCGCGGGCAACCGGGTGCGCGAACTTTCGGAGGAAGACCGCCTGGCGCTGCTGCGCCTTACCGAGCAGGTCGGCCAGATTGCCCAGAAGCTTGAGGCGCTGTCCTCCACCTCGGGTGGTGCCGCCGCCCAGGCGTCCGCGTTCCGCTTTGACGGGCCGGACGAGGACGGCCGGCTCGATGAAGGCACCGACCGGCTGGTCAGGACGGCACGCCCGCCGCTCCCCGATCCGCGTCTCGTGCGCAAGATCATCCGGCAGCGCCAGCTGCGCGCGCGCTTCTTCGAAGGCGATCTCTTCGCCGATCCGGCGTGGGACATGACATCAAAGATTTCTGGGAAATCGATATATTTCAAGGCAGCAGCCTGAGTTTTGGTGCCCTCGGTTTACCCGACCCACACCATCCCCATTCCCGCCGGAAATCCGGTCTAAAGGGCGGAAACAGCAAGGGGCCTTGGTAGTATCGGCGTAGCTTGGCCCACCCACCCCAGACCCAATCCTCAGCACGAGCCAAGGATTGGGCAGGGGTGGCCAGGTGGGTGCAACGTCAGGGGGCGGCCGGTTCCTCCTCCTTTACCGGTTTTGCCGCCCAATCGACGCCAAGTTTCGCTGCCCCAGCCTCGACAGCCGCAATGAGCTGATCGTTCGCCAAGTGGGCATAGCGGGTGGTGGTCTTGTAGTTCGCGTGACCAAGCACCTTGCCGATGGTGTAGAGATCGATCCCGGCAGCGGCCATGAATGAAGCAGCGCTGTGCCTCAGGTCATGGATGCGAAGATCCGGCAAACCTGCCTGCTTACGTGCGGTGTCCCAGCTCATGAAGATCCCTACCCATGGCTTCAGCGTGGCTGGATTCGGGATCAGGTAGGGACAGCCCTTATAGCGCGGCAACTCGGCAATCAGATCCAGCGCCCCTTGTGACAGAGGCACAAACCTGGCCTTGCCCGATTTTGACTGAGCGACGCGCCAGAGACGACGATCGAGGTCGAAATGTGACCACTCGGCCTGAAGGAGCTCACTGACACGGCAACCGCACTGAATGAGCAGCCCGACAATGTACTTGAGCTGCTTGTTGCGGGACTGCTCCACCGCCTGCCTGAGCCGTTGGGCTTCCTCGGTGGTGAGGTAGCGTTCGCGAGCGTTGTTAAGCGGTTGCCGGGGAATGCCGACAACCGGATTCTTGGTCAGGCCCGGTACACCCCATTGCAGCGCCAATTTCAGTGAATGCGAAAACACCACGCGGGCACGTTCGATGGTTGCCGGGGCAAAGCCCTTCTGTGCCATCTCACCCAACCAGAGTGCAGCATCCTCCTGTCGAATGTCCGAAAGCAGGACCTTCTGCCATCGGGGAAGGATGTGCTTGCGCATATACTGTTCTGTGGTGTCCGGACTGCGCTGGTAGGTCGCAGTGTGGGCGAGGTAGCGGGGTGCATATTCGCCGTAGGTGGGCGTTGCACGCTTCTCACGCTTGGTCTCGGCTGGGTCCTCGCCAAGGGAGGCACGGCCCCGGATCTTAGCACCCTGTTTGCGGGCCTGATCGAGGGTAATCTCGCCGACAGCTCCTAGGCGGATAGCTCGGAGGCGTCCATGCTCATTGGTGAAGCGCTGGTAGTAGGCCGCGCGGCCATTGGCACTCAGCTCGATCATCAAGCCTGTGTCGCGGTCGGAGTAGTAGTTCACCTTCTTTTTACCCTGCGGGACCAGCGCGGGGCAAAGGGTGTTCAAGAAGGCGGCATCCATGCGCACAACTGCCATGGTGGGTTCCTTTCTAAAGTGCGATAGTTCATTGCTGCAGAGCGCCGCCCCGGCCCGCGCAGGGGTCATGTACCCGAGGCGCGGTTTCGGCGTCCGGTGGGGCTACAGCGGCAAATTTTTGGCGGTTCTGCTGGCGGGGGTTGCCCCCGGCCACGCAGGGTCTGGAGATTGGCGCTTCCGGGGCCGGTAGTGGTCACCCCGCGAACCTGACATTCTGAGAACCTGCGCGCCGGTTGGCAGGCCAGCTTTTCAGCCAGTCCAGAATTTCAGCGCTCACCCTTCCTGGCCCTTGGCGCGGTGAAAGTGGCTGAACGGGTGAAATCCTGAACTGGTCGAAAACCTGAACTGCTCCCCGGTGCGGGGCCGTCAGGGCTGGGGGCGGACGCCCTCTTCCCTTGGGAGCAAGATGAAAGTCATGGCTCCGCGCGCCTTTCGGACGAAGTGCCAATGGTGCTGCACCGGGTCATCACCTGTGTACTGTTCGATGACGCGGGTGGCAGCGCGGCGACTGACATTTGCTTTTTCAGAAACCGCATTTCGCAATGCGATCTTGGTATCGGTGCCTGCGGCGATGCACTCGGCGACCGTGGCGATCAATTCGGCATCCGAGCGTTCGGTTTCAACTCGCTTGATACCGTCGAGATCGTTCTGATCGACCAGCCGAACCGAAGCGAGGCGCTGGGCGTAGGAAACATGGTCCTCTGCGGCATAGGTATAGGCGACCGATTGGACACCTCCCCCGCGAGCCTTGAGGCGCTGGAATTCGACGAACTTCTGCCCCGGATGTCCCGAGAGGCTAAGCTCATCAATGATGTAGCCAGCATCGAAATCATCCAGAATGTCGGTCGTACCCGCATGAATGGCCTTGCCATCGTCACTCCGACGCTTGTTGACATGCGCGAGACCGAGAAGGGTGCCACCCGCTGCGACGTACTGGCGACAGACATTTGCAAAGTCGCTGGCCTGCCTCTTGTTCATCAGGTCCACGAACTTTTTCAATGTGTCGATCACCACCAGCGTTCCGCGTGCGGCGTCTTTTTTCACCGCCTGCAAAAGCAGCGCTTCAAGATTTTCGGCCTTGAAACCGCCCTGTCCCGGCACAAGCGTATGCGCGCCGAGTTCATCCAGGATCGACAGTTTCACCGCGATGCCTGAACTGCTGTCATCGGCGTTGATGAAAAACAGGTCCGACGCCGCCAAGCGGCCCTGCTCCACTGCTTCGACCGCCAAATGGAGGAAGAGCAGCGTCTTTCCGGTATTATGCTTGGCGTACCACACCGTTGCCTCGCCGCGATGACACATGTCTCCGAGAAGAGGGGTGGCGTCCTGAGCTAGCGCCTCGTACTTTGCCGACTGCCCGATCAGGCTGTATTGCGCCAGCGGGCTGACCTTCCCCGATGGGACCGGAGCCGGTTCGGCCTCGACCATTTCCGCATGGATCACCGTGGTTTTGCATGGCTGGAAATCATCGTGCATGATCGCGGCGGTATTGGCACCGGCATCACGCGCGCGGGCGATCAGAGTGGCGATGGTGATCGGTTTGGAAACGTCACCCTTGAAAGATCGCCATTTTACCTCGATGTCCTTGCGCCCTTGGTAGGATTTGCCCTTGCTGCTCCAGGAGTTTGCAAGTGCGAACCCTTCGTCGCTTCCGCCGGTCTCATGGTAGATCGCCATCAAGACATTCAGCCAATCCTGATAACCGCAGTCCGGGTCGATATGGGCCACCAAAGCGGTAATCGTGGCAATATCGGTTGCCGGAATGGAGACGTCACTTCGCTCTTCCGGTTCGTCCCTTGCCGGTCGAGGCGCGGGGCGTCCGTTGTGCTGAAAAACTGCATCGATGAAATCCTGACCGACATGGCTGAGTTCGTCGCGATGGCGCGCTGTCAGCGTTATCAACGACTTGCCCTCGCTTGGCGTCAGCAATGCAGAATTCCTGTGCGCCCTGACATCCAGGCGGTCGGGGAATTCGAGTGTGCTGTGAGAGTCGGGCTTGGCAAAAGCCCCCTTCTCAAGGCGATAGTGATGGTGAAAACCACGGCGAGTCTTGATTACGAGCGCCGGAACGATACCGAATTGCTGTTCCAAACGGCGCAGCGCTTCGATCGATTCCGGGCTGTCTGCATCGAGCAGCAGTTGCGTTTCATCGAGAACGGCTCCTACCTCGTGGGTCGGATTCTGTTCCCAATGCTGCCTGATGGACACTTCCGAAAGCTCGTCGAGCCATGGAAAGTAGTGAACCACCGGGCGTTTAGCCCCCGGAACGAGCGGAATGACTCGATAGCCGAAAGCAAACCAGAAAAGTGCGCCGTCCAGATTGGTTTTGAACGAGAACAGTTCGCACAAATCAGGTTTCAGAAGACCGCTTAAGTCCAGATCCCCGAGATCGATCTTGCGGCTGCTCGCTTCATTCGCAGGGGTGACCTTGTCACTCATACGAAGTCCTTCTGGCAAACATCAGGCAGAGCGAACTTGGCGTGAGCCTGTTCATTCCTGATGCTGGAAAAATCACGCACAATAACGGGTGCGCGACGCAATAGTTGCGTATGCATTGTAATATCCTATCTACAATTTCAAAGAGCCATCCCACTGGGGGATAGCAGTTACTCGGCGTAAACCGGCGCAACCGAGGTCTTCGTGGCAGGAAGTTTTTGGTTGTCAACCCACCGCTATGGGTGGAATCTAGCACTTCTGAAGTTACGATACTTTGGCCTGCTAAAATATATTTTCTAAAGCTAACGGGCTTTCAGCACAGTCGCTCTGGCTACTGAGGTTTTGACCTGCCCCCCGAAAGATCCCTCGATCTGATGTAGAGTCTGCCCATTGGAAG
>NZ_JBAXOI010000040.1:0-10685 GCF_037133355.1 Novosphingobium sp. | reverse complement strand
TATTTAACCGCTGGACTCTCGTTATGACTGAGGGACTGCCGGGGGGCAGGTCAGGGCATTGTGTGGTTCATGGTTTGTCGGCCTGCCTCAGTTCAACTTTGCGACCGCTTGCGTCGCGCCATCCACCGGACCAGCGGGCTAGCCGGTAGACCATAGCCTGCCGTGTCGCCGAGCCACGCATGCCAGTCGTAATGTCGCCGCTCTCGATCAGCGTCTGGATGATGTCGTCACGGTCCCTCGATTTCAGCCACTGGGTCCCGCGGGTTAGCTCAGACTTGGTGATCCCCTTGGCGCCTGCAGCCCGGATAACTTCACGCAGCCGCTTGAGGAGCGCCTCCGTTTCGGTATCGGCCACATGGCGGTCAACAGCTTCCATCGCGCGCTGGGCGTAGTGCCGCACAAAGGCGATGGCCCATTCAGCGTCGTCGATCGCAATGGTGGGGGCGGCCGGATCGCGTCCAACGGCCACGATCATGGCAAGCTTCATGGCGATTTCGCCGATGCGTGCCAGGATGGCCGTGAAGGCCGTGCCCGAGGCCGCACGCAGTTCCCCGGTAATCTCTTCGCTCAATGCTTTGAACCGTTCGCGCGCATCGGTACTCATAGGCACAGTGGTCAGCGACAGAGCGGTCTGTGGCCCCGAGGTAGCTCCCACCAGATTGCCGCGCTGATGTCCGCCACCCGAGGCCAGCAATTGCAATCCGTCGATCAGGTCGGCTGGCGGGGTGCGAAGACCTACCGCGACGTTTTCATCTGGATAGTCATCGTCGCTGGGTAGGATCAGGAAGCGGGCCAGCGAGCCGTCCACAACATTGGCCCCTTGCAGCGCACCCCAGAAGTGCAGCGGGGTCGTGGTGCCGTAAACGCTAAGGCAGGGCTGGACGATATCACGCCGCTCGTTTGTGCCATCGCGATTGGCATATTCCGCGCCAAGGAATATCCCGCCGGCCGAGGTATAGAGCTCGGTCATGTTGTCGAGAATTTCGGTGATGTGGCGCGGGCTGCGTTTGCGGTCGGCAGCGGCCGCCAGGAACATCCCGAACTCATCGATCTGGAACAGGATCGCAGGCTGGCGATGTAGGGCGGTCAACAGCCCCGCGCCCGACGCGATTTTGTTTCCGCCAAGGTGGTTCGCAAGCCCCGCCTCGAACAGTACCTCGTTGATAATCTCCCGCGAATGGTTCTTGCCTGATCCGCTGTCCGCGATCCCGACTACATAGAGGTTGGAGCGTAGGTTGCTCTCGGTGCGGTAGAGGCGGCCCATAAGCGCGCCGATCGCGCAAAGGCTAGCCCCAAGCGAAAGCAAGGGCTGCGGCCTGCGTGCAGTTGAGATCATATATTGGGTCAGATCTCCGACAAGCCCGCCCGGTATTGTCAGGTTGAAAGTGGTCTTGGTTTCAACCGGACTATCGGAAGCAAACTCACCCCCAAGGCCTGCCAGGAGGCCCGCGGCCGGATGGCTGTCACCTTTCGGCAGGCTACCATCTAGGATCAGGCAGGGATCCGGCTTCCAGCCGCGTTCCATCGCGAGGTGATAGACCGTGCCCGCACCGATCCGGTCCGGGCGAAAGCTGGCCCATGCCTTTTCTGTAGCGGCGACCTCGTTCTTTGATGCCTGATCAGACCAGTCCGTGAAGACATCCTTTCCCGCTTCACCAAGTCCGCCCTTGAGGGCCATGCCAATACGCACCCAGCTGTCATATTCGAGGTCGTTGTTGGGTATGTGGCTCATTGCGGAACAGATGGCCTCCAATGTGCCGGTCTGGGCATGGCCCGGCGCAGCTGAACCAGCGCACGAAGGCGCTGCCAGACTTGCTGGCCGAAGCTCTGCGGGGATCAGGGCCATAGCTTCTTCGACAAAGGCTGCCGCCATGTCTGCGTCTATAATCGGCAGGCTTTCCAGATCGAGTTCGGCCAGCCCTTCTTCAGGCCAAACATAGGGCTGGCCGGTATCGGGGTGGTTGGCATAGGCGACGAACTGTTGGCCAAGGCACAGCACCTCGAGCGGGGCCCGTCGGATGCCTCGGAACGGTTCCCTGGTGCGGTAGACTAGCAGGCGCTTCGGTGCGCGGCCGATACGCAGCGCTGGGGTGTCGCCAAGCCGCACACGAGCCAACTGCTCGATCTGCAACGCAAGTTCCGGATCTGTCAGAATGTCTATGTCGATCGCCGCAACAGCACCCGCCACAACGCCGATGGCGCAGTCGGGCCAACCAGACCAAGTCGTGATTTCGACCTCGGTTGTTGGGCGTTCCGCGTGTCGGTTCCATTCGGGATAATCGACCCAGGTACTGCGCTGGAACCGACCCGGCTTCTTGGTGCCGGGCGCGATGGGCAGGATCGTATAACCATTGGCGATAAGGCGCGAGCCGAGCTGCGCCATGAAGGATGCTGGCATCAGAATGGGCACTCCGACATGTCAGCAGCAAGTTCGCGCAGATGGTCGCAGTACCCCGTGACCAGATGTTCGACAAAACCTGCCCACTCGGCATCGCTAAGGGTTGCAAGGTCGGTCTTGCCGATCTGTTCGAGGAAACGGCCGCCAGCCTGGCCACCTTTGACCATTGCGGCCTGTTCGTTGCGGCTGGTGTTGATCATGCCCTGCCTCCGGTGACAGAGGTCCTGGCAGACGCGGCTGCAAAGATACTTCCGGCTTTCGTCCCGGCGGGGATCGGAGACCCGATAGTACGGGATGAACCAGCCGAAGCCGCGGGGCTGGCGATGGCAGACCGAGCAGAGCCCGGGGTTTGCGTATTGCATGTGTCGAACTTGACCTTGTTGATTTCGGTGTAGTTGCCCGAAGGGCGCACGGTTATGTGGCTGGGGCGGCGCAGACGGCTGGTCAGTTGGAGTGCGGCATTAACCGAGGCCGGAATGGGTATTCCCGGGGCACGTTCACGCCACCAGCTTTCTGCTTTGGTGCGAGGAAAGCCCTGGTGCTCCAGGCAGATCCATTCGGAGTGCCGGGACAGGCCGCACTGATAAGTAACCTTCAGTGATGGGCGCCCGCCGGGCTTATCATGGCGCTGATAGGAAATATTCGAGACTGGCAGCCATGCCGAATGCTGAGGCTTCGCGGACGAAAGCACAGCCAGCGTAGAAGCTGTGGGCGCTACCTTCACCTTGCGCGCTGGGAAGATATAGCCGCAATCTGAACATTCTAGCGCGGCAGCAGCAACTATGCTGTCGCAGTCCGGACAGACCTTGACCGGCGCATCACCTTCGCCCGAACCTGGCCGCTTCGGCTTGACGAGGTCGATGGGACCGTGACGTTTTACGTTGCCGGCGAAGTCCAGAACGAGGCAATCCTGTTTGCCCGGGGCGAGCCGCGTCCCACGGCCAGCCATCTGGACGTAAAGGCCAGCCGACTTGGTCGGCCGCAGCATGGCGATCAGATCTACGGCCGGCGCATTGAAGCCTGTCGTCAGCACCCCCATCGAAGCCAACGCCCGGATGTTGCCGGCCTTGAACTCAGCGATGATGCGGTCGCGCTCATCCTTGGGGGTCTCGCCGAAAATGGTGGCGCAACTGATCCCGCGGCAGCGAAACTCCTCGGCAACGTGGGTCGCGTGACTGACGCCCGAACAGAATGCTAGCCACGACTTCCTGCCCTTGCCGTAGGCCATGATCTCATCGACGGCAGCGCGGGTGATTGCGTCCTTATCGACCGCTTTCTCGAGGTCGCGGGCAATGAATTCGCCGCCGCGTGTGCCAACGCCGCTTACATCAAGCTTGGTCCTTGGCTGTTTCGACACCAGCGGGCTGAGATAGCCATCTTCAATGAGATCCCGGACAGACACCTCGTAAGCAATGTCGCTGAACAGCGCATTGTCGCCTTCGTGGAGCATCCCGGAATCCAGGCGGAATGGTGTGGCCGTCAGCCCGATCACCTTTAGCGACGGGTTGATGCGCTGCATCTGATTCAGGAAGCGGCGGTACATCGTGCTCTGCTTGCCAGGGATGAGATGGGCCTCGTCGATCAGGACGAGATCGCAGTGGCCGATTTCCGCAGGCCGGCGGTGGACCGACTGAATGCCGGCGAACAGGATACGTGCATCAGCATCACGGCGGCCAAGACCTGCCGAGTAAATCCCGGCAGGCGCTTCGGGCCAAAGCCCCAGCATCTCCGCATGGTTTTGGGCGATAAGTTCGCGAACATGGGTCACCACCAGAATGCGCTGATCGGGCCAGGCCTTGAGAACCCCGTCGATGAACGAGGCCATGACCAGGCTTTTGCCGCCAGCGGTTGGAATGACCACAAGGGGATTGCCCTTGTTGAGTTCGAAGTAGCTGTAAATCGATGCGATTGCAGACTGCTGATAAGGGCGCAGCTTAAGCATGGGCGGCCTCCTTTTGGCGGGCGTCATTGAGCCAGTCGGAGCCGTCGGCCATGCGATAGGCGACGAAGTCCTCGCCGGCGTCGGTGACGGCACCGGGCACGAGATCAGGGATGAAGAGGTGGCGGGCACAGGCGCGGCGCTGCCCTTGAGCGTCGACCATGCTGTCATGACGGGCGCAGTGCCAACCGCCGTCCACGGCTGTTGAATGCAGGCATGTCCGGCAATTGACGGCAATGGCCTCGCCGGCGTGACATGCTGCATGGTGGGAGCACATGCGGCACTCGAACCAGGTCGGATCGTCGCTGATCCGGGCGGGCGGATGTTGGGCCTCGATCGTGCGCTTGGCCTTCTCCAGCAGCCGAGTTGCCTCGGCAGGATCTGCCTCAATCCGCTCGATGTGCAGCGCATCCGTATTCTTGCAGACCGCGACGTACATGGCGCGGGTCAGCCCGGTGAGATGCATATAGACCTGCATCTGGGCCGCGTGCTGGGGCTTCGATTTCTCAACGCCCTTGGCGACAAGGTCAGCAAAGCTTTTAACCGAGTGGGTCTTGAACTCGACAACGTGCCAGGTCTTTGGTGCTTCAAGCAGCCCAAGGGCAGCGCCATCAAGCGAACCACCGAAGTGGCCGCCATGGGCTTCAACCCGGAACTGGCGTCCCGTCTCGGGATCGACCTCCAGTACAGTCGCACCGGTCGAACGGAGATTGGCCACCATCCGGTCTTCTTCGCGCTGTCCGGTCTCAAAAAGGCGAAGCATCCGGCCGGAAAAGCGTGAGGTTGTGACCCAGCGAAAATCGAACCAGAGGGCCCGAGCGCAAGGCTTACCGATCAGCGAAGCACCAAGGTGCTCGCGGAAACCATCACCTTGGCGCCCCTCGTAGGCGGCGTAGATTGCCGTCAGTGTTGGCGTCGGCGGTGCGGGGAGCTCTGCCATCACAGATCCCCCACTTGGCTGCGGGCGCGCGCTTCCGCGACCAGTTCAGCCCAGACTTCGGGATCGTGGCGGGCGCGCAATATATCGATAAGCGCGTCTTTCATCCGGCTGCGGCTGTGCCCAGCTCCACCGTCGGCAAGCAATTCTGCGCGTTCGCGGTAGAGGTGGCGCTGCGCGGTACGGGCCCGGTGAAACCAGATCGGATCGATCGGCTTGCCCTGCGCCTGGCGGGCAAGGTCAGCCGTGGCGATCTGGTTGCGGATCTTGGCAATCGCGTCGTCGAGGGCGATCAGACGGCGCTGTTTGTCAGGCAAAGGGGTATCGTGCACGGCCACGGGGGCCGCGTTGAGCGGTTCAGTCATGGTCAGTCTTTCAGAGCCGGGGCCGCCGCGATTTCCCGCGGCAGCCCGTGGGATTAGCTGTTGCGGTTCCAGGGAGCGGCAGCCGGGCTAGCCTGCGTGGCGGGCGGTGCGGGTTGGCGCGCAGGTGCAGGCGCAGTCTTGTCCGGTACAAGGTAACGGATCGAGTTCTTCTCCGAATACCCGTCCTTGGGCGGCTTGACGGCAACCTGGATCGTGAGGGGCACCAAGTGCAGGTCCGTGCTGTCGTTGACCTGCAGTTTGCCGGTGGCGTGACAGATCGCGGAAAGCATGCGCTGCGCGATCTCGACCGTCTGCGGGTTCGAGTTCACCAGGTTCAGCTGGTCGAACAGCTTGCGGCCTTGATACTGGCCCTCGATGATTTCGAGCATCAGCCAGAGAAACTGGCCCATGCCGTTGCGGGTGACGCGCATCTCGCTTTCGACGATCTGGGCGCGGTACTTGCCGGCGGGAATAACATCGTAGCCGGTCGTGGGGTCGATGCCGGTGGCATCGAAGGCGGTGTCAAAACGTGCCATTGGAAAACTCCGTCGGATCAGGATTGTTCGGGCTGGGGCATGGCCGCGACGAAGGCCTTCCAGTCGAGCGGAAGGGTGTCGGGCAAGCCGTAGCGGTTCTTTGCGAGGAAGGCCGGACGTTCGGCGGTGTGCAGGACGCGCTCACCGGAGCCGAGTGCCCGGGCTACCTTTTTGTTAAAGCCAACATCCGCTTTCGCGATGGACATCCGGTAGTTGGCAAAAAGCACCACATCGCTGTGCTCTTGCAGCAGGGCCGCGGCCCGGGCCTGGAGCTTGATTACGTAGCGGTCATAGGGCTCATGCTCTGGGCTATCGAAGCGCTTGATGTCGGTATGCGCGATCTGGACGATGGCCATGCCGCGGTGGTCTCGAAGTGCGTTGAGCTTTTCCAAATACTCGCGCCAAACGATGAGCGCCTCAGCATAGCCCTTGCCGAAGCCCGGGGCCTCGATTGATGCCCAGCCGTTGCGGCGGCAAGTTTCGGCCCATACCAGCGGCTCCAGCCAGTCGACGCTATCGATGACCACAGTACGGTGCTGGTGATCTTCGTTCAGTAGTGCATCGAGCGCCCCAGCCACATCGCCGTAACTGGTGGCCAGCGGGAAGTGTGGTGCCTTGAGCATGCCGAGGCCATCCTCGGTCATGATTACGACCGGAGCATCGGCACCCGCCGCGAAGGTGGTTTTGCCGACGCCATGGACGCCATGCATCAAGATGCGCGGCGGCCGCAGCGTGTTAGATGTTTGCAAGGATGCAAGGGAGATTGTCATCAGCTGGCACTCCTTTCCAGCGCAACGTGCACACCAGCTTGTTGGGGCTGGAAATCACACTCTGCATCGCTAGCGTAGATGGCCAGCAGCGGTGTGCCGTCGGCGTGCGTGCCGGCTTCTTCGATGTGATACCGGCGTTGAACCTCGAAGATTTCCGGCAATTCCCAGCGACGATAGAGGCCGGGGATCCGCTTCAGAGGTTCAGTCGGGATGGCAGTCGTATCGCTCATCAACTGGGACTTCCTATTTTTGAATAGACGCTCAGTGCGTCCAAAATTGAAAAGCCAACGGCGCGCGCCGGGCGGGACAACCGGTCAGGATTTTTCATCGGCCTGAGCGCGAAGGCGTTTGATCGCGCGCTGGAAACGTTTGCGTGCGGCTGGTTCCGACAGATTCAGCGCCTTGCCGGCCTCGGCCTGGGTAAACCCGTCGATGACCACGCGGATGACAAGGCCAGCGTCCACTCCAATGAGATTGGTTAGCTCGGCGAGGAGCTTGGCCGGGACCAGATCGGGGTCAGTCGGTTCAAAAATGCCGCCGTGCTGATCAAGATCAAACGGGACCTGCAGGTTCTGGCGCTTCGCTTCCCGATAGAAAGCCCGTCGCACATCGCGTTCGACATTCTTCAGGACGGTGGCGGCGATCCAGTTCACCTGAGTGAGGTCAAGTTCCCGGATTGATTGGGTGGCACGCGCAAGGATTTCCGATGCGAGTTCGTCCGTCTGACCAAGGCGGCGCGCACGCGACCGCCGAAAAACACCGTCTAGCCCGGGCCAAAGTGCCAGGAGCAAAAGGGTGAGCGCACAGTCGCCAGAACGACTGTTGCCCTTCGCGCAAACGATCAAGCCGGTCAGGATCAGGTTCTTCTGATCCGAAGGGGCAGTGCCGCGGTGAAGGTGGTCCAGCAGAGCTGTATGGTCTGCAAACCGGCTAAGCGCGGTGTGGCTGGACCTTACGGCTGTGAATCCGCGCTGGAAATTGAGAAGAGAGGTCGATTGAACAAGATGTTCGTGGAAATCGTGCCACGAGGAGGACATTTGACGCCAGCCTGACGGCCGGGCGTCGAGCGCCTCCTAGTGGCCAAGTCAGGGCGTCAAGCGCCTCTCGTTTCGGGGATTTGCGATCGTGGTGGGGTCTTAAGAGGCGGATTTCCTGTTAAGGGTGCCGCATCCATGGCAGTTGGCCGTCACAGGAAGGCCAACCAGATATTCGCGGTGCTTCTGAACCCGGATGTGCAACTGGTTGCCGTTGGCCATGCCGAGGAGCTTGCTACATTGCGTGCAACGCCATTCGGGCTTGCCGTCGGGACTTTGCGATCCAGAACATTTGTTGTTGGACCCGCCGTTATTTCCGCCCCCCTGCATCGCATCGAATGCGATGGTCGGAACATTACGGGTGCTAGGCAGAAAGTTATTGTTGGGGTTGAAGTCATTCATAAGCGGATCTCCTGTTTTCATGCAGCCTGTTGGTCTTGCGGGGACAAGTTGGGTCATTCGGAAAAGCGATGATGCAGATCCGTTTTCGAGGTTTTGAATTTACGGTTAGTGCCTAGACGTGATCAGCTGCTGTCAGCGGATAGGTATTCAGGAACTTCGCGCTGCTTGAAGCCCACCCAGACTTGCTGCCTTTTTGCGGGTCTGACTGGCCTGTTCACGCGCTTCACGGAAGTCGGGCTCCAGCTCGATAAGCTTGTCCACCAAACCTTGCAGGTCATACATGTTAGACATGCGACCCTTGTGAGCGGCGTAGCGTGGGACGCGCTTAATGAGGCCTTCTTCTTCCAGATCCGTCAGGTAGCGCTGCACCTGCCGTTCGCCGATACCCAGCCGCTGGGAGAGTTCCTTCTTGCTTGGATAGGGCTTCCGGCCGGCATCCCACCAGTGGTCAACAATCTGTATGAGGACGGCCAGCTGGGTGGGGTTCAAGTGCAGGCGGCGTTGCGCGCGCAGCAGAAGCGACGGCAACATACAAAACCCACTATCCATGACCTTCACGCCCCATTTCTGGCTGGCGGGGGATTTCTGGGACTTCGGGGATTTCTTCTCCGCCGTTACTTTACTATCTTGGGTTCCATCTTGATTCGTGTCAGTCATTTACGCTCTCCATGATCTGTAGATGGCGTCAATGGAGCCACGGCACAAGAGGTGGTGCCTAGACATATTTGTCTGCACCCCCCAAGACGTAATCGTCTCAGGCGGAGAGGCGGGGATGTCTCATGAATCAGGACGTATGTAACTACGATGAACGTGAAGTCGTATAAGGAGCATAAGGAGCCCTAGACAAAAACGTCTTGGGGGCACCCTTCACTTTTTTGGATTTCGTTCTGCCGGCATCGACTTTTGATGGATGCGGTCGCTGGCACTGTCCCGTTCCGCGCGACCCACTGGCTTTTCCCCCTCAGTACCACCGCCCGATTGGGTTGGGCGCTGGACGGAGGCAACCATGCAAAATTCAAACTCTCCGGTGTGCAAAGCAGCCATGGAAGGCGCTGCCAAAACGATGGTCGCCGCGTGAGCCGCGAAAGCGGCTTCGCGCCGCATCTCATGACCCCTGACGAGCGGTTGTCCGAGTTGGGCCGGATCCTCGCCGCGGGCGTCCTGCGGATGTGCGAGCAGTCCAGTTCTATATCTGCCGCCAGCGGAGATAGTTCACTCGCAATCTCGGCGGCCAAGAGCGTCAGTCGTCCCCGGGCAGAGACCCGAGTTGGAGGACAGTAATGCAAACAGAACGCGTAAGATCGGCAGCGCGACCCGAAGGTCAGCTGCTGGGGCGGCTCGCCGCGATGAAGACCATGTCGGTGGTTGAACTGAAGGCGGAGTGGCAGAGCCTAATCGGCACGCCTGCGCCGAATAACAGCCGGCAGTTTCTGGAACATCGGCTCGCCTACAGGATTCAGGAGCTGGCCCTCGGCGGGCTGGGCGGCCCGGCCGCCAAGCTGCTCGACGCCCTGGCCGATGAGGTCGAGGGCAAGAAGGTCCGGCGCACGGTGATCAGCGATCCCCGCAACCCGGTCATCGGCACCCGGCTGGTGCGCGAATGGGACGGGGCCGAGCATGTGATCACGGTGCTGAACGACGGCTTCGACTGGCAGGGACGCCGCTACAAGTCCCTGTCGTCCATCGCCCGCGACATCACCGGCACCCGCTGGAACGGCTACCGCTTCTTTGGCTTGCGCGACATCAAGAGGGGCGAGCGACCATGACCGTCAACACCCCGATGCGCCGCCTGCGCTGCGCGGTCTACACCCGCAAGAGCTCCGAAGAAGGGCTCGACATGGAGTTCAACAGCCTCGACGCCCAGCGCGAGGCCTGCGAGGCCTATATCACCAGCCAGAAGGCCGAGGGTTGGGTCCCAGTCCGCGACCGCTACGATGACGGCGGCTTCTCGGGCGGCACCCTTGAACGGCCGGGCCTGAAGAACCTGCTGGCAGACATTGAGGCCGGGTTGGTCGACGTGATCGTGGTCTACAAGATCGACCGCCTGTCACGCTCGCTGATGGACTTCTCGCGGCTGGTAGAGGTGTTCGACAAGCATGGGGTGACCTTCGTCTCGATCACCCAGTCGTTCAACACCACCACCTCGATGGGCCGGCTGACGCTGAACATTCTGCTGTCGTTCGCCCAGTTCGAGCGTGAGGTCACCGGCGAACGCATCCGCGACAAGATCGCGGCCTCCCGCCGC
Source organism: Novosphingobium sp. (assembly GCF_037133355.1). GTDB lineage: Bacteria > Pseudomonadota > Alphaproteobacteria > Sphingomonadales > Sphingomonadaceae > Novosphingobium. Next base: position 59 of record NZ_JBAXOI010000040.1, on the reverse strand, counting down.
AAGGGTGTCAACGGGCACCGAAGTTTCCCTAAAAGTGGGCGCTTAAAGTTCCCTGCTTT
>NZ_JBAXOI010000039.1:0-12254 GCF_037133355.1 Novosphingobium sp. | reverse complement strand
GTATTTAACCGCTGGACTCTCGTTATGACTGAGGGACTGCCGGGGGGCAGGTCACGCGCGACCGTGGAAAGTGGGCTGACGGCAGGAATGTCGAGGCCGAGGGTAGGCAGGGTGGCGCAACCTCCCGCGCCGCTCCAGCAGAAGCAGAAGCAGGAGTTCAACCCGCTCGATCTGAGCATCCTTCATGGTTCTAGGCGTAAGCCACCCTCTTTTCCGAACAACGTCTTCCATCCGGCGCTTGCAAAATGGTGTGAAGATGCTGCGAGAGGGGCAGGCGCACCGCTTGACTATGTCGTGGGGACGCTCCTCGCCGTCTCTGGAACGTTGATTGGCAACGCCAGGCGCATCTCTCCGAAAGAGAACTGGATTGAGGCGGCCCACCTCTGGGGGATGTTGGTTGGAGATCCGTCCGCTGGCAAGACGCCAGGAATGCGGCCTGTGCTTAGTTTGCTCGATCCGATTGAGCGAGAACGGCGCAAGCAATTCGAGAGCGAATTGGAAGCCTATGACCAAGCGAAAGTAGGCGCAGACGTTGCGGAGGCCGTATGGAAGGCTGCTACGAAGAAGGCTGTGGAGGCCGGCGAACCGGCCCCTAAGAAGCCAAAGGAAGCTATTCTACCTAATTATCCAATCCTTTCGCGGATCAAGGTGAATGACGCAACGCGTGAGAAACTTGCGCTTCTGGCAAGCCAGAACGAAAAAGGGCTCCTCTTTGAGCGCGACGAGCTGGCTGGCTGGCTGAACGACTTCAACCGCTACGGCATGGATGGCGGGCGCCAGGATTGGCTCATGGCCTACAATGGGCACCCCCATCGTATCGATAGGATCAAGCATCCAGAGCCGATCGATATCCCCCGATGGTCCGTGGGAGTGGTCGGCGGGATCCAGCCTGAGCGACTTGTCGAGAACATCTTGAAGGAGGTCGACGACGGACTGAGTGCCCGCTTCCTATATTTCTGGCCCGACAAGTTAGAGCCGACCTGGACCGCCGGAGTAACACTCGACGAGACCGCATCTCGTGCAATGTGGCGTCTAAGCAGTCTCAACCTCATCCGGAGTGGCATGGGTGAAGCTGTGCCGGCGGTCATTCCCGTAAGCTCATCAGGTGTAGAGATCTTCTCACGTTGGTGGGAGCAACATGGGCGTTCGCTCCCAACAGGTTCACTTCTAAAAGGGCACTATGGAAAGATGCCCGGGATGCTTCTGCGCCTTGCCTTGATCCTTGAGTATCTTTGGTGGGCAGTGGACCCTGACGGTATGACCTTCGGTGACACCGTCACAGAGGTGTCAGAGCGCTCCATCACATCAGGCATCACGCTGATCGAAGAGTATTTCAAGCCGATGGCCCTTCGGATTTTTCAGGACGCTGAAACACCCGAGGGCGATCGCCATGCTCCAGCGTTGGCGCACTGGATCCTGAAGAACCGCCCTAGCCGGTTCAACGCCTCGAATCTTCGAACCGGCGGAGGTTGCCCGACTGGATTGCGGGAACCGAAGGCAATGAACGCGGCATGCGAGACTCTGCGGGATTATGGCCTGATCCGCTTCGTTGGCGAGCGGCAAGATGGCAAGCCAGGGCGTAAGAGTATCGATTGGGAAGTGAACCCTCTCGTTTACTCCACCAGCAATTAAATAGCTCGAATAGCTTACTTGGCTTCATGGTCTGACATGTTGGGAACGCCAAACAGGCTAGGATACCTCGACGTGGAGTGGTATCATTTTACCACTTAAGGAGGCTTCTCCGATGCCCGCTCTGACTGACCAGCAAGCACATTTCGTCCATCACTTTGTCTCCATGGGCTGCACCCCCACGGAAGCGGCCCGCGCTGCGGGCTACGGCTCCCCGGGGCAGGAGGCGTACCGGCTTATGCGCAAGGCCCATGTGATCGAGGCGATCCGCCGTGAGCAGGATCGGCTGATCAACACCGACGGCGTGCGCATCGCCTACAAAACGCTAGTTGAGGTCATGCAGGACAAGGGCGCTGCGGCAAGTGCCCGCGTGAGCGCTTCGCGCACAGTGTGGGAAGCCGCGCGGTTGTTCTCGAAAGATGCCGGCCACCGCGACGACAAGCCGTTGCAGGAGCTGTCGGCGGAGGAGTTGGCCGACCAGATCAAGAGGTTCGACCAAGCGCTAGTGCAGATGACCGGCAGCGGCGCCGTGAACTGACCCCTCTCTGGCGCCGGCGATTGACAGGTTTCCCCATCGTGCAGCGATTTAAACTGCACGGTCCCGTTCGATCGGTCCGATCTTCACCTCCCGTCCGCCGCACTGGCAGCAACGCAGCCGCGCCGAGATCGCTGACATATCGCGCGGAAGGCTTCGCGCTGCACAAGCCATTGTGACGGCAAGGCTGTTCAGCACTGAGACGTGCCCGCATCGGCAGGCAACGCGAAGGTCATACCCGTGGCGATTGAAGTCGTTGATCTTGTCGAGGCGCTGGGAACCCATGCCGAGACAAAGCGCTGCGGCGCTGAGTCGGGCAAGTGCTGCCAGCGCATCGGCCGTGGATGAACGCTGGCACTCGATCGCCAGCATGATAGACACGCGGAGCGAGCTGGCCGTTGCCAGCCGAGCAGCACAGCCCGCCGAGCTTTGCATGGGGCCCGCAATGATCGACAGACCTAGCAACCAGACGACAAAGCTACAGGCAACCACGCCCACTGTGCTGCCGCCGATGCCGCTCCCTGTGTATCTGGTGCCGGCAGTCCTCCTGCTGGTCGCAGCCTTCGCGTCAATGCCATACGGCTACTACCAGCTCCTTCGGATCGCGGTGTGCGGCGCGGCTGGGCTCTGCGCCTTTCATTCGTGGCAGGCTCGCGGGGCCTGGATGTCGACGGCGCTGGGGCTGGTGGCCATCCTCTACAACCCGGTGTTTCGCATCCACTTGGAAAGATCCGACTGGCAGATCATCAACCTTGCAACGATACCTGTGTTTGCGTTCGCGTGGTTGGTTGCGAAACGACGATGGGTGCACTCCCTGTGATCGCTGGCATTCGGGAAACAGCAATATGATGCGGAAGCCGGGAACTCTGCCGGCAGGGTGTCTCTGTGTGGCCCTTCTTCTTGGATCTTGTGGCGAGATTGGCACCGACGAACGCGGGCCGTACAAGGCCTATTTGGTCCTTCAGGACGAAAAGGGGGCCGAGCGAGACTTCTATCTAGGTGGATACAACAAGCTGGAGGACTGCTTTGATATACTCCAGTACGAAGCGGGGGACGCGTCAGAGCGCGGCTATGAGACGTGGACCAACCCCGAGTTTACCTATGGCGGCCGAAAGCAGGATGGCTGGATACGACACAAGATTGTCGGCGGGTTCTGCGCTTTTGTTGGGAAGTGATGCCTGTTCTGCGAGCGCGCACGGTCCAGTCAGTTGCGCCATCGTTGCCCCCAGTTTTCTCCTAGCTCGTCGTCGAGCGTCGGGCCCTGCTTTGCAGCGGGCACCCGCAAGTCCGGCGGCCAAATAACTGGCAATCTCCCGAGGCTCGATCGACCGTAGACAGTTCAGCCGCAGTATGCGGCCCACGAGGCCATGAGCGCGCGCCGCTTTTCAAACAAATCGCCGCGCCGGTAGGCCGCCTCGGCCTTGTTCTTGATCGTGTGCGCCAATGCCATCTCACAGACCTCGTGCGGGAATGGCGTTGTCTCGGCGGCCCAATCGCGGAAGGTCGAGCGGAAGCCGTGAACCGTGACGAACTTGTCTTTGGGCGGGCTGCTCGTGTCCTTTACCGTCACGCCCATCCGCCGCAGCAGCATCCCCATTGCCATGTTCGACAGCATGTCGGTCGGGGTGCGGCCAAAGACGTATTTGTCTGGCTGACGGTCTGCCTCGGGCAACGTGTCGTGGATCGAGCGCAGCAGTTCGAGGGCGCGGGCTGACAGCGGAACGCGGTGCTGCCCCGTCCCTTCCTTCGCAGCTTTTACTTTCATGCGTTCGGCAGGGACTGTCCAAACGGCTTTGCCGAAGTCGATCTCGCCCCACTTGGCCCCCAAGGCCTCGCCCGTCCGCACGGCGGTCAGGATCGTGAATTCGAGCAGCAAGGGCGCAGTGCCGCGCTGCGTCCGCAGGCGCTGCATGAACGCTGGAAGCTGTTCGTACGGCAATGCAGTGTGGTTCCCGCGGTTGAGCCGTGTGCGGTCTCCCAGTGACGAGGTGTCGAGGTTGGCCTTCCACCGCGCCGGGTTCTCACCACTGCGAAGTCCGACGGCCTTTGCCGCATCAAGGACGCGCTCGATCCTGCCGCGCAAACGCTCGGCTGTCTCGGGCGTCTTTGTCCACAATGGCCGGAGAACACCCAGCACGTCTGCGGTGGTGATCTGGTCGAGCCTGATAGGGCGCAGCTTCGCCGCGTACTTAGTGAGCGTCATTTCCCATTGAGCCGCGTGCTTGGCATTCTTCCACGAGGGCTTCTTGTGGGCCACGAAGGCATCGGCAAACTCGCCGAACGTCTGGCCGGGTTTGTCCTTGGCCCGCACGGAGCGCGGATCTTCGCCGCGCTCGATCGCGGCGCGCATCTCACCGGCAAGGGTGCGCGCGTCGGCTAGCTTCAGATCACGCCCGCTGCCCAAGCCCAACTCGGTGCGTTTCCCGGCGCGGGTGTACATGAACAGCCAGCGCCTCCGCCCGTCGCCGTCAATCGCCAGGTAGAGGCCCCCGCCATCGGAATGCCTGCCGGGATCCTTGGTCTTTGCGACAAAGGTCGCGCTGAGCTTGTTGAGAGTACGCTGTGCCATCGGCCCCACCTTTTGCTTGCGGCTGGCCCCACTTCTGGTTTGACCGGCCCCACTTTCGGCCCCACTATGATCGTGAGGTTCAGGGCATCACACTGCATCTGCTTGAAGCAGTGTGCAACGAAATATGGCGGATTTAAGGGCTCTTTTGCTAATCTCTGCAACTTTCTGCATCGCAGAGAAAATCAAATTAGGCGGACACCCTGTCCGCCAATAACCATTGATTCATATAGATAAAATGTCAATTTTTCCCGAGGTTCCCATAATGGCTCCCCGATAACTCGTGGGCTTTAGGCCGGTGGCTTCGGATGGCTTTCTGGTTTGCCACATCAAAAGGGCCAAAGGACACTGGCCAGCAACCGCTCGCCCAATTCAACGCCCCCCTACCCCCCGGGGGGGCGGTCCTTGGCGTTGGGCATCTGTCACGGGATGGGGCCACGAGAAATTTTTTCGTGATGATCTGGGAAATTCCTGCGCGCTGGGCCTAAAGTTCCAGCAGGGAAGAGCCCATGCGATGGACAGACGCAAAATCATATGCCAAAATTATTTTTATCAAAGCCAAGCAGGTAAGAATTCTCGGATGCATATCGAGCAGGATTGTCCGGGCGCAACAAAACACTTTGTAAACCATATGCCTTGGCGTTTGGCTTGGGCCTATGCCCTGTTGATCGCGGGATTCTCCCTGATCGTGCTGGCGCGCTATACCGGGTTTGTCGCTATTTCGGGGTTTAACCTGCAACCCCTTCGTGATTTTTTAGACGGGCATTGGCTGGGCCCACTGCAATGGCTGGTACGCAATTGCCAATTGGCTGGTTTGCTACTGCTTTGCCAACTGGCGACATATCTTGTGTTTGTCGGGGCTGAATGTCTGGCCGAAGGACCTGTCCGCGATTGGCGTTTCACGTCCAGAATGCTAGCTTGGAATATGGTGCTAGGCGTCGTCAATCTGACGATGATCTGGCTTTTGTTTGCGCGTATAAAGCTACCACATGATCAAGCGCTTCTTTGGCTTTCTCCCACGCATTTTACTGCAGGTTGGCGACCTCTGGCTCAAGTTCTTTTGCTTTGCTTGCAGCTTCTGTTGATCGATGCAGCCGCTTATATCTCGCATCGTCTGACGCATGCGATTCCTGTGCTGTGGCGCTTTCATGCCGTGCATCACGCTCACGAAAACATGGATGCCGTCAACAATTGCACGCATCCGATGGACCAATTTGTACAACAGTGCTGCGCCGTGCTGGCTATGCGCCTGGTGGGCATCGACACCGCATTGGCGATAGTGCTTTCGCTCTGGGGGCTTATAGTGGGGAGTTGGATTCATACGCGTGCCCCGATCAACTGGGGGCCGCTGGGCTGGCTTCTAGTTGATAGCCGCTCGCACCTTGAACACCACAGGCTTGGTGCCAGCAAGGGGCGCAACTATGCCAGTTATCTAACGATTTGGGACCGCCTTTTCGGCACATATCTCAAGCCGCAACCCGGCGCTTTACCGGAAACGGGCATGGTCAACATCCCGCCGGCTAAGAGCTTTGCCGCCTTCCTCAAAGGCCATGTGTCCGAACCAAGCTCACCTTCACGATCCCGGCGGGTTAGGCTCGACACGCGCGAATGACGCTGTTAACCAAAGCATACAAGAGCGGCTTACTTTGCCGAGGGCCGGAAAGAGCTTGCGGAAAAATTCGCTGACATAATCGTCGCCCCATACGCGGCGATAGAAGCTTGCAAACAACTGCAATCGTGCCAGGCCACTAGCATTGCGACGGGTCTTTTCCCAGATATTGACCGGCCCTTGGTCCATGGCTTCAGCGCGGTAGCGGCGCAGCACCCGCTCGGTTGTGTCCCGTTCGAAGCTGGCCAATGTCTCAATCAAGCCCGGCAGAATGCAAAACCGACTGACCTCGCGCAGGCCCAGAACTGCCGGGGCTTCTAGTTCCAGTCGGCGAGCTTCGGCGATGAATAAGCCCCAATCAAAGCAGCCGCCGGCCCTTTGAACGATCATCGCAGCATCGACTACCCAACGGATCGGTGCGACTACATTAGCCCTCAGCCCATGCGCTAGTGTATGGAGCAATTGGTCCGCATCGCCCAGCGTGAAGCAGGCCGGCGCTCCGGGTGCAATCAACCCGGCGGCCAGCGGGCGCAGCCGCCCGAACAGAGGACCGACATGATGGGGCTGAAAGGCCATGTGATAAGGCGAGCGATGGATGTCGATCTCACGCCCGTTGGCGAGGCGCACCGTGACGGCGTGGAAAACGGGATCGTCCACAGTTGTGCCCGGCACCTCTAGATAATCGAGCACATTTCGAAGATCCTCTGGCGGCACGAGAACGTCGAGATCGGCAAATGGTCGGAAGGCCGGGTTGGCATAAGCGAACACCCCCAGTGCGGGTCCCTTGAGGACCACCGGTGCACGCGATACGCTGGCGATCCCGGCCAAGGCCACAGCAAGATCATGTCGCATGGTGCGATCGATATACCAGGCACGCCGGTACAGCCCACGAATGCGACCGGAAAATGGATGGTCGATGCCCAATTCGGTCAGGCGGTAGCTGAACATCGGCATCAACCGGATGTCGCCTTCGGCGATTGCGTCAAAATCGATACGGTCGAGCCAATCCGCAGCGGCACGAGCCGCGGTCTCGTTCGGCGCGAGCAGCGCTGTGAGTAGCAGTTGCTGCATGGTATCAGGCACGTAATCGTGGATAGTCATTGCACACCCTTTGCCACTGCGGGCGCTGCTGCAGGCTCAAGCCGTCCGCCAGCCAGCCGAAAGTGAAAATCGGCGAGGTCTGCCAAGATTGGGTCGTGGCTGATGATCAAGACTGCCGGCGCGCCAGGCAAGGCACGTATCAATCGGGCGACAGTTTCGCTACCTCCTGCATCCAGATGGTTGGTCGGCTCATCCAGCACAACCAGACGCGGATGACCAAAGATTGCACGCGCCAGCGCCAGCCGCTGGCGCTGGCCGCCCGAAAGCGGACTGCCGCGATCATCGAGCATAGTCCAGATGCCCTCGGGCAGCGCGCTGATCGCGCCTGCCAGCCCTACCGTGGCAATCGCCGTTGCCACGGCTGCCGGGTCGGCATCAGGCTGGCCATATGCCACGTTGGCGAGCACGGAGTTAGCCAGAAATACCGGCGCCTGTGGCAGATAGCCAATACCGCGGCGATAGGATTCCTGCTCGACGGCGCCCAAATCCATACCGTCGACTTCAAGCCGGCCGCCAGATGGAGAGTAGAGCCCTAGCAACAAACGGATCAGCGTGGTCTTACCCGACCCGTTCGTACCCGTAACCAGCGTCACCTTGCCCCCGTGCAGCTTCAGCGCGACGCCTTGCAGCACCGGGCTCTGACCGTGGGCAAAGTCAAGCGCATTAGCTTCCACTTGCCAAGCGTATGGGGCAGGATTGACGGCCATCTGTGCCGCGCCGGTTTCAGCTAGGAGCGCCTTGACCCGTGTCCATGCCGCGCCACCTTCGGCCATGTCCCGACCAGCCTGCGTGAGCGTATGCATGGCGCCGCGCAGGATGAACAACAGGAATAGCGCCGGCACAGTATGTGCCCAGAACGTGGCATCCACCGCTCCTGCCACGAGCAAGGCAATGCCGCCGATCATTGCCCAGCCCATGATGAGCCCATCGAGTTCTCCCACCAGCGCGATGGTGTGAACGGCGGCCATATTGCGCCCGTTGGTCCGGTCGATGGCCTTGGCGCACAAATCAGCCTCGAAATCTTCACGCGCGCTACTGACCGCCAGCTCATGCCGCCGCAGCAACCCCGCCAAGACCTCGTCAAGCTGCGCCAGCGCCCCATGCGACAAGGCGATGCGCTGGTGCAAATGGCGCGTCCACAGGCGCCGAGCAAAGACAATGGCAAGCAACACCACTGCCAACGGCAGAACCACGCTCGGCGCCAACACGGCCAACCCGACAAAGGCCACCGCAGCCATGACCAATGCGGGAAAGGCCATAGCTAGAATGGCGCTGAGCATCATGTCGATCATCTCGCAATCGCGCACCGTGCTGAAGCGCAAGGCATCGGGTCCCACCTGATGCAGCCGATCTATCGGCATCGTCAGAATTCGACTGACAAGCGCATTGCGCAGTACGGTGACGTAATCCTTCACCGCCAAGCTCACCACAATGCGGCTGCCATAGCCAACGAATGCCGAGGCGAGCATGGCCGCCGCCGCCAGAATTGCCTGCGTCCCTGCGCCCGAACGCAGCCCTTGGGCCAGCCGGGCGAGAAATACGGTCGTCGCCACCAGCAGCAGCGCGCGCAGCAGCACCGCGCCAAGAGCCAGACACTGCCGGCCACGATGCCCAGCTGTGTCTCGCCAGAACCGGAGCCAAGCGTCAGCCGCGCCGCCCGCACCGATGTTTTCCAAAGTGGCAGAAGGGTACAAGACCGACTTCTCAGGTGCGCGAGCGCGCGGCAGCAGCCCGGGCAATCGTCAGAAAATCGCGCATGCGCTCAGGTTCCTGGATCGTCATGTTGCCACCATGAATTCTGCGCATAGTCGCCAAGCTGGGCAACACGAGTTCGCTCGCCCCAGCGCTGATCGCGCGCATGCGCAGGTCGATGAAGTAACCGAAGCGGATAGAGGGGTCGAACCCGCCCAACCGTGCAGCAAGCGCGGTACGCATCACCGTGCCGCTGGTGACATAGCCGGTGCGTTGCTCCTCGCGCACTGCCCAGCGGACCCTCGCTGCGGCATCCCCAAATTCGCGCCACTGGCCATAGACGAGATCAGGCATGGGCTCGGTCTTCAGCACGGAGAGAACTTGCGCAATGTATCCGGGCTCCAACAGATCATCGGCATCGATCATCATGAACCACGGTGTTTTCACCCGGGTCAGCGCGATGTTCAATGCGGCTGCCGGCCCACCCGATTCCGGTAGCTGGACCACGTCCAGCGTGTCGCCAAGGTTTGCGAGCGTGTCAGGTGTGGCATCGCGCGAACCGTCGTCGATCACAATGTGCGGCAAAGCTGGTTGGCCCTCGCGCACAGAGGAAATCATTTCGGCAAGGAAAGGCATGCCATCGCGGACGGCAGTAATCAGCGTGAGCAAGCCCGTCATGCCTTGATCCCCTGCGCCCGCCGGGCTGCAAGCCGGGCAGCATCGAACATGCCACGTAGGGCACCAGGCTTGTCGGTGGTCATGTTGCCCGCATGGCGGCGGTTGCGCGCAACGACATGAGGCACTTTGGCACCTTGCCATCCGGCAGCATTGACCCGCGCATAGAGATCAAGGTCTTCCCCATAGCGCAGCCGTTCGTCAAAACCGCCAAGGTCGAGCAGTTGCCCGCGTCGAAACAGTAACGCGTCGACCTGGAAAATGTGTGCCGGTTCGGTGGGCCAATTGGCATGTTGCATGGCGCCGCCAGGCAGGATCTCCATATGGAGCATGCCCCACGCATAGTCCGCTGCAGCGTCATCGGTCAGCGCGAGCTCCAGCGCAGCCAGCGCACCAGGAAGCATCACATCGTCCGAATCGAGAAAATGCACACAATCGTCCGTTGCGTGTGCCAAGCCAGCGTTGCGCGCAGCCGAAGGGCCGAGACCCGGCAAAGTCAAAGCAGTAAGCTTGTCGCCAAATCCGGCCAGGACTTCGGCTGTGTGATCGACCGACCCGTCATCGATCACAATGATTGTGTCGGGCTGACGAGTCTGTGCCAACAGGCTGGCAAGGGCATCGCCCACCATATGCGCGCGATCCCGGGTGGGGATGATACTGGCGATGCGCATCCCTTCTGCACCGCGGCTGCTCATGCGTTCGCCGCTGTCAATCGCGTCACGAGCGCCTCAAGCGCAGCGAGGTTGCGCCGACCATCATCCGCAAGTGCAAGAGTGTGGCAAGGCAAAGCGCCCGCGATGCGGGCAAGCGCAGCAAGTTTCTGCGGCTCATCACCCGAAAGCTGCTTAAGGATGGAAGGAGCGGCATGGCGCACGATGTCGGACCCGCGCACTTCCCGAAGCTCGGGAAACGCGGCACGCGCTATGTGCGGGGCAACCACCGCGACAATCTGCGCCGACCCATGGCACTGGCTTTCGGGCAAAAGGTAGACATGCTTGTCTTCGCGATCGTCGGCAGGCAACCAGGGCAGAGCGTCGAGACCTGCGGGAAGGCGCGCCGGCATGAGCTTGGCGGAACGATATAGGGGATGGACGTAAACACCGCCCGGCATGGAAGTGGGATCGACCAGCACATAGTCATCACCGATAAAGCCATACCCGTGGAGCGCCGCATCGACCGCAAGTGTTGACTTGCCACTGCCCGAAGGCCCGACACATAATATGGCTTTGCCCCCAATGACCACGGCGCAGGCATGTGTTGCCAGCATGCCATTGGCGGTGGCCCACCAGTCAATCACGCGCAGCCCCGGTGCAGCACGGACCCATGGCGGCAACGCCTCAGGGTCCTCGATTACCAAGGTCCCGGAATCTCCCTCTAGCATGGCAAGAGTCCGGGTCACTGGATCGAAATAGCGACGCCCTTTTGGCGTGCGCACGCTAACAGGCTGGCGCTGAGCCAAATAGCCAGACACACCCCAAGCCGGATCGGCATGCAAAGCATCGGCTAGCGCGCCAGTACGGAAACGAAGCAACAGGTTTGCCTGGCTGCCGCGCTCAATTGCGCCCGGCGCAAAGGCGGCAATCATGTCGCTGACTTCGGGGGCGCAGCGCAGAGCAAGGCACAGCCCGTAAGATTTAGGATCCATTCCAGACAAGCCCGCTGCCGCTTCGGGCATAAGATCGGTGCGCCTCAATGCGCGGCAATCGGCCAACCGGCAGACGTCACTTCGTGAATGGGATCGAGCTTGATGAACTCTGCCATGTCCTCGAACTTGTCGATCACCGGTGCGATATACGGCGTGCCGAAAACGGGTTCCGAATCGCCAGACTTTTGGCCCTCGTGCTGCTTCAAAAGCTCAAGCGCGACCAGTTCGGATATGAAATCAAGCACCTGCGTGCGCGCTTCGGGAAGATCAGAAGCCAAAAATGCCGCATCTGCCAGCGCTTCGTCGCTGGAACCGCTAACAACCAGCCGCCAGATGTCTGCTGCCGTGTCGCGAAGACTGTAATAAGCGCCCGTGATGAAATTTATAGCAATCACTTCACCATCGATATCCTCTTGCGCAACGGATTCCTCATTAAGACGATATTTAACAGCCACGACGATGCACCCCCAGAAAACCGCCACATTTTCGCATGCCGCAGCCCGCATTCAGGCGTACCAAAGCGGGACCATTGTGAAAAGTGGCACTTGCCTTCTCTCTACAAAACTCTCTTGAGGCGGAGCCCCGTGAGCCTCAAGACAATCCTGCACCCAATAACCAAACCCTACCGTGCGAATGGAGCTGATCATTCGTGCATTCTGCAAACGCATGACGGGCTTAGTGCCTATTTCAAATTTTTATCAATCTAAGCAATAGCTTGTGGTTCGTTTCTTCATTATCCAAATGGAAGTGACCTGCCCCCCGGCAGTCCCTCAGTCATAACGAGAGTCCAGCGGTTAAATAC
>NZ_JBAXOI010000038.1:0-14400 GCF_037133355.1 Novosphingobium sp. | reverse complement strand
CTGCCGTAGAAGATGGCGACGCATGATCCGCAAACTTCTGCCAAAGTAGTGCTAGCTTGGCCGACTTTCAACGGGCCAAATGACTAAATCCGACCAAACCCAGCCATACCTCGCTGCGACGGCGAACGACCGGTCCTGACAGAAGCTGCCGATAGGTCGCTTCGAAGCGGTCTGTCTGCAAAGCACCTCGATTGTTGCCTTACCTTGTCTTTGCTGACGGCCCTGAGATCGGACGATTGGGCAAAACCACAGCCAACATCTGAGTTTGACAAAATTGCACCATTCCAAAGTGCCTAACGCGCTTCTTCGCGGCGCTTCTGCGCCGCGGCAACGCCCATCAATGTGACGATCAGCGCTGGCAGGAACAGCAGTACGAGCGGAACTGCCGCCACGAGACCGAATATGATCGCGGTTGCGAGCGGCTGTTGCAGGCCTGCCCCGCGGCTGACACCGAGTGCAAGCGGGCTTAGCGTCAGTATTGCAATCAGTGCGGACATCAGGATCGGTCGCAACCGTTTGGTGCCCGCTTGACGCAAGTTCGCGATGGTCACGGGCACAGCAGGGTCGACTTCCGCGAGGAAGAATATCACCAGTTCAGTGACCATGCCGACCACCATGGTCAGCCCCATCAGCGCCGAGATATCAAGCTCGATCCCGGTCAGCCACAAACCGCAAAGAACGGCCGCAGCAGACAGCAGCACGGTCGCGATAGCCGCAATGGTCCAGGCGATCCGCTCGAACAGGAAGGTCAAAAGCAGCGCCGCCAGCAGGAGTGCCGCAGCGAACACCAGGCTGAGATCGGCAAAGCTTCTTTGCTGCTGCGCATAGAGCCCGCCGTAATCGACCCGGATCGTTTTGGGCAGTGCGAGGCCGTTCACCGCAGCGCGTACATCCTGCATGGCCGAGCCGAGATCGCGCCCCTCAAGCCGGGCGGTCACCGCGATGAACGGGGCAAGGTCTTCGCGCGTCAGCTGCTTCTGGCCAGCTTCGACGGAAACGCTGCCGATCTGCGAGAGGTATACCGCGTGTCCATCGGGCGCTGTCAGCACGAGGCGCGCAAGATCAGCAGCGCGCGCGCGAAGATTGCCAGGTGCGCGCACGCGCACCGTCACCAACTGTTCCGCGACCCGCACTTGCATTGCCTGGGTGCCGCCGATGAGCGCTTCGAGCTGGGTGGAGGCGGCATCGGGGTCCAGCCCGTGCTGTGCAGCACTGCCGGGATCGATCTTGATGCGGATTGCGTCGCCCGCCACCCGCAACCCGTCGACGACCTCGACCACGCCGCTCACCTTGGTCACCGCCTCGCCCACACGCTTGGCCGCAGCCTCGATTGCCGCCGGATCGTCGCCGAACAATTTGACCTCGATCGGCTGCGGAACGGCGGTGAGATCGCCGATCAGGTCTTCCATCAGTTGCGCGGTTTCAATCTCAAGGCCGGGGACTTTGGCTTGCACTTTCTGGCGGATTTCAGCCATCACCTGATCGATCGGCCGGCGTGATCCTGCTTTGAGGCGAATGAAATAATCGCCTTCATCCGCTTCAGTCAGGCCGCCGCCAAGTTGAACGCCGGTCCGCCGCGAGTAGCTGAGCACTTCAGGGGTCGCGATGATGATCGCCTCCACCTGCCGGAGCAGCCGGTCGGTATCGCTGAGCGCAGCGCCGCTCTGGGCTTTGTAATCGAGGATGAAGCCGCCCTCATCCATGGCCGGCATGAAGCCCGAGGGCACATTCGACCAAGCGGCGAACCCAAGCGCCGCCATGCCGATGCCCAGTACGGCCGTGAACCAACCGGGCCTGGCAAAGGCCCGATCCCCGGCACGTTCGTATCCCCGTGACAGCGTGCCGAGAAACCCGCCCGCACGTTCTGCCGCTTCGGCGTCCTTGTCGCGCAGCCAGCGGGCCGCGACCAATGGGATCACCAGCCGCGCGTAGATCAGCGACAGGAGCAACGCCGCGACCATCGTCAGGGCGAGGGCTTTGAAAAAGCCGCCGGTCACGCCCGATATGAAGGCCAACGGCAGGAAAACGACAATCGTGGCGGAAGTCGAACCAACCAACGGCCAGCCCATTTCGGCAGCGGCGCCGAGCAAGCCCTGCATGCCCTTGGCCGTGCCGTCCTGCATGCGCCGCATCATGTGTTCGAGCATCACGACGGCGTCGTCTACGATCAGCCCCACGGCGGCGGCCATCCCGCCCAGCGTCATCATGTTGAAGCTCATGCCGAGCGCGTAGAGGATGAGGCACGTGCCCGCGAGCACCGTAGGCAGCATCAGCCCCGTGATCACCATCAGCCGCCCGGAGCGCAGGAACGCGAACAGCACGATGCCTGCAAGCACTGCCCCCAGCAGGATCGCATCGCGCACCGCGTCTGCCGCGCCCGTCACCAGCTCGGACTGATCGTAGAATGTGCTGACCGTCACGCTGGGCGGGAGGCCGAGCGATTTGAGGCGGATGTTGATCTCGTGAACGATTTTCACGGTATCGCCTGCCAGCGACTGGCGAATGTTGAGGAGCACCGCGCCCTGCCCATTCGACGTGACCCGTGTGTAGCTGGGCTCGGTTGAGGGCCGGATCGTCGCTACTTGCCCAAGCGTGGCCACACCGGCCGCGCCCGCCTTGATCGGTGTCGCAGCCAGATCGGCCATCGTCGCCACCCGGCTTTGCGCCAGCACGAGGTAGAGCCGGTGTCGGTCCTCGATCTTGCCCGCACCGCGCACGTCATTGGCCTTCCCGATGGCCGCGGCGATATCGGGCAAGCTGAGCCCGAGCGCCTGCGCCTTCGCGGGATCGACATCGACCGCAAACTCGCGCGGTGCGCCGCCCAGCACATCAACCCCGGCGACACCGGACACGGCAGTGAGCGCGGGCCGAATGGTAAGCTCCGCGATCTGGCGCAGCGCGGCATCATCCAGCGAGCGCGAGGTCAGCGCAATGCCCACGACCGGGAACAAGGTCGGGTCCGAGCGGCGCACCTCGAAGCGCGTTCCCGGCGGCAGATCGGGCAGCAAGGTCGCCAGCGCGCCCTGCGTGGCGAGCGTGGCCGATACCATGTCGTGGCCCCATTCGAAATTGAGCGCGACTTCGGCAGAGCCGCGGCTGGTCGTCGAGCGGATATGCGTGACGCCGGGCACCGCCCGCAACGCGATCTCCATCGGGCGGGTGATTTGCGCGGCCATCTGCTCTGCATCGCGCTCGCCTGCATCGATAGCCACCGTCACGCGCGGATAATCGATGGGCGGAAACAGGCTGACCGGCAGGCGGGTCGCCGCGAAAATGCCGCCTGCCGTCAGCAGCACCACCGCCAGCAGCAAGGCCCGGGCGTGATCGAGCAGCAAGCGCGTCACTTGGTGCGCACCTTCATCCCGTCTTCGAGCGCGGTGCCGCCCTCCGTCACCACCTGATCGTTTACTGAAATGCCCTTGATGATCGCGATGCGGTCGCCCGTGGCAGGGCCGGTCTCGACATCATGGCGATGGGCCACGCCGTCTTTGGCGACATAGACAAACGGCTGGCCGCCATCGTCAAGCAGCGCCGCATAAGGGATGGAGAGGCCACTGCCCGCCGCGCCCACTGAGACTTGGGCTTGCAAGGTCTCGCCGCTCCCGATGCCGGCGGTGGCAGGCAGACGCGCGAAAACCGAGGCAAGCCGGGTCACCGGATCGACGGTGGGATTGACCGACTCAATCGGCACCGAAAGCGCAGAGCGGCCCATGCCCGCCGTGATGCGGATGGAAGTGCCCGGCCGCAGCCCACGCGCGGTCGCCGGATCGACCCCGAAATGCGCGCGCACTTCATTTGCCCGCACGATGGTGGCGATGGGCGTGCCTGCGGTGACGAGATCGCCGGGCTTGACGGCCACCGTCTCGACAAAGCCGGGGGCGAGCGCGCGCAAGGTGAGCGAACCGACCCGGCCGGAGAGGCTGGCCTGTGTGGCGCGGGCGCTGGCCGCCGCAGCCCGCGCAGCTTCGACTTCGGCATCGCTGACCAGCCCGTCGGACCGCAGCCGCTGCGCCCGCGCGAACGCCGCATCTGCGGCACGCGCGTCGGTCGCCGCCTTGCTTAAGTCGAGCCGGGTAGTGGGAGCCGCGCTCAACACGGCAACCACATCGCCCTGTGCTACGCGGGTGCCGACAGGCGCAGCAATGGAGGAAACAATGGCGTCTGCGGGGGCGGCCAAAGCCTGCTTGCCCGCCGCGCCGCTTTCCGCCGTGCCATACAAGGTAACCTCGGCTGCGATCACGCCTTGCTCGGCGCGGGCGAGCGCGACGAGCGCGACCGGGTCGGCAGTGCTCTCTGGCTCGCCACCGGCACTGCAACCGGCGAGAAGGAATACGGGGAGCAGGAGCGGGAATCTCGTCATCGGGTCCACGTCTCGTTCAATGTGCCGGTCAGCAGTTCGAGCGCAATCATCTGCTCGGCAATCGCCTGGTCGGATTGGGCGAGCAGGACCTGCTTGTCACGGACCGTTTGTTCGGCGGTTTCGGCGGTGCCCAGCGGCAAGTCGCCGCGTGTTGCCGCGCGCCGCGCGGCCACGGCAAATCGGGTCAATGCGGGCAGATCGGCGGTAACGGCTCGGCGCTGCTTGCGCGCGACGGTCAGGCCGCTGATCGCAGCGGCAATCTCGGCCCGGGTCTGGAACAGGCGCGCATCGTACTCGGCCCGCAGCGCCTCGCGCGTAGCGCGCTCGGCCGCGATGACACCGCGATTGCGGTTCCAGATCGGCAGGTCGAAACTCACCGCCGGTCCCACCGACGTGTTCCCTGCGGAGTCGCGACCGGAGTTTATGGTGAGCATCAGATTGGGGAACTGGTCGAGGATCGCTTTGTGAAGCACGGCTTCCTGCGCGCCATACCCGGCTTGCAGCGCTTGCAGATCGAAGCGGCGGGACTTGGCAATCGCGAACAAGTGCTCGGGATCGAGCTGGGTCTCGTCTGGGGTTTGTGGCGCCAGCGCGAGCGAGGTGGCAGGCGGCAGACCGAGCAGCCGGGTCAACTCAAGCCGCGCCGCTGCCAGATCACGCTCGGCGGAACGCATCCGGTCTTGCGCATCGAAGGCGGCAATGCGCGCGGCCTGCGCCTGATCCGCGGCAAGATCGCCACGACCCGCCGCACGCAAGGTCCGCTCCAGCAGCGCGCGCGCCGTGGCATTGCTGGCAGCCAAAACCGGCACAAGCTGCGCAAGGCTTATGATCCTGGCAGCTTGCAGCCGCGCCTGCCCAGCCGTCTGCCATTCGGCCCAGGCCAGATCGAGCCGCACTTGCCGCGCGAGCGCCTCGGCCCCCATGCGCCGCACTTTCGCCGTCCGCAGCGCATTGATATCGAGCCCCAGTGCGCCGGCGAGATCAAGAAACGGGTCCGGACCCGAAAGAACCTTGTTCGCGGCAAGACTGAAGTTCGGATCGGGCAGCAAGCGCGCCGCGAACGCCTGCGCATCGGCCACCGCCGCTCGCGCGCGCAAGGCTTTGAGATCGGGGTTGGCGATCACTGCGATGGTCGCGATCGCGTTCATGTCGAGCGGCTGGGCCAGATCGATGCTCGCCGGGCGAAGGTACGGCCGATCGAGCGCTGCGGCATCGCGTGAGAGGCTCACGTCGGGAAGCGCATCATTCAGCGGATGCGGCGCATAGCTGGCGCAAGCCGTCAGCAAGCAAGCCACCAGCGGCATCAGGCGCTTCATTTTCATGCGGGAAGCTTGGGCAGCAACAGGGTAACACGCAAGCCCGGATGATTGTCCTCGATCGCCAAAGTGCCGCCATGCGCGGCGGCAATGGCTGCGACGAGATTGAGGCCGAGACCGTGCCCCGGTGTGGTGCGGCTGGCTTCAAGCCGGGCAAAGCGCCGCGTGATCAAGGGGCGGTCTGCGGCTGCCACGCCGGGGCCTGTGTCGGTGACGGCCAGCGCAATATCCTTGCCAATGGTCGTGACTTCAATCGCGATCGCTGTGCCTTCCGGGGTATGGCGCTGCGCGTTGTCGAGCAGGTTGATCGCGGCCTGTGCGATCAGTTCCCGGTCGCCCTGTACCACGAGACCCGGCATGATCGACGCGGTCAACGTGCGGCTGCCATCGAGCACGGCAGGCATGTAGCTGTCCGCCAGATCGCCGGCGAGTTCGGACACGTCCACCCGCGCAAAATGGCGCTTGAGAGCGCCCGATTCGACCTCCGAGATCCGCAAAATCGCTGAAAAAAGCGCAAGGAGGTCATCGCTTTGGGCAAGCGCGCGCTTGAGCGCAGGCCGCTGTGACTGCGGATCACCGGGGCCATCGAGAGCGCTTTCGATCTGGTTGCGCAGCCGCGCGAGCGGGGTGCGCAGATCGTGTGCGACATCGCTGGACACCTGACGCAGATTTTCGAGCAACTGCTCGATCCGGTCGAGCATGGCGTTGAGCGCGATAGCCAACTGGTCAAACTCGTCGCCGCGCGCGCTGACGGGAATGCGTCCCGCCAGGTCGCCCGGCATGATCGCCTGCGCGGTACCACTGATGCGCGCAAGCCGCTGGCGCAGATAGCCGCCCAGCAGGAGCGCACCCACTATCCCGAGCGCGATGACCGATACGAACGCAGCTCCAAACAACGACAGGATCGTCTCGTCGATACGTTCAACGGCCTCGCTATCGATCGAGACAACCAATCGGGCACCTTTGGGCAAGGCGCTGACCAATGCCCGAACTGCCTCAGGCCCCTCTTTCGCATCTGTGAGCTGGATGTCCCGAGCACCAACGTTGGGCCGGGGTATAGGCAAGGATCCCGCGACCCGGTGTCCAGCCGCATCGAATACAGCATAATGATACCCGTCGGCTGGGTTCATCGTCTCGCGTTCTGTGACAGCCGAGGTAAGATCGGGCATGCCACCTTCTCCGTACTCTCGGAACAGACCTGCAGATTCCTCGGCGATGCCGACATCCTGCTGGTTTCGGAAATCGGCATCAGCGGCGTAATACACCGCCAGACCCAGCAGCAGGATCGCCAGCGCAAACGCCGCAGAATAGGTAAAAGCGACGCGGTAGGCCGCGCTCGCCCAGATTCTAGTCATGTGCGCGCATCCGGTAACCGACCCCACGCAACGTCTCGATCGGATCGCTGGCAAAGCCTTCGTTGAGCTTGGAGCGCAGCCGGCTGAGATGGCTTTCGACGATGTTTGTCTGCGGATCGAAGTGAAAACCCCAGATGCTCTCAAGGAACATCGTGCGGGTCACGACCTTGCCGACATGGCGCATAAGCTGTTCGAGCAAGGCGAACTCGCGCGGCTGAAGATAGATTTCGCGGCCATCGCGCCGCACTTCGCGTTTCAGCAAATCAAGCGAAATTGTTCCAACTTCAAGGCGCGTGGTCGCATCGTTTATAGGCGGGCGCCGCATGAGCGCAGTCAATCGTGCGGCCAGTTCGGCGAAGGCGAAGGGCTTGACGAGATAGTCATCCGCCCCGGCCTCCAGCCCAGCAACTCGGTCGGCAATGCCGCCAAGCGCGGTGAGCAGCAGCACAGGGGTGCCAAGCCCGGCGGCGCGCCACCGTTTCAACACCTCAAGCCCATCGACCAGCGGCAGCAGCCGGTCCAGCACGATCACGTCGAAGCTCTCAGCCAGCCCCAGATGCAGCGCATCTTCACCGTTCGCCGCGCGCCACACAACGTGGCCGAGTTCGCCGAGCGCATGCTCGACGAACCCCGCTGTTTCGGCATCATCTTCGGCTATCAGAACCCGCATCGGCCCTTTTTCCGTTGTTGCCCAACGCGCTTGAAAGGCGAGAAGGCGATCAATCCTTGGAGCCGAGCGCTTCGTATTTGTCTTCCACGATCTTGCCGGTGTTGGCGTCCACCCCGATTTCATGGATGCGTTTGGCCTCGCGGATATCGAACGAATAGCGCCAGGCCCCGCCCTCGTTTTCATATTCGGCATCCGCGATCTTGCCCGGTGCCAACTTCAGCGCGATGGTACGTGCCTGAGCCATGGTCAGCTTGGCAGGCGGCACATGGGGTGCAGCGAGCGCAGTGCCTCCGGCCAGCGCGGCGGCGGCCAGCATGGCGATAGAAATGGTCTTCATGGCAAACTCCTGTACGCAGACCCGGTCTGGATCCGTCGCCGCTATAGATCCTGCCAGATTGGCTCAGCATCGGCCCGGCTATATATAACCCCAACGTAGATGAACGACAGGTCGGCGCACGGCCCGAATCTATAAATCTTCCCAATGTAGCGACGGGTTGGTGATCGCTGCTGGCAAGCGCCGGGTGGGCAAGGCATTCACGCGGTGATGATATCCCTCCGGATGCGAGAACTTCCATGCGCCCTATCCGCCTGTCTCACCTGCTTGTGTCTATCGCTGCGGTCGCGCTGGTCGCTGCCACCAACGAACCCTCCTACGAAGTTACAGGAGCGATCGCGGGGCCGGACGGAGGGTGGGACTATGCCAGCGTCGATCCGGCATCGCACACGCTTTATGTCGCGCATGGCGATGCGGCGATGGCGGTCGATCTGGCAAACGGAAACGCCGTCCGCTCGCTCGGCAAGATCGCGAAGGCGCACGCGGTTGTTCCGATCCCCGGCAAGAACATGCTGCTTGTCTCCAGCGCGCATGACGACAGTGTCCGCTTGCTTGATACCGCCGATGGCCATGAGATTGCCAAAATCGCCGTGGGCAGCGACCCCGACGCCGCCTTTTACGACACCGCAACCGGACATGCGGTGGTGATGAATGCGAAAGACGGAACAGTCTCGATCATCGATGTCGCCGCGCAAAAGGTCGTCGGCACGATCACGCTCAAGGCCGGGCTGGAATTCGGCGTTATGGGTGAAGGCAAGACTCTTTTCGTCAATAACGAAGACCTCAACGAAATCGAGATCGCCGATCTGGGCACGCAAAAGGTTGGTAAGGCGATTCCCATGCCGGGCTGCGAAGGCCCGACCGGGCTCGGTTACGACGCCGCCACGCACCAGCTGATCAGCGCCTGCGCCAATGGCAAGGCCGTGGTTATCGATGCCCAGAGCCGGCGTATCGTCGGCCTGCTGGATATCGGCAAAGGTCCGGACGCCGTGATCATGGACACCGCGCGGCGGCTGGCCTTCATCCCGTGCGGCAGCAGCGGCACTATCAGCGTGATCGCGCTGGACGGAGCGAAGGGCGCGGCCGTGGTCGGCACCATCGCCAGCGAACAGGGTGCCCGGACCGGCGCGCTCGACCCGGCATCGGGCAAACTCTATCTGCCGACGGCGCATTTCGGCCCGCCAGCCACTGCCGGTGGTCGCCCTGTTGCCATTCCGGGCACGTTTCATGTTGCCATAGTATCGCCGAAATAGGCCGCGGAGTTGGCTGGCGAGGTCAGGATGGTTCCGCGCCAGATTAAATGTTCCCAACCTTGGCCAGCGCGCACCCGAATGTCGCGGAAGCTTCACATAACGGCAGCATCGAAGATTTCGCAGGCGCAGCAAGTTCGCCTTTCAGACCTTCAAATTGCAGCAACTATGGGGAATTTTCGTGATGAAAATCCGGACGATGGCGCTTGTCTCGACGATATTGGCATCCTTTGTCGCGGTGCCTGCGCTGGCTGAGGACGCGGCCAGCGAAGCCGCTGCGCCTTCCTCGCAAGACATCATTGTCACCGCCCGCCGCGCTGACGCCGCGCGCGAAGAGCAGCTCAAGGCGATCAACATCGTCAACATCCAGTCGGCCGAAACCATCGCCAAGTATCCCGATATCAACGCGGCCGAGGCGATCAGCCGCGTGCCCGGCGTCTCGCTTTCGATCGACACGGCGGAAGGCCGCTTCGTCAACATTCGCGGGCTCGACGGCAACTTCAACGGTGCGACTTTCGGCGGTGTGGTCCTGCTCAACACCCAGCCGGGCGGGACCTATTTCAACTCGGCCGGCCGCGCGGTGGAATTTGACACCGTGCCGATCGGCGCGATCGACCGGCTCAGCGTGATCAAGACCGGCCTGCCCGATCATGAGGCCGAAGGCATCGGCGGCTCGGTCGAGCTGACCCCGCGCACCGCGATCGGCCACACGAAACCCTATGCTGAAGTCGTTCTGGGCGGCGGCGTCCAGACCGCGCGCAACAAGGGCTTCTACCGCGACGAGGTCGTGATCGGCGCCCCCTTCGGCGGCAAGAACGCTTCGGGCGATGCGCCCTTCTCGTTCGTGCTCAGCCAGTTCCTCTACAACGACAAGCGCGGCTTCGATGATATCGAAGCCGCCTATATCGACGACCAGCCGAACACCCCTGACAAGGCGTTCGATGCGCTTGAGCTGCGCCGCTACCAGTACAACCGCAAGCGCTTTGGCTATTCGGGCGAACTCGATTTCACCCCTGATGCCGACAACCGGCTCTATGCCCGCGCCAGCTTCGCCGGGTACAACGAAACCGTCCACCGCAACCGGCTCGAGATCGACGGCCTGGCCGATGGTGTGGTGGTCGATCCCGCCAATGCCAACGGCTTCGTCGTAACCGGCGGCTCGACCGTCAAGACCTTGCGTGATGAGGACGAAGCGCACCGCAATCTCGTGGTGCAGGTTGGCGGCGACCACCACTTCGACACCGTGACCTTCAACTGGTTCGGCGCCTTCAGCCGCGCCACCTACGACAAGTACTACGACTACAACACGACCTTCGCCGGGCCCTCGGGCCTCGGCATCAAGTACGACAACACCACCGATCCGAACCACCCCAAGTACACGGTGACGGGTGCGGACATTGCCGATCCGGCGAACTACACGCTCGACGGGATCAGCAATGCCACCGAGCATGACCGGGACCGCGAGTGGAGCTTCTCCTCGAACCTCGCCATGCCGCTGGGTTTTGCCGCGGACGACGAGCTGAAAATCGGCAGCAAACTGCGCTTCCGCCAGAAGACCGCCATGCCGATGAGCTATACCTACGGCTACAATGGCCCTGCGCTGGGCATGGGCGGCTTTACGCAAGGCGCGCCGATCACCAGCTTCTACAACGCCTACAACATCGGCCCCGACCTCGACGGCCAGAAGCTCAGTGCCTTGCTGAACAGCAGCCCGGCGCTGTTCGACCGCAACCTCAAGCGCGATCTCTCGCGCAACGCCGGCGGCTTCTTTGACGACAAGGAAGACGTGATCGCGGGCTTCGCGCAGTACAAGGCCACGTTCGGCGCGCTTGGCCTGCTCGCGGGTGTGCGGGTCGAGCATACCAGCGCGCGCTATTCGGGCATCGCTAAAATCACCGATGCGGGCGGCGCAATCCGCTATGTGCCCGCCGCGACCACACAGACTTACACCAACGCATTCCCGACCATCCAGCTGCGCTACGATCTGGCCCAGAACCTGGTGGCGCGGGGCACCTGGTCGACCGGTATTGCCCGCCCCGGCTTCTACCAGACGATCCAGTCCTCCAGCGTCGATGTCGGCGGCGGCTCGGTCTCGACCGGGAACCCGAACCTCAAGCCGATGATGTCGAACAATTTCGATCTCGCGCTGGAATACTACCTGCCGGGCAGCGGCATTATCGCGATCGGCGCGTTCGACAAGG
This sequence comes from Novosphingobium sp., assembly GCF_037133355.1. Classification (GTDB taxonomy): domain Bacteria; phylum Pseudomonadota; class Alphaproteobacteria; order Sphingomonadales; family Sphingomonadaceae; genus Novosphingobium. The sequence goes on along the minus strand of NZ_JBAXOI010000038.1, from coordinate 2,914 downwards.
AGTTGCGCAACTACATCGTCACCCGCACGGCGCGCGGGCGCTATCCGGGCATCACGGGCATTGCGACGCTTTCGACGTATGCCAATGTCGGCGGCGCGCATGCGCGCGGGATCGAGGCTTCGTTCGTCGACAAGTTCCGCGGACTCCCCGCGCTGCTCGACGGCTTCGGGATCGACGCCAACGCGACCTATGTCGATGCCAAGGTCGATCTGCGCGAAGGCGAAGGCAGCGTCGAACTGCCAGGTACGTTCAAGTTCGCGGCCAACGCGGCGGTGTTCTACGAGCACGGTGCGGTCAAGGCGCGCGTCGCCGCACAATACGAATCGAAGGTGCTGTTCGGCGTGGGCGACAGACGCAGCCTCGACGTGTTTCAGGACCACCGTTTCACGCTGGATTTCAACGGCAGCTACGACGTGACGCCCTACGCGCAGCTCTACTTCAACGCCAAAAACCTCACCAATGCCCCGCTGCGGTTCTACGAGGGCACCGTCAACCGCCCCATCCAGCGCGAGTACTATGACGCAACGTTCGAAGGCGGCATCAAGCTCAAGTTCTGATGCCCATGTGATGCGGGGAGAGCGCCATGAGCAAGTTCACCCTCGATCGCCGTGCCGTCATGGCCGGCATGGCCGCCGCAGCGGCACTGCCGCGCGCCAGCTTTGCCAAGCCGAACAAGCCCGCAAGTTTTCTGGTGGTCGGGGATTGGGGCCGCGACGGCGCGCAGCATCAGCGCGACGTTGCGGTGCAGATGGGAAGGACCGCCGAGGCGCTGGGCAGCCACTTCGTCGTCTCGGTCGGCGACAATTTCTACGACAACGGCGTCCAATCCGTGCGCGATCCGCAATGGCAGAGCTCGTATGAGCAAGTGTATACCGATCCGGCTTTGCAGGTGCCGTGGTTTGTTGCTTTGGGTAACCACGACTACCGCGGAAACCCGCAGGCGCAGCTAGACTATGCGGCGGCGAGCAAACGCTGGCGCATGCCCCAGCGCTATTATCAGGTCTCAGGAACCAGCATGGGGATGCCCCAGATCGACCTGTTCGTGATCGACACCTCGCCGACTGTCCACCAGCACCGGGACAAGGTGGAGAGCGTCATCGCCCGCAACGTCGGCTCGCAGGACGTGGCGGCGCAGCGCGCCTGGCTCGACAAAGCGCTGGCATCCTCCACCGCGCTTTGGAAGCTTGTGGCCGGGCACCACACCATTCGCACGGGCGGCAGCGGACATGGCCAGACACCTGAAATGGTGGAGCTGGTCTTGCCGATTTTGCACCGGCACGGCGTGACAGCATATCTATTTGGCCACGATCATGACCTGCAGCATATCCAGACCGATGGCCTGCACTACATCGGCTGCGGCGCAGGCTCGGAAGTTCGCCCCGTATCGGCGGTCAACGGCACCAAATTCTGCAAGTCGCGCTCCGGTTTCGCTGCCATGAGCGTTAGCAACAGCGGCCTTGCGCTGGAGTTCACGGATTTCACGGGAGCCAGTCTCTACCGCGCCGCCGTTGCGGCTTGATCGGTGAGATTGGGCTCGGCGGTACAAGCTCATAAGAGAAGTGATTGATCCGGCTCACCTTCGTGACAATGGCTCACCATCCAAACCAATTGAAGTTTGACCTCTTTCCTGATGGATGCTTCGGCCCGTGGCGCACCGCAATTCTGGCGGGATATGACGGGGTGCTTCGCATTGGCAAAGGTTTGCATTCTTAGCTGATGCGCCTGGGGTCAGGCCTACAGAAGACGGCGCAAGTGCTTCCGAATTACATTGCTGGTCAGAGGAAAATTGGCTGTCAGCTCTTGGCAAAACCAGTCGTTTGACAGGTCGCTTGGGAATGGCGGCATTGTCCCAAGAGTCGACACCAATGCCGAAGTCGTGATCATCTGTGTAAGTTTCGCCAACGCCGTGGGCGACACAACGCTACGCCGGACGGCAAAAGCGTCCCCATTCCTCCATCAGCTTAACCCGAGCACCAGGCTTGTCCTTTGTGCCCAGATACGTCGTGCGACGATATGCTGCCTGCACCGCATCTGGCGTCTTGTGAGCGAGCGCCGCCTCAACCACAGCGTCGGAAAAGCCATGGTTTGCCGCCCAGTCGGTGAAGGTCGATCGAAAGCCGTGGACATGAAGAGGCTCACTCATGTCGCGAAGCACTTTGAGGAGCGACATGTCCGATAGCGGTCTTCCGCCAACCCCTGGAAAAGCCACATTGGTTCCCTCCTGTCGCAAGGCATTGGCTTTGGCCAGGACCGCAAGTGCCTCGTCGCAAAGCGGGACCATGTGGGCCTTCGAGCGCTTCATGTGCTCGGCAGGAATGGTCCAGAGCCTTGCGTCGAGGTCGAATTCATCCCAGGTCGCAAGCCGGACTTCCTGGGAGCGGGTTGCTGTCAGGATCAACAACTCCAGCGCCAGTCGTCCATAGGTAGGCTTTCGGCGCAGCGCGACGAGGAAACTCGGCAACTCTGCATAGGGCATCGCCTTGCGATTCTCCCGCTGCTTGATCTGCTTGGGCAGACCGCGTCCGGCTTTCAGGCTGCCACTTCCCGAAGGCGCCTCCGTCGAGCGCCAGCCCTTGGCGTGCGCGTAATCCAGCACAGTGCAGATCCTGTTCCGCACGTGCCGGGCCGTATCGGGGATATCCTGCCAGATCGGGTTCAGCACCGCGATGATATCAGCGGACGTGATGCTGCCGGTCGGCTTCTTGCCCAGCTTCGGGAACACATAGTTCTCAAGGCTCGCTAGCCATTGGCGCTTGTAGATCGCACTCTTCCAAGCGAGCTTCATTCTCGCGGTGATACTGCAGCGCCGCCTCGCGGAAGGTCACCTTGGCTGCAGCCTCATCTTTCTTTTCGGCAAGGACTGACGTGACCCCCAACCTTCATCCGGTTGCGATTAGAGCCTCGGCATTGTTGT
>NZ_JBAXOI010000037.1:0-15092 GCF_037133355.1 Novosphingobium sp. | reverse complement strand
CCCGCGACCTCCGGCGTGACAGGCCGGCACTCTAACCAACTGAGCTACACCCGCAACTCGCTTGGGAGCAGCGCCACTATGGCAGAGGCCTGCCCCTGTCAACAAGCGCACCCCAATTTTTTGCCGATCGCTCGATCCTCCCCCTGCTCGTCCCGCGCATGGCCAGGAACCCCGGCAATCCCCCATTAACCAAACTTTATCCGCACTCGTGCCAAACCCTTGCAGAGACGGCGCAAGGGGGCGTCCGGGGAAGACGGTGGCATGATGAGAACGGTAATCGCCTGCGTGGCAACGGGGGTCGCCATGGTCCCGGCCGCAGCCCATGCGGCAGGCGGCGTGCAGTTCGCCAGCGACGTCTTTATCGAACGCTTCCAGCCCGCGCCCGGCGGCCGCACGGCCCGCGTGCTCGAACGCGCTGACCAGCTGCGTCCCGGCGACCGGGTGATCTTCGTCGTCAACTGGACCGGCCGCAAAGACGCCGGCTTCACCGTCACCAATCCCATGCCGCGCAGCATCGCGTTTGCCGGCACGGCAGACGGCGCGGAGGAAGTCTCGGTCGATGGCGGCCGCTCCTGGGGCCCGCTCGAAGCGCTCAGCGTGCGCACGGCGGGCGGCCAGATCCGCCGCGCCATGCCCGAGGACGTCACGCACCTGCGCTGGCGCATCCCTGCCCCGCAGGCGCTTGCCGGCACTGGCCAGATGACCTGGCGCGGCGTGGTGCGCTAAGCGCGGATCAATCCGCCAGCAGCAGCACCGGCGTCTCGATCAGCCGTTTCAGCGCCTGCACATAGCTCGCCGCATCCCAGCCATCGACCACGCGGTGGTCGCAGCTGATGGAAATGTTCATCAGCTTGCGCTTCTCGATGCGCTCACCGCCCATCCCGTCCGCAACGAACATCGGCCGCTCGACAATGCGGTTCGGCCCGATGATCGCCACTTCCGGCCGGTTGATCACCGGCGTCGTCGCGACACCGCCGAGCGCGCCAAGCGAAGTCACCGTGATCGTCGATCCTGAAAGCTCGGCCGATGTCGCCGTCCCCATTCGCGCCGCCTCGGCAAGCCGCGCAATCTCGCTGGCCAGCTGCCACAAGTTGCGATCCTGCGCATCGCGGATAACGGGCACCATCAGCCCGCCCGATGTCTGCGTCGCCATGCCCAGATGCACTGCGCCATGCCGCGTCACCACGCCCGCTTCGTCGTCATAGCGCGCATTGAGCATGGGAAAGTCGGGCAAAGTCCGGCAGATCGCGGTGATCAGCAGGGGAAGCATGGTCAGCTTGGGCTTCGCGCCCCGCGCGTCGTTCAACTGCGCCCGCATCGCCTCCAGCGCGGTGACGTCGCATTCCTCGACATAGGTGAAATGCGGAATATTGCGCTTCGCGGCCGCCATGTTCTCGGCGATCCTGCGGCGCAAGCCGATGACCCGCACCGTTTCGTCCGCACGGGCCGCGCCCGCCGCGCGATACCCGCCGCCCGCATTGTAGGCGAGGAACTGGTCGAGGTCGGCATGCCGCACCCGGCCCTCTTCCGAAGGCTTCACCTCAGCCAGATCGATCCCCAGCGCCGCCGCCCGCGCCCGAACGGCAGGGCTGGCGAGGACCTTCGAAAAATGGGGACTGTCCCCATTTTTCGGTTCGGCAATCGTCTCAACCAACGGTTCAGCCAAAGCCGGTTCTACAACAGCATCCGCTCGTCCCGAGCCCGTCAACGGACCAGACGCAACCTCAACCCCAGCCTCAGCCTCAGCCTCAGCCTCAGCCTCAGCCCCAACCTCAGCCTCATCCCCCTCGGTCTCGATCACCACCAGCGGCGAGCCGATCGCGATCACATCGCCCACTTCGCCCGCAATCGAAACGATCCGCCCGCTCACCGGGCTTTCCATCTCGACCGTCGCCTTGTCGGTCATCAGGTCGGCAACGCGCCCATCCTCGGCCACCACGTCGCCCACCGCGACATGCCAGGCGACAATCTCGGCCTCGGCAATGCCTTCGCCGATATCGGGCAGGCGGAATGTGAAAGTCCCCATCGCGTCAGGCCTTCAAAAGACGGTCAACGGCCTCGCCAATGCGGACCGGACCCGGAAAATATGCCCATTCAAGGCTGTGCGGATAAGGCGTGTCGAACCCGGTCACGCGCTCGATCGGCGCCTCGAGGCTGTAGAAGCAGCGCTCCTGCACCAGCGCTGACAGCTCCGCACCGAAGCCGCCCGTGCGCGTCGCCTCATGCACGATCAGGCACCGCCCGGTCTTCTCGACCGAGGCGTTGATCGTCTCGATATCGAGCGGCACGAGCGTGCGCAGGTCGATGATCTCGGCATCGACCCCCTTCTCCGCCAGCACTGCCTCGGCGACATGGACCATCGTGCCATAGGCCAGCACCGTCATCGCCTCGCCCTCGCGCACTACCCGCGCCTTGCCGAGTTCGATGCGGTAATAGCCCTCCGGTACCGCGCCATCGGGATGCCGCGACCACGGCTCGACCGGCTTGTCGTAGTATCCGTTGAACGGCCCGTTGTAGATGCGCTTGGGCTCGAAGAAGATCACCGGATCGTTGTCCTCGATCGCCGCGATGAGGAGCCCCTTGGCATCGTGCGGCGTGCTCGGGATCACCGTCTTGAGGCCCGCGACATGCGTGAACAGCGCTTCCGGGCTCTGGCTATGCGTCTGCCCGCCAAAGATGCCCCCGCCAAAGGGTGAGCGCACCGTGATCGGCGCGGTAAACTCACCCGCCGAACGATAGCGCAGCCGCGCGGCTTCGGAGACCAATTGATCCAGCCCCGGATAGATATAGTCGGCAAACTGGATTTCCGGCACGGGCCGCAGCCCATAGGCCCCCATCCCCACCGCCACGCCGATGATCCCGCATTCGCTGATCGGCGTGTCGAACACCCGCGTCCGGCCAAATTTCTTCTGCAGCCCCGCCGTCGCGCGGAACACGCCGCCGAAATAGCCGACATCCTCGCCCATCACGACAATGCTGTCATCACGCGCCATCATCACATCGAGCGCGTCGTTGATCGCCTCGATCATGTTGAGCCGCTTGTGCGAAGGCGCCTCGCTCACGAGTCGTCCTCCTTCCACTCGGGCCATTTGATCCGGCGCTCGCGGATAGCCTGCTCGCTCTGCTCCTTGAGGTGCCAGGGCAGTTCCTCGAACACATCTTCAAACAGCGTGCGGAACGGATGGTGCAGCCCGTGGCCCAGCACGCCGTTCGCTTCCGCTGCCTTGGCCGCAGCCTTCACCTGCTCGGCCAATTCCAGATCCATCGCCGCATGCGCCTCTGGCGTCCATTCACCCAAGGCCTCCAGATGCCGCGCCAGACGCGTCACCGGATCACCGAGCGGCCATTCGCTGCGCTCGGCCTGCGAACGGTACTGCCCCGGATCATCCGAAGTGGAATGCCCCTCCGCCCGGTAGGTAAAGTGCTCGATCAAGGTCGGCCCGCCACCCGCACGAGCCCGGTTCGCCGCCCAGCGCGCCGCCGCATAGACCGCCAGCGGATCGTTCCCGTCGACCCTGATGCCTGCGATCCCGTAGCCGATCGCCCGTGCCGCAAAGGTCGTCCGCTCCGCCCCGGCAAAGCCCGAGAAGCTCGAAATCGCCCACTGGTTGTTGACGACATTGAACACCACCGGCGCGTTGTAGACCGCCGCGAAAGTCATCGCCGAATGGAAGTCCCCTTCCGCGGTCGAGCCCTCGCCCAGCCAGGCCGCGGCAATCCGGGTATCTCCCTTGATCGCGCTTGCCATCGCCCAGCCCACGGCCTGCGGATACTGCGTGGCCAGATTGCCCGAGATCGAGAAGAACGAAGCTTCCTTCGCCGAATACATGATCGGCAGCTGCCGCCCTTTGAGCTTGTCCGCCTTGTTCGAATAGATCTGGTTGATCATGTCGACCATCGGATAGCCGCGCGCGATCAGGATACCCTGCTGGCGGTAGCTCGGGAACACCATGTCGTCCGCCGCCAGCGCCATCGCCGGGGCGATCGAGGTCGCTTCCTCGCCGGTGCACTTCATGTAGAAGCTGGTCTTGCCTTGCCGCTGCCCGCGATACATCCGGTCGTCGAATGCCCGCGTCAGCGCCATCAATCGCAGCATTCGCCGCAAGCTGTCGGGATCGAGCTTCGGATCCCACGGCCCGACCGCCTTGTTGTCCTCGCCCAGCACACGCACCAGATCGAGGCACAAGGGATGCGTCTCGTTCGCCGCACAGCCCTCGTCCGGCCTTGCCTGCACACCTGCTGCCGGTATCACCAGATGGCTGTAATCCACCGCGTCGCCCGGCCGGAAACGCGGCTCGGGCACATGCAGTTCCAGCGGCGGAAGATTGGTGCGCGGGGCCTCGGTCATGCGCAAAACGCCTGCATCTGTCACTCCCGCTGCGCCCCAGTTCAAAGACGCATTATTAGCTCACTGCATAACAATATTACACCGCACTTTCCGAGTCAATCAAACCGCCACAGGCGCTGCGATATGCGCCTGCGGGGCATAGCCCGTCACCTCGAAGTCCTCGATCCGATAGCCAAACATGCTTTCCGGCCGCCGCAGAATGTTCATTCTAGGGCTCCCCTCGGGCACACGCGCCAGCTGCGCCTCGACCAGCTCGGCGTGGTTCAGATAGAGATGCGTATCGCCCCCCATCCACACCAGCTCGCCCGGCTCCAGATCGCACTGCTGAGCCAGCATGCGGATAAACAGCGCCCCGCCCCACAGATTGAACGGCAGCCCCAGCGCGACATCGCACGAGCGCTGATAGAGCAAACCCGAGAGCTTCCCGTCCGCCACATGGAACTGATAGGTCTTGTGGCACGGCGGCAGCGCCATCTGGTCGAGTTCGGCCACGTTCCAGCCTTCGACAATATGCCGCCGGCTTCCGGGGTTCCGGCGCAGGCTCTCGACCACCTCGGCCACCTGATTGATCCCGCTGGACTGCCGCGCAAACAGCCCGTTCCCCGCCGGCGCATAGACCGGCCAATCGGTCCATTGCTTTCCATAGACCGGCCCCAGCTCGCCCCAGCGCGCGGCAAACTCCGCATCCGCCACGATCCGCGCCGAAAAGTCCGCACGCGAGATCGCCTCGCCCGTCTCGCGCCGATATGTGTCGAGTGGCCAGTCGGTCCAGATTTCCACCCCTTGCGCACAAAGCTCACGGATATTGGTGTCCCCGGTCAGGAACCAGAGGAACTCCCGCGTCGCCGTCTTCCAGTAGACGCGCTTGGTCGTCAGCAGCGGCATCGCCCCATCCGCCAGATCGAAGCGCAGCTGTGCCCCGAACACCGAACGCGTGCCCACACCCGTGCGGTCGACCCGCTCGTCCCCCTCCTCCCAGATGCGCCGCATTAGGTCCAGGTACTGCATTTCGGGATGCGCGGCCGCGGTGTGGCGCGGCGGGACTCGGGTCGGGGATACAGCACTGGCCATTGCCGATGTCTAACCATGTCCCGCCGCACTGACCAGCACCCGGAATACGCAGTTAACCCTAATGTCGGCCTTCCGCCCCTTAAGTCCGGATCAGACTATGGCGGCTGCATGCCTGCCACATCCGCCGCCCCGGTCACCTGCGCCGCCAGCCCCCGCCTCGCGCTCGCCGCGCAAGCTTCCGTGCTCGCGCTCGTCATCGCGGTGGCCGAACTTGCCCCCCGCCCCGGCCTTGCCGCCTGGTATCTCCCGCTTGTCCCGGCTCGGCATCACGCCGCGCTCGATTGGGCGCTCGCCCATGGTGCCGCACTCAATGGCAATGGCCCCTTCGGCGGCCTGATCGTAATTGCCCCGCCTCACGGCCTCGGCGCGCGCGCCTTGTACGAAGGTGCGCTTGCCATCTCCATTCCCTCCATCCTCTGCCAGCCCCGGGAAGTCCCGCCCCATGGATGAACTCCTCGCCGTCCGAAGCAATGGCCTGAAGCTGCTTGCCGCCACTTGCATTATTGCTGTGCTCGTCATCGGCGTCGGCACCAGCCTTGCCGATACGGGCCTACTTCCGCTCCTCCTGGCGGCGGCGGTTGGCGCCATTCCGCTCGCGCTCGTTTTCCAGGGCCGCACCGATGCGGGGACCCGCCTCGCCATGGGCAGCGCGATCGCGGCCTATCCGATGATCGCGCTCTACCAGTGGTCCGGCCATCCATTGATGGTCGATATTCACCTGACGTTTTTCGCCGCGCTCGCCATGCTTGCCGCCATGGCCGATTGGCGCCCGGTGATCCTCGCCGCCGGTCTCACCGCCGTGCATCACTTGCTCACCAACTTCCTCGCCCCGGGCATTGTCTGGACCGGCGGGTCGGACTTGGTCCGCGTCCTGTTGCACGCGGTTGTAGTCGTCGCGGAGACCGGCGCCCTTGTCGCGCTGTGCGAACAGGTCGCACGCCGCATCCAGCACCAAGCCGAACTGCGCTGCGAGGCCGAACGCATCGAGGCCGAAGCCGGCGCCGAACGCGCCCGCACCGCCGCCGAGCAGAACGCTGTCATCGGCGCTGTCGCCGCCCGGCTCGAGGCGATGGCCCGCGGCGACCTTGCCCTGCGCATAACCGATCCCTTCCCTCCCGCATACGAAACGCTCCGCCGCTCATTCAACGAAGCCGCCTCCGATCTCGATGGGCTCCTTGGCCGAGTCACCGCCGCCGCTCGCCAGATCGCAAGTGGCTCCTCTGAAATCCGCAGTGCGTCCGATGACCTTGCCCACCGCACCGCAAGCCAGGCAAACGCAATCTCGGCCAACAGCGAGGCGACGACCTCGCTCGCCACCGGCATCCGCAAGACCGCAGCCCGCGCCGAGGCGGTCAACCGCACCACCGCCGAGGCCCAGGCCGACGCCGCCACCGGCGGCGTGGTGGTCGAACGCGCCATCGCGGCGATGACTGCTATCGAGCAATCCTCCAGCGAAATCGCCCAGATCATCTCGATCATCGATGGCATCGCCTTCCAGACCAACCTCCTCGCCCTCAACGCCGGGGTCGAAGCCGCGCGCGCGGGCGATGCCGGCAAGGGTTTTGCCGTCGTCGCCAATGAAGTGCGCGCACTTGCCCAGCGCAGTGCGGACGCCGCTCAGGAGATCAAGACGCTGATCGGCGCGTCCTCGGCGCAAGTCGGAACCGGCGTCGAACTTGTCGGCGAAACCGGCGCCGTGCTGCGTACGATCGTGGAGCGGGTCACCGGCATCGGCAGCGCGATCAGCGGCATCGCTGCCGAAGCAGCCGATCAGGTGGAAGCGCTTGGCACTGTCAATGCCAGCTTCAGCCGGATCGATCAGGTCACCCAGCAGAACGCCGCCATGGTGGAGCAGAGCAACGCAGCCGCCCACAACCTGCTACGCGAGGCCGAAACGCTGCAGGAACTTGTGGCCCGCTTCCGCCTTTCGTCCGCAGGACCGGTCGGTGCAGCCGTGCTGAGCCGCGCGGCATGAACCGGCAATTCTTGCAAAAAGGGTGCTTGTCACCCTCGAATCCCCCGCCTATAGCGCGCCCCTGCCTCGCCTCCGGGTAGCCGCTTTTGGGTGTCTGGGGGCGAACGATCGGTCGGGGAATAGCTCAGCCTGGTAGAGCACTGTCTTCGGGAGGCAGGGGCCGGAGGTTCGAATCCTCTTTCCCCGACCACTTCTTTCCTTTTGGGGAAAACGGGCCGCTCAGGCCTCATCCCTTCCCTGCTGAACATGGCACCGCTCCTTCGTCATCGCGTGCGAAGCGAAGCAATTTCAAATTCCCGAAGCCCGCTCCGCCATGAGCCCAATCAGCACGGTAAGCGTGCCCAGCAGAATTGAAAGATTGCGCCGCAGCGCCAGCCAACCCTCCGGCTTCAGCCCCACGCCCAGATCGACCAGCGGCGAGGCCGCAATGCAGCCCCCCAGCACTAGCAGTTCCGGTCCCGGCCAGGTCCACCCCGCCATCCATGGATACCACAGCGCCAATGCAATCAGCGAAGGCGCAACGCCGGCGAGGAAAATCCAGCGCGGGCTTTCCGGCCGCGCGATGCCGATGCCCCACCACACTCCGCCCAGAAAGCTGAAAATCAGCGCCGCATAGGCATAAGCCATCGCCAGCGCGGTCCACGCCCATTCGCCGCCCTTGAACACCGCCAGCAGCGCCGCAACTTGCGGCAGAAGCCCTGCATAACCCAAAGCCCGGGCCGCTTCAGAAACACGCTTCAACTTGGGTCCTTCCAGATTTAACCGCCGCGCAGCAGCTGCACGCCCCAGTCGCGCTCGAACAGGTAGAGCAGCGCCCGTGCCGCCTCTCCCCTTGGAGAAGCCAGCCCGCCGTCGCGCTCCATCAGCAGCCGCGCATCGTCATGCGCGAGGGGAAGCAGCCGGGCAATCTGTTCAAAGTCCGCTACCCGAAAGGGCGTATCGCCCGATTGCCGCGTCCCGAGCAGCTCGCCCCCGCCGCGCAGGCGCAGGTCCTCCTCGGCCAGACGAAAACCGTCCTGCGTCTCGCGCATCAGGGCGAGCCGTTCACGCCCGGTCTCCGAAAGCGCCTCACCGCGCAGCAGCAGGCAGGTCGAGCGCGCCGAGCCGCGTCCTACCCGCCCGCGCAGCTGGTGCAGCTGCGCCAGCCCGAAGCGTTCGGCCTGCTCGATGACCATCAGGCTCGCCGCCGGTACATCGACGCCCACTTCGATCACCGTGGTCGCCACCAGCAGCTTTGCCTCGCCGCGCACAAAGCGCTCCATGGCCGCATCCTTGGCCTCGGGCCGAAGCTGCCCGTGCACCAGCACGACATCTTTGCCGAACCGCGCCTCCAGCGCCGCAAACCGGGCTTCCGCCGCCGCGAGATCGGCGGTTTCCTGTTCGCGCACCATCGGGCAGACCCAATAGGCCTGTGCGCCGGTCGCCAGATGCCGCGCCAGCCCATCCACTACATCGGGCAAGCGCTCCAGCGCCACCACCCGCGTGTCGATCGGCTGCCTTCCAGGCGGCATCTCGTCGAGCTTGGACACTTCCATCTCGCCATATTGGGCCAGCGTCAGAGTGCGCGGGATCGGCGTTGCCGTCATCGCAAGGCAATGCGGCGTCGCCTTGCCCTTCTGCGTCAGCATCAGCCGCTGCCCAACGCCGAAGCGGTGCTGCTCGTCGATCACCACCAGCGCCAGATTGCGGTAGGTCACGCTCTCCTGAAAGATCGCGTGCGTCCCCACGCAGATATCGATGCTGCCATCCAGCAGTCCCATCAGGATCGCCTCACGCGCGCGGCTGCCCCCGCGCTGCGAGGAACGGCCCGTGAGGAGCGCGATCGTCACCCCCGTCCCCGCTGCCATGCGCTGCAAGGTCTCCGCATGCTGACGCGCCAGAATCTCGGTCGGCGCCAGCAGCGCCGCCTGTGCGCCTGCTTCCACCGCAATCAGCATGGCGTGCAGCGCCACCGCTGTCTTGCCTGATCCCACATCGCCCTGCAGCAGCCGCAGCATCGGCGCGCCTTGCGCCAGGTCGCTCTCGATCTCGCCCACCGAACGCGTCTGCGCGCCTGTCAGCGCAAAAGGCAGTCGCAGCTTGTCGCGCAGACGGCCATCGCCCTTGAGCGGCACCGAACGGCGCGACCGGTTGCTCGCCTTGACGAGCATGAGCGCAAGGCTGTTGGCCAGAAGTTCGTCATAGGCCAGCCTGTCACGCGCGCACGCATCGGCATGGCGGTGCGCCGTCCCCAGCGCCTCGCGCCAGGCTGGCCAGCCCATTTGCGCGAGCAGTCCCGGCTCGATCCATTCGGGCAAGTCCGGCACCAGCCCCAGCGCCTGATGCACCAGCGCCTGTACGCGCGCCTGCGTCAGCCCCTCGGTCAGCGGATAGACCGGCTCGTTGAGCGAGCCGAGCACCCCGGCCCCGTCTTCGGCAATATGATCGGGATGGACGATCTGCCAACCTTGCCCATACTGGTCGAGCCGCCCGGATACCCAGCGCTTCTCGCCCACCGGCAGCAGCTTTTTCGCGGTGTAGGAAGCCCGCCCGAACCAGACCAAGGCAACATAGTTGCCAAGCGCGTCCTCGGCCATGATCCGGTAGGGGCCCCGCGCCGAACTTGACCGGTGCTCGCGCGGGGTCAGCGCAATCACGATCTGCTCGCCGATCGCCGCCTCATCGAGATTCGCCACCGCCCGCCGCGCCACGAACCGGTCGGGCAAGTGGTAGGCAAGGTCGCGCACGCGCGTCAGCCCCAGCTTGGCGAGCGGCCGCGCAAGGCCCGGCCCCACGCCCTTGAGGCCCTCGGTTTCGGCAAACAGCGGATTGAGCAGCTCGGGACGCATCGTGCGTCTTCCTTATCCACCCGGGCGGCCAAGCGCCACCGCCTCGCCGATTTGATCCAGCGCATGGACACACCGCTCCCATCGGCCCAGGACTGATCCTGACGCAGCCAGAAACAGGAAGGCCCCCCGATGCTCATTCCCCACGCCGCCATCATCGCCCTCGTCGACGGCGCGCATTTCACCCTGCTGCGCAACACCGGCAGCGAGGCCGAGCCTGTTCTCGAAGCCCACGCGAGCACCGCGCTCGATCTCCACGGCCACGCCTCGGGCGGGCAGCATGGCCACATGAGCGGCCACGATCCGGCAAGCCAGGTGATCGAAGCGCAGCACGGCGCAGCGGTTGTCCACTGGCTCAACGGCGAAGTGCTGGCGCACCGCATCCACGATCTGGTGATCATCGCCTCGCCGCGCACGCTGGGCGAACTCAGGCCGCATTACCACGGCCAGCTCAAACAGGTCCTGCGCCGCGAACTCGCCAAGGAACTCGTCGGCAAGACCGGCGCCGAAGTCCTCGCGGCTTTGCGGGCCTGAGTTTCAACAAGGATTTCTCGCAGAGACGCCAAGGAAGCGAAGCGCGCAGAGAGGCTGGGTTTGCGGCGCAGCCGCCTTGCATACCAGTAAGCCGGAAAGTCTCGGTCAGACGATCCCGCCTCGGCCTGCCATTTCATCTCCGCGCACTCTGCCTCCTCTGCGTCTCTGCGAGAAACCAATTTGCCCTTCAGGCATCCGGCTTGGCGCTTGCCCCGCCCACCCCACAGCGCGTATCGGCGCCGCTATGACCGAAACCGACTCCCCCCTCAGCCCGCGCCTCGCCCGGATGAAATTCCGCGCTTGGCATCGCGGCACGCGTGAGGCGGACTACATGATCGGCTGCTTCTTCGACGTCCGCCACAAGCAGTGGGACGAGCCCGCGCTCGGCTGGTTCGAACGGCTGCTCGAGGAAGACGACGTCGACATCATGGCCTGGGCGCTCGGCACCCAGCCTGTCCCGGTAGAGTTCGCCGGTGCAGAGATGGACGCCATGCGCCGCCTCGACTACGTCGATATCCCGCGCTGACGTAGCAAACGCCTTTTCGCATGCCCGATCCGTCCCGCATCCTGTCGGCCACGACGCCGCTCACCCTCGCTTCGATTGCCCGCGGGGCGCAGCCGCTTGTCCTTGCCGATCTGGCCCGCGCCGCCGCCACAACCAAAAGCCCCAAGCGCACGATCTTCATCGCCGCCGACGATGCCGCCATGCGCGCCGTCACCCAGAGCGCGCAGTTCTTCGCGCCTGAACTCGACGTCGCCGAGTATCCCGCGTGGGACTGCCTCCCGTTTGACCGCGCCTCCCCCGCCATGGCAGTCAGCGCCCGCCGCCTCGCCGCGCTGCACGCGCTGCAGCAGCCGCTTGAGGGCCCGCAGCTCTTCGTCACCACGATCAACGCCGTCCTCCAGCGCACCCTCACGCCGTTCCGCGTGCGCGAATCCGTCCGCGCGCTGCGGGTGGGGCAAGAGATCGCCCGCGATGCCCTGATCGCCCTCGTCCAGCGCCAGGGCTACAGCCGCGTCGATACCGTGGTGGACGCGGGCGAATATGCCGTGCGCGGCTCGGTCTTCGATCTCTGGCCCAGCGGCCTCTCCCACGGCCTGCGCCTCGATTTCTTCGGCGACGAGATCGAGACGATGCGCCTGTTCGATCCGGCCACCCAGCGCTCCGTCCAGCCCGTCACCTCGCACCTCCTGCTCCCCGCCAGCGAAGCCCTGCTCGACGAGGACTCGATCCGCCGCTTCCGCACCCGCTACCGCGAGCAGTTCGGCGCCAACGCCACCAGCGATCCGCTCTATCAGGCGGTAACCGACGGTCGCCGCCTCGCCGGGATGGAGCACTGGCTCCCGCTCCTCGAAGATCGCCTCGTCACCCTGTTCGACCACTTCGCCGAGGGCGATCTCGTCCTCCTCGATGCCGCCGCCGCCAAGGCCGCTGAGGAGCGCCTGTCGGACATCACCGACTACCGCCAGGCCCGCGCCGAAAGCGCCTCGCGCGCCGGCGCCACCACCTACCGCCCCCTCGCTGAAACCGCGCTCTACCTCGCCCGCGACGAGTTCGACCGCGCCGCCATCGGCTGGCCCATCCACCGCATGAGCCAGTTCGCCGAGCCGGAATCCCCTCGCGTCCTCGATTTCGGCTTCGGCCCCCCGCGCGATTTCGCCCCCGAACGTGCATCCGGCGCCAATATCTACGAAGCCGCCGCCAAACACCTCGCCGCCCTCGCCACGCGCGGCCACAAGGCGATCATCGCCGCCTACTCTTCCGGTTCGCGCAGCCGCCTCGCCTCGCTGCTGGGCGATGTCGGCAAAGCGCCGCCCATCCTCGCCGAAACCTGGCAGGAAGCGCTCGGTGCCGCCGCCACCGGCAAGCCCGCCGCCGTCGTCTTGCCCCTCGAGCAAGGCTTCTCCAGCGGCGACATCGAAGTCCTCACCGAACAGGACATCCTCGGCGACCGGCTCGTTCGCCCCAAGCGCAAGCGCAAGGATGCCGACGCCTTCCTCGCCGAACTCGCTGCGCTCGGCACCGGCGATCTCGTCGTCCACATGGAGCACGGCATCGGCCGCTACATCGGCCTCATGCCGATCGCGGTGGGCGACAGCCCGCACGATTGCGTCCAGCTCGAATACGCGGGCGGCGACAAGCTCTACATCCCCGTCGAAAACCTCGATGTCCTCTCCCGCTACGGCAGCGACAGCGAAGGCGTCCAGTTGGACCGTCTCGGCGGCGAGGCTTGGCAGCGCCGCAAGGCGAAGATGCGCGAGCGCATCCTCGAAATCGCCGGCCAGCTCATGCAGACCGCCGCGCTGCGCGCCCTGCGCGAAGCCGATACCCTCGCCCCCGATCCCGCCAGCTACGGCCCCTTCGTCGACCGCTTCCCCTGGGCCGAGACCGACGATCAGGAACGCGCCATCGAGGATGTCCTCGCCGATCTCTCATCCGGCAAACCGATGGACCGCCTCGTCTGCGGCGATGTCGGCTTCGGCAAGACCGAGGTGGCCCTGCGCGCCGCCTTCGTCGCCGCCATGGCCGGCAAGCAGGTCGCCGTCATCGCGCCCACCACGCTCCTCGCGCGCCAGCACTACACCGCCTTCGTCGAGCGCTTTGCCGGCTTCCCCCTCGAAGTCGGCCGCCTCAGCCGCCTCGTGCCCCCAAAGGAAGCCGCCGTCACCAAGGAAGGCCTTGCCGCCGGCACCGTCGATGTCGTCATCGGCACCCACGCGCTGCTGTCCAAGGGCCTCGATTTCAAGCGCCTCGGCCTCGTCATCGTCGATGAGGAACAGCGCTTCGGCGTCGTCCACAAGGAGCGCCTCAAGGAACTCAAGGCCGACGTCCACGTCCTCACCCTCACCGCCACGCCCATCCCGCGCACGCTGCAGATGGCGATGTCGGGCCTGCGCGAACTCTCCACGATCCAGACCCCGCCGGTCGACCGCCTCGCCGTGCGCACCTACGTCATGCCGTGGGACGACGTCACCATGCGCGAGGCCCTGATGCGCGAACACCAGCGAGGCGGGCAGAGCTTCATCGTCGTCCCCCGAATCGCCGACATGCCCGATCTCGAGGAATGGCTCCGCCTCAACGTGCCCGAAATCCGCTACGTCTCCGCGCACGGCCAGATGAGCCCCACCGAAGTCGAAGACCGCATGGGCGCCTTCTACGAGAAGCGCTACGAAGTCCTCCTCTCGACCACCATCGTCGAGAGCGGCCTCGATATCCCCAGCGCCAACACCATCGTGCTCCACCGCGCCGACCGCTTCGGCCTCGCCCAGCTCTACCAGCTGCGCGGCCGCGTCGGGCGCGGCAAGCTGCGCGCCTATGCCTACCTCACCTTCCCAGAGAACCAGGCCTTGAGCGAAGTCGCCGAAAAGCGCCTCAAGGTGCTCAGCGATCTCGATAGCCTCGGCGCCGGCTTCCAGCTCGCCAGCCACGATCTCGATATCCGCGGCGCGGGCAACCTCTTGGGCGACGAACAGTCAGGCCACGTCCGCGAAGTCGGCTTCGAACTCTACCAGTCGATGCTCGAAGACGCGATCGTCGCCGCCAAGGCCGGCGAAATCGGCCTCGCCCGCGAACGCAATGCCCTCAGCCCCCAGATCACCGTCGATGCCCCGATCATGATCCCGGAAGACTACGTCCCCGATCTCGCCGTGCGCATGGCGCTCTACCGCCGCATGAACGACGCCGAAGGCGCCGACGCGGTCGAAGCCCTCGCCGCCGAAATGATCGACCGCTTCGGCCCCCTCCCCGTGCCGACGCAAAACCTCCTCAAGCTCATCGAGATCAAGCGCCAGGCCATCGAAGCCCACATCGCCAAGATCGACGTCGGCGCCAAGGGCACGCTCGTCAGCTTCCACAACGACAGCTTCCCCGAACCCGCCGGCCTCTTCGCCTATATCGACCGGCTGAAGGGCACCGCAAAGCTGCGGCCGGATAACAGGCTGGTGATCAACCGGGCCTGGGGTTCGCCTGAGGCACGGCTGAATGGGTTGGTGCAGTTGACGAAGGGGTTGAGTGCGGTTGCTCGGCGGGGGGAAAAGCGGGGGTGATTGTTGCGGCAGGAGGCAGCTGAAGACTATCCCGCCTTAATTAAGGTCTTGCCTAAGATATTGGCCACAGGATCTGCTTTCTTACGCCCCACATCTTTCTTGTACTGCGCTAATATACGAGCAGCCATCGCCTTACACCACTTTGCACTCTTCAGTTCTTTCTTATAGTCAAATTGCTCATCGTCCAAATCGGATATCTCTGCACTCAAGTCATTTGCGGCAGACAATGCCAAACTAGATGACCTGCCCCCCGGCAGTCCCTCAGTCATAACGAGAGTCCAGCGGTTAAATA
>NZ_JBAXOI010000036.1:0-15680 GCF_037133355.1 Novosphingobium sp. | reverse complement strand
CTGGCTGCCAGTCAGCAGCATGAATGATGTCCAGCGAGTCCGTACAGTCCTACAAGCAGCTGGGAGCCGGTCGATGAGCCGACCTTTCGCGCCGCATGGCAAATCGAAGTCGACGAAGCTCTGTCCTCGCTCAAGCGCGAGCGCCTGCATCTGGCCACGGGCCTGCTGCTCCCGGTCTGGGACAAACTGCCAACCGACTATGTCCGGGTGAGCCGTATCTCTGCAAGCGATGGACGCTCGCTGCTGGGCCGCGAGGTCCCGCTGCATGCCGTAGGCGAAATCTGCCATGCGCTCGGCCATGATGTCGCACCCGAGATTGCACCCGAGAGCGTCATAGCGGCGGTTCTCACGAGCGGCCGTGCCATGCCGGTCAAGGCGAGGGAGATGCTCATGCTCAAGCGCAGCCTCGTCAACAGCGCCCAGCGGCTTGAGCTTATCGGGTGGTCCGCCAGCCGGCTCGATTGGTACAAAGCCCAGGGCTGCTTCACGGAGATCATCCGATTCCAGACCCGGCTGTTTGTCCCGCTGGAGGGGGCTGCGGATATCGTCAGCAGGTTGTCAGATCAAGCGCCTGTCGCTTGATCATACGCTGCCGAGTCTGCACTCGACCAATGCCGGTCGCTTCCTAGACAATCGCCGAGCGGCAGATCCAGCCAGGAGTTGCCGTTTGCTTCGCCCGAATTGTCAGTCGCGCGGTGCGACCTTCCATCGCCGCGTTCCATCACCGCTGCAACAATGGCAAGCCCAAGGCCTGAACCGGGCGAGAGCCCGCCATTGGCGAAGCGACTGGGCATGCGGATCCGCTCGGCTTCCGTCACTCCGGTCCCGTCATCCTGCACGGTTGTCCACCGTTCCAACGATAAGCTCCATAATTTCGAGGCTGTTTTGCGCCGAGATCTCCCCGTCTTCGCCTGGGAGCAGTCGCACAACGCTCCAGCGCCTCAGCTCTCTTCCGTCCAGAGCCCCGCATCCCTCTGTGACAAACAGGAATCGCATGACTTCGACCGGTGCCAGCTCCATTGCCGAACCAGCATCGAGCTTGATGCCCTGAATGGTGAGGCCGCGGTGCGGGAAGACGCCGATGGCCTTGTGCGCAACACCGCGATCTGCCGAGGGCTTCCATCGCAGCGCTTCCGGTCGCATCACGATCGGTGCCTTGTAGGCGGGCGAGACATAGGCGGGCGGCGCGCCCTTCACATGCGCCCATACCGCTTCATAGGCATCGCGGTTGACGCGCTGCCCATCCCGCTCGGCCGTGTAGACACCCTTCTCGAAGGTGCCCGACCGTTCCATTTCCAGCCGGGCCTGCTTCAGCCGGTCAGGGCCGATGAAACCCTGTCCGCTCGCACCGCCGAACTGGAGCAGCAGGACGATCCGGTCCTCGCCGCCTTCCTGCGGGCCATAATGCGCGCTTTCCGGGAAATAGCCGATCTCGCCGCCTTCGATATGGAGGCCCTTGGCAATCGGGATCTTGCCCTGAAGACAGAAGCGGATCTGGTCCCAGGGGTGGCGATGGCGCGGGGAAAAGTACGTTTTGGGTTCCTGCGACATCACCAGCATATAGTTGTCAGGGCTGCTTTCCTCGCCTTCGAACAGTCGCTTGTGCGCCATGCCCTCGGTCGGGCCGCGCTGGGCAACGAGGCTTTCGCCCCAGGGCATTTCGGCGCAGTGGAGAATGTCGGTCATGTCAGCCTTCCGCCGCCGCTTCGCGCGCGGCGATCCGCCCGAAGGTCAGCGCGCGCAGCACCGAGGTGCCCGCCGGATATTCCCTGTAGTAGAGGCCGGTCACTTCGCCCGCGGCATAGAGCCCGGGGATCGGGCTGCCATCCTCGCGCAGCACCCGCGCGCGAGCATCGGAGCTGATGCCGCCGAAAGTAAAAGTGATCGCCGTCGTCAGCGGGTAGCCGATGAAGGGGCCTTGCCGGATCGGTGTGGCCCAGTTGGACTTGGGCGGGGTTATGCCCTCGGTCCGCTTGCGGTCGCGGATGGTGCGGTCGGTTTCTCCCGGCTGGATGGCGGCATTGTAGGCGGCCACGGTTGCCGCCAGCGCCTGCGGAGCAAGTCCAAGCTTGTCGGCCAGCACTTCGATCGTTTCGGCTTCCACCGGCGGCTGGTCGGTCAGCATGATATCGGCGACATGTGGCCAGTCGAGGATGGCCTTCTCGCCGATGAACCAGGCCTGCTGCTCCTGATTGGCCCAGATCTCGTACCCGAGCCGCTCGAACGTCGCGTCGAAACTGTCCTGGCCCTCGTCAAAGAAGCGCTGGCCATGCCGGTTCACGAGGATGCCGAAGGGGTAGCCGTAGATCACCGCGTCGGGCTTGGCCGAGCGGGTATCGACGGGTTCGCCGTGAAACATGTCGAACTGGCCGGCAACTGCTCCTCCCAGCGGCCGGGTCAGGCGGATGCCGTCCCCTCGATTGTTGACCAGAGTCGGCGCGATGACGGGCAGTTCGGCGCCGCGAGGTCCCAGATGATCGGCCAGCATGTCCGGCGCGCCTTCGAAACCGCCACAGGCGATCAGCACAGCCCTGGCATGGAGCAACTGCTCGCCCCCGGGCCCACGGACCTGCACGCCGGTGACACGGCCGCTCGCGTCCGCCTCGAGCCGCACGGCCGCGGTCTCGTAGAGGATCGCGGCATTGGGCAGGTCGTCTACCTTCGCGGCCAGCGTATCGACGATCGCCACCCCGCCCGGCACCGGCATGGCAAGGCCGCCGCCCGTGTTGCGATTGGCGAAGGGCTGCTCGAAATAGACCCAGGGCACCGCATTCCGGTCGAGGAAGTCGAACGTAGCCGGTACCTCGCCGGCATAGGTGCGGCAGTAATCGAGATCGGCCTTGCCTTCGCCAAGGCGCTCCATCATCCCGATAAAGGCCGGATCGAGCTGGCGGTCTGCAGTGATGCGAAACCAGCTGCTGGTCCAGCGGGTGGCGCCCCCGCGCTCCTCGCGGCTTGCGCGTTCCAACACGGCAATGCGCGCATCTGGCCCCGCTTCCTCGGCATAGGATACCGCGCCGGCCAAACCCCCGGCACCGCAACCGATAACAACCAGATCATACTGCACCCTGCATCTCCCCATGCCCTGTCTTGAACTCGATCCGGTTGCCGAGGTCGATCCATACGCTCTTGGTCTCGCTATAGGCCTCCAGCGCGTCGCGGCCCATTTCGCGGCCGATCCCGCTCGCGCCATAGCCGCCGAACGGCAGCGTGTGGCCGATGATGCGGTAGTTGTTCACCCACACGGTCCCGGCGCGGATCCGGTGGACCAGACGGTGCGCGCGGCGCAGGTCTTCGGTCCAGATGCCGGCGGCCAAGCCATAGCGGGAATCATTGGCGATCCGGACGGCCTCGTCCTCGCCGTTGAAGCGCATCACCGCCGCGACGGGACCGAAAATCTCCTCGCGCGCGATGCGGCTGCCTTGCGGAACATCACGGTAGACCGTGGGCGCGACGAAATAGCCCCGCCGATCGAGCCTGTGGCCGCCCGTGACGCAATCGAGCCCTTCTGCCCGCGCGATCTCGAAATAGGCCAGAACCTTGTCCAGCTGCGCGCGCGAGGCCAGCGGCCCGAGCTGCGAGGCCGGATCGAGCGGATCGCCGGGGATCATCGCACTGCCACGCGCCGCCAGCATCTCGCAGAAGCGGTCAAACACCGGTTCCTCGACCAGCACGCGCGACCCGGCCATGCAGCTCTGCCCGGTCGCGGCGAAGATGCCGGCCATGACCCCGTTAACGGCCTGATCGAGATCAGCGTCGGCAAAGATTACCTGCGGCGATTTGCCGCCCATTTCCAGCGTGACGCGCGCGCTGCGAAGCGCCGCGCGCGCGGCAATCTGCTGTCCGGTCGCGGTCGAGCCGGTGAACGCGATCTTGCTGACATCGGGATGCTCCACGAGCGCGGCGCCGGTCTCTCGCCCACCGGTCACAACATTCACCACACCGCCCGGAATGCCGGCTTCCTCGCAGAGGGCCGCCAGCATGAGCGTGGAAGTCGGTGTCACTTCGGAGGGTTTGACCACAATCGTATTGCCCGCGGCCAGCGCGGGAAACAGCTTCCAGCCAAGCAGCCCAAGCGGCGTGTTCCAGGGTGTGATCGCGCCCACCACGCCGATGGGTTCCTTCAGCGTGAAGGTCGTGAAACCGGGACGAGCCGACGGCACGGTTGCGCCGCCATGCGTTTCGGCCAGCCCTGCAAAGAACCGGCAATCGCCCGCAAGCCCCAGCGTTCCGGGGCGCATTTCCGACATGAGTTTGCCGTTCTCGAAAATCTGCTGGCGGGTCAACTGTTCCGCATCACGTTCGATGAGGTCAGCCAGCCGCAGCATGATCCGCGCGCGCTCAGCCGCCAGCAAGCCCGACCATCGTCCATCCCCGAAAGCGCGCCGGGCCGCGGCGACCGCCCTGTCCACATCGGCGGGCGAGGCTTCGGCGATGTGCCCCCAATCCTGTTCGAGATAAGGATCATGGGCGGCAAAGGTCGCCCCTCCTTCGGCCGCTTGCCACTGCCCGTCGATCAGAAGGTCGAAACCCTCGGTTGCTGCGCTTCCCGGACCAAGCCCGGCCTGTGGTTTCGCACGCACGTCTTTATCCTGCTCCAATCCGGTCAAGCTATGGGAAGTTCCACTGGTTTACAACTTGATGTGCCGCGTTTCCGGTTCAGTCCCAACTGTCCGGACAGGACCGGCCACGGTCACTTCGCCAGTCATTCGAACGATGGGTGTCGGGTATTGGCAAGGAACCTGTCATTGTACAGGTTGCCACAGAAAGACGGCTTCGTCCCACAATTCGCCAAAGCTGGTTCAAAGCCGTGATCACAGCCGTACTTCCATAGACCAAGAGGGGAGGGGGCTTTGCCCTGATTGAGCCTGTCAGGCGTCGATGGTCGGCGCACGCGAACAGCTCATTTTCAGGAGTGAAACCGATGTTCCAGACTATTCCTCTCGGCAAACTTGTTGCATCCCCCCGCAATGTCCGCCGCCATGGCGATCCTGTCGCTGATGTCGAGCTGAAGGCCAGCATTGCCGCACACGGCCTGCTGCAGAACCTCGTGGTCCGGGCCGCGCCCAAGGGCCGGTTCGAAGTCGAAGCCGGCGAACGCCGCCGCCGCGCAATGCTCGCACTGGTCGACGATAAGGTGTTGCCGCGCGACCATCAGGTCACGTGCCTTGTGCTCAGCGCCGACAACGAAACCGCGCCCGAAGCGAGCCTCGCGGAGAACTTCCACCGCCTCGCCATGAACCCTGCCGATGAAGCGCAGGCCTTCGCCGCGCTCATGGAGGGCGGCGCGAGCACCGAACAGGTCGCGCGCCGCTTCGGTCTCACCGTTCGCTTCGTTGAAGGGCGCCTGCGCCTCGCTACACTGGCTCCAGTCGTCTTCGAGGCACTGGCGGCCGGAGAGATCACGCTCGACATGGCCAAGGCCTATGGCGCGACGTCGGACCAGCAGATCCAGGCACGCGTCTTCTCCGAGGTGTCCGGTGCCTACTACGCGCCGAACGCCGACAGCATCCGGCGGATGGTGCTCACCGGAACGGTGCGCGGCAATGATCCCCGGGCCAGACTTGTCGGGCGCGAGGCATACCTGGCGGCTGGCGGCCGGATCGAGCGCGAACTCTTCGACGATGCGGACACTGAGACCTGGGTCGATGTCTCGCTGCTGGAAACGCTCGCTGCTGCGAAGATGGAAGAGGAGGCCCGCGCACTCGCTGCGGAGCACGGCGTGGCGTGGGTCAAGCCGACGCTCGATCCCTATGCCAGCCACGATCTTGTCGAGGGTCTGGTGCGGCTGCCGGCGGAGCCTGCGCCGCTCAGCGAAGCCGAAATGACCCGGTTGGAAGAGCTCGATGCTTCGTGGGACGAACACGCCGCGATCCTCGAGGATGGGGAGAGCGCACCCGAAGCGGTCGAAGCCGCAGAAGCGGCCATCGCGGCGATCGAACGCGAGACACAGGACATCCGCAGCCGCAAGCCGGTCCTGCCTGAGGAGCAGAAGGGTTCGGCAGGCATGATCCTCACTCTCTCGCGCGAGGGTACGCCCGTGCTCCAGCCGGTCTTCTATGGCGAGCGGGAGCAATCGGCACAGGTCGATGGCGACGGCGTCGAAGTGGTCAGCTCCGAGGGCGAGGCGGGACCGCGCCGCGCGACGCTCTCGCGGCGGCTTGTCGACGAACTCGCGATGCAGCGCCGCGACGTGCTTGCGCTGCATCTGGCATCGGACCCGGCGCTCGCACTCGACGTCATGGTCTTCACGCTCGCCGATGCCGACTCCCACGACTGGCAGGCGCGCAGTGCGTCGACCATCCGGGGCGGCGTGCCAAACGGTCCGCTGGTCGGTTTCGAGCCCGCCGATGCGGCCGCGACCGGCGCGCTTGCCGAACTTCGCTCCGCGCTCGATGAAAGCTGGCGCGCCGGTTCCGATCAGCGCGAGCGCTTCGACCGGTTCCGCTCGCTTGGCGACGAGGCCCGTGCGGCGTGGCTCGGGCACGTCGTTGCGCGCTCGCTCGAGGCCAGTCTCAACATGAGCGGCGAGCGCCGGATCCCGTTCCAGGATCATCTCGGCGCGCTGATGGGCATCGATATCGCGCAGTGGTGGCGCCCTACAGCCGCGAACTTCTTCGACCGGGTGCCGAAGCAGGTGATCCTCGAAGCGCTCGGCGAAGTCGGCGGCGCTGAACTCGCGGCCCGCTACGTCTCGGTCAAGAAGGCGGATCTGGCTGCCAGCGCCGAGCGCATCTTTGCCGGAGCGACGATTGCCGAAGTTGCGGAACGCGAACGCGCGCTTGCCTGGGTGCCGGATGTGATGCGGTTCAGGAGCCTCGCCGCAGGTGACGAACATGCCGCTCCGTCTGAACCGCTGCCCGGTGACCCGGTCAGCGATGGTTCGGACGCCGTCCCTGAGCTTGAACACGCTGATGAGTCCCCCCGCGATCTGGCAGCCTGACCTCCTCCTGACAGGCTGACAGTTGCGCACCTCGAAGCCGTCCCTCGGGCCTATCCCGAGGGGCGGCTTCTTCTTTTCAGTCAGAGGAGAGGAGGCGCCCTTGGGGGCGGAAGCCGTGGGCAGGAGCGCCCACGGGGATACCGATCAGGAGAAGCCCCATGACCCAGTTCCGTTCTCGCGAGCGCAGTGCCATCTCGCCCGCCGCTCGTATCACCCAGGAAATCATCGCCCGGCTCGAGGCAGGAACCAAGCCTTGGGTTCAGCCCTGGCGCGGCGTTCCCGTCTCACGGCCCCTCAGGGCCTGCGGGATTCCCTATCGCGGCATGAACTGTTTCTGGCTGTGGATGGTCGCCGACATGTGCGGTTACGCCTCGCCATTCTGGATGACCTACCGCCAGGCGCAGGAACTCGGCGGACAAGTCCGCAAGGGCGAGAAGTCGACGATCGCGATCTTCTACAAGAGCTACACCAAGGAGGTCGAAGCGCCGGACACGGGCGAGCGCAGCGAGGAAGCGCGCCGCGTGCTCAAGTCTTACCCGGTCTTCAATGCCGACCAGGTCGAAGGCTTGCCGGCGTACTTCCAACCCGCCGCGTCGCTGGAGCTCGTCGAGCCGGCAGGCCGCGAAGACGACCTCGACCGGTTCTTTGCGGCAATCCCGGCCAACCTCCGGAACGCGGGCTCTGAGGCCTACTACGAGCCCGGCATCGACCGGATCACGATGCCCCCGGCAAGCCTGTTCACGGGCTTCGACCACTACTATGCGACGCTCGCACACGAGATGTCGCATTGGACCGGACATCACAGCCGTTTGGGCCGCGATCTCAAGAACCGCTTCGGGAGTGCAGCCTATGCCGCCGAGGAGCTGATCGCGGAGCTGTCGAGCGCGATGCTCGGGGCCGAGCTTGGCCTTCCGGTGGCGCATCTCGATAGCCATGCCAGCTACATCGAGCACTGGCTCAAACTCCTCAAGGACGACGACCGCGCGATCCTGACAGCGGCGGCGCGTGCAGAGGAAGCGGCCAGTCTGCTGCTGAAGCTTGGCGGCCGTTCCACCCTCGCTGGCGACAGCGAAGACATCAGCGATGCGCTCGGCGATGACACCGCCGACGCGCTGGCCGCCTGAGGGGAGAGGGTCGATGGGACGGTCTGTCAGCTACCCCGCCGGTGCGGTCGTCGCATTCCAGGTGCTCGACATCGACGACGATGGCGACTGGGATTTCGAACTCGAATGGCTGCGCGAAGATCTTGTCGAGCGCGCACGGGCGGCGTTTCCATCGCTTGAGCCACAGCAAGGTTGGCGCGGCCGCGAAGACCGCATCCTCCTGCGCAATGCCTATGCGGATTTCGGGATGTCGATCTACGGCAGCCTCGTTGCCGTGTGGATGGCCGAGCGCGAGGATGGACCCTACTGGGAGAATGACTGGCGCCATCCTAGAACTGGCCGTGCCCGCCGCTGGCTGGCGCAGATCGCGCCGCGCTTTGATGCGCTGTTCGGCGACTACGACTGCCTCGGCCAAATGTCGAACGGGGAGGGCGTCTATCGCAAACGGGTGGCCTGAATTCAGGGGTGTTCATTTGAGTGAAATAGCGCTATATCCATTCAATCGAAAGGATATGTGCCATGGCTACCAAAGCCGCTTTTGCTGCCAGCGATGCCGAAGTCCTGACTTCGGCGATCATCCGGATCGCCAAGTTCTGGAACATGTCCAATGTCAAGCTCGGCACGGTGCTGGGCTTGTCACAGGCCACGGCCTCGCGGCTGAAGGCAGGGACGACCCTGCTAGATCCCGCGTCCAAGTCGTTCGAGGCCGGCCAGTTTCTCCTGCGCTTGTTCCGGGGTCTCGATGCCCTCCTTGGAAGTGATGACGAGGCAGCAAAGTCCTGGCTCACAACACCCAACCTCGATCTCGCCGCGCGTCCGGTCGATTTGATCGACAGCATCCGCGGCCTCATCACCGTTTGCGACTATGTGGACGCCCACCGCGCTCGCGTCTGAGGTCTCGTCCTGGCGCGGAGAGGTGTGGCGCGTGGTAGAGGCGCAGCACCGCATCTCGACCGACCGTCTGGCGGACACCCGCGAGGCGCAGGAGCGGCTCGAGCATCTGGCCGATGCGGTGAAGCCTCCGCTACCTGAGAGCGCTGCCGGGCTCGACTATCTCCTCGCCTCGCCATTCCGCTATGGCCATGGCAGTGCGAGCCGTTTCCGGCGGGCAAACGAGCGGCCGGGCATCTTCTATGCGAGCGAAGCCGAGGCAACCGCTATTGCCGAAACGGCGTTCTGGCGGCTGCGCTTCTATCTGCGGTCTCCGGGCTTTGTTCCGCCTGCGACGACCACCGAGCACACCAGCTTCACCGCCAAAATTGCGACATCCAGAGTCCTCGATCTGACGCGCGAACCGTTTGCCAGCGAGGATGCACGGTGGACTGATCCGGCCGACTACGCGGCCTGCCAGGACCTCGCATCGGCCGCCCGCGCTGCGGGCATCGCCTTGATACGGACACTCTCGGCGCGGGACCCGCTGCGCCGTTGCAATATGGTCCTGCTCGACCCTGCCGCCTTTGCCTCGCCCAAACCCACGATCCGCCGGACGTGGCATCTGCGCTTCGAGAACGGCCGTCTATCAGCGCGCGCCGCACTGCCGTCGCAGGAGCGGTTCGTCTTCCGGCCGGGGGATTTCGGGCTAGCCTGACGCGAGGCCAGAAGCGCTCATCCGGCAGGTAATGCTTTGGTCTTCCTGAGCCGTTTTTGACTTGGCCAGATCATGCCCTGCCGCCGCGGCGAGAGAGGCCCTGGGCCGGTCGCCTGCGCCCTGCAACCCGCCTTCGTCAGGCCCGTGTTGGCGCGCCTGCAGCGCGCCTGCCCGCGCCAGCCTGGCGAAGGGGGTTTCCGCCCCATTGGGGGCGTGCAGTGCGAGCCTTGACCGGCCCTGACGGGCTCTCGCCGGCAGCAGGGCCATGTTCCTCCTCGCCGGTCTCGCAACTGTCAGGAGGTTCCCATGCACACGTCTTTCGCCGACCAGCTTTCCGGGCTCGATCTATCCGGCTTCTCGATTGGCCCTGCGCCGCTTTCCATGACAGACTTTCCCTCGAACGAAGCGGCTTCGCAAACGCTCGAGGCAATCTGGTCCGATCTTTTTGCGATGGTGACCGGCACTGCGCTCGAAGCCGATGCCGAGGACCTTGGCTGGGCCTTCGTCAACATCTTCCACCGCGCTGCGGAGCGCAAGTCCGGCGCTCTCGACCGCGCAACCGACGAAGTTCGCGCGCTCGTGGCGAGCGGCGATGGCTCCGAGGTTCACACCCACGATCTCGAAAACCAGGTTGAACGCGCGCAGTGCGCCGAGCAGGCAATGCTCGCTTTCGAAGGTATGCGCGAGATCGCAGCAGCACTCTATCTCAACGAGTTTGGTTCGTCTTGGAAACCCGCACCACCACCGGTGGGACCAGCATCACCAGCCTTTCGGTCGTGACCGACCGGCCCGCCCGCAAGGACGGCAAGACCTACAAGGACGAGAACGGCTACACCGCCAAGGACAGCGAATTCCACCGGATCACCTGCTTCAATGGCCTGGGCCAGAACGTCGCCAAGTTCTGCAGCAAGGGCCAGCTGGTGACGGTCGAGGGCCGCATCCACTACACCCAGTGGGAAGACCAGGACGGCACCAAGCGCTATGGCTGCGAGATCATCGCCGACAAGGTCGATTTTCTCACCAAGGGCCGCGGCACCTCCGGCGACAGCGCGCCCGATATCGACGAAGACTGAAGGGCGCATCCTTCTCGAACAAGGCCCCGGCAGAGCAATCTGCCGGGGCCTTCTCTTTGCTTGAAGCGCAATCGGCAGCGCGGGGACATCGAACCCCCGCGCTGCCGTGCCAGTGGTCAGGCAGGGGCGAGCCTCGCGATGGCGGCATCGATCCCAAGCGTCATCGAAGCACGCAGCAGCTGCCGCAGCTGCGCAGGCTCGAGCACTTCAGCGCCGCATTCGAGGAGCACCTTGCCGAGGTCGGCAGCAGCCTCCTCGCGCAAGCGCGCCTCGCGGCTCACGAGTTCTTCACGCTCGGCCCGAAGCTTGATGAGGGCGTCGCGTGCACTGGGTTTTGACCGGGCCATATCAGGGTCCTTTCGATCTGGCCGTTGGACCCCTCCGCTAATGATCTTGCCATTGCCGCGCGGCGTTTCAAGATGTGGGATCTGATGTTCCGACGCTCGCCGCTTTCCGAGAGGTTGGAAGGTTCTCTTGCAGAGGTGGCCAAGCATGATGGCGCCTTTGGGGCCGCGTCAAGGACGACGGGGCCCCACCATTTTGCCGGGACGAGCCCGACAAAATCGTTGCCCCCATCGCCGCTGCGCGGCCGCGCTTAAGCGCGGTCCCTGACCCGGCCCGTCGGCCCCATCCGCGCACTTCCTGATGCGACGCATCGTCATCAGGAGGAGAGTCCCATGTTCATTTCAGCACCCGCAGCGCAGGCCGAAGTTCGGTGGATGGTTCAACAGGACAGCGCCATGATCGCTGCTCTCGATCAGGCCCATGCCCGCGCCCAGCACAGCTACTTCACGCAGTACATCCTGACCGATGGCGAGACAGGCTATCTGGTCCTCGACGAGGGCGACTACGGTCGGCTCCCGGCTGACCTCGAAGGCCGTGTGATCGATGCGGTGCCGGGCAAATTGAGCGACGAGTTCTAGCTTATGCACAGCACCAGGCAGGGAGGGCGTCCGCCAGGGCGCTCTCCTCTTTTTGTGCTCGTTCACCGGTGCGTTCTGCCCGACTTCAATCCAGCTGGGGGGCGGCTACCCGGTGCCCGGAAAAAACCCTGCCAGGCCATTTAGACTTGGCAGGGATTAGGTCAAAGGTACCGGGATGGTACCCTTCGGGTCGCCCATCTTGCTTAGCATCGGTAGTGTGAAAGCGAAGTGACATTCGTCACTCGTTCGGCATTGGCGCATCACCTTTCGTGATTTGTAAGGATCGGACGGCGCATGGTGCCGTAGTCAAAATGTGGACCGTCTGATTGAACGGGGCTCCCCATTCAGGCCTGCGCCTGAAGGCAGCCGAGGTTCCTGCAGTCCTGCTTTCCAGTTGCCGTTTGTCCATGATGCCGAGCGCTTGATACAACGCTGCAAAAGGGGGGAAGGGGGCACACCGTACGCGACAGCGTCACAGCAATGGAAAATAAACCATTGGGATAGCGTGAATTTGTTCCTTCTATGAAGGAGCAAGATCAATGTCAACGAATGGCCATGTGGTAACGTCAGAGGCGGTCAGGAACGCCGGATCGACTCGGTGGCGTGGGGGCAAGAGTACAAGCGAGAAGGTCAAACTCAATGGGAACATCGCCCGGCGCAAGGTTGTCGGGCAGGAGTTCTTCTGGTGGGATACCGAGTTGCCGGGGTTCGGCTTGCGGGTCTTTGCCAGCGGCGCGAAGTGCTGGCTCGTCCAGTTCCGCCAGCGCGGCAAGCAGAAGCGAGTAACCCTCGGCAGACCTCCTGAAATGCGCGCGGAGAAGGCGAGAGCTTTGGCACGCGCACAGCTCACGAAGGCTTCACTCGACGGACTGCCCGCCGCTCCAAAGGTCAATACCAAGGGCAAGGGCAGCGGCGGAATGCTGTTTTCCGACTACGCACCGCGCTTCTGGGATGACTATGCCCGGCACTGGAAGCCATCGACACGCAGGGGCAATCGGCGCTCGATCTTCAAAGAACTCGTCGGGGCCTTCGGTCGTCAGCGCATCGACGCCATCCGCAAGACGGATGTACTGCGCTGGCGTGACAGCTGGGCCGGTCGTCCGGGCGCCTTCAACCGCACGATCCCGATCCTGTCGGTGATGATGGGTTATGCCGAGCAACTGGGGCTGCGCCCGCGCGGCTCCAACCCATGCAAGGGCACGCCGCGATACAAGCGGAAGTTGGTCGAGCGATTCCTCAGCGCCCGCGAGTTCGATCGCCTTGCTGCGAGCCTCCGCGCATTCGAGGAAAGTGACCCAATTGCCGTCAAAGCGATCCGGTTGCTTATCTATACCGGTGCACGGCATGGCGAAATCGTCGGCCTCCGCTGGGAATGGGTGCAGCCGCCGCGCTTGATGCTGCCGGACAGCAAGACCGGCGCAAAGGTCATCTATCTCAATCGACAGGCCCAAGCCGTGCTCGACAGGGTGCCAACCAAGGCCGAAGTCGGCCTCGTTTTCCCATCGCCGCAGGGCGACAAACCGATTGCGCTCAGTGTTCCGTGGCAGGCGATACGGCGGCACGCGGCGCTGCCAGATGCTCGCTTGCACGACCTGCGCCACAGCTTCGCGTCGGTCGCCATCGCCGATGGCATCTCGCTGGTCGTGATCGGCAAACTCCTCGGCCATGCACTTGCTGAGACAACCGAGCGCTATGCGCACCTCGCTGATGAGGCGATCGCGGATGCGGCAAAGCGGGTGTCCGGCTCGCTCGCCGCGTGCCTGGGGATTGCGGCATGACCCGGGTCTCGCTGGCCGGCATCATCGCCGATGATCTTGCAACCCTGCGCTGGCTCGATCCCGGCGATCGACCGCGCGGCAGGCCGCGCCGGACCGTCTGGTCCGAACGCCTGCCGGGGTTCGGTGTGCGCCACTACGCCTCCGGGAGGAGCACCTACATCGTTCAGGCACTGATGAACGGCGTGACCCGGACCATCACCCTGGGCAACGCCAACGTGCTCAGCAAGCAGCAAGCCCTGAACGTCGCCCGGCGGATACTGCTGCGCGCCCAGGTCGGTGAAGACCCGGCGACGAAGCGTAAGCAAACCAGAAAGGTCCCGACTTTCGATGATTTTCTTGCGCTTTACTGGAAGCAGTCCGCAGCGAGATGGAAGCCGCGCACGCTCGAAACCCACAACGGCTATCGCCGGAAGCACCTCGCCGATGCCTTCAGCGGCATGTTTATCGACGAGATCGAGCAGGCGCATGTGCTGACGTGGTTCAACAAGGTGTCAATCAATAGCGGCCCGGGTGCGGGCAATCGCTGCTTCGAAATCCTGCGTTCAATGTTTAATCATGCCGAGCGTTGGGGCATGCGTCCCGAGGGAAGCAATCCCTGCTCTTACATCCGGCCCAACAAGCGCCGGAAGTGCGAGCGCTTCCTGTCCAATCAGGAGATTGCCAGATTGGGCGAAGTGCTCAGCCAAAAGACCCGAACCCAGCCGCTTCACAGCGCCATCATCTATTTGCTACTGCTGACGGGTTGCCGCCTATCGGAGATCGTCAATCTTACTTGGAGCGAGGTGAAGGGTGGCAGGCTTCTCCTCCATGACAGCAAGACCGGTCCGCGCACCGTCTGGCTGGGCGACGAAGCACGGATGCTGCTCGCCTCGCTCGAACGGCGCGGTGGCGCCGATCCGGTATTCTGGAACAAACTGACCCGCCGGCCCGTCCGCAGCATCACCCCGTTCTGGCAAGATGTGAAAGTCGAGGCCAATTTGCCGGGCGTCAGGCTACACGACCTGCGGCACAGCTTCGCCAGCCACGCAGCCGCTCGCTCGGAAACCCTGCCGATGATCGGCAAGCTGCTGGGCCATGCCAAATTGCAGACGACATCACGCTATGCCCATCTTGATGATGGGCACGTTCTCGATGCGGCGGAACGGATCGGGTGCCTCATAGCCGATATGATGGGCGAAGATCGTTTGTTGAGCAGTAACACTATGTATGATAGACGATTGCCGATTCATGACCGGTAAGCCGCAAACCCGCATCTACAAGAATCGCTGGTTCGCGAAATTTGCGAGCCGTGAAGGGATCAGCGATGCGGCGCTTGTCGCGGCGGTTGAACAGGCGGACGGTGGCCTGATCGATGCCGATCTGGGCGGAGGCCTGATCAAGCAGCGCGTCGCGCGCGAGGGCGGAGGCAAGTCCGGCGGCTATCGCACGCTGGTCTTTTTCCGCCATGAGGAACGGGCCATATTCGCTTTTGGATTTGCCAAGAGCAGCAAGGCCAATCTCAACGCGGTCGAGTTGCGGACTTACAAACAGGCCGCGAAAATCGTGCTCGCGCTGACGCAGGCGCAGATTGATACCGAGGTGCGTGAAGAAAGACTGTTCGAGGTGAATGACGATGCCAAAGACCTATAAGAGCGAGGCGCTGGCCGCCGTCCACGAGATGATGGAAGGGCTTCATGGGGCCGGGGCCATCGACAAGCGCACGTTGCGTGACTTCGACGAGGCATGTCTTGCCCCCGCGACACCGCTAGAGGCAGATGAGATTAAGGCTATTCGCGAGGCGCAGCACGTCTCGCAACCGGTGTTCGCGCGCTATCTCAACGTGTCGAAGAACCTTGTTTCCGACTGGGAGCGGGGCAAGAAACGGCCAGGTGGGCCAGCTCTTAGGTTGCTATCGATCATTCAGCGTAAGGGCTTAGAGGCGGTCGCTTAATCGGCTCGTGTGGACGATCCGGAACGGCTCCTTTCAGACCGGCAAAACGGGATAGCGGACGATCCGCACGTCACACCGGTGCGTCAGCTTTGCGCCCCGATTGTCGTTTTTCAAGATGCTGATTGTTGATCCTAAAAGCGGCCATTCCCAAGGAACCATCGGCTATCAGTCGGGATGACTTCCTCTGGGACTTACCGGTCAATCCCTCTCAACGTATTCAGCGGCAAGTTTCTCACTAAAACCCGACATAGAGCGGCCGCCCCAGTGGCGTCGTCTAGCGAACGTAACTAGGAGGCGTTGACAAATTGGCGGGTCCACAGGCGGATTGAGACGATGTGGATG
>NZ_JBAXOI010000035.1:0-15835 GCF_037133355.1 Novosphingobium sp. | reverse complement strand
CTTCCAATGGGCAGACTCTACATCAGATCGAGGGATCTTTCGGGGGGCAGGTCACCGTCAGGCACCACTCCTGCGCAATGCTCTCGCCATCATCCCAGCCAAGGCTGAGGATGGCCCACACCATGTCCCGGTACAGCTCATAGCTGCAATCGGCGGATACATGACGAAGCATATCCGCAACACGCGCCCGCTGCCTCGGAGTAGCATCAACCGTCCGGGCAGATGCTGAGGTTTTTCGAGGTCCCCGGCCAGCAACCAATTCCTGCAACCAAATGGCGAGCAGCGCATCGGGGATTACCGGAATGGCCCGCCAATCACCCTTCCCGCCCCAAGTATAGGGCAAGCCAGTTTCTGGGTGGATCGACGGAGGCAGGACATCCTGCACGGTGAGGCCATTCGCACTGGCGCACCTGAGCTCAAGGACCATCTCGCCAGTTTCGGGGGCGGTGATCTGTTTTGTAAGCAGCGGAGCCATACCGCCTCGCAAGCGGTAGATTAGCTTTGCGCGCCCTTGCCTCCCTGAGCACACTTGGACAGCGTCATTCGCATCAAGCAGAGTGTCAAGATCGACGCCACGTTCTTCCAACCACGTTCGAGCCTTCGGCAGGTCGTCAATGTCCAGCGCCATAGTGGGCGGGTTACTGTAGGCGTGCGCTAGGCCCACATTACCGGTCAACGCAGCCGCCCTTTCCGAATCAGTGATAGCATTCTCCGCCTTGTTCCAACCCTTGGTGACCGGCCCCTTCTGGCGGGCAGGGATGCCCAAAAGGGCCATCCCCTGATCAATGTATTCAGAAACGGTGGCCATTCCCACCTCCCTGGATATCCGGCGCGTATTCTCCGCACCAATCCGTTAGGCTAACGTTTGGCCACACACTTAAAGGCTTGATCGCTTCATCGTCGCATTCCCTGCTGATCGAGATTCGGGGTTCATGACGATGGCATTCGTACCAACTTTGATGTCCGACCTTTAGATAGCGGCAGGTCTCGCAACGTTCTTGGCGCGGCGGTTTGCGGGAATTGGTCACGCTAGCGCCCCCTGCGCAACGCTACTACGCTGCACGATCCATACGTTGACGTCACTGTCCAACCATCCGACAGCACGGCCACCCGGTATGATCGTGAACGGTTTAGGGAACTGACCCTTGGCCACCATATCTGCAAATTTCGCCCGGCTGACACCGAGACGGTTGCGCACCTCATCAGGGCGGACGATCCGTGCCGACCCGCCATCAATCATCTGATCTATAAGCATTTTAGCCCTCATAAGTATTAACGAGGGCCTGTTTAGCGGAATTGATTTTCTTGCCTGATAGCTGGCCGGACGGTTTTCAATCCCAAATCCCAGATGTGCGAAGTTGATCGTACATCTCGGTTCGCCCAGCGCATTTCAGCCCAGCGGAAACTCTACGATCAGTCAGCCATTTGATTACCTCAGACTTCTTCGCTCCCCCGGCCCGCTTGGCTCGGATATAATCCGCGTTTTCGGCAATGATCTCGGCCGCGAAGTTACTCTTCGAGCGCATTTCACCGCCACTGCGAGCAGCTTGTTTTCGTTCGGTCTGCGCCTCATCCCATTGGGCCTCGGCTTTAGGATTACATGCTGGGAAACCGTCACAGTCACTGTCATTTATTTGCAGAACTAGATCGAACGGCACCCCAGGCATCACGTCCTTCCTTAGTTCAAGCTCGGCTGCGCACGGCGCGTGCTTGTAGGGTGAATATGGGGCACGGCCTTCTCTAATGCACCGCGCTACACGAAGCCGTTCAGCTTCTGGATCCTCAAAAACCGGCCTGACCTTCTGCGGCCGTCCGCGCTTACCGCCAGCCATTATGAACCGGCCTTTCCGATTGTCGTTACCGTCGCCGCTTGCGGTTGGTGCGCTACGTAGCCAGCCCATTGCTCCATTAGCTTAGCGCGCTTTTCTAGCTGGTCTTGCCGCCGATATGCAGCTTCAGCCTTGTCCCGGATCGTGTGCGCAAGAGCCAATTCGAGGGTCTCATTAGCGAATGTGGTTGTCTCCGCTGCCCAGTCCCGAAAGGTGGAGCGAAACCCGTGCGGCACGTATGCCGCATAGTCCGGCATGCCCTTGATAACCGCTAGCAGCGCTCCATTGGACATGCCCTTCTTACCCGTAGGGTCGGGGAACACGTAGTCGCACAGCCGCCCAGCCTGCATTTCCATGATGATAGTCATCGCCCTGGCACTCAAGGGGACCCGATGCTCTCGCCCTGCTTTCATTCGTTCGGCTGGAATCGTCCAGACCTTCGCAGCAAGATCGATCTCGTCCCACTTTGCCCCAAGCACCTCGCCGGAGCGCGCAACCGTCAGGATAAGGAACTCGAATGCCTTCGGGCTAAGGCCGCGCTTGCCGCGCAGAGCCTGCACGAACCCGTGGACCTCTTGGTAGGGCAGAGCAGGCTGGTGCTGGACCTTCGCGATCTTGCTCGCCTTCGGGAGCAATTGCCCCAGCCCGCCCTTCAACGAGGCCGGATTGTCGCCGGTGAACAGCTTGCGCGCCTTAGCCCAGTCCATAACCGTTTCAATGCGCTGCCGAAGGCGGGTCGCCGTCTCTGTCTTTGTGGTCCAGATTGGTTCGAGGACTGCGAGCACCTGCTCCATAGTAATCTGATCTACAGGTAGCCCTCCGAGAGATGGGTAGGCGTAGGTTTTAAGGGTTGCCGCCCATTGGTGCCTGTGCTTCGCGTTCTTCCATTCGTGCTCTTTGGTGGCGATGCATTGGGCAGCGGCCTGCTCAAATGTCAGCCGCTCCCGCACCATCATGGCGCGCTTTGCTTTGCCTTGATCCTGCTCATCCTTCGGGTCGAGCCCGCTGCGAATCTGATTGCGCAGCTTCACAGCCTCATCGCGAGCAGCTGCAAGTCCGAGAACCGACAATGACCCCAATCCAAGTTCTCGGCGCTTCCCGGACGTAGGGCTAGTGTATCGGAACACCCATGAGCGTGCATAGCCGCCAGCGCCCGCCGTGACCTGCAAGTTCAGGCCCGGCTGCTTCCGGTCCGCAGAGTAGCCAACCTTGGTTGTTGTCGCGACCTGACGCGCTGTCAGGTCCGCCCTAGCGCTTCTACCCACCTTACTACCCACCTTTTGGAGCTGGATAATAGTGAGTCTTTTTGGAGCTTACAAGAGATCAAGACAAGCTAACATACTGTGCTACAATATAATATTAGTCGTTGTCACAGCTGACTGGACCTTACTGAGTAGGACTCCGTCTCCGCCAGAACAGCATGTGCCGACGTCCGCTGACGTCCGTCCACGAGCTGGCAAACCCCGGTAATTCCAAGGTATTTTTCCACCACTGTTCGTCAATCTCCGTCACCGGCCCTGAACAGTTGGGCACTCGGTGGTGGGACAAGTGTTGGGACAAACCAATGGCTCTTACTAACCTGCAGATCAAAAACGCCAAGCCGAGCATGCCAGCGCGTCTACGTTGGCTTTCGTTGAACTCTTCGCCGAAGCCGGATTTCCGGCAGGTGTGGTCAACACCGTAACCGGATTTGCCGATACCGTGGGCGCGCGGCTGGTCTCGCACCCCGATGTTGCCAAGATCGCGTTCACCGGTGGCGAGGCGGGCGGCAAGGCGATCTACCGCGCGGCGGCCGAGGGGCTGAAGCGCGTGACGCTCGAACTTGGCGGCAAGTCGGCGCAGGTGGTCTTTGCCGATGCCGATCTCGATGCGGCGGCGAACGGCGTGGTTGCGGGCATCTTCGCGGCTTCGGGTCAGACCTGCATCGCCGGTTCGCGGCTGCTGGTGCAGCGGTCGGTGCATGACGAACTCGTGGCCCGCATCGCCGCGCTGGCAGGCCCGGCGCGGCTGGGCAATCCGGCTGATCCGGCCACGCAGATCGGCCCGATTGCCACCGAAGCGCAGTGGGGCCGGATCCAGCACTACATCGACATCGCACGCAATGAGGGTGCAACCGTCGCGCTGGGCGGCAATGCCCCAGATCACCCGGGCTGGTTCATCGAACCCACCGTGCTCACCGGAGTCCGCAACCAGATGCGCATCGCGCGCGAGGAAGTGTTCGGCCCCCTCCTGGCAGTCATCCCCTTCGATGACGAGGACGACGCCTTCGCGATCGCCAACGACAGCGATTACGGCCTCGCCGCCGGCCTCTGGACCACCAACATGGGCCGCGCCTTTCGCGGCGCGGCGCGGCTTCAGGCGGGCACGCTTTGGGTCAACACTTACCGCGCGGTGAGCTACATGGCCCCGTTCGGCGGCTACAAGCGCAGCGGGATCGGGCGCGAGAACGGGCAAGAAGCGATCGACTCCTATCTCCAGACCAAGACCGTGTGGATCGACCCCGACGCCCGCGTCGCCAATCCTTTCGCTATCCGCTAGGGCAGAGCAATGCGCGAACAACAGATCGTCATCGTCGGCGGCGGGATCATTGGCTGCCTCACCGCGTGGTCGCTGCGGAAATTGGGCGCGGGCGCGGTCGCCGTGATCGAGCGCGATCCGACCTACCGCTTCGCCTCGACCGCACTGTCCGCCGCCTCGATCCGCACCCAGTTTGGCTGCCCGGTCAACGTCGAGCTCAGCCTCTATGGCGCGCGGTTCCTCAAGACTGTCGCCGCCGAATTCGGGGATGATGTCGACATTGGCTTCAATGAGGGCGGCTACCTGATCCTCGGCGACGAACGCACTGCCGCACTCCGCCGTGAAGCGCTCGCGATGCAGCGCGGGATGGGCGCAGAGATCGAGGAGCTGGACCCAGCCGCGCTTGCGGGGGCCTTCCCATGGCTCTCGGCCGACGGTCTGGCCATGGCAACCCTCGGCAAGCGGGACGAGGGCTGGTTCGATGCCTGGTCGCTGCTGCAGGCCGCACGCCGGGCCGCAATCCGTGCGGGCGCGAGCTTCGTGACCGGCACGGCCACTGGCTTCTCTGCGACAGGATCGCGCGTAACCGCAGTCGAAGTGAACGGGGCATCCCTCCCCTGCGACTGGTGCGTCAATGCCGCCGGGCCCTCCTCCGGCGCGGTGGCGGCCTTGCTCGGGATCGATCTGCCGGTCCGCCCGCGCAAACGCACCGTGTTTCAGTTCAAGGCGCCGCTGCCGGGGGCCGGCATGCCGATGCTATTCGACATTTCCGGCGCGTGGATGCGGCCCGAAGGCGATGGCTTCATCGGCGGCATCCAGCCCGATGAAACGAACGATCCCGATGCGGACGGCGACTTCGAACCCGATCACGCGCTGTTCGAAGAGCGCTTCTGGCCCCTGATCGCCGCGCGCGTCCCCGCGCTCGAGCAGCTGCGCGTGGGCCGCGCCTGGGCGGGGCACTACGAAATGTGCCTGTTCGATCACAACGGCGTGGTCGGCCCGCACCCGGAGCTCGCCAACCTGATCTTCGCGACAGGCTTTTCAGGCCACGGCGTGATGCATGCGCCGGGCGTCGCGCGCGGTGTGGCCGAACGCATCGCCTTCGGGGAATACCGCAGCATCGATTTGTCGCCGCTGGCGTTCGACAGGGTTGCGGCAAACGCGCCCATGCCCGAAAGTGCGATTTACTAGGAAAGTGTCGCCATGAAGTTGAAGGACAAAGTCGCTGTCGTGACCGGGGCCGCGCGAGGCATCGGCCTCGCTTGCGCGCGCCGCTTTGCCGAGGAAGGTGCGAAGGTCGTGCTCTCCGATATCGACGAGGCGGGGCTTGCCGCATCCTGCGCCGCGCTCACAGGTGAGGGCCACTCTGTGCACAGCGTGATCGCCGATGTCAGCGAGATTGCGGATATCGAGCGCCTTGTGGCCGAGGCCATGGCGCATTTCGGCGGCATCGATGTGATGCTCAACAACGCCGGGATCGCGATCACCAAGGACTTCATGACCGTGACCGCGGAGGACTATGACCGGGTGCTCTCAATCAACTTGCGCGGGGCCTTCTTCGGCGTGCAGGTGGCGGCGCGCGCGATGATTGCGGCGGGCAAGGGCGGCGTGATCCTCAACATGTCGTCGATCAATTCGCGCATGGCGAACCCGTCCGTCGCGACCTACGCGATCTCCAAAGGCGGGCTCAATCAGGTGACGGGCACCGCCGCTGTCGCGCTCGCGCCGCATGGCATCCGCGTCTGCGGTATTGGCCCGGGCACGATCGCCACCGAAATGCTCAACATGGGCTTCCTGACCAACGAGGAACAGCGCCGCATGATCCTTTCGCGCACGCCTGCGGGCCGATTGGGCGACCCGGCAGAGGTCGCCGCCGTTGCCGCCTTCCTCGCCAGCGACGATGCTTCGTACATGACCGGCCAGACCGTCTATCCCGATGGCGGGCGCATGATCCTCAACTATGTCGTGCCGGTGGCCCCCGATGCCTGAGATGACCCTGTTCCGGACCATGCATCATGTGTGCATCGTGGTGCACGATATCGCGGCGGCGGAAGCCTTCTACGCTGCGGCCGGGATCGGGCCCTGGCACAATTATCCGCCGCTCGACCAGTACACCGAGCTCGACGTGCCGAGCCGCGAGGGCTTTCTGGGCATGAAGTACCGCTACGCCGATATCGACAACCTCCAGATCCAGCTGTGCCAGCCGCCCGAAGTGGATTGCCCGCAGCGCCGCTTCCTGGACGAGAAGGGCGAAGGTGTGTTTCACCTTGGCTTCAGCGTCGCCGATCTCACCGCCGCCGAAGTGCAGGCCGGCGCCGCAGGTATCGCCCCGCTGATGCGCGGGCGGCGCGACAACGGCAGTGGCTTCACCTATTTCGATACGGCATACCGCGCCGGTGTGGTGCTGGAAGTCAGGAAGGCAAGCCATGGCTGAGCCGCGCCAACGCGCCATCGATCTCAATTCGGATCTCGGCGAAGGCTATGGCCCATGGGTCATGGGCGATGACAAGGCGATGCTCGACATCGTGACCAGCGCCAACATTGCCTGTGGCGGCCATGCCAGCGATCCGGAAACGATGTTCCGCACGCTGACCTGGGCGCGCGAGCGGGGGATCAATGTCGGCGCGCATCCCAGCTACCCCGACAAGGAAAGCTTCGGCCGCCGCCGCCTGCCCTTCCCGCCCCCCGAAGTCGAGCGCTTCGTCGCCGCGCAGACCGGCGCGCTTGTTGCCATTGCCGCGCTGGCGGGCACGCGCGTGCGCTATGTGAAACCGCACGGCGCGCTGGGCAACGTCGCGAGCGAGGACCGCGCGATCGCCGAAGCCATCGTGCGCGCAGTGCGGGCCATCGACAGCAAGCTCGCGATCCTCGCCATATCAGGCACCGTGCTGGAGCAAATGGCTCGCGATGCGGGCGTGACCGTGTTCAGCGAGATCTTTGCCGACCGCGGCTATACCCCGGCAGGCAACCTGGTTCCACGCGGCCAGCCCGGGGCGATGATCGAGGACTACGGCGCTGCCGCCGCGCGCCTGCTCAGTTGGCTCGAAACCGGGCTCATGCCGACCGTGGGGGGCGATCCGGTCAGGCTGGCGGGCCATTCGATCTGCGTGCATGGCGACGACCCTCATGCCGTCGTCATGGCGCGGGCGATCCGCGTCGCGCTCGCCGGACGCGGGATCGAGATCACCCCGTTCCTGCGATGACCGACATGCCCGTCGTGCGGGCCGTTGGGGACAGCGCCCTGCTGATCGACTTTGGCGAACGGATCGACAAGGCGATCAATGCAAGAGTGGTCGCGCTGGACCGCGCGCTGGCGGCCAGCCCGCCGCCAGGGCTGATCGAGACGGTCCCGGCCTATTGCTCGCTGCTGATAGAGTATGATCCGCTGGTCACGACGCAGGCCGAACTGGCGTCAGCGGCAATGGCTTTGGCACAGACCGCGAGGGCTGGCACCGTAGCGGGCCGCGAGCATGTCGTGCCGATCAGCTTTGTCGATGCCCCCGATCTCGCCCGTGTCGCTGAACAGACAGGGCTGAGTCCCGCAGCTGCGATCAGCGCCTTTCTGGCCGGATGCTACCGCGTCTTCATGTACGGCTTCGCGCCGGGCTATGCCTATATGGGCGGGGTTCCGCCAGCGCTGCACCTGCCGCGCAAGCCGGTGGCCGAGCGCGGTCATCCGGTGGGCAGCGTG
Organism: Novosphingobium sp.; assembly: GCF_037133355.1. GTDB lineage: Bacteria > Pseudomonadota > Alphaproteobacteria > Sphingomonadales > Sphingomonadaceae > Novosphingobium. The sequence goes on along the minus strand of NZ_JBAXOI010000035.1, from coordinate 7,798 downwards.
ATCATCGCCGGGCCGCAATGCCTGATCACCACACTGCCAATGCCGACGGGCTGGTGGGTGATCGGGCGTACGCCGCTCATGGTGCTCGATCCCTTGGGCGAGCGCCCGTTCCGATTCGATCCCGGCGATACGATCCGCTTCGAACGGATGCCGCCCGAATGATCGCACTGTTGCGGATCGAGGCGGCCGGGCCGCTCACTTCGGTGCAGGACGCCGGGCGACGCGGCGCGATGCGCTTCGGCGTGCCGCGCTCGGGCCCGATCGACAGGCTCGCGTTTGCCGCCGCGCTGGCCGCCGCACAGCCCGAGTGCGGCACTGCGATCGAGCTCTCGCTGGGCGGGCTGACGCTCACCTGCCTCGAAGGCGAGATCGGCTTCGCGCTGTGCGGAAGCGGTTTTACCGCCGAGATCGACGGCCGCGCGCTGGGCGGCTGGTGCCGCGCGACGCTTGGCCCCGGGCAGCGGCTGCGCGTGCGGCAGGGGGTTGGCAACTGGGCCTACCTCGCCTTTGCCGGAGCCTCTGTGGCGCCCGCATGGCTGGGCAGCAGAGCCACCCACGCGTTGTCCGGCCTCGGCGGCGGCATGGTGCGCAGCGGCGATGTGCTCGAGTTTCACGGAACACGTCCGCTGCATGCCGCTGCCTTGCAAGCGCCACCTGAACCTTCGCTCATGCTGCCCATCGGCGTGGTGATCGGCCCACAGGAGCGCTACTTCGCACCCGATGCGCTGGAGCGTCTTTGCGCCGAAACCTTCACGGCCACCGGCACATTCGACCGCATGGGCAGGGCGCTGGAGGGTCTGCCGCTTATGCCGCTGCGGCTCGACATGCCCAGCGAACCAACCATGCGTGGCTGTCTTCAGATCGCGGGCGATGGCCGCATGACCATGCTCATGGCCGATCACCAGACCACCGGCGGCTTTCCCAAGATCGCGAGCGTCATCAGCGCGGATGTGACTCGGTTGGCACAGTTGCCGCCAGGCACGACGCTCCGCTTCGAGACGGTGTCGACCGAGGAAGCCGTACGGCGGCTGCATGTCCTCGCGCAGGCGCAGGCCGATTGTCTGCGCCGCCTCGTGCCTGTCGGCACGCTGGAAGAGCGGCTGCGCGAAACCAATCTGGTTGGCGGCGTCATCGATGCCCTAGGCGCTGAAGTGCCATAGGATCCATCATGGCGCGCGCACCGGTTTCTGCCCGACAACGCTCATCACCGATGGATCAGCCCGGAATGAGTTGCTTGAGCTGCACTGCTGTGTCCTCGATCATGCCTTGATCGGCAATTACACCCAGTTCGACAAGGCGGCGGCCATGGCTGTAATCCCGAACATGGTTGACGCAATCGAGCGCGATGACCCTGCCTTGCTTCAGATAGACCACAGAAAAGCTGCGACCTGCGGGATCTCCGCGCAAAATGGCCTGATCGTGCCCGGCAGAAAGGCCCACGGTCTGCAACTTGAGGTCGTACTGATTTGACCAAAACCATGGCGTGGCGCTGTAGTGCGCTTCCTGCCCGCAGATGGTCTTTGCGACCACCATCGCCATGTCGTTGGCATTCTGGACGGACTCGAGGCGAATCTCGCCGCCCTCGGCGAAACGGTTCTGATGCGCAGCACAATCGCCCAGCGCGAACACATCGGGCAGGCTGGTGCGGCATTGTGCATCGACTGCAACACCGTTTGCGCCGCGTGCGCCTGCGGCTAGCAAGGGTTCGGTGCAAGGCACGATGCCGATGCCGACAATGACCATGTCGGCAGGCACGATTTCCCCGGATGCCAATTCTACGCCCGAAACCCGGGCCTCCCCATGCAGTGCCGTGACCGCCGCGCCGGTGCGAATATCAATGCAATGCGCGCGATGCTCAGCCTCGAAAAAGCGCGAAAGCACCTCACCGGCCACACGGGCCAGCACTCTCGGCAGCGCCTCGAGCAGCACGACTTGCTTGCCCAGTTTGCTGAGCACGGCTGCTGCCTCGAGCCCGATGTATCCGCCGCCGATGACCACGATCCGCTCAGCCTGCAGCAGGTCGGCGAGGATTGCATCGACATCGGCCCGGTTGCGGACGGCATGAACACCTGCCAGCCCCGCCCCGGCGCAGGACAGCTTGCGCGGATCGCCACCTGCCGCCCAGACGAGGTGCCGGTAACCCCGGCACGTGCCATCGGCGAGCGTAACGGTGTGGTCTGCCGGAGCGACCGCGACAACCCTTTGCCCAAGGATCAGCGTGATCTCTTTCTCGGCCCAATAGGCTGCAGGACGGATCTGGATGCGCTCGAAGGGCTTTTCACCGGACAGATACTCTTTTGACAGCGGCGGCCGTTCGTAGGGGAGTTCGGCCTCATCCCCGACCAGTGCAACGCTTCCTGCAAAGCCATTGCTGCGCAAGGCAATCGCGGTCTGTGCCCCGCCGTGCCCGGCCCCCACGATAAGAACATCGAATGTCTCAAGCATCGCCAAGCTCGTTCAAGAATACGCTCGCAGCCGCCAGAACGGCATCTTGCTGATCGCGGTGCGGGCTATGGCCGCAAGCGGCGAGGCGCAGTTGCCTGGCCTGCGGTACGCGCGCCTGGATCCGGTCCAGTTGCTCGCAAGTTCCATACTCGTCATCATCGCCCTGGATCAGCAGCACCGGGCAGGTGACAGACTCGATCTCGGCCTCGATCGTCCATGCGGGAAAGCGGGGATCGGTCCAGATTGCAAACCACTGCCGGAAAACCGCAGCGGCATCTCGGTGGTATCTTCCGAGGCGGGAGACCAGAGCGGCTGAGCCTGCTTCAACGGCCTTGATCGCTGAGATGCAGACGGGCTCGACCATGACATGGGGCGCCTCGAGGATGAGCGACGCGACGCGGCCGGGATGGCGCGCGGCAAGCAGCATCGCGATCGAGCCGCCATCGCTGTGGCCAAAGACATGAGCCTGCGCGAACCCGAGGTCTGCCATGACGCGTGCGGCGGTATCGGCTTCGCGGTGCATGAAATCGAGGTCGTAAGGCGCATCGAACGATCCGGAAGCGCCATATCCGCGCCGTGACCAGACGATCACCTCACGTCCGGATGCTTTGGCCAGCTTCTCCGGAAAATCCCTCCACATGGAGAGCGAACCGAGGCCTTCGTGGAACAGCAGGAGCGGCATCCCCGGCTCAGCACCGAAACGCGCCAGCTCAAGCTGGTCGTGTTCCAGCGTCATTGCGGAATGGCAGCGGCGCGCAACCGGAACCGCTGGACCTTGCCCGTCGCCGTCTTGGGCAGATCGTCGACAAATTCGATCCAACGAGGGTATTTGTAGGGTGCGAGCCGGGTCTTTACATGGGATTTGAGGTCCAGTTCCAGCTGCGGGCTGGATGGCACATCGTGATGCAGCACGATGTAGGCAAACGGCTTGGTCAGACCATCCCCGTCCTCGGCCCCGACCACGGCAGCTTCCAGAACCTGCGGGTGGCTGGCCAGCGCTTCTTCCACCTCGATCGGGGAGACGTAAATCCCGCCGACCTTGAGCATGTCGTCAGCGCGGCCCGCATAGGTCAGCCAGCCCTCTGCATCCAATACGTATTTGTCGCCGGTGATCGTCCACTCCCCGCAGAACGTGGCGGCGGACTTTTCCGGATTGCGCCAATAGCCGATGGCCGTGGTGGGACCGCAGACATGGAGGTTGCCAATCTCCCCGGATGCCACGGGCTGTCCTCTCTCATCGACAACGCGCGCCTTATAGCCGTCCACAACCCGCCCGGTGCAGCCATACCGGACTTCACCAGGACGCTGGGAGACGAAGATATGCAGCATTTCGGTGGATCCCAAGCCATCGAGGACTTCGGCACCAAAACGATCATGGAACGCCTTGGCGACATGGGCGGGCAAGGCCTCACCCGCAGACGTCGCAAGGCGCAGCGCCGGGACCGCGTCGCGCACCGGACACGACGGATGTGCCAGCCAGCCCGCGAAGAACGTGGGCACGCCGCACAGCACGGAGACACCATGCTCTACCAGCAGGGCGCTGATGGCGTCCGGCGTTGCGCGCCCGTTGTGGAGGACGGCCGTCGCGCCCGCTGCATAAGGGAACGTCAACGCATTCCCGAGCCCGTACGCGAAGAACTGCTTGGCGACCGAAAGCACCACATCATCTTCGCGGATACCTGCGGTTCCGAAGCCATAAAGATTGGCGGTCAGCCGCAGTGAGCCGTGAATATGTGTTGCCCCCTTAGGGCGGCCCGTCGAACCGGAAGTGTAGAGCCAGAAGGCCACATCGTCACGCTTGGTGGGTGCGGCAATTGGAGCAGGCTCAGCCTCCGCAAGCAGGTCTTCAAGGCCGCGCCATGGCCCGCCCTCGCTCGATACGAAATGGACAGGCGGCTCGCGCGCCGCAATGTCATGCCATACTCCCGCCAATTCGGCGCTGACGAATACACCGTGGGCGCCGCTGTTCTGCAAAATCCAGGCGTAGTCGTCTTGGGTGAGCAGCGTGTTGAGCGGGACCGGCACCACACCGGCTCGGATTGCACCGAGGAACACCGTCGGGAAATCACGCGTGTCGGTGAGACACAGCAGAACCCGCTGGCCCGGCTGGATGCCCAACTGCGCAAACACCCCTGCCATCCGGGCTATGCGGTCGCCCAGTTCAGCATAGGTGCAAAGGCCCCGGTGATCGATGATCGCGGTCTTGCCGGGATGGCGCGCAAGATTGCCTGCAAGCAGGTCCTCTGCTGCGTTGAAAGCGCATGGCAGGTCCGCAATCGTGCGGGCAGCAGCGGCAGGGCCCATGATCCTCTCCCCCGGCGCGCCCGGCTTAAGCCGGGCTGCGCACTTCAATCTGTCCGATCAGGCCGCGCGGACATAGTCATAGTCAAACGCCATGCTGTTGATGCCGCGGTCCGGCGGGCTGGTCCAGTTGGCGCACTGCCCGGGCTCGGTCACGCCGATCATCAGCGATTTTACGTAAATGCGGTCCGCTTCGCTGGGCAGTGCGGCGATAACCTCGGCAGGCGAGCAAGCCTTGCCAGCGGGGTCGAGCTTCAGGCCCGCCCAGACGCCCACATTGCGGTTGAACCGTTCGGCCGGAAGCTTGAGCTCGAATGCGAAGCCCGCCTTGGCGATCAGTCGGTTCCAGCGGGTCAGGCCAATCTGGCAATCGCGGACATAGGCATTGCGCGTGATCAGGTTCATCGCGTTGCGGCTGGCGACTTCCTGCAGGCCATCGGGCGTTTCGACCGCCTCGAACGTGCCGATGCAGAGATGGTCCTCATAGGTACCTTCGTCCGGCCGGCCCTTAAGGCCATTGGCGAAATAGGTCGCGGCGTTGGAGCTGATTTCCGAACCGAACAGATCGAGCGCGGAGGAGAACCAGAAGTTGATGTAGCGCTGCAGCAACGGCAGATCCATGACACCCGCCTTGCGCAAGGTCTCGGGGTCATCGGTTCCGAGCTTCTGCATTTCGTCGAGCGTGCGCTTGATCACGCGCGTGATCCCGGTCTCGCCGACAAACATGTGGTGCGCTTCCTCGGTCAGCATGAAGCTGCACGTGCGCGCAAGCGGATCGAATCCGCTCTCGGCAAGTGACTTGAGCTGATACTTGCCGTCGCGATCGGTGAAGTAGGTGAACATGTAGAAGCTCAGCCAGTCATCGATCGGCTCGTTGAACGTGCCCAGAATGCGCGGATGATCGGCATCGCCCGAATGGCGGAACAGCATCTCTTCGGCTTCCTCGCGCCCGTCGCGGCCGAAATAGGCGTGCAGCAGATAGACCATCGCCCACAAGTGGCGACCTTCCTCGACATTAACCTGGAACAGGTTGCGCATGTCGTAAAGGGAGGGCGCGGTAAGCGCGAGCAGGCGCTGCTGTTCGACCGATGCGGGCTCGGTATCGCCCTGCGTCACGATCAGGCGGCGCAATATCGAGCGGTACTCGCCCGGAACCTGCTGCCACACCGGCTGGCCCTTGGAATCGCCGAAACCGATGGTGCGGTCCGCCTGCCGGTCGGCAAGGAAAATGCCCCAGCGGTAGTCCGGCATTTTCACATGGCCGAACGTCGCCCAGCCCTTGGCATCGACCGATGTCGCCGTGCGCAGATAAACTTCGTGGTCCTGATAGGTCGTCGGCCCCAGTTCCTTCCACCAATCGAGGAAGGCCGGCTGCCAATGCTCCAATGCTCGCTGCAAAGCGCGGTCGTTGGAGAGATCGACGTTGTTGGGAATCTTGGTCTGATAGTCGATGGCCATGTCAGTCTCTCCTTACACGCGCTTTGTGTCGAACTCGGCTCGGGTGCCGGTTCCGAACAATCTGAGGGCGCCGCCCTCGCCCACCGCATTCGGGCGGATGAAGATCCAGTTCTGCCACGCCGAAAGCCGCCCGAAGACCTTGGACCACACCGTCTCCGCCCCGCCGAAGCGCAGGCTGGCCTCCATGCCGGTGCAGGCATCGGGCGAGAGCTTGACGCGTTCGTCGATCGCGAGGCGGACTTCGTCCTCCCAGTCGATGTCATCGGGAGCGAACGTCACGAGCCCCAGATCGTGCGCTTCGCCCGAAGGGATCGCGCTGCCGATCAGCCCTTCGACCTCGGCGATGCGGTCCGGTGTGCCCTGAAAACGCGATTGCAGGCGGAACAGCCCGTTGCACATCGGGTAAAGCCCGAAGTTGGCCTGGCTTAGCTGCATCGCGGGTCCCTTGGCGGGGTCCGAAATCAGTTCGAGCATATAGGCCCGGTCAGCCGCGAAGGCGAGTTCGGCCAGCGTTCCGGCAAACGCCGAGCCCGGCTCGATCACCGCATAAAGCGAGCGCGACGAGACATCGAGGCGCGAAAGCGTGCGGCGGAGCATCCCGATCACCTCACGGACAAACCAGTGCTCTGCATGGGCGATCAGGACGTCATCATAAGCCGCAACAGCGCCGCCATCGCCCGCGGTCTTGAGCACCCACAGCCCCAGTTCGGGTTCGTTGGTGCGCAGCAGCAGGATCGCATCATCCAGCTCGCGCGCCATGGCGAGCGGCCAGAATGCAGCGCCTTGAGCCTGGCAGGCCGAAGGGTCGGCAGGCGGCGTATCGGCGGGCGCCTTGACCGTGATGGTCACGAAGCCGCGTACGCGGTCAAACGCCACGTCGACATTTGAGTAATGATACCCCGCCTCGTCGATGGTCCGGGCAAGCGGAGTAAGTGCAACACCCTCACCGCTCAGCGGACGCGACGACTGCGCGGCCAACGCGTCGGCACGGACCTTCACTGCCTCTGCCCAGCGCCCCTTGGGCGCGATATCGTCGACCAGGTTCCAGTCCTTGGCGCGGCGGCCGCGAACGCCTTCTTCCGAGGTGCAGAACACATCTGCCAGATCGCGGCGCACCTTGCGCTTGTCGACCACGCGGGTAAGCCCGCCAGTGCCCGGAAGCACCGCCAGCAGCGGCACTTCGGGGAGCGACACGGCCGACGATCGGTCGTCGACGAGCAGGATCTCGTCGCATGCCAGCGCGACCTCATAACCGCCGCCGGCGCACGTGCCGTTGACCGCTGCGAGGAACTTGAGACTGCCACTCTCTGAGGAATCCTCGAACCCGTTGCGCGTTTCGTTGGTGAACTTGCAAAAGTTCACCTTCCACGCATGGCTCGACGTGCCGAGCATGTAGATGTTCGCGCCCGAGCAGAAAATCCGATCGTTCGCGCTGGTCAGCACCACGCAGCCGACCTGCGGCTGCTCGAAGCGCAGGCGCTGCACGATGTCGTGCAGTTCCATGTCCACGCCGAGATCATAACTGTTGAGCTTGAGCTTGTAGCCGGGAACAAGCCCGCCATCGGGATCGACATTCATCGTCACCGTGGCGATC
>NZ_JBAXOI010000034.1:0-16031 GCF_037133355.1 Novosphingobium sp. | reverse complement strand
TGGACCAGACCGTGTTCAAGGCCTTCACGGCCACCGGCGCGATCAGCTCGGCGGCGTTCTGGTCGGGCGCGAATGTCACGGCGGCGCACGATGCCGATGACCGGCTGATCTACAACACGTCCACCGGCGCGCTGTTCTACGACGCGGACGGCACCGGCTCGACCAAGGCCGTCCAGGTGGCTGTGCTGTCGGGCAATCCGGGCCTCGCCTTCGGGGACTTCCTGATCGTGGCGTGATCCCGCCTTTCATCATCCCCGCGGGGTCGGGAATCCGGTTTGCACCACTTTTCCTGGTGGGCTCCGGATCCCGGCCTTCGCGGGGAAGGCGAGAAAAGTAGCAGGCGGGCAAGGGCGATGGCCCTTGCCCGCTTTGCTTTACCCCATCGGGTACATGATCTCCCGGCTCACCGCGTTCACCGCCTTCATCGCCTCCTCCGGCAGCACCAGATCGGTGGCGGCGAAAATCGGGGTGCACTGCTCTTCGGTCGTCACGCCGACGATGGTCGAGGCAACGAAATCGTGCTGCTTCGACCAGGCGACCGCGAAGGTGACGGGGTCGAGCCCGTGCTCGGCGGCGATTGCTGCAAAGCGTTCAGCCGAAGCGATCGACTTCTCGTTGACGAAGCGGCGCGCCATGCTGGCCTGGCGGCCGCCCATTTCGAGGTACTTCGAGAAGCGCGCGCCTTCGGGGCGGGCGCCGTCGCTGTATTTGCACGCCAGCACGCCGCCGCCGATGGGCGAGTAGGGGATCAGGCTCACGCCTTCCTTGCGGCAGACCTGCGCCAGTTCATCTTCGAAGCGGCGGTTGTTGAGGCTGAAGTTGTTCTGGATCGTGTGGTAGCGCGCGGCACCGACGGCCTTGGCGGCCTCGATCGATTTCATCAGGCCCCACGACGTCTCGTTCGAGCAGCCCAGCACGCGAACCTTGCCCGCGCGGACCAGTTCGTCGAGCACTTCCATGGTTTCTTCATAGGACGTGTCATGGTCGGGCCAGTGGGTCTGGTAGAGGTCGATGTAATCGGTGCCGAGCTTGGTCAGGCTGTCTTCGACGGCGCGGATGATGTTGTGGCGGTCCAGCGCGGTCATGCCGTTGCGCTTTGGGCTCTTGAACCAGACGTGGCTGGGGCCGGAGACCTTGGTGGCCATGATGATCGCATCGCGCGGTTTGGTCTTGAGCCACTTGCCGACGATTTCCTCGGTACGGCCGACCCACTTGATATCCGGCGGCACTGGATAGCCTTCGGCGGTGTCGTAGAAATTGATGCCCGCGTCGTAGCTCATGTCGAGAATGCGCAGCGAGGTCGCCTCGTCGGCCTGGCTGCCGAAGGTCATCGTGCCCATGCAGATATCGGAAACGACAATGGCGGAGGTGCCGAGGCGGCGGTGCTGCATGACTGGTATTCTCCCAAATGATCTTCGCCGCAGGGTGGCGCGGCCTTGTGGGGTGGTCAAGGTAGGGGCGCTAGCGAAAGTGGGGAGGGGTCGCGGGTGATTGCGCGGCTGGCGCGGGTTTCCTAGGGGTTGGGGCGTGAGCGAACTTCCCATCCATGCCGTGCTGCCCGAACTCCTGGACGCCTTGCGCGGCGGTTCCTCGGCAGTGCTGATCGCGCCGCCGGGGGCGGGCAAGACGACGGCGGTGGCGCCCGCATTGATCCATGAGCCATGGTGCAAGGGGCAGGTCGTGATGTTGAGCCCTCGGCGGGTGGCGGCGCGGGCGGCAGCGGAGCGCATGGCCGAGTTGATGGGGGAAGCTGCGGGCGAGACCGTCGGGTATGTCACCCGGCTGGACGCCAAGCGCTCTGCCCGCACGCGGATCGTGGTGATGACCGAGGCGATTTTTGTCTCGGCTCTGCTGGCCGATCCGGAGATGGCCGGGATTTCGGCGGTGCTGTTCGACGAGGCGCACGAGCGCAATCTGGGCAGCGATCTGGCGCTGGCGCTGGGCATCGAGGCGCAGGGGGTGCTGCGCGATGATCTCAGGCTGGTTGTCATGTCCGCCACGCTCGATGGGGCAAGGTTTGCGCGGCTGCTGGGCGATTGCGCGGTGGTTGAGAGCGAAGGCAAGGCGCATCCCTTGGCGATCCGCTGGCTGGGCTCGCGGCCCGATCTGAAGCCCGAGCAAGCGGTGGCAAGCGCGGTGGTGCAGGCCTGGGGCGAGGAGGAAGGCGATATCCTCGCGTTCCTGCCGGGCGTGGCGCAGATCGAGCGGTGCGCGGACCTATTGGCGCAGCGCCTGCCGCAAGCACTGGTGCTGCCTCTCCACGGACAGGTGGAGCCTGCCGGGCAGCGCGCGGCGATCCGGCGCGACGCGCAAGGGCGGCGGCGGGTGGTGCTGGCGACCAGCATTGCCGAGACTTCGCTGACGCTCGATGGCGTGCGGATCGTGGTCGATGCGGGGCTTTCGCGCCGGGCGGAGTTCGACAAGGCCGCGGGCGTGACCCGGCTGGTGACAGTGCGTGCGAGCCAGGCATCGGCTGCACAGCGCGCGGGGCGTGCGGCGCGGCAAGGGCCGGGTGTGGCCTACAGATTGTGGGAAGAGGCGGCGCATGCGGGGCGTGAGGCCTTCGATCCGCCGGAGATTTTGACCAGTGATCTGGCACACCTGGCCCTGACGCTGGCGCAGTGGGGCGTAGGTGATCCGGTCGATATGGCATGGATCGATCCGCCGCCCGCTGCCGCGATGGCTGCCGCGCGGGGGCAGCTTGTTGCGCTGGAGGCGCTGGACGCGGAAGGGCGGATCACCCCGCACGGGCGGGCAATGGCCTCGCTGCCGATGGAACCTGCGCTGGCGCATATGCTGCTTTATGCGGCGGCGCGGGGGCAGGCGGAGGAAGCAGCGCGGCTTGCCTTGCTCCTGCAGGAGCGCGGGCTTGGCGGGCGCGGCGAGGACCTTGCCGCACGGCTGGAGCGCTGGGCGCGCGAGCGGGGCGGGAGGGCCGAGGCTTCGCGGGTTCTGGCGGCGCGGTGGGCCAAAGCGGCGGAACGGCTGGTCCCGCCGGGCATGTCGCGTGGGACCGAGGTGCCGCTCGGCGTGCTCCTCGCCGAAGCGTTCCCGGACCGGATCGCGCGGGCGCGGTCGAGCAGCGGGGAGGAGTGGCTGGCCTCGGGCGGGCGGGGCTATCGGCTCGATCCGGCGAGCTCGCTCGTCCGTGCCGCATGGCTGGTGATCGGCGATGCGCAGGGCGAGGCCAAGGGCGCGCGGATCACGTCGGCAGTCGCGCTGGAGGAGGCAGAGGTCACGCGGCATCTCGCGCACCGGATCGAGGCGCGGCACACACTGGCGTGGAATGCTGCCGAGGCCCGCGTGGAGGCGCGGCTGGAGCGGCGGCTGGGCGCGGTGGTGCTGGCGCGGGTGCCCGACCCTGCGCCGGAGCCGGCGGCGGTCGAGGCGCTGCTTCTGGAAAGGCTGCGCGCCGACGGGCTGGTTCTCTTGCCGCAGGGCGAGAAGGCTGCGGCACTGCTAGAACGGGCGCGCCACGCACGGCTTTCCGAACTGGCAGAGGCGGCCTTGCTGGCCGATGCGCAAGAGTGGCTCGGGCCATTGCTGGCCGGGCGGCGTGATTTCCAGATCGGGGCTGGCAAGCTGCAGGAGGCGCTGCTCGGGCGGCTAGACTGGAATGCGCGCGCCGCGCTCGACCGGCTGGCGCCGGCGGAGTTCCGCTCGCCCGCCGGGACGAGCCATGCGATCGACTATGCGCATGAGGGCGGGCCGATGGTCGAATTGCGGGTGCAGGCGCTTTTCGGGCTCGATCGGCATCCGGTGATCGGCGATCCGCCAAGGCCGCTGCTGCTGTCGCTCACTTCGCCGGGGCAGAAGCCGATTCAGACGACAGCGGACCTGCCCGGCTTCTGGCGCGGTTCGTGGCGCGATGTGGTGAAGGATATGAAGGGTCGCTACCCCAGACACCGCTGGCCCGACGCGCCGTGGGAAGAAGAGGCGAGCTTGCGGACCAAGAACGCGTTCGAGGCCGGCAAGCGCTGAGGGGGTGGCGAATTGCCGCTCTGGATCCCCGCCTTCGCGGGGATGACGACGAAGTAAGGGGCAGGGCGAAGACGTAGGGGGCTGACGATGAGGTGGAGGCGATGGCAAAGACGTAGGGGGGCACATTACTGGCAGGGCTACCCCCAACCTTCGTCATCCCCGCGAAGGCGGGGATCCAGAGCGACGAACTCGCCGTTCCGGGCTATCACAGGCTTGATTTAGGCCATGATTCGTGGCCAAGGGAGCGCCATGACCGCACGCATCTACCAGCGCCCGAAGAATGCCATGCAATCGGGCAAATCGCGCATCGACCAGTGGGTTCTCGAATTCGCCCCGGCCGAGGCACGGCGGCCTGATCCGCTTATGGGTTGGGCCGGATCGGGCGATACGCAGGTGCAGGTCGTGCTGACGTTTGCCTCGGCAGACGAGGCCAGAGCCTATGCCGACAAGTACGGCATTGCCGCGCATGTCAGCACCACGCCGCCGCGGCGGCTGAAGCTGCAGAGCTACGCGGACAATTTTCGGTAAGGCATCAGTCCTCCCCGCTTTTGCGAAGCACAAGGGGGGAGGGGGACCGCCCGCGCAGCGGGTGGTAGAGGGGTAAGGCCCCCTCCGTCAGCCCTTCAGGCTGCTACCTCTCCATTTGCACTGCGTGAAAATGGAGAGGACCTTGCAGAGGATTGCAATTTCCGGTCAGCCCCGCCATATGCGCCGCGGGAGTCGGGCGGACGTTAGCTGTCGCCAACCTGGTCAGGTCCGGAAGGAAGCAGCCACAACGATGTGCGGCGGGTCGCCCGGCTCCTTCAGTCCCCCGCAGATATGCCCTTCATGCGAGAACGCGCTTCGTTGCGCGAGCCTGTCGCGGGCACCGTGCCGCTGACTTTGCCGAGGCCGAAGGGCACCATATTGGCGTAGATCGTCTCGCTACCGTGGGCGGGGACGACGTAGGTTTCGTGATAGATGCCGACGGTGCCGTCATTGCCCACCGCCTTGTTGAACGCGGTCCAGGCGGGCCAGTGCTTCTGGTCGCGGGCGCGGGCATAGGCCTCGAGGGCGTCGAAATCGCGCCAGTATTGCAGCAGCACGATCGTGCGCAGGCTGCGCAGCATGTACTCGGTGCCGAGGAAGCCGCTTTCAGGATTGCGCGACAGCTCCGCGATCATCGGGCCCATCGCGTTGACCACCGGCAGCCACTTGCCGGGCTTGTGAAAGTGGTTGATCCGCATGCCGATCACGAAAACGACCAGCGGCCCTTCATGGGCTGCGGTCATACGGCCGGGGGTGATCTTGCTCATGGAGGGAAGGTTGCGCCTTGCAACCTGTCTGTCAATGCCGCTCAATCGAGCGAGACACCCAGCCGTGCGGCTTCGGCTTGCAGCGTGGCCTGCAAGGCCTTGGTCTGATTGAGCGTCAGCGCATCAGCCTTGGCGATGAAGGCACGGAAATCGACCACGCCGTGGCAGACGCCGTTCTGGTCATGGGCTTGTTCCGCCTTTCCCATGCGTTCGACCAACGCGAACAGGTCGGGCAGCATCGCCAGAGTGGCGAGTGGATTGCCGCCGGGGCTGGCCGATCCAACTGAGCTCAGGATGAGCTTGAACATGCGGTCCTTGCTGACCTTGCCTGAACTTTCGAGCTTCCATGTCATCCACTGGGTCAGTCGGTCGCGCCACGAGGTGCGCGCGATCATGAGGCCGATGTAGGAATCGCTCGAGTGGTCGGCCAGGCTGGCGGTCATCGCCGCAAGCTTGGCTGGATCCTGGCAGTCGGCCGCGAGTGTGACCGGAGGCAGCGGGATTTCGGGCGGAGCCGGGCGGGGCGTGCCGGGGGGCAGGTCTCCAAACGCCTCACGGGCGTGGACCTTCAGCAGATCGTCGCGGCCGCAGGTCAGCGTGAGTTCGCCGAGACCATAATCCACATGGGCCAGGACCCGCGTGGCCGAAGCGCCCTCGCCGACCGGGCGGGCGAAAGTGTGGCCGCCGCCATAGCCCATGAGGTAGAGCGGCTGCTGGCCGTCTTCCATATCGGCGTTGGTCCATCCGGCGGCGGCGAGCGCTTCGGCAAGGTGCGGGGCATAGGGCTCGGCCGCTTCCTTGGGCATCGGGACCTTGTAGGTCATTTCCATGAACTGGCCGGACCACTGGGTTGCGCGGGGCTGGGCGCCGCTGAATGGGGCGAAGCTATCGGGCAGGGCATAGCCTTGGCCGAGGTCCGATTCGATCCGGCTGCTACCAGGGACACCCGTCTGGCCGAAGGTGAACTGCATCGCACCGCCGGGCGAGCACATCCGTGCGAGCAGCGCGGCATCGGGGACGGGCGGTGCCACGGGGTCGGCGGCGCGCGCAGTGATCGGTGCCAGCGCCAGCGCAAGAACTCCGATCATGATGCGCACCGGACGTCTCCTCCCTGCCTGTCATGCACGCTATCGTGCAGCGAGCCCTTCGACAATTGCCCGCCAAGCGCCTAATCAGGGGCCATGGCCGATTCCACCGACATGTTTGGCGACCCGATCGACGACGAGCCCGAGGACGACACCCCGAGCGCGGCGGAGCTTGAGGCGGCAGGGCAGGCATCGATGTTCGGTGATCCGGCGCCCGCTCCGGCGGCAGATGTCGTGCGCGAGGAGCGGGCGGCGGCTCCGGTGGCAGCTGCGCCTGCAGGCCAGCCCTACCGCGTGCTCGCGCGCAAGTACCGGCCGCAGACTTTTGCCGAGCTGATCGGTCAGGACGCGATGGTGCAGACGCTGGGCAATGCGATCCGGCGCGGGCGGCTGGCGCATGCCTTCCTGATGACCGGCGTGCGCGGGGTGGGCAAGACCTCGACCGCGCGGCTGATCGCCAAGGCCTTGAACTGCATCGGGCCGGACGGCGAGGGCGGGCCGACGATCGATCCGTGCGGGGTTTGCGAGCCTTGCGTCGCGATTGCCGAGGGGCGGCACATCGACGTGATCGAGATGGACGCGGCAAGCCACACCGGCGTCGACGACGTGCGCGAGATCATCGAGGCTGTGCGCTATGCAGCGGTTTCGGCGCGGTACAAGATCTACATCATCGACGAAGTCCACATGCTCAGCCGCAACGCGTTCAACGCGCTGCTGAAGACGCTGGAGGAACCGCCGGGGCACGTGAAATTCCTCTTTGCCACGACCGAAGTCGACAAGCTGCCAGTGACGGTGCTGTCGCGCTGCCAGCGGTTTGACTTGCGCCGTATCCAGACGCCGGTGCTGGCGGCGCATTTCGGGAAGGTGTGCGAGGCGGAAAGCGTCGCGGCCGAGGACGAGGCGCTGGCGATGATCGCGGCTGCGGCCGAAGGTTCGGTGCGTGACGGGCTGTCGATCCTCGACCAGGCAATCAGCCATGCCGACATGGCAGGCGGCGGGGACGTGACCGCCGAGCAGGTCCGCGAGATGCTGGGGCTGGCCGACAAGACCATGCAGCGGCGCCTGTTTGCCGCGGTGATCGGCGGCAAGGGCGATGCCGTGCTGGAGGAAGTGGCCGCGCAATATGCGCTGGGGATCGAGCCCACCGCGATGATGCGTGCGCAGCTCGATCTCGTCCATAAAGTGACCGTCACGCAGATCGCGGGCAAGGCCGACGCGCGCTCGAGCGAGGAGCGTGACGCGCTGGAGGGCTGGGCGAAGCGGCTGGGCGCTGGCGCGCTGCACCGGCTGTGGCAGCTGCTGCTCAAGGGCTATGACGAAGTGCGCGGCGCGCCTGATCCGCTGGTGGCGGCGCAAATGGCGCTGCTGCGGGTGATGCACGCGGCTGACTTGCCCGATCCGGGCGGACTGATCAAACAGCTTGAAGCTTTCGCGGCGAACCCGCCGGCAATGCAGGCGGCCGCCGCGCCGGCGGGTGCATCTGCAACGATGGCCGCCGCGCCGCCGAGCGTGGAAGCGGTCTCGGCAGAGTGGGCGCGGCTGGTCGAGGCGGTCGAGCAACTCTCTCCGCTGATCGGATCGGCGATGCGGCTTTCGGTGCGCGTGGTTTCGCTCACCCCGGGCCGCCTTGTCTATGCGCTGGCGCCGGGCATTCCGGGCGATCCCACGATGGACATGCGGCGGGGTCTGGAAGGCGCAACCGGCGGGCAATGGCAGGTCGAGCGCACGGCCGAGCAGGGCGGCGCCATGCCCGCGCTCGAGGAAGCGCGCGCGGCGTCGGCGGCGCGCGAAGAAGCGGCGCTGCGCGAGAACCCGCTGGTTCGCGCGGCTTTTGCCGCGTTTCCGGGGGCTGAAATGATCGATGAGGCGACTATATCGCCGCAATCCCAGAAATCTTGGAGCAAACGCGCATGAAGTCGATGGAAGAGATGATCCAGGCCGCGCAGGCCGCCGCCCAGACGATCCAGAAGCAGATGGAAGAGGCGCAAGGCAAGCTCGATGCCATCGAAGTTGAAGGCGTCGCGGGTGGCGGACTGGTGAGAATCCGCGCCTCGGCAAAGGGACGGGTGATCGGGGTTTCGATCGACGACAGCCTGATGGACAAGGCCGAGAAGGGCATTCTCGAAGACCTCGTTGCCGCCGCATTCAACGATTGCCGCCAGCGCGCCGATGCCGCCGCTGCGGAGGAAATGCAGAAAGTGCAGATGGCGGCAGGCATTCCGCCGGGGTTCAAGCTGCCTTTCTGATCGGGGCGGGACACCGGGCGCAGACACGGGGCGCTTTGCCGCGCGGCCAAGACAGCACAGGCTGGCGCTTTGTGTGTCACGGCGCTATATAGAATTGTCACAAAAATTGAACGGACGCGCGGTTCCCGCCGGCGCCGCATAAAGGTCGTTTCCCCTGAGCGCATTTGCCCTGCTTGCTGCCGCTGCCTTGGCCAGCGCCCTGCCTGCCGAAGTTCCGCCCGCCCCGGCCGCTCCTTTGGCTGCTCCTGCGGCGCCTGCCTCAGCCCCGCCGGCTGGCGCGAAGCCAGCCGCATCAGCGCCTGACCAACTTCCCCCGCTGCCAGGCGAAATCGTTGTATCCGGCTCGATCAAGGCTCCGCCCGAGGACCCGCTCGCCCGCGCCAATGAGAAGTCGTACGAAGTGCTGCAGACGGTCGACGACAAGTTCGTCGGCCCGGTAGCGGCGGGCTATGAAAAGGACGTGCCGCGCCCGCTGCGCATGGCCTTGCGCAATTTCATCCGCAACGTGCGCGAGCCGGTGGTGGCGATTGCCTACCTGCTGGAGATCAAGCCCGGCAAGGCATTCGAGACCGTCGGGCGGTTCGGAATCAATTCGACCATCGGGCTTGGCGGCACGATCGATGTGGCGCGGAGCAAGCCGTTCAACCTGCCCTATCGCCAGAACGGCCTTGCCAATGTGCTGGGCTATTACGGCGTCGGGCCGGGGCCGTACTTGTTCCTGCCGCTGGTCGGGCCGACAACGGTGCGCGATCTGGTCGGTCTGATTGCAGACCGGCTGGTAGTGCCGCTGGGCGTGGGGACGCCGTTCAACAAGCCATATTACGCCATTCCGATCAACGTGATAGACGCGCTCGACTATCGCACCGAGGCGGACGAGGATTTCAAGCGCCTGCGCGATGCAGCTGATCCCTATTCGACGTATCGCCGTGTCTACCTGCAATCGCGGATCGACCAGATCGAGGCGCTGCACGGGCGTGGGCCACTGGTGAAGGGCCAGGTTCGCTATGGTCCCTTCGCACGGCCGGTGGGCGCTGCGGCAGGGTCGGTATCAGCCGCCGAAAAGAAGGTGATGGAGCAGGATGAGGAGCCGGTGACGACACCGGCGCCGATGCAGGCACCCGTACCCCCTCCCGCACCAGAAGTAACGGCACCCTCGGCCCCGCCAGCGCCTGCGCCGCCGCCAGTGTTTATCTCGGAGCCGGTGGTGCAATCAATTCCCTGAGCCGGGGCGCTAGCTCGATTCAGCGAGTGGCGTTATTGCCGGCTTATGACTGAACCTATGTCAGACGCAGATCGCTCCCGACTGATAGCTGAACTGGGCTTTATGGGATGGCAGGCCATAGATCATTGGCTTGGCGATGGTGACTATTACGGGTTCAACCTGTCCAGGTATCGCGAGGCCATCGCAGAATACGAGAAGGCCTGGGGGCTGTTGGTCACGCCTTGGCAGCGGAAGACCATGGGTACTTTCATTCTCGAGGGTATCGCCGATTTCGCCTTGCGGTCGGGCGACCCTGAACTGGTCGGCGAGATCCTGGAGAGACTCCGTCGGGACTCCGATGGGATCCCCGCGGCGCCTCTGCGGGAGGCTTGCGAGAAACTGTCCCGCATCGCCGGCCAGCCGAACCAAGGTTAAGCGGCAAACCGGGGCCGGTGCCTGAGGTCTGCTGGCCGCGCCCGAATTCGGGGCCCTCATCCACAACCCCGGTACAACGGGCCATTGCGGGCGGGGGGGCGGGCTCCCATATTCACATCCAAGAACCCGCCGTCCTCTCCCAGCGGCGGGGCGAATGGAATTGACGCACATGACAAGCTACCCCCTGCTTCCCCTGCGCGACATTGTCGTGTTTCCCGGCATGGTCGTGCCGCTCTTCGTTGGCCGCGAGAAATCGGTCGCCGCGCTTGAGGCGGCTATGGCCGGATCGAAGGAGATCTTCCTTCTCGCGCAGCTCGATCCCGGCTGCGACGATCCGGACCGTGATGACCTCTATGATACCGGGGTGATCGCCACGGTGCTCCAGCTGCTCAAGCTGCCCGATGGCACCGTGCGCGTGCTCGTCGAGGGGCATCGCCGCGCGGAGCTGAATTCGCTGCGGCCCGAGACAACGAGCGACGGCGAGCTGGTCGTTGCCGAAGTCGAGGTGATCGAGCCGGAAGTCGTCTCGGGTGCCGAGGTGGCGGGCATGATGCGCTCGGTGGTCGATCAGTTCGGCGAATATGCCAAGCTTTCGAAGAAGCTGCCGCAGGACGCCGGCTCGCAGCTGGGCGATATCGAGGACGCTGGCAAGCTGGCCGACGCGGTCGCGGCAAACCTGGCCGCGCGCGTTGCCGAAAAGCAGGCGGTGCTTGCCGAGGCCGATCCGATGAAGCGGCTCGAGATGGTGCTCTCGTTCATGGAGGGCGAGCTTGGCGTGCTGCAGGTGGAGCGCAAGATCCGCGGGCGCGTGAAGCGCCAGATGGAGAAGACGCAGCGCGAGTACTACCTCAACGAGCAGTTGAAGGCGATCCAGTCTGAACTCGGCGGCGGCGATGACGGCGAGGGCAACGAGATTGCCGAGCTGCAGGAAAAGATCGAGAAGCTCAGGCTTTCGAAGGAAGCGCGCGCCAAGGCCAACGCCGAGCTCAAGAAGCTGCGCACGATGCAGCCGATGAGCGCGGAAGCAACGGTCATCCGCAATTACCTCGATGTGCTGCTGGGCCTGCCCTGGGGCAAGAAGTCGAAGCTGAAGAAGGACATCGCCGCGGCGCAGGCCGTGCTCGATGCCGATCACTATGCGCTCGACAAGGTCAAGGACCGGATCATCGAGTATCTGGCAGTGCAGGCGCGCACCAACAAGCTGAAGGGGCCGATCCTGTGCCTCGTCGGCCCGCCGGGCGTGGGCAAGACCTCGCTGGGCAAGTCGATCGCCAAGGCGACCGGCCGCCAGTTCGTGCGCCAGTCCTTGGGCGGTGTGCGCGACGAGGCCGAGATCCGTGGCCACCGCCGCACATATATCGGCTCGCTGCCGGGCAAGATCGTGACCAACCTCAAGAAGGCCGGCACCGCGAACCCGCTGTTCCTGCTCGATGAGATCGACAAGCTCGGCCAGGATTTCCGCGGCGATCCCGCCTCGGCGCTGCTCGAGGTGCTTGACCCGGAACAGAACAGCAAGTTCCAGGACCACTATCTGGAGCTTGATCTCGATCTGTCGGACGTGATGTTCGTTTGCACCGCGAACAGCCTCAACCTGCCGCAGGCGCTGCTTGACCGCATGGAGATCATCCGGCTCGAGGGCTATACCGAGGACGAGAAGGTCGAGATTGCCGAGCGGCATCTGATTGCCAAGCAGATCGAGGCGCATGGGCTGAAGGCCGGCGAGTTCACGCTGGAGCAGGCGGCGCTGCGCGACCTCATCCGCTACTACACCCGCGAGGCCGGGGTGCGCACGCTGGAGCGCGAGATCGCGCGGCTGGCGCGCAAGGCGCTGCGGCGCATCCTTGAGAAGAAGGAAGCCGCAGTAACGATCACGCCGGAAAACCTTGCGGACTTCTCGGGCGTGCGCAAGTTCCGCCACGGCGTCTCCGACGAGGAGAACCAGGTCGGCGCGGTGACGGGCCTTGCCTGGACCGAAGTGGGCGGCGAATTGCTGACGATCGAGAGCGTGACGGTGCCTGGCAAGGGCGCGGTCAAGACCACCGGCAAGCTTGGCGAGGTGATGAGCGAGAGCGTCCAGATGGCGTTCAGCTTCGTCAAGGCGCGCGGGCCGGGCTACGGCATCAAGCCCTCGATCTTCAATCGCAAGGACCTGCACATCCACTTGCCCGAAGGCGCGGTGCCAAAGGACGGGCCGAGCGCGGGCGTTGGCATGGTGACGGCGATGGTCTCGACGCTCACCGGCATTCCGGTGCGTGCCGATGTGGCGATGACCGGCGAGGTTACGCTGCGCGGACGGGTGCTGGCGATTGGCGGGCTCAAGGAAAAGCTGCTTGCGGCGCTGCGCGGGGGCATCAAGACGGTGCTTATCCCCGAGGAGAACCGCAAGGACCTTGCCGAGATTCCGGCGAACATCAAGGAAGGCCTCGAGATCGTGCCGGTGTCCCATGTCGATGAAGTGCTGGCGCATGCGCTGACCGCGCCGACCGAGGCGATCGAATGGACCGAGGCGGATGATCTGGCCGCTCAGCCGGCAGCTCCGCTGGCCCCAGGGAGTGCATCACCGACGGCGCATTGATACCTTGCAAACTGCAGTGCAGCATGAGTTTTCATGCTGCACCCTTGCGTTGCAGCATCGATCCCTGTTGGGCCCGCCCACGCCCCCTGAAGGTGTGGGCGGGCCCAACTGGTCAAAAACACGCCGGATTTCGGGGATAAACCGACGAATCCGGGCCTTTTTGGCTTTGACAGCCGATTCTTTCTCGGCTCTCTTCCCCCGGCCCGAATTTCGATTCCGGCAAACGGTTGAGTGGAAAAAAGCCAAAGGGGGTTCCGCAATGAACAAGAATGATCTGATCAGCGCAGTGGCCGACGCGAGCGGCCTTTCGAAGGGTGACGCGACCAAGGCGGTTGAAGCCGTGTTCGACAGCGTGACCGCAGCGCTCGCAGCTGGTGATGAAGTGCGTCTGGTCGGTTTCGGCACCTTCTCGGTCGCCAAGCGCAAAGCCTCCACCGGCCGCAATCCCCGCACCGGAGAACCGATGTCGATCAAGGCTTCTTCGCAGCCCAAGTTCAAGGCCGGCAAGGGCCTCAAGGACTCCGTCAACTAAGACCGAGCGGTCCTTCGTGCGCGCGCCCGGCAGGGCAGGCGCGCAAGCCGCATCAAAAACGCCGCGCCGGGGAATCGGCGCGGCGTTTTTGCGTCTACTCCCCCCATTTCTGCCGCAGGTACAAATGGGGAGGTGGGCCGCCGCAGACGGGTCGGAGGTGTATTTCGGCCTACTTCCCGAGCTTGATCAGCGCGGTCGGCGCGGCGCTGGTGCGGGCATCCACCTTCCAGTCGAGCCGGGTAAGCCCACTGGCAGCTTCGGCCTGCGGGCCTTCATCGGTGTTGTTGGCCAGGATCTGGCCATCGGTGCGCACGGTGAAGGTGCCCTCGGCGATCGGCGGGCCGCCCATGCCCGGCTTCGATCCGGCCTTGGATGTCTCCTTCAGGCCGCCCATCGCGCCGGCCATGGCGCCGAGCCCCGGCATGACCGGATTGGCCGCCGCTGTGCTGAAAGCGGGCGCGTCCACCCGCACGCTGCCATCGCTGCGGCGAATCGCCGTCACGAACGGCATGACCATCGGCAGGCGCTCGATCGTGGGGAAAGTGAAATCGTGGTCAAGCCGACCCGAAATGGAGTAATCTACCTCGAATTTGCCTCCGCCCTTGCTCACGACGGAGGTGAAACCCTGCTGGCGGGCAAGGCGCTGCGCGAAGGCTTCGGCAGCCTTGGGATCATCGGGATCGATGCCGCCCATCATGGACTGCATCATCTTGCGGTTCTGTGCGTTCTCCTCAGCCTTGGCGGCCTTGCGCTCCTTCTGCTCGTCGTTCCACTTCGCGCGCTGCTGCGCGATTTCGGCGGCGCTGCAGTCGTGCGTCTCATCGGTGGTCGGATCGGTGCAGGGCTGCTGCTCGAAGGGTTCGGCTGTGGCCTCCTCCATCTTGGCCCCCTTCGCGCCCTGCGCCAGCGCGGCGAGAATGATCTCGCCTTTATAGTGGAACGTGAACGTGCCGTCCTTGCGCAGCGCCAGATCGCTGGTGAAGCGCCCTGGTAGCACCATGCAGCCGGCAAGCACGAGAAGCATGGCGGCGGCGGTCAGCGCGGCTGCGATCCTGCGATGGGCAATCATGGCCAGTCCCCCCTTTTCGCGAGCGGGGTATGGGCCGGATCAGTCGGCATCCCCGCGAGTCGCGACAGCATAGAGCGCAATTGCTGCCGCATTCGAAACATTGAGGCTTTCCACCGCCGAGGCAATCGGCAGCCGCGCGATGGAATCGCAATGCTGCGCAACATTGTGCCTGAGGCCTTCGCCTTCCGCGCCGAGCACGAGGGCGACCGGGCCGGCGGGGACGGCCGCCGGGAACACCGCGCTGCCCTCGCCATCGAGCCCTATGCGCCAGTAGCCGGCTTCGGCAATCACCTCGAGCGCGCGGGCGAGATTGACCACCCGCACCCACGGAACGACTTCCAGTGCGCCCGAGGCGGCCTTGGCGAGCGTTCCGGATTCAGGCGGGGCGTGGCGGTCCTGCGTTATGATCGCGGCGACATCGAAGGCGGCGCAGCTGCGCAGGATCGCGCCGACGTTGTGCGGGTCGGTCACTTGGTCGAGGATAACCAGCGTGCGGCCATCGGCTTCCTCGATCGCATCGGGCAGAGCGACATCATCGAGCGCCAGGCATTCGAGCACAAGGCCCTGATGCGGCGCATCGCGCGCGACAAGGCGCGCCAGATCGAGGGCCTGCGCGTATTCGACCGGCAGCGAGGGTGGCAGCTCGGCGTCGTTGTCGTCGAGCAGTTCCTGGATCGCCTCACGCGTGCCCCAGAGCTTCTTCGCAACGCGCTCCGGGTTGGTCAGCGCGGCCTCGACCGCATGGCGGCCCCAGAGCCGCACCGCACCCGTCGATGCCCGGCCCGACCCGCGCCCGCCCTGCATCCGTCCGGCGCGGCCCCGCATCGGCTTCGAACGGGGGGAGTTTTCATCGCGCCTTGGCATCTCGTGGTTTTTCCGTCTGTCAAAATATCGCACTGCCCATGCCAGCCGACCCATTGACAGGCAAGCGGTGCTTCGCCAAAGGGGCGCCTCACTCGGCCGGAGCCGCGCTTTTTCAACAAGGCGCGGTGCACAATCGGGGGCTCGCCCTCGCACCGGCAGCACTGGTGTGGACAGGTGGCCGAGTGGTTAAAGGCAGCAGACTGTAAATCTGCCCGCGCAAGCGTACGCTAGTTCGAATCTAGCCCTGTCCACCACCAGCCTCTCCACAGAGATCCTCAAAAAGCCCTAGAAGTCCAGTAATTCCGGGCATATTCTTACATCCATCGTCCGCATGACGCCACGCTGATTTGCGTGCAGCCAAGCCCAAGTGTGGGGGTAACGTGGGGGTGAATGACTTACCCCCACACTTTTCCTTCCCCGATGTGTGGGGAGAGAATGTGGGGGTAAATTGTGGGCAATCTCACAGTTCTTGCGGTCAAGGCAGCCATGTCGAATCCGGGAACCTACCAGGACGGTGACGGGCTGTTTCTGAAGATCGACAAACGAGGCGGTGCCTATTGGCTTCTGCGTCTACAGCGCGACGGCAAGCGTCAGGACATCGGACTGGGCAGCGCGAAACTTGTTTCGCTTGCAGAGGCCCGCATGCGAGCAAGCGAGCTTCGCAAGGTCGCAAAAGTCGACAAGCGCGACGTCCTGACGTGACCCCCTGATTTCCATCCAGGAATGATTAGAGTCCGGCCTATGGAAG
>NZ_JBAXOI010000033.1:0-17239 GCF_037133355.1 Novosphingobium sp. | reverse complement strand
AACGCCGTCGGTGAGCTGATGCCTTGGACCGCCGTGGCCTGAGCACACCGCTTACCGACGAGGAACGACTGGATATCCTGAACGAGGCCTTCGCGCCTGGCGCCTGTGTTGCTGAGGTCGCCCGGCGGCGCGATGTGTCGACGGCGCTGCTCTACACATGGCGGCGTAAATTGCGCGATGCTCACGCCGAGCCAGAACCAGATGATTTGGCGGCTCCTGGCTTCGCGGCGGCGGTGATGATCGAGGATGTGGACGTTGCTCCTTCCGGCCAGCAACCCGCGATCGTCATCGATCTGGCGCGCGGCAAGCGGATCAGCATCTTTGCCTCGGCATCGCCGGCGCTTGTGGCGTCGGCGCTGAAGGCCCTGCGATGATTCCTGCGGGTGCGCGGGTGTGGATCGCGATGGGGCACACGGATATGCGCAAGGGGATGCAGGGGCTGGCCTTACTGGTCCAGCAGGGTCTCAAGCGCGATCCCCATGGCGGCGATCTGTTCGTATTCCGCGGGCGCGCCGGATCGCTTGTGAAGCTCATCTGGCATGACGGGATCGGCATGTCGCTCTACGCCAAGCGGCTCGAGAAGGGTCGGTTCGTGTGGCCATCGGCGAAGGACGGGATGGTGTCGCTGACAGCCTCGCAACTCGCCTGCCTGCTCGACGGGATTGACTGGCGTAACCCGCAGTATTCTTGGCGTCCCCAGAGCGCTGGATAGAGGCGTCGTTTTCCTACCCCGCGGAGCATTTTGCGCTTCATTTGGGCGGGTTTCTGTGATTCCATCATGGTTATGGAAGCCGCCGTTTCGCCCCTTCCTGACGATATTGAAGCGCTTAAGGCGCTGCTGGCGAGCGCGACCCGGCGGGCCGATGAGGCCGAGGCCAAGCTCGCCAACGCCCATGCAAGGGAGAGCGCCACCGAAGCCGTGATCGCGCACCTCAAGCTGCAGATCGCCAAGCTCAAGCGCGAGCAGTATGGCGCCAGCGCCGAGCGCACCCGCCGCCTTCTCGATCAGATGGAGTTGCAGCTTGAAGATCTCGAGGCCGACGCCGCCGAGGACGATCTGGCTGCCGAAGCCGCGGCCGAGAAGACCTCTACAGTCACCGCCTTCGAACGCAGGCGGCCGGCTAGGAAGCAGTTTCCCGAAGAACTTCCGCGCGAGCGGGTCACCCCCCAGCTCGCGAGGCTCTCGCGCAACCACGACCTAGCCAAGGCCATCAACTATATGCTCCGGCGTTGGAACGCCTTCACCCGTTTCCTCGACGACGGCAGGGTCTGCCTTACCAACAACGCCGCCGAACGCGCGCTGCGCTGCGTACCGCTCGGCCGGAAGGCGTGGCTGTTCTGCGGTTCCGACCGCGGCGGACAGCGCGCTGCTCTCATCTACACGCTGATCCAGACCGCAAAGCTCAACGATGTCGATCCACAAGCCTGGCTCGCCGACGTGCTCGCTCGCATCGCCGAGCATCCAGCACGCAAACTCGACGAACTGCTGCCTTGGAACTGGCAGCAAGCACGACGCTCAATCACCGCCTGATCCGACCTGCGCCGCGGCCCTCACCGGATGGATACCGTTGACTTGAAGCCGTGCACGGTGATCGCATTGCGCCCCATGCGCCGCAGCAGCGTGCACATCGCCATGCCCGGCAGCTTGCCCCCGATAGGGCTGGAAACAGTGAAGCCACTGCTTGATGAGAGTGCGACGCACGCAGAGAAAGCGGGGACCTGCAGCCGAACACAGCCGGTAGGGCGGCGACAAATGCCTTCCTCTCAGAAGGTGTCTTCGTGATAGCTATGTGATTGCTGGAGCAGTGCTCGGCGCCAAACCTATGCGCAAAAGACACTCTAAAGCATTGAAAAACATGGTGGGCGGTGAGGGGCTCGAACCCCCGACCCTCTCGGTGTAAACGAGATGCTCTACCAACTGAGCTAACCGCCCGGCATGCCGGAACCCGGGCGTTTACGGGATTTTTCCGGGGCGTCAACCGGCGCTGCGTGCGGCCCTTGCGCATGGATAGGTGCGCCTTTTCCGATCTGGACACATTTCGTTACCGACAAGATGCGATGGGGCAATGAAATGTCATCATCTGGGGCGCGGCACTTTCCAAACGCCGGAGTATCCGCCCATGCTTCTTGCCGCACTTGTCCTTGCACTGCCCCAGCCCGCGATCGACCGGATCGCCCTCGCCCCGTGCAATCCCGATCCGATGAAGAGCCTTGGCTGCAACGCGCAAGCGCATGCCCCCGCCGCTCCCCGGCGCGAGGCGCAGGTGCCGATCGCCTGCAACTCCGATCCGCTGAAGGGTGCGGCCTGTCATGCGCATGTCGCGCTGGCCCGCGCCGAAGCCCGGCGCAAGTCCGAGCGGCAAGAAGAGCTCGCCTCCGCTGCCGACTGAACGGCCCCACTGCTTTACGGCGGGGGCTTGCCGCTCCTGCCACCCCATTCTAGGTTTGCGCCCCTGCCATGACCGCTCCCTCCATTCTTCTTGTCGAAGACGATGTTTCACTGCGCATGCTCACCGCGCGCGCGCTCCGGGAGAACGGCTATGCCGTGCGTACCGCTGCGACGGGTGCGGAGATGTGGGTCATGCTCGATGCGGAACCGGCCGAACTCGTCGTGCTCGACATCATGCTCCCCGGCGTCAGCGGGATCGACCTCTTCCGCAAACTCCGGCGCCAGAGCGACGTGCCGATCATCTTCGCTTCCGCGCGCGGTAGCGAGGAAGACCGCGTGCTCGGGCTTGAACTGGGCGCGGACGACTACCTCGCCAAGCCCTACTCCACGCGCGAACTGATCGCGCGGATCGGCGCGGTCCTGCGGCGCGGCGGCGGCGACGGGGTGCCAAAAAGTGATGAGCGCACAAGCGAGGTCCATTTCGACGGCTGGACGCTGTCGCTCTCGCGCCGCGAACTGCGCTCGCCCAGCGGTGCGATGGTCGATCTCACCGGCGCAGAATTCGATCTCCTCGCGACTTTCGTGAGCCACCGCCAGCGCGTGCTGGGACGCGAGCGGCTTATCGAGCTTTCGCGCACCCGGCTGGGTGACAGCTCCGACCGCAGCATCGACGTTCTCGTCAGCCGCCTCCGGCGCAAGCTTACCGCCAGCGGGGGCGAGCCTCCGATCGTGACGGTTCGCGGCGTGGGCTACATGTTCAAGGCGGAAGTGCGCCGTACTTGAAACGCCTCCGGCGCCTGGGACTGACCGAGCGGCTGCTGGCAATTCTCCTGCTGGTCGCGGCGATCGACTTCCTCGCCAACACGTTCCTGTTCGACTCGGCGACAACCACGGCAGTGCAGCGCGACGATGCTGCGCGTATCGGCGAGCACCTTGCGCTCGCCGCCCGCGCCGTGTCGCGCGAGGCACCACTGCGGCGCGGCGAGGCGGCCCGGGCGCTTTCGGGCGAGCGCTTCGCGCTCGTCTGGCTGCCAGATGCCGAAACAGCGGACAGTGCGCGGGACGATCCAGCGCTTGCCGCGCGGGTCGCCGCGGCAGTTCCCGAACTGGCCGCCGGGGGCGGCCGCCTCACCGTTCGGCACAGCCCCGACAGCCGCGATGTCGCGGGCACGCTCGCGCTTCCGGGTGGCGGTGCGCTGGCTTTCCGGACTTACGCCGGCGAGGTGCGGCTGCAGCTCTCGTTCTGGCAGATCCTGCCGATGCTGCTGCCCACGCTTCTGCTTGGCGGCCTTGCCTGGCTGATGTTTCGTGCCACGATGCGTTCGCTGCGCGCGCTGGTCGCAGCGCTGCGGCATATCGAGACGCCCAGCCCGCGCAGCCTGCCGGAACAAGGCCCCGACGAAGTGCGCCGGCTGATCCGCGCCTTCAACCAGATGCAGCGCCGCATCCAACGCCAACAGGCCGAGCGCACCCAGTCGATGCTGGCGATCGGCCACGATCTGCGTACGCCGCTCGCGCGTCTTCAGTTGCGGCTCGATAGCGCCTCGCTCGAGGACGAGACCCGTGCTGAGCTGGAGCAGGATATCGGCGAGATGCGCCATCTGCTCGAATCGCTTCAGGCCTTCGTCGAGGCCGGCGGCTCGCAGATCCCGCCGCAGCGCATCGATATCGCGATCATGGCCGCCACACTGATCGACAGCGCCGCCGACCAAGGCCTCGACGCACGCTACGAAGGGCCCGAGAGCTTCGAGATCACCGCACGGGCAGTATCCATACGCCGGGCGCTTGCCAATCTGATCGACAACGCGCTGCACTATGCCGGCAATGTCCGCGTTGTGCTGGCTGGCCATCCCGGGGCGGTCGAAATCCGGGTGGAGGACGATGGGCCAGGCATTCCCGAGGACCGCATGGAGGAGGTTTTCCAGCCGTTCTTCCGCCTCGATACGGCCCGTGCGCGCGATACGCCGGGCATGGGGCTAGGCCTCTCGATCGTGCAGGCCGCGGTGCGGCTCGAAGGGGGCATGCTGACGCTGGCCAACCGGCCCGGCGGCGGGCTCGCCGCCGTGATCCGCCTGCCCTCTGGCGAGGACTGAGGCCGCTCGGCTCAGCCCCCGTTGCTCGCTGTTGCAAAAACGCCGCAGACCTATTTTTTTGCACTGCAGCAAGCGTAGCAATATTTAGAAATCAATCAGCAATAATTCAGCAAAATTGTAGCGGTAAGTATTACGGCAACGCTGATGACGTGGCACCGGACAGGTGAGATGCCACGCTGAAGCGGCGCAGGCAGGAACGGTATCCTTAAGCTCGGGCTTGGTCCCAGGGAGGTCGTTTCAGATGAAGTTCCGTCTTGCCACCATGGCACTTATGACCGCCGTTTCCACGCTGGCTGCAACCGCAGCGCACGCCGAGGAAACCGCGCCTCCCCCGGCCATAACCGTCTCGGGCAACGTTGCACTCGTCTCTGACTACCGCTTCCGCGGCGTCTCGCAATCGAACGGCGGCGCGGCGCTGCAGGGCGGCATCACTATCAGCCATGAGAGCGGCGCCTACGCCGGCTTCTGGTCGTCGAACCTCGCCGGTTGGGGTACTTTCGGCGGTCCAAACCTCGAGCTCGACCTCATCGCCGGCTACAAGTTCCCCGTCGCGAGCGGTGCCGCACTCGACGTCGGCCTGACCTGGTACACCTATCCCGGCGGCGCCAGCAAAACCGCCTTCGCCGAACCCTACGTCAAGCTTTCGGGGACGGTGGGGCCGGCCAGCCTGACCGCCGGCGTCGCCTATGCGCCCAAGCAGCAAGCGCTTGGCAGATGGTACAACACGGGCGCCTCTGCGGCTGCCGGGGTCTATGACAACCCGGGCGACAAGAAGGACAACCTCTACATCTGGACCGATGCCGCAGCCGGCATCCCGTCGACTCCGGTCACGCTCAAGGGCCACATCGGCTACTCGAAGGGCAACTCGGGCCTCGGCCCCAACGGCACCAGCGTCGCACCAACCGGCAAATACATCGACTGGCTGCTCGGCGCCGACGTCGCCGTCGGCCGGGTCACGCTCGGCATCGCCTATGTCGATACCGACATCAGCAAAGCCGAATCGGCTTACCTTTATCCCAACTTCTCCTCGACCAAGGACGGCTCGTCGATCGCCGGCTCCAAGGCCGTGTTCTCGATCAGCGCCTCGTTCTGATCGCCTGACACGCTTTCTCAAGAGGTACGCAGCCTGTCCCCCCGGCCCGCAAGGACCGCGGGGACCTTTTTTGCGGAGCAACCTGCTGTGCGCATGGGTAATGTCCCGAAGGCAACAAACGGCCCCGGAGTTTCCTCGCGGGACCGTTCCAATCTGACAGGACACTGTGGTGCAAAGGTAAGGGCCGTTTAAGGCGCGAGCCTCCCGGTGAAGCGGGGGGTACCAGAAAGCTCGCGCCCCTTTTGCGACCGCGAAGAGGAGCCAGGCTCCATCGACCCGATGGCGAGGAGGTGGGCTTCCCGCCCCCGGCTCTCAACCTGTCTCAGAGGGCAATGGCCGGGCAGATGCTGCCAAAGCGGCGCGGTCGCCCTAAAGGCCCGCCTCGATCGCCATGCGGATCGCATCGGCGCTGGTGCGCACACCCAGCGCGCGCAGCACGGCGGCGCGGTGAAGCTTCACCGTGCGCTCGCTGAGCCCGAGTTCGTAGGCAATCTGCTTGTTGAGCCGCCCGGCGGCGATGCATTCGAGGATCTCACGCTGGCGGCGCGAAAGTGCCGCCACCTTTTCGCGCGCTTCGACGGCGCGCGAGCTCGGCACGCTGTCCGCCGCGCCGACGATCTCGACCTGGCTGCCGAGGAACCATTCCAGCTCGCCCGCGGCATCGAAGATCGGCGCGACCATCACCGCGTTGCGGAACGGGGTCCCGTCGCGCTTGTAGTTGAGCAGCTCGACCATGACCGGTACCCGCTTGGCGATGCCGTCGCGCAGTTGCGCGGTAAGTTCAGGCTCGGTCCCCGGGCCGCGGAGGAAGCGGCAGTTGCGCCCGATGATTTCGTCGCGGCCATAGCCGGTCAGTTCCATGAAGGCACCATTGCAATCCACGATGGGATTGTCCGGCAGACGGGGATTGCTCACCACCGCCGCCACGAGACTATTTTCGATCATTGCGCCTATTGCCATACTCTTCCCCTTCGGCTCCCGCGCGTTTCGCGCAATTGCCCTTAGGTCCATGTTCCCAAAAACCGGCCCTAACCCGATCTTTAGCGCCAAGAAAGCCGCTTGGGTAACCCTTTTGCGTCGGTGCCATTATCAGCGCCGAGAGGAGTTGTGCTCTTTTCCTGCGGCAAGGCACGGGCATGCTGTCTGTGCTGGTCACCCACTCGCCCCAGGAGCGCACCTCATGAATTACGTCAGCCACGAATTCGAAGCGCGCGACGAGGACGGCAAACTCGTTGTCCCCGAACCGGTGCAAGAGGCCATTCGCACCCTGCTGCGCTGGGCCGGAGACGACCCGGACCGCGAGGGCCTGTCTGATACGCCGAGCCGCGTTGGCCGTGCATGGCGCGAATACTGCGCTGGCTATGAAGAGGATCCCGGCCAGCACCTGCGCCGCACTTTCAGTGAAGTGGCGGGCTACGACGAGGTCGTCCTCCTGCGCGACATCCCCTTCCAGTCTCACTGTGAACATCACCTCGCCCCGATCACCGGCACTGCCTCGATCGCCTACCTCCCTCGCAACCGCGTGGTCGGTATCTCCAAGCTCGCCCGCGTGCTCCACGGTTATGCCCGCCGCCTGCAGATCCAGGAGCGGCTGACCAGCGAAGTCGCGCAGTGCATCTGGGAAAACCTCCAGCCGCACGGCGTTGCCGTGGTAATCGAAGCGCAGCATGGTTGCATGACCGGGCGCGGCGTGCGTACGCCCGGCGTTGGCATGGTGACGAGCCGCATGCTCGGCTGCTTCCTTGACGACGCCAGCAGCCGCCGGGAGGTCCTGTCGCTGATGGGCCGCAAGTAACGGCTGACACCGTGATGCGCAGCGTAGCAATCATCGGGGCAGGCATGGCCGGCCTCTCCTGTGCCGAAGTTCTTGCCAAAGAAGGCTGGCAGGTCACTCTGTTCGACAAGGGCCGGAAGGCCGGTGGACGGATGGCCTCGCGCCGGCTCGATACCGGGCATGGTCCCGCCACCTTCGATTTCGGCGCACAGTACTTCACCGTGCGCGATTCCGGCTTTGCTGCACAAGTCGCGCAGTGGGCCGAGGCGGGGCTCGCCGAGCGCTGGCCCGAGGCGGGCGGCGACGCCTGGATCGGCGCGCCTGCCATGAACGCCGTGTTGGGCGATATGGCTGCACGCCACGACGTGCGCTTTACCCACCACGTCAGCGGTCTGGCGCGAGAGGGTGGTCGCTGGCGCCTGCTGGGCGAGGGCATGCCGGGCGAGCAATTCGACGCCGCCGTGCTGGCGCTACCGGCCGAACAGGCCGCTCCGATCCTTACGCTTCACGATTTCGAACTGGCGCGCACCGCTCTCTTCGCCCGGTCGCAGCCGTGCTGGTCCGGCATGTTCGCCTTTCCCGATCCTCTCACCCACGGACCGAACATCTTGCGCGATCACGGCATCCTCGCCTGGGCCGCGCGCAACAGCGCCAAGCCAGGCCGCGAAGGGCCCGAAAGCTGGGTGGTGCAGGCCACGCCCCAATGGTCGACAATGCATCTCGAGCGCACGCCCGAAGACATCGGCCCCTTGCTCCTTGCCGCGCTGGGAGAAGCGACCGGTGCGCCGGTTCCCGCACCGCTCGCGCATTCGATCCACCGCTGGCGCTATGCGCTCTCCGCCGGAACCGGGCTCGGCTGCCTGTGGAACGAGACGTTGCGAATCGGCGCATGCGGCGATTGGCTGCTTGGTCCCCGCGTTGAATGCGCATGGATTTCGGGCCGGACTCTGGCCAAACGCATGCTCGGTGCTGCGCGCGAGGCGGCCTGACGGAAATATTTTGTCGCGCAGCGGGCCGCGTCTCCGCGCCCGGCAGAACGCGGCATGCGACGGTAAATTTTTTGCACCCCGCACCCACGGCCAGTCCGGCTCGATACAACACACCGCTGCGCGTTTACGCATTGGCAGGAATTTTCGGCGACCTCGTCCCCAACTCAACGGGCGAGGACCCTACCAATGACCGATCTCTTCAAGTTCGTGATCGATGGCGACAAGGTTTCCATGTTCAAGGTCGAGGACAAGGACGACGAGCCGGTCCGCCTGCGCTCCAACCAGACGCTGACGTTCGACCCCGCGACGAACGACGTGACGCTCAAGACCACCTTCGCCGATCACATCGCGCTCGGCCTCTTCCACCAGACGCCCGACACGAGCGATGATCCCTCGCTCTATGTCGGCGGCGGCCTTTCCTTCACCACGCTCGACGGCACGCCGGTGCGGCCGGGCGACGGCGGGCATGGCAACGACTCGTCGGAGGGTGTTTCCGACGACAAGGACCTCGACGGCAATCCCAACGATGTGATCCGTGCCGGAAACAGCGGCGGTGAGCATCGCGGTGGCGGCGGCGACGACCGCGTCGAAGGCGGTCGCGGCAACGACAGCCTTTTTGGCGACGATGGCAACGACCATCTCAATGGTGGGCGCGGCAACGACGACCTCCACGGCGGCATCGGCGATGACGTCATGACCGGCGGGATCGGCACGGACACGCTTTCGGGCGATGACGGCAACGACAAGGAAGCCGGCGGCGCGGGCGATGACCATGTCTCGGGCGGCGCGGGCAACGACGTTGTCGCCGGCGGCGAAGGCAATGACACGGTGACCGGAGACGACGGCAACGACAAGGTCTCCGGCGGGCAGGGCAATGACGACGCCAGCGGCGGCAACGGCAACGACAAGATCGACGGCGGCCTTGGCGACGACCACGTTTCGGGCGACTCGGGCAACGACGTCCTGTTCGGCGGCGAGGGCAGCGACACCCTTTCCGGCGGCGCCGGCAACGACCGCGAGGAGGGCGGGATCGGCAACGACAGCCTCTCGGGCGATGCAGGCAACGACAAGCTGGACGGCAGCGCGGGTGACGACACGCTCCATGGCGGCGCCGGCCGCGACTTGCTGCGCGGTGGCCTCGGCGCGGATACCTTTGTGTTCACTGCGGGCGATTTCGCCGCCGGCTTGAGCAAGAGTGCGGACCTGATCCTCGACTTCAACCACACGGAAGGCGACAAGATCGACCTCTCGGCGCTCGACGCAAGTCTCGGCACCGATGGCGACCAGGCCTTCAGCTTCATCGGCACGGCGGCCTTCAGCAAGGTTGCGGGCGAGCTGCGCTACGTGCTCAAGGGCGACAATGCCTTCGTCGCAGGTGACCAGAACGGTGACGGCGAGGCCGACTTCGTGATCCGCCTCGACCACGTGGCGACGCTGGATGCAGCAGACTTCGTGCTGTGATGCGCAGCTGAAAGTTCCCGGGAGGGGATGCGAGGGGCAGGACCGCGGACACACGGCCCTGCCCTTTGGCTATCTGCGGGCGGGAGCGTGGTCGTTCAACTGATCCAGTCCGTGCCGATCCCCACAGGATCCACCTGCCATTGGCCGCCGGTTCTGGTCAGCGTGAGATGGTACCCGGCACCGCAGATCGAGCAATGATCCTTGAAGCCAACCAAGGCAAGCGTCGACTTTCGCCCTCCCTCGTCCATCTCGAGAAATTCGGGCGGACTGAACACCAGTTGATGATGGCAATCGGCGGCGCGCCTCGACCGGGGGATGGCCGCCAGCGCTTCTGCGGGCAAACCATCGACCTTGGGGAAAGGCAGCAGGCGATAGGTAGCCTTCCCGGATTCCGATCGGGTCCATTCACCGGACTTGCCGGGAAGGGGAGTCAGGGGCGGCTCGAAGCGGGCGGAGAAACAGGCATCGGTCGGGACCTTGCTGGACTTTGCGGCCTCCTCCACCGCAGCCTTCAGGACCGTGGAGACATCATCGGGGCCAATGGTCGGCGCTGGTGAACACCCGGCCAGACAGGCTGACAATGCCCACAAGGGAGGCCGGCGCGGCGGGCGGTTCTGCATCGCCAGACCTTGAGACAACCACCAGCGGCGGTCAATCGGGGCATCTGGCTGCTTGGGGCGGCGCCCATGCTGCGGATGGTGTGGGCGCGGGCCGGAAGCCTGAGCCGGTGGGATTGAGCCCAGCGCCCCGCACAGCTAGACTGGGCGGCATGAAGAGCGAGCACCCCGCCATCAAGATCAAGCTGCAGATCCTGTGCGGCGAGGCGATTGCCATGGGGCCGGGCAAGGCGGACCTGCTCGACGCGATCGCGGCGGAGGGTTCGATTTCCGGCGCGGGGCGGCGGATGGGGATGAGCTATCGGCGCGCTTGGCAGCTCGTCGACCTGATGAACCGCTGCTGGCAATCGCCGCTGGTCGAAACCTCGCCCGGCAGCGCGCGCGGCGGCGGAGCGCGCCTCACCGCGGAAGGGACGGCGGTGCTGGGCGACTACCGCGCATTGCAGGCCGCGCTGGACGCGCGCACAGGTCATGCCGACGCGGCGACGTTGGCTGCGCGGCTGAGGGCGCGGCCCTTGCGCAGCCAGGCCGAACGGGGCGAGGCATCCCGGGAGGGCTGAGCCTTCGCTGATGCGCGGCAATGGCCTGGTTCGGAAGGAATGGGGTTTCTCGCAGAGACGCAGAGGAAAAGGAGATCGCCGAGAGGTCAAGTTTCCGGCGAAGCTGTGCTGTGATCGTTCCGGGGAACCGATCTTTGAGCGGCGCGCGCCGCGAAGCGCTCTTTCTTTGCGATCTCCTTTTCCCCTGCGTCTCTGCGAGAACCTTTTTCTTGTGAGCACCAAGCGTTTAGCACAAACCGGCTCCAGGCCGTCCACACGCCCAACCCGAATTCGGGGCCGACGACCGGACGGATCTCCCCTATCCCAACTCCGCACGCCCTGTGCCCGACACCGGCTGGATCAGGACGGACGCCCGATGAGCCGAGGGCTGAAAGGGCAATCTCTGGCCCAGGGCCCCACGCCCTAGACCAGCGTCGCCGCTGCTGCGCCAAGCTCGGCGAAGTAGCGGGCCATGGCATCGGCCGCCTTGTCGGTCAGCGTGATGAAGGCGCGGCGGCGGTCGGTTTCGTCATCGACGCGCTGGAGCAGGCCGGCGTCGGTCATCTGGCCGATCCAGCGGAGCGCGGTTGTCGGCGGGACGCCCGAGGCGATGCACAGCGAGGTGACCGAAACGCGCACATGTTCGGCACGCGCGGCGGTGAGATCGAGCAGCATGTCCCAAGCTACTCGAGATTCCTCACGAGCTACTGATTTTCCTTCCTAGTTTATGTGCCTCCAGCAAGGGAAATGGCGCTTTCCCACGCGAACACACCCTTGCCTTACCCATACGAAACCTGAGGCTTGCGCACATCCGACTTTAAGAACGCTTGGGTTATGGGTGGGTGTAGTTTTCATCGAAACTGTCACTGATGATGCTGGTCAGCGCGCTGATGGGCATCGAGCGGATGCAGGCGACTTATGCCTACGCCGTTGCGAACGAGTACCGGTTCTACAGCTACGGCGATTCGAGCCTGTTGATACCCTGATCAACATCGCCTCGAGCGTCTCACCCGTTTCCGGCAGTACCTGAGACGCCAGCGCAATCGCCATGATCTGCGGGCAGCAGGCACAGCGTCACGATGGTACCGTCAGAACCGCTGGCGACATCGAGCCGAGCTCCCAGGTCATCTGCGCGGCGCTGCATGATCTGGAAGCCATAGCTGCCGTCCCGAGGTTCCGCTCCGCCACGACCGTAATCGCGGACAGTCAGGCAGGGGTGATCGGCGCGGCCATCGATCCGGACAAGGGGGGAGCCGGAATGCTTTGCTGCATTCATCACCGCCTCCTGCACCAGGCGCAGAACGTGTTGCAGGTGCATGGGGCGCATCCACGGTGTGGCTGGCAGATCGGCGACGTCGCACTCCACAACAACGCCGAAAGGCCGGACCTGCCGTCGCAACTGCGGCAGGAAGCTGGCTATGCCTTCGGCCAGTTCACCCTCGTCTCCATTCATAGCCGTGAGCGCGAGCCGCAGTTCACTCATCGTGTCATGGAGCATCTGGTCGACTTGCTGCAGGGAGCTCGAGCCCGTGCGGCACATGGCCATGGCCGAGATCAAATGGTTGCCCACACCATCGTGCAATTCGCGCATCAGTTGTTCGCGTTCTGTTTGCAGCAAAATGCTCTGTTCACGCCGATGCTGTTCGGTCAGGGCTTCATTGATCCGGATTTCTGCCAGTCGCAGTTCTTCGGCAATCCGCACATTGGTGCTGTCCACGGCCCTTACCGCCGCGATGGATCGCCGCAGCAAGCGGAACGCAATTGTCAGCAGCAGGCCATTGGCAATCGATATGCCCGCGCCGACGCTGGCAGCTTCACCGTTGAACCGGGCGACGAGCTGGTTGTACATCATTACCAGAACAAACGCGCACGGGATCAACAAAATCACGTTGTCCAGATTCGCAGAATGAATGGATGATTTAAATATAAAATAAAAACAAATCAAATAACATAAAAAAACATAAATAATAAATATCGTAAATGCCCAACTGTTGGGTGCGTTTAATAATACCGCAAGGGCAGCTAGAGGCATTATCAATATGACAGGGGCAAAATAGAAAAATGATCGACGGATTTTTTGATTCAAATATCCGTCGATA
Source organism: Novosphingobium sp. (assembly GCF_037133355.1). Classification (GTDB taxonomy): domain Bacteria; phylum Pseudomonadota; class Alphaproteobacteria; order Sphingomonadales; family Sphingomonadaceae; genus Novosphingobium. The sequence goes on along the minus strand of NZ_JBAXOI010000033.1, from coordinate 4,185 downwards.
GCCGGCAACATCAATCCTGATTGCAGCATTGGAGACAGCAAGGCTAACCGCATCGTGGTTGCCGAGGCCATGGATACGGGAAAATACAGCAACAAGACCCGTCCGCCAAAAATTCCAAATATCACCGCAAAAAGCAAAAAATACAAATGCCTAGTTAAATAATGATAAATTAAAACAAAAATAATTGCAGCACAGATAAAAATTACGGCACTAAATTTTGGAATAATTTCATAAAATATCACAGAAGAAAAATATATATTTCGCAAAATTGAATTTTCACCCAAAAATATTGTAATTTTATTTTTATTATTATTCGAGGTGGCGTCAGTCAATTTCAGAATGTTTGTGCCGGAATGCAGCAAATCAGGGTCGATTTCATCAAAAAAGGGCATCGGCAGCGCATTGGCAAACCGCATGGTTGGCGCGTGCCGCGAAAACAGTGTTTTGCCGTTCAGCGTGACGGTCATGACCGGTGATGTCGAAACAAAGTACAGCGCAAGGTTGTGCGGAATGTGCTTGCCGATGCCGATCTCATACTCGGCGATCCCGGCGACATTTGGCAATGCCGAAGTGCCTGGACGCCGTAACAAGGCCAGCGCCTGCGGCGGCGCGGGTGCCAGCCAGGCTGAGTGAATGCTCAACAGCGCAATCAGCAGGCCCAGCAGGACGGCGGACAAGCCCTGGCGCCAATTGGTGCCCTGCCACACTGCCAGCAATCGTGTGGAAATCATGGATTGACCAGATTGCGGTTGATCGCCTGAAACACCGCTGCGCCCCGGTTGCGGACTTCCAGTTTGCGGTAAATGGCCTTGACGTAGTCTCCCACCGTGTGGGTGGATATGCCGAGCCGGGTGCCGATATCGGCGTTGCTCAGACCTTTGGCGATGAATTCGAGAACTTGCAGCTCACGCGTGGTCAGCGCGGCGCGGGGCGGAGCGGCCTGCACGGTCTCCTGCGCGTCAGCCTGAAGCAAGCGGACAACGTGGCGGGCCACGGCGGGAGACAGCGTCGCATCGCCGGCCATGAGATCCCGAATGAAGTGAGAAAAATCCTCGGGCAGATCATCCTTCAGCACATAGCCGCTGGCACCGGCCCGGATTGCGGCCACAACGGTGGCTGCATCGCCCAAGACCGAAATGACCGCGATCTTGGTATCCGGTAAATCCTGCCGTGTTTCCTCGATCAGCGCCAGGCCATTGCCATCGGGCAGCCCCAGATCGGTGATCACCACATGCGGCCGATGGTGTGCCAGGGCCGCTCGGGCCTGGGCAAGCGTCCCCACAGCGGCGACCACCTGCAGATTGGCATGGCGCTGCAGCATATCCCGCAACATCTCGAGGACCGCCTGCTGGTCTTCCACCAGGACAACGCGAAGAGGGCTGGGCATCGAACCGCTCCTGGATGGATCGCCGGTTGCCCCGCAATGGCAAGTTCCCTGATCCACAAGCGCACGCCTCTACCGCATATCCTGCTGATCGGAAACTCCCGCAAACAGGGGGGCAATGCCAATGGGGTGGGTGCTTAAGTAATTGCTGCGGTTGTTTTTTTGCCCCCCCCGGAACGCGGGATACCGCTCGCCCGCGCCGATGGTATATCGCGCTTCGAGTTCTGTTCTGGCGCTCTGTGCTCCGGCGACGCCAGGCATCCCGTCCAAGCACAAGGTTCACTGACATGCCGATTCCTACGACGCCCTTCGCCCCAGTTGGCACCGAGTTTCTGGTCAACACCACGACGGCAGGCTCTCAGTCCGAAGCACACATCACCGCCCTTGTGGATGGCGGATTCGTGGTCACTTGGGCTTCGATGAACACGTCGACCTGGGCGACCTCCATCAAGGCGCAGGTGTTCAATGCCGATGGCTCGGCGAACGGAAGCGAGTTTCTCGTCGCTGCAAATATGTTCCAATCTGCGGTCGCCAGCCTTGATACGGGCGGCTTCGTCATCGCGGGGCCCGGTTCAGCGCAAGTTTACAACGCCGATGGCTCAGCGAATGGCGCGCAGCTTGCTCTTCCCAATGGTATCGAAGACGTTGCGATTACCGCCACTACTAACGGTGCCTTCGTGATCAGTTGGACGGACTGGTCAAATGGTTCCGAAATCTACGCGCGGGCTTACAGTGCCAATGGTGAGCCAAACGGCAATGCATTTCAGGTTAATACCATAACAGATGGCTATCAGTATAGTTCAAATATTACAGGCCTCGCTAATGGAGGATTCGTAATAACGTGGCAGGACTCTAGCGACTATATCAACACCGCAACCAACGTAAAGGCGCAGGCTTATAACGCCGATGGCACGCCGAATGGTGTCGAGTTTCTGGTCAATACCCAGACAGACAGTCTTCAGTTTAAACCTGCGATCACTGGCCTTACCGGTGGCGGCTTCGTAATAACATGGAACGACGCTAGCGACTATTACAACACCGAATTCAATGTCAAGGCGCAGGTTTATAACGCCGATGGCACGCCCAATGGCGGAGAGTTTCTGGTCAATACCAACACATCGGGGGAACAAGCTGACGCCAAGGCCACAGGTCTTGCCGACGGCGGTTTCGTGATCACATGGGTAGACGCTTCCGGCTCTACAAACTCGGCCTCCGAGATCAAGGCGCAGGCCTACACCGCCGATGGCACGCCGAATGGCGACGAATTTCTGGTCAATACCAATACATCGGGTTGGCAAATACAGCCCGATATCGCGCGCCTTGCCAATGGCGATTTTGTGATCGTTTGGGCTGATCCCAGCGGCGCGCTTGGCGATACGGATTCTAATGGCATCAGCGCCCAGATTTTCGACGGCCCGGCTGCATCGCTCATCAACGCCGCGCCGGTCATCACCAGCGATGGCGGCGGCGCAACCGGCGCTGTCTCGATCGCCGAGAACGGCACGGCGGTTACCACCGTCACCGCGACCGATGCAGACACCGGCGCAACCCTCAGCTACTTTCTCTCTGGCGGGGCCGACAAGGATCTGTTCCAGATCGACGTGACCACCGGTGCGCTTTCGTTCAAGGTGGCACCGAACTTCGAAGCGCCGGCCGATGCAGGCGGCAACAACGTCTACGACGTGGAGGTTCTGGTTTCCGACGGCTTGCTGGATGACACGCAGGCCCTCGCCGTGACGGTCACCAATGTGAACGAAGCCCCGGTGATCACCAGCAATGGCGGCGGCGCAACCGGCGCTGTCTCGGTCGCCGAGAACGGTACGGCCGTCACCACGGTGACCGCGACCGATGCGGATGCCGGCGCAACCCTCAGCTACTCGCTCTCGGGCGGGGCAGACAAGGACCTGTTCCAGATCGACGCGACCACCGGTGCGCTGTCGTTCAAGACGGCACCGAACTTCGAAGTGAAGGCCGATGCGGGCAGCAACAACGTCTATGACGTGGTTGTGCAAGTCTCCGACGGCTCGCTGACCGATACACAGGCCCTTGCGGTTACCGTTACCAACGTCAACGAAGCGCCGGCGATCACCAGCAATGGCGGCGGCGCAACCGGCGCTGTCTCGATCGCCGAGAACGGCACGGCGGTCACCACTGTCACCGCGACCGATGCGGACACCGGCGCAACCCTCAGCTACTCGCTCTCGGGCGGGGCCGACAAGGACCTGTTCCAGATCAACGCCACGACAGGTGCGCTGTCGTTCAAGGTGGCACCGAACTTTGAAGCAGCAGCGGATGCTGGTGCCAACAACGTATACGATGTGATCGTGCAGGTATCGGACGGTTCGCTGACCGATACACAGACGCTAGCCGTCACCGTCACCAATGCGAACGAAGCACCGGTGATCACGTCCAACGGTGCTGGAGCTACTGCGACAGCTTCGATCACTGAAAACTCCACGGCGGTCACTTCGGTTACCGCCACGGACGTCGATGCTGGTGCCACGCTGGCCTACTCGATTTCGGGTGGTGCTGATGCTGCGTTGTTCAGCATCAACGCCACGACAGGTGCGCTGTCGTTCAAGTCTGCACCGAACTTTGAAGCAGCAGCGGATGCTGGTGCCAACAACGTATACGATGTGATCGTGCAGGTATCGGACGGTTCGCTGACCGATACACAGACGCTGACCATCACGGTAACCGATGTGCTCGAAGCCACCAACCCCGTCGGCACGTCGGGCAAGGATACGATCATCGGCACGTCCGGTGCGGACAGCCTCTACGGCCTTCTCGGCAACGACACG
>NZ_JBAXOI010000032.1:0-17461 GCF_037133355.1 Novosphingobium sp. | reverse complement strand
CATCATCGCACAGCTACGCTGGTGCAGGGGCCGTCCACGCCATCACGTCACCACCGCACGGTTCAGCCGCTGCCCCGGCTTGGGCCGTTCCAGGAGCGGCTCGATACGCTGCTGACGGAGAACGAGGCCCGGCATCGGCGCGATCGGTTGCGGATGACGCGGATTCATGACTTGTTGTGCCGTGAGGGGTTCGATGGATCCTACGATGCGGTGCGGCGTTACGCCCGGCGGTGGATGGCGGCACGACGTAAGGATGCGGGCGACGGCGCCCCGGCCTTCATCCCGCTGCTGTTCCAACCCGGCGAGGCCTACCAGTTCGACTGGAGCCACGAGGATGTAGAGATCGCGGGCAAGCCGATGCGAGTGAAGGTGGCGCACATGCGGCTATGCGCGTCGCGGGCAGTCTACGTCCGAGCTTATCCGCGCGAGACGCAGGAGATGGTGTTCGATGCCCATGCCCAGGGCTTTGCCTTCTTCGGCGGCGTTCCGCTGCGCGGGATCTACGACAACATGAAGACCGCGGTGACCTCAGTCTTCGTCGGCAAGGAGCGTGTGTTCAACCGCCGCTTCCTGGTCATGGCCGATCACTACATGGTCGAGCCCACGGCCTGCTCGCCGGCGGCGGGATGGGAGAAGGGTCAGGTCGAGAACCAAGTCCAGACCATCCGGGGCCGTTTCTTCCAGCCTCGCCTGCGCTTTGCCAGCATCGAGGAGCTCAACGGATGGCTGGAAGCCGAGTGCCTGCGCTGGGCCGCGTTGCATCCGCATCCCGAGCAGAAGGAACTGACCGTTGCCGAGACGCTCGATCTCGAACGGCCGGCATTGCAGCCGATGCTGGCGCCGTTCGATGGCTTCCACGAGACCGCCCATGCCGTGACCGGCACCTGCCTGATCAGCTTCGACCGCAACCGCTATTCTGTCATGGCCAAGGCCGCGCGGCGTGCTGTCCAGGTCCGTGCCTATGCCGACCGGATTGTCGTCCGCCTCGGCGATGAGGTTATCGCCGAGCATGCCCGGCACTTCGGCCGTGACCGGACGATCTACGATCCCTGGCATTATCTCCCCGTCCTCGCCAACAAGCCCGGCGCCTGGCGCAACGGTGCCCCCTTCCAGGGCTGGGACTTGCCGCCGGCACTGACGCGGCTGCGCCGCAAGCTGGGGAGCGGTGACGAGGCCGACCGGCGCTTCGTGCGCGTTCTGGCCGCTGTGCTTACCGATGGCCTGGAAGCGGTCGAGGCTGCGATCCGCGAGGCGCTCGATGCCGGTGCCGCCAGCGACGAGGTGATCCTCAACATCCTGGCGCGATACCGCGAGCCAGCATCGGAGCGGCCCCTCGACGTGGTCGTCGACCTCAAGCTCAGCCATCCGCCGATCGCGGACTGCGCCCGCTACGACACGGTGCGAGGCCTCGATGCAGCGGCATGAGATGATCGAGGCGATGCGCGGGCTCGGCCTCAGGGGCATGGCCAGTGCGTTCGATGAAGCCGTCACCACGGGATTGCAGCGCAAGCGCACCACCCACGAGATCCTGACCGACCTGCTGCGGGCGGAAGCGGCACATCGCCATGCCGCCTCGATCCGCTACCGCATGACCGCAGCCAAGCTGCCAGTGGTCAAGGATCTCGATGCCTTCGTGTTCGAGGGCACCCCGATCAACGAGGGCCTGGTCCGCTCCCTCCACGCCGGCTCCTTCCTGCCGGGGCGGCGCAATATCGTGCTCATCGGCGGCACGGGCACCGGCAAGACCCACCTGGCCACTGCGATTACCGCCAGCGTCGTTTGTGCCGGCGCCCGTGGGCGCTACTTCAACACGGTCGATCTTGTCACCCGGCTCGAGGAGGAAGCCCGCATCGGCAAGGCCGGTGCCATGGCCGCCCAGCTCAGCCGGCTCGACGTCGTGGTGCTCGATGAACTGGGCTACCTGCCGTTCGCCAGATCAGGCGGACAGCTGCTGTTCCACCTGATCAGCAAGCTCTACGAGAAGACCTCGGTCATCATCACCACCAACCTGGCCTTCGGCGAATGGCCCACCGTGTTCGGTGACCCCAAGATGACCACCGCGCTGCTCGACCGCATCACGCATCATTGCGATATCGTCGAGACCGGCAACGACAGCTGGCGCTTCAAACACCGCAGCTGACCACCTCGAAAAATCGCCTTCGCGCTGCTGCCGCCTCCGGTCGGGCTACGCCCTCCCTACGCCGCCAGCAGCGCGAAACCTGCGCCCAGCATCAATCGATCCACGCAACGCCAAGGGGGTCCCTTTTGCGCGCCGATAGGGGGTCCCGATTGGACGCCGATTGACACTGATGGCCGCGCTGGCGGTCGTCTACGCCACCATCAAAGGCCTCTCAGGCCGCTAATCTCAGGAGACATTTATGAACCCGCTGCCACCGGCCTATGGCTGGATCGATGACCTGCGCCCGCTGCCCCGGATGCTGCAGGAGGCTCGCAAGCTTTTTGGCACCAAGGAGGTCGCAGGGCCGGGCGACAATCCGATCATTCTTGGCTGGGCCAAGGAGGTCGGGCTCGCCAAATCCTACAATGATGACGCCATCCCGTGGTGCGGCCTGTTCATGGCCTTGGTCGCAAAGCGCGCCGGCAAGCCGGTCATGGAAGGCCCGCTCTGGGCGCGGAACTGGGCGGCATTCGGCAAGGCGGCAGATGAGGCACAGCTTGGCGATGTGCTGGTCTTCCGCCGCGCTGAGACTTCCGGCCATGTCGGACTTTATGTTGGCGAGGACTACGGCGCGTATCATGTGCTTGGTGGCAACCAGTCGGACGGCGTGACCATCACCCGGATCGCGCGGGAGCGCTGCATTGCTGTGCGTCGGCCAGCCTACAAGGCGGCTCCAGCAACCGCGACGCCGGTTCAGCTCGCCGCCAATGGGGCGCTATCCACCAACGAGGCCTGACCGGCCTCACCATCACCGACCTATTCGCCCGCATGCCAGCGGGCTTTTTTGTGGAGAAATGGCATGGAAGAACTGAAACCCTGGTGGACCTCGAAGGCCATCTGGACCGGTCTGATCGGCAGCGCCTGGGGCGTGGCTGGCACACTAGGTTTGCTGCCTGAGGGCCTGAGCCAGGCCGATGTGCTGACCGTGGTGCTGGCTATAACCGGTATCGGCGGGGTAGTGTTTCGCAAGACGGCGGCGGCGCGGATTGGGTGATGTTACAATCGGTACTGACGAAGGGAAGTTTTATTCGTATTGCTCAAGGGGCTGTATCGCGCTGTATGATGTGACCAGCCACAAATTGAGAGGTTCATGAATTTGGCAATTTGGCCTACAAGTCGCTCTTTTCCATGGCGTTTACCCGAATCCGACGTAGCGGGCATCTCAGAAGCTTTCGATCGCGACTGGGGCATCTCGTTCCTCACGTCAGATGGGTATGCCGAGCGGCTAAGCTGGAGACCCGCGAAAACCGGTAGCGTTTCGGCGGCTACGGTGATTCATTGATCAAGAACGATCATGGAGAGCCGTGTTGGATCCGAAGTCCCTGTTCAGTTTGAGCGATCATCTCGAGGCCTTGAGCAAGGACGGCGATCCGCTCGAGGTTCTGCAGCAGACGGTGGACTTTGAGTATTTCCGCACTTGGCTGGTGGAGGGTCTCGGCTACGGCGACGGCGCCAAGGGTGGCCGCCCGCCGTTCGATCCGGTGATGATGTTCAAGGCACTGATCCTGCAGGCGCAGCACAACCTGTCGGACGCGCGGATGGAGTTCATGATCCGGGACCGCCTGAGTTGGCTGCGTTTCCTTGGGCTGTCGCTCGGGGACCGGACACCGGACGAGAACACGATCCGGCATTTCCGCAATCGCTTGACTGAGACCGGAACGCTCAAGAGGGTGATGAAGGCCTTTGACTGGCAACTCCAGAAGAAGGGCTACATCCCGATGTCAGGGCAGATTGTGGATGCCTCGCTGGTGCCTGCGCCCAAGCAGCGGAATACCGAAGGCGAACGCTTCATCAAGGCCATGGCGGCGTAATGTTTAACCGCCCGCCCACACACGGAAATCCTGACAGTCCCCGACCGTGTGGCTGTTCCGCGAGCGTTTGGTACAGGCCAAGGCGATCGACAAGCTCTTCGGCCGCTTCGATGCCGCGCTGACCGATCGGGGTTATCTCGCCATGGGTGGGCAGATCATCGACGCAACCGTCGTGCCGGCACCCAAGCAACGCAATACCGAAGCCGAGAAGGCCGCAATCAAGGAGGGCCGTGTTCCCGAGGCATGGCAGGCAAGGCCCGCCAAACTTCGCCAGAAGGATCGCGATGCGCGCTGGAGTGTGAAGTACAGCAAGGCCAAGGTGAAGGAGGGTGCCGATCCCAAGGCGTTCAAGCCAGTCGACCTCGCCATTCCAATGTTCGGCTACAAGAGCCACATCGGTATCGATCGGGCGCATGGATTGATCCGCACCTGGGACGCCAGCGCCGCCAATGCTCACGATGGCGCGCGACTGCCCGACGTGGTCAGCAGCAGCAACACCGGCTCGGGCGTGTGGGCAGACACTGCCTACCGCTCGAAGAAGAACGAGGCCTTCCTCGCCAAAGGCATGTTCACCAGCCACATCCATCAGAGAAAGCCGCCGCGCCGGCCAATGCCCGAGCGCATCGCCAGGGCCAATGCCAGGCGTTCCGTCATTCGCTCGGCGGTCGAGCACGTGTTCGCGGGGCAGAAACATCGCATGCGGCTCATAGTGCGAACCATCGGTATCGCTCGGGCCCGCATCAAGATCGGCATGGTGAACCTGGCCTATAACTTCCAGCGCCTCGCCTGGCTCGAGGGGCGAAGTGCGCCCGCATAGCGAGAAATCGGGGTGCCGCGCCACGCTGCAACCCACGAAACCGAAGAAACCAAGCCGAAAAGGCCGGTCGTCACACCACAAATGCCGTCATCGGACCTCTCGCGCCGCCGTCAGCCCATAAGATCGGGTTCTTCGAGGTGTCCAGTTTACGACGATGCGCTCACCTGGCGTTTGTCTTGCAGCTTTTGGGCGCTTCCGGGTCTTGCGGGTGCCACAGGATACCTAAGGCAATGAAAAACCCCGTCGCGGCGGGGTCCTTAGTGCGATGGTGGGCCTCAGGTGAGTGCTGTCACATCGATATCAGTGCGCCGCGATAGGCCGGATCTTCCATGGCGCGGCCAATTCCCAGCGCGACGCAGCGCAGCGGATTGTTTGCAACCGAAACCGATAAGCCGGTTGTCCGGGCCAAATGGCAATCGAGGCCACGGATCATCGCTCCGCCACCGGTCAGCACGAACCCCTGATCGACGATATCAGCCGCGAGCTCGGGTGCGATGTTTTCCAGCACGACGCGCACACCCTCGACAATCGCGCCGATCGGCTCGGACAGCGCCTCGGCAATTTCGGACTGGGTGATGGTGATTTCCTTGGGGAAGCCGTTCACCAGGTCGCGGCCCTTGATCTGGATGCTACCACCCAGGTCGTCGGTTGGCATGCTCGCGATGCCATACTCTTTCTTGATCCGTTCAGCAGTAGCTTCACCGATCAAAAGATTATGTTGGCGGCGCACATAGGATACGATCGCATCGTCCATCTTGTCGCCGCCGATGCGCACGGAAACGCTATAGGCAAGGCTATGGAGCGACAGGACCGCGACTTCGGTCGTGCCGCCACCGATATCAACAAGCATGGAACCGAACGCTTCGGTCACCGGCATGTCTGCGCCGATTGCGGCGGCCATCGGTTCCAAGATCAGGAACACCTGGCTGGCGCCAGAATTGCTTGCTGCATCACGGATGGCCCGGCGTTCGACCTGGGTCGATCCAGACGGAACGCAAATCACGATTTCTTGATAGCGCAGCAGACTTTTGGTGCCATTCACCTTCTGGATGAAATGCTTGATCATGGCTTCGGCCAGTTCAAATTCGGCAATCACGCCGTCGCGGAGCGGGCGGATCACTTCGATGTTGGTGGGGGCCTTGCCCATCATCTTCTTGGCTTCTTCGCCGACTGCCTTGATCCGTTTGATGCCATTGATCGTCTCGATGGCGACCACTGATGGCTCGTTCAGCACAATCCCGGAACCCCGCTGATAAATCAGCGTGTTGGCCGTGCCGAGATCGATTGCAATATTCCGAGGACCAAAATTAAACCAGCGAGGATTGATATAAGACATTTCGAAATCCGTATCTTTCTCGCCCTAGTCTCTCAATTTTGTCGCGGTACAATTCAGTCAACATTCTTATGTAAACTGAGTTTAAGAGGAGGTTGGCAAGCTCGCTGCGAAGTTTTAACTTCCTTTGCAAAAATCAATCCATCAACAACTGCGCTGCTATCGATAAAAATTTCTTTGCAATCAATGTTTCCGCAGACCCTCCCTAGCAAATATATCGATCCCTCAGAAGATACCGATCCATTTATAACGACATCACTTTGGATGAACGAAACCCGTCTTGAGTTTCTATCCTCGAAAAATCCAAAGAATGAGCCCAGAGATTTCAAGTAATTTTGCAGTTCTTCCAAATCAAACATGTCGGCACTGTCACAGATTTGATTCCATGAAATTGATTTGATCCTGCTTCAATACGAGCATCCGCCTCAATTCGTTGATCTGCGAATTTGCCTGCAGCAGCTTTTCATCCTGTGAGGCATTCTGGTCATCTAAATCGGCCGATTGCTGAGCCAATTCATTTTCGAGACGCTTCACATCTATTTCACGAGCGCGCAGAGCCTGGAGGGTGTTCTCAAGCCGGCTGGTCACCGCCGTTCTTGATTGTTCGACCTGCGCCTTGGCCGTTCTCACGGAATCGAGGTTCGCGCTCAAACGGGAAAGCTTCCGGTCAAGCGTACCGGCAGTGATCTCCAACTGCTTGTTGGCCTCTTTCTGACTGATCAAGTCAGCGAGAATTTTTTCATTCTCGGCTCTTACGCTTGCATTGACCTGCTCAAACATCTGCACCCGCGAATTGAGTGAATCAATCGCGTTGCGGTACTCATGGAGTTCACGCTCTTTGAGCTTGGATTCGTGCTGATTTTTTTCAAATCGCTGCGTCAGATCGCTTCGCAATTGCGCAACTTCCTGCTCTCTCTTCAGCAACTTTTGAGTAAACTCTTCATTATCGCGCGATAGCTTCTCGTTTAAATCACGCGCCAGCGAAAGAGCTTCCGTGTTGGTGTTGATAACGTCTTCGAAATTCTCACACCGCTTTGCCAGCAACACCGCAGTCTGGTTGGCCTCCAGCAGGCTGGATGACAATTCGAGAATTCGATTGGCGTCAGATTCGACCTGAAACAGTAGTGACTTGTTGTTCAGTTCGAGATTCTCGATCTCACTCTGCATCGAAGATATTGTCGCTAAATTCTCAGAAAGGTTATCTTCAACTTCTTTCTTTGAAATATTGAGCAATTGCTCTCTTTGAAGCAATATATCGAATTCAGCTTGAAGGCTGTCAACTTCTTGGGTCAACGCCTTAACCTGGCCTAGGCTCTGTCCGAGGTCAGTGCTTAACTCCAAGTTTTTCATAGATTCTTCATCGTATTTTACTTTTATGAACTGATAGTCATAGTTCAGACCTGAATAGTCAACGGCCAACTTCCGGTGCCGCTCGAACGCTCCGGCCACTTCTTTCTCGATGGAAGCCACGATGCCGGTCAGTGACTGCAAAAATGAAAGCCCGGAATTCACATCCACCAGGCTTTTTTCGATAAGCTTCTGAGATTCACCCAGAAAATGAAATTCTGTGCGGTCTTCCGAAGCGGGCTGGAGATCATCCCCCAGCATGAAGCCGCCCCGTTTTTGGGAATCGCCGCTGACCGCCTGGCCAAGTGCGTTAAACCCAAACAATGTTGCAATGCGGCCCATTATCGCCCGTCGCCCTCTCAAACGCAAATACGATACTCCTTTTTAGCACAGTATGGTTAATTGCGAGACCGCCCAAAACGTTAACAGCGAGCATCGCACGCTGGTGCTCGGTGCGAATACGCTCACACTGATCGTTCTTCCACCCACGGGAAACAGCCACGAGGTGCTGCCTGCCCTGCGCGACAGCCTCGGGAACCTTGAGCGGGTCCTCAATGGCAGGAAGCGGCGTGTTCTGGCTGGTTCGGACTGGGTCCAGAGACCTCAATCGCGCCTTCGCGGCATATGATATATCGCCTGCCGGTTTTTGCTCGATACCGTTGGTTCCAGATGGGTGCGGATGATCGTGCGGTGAAGTCGGCTCTTCATGCCAATGCGCGAGCGGAATGAGGCTGTTACCAGATCGAACCTTGCTAAATCTGAGTCATAGAAATGCTTTATGGCGTCGCGGAGCAGTTCCTGCAGGGCCTTCCTGTCGCGAACCAGAAAGTGCTCGACCACTGGATGGTTTACACCACCTTCAACACAATTCGCGCAAAGGGCGAGCCCCGCCAATCTCTCCGGCGCTCGCACCTTTGACAATAATGCGATGCCGCTCTCGGCGTCTGAGTGTCTAACGAGAGCGGGAATGGTATTCCGCCGCGCTGAGAGTACCGGCCACGTCGGTCTTTATGTCGGCGAAGATTACGGTGCCTTCCACGTGCTGGGCGGCAACCAGTCGGACGGCGTGACCATCACTCGGATCGCCCGGGACCGCTGCATCGCCATTCGCCGGCCGGTCTACAAGGCGGCACCCGCAACCGCGACGCCGATCCAGCTCGCGGCCAATGGGGCGCTGTCCGCCAACGAGGCCTGACCGGCCATACCATCACCGACCTATCCGCCCGCGCTCCTGCGGGCTTTTTTGTGGAGAAATGAAATGGAAGAACTGAAACCCTGGTGGACCTCGAAGGCCATCTGGACCAGCCTGATTGGCAGCGCCTGGGGCGTAGCTGGAACACTTGGTCTGCTGCCCGAGGGCCTTAACCAAACCGACGTGCTGACCGTGGTCCTGGCCATCACCGGCATTGGCGGGGTGGTGTTTCGCAAGACGGCAAAGGTGCGGATTGGGTGATGTCATGACTGACGCGACGCGGATGGGGCTAATGTGCAGTGTTACCAGGCGGCGCTACGGGCAGGGTGGTTTGCAGGTGGTCTGCGCGTGATCGGACCCTACGCGAACGAAACCAGCATCTCGATCATGCTGGGCTAAATTTGCCGGGCGATCGACGGAATGATGGCCAACTTTCACCGGTCCAAATCGACGCTGTTCCTGCTGGTCAGCGCGCTGATGGGCCTGGAGCGGATGCGGGAGGCTTATGCCTACGCCGTTGCGAACGAGTACCGGTTCTACAGCTACGGCGATTCCAGCCTGCTGCTGCCGGGGGAATGAGCCGCACGCCCGCTCCCCCGAACAGCCTCACGCGATGATCTGCAGATCGCTGAAAACCAGCGCCGGATGGGTCGAGGCACCCAGCAACGCGACCTGGACGGCGGCAGCACCGCCTTGCCCATCAGCATCGTAGTAGAGCTTGCCCGAGGCGGTGTCGTAGATCACCCGGTCCGAGGTATCGTGCGCGGTCTTCGCACCGGCGGCAGCGTAGAACTCGTCGGCGGTGAGTGCGCCCAGATGGGAGAAGCCTGCAAAGGCGGCCTTGCTCAGCTGGATCTTATCACCCTCGGCACGGCTGAAGTCGGTGATGGTGTCCGAACCGGCAGTTGCTGTGTCGAAGACGAAGCTGTCTTTGCCCGCACCACCGGTGAGGGTGTCCTTGCCAGCCCCGCCATAAAGCTTGTCGTTTCCTGCCCCGCCGTTCAGCGCGTCGTTGCCGCCATTGCCCCAAAGTTGATTGGCCGCGCTGCTTCCGATCACGGTGTCGGCGTACTTGCCGGCAATCACGTTCTCGATCCCCGAGAGCTGATCGACACCGATGCCCGCCGCATCGCCTGCTGCAATCGACCCGGCTTGATCCTTGGCAGCTGACAGGTCCACCCTGATACCCGCCTTGGCGCTGGTGTACTTGACCGTATCGAAGCCCGCGCCGCCATTGTAGGTGTCATTCCCGGCCCCGTCGCCGCCCACAATCAGGTCGTTGCCAGTGCCTGCATTGACCGTATCATCACCATCTCCGGCGTAGAGCGTATCATTGCCCGCACCGCCAACCAGCACGTCGCTGCCGCCACCGCCGGTCAAGTTGTCATTGCCCGCACCGCCGTCCAGGGTGTTGGCATCAGCGCTACCAGTGACAGTATCATCACCGCCGCCGACCGCAACGTTCTCGATGCCGCTCAGGGTGTCGGTGCCATCACCGGTGGCGCGATTGGTCACGAGGTCGACGCTTACATTGCCCTGCGCATCGGTGAGATCGGCCGTGTCCACGCCTGCTCCGCCAGAAATTTTGTCGTCGCCAGCACCACCGCTCAGGACGTCGTTGCCTGCGCCGCCGTTCAAACGGTCATTGCCCGCACCGCCGTCGAGCGTGTTGGCATCAGCGCTCCCAGTGACGGTATCATCACCGTCGCCGACCGCAACGTTCTCGATGCCGCTCAGGGTGTCGGTGCCATCACCGGTGGCGCGATTGGTCACGAGGTCGACGCTTACATTGCCCTGCGCATCGGTGAGATCAACCGTGTCCACGCCTGTCCCGCCGGTGATCGTATCATTGCCCGCACCGCCAACCAGAACGTCGTTGCCGGTACCGCCATCAACATTGTCATTGCCAGCGCCGCCATCGATCATGTCGTTGCCGGCCCCGCCTGCCAGCGCATTGCGTCCGTCGTTCCCGGTGAGATCATTGGCCAGCGTATTACCCGTGAGGCCCGCGTCGCCGCTGTCCTTGCCCAGCGAAGCGTTGTCCACATTGGCTGCAAGTGTGTACTGGATCGTCGCCACCACCAGGACCGTATCGACGTCGGAGGGCGCGCCCTGATCGTCGATCACATCACCGGTATCATCCACGTAGTAGGTGTCGTTGCCCGCGCCGCCGATCATCGTGTCAGCGCCGGTGCCGCCATCAAGCACATCGTTGCCAGTGCCGCCCTCAAGATGATCGTTGCCAGCTTCACCGTAAAGCTTGTCGTTGCCCGCATCACCGTGAAGCTCGTCGTCGTCATAGCCGCCGTAGAGCTGGTCCTGCCCATCGCCGCCGTAAAGCCGGTCATTGTCTTCCTGACCATAGAGGCGATCGTTGCCAATCCCGCCGCGCAGTTCATCGAGGTTACCGCCGCCATAGATGCGGTCGTCGCCGTTCTTACCGGTCAGGTAGTTGATGCCGTTATCGCCGTAGAGATAGACCGGCGTGTCCTGCCCGTCGTCCGTGTTGGTCAGAGCCAGGTTGCCAACCGTCACGCGCAGATAAGACAAGTCCCGCGTGTCGACCGTGGTCTGGAGGCTGTAGGCTTGGCTTCCGTCGTCGAGGTAATCGTCGACGCCGGTCACGGTCAGGGTCTGGGCCACGTTCCAGTTGGCGCTGGTGAAGGTCAGCGTCTCGCTCGACAGCGAGCCTTCGGTTGTGGATCGGCGTGCAAAAAGGACCCCGTTAGCGGGGTGATCGGCGTCCAAAAGGGACCCCTCATTTCGATGGTGTAGCAGTCCGCCTGGTTTTCCAGGTGGTGAGATCGGGATGTTGGTGGTGGAGACGGTAGTACGGATTCGGCGTGAGTACGCCGGCGGCAAGCCGATCAAGGAGATCGCGCGGGATTTGCGGCTATCGCGCAAGGTAATTCGCAAGGCGATCCGGGCGCCTGAAGGGGCGTTCGACTATCATCGTTCGGTGCAGCCGCTCCCGCGGATCGGGCCGTTCCGGGAGCGGCTCGATGCACTGCTGGCCGAGAACGAGGCACGCGCGCGTCGTGATCGGCTGCGGATGACGCGTATCCATGATCTGTTGCTGCGCGAAGGCTTCGAGGGATCGTACGATGCGGTTCGGCGCTACGCTGCACGCTGGTGCGATGCGCGGCGTAAGGACCCCGGTGCCGGCGTGGCGGCGTTCATCCCGCTGCTATTCAGGCAGGGCGAGGCGTACCAGTTCGACTGGAGCCACGAAGACGTGGAGATCGCGGGCA
Source organism: Novosphingobium sp. (assembly GCF_037133355.1). GTDB lineage: Bacteria > Pseudomonadota > Alphaproteobacteria > Sphingomonadales > Sphingomonadaceae > Novosphingobium. The sequence continues at coordinate 5,531 of NZ_JBAXOI010000032.1, read as the reverse complement.
AGCCGATGCGTGTGAAGGTCGCCCACGTGCGGCTGTGTGCATCGCGGGCAGTCTATGTTCGGGCGTATCCGCGCGAGACGCAGGAGATGGTGTTCGACGCGCATGCACGCGGCTTCGCGTTCTTCGGAGGGGTTCCGCTGCGCGGCATCTACGACAACATGAAGACCGCAGTGACGACGGTGTTCGTCGGCAAGGAGCGCGTGTTCAACCGGCGGTTCCTGGTGATGGCGGACCATTACATGGTCGAGCCGACCGCGTGCTCGCCGGCGGCCGGCTGGGAGAAGGGCCAGGTCGAGCACCAGGTCCAGACGATACGGGGACGGTTCTTCAAGCCGCGGCTTCGGTTCGCCAGTCTGGATGAGCTGAACGGTTGGCTGGAAGCCGAGTGCCTGCGCTGGGCGGCGAGGCATGCGCATCCCGAGCACAAGGAGATGACGGTCGCGCAGGCACTGGAGTTAGAGCGGCCCGCACTTCAGCCGATGCTCGCGCCCTTCGACGGCTTCCACGAGACGCAGCACGCGGTGACGGGAACCTGTCTGATCAGCTTCGACCGGAACCGCTACTCGGTTGCCGCCAAGGCCGTCCGCCGGGCGGTCCAGGTCCGGGCCTATGCCGATCGGATCGTCGTGCGGATGGGCGATGAGGTCATCGCTGATCATCCCCGGTTCTTCGGTCGCGACCGAACGATCTACAACCCCTGGCATTATCTGCCGGTGCTGGTGAACAAGCCCGGTGCGCTGAGGAACGGGGCGCCGTTCCAGGACTGGGATCTATCACCTGCGCTTGCCCGGCTGCGGCGTAAGCTTGGCAGTGACGACGATGCCGATCGGCGCTTCGTCCGCGTTCTTGCGGCCGTCCTCAGCGATGGACTGGATGCGGTCGAGGGTGCCGTGCGAGAGGCGCTAGACGCAGGTGCTGTCAGCGACGAGGTCATCCTCAACATCCGGTCACGGCGGCGGGAGCCGCCCCGGCCTGCTTCCATCGTTACGTCTGAGGATCTGGCACTAATGCACCCGCCGATCGCGAACTGCGCTCGCTACGACAGCCTGCGAGGCCTCCATGCAGCGGCATGAGATGATCGATGCGATGCGCGGGCTCGGCCTCAAGGGCATGGCAGGCGCGTTCGACGAAGCCGTCACCACGGGTGTTCAGCGCAAGCGCACCGCGATGGAGATCCTGAGCGATCTGTTGCGCGCCGAGGGCGCACACCGTCATGCTGCCTCGATCCGCTATCGGATGAGCGCCGCCAGGCTGCCAGTCGTGAAGGACCTCGACACGTTCGTGTTCGATAACACCCCGATCAACGAAGGGCTGGTGCGCTCGCTTCACGCAGGCTCGTTCCTGCCAGGGCGCCGCAACGTCGTGCTCGTCGGGGGCACAGGCACGGGCAAGACCCACCTCGCCAGCGCGATCGCCGCCAGCGTCATCCGTGCCGGTGCACGCGGCCGCTACTTCAATACCGTCGATCTGGTGACGCAGCTCGAGGAGGAGACGCGCATCGGCAAGGCTGGTGCGCTCGCGGCCCACCTGCGCCGCCACGAGCTCGTGGTGCTCGACGAGCTTGGCTACCTGCCGTTCGCCCGCTCAGGCGGCCAGTTGCTCTTCCACCTGATCAGCAAGCTTTACGAGCAGACCTCAGTAATCATCACCACCAACCTGACGTTCGGCGAGTGGCCCAGCGTGTTCGGTGATCCCAAAATGACGACAGCGCTGCTCGATCGCATCACCCATCACTGCGACATCGTTGAAACCGGCAACGACAGCTGGCGCTTCAAAAACCGCAGCTGACGCCAGATAGAGGATCGTTCGCGCTGCTTGCGCCTCCGGTCGGGCTACGCCCTCCCTACGCCGCAAGCAGCGCGAAAAGTGCGCCCAGCATCGACGCCCGCCAGCGCCATAAGGGGGTCCCTTTTGCACGCCGATCGGGGGTCCCGGTTCGACGCCTATTTACAGCCTAGCGGGCGGCGCTGCAAGCGGCGATGCTGGTCAGTCTCTCGCGCTCCCTCGATATCTGGCTGGTGACCGGGCGAAGCTGGAACCCAGATCAAACCGCAGCACCAGCGCAGCAGCCCTATGCGCTTCAACTGCAAGCGGCTGGGACGTTACGGGGAGTAAGGCTTACCAGAGCGTAGAGCGATCTTCGAGCCGCCCGCTGGGGCCGACCTGAAGCCGATCTGTGCGCAGGCTGGTCGCTGAACCAACTCACACGGGATGGGCCCCGCTTGAGACGTTATCAAGCCTCAGCCTTGATCCGAGCTGCGTTCGCAACGTCACCGGCAGGGGAGGCGCAGTAGGCCGCCCAAGCAGCCATGAGCTTTACGCGCTTGGGAAACAGGGTGCCGCGTTGATACGCCGCCTCGGCCTTGTCGGCCAGTTGGTGCGCCGTGGCGTGGCGTGCTCAACCACCTCGCGGGGAAACGAGGTGCTTTCTCCCGCCCAGTCGCGGAACGTTGAACGGAAGCCGTGCACGGTGATCGCGTCGCGGTCCATGCGCCGCAGCAGCATGGACATCGCCATGACGGACAGCTTGCCACCCGATGCAGACGGGAACACCGGCGCGTCCTGGAGCGCCTTCGTGTTGAGAGGCAGCACTTCTCGCAGGATCTCGACGGAGCGCTCCGCAAGGGAGACGGCCGGGCGAGAGTTCGCCTTCAGGCTCTCTTCCACCGCCAAGTGCTCATCCACAGACGTTTGCCAACGTCTGCTGATGCTCTGGTAAAGCGCTATAATTCTACGGTATTTTTCCACCACTGATCGTCAACATCTGTCACCGGGTCGGAACAATGGGCCGCTCGGTGGTGGGATAAGTGGTGGGAAGCTCTATGCCTCTGAAGAATACCCAGATCGTCTCCGCAGGCCCCGGCATGCATGTCGATGGCAATGGCCTTTATCTCAATGTGACCCCCAAGGGGGCCAAGAGCTGGATTTTCCGATACCAGCTTAACGGCAAGCGCTGCGAAATGGGCCTAGGCTCGCTTGTTGGTCTCCCTGCGCCCGAAGCGCGCGCACTGGCGGCTAGGCTCAGGGCCAATGTGGCGAACGGGGTTGACCCGCTCGCCCAGCGTCACGCCGAACGCGAGGCCGAGCAGGCAGCCAAGCGCGCGGCGGACCTCGAGTTGCGGCGGCGGCAGCTTACGTTCCGGGCTGCCGCAGAAAGCCATATTGCGAACCAAAAGATTGGGTGGAGCAATGGCAAGCACATCCAGCAGTGGAGCAACACGCTCAAGACCTATGTCTACCCCAAGATCGGCGACAAGCCGGTGGATGAGATCACGACTGCTGATGTTGCCGCGATCCTCAAGCCGATCTGGAGCGTGAAGCCAGAGACTGCCAGCCGGGTGCGCATGCGCATTGAGGCTGTGCTGAACAGCGCCAAGGCGCTCGGTTGGCGCAGCGGTGAAAATCCGGCGGTCTGGAAGGGCGGTCTTGATGCGGTTCTGCCTCGGACCAGCAAGGTCAGGACCGTGCGGCACCATCCGGCTTTGCCATGGGAGGACGCACCTGCCTTCATGACGAACCTCCGCTTGCGCGAAGGCGTTGGTGCAAGGGCGTTGGAGTTTGCGATCCTGACGTCAGCCCGGTCGGGCGAAGTGCGCGGAGCACGCTGGGAGGAGATCGACCTCGACAAGGCGCTCTGGACCATTCCGGCTGGGCGCATGAAGGCCAAGCGCGAACACCGGGTGCCGTTGTCCGATGCCTGCCTTGCGCTGCTAGCCGAACTTCCTCGGCTCGATGGTTGCCCGCTGGTTTTCCCCGGCCTGTACCGTCAGCCGCTGTCGGATATGAGCCTCTCGGCGGTCCTGAAGCGGATGAAGTACGACACCATTACCGTTCACGGGTTCCGTTCGACGTTTCGTGACTGGGCCGCTGAGAAGGGCTTTGCCTTCGATGCGATTGAGGCTGCCTTGGCTCACCAGATCGGCAACAAGGTCGTTGTCGCCTATCTGAGGACGGATCACCTCGAAGCGCGCAAGGCCATGATGCAGACTTGGGCCAACTTCCTCGCCAAGCGCTAACGCCTGTCTGGATGCCCATCCTCTCGCTTCACATGGCGTGAGGATGGGTTATTCCCCACCGCCTGAGATTTTTGGTTTAGTTCCTCTAGACAGACTGAAAGTGCGAGTAGAAATGAAGTGTCCACCAGCAACTGTGTGGATACGAAAATGCACAAGCTAACTGTCTCTATCCCCGAAGCCGCCAATATCCTCTCGCTGAGCCGGTCGACCATCTACGAGCTCATGGACACGGGCGAATTGACCAAGGTGAAGTTCGGTCGGCGCACCTGCATTACGGTTCAGAGCCTGAAGAACGCAGTGGCGAACCGGATCGGGCATGACCTCAGCGAGGAGGTCTTTGCAGCATGACGAACGCCGCAACGATTGCGAAGGCGCTTGACGCGCAGAAGTTCCGCTCCTCGGGTGACGGCTTTGTCTGTCGCTGCCCGGCGCACGAAGACGATCAGCCGTCGCTGAAGATCAGCAACGGCAAGGACGGCAAGATCCTCATCCACTGCCACGCCGGGTGCGAACCGAGGGTCGTGATCGACGAGATCAAGCGCCGGGGTCTCTGGCCCGAGCAGCAGCGCGAGCAGACCCAGCGTAAGCCCCGCAAGGCCGCCAACGACGACAAGCGCAGGGTCGTCGCCAAGTACGAGTACTTCGACCCTGAGACGGGCGAGCTGCGCATGCAGGTGCTGCGCTGGGAGCCGAAGACCTTCTCCCAGCGCCGCCCAGACCCAAATCGCCCCGGCGAGTGGGCCAATCAGGTCAGCGCAGAACACCGCACCCTCTACAACGCACCGCGCGTCTTCCGCCACGACAAGGTCATCTTCGTCGTCGAGGGTGAGAAGGACGTCGACAACCTCGCCGAGATCGGTGTCGTCGCCACCTGCAACCCCGGCGGCGCTACCAAGTGGCAGGACAACTATTCCGAAATCCTGCGCGGCAAGGACGTCGTGCTGGTGCCCGACAATGACGACGCTGGCCGCAAGCACACCGAGGTCGTCGGCAAGGCGCTGCAGGGCATCGCCAAGCGCGTCCGCGTCCTCACCCTGCCTGACCTGCCCGAGAAGGGCGATGTCAGCGATTGGCTGGCCGCAGGGGGCACCCGCGCGCAGCTCGTCGATCTGGTGAAGAATGCGCCTGAGTGGGCACCGCCGGTCGCGCCGGTCCAGCCGCCGATCCCCGCCGCGAACGACAACGCGGATGACAAGCCGTTCCAGTGCCTCGGCTACAACAAGGGCAGCTACTACTACCTCCCCAAGGGCCAGCAGCAGGTGGTCGAGTTGTCGGCGGCTGGGCACACAATCGCGAACATGCTCGGCCTCACCGACTACAACTGGTGGATGTTCGAGTTCCCCGGCAGCGAGAAGTCGCCGGTCAACGTCCACATGGCCGCCAACTGGATGATGCGGACCTGCGAACGGCGCGGCGTCTGGGATCCCGCCGGGGTGCGCGGTCGCGGCGCATGGTTCGACGATGTCAGTGGGCGTGTAATTCTCCGCAATAGTGGGCTTTGAAAATTCCCTGGTT
>NZ_JBAXOI010000031.1:0-21182 GCF_037133355.1 Novosphingobium sp. | reverse complement strand
TATTTAACCGCTGGACTCTCGTTATGACTGAGGGACTGCCGGGGGGCAGGTCACAACGAGCAGCGTCCCGGCAATCCACAGCGCGCGATCGGTCGGCAGCGCGCCGGGGAACAGCAGCGCCCGCGCGAAAAGGATCAGGGCATAGACCGGCAGGCCCGCATAGGCCGTACTCGATGTGCTGAGCGCGAGCGCGGCGCCGAGCAGCGCGGCCGCCGGGCCCGTCCAGCGCGGATCGATCCGCCGCAGCCAGCACTCGAAGCTGAACACGAAGAGCACGAGCGCATAGCCGGCAAAGCTCGAAGCCGAGGTAGGAATGATCGAGCTGCGCGTAAGTGGCATTGCGGAACAACGCGAGGACCGCCTCTATCGGCGTGCCCTTGAGCGCGACCGAGGCAAACCCGGTCAACGCGTGGGCCATCCCCACCACAGCCAGCGTGCGCACCAGCACCATGCGGCCGCGATCGCGCCCGCAGGCAACGAAGCTTGCCAGCGCGGCCAGCAGCGTCCCCGCGAGATAGACCGCCGTGGTCAGGTTCTGCGGCGAGAACGCAAGCGGCCGTACCGCATAGATGTAGGCCAGCGTACTCGAATAGCGCGCCTCGACCCGCCCGCGCAGCGGCGTTACGTCGATCTGCCCGGCAAAGAGGCGCGGCGCGATGAAGGCGACGATCACGCCGTAGACCACGAAGCACAGCAGCCAGCCATTGGCCCTCAGCGCCCGGCCGACTTCGGCCATCTGCCCCGCACCGGGCACCAGTAGCCGCATCGCCACGAACAGCAGCGCGAACTGAACCGGCGGGATCGACGAACCGCCGAGGACCGGCAGCAGGATCGCGGCCGACCCGCCAAACAACGCCGAGCATAGGGCAAAGGCAAACATGGCCTCGACCGACCCGGCGACGAACAGCGCGAGGCCAGCGAGGACCTGGACGGCGCCGATGAAAGTCAGTTCCATGGTTCCGCCCTTTCCGCGGCAAGTGGTTTTTTCATGGCCTGACGAACCCTTCGCCCGCACGCACCACTTTCACGAATTCGGCCGGATTGCCCCGCCAGACCTCGCGAGCCGGTACATCAGAGAACACGACCGACCCCGCAGCGATGACCGCGTGATCGCCGATTGTCACGCCCGGCAGCACGATGACCCCGCGCCCCAGCCAGACATTGCGCCCGAGCTTGACCGGCGCGACACGCACGCCCTGGCCCTCGTGCACCGGATGATGGTTGGTATCGCCGAGCACGCAGCGCGGGCCGATGCGGCAATGCTCGCCGATCCGGACCCAGTGGTGGCACACGATCTCGACCCCGGCGTTAAGGAACCCCCTCGCACCGATCTCCAGCAGTGCGCCGGGCCCGACCTCGATCGCCACCGGCGCACCGTGGCAGCTCAGGTTGACGCGCTCGCCGATCTGGATCCGCCCGCGCCCTTCGATCCGTGGCAGCCCACTGTGGACGAAGAAGCGCTTGCCCGGAATGGTGCCGCGAAGCCGCAGCCGCAGCCATGTGAGCAGCGTGCGCAAGCGGTTGAGCGGTTGGAGCTTCATGCCAGCCCCTCAAGCACGCCCGCGTCGAAGCGCTCGGGGGCAAAGTCTTGCGCGCGGGCCATGGCCTCGACCGGATTGAACTGGGGCAGCCATTGTTCCAGCTGCTGCACCGCCGCGATCAGTGCCTCGGCGGTCTGTTCGGCAAAGAACAGGCCGGTGCGTCCCTCGACGACGCTGTCGAGCGCGCCGCCCCGGCCATAGGCGATCACCGGGCGGCCGGAGGCCATGACCTCGACCGGCACGATGCCGAAATCCTCTTCCGCGGTGAACACCAGCGCACGGCAGCGGGCATAGGCGCGGCGCAGCGCGGCAAAATCGAGCCGGGGGATCATGCGGATCGTTGGCCCCGCACGCTTTCGCAGCATCGCCGCCTGCGGCCCGTCACCCACCACGGTCAGCGGCAGGCCAAGCGCGTTGAACGCATCGATGGCAAGGTCCGCCCGCTTGTAGGGCACGAGCTGGCCGACCCAGAGATAGCCTGGCTCCACTTCATCAGAAGCTGCGAACAGCGCAGAGTCCACCGGCGGATGCACCACCACCGCCTCGCGCCGCCAGGCTTTTGCCACGCGCTCGCGGATGAAGTTCGAATTGGCGAGCACCCGGTCCACCCGCGCCGCCGAACTGGTGTCCCACTGGCGCAGGCGGTGGCACAAGAGCGGCATGACCGCTCGCCGCAGCCAGCCCGCTTCGGCGCGGTAGTCGTGGTAGTGGTCCCACAGATACCGCATCGGCGAGTGCACGTAACACAAGTGCAGCGCATCGGGCGCAGTGATCACGCCCTTGGCCGGCCCGCTCTCGCTGCTGATCACAAGGTCGTAACCGCGCAGGTCGAGCTGTTCGAGCGCCATCGGCATGAGTGGCAAATAGGCCTGATAATGCCGCCGCGCGCCGGGCAGATTCTGGATAAAGCTGGTGCGCACCGTACGCGCATTGATTGCATCGGACATCGCGGCGGGGTCGTAGACATGGGTGAAAATGTCCGCGTCGGGAAAAAGCTCGAGCAACCGCTCAAGCACCCGCTCACCGCCGCGCATCGTCACCAGCCAGTAATGCACGATCGCCACACGGCGAAAGCGCTTGCGCGGATCGGCGGCCTGAGCCGCGCCGTGGTGGATTGCGCCCAGCCCAGGCTGGGGCAGGGGCGGGGCGAAGGCGCGGAGCGCTTCGGCCGAGAAGCTTGCCTCGCCGCGCAGAGCAACAGGCAAACCTGCATGCTCCGGCTTGACCAGCATGGCAGCCGGGTCGCCCGACAAAACGGGCATCACACCTGCCTCAGCGGCTGCCAAACGCATTGGCATTCCGGCCAGCGTCAGCGCGCCGGCAGCCATGTCGATCGCCGCAGCCGCCGTATGCACCGTGCCCGCGGCCGCCTCGACCGCAGCTGCAGCGCGCACGACCGCCGCTGCTGCCGCCTCGACCGAACGCGCCGCCGGATCACCGCCGCGCGCCGCAGCGGCCGCATCAACCGCCACAGCATCCGTTCCCGAAAGACCCTGCTCCTCGGCGGTGCACTGCTTGCCAGTGCCCTCCTCGCCAGGCGCGCCGCCAGATCCATCAACCCCTGCCACGTCGAAGTTCGTCGCCTCGGCCGCGGAATGGGGCTCGCCAGTGCCTGGTCCGCCGCGCAGCAGGAAGGGGGCTGCGGCTGCCCCTTCGGGACCGGGGAGCTGTGAGGAGGAGGAGGCCGCCTCAGGCATAGTAGCGCTTGTACGAGTGGTAAAAGGCGTCATCGCCATAGCCGAAGCGCGCCTGCTTGCGCATGTCGACGCGCGTAAGGGCGACGCCGGCGAGCTGCACCCGATCATCAGGCAAAAGCCGCAGCGCCGAGCGCAGCGCCGCTTCGGGCGTCTTGCGCCAGCGGACCACGAAGACCGAGGCATCGGCCTTGCGCAGCATCAGCCGGGCGTCGGCAATCGGCAGCACCGGTGCGGTATCGATGATCACCGCGTCGAACATCTCGCGCGCCGTCTGCAGCATGCGGTCCATCTCCTCGCCGGTCAGCATTTCCGGCGCATCGTTGTTGCTCTGCGCGAGGGGCAGGATGTTGAGCCCGGTGGCGGGATCGACCACCAGCGCGGCTTCGAGCGGCGCGCTGCCGCGCAGCACGTCCATAAGCCCGGGATGTCCGGCATCGCCGCGCAGGAAGCGGCTCACCCCCTGGCGCCTGAGATCCCCGTCAATCAGCAGCACCCGATCACCCGAAAGCGCCATTGAGCGCGCAAGGCAGATCGCGGTCGTGGTCTTGCCCTCGTCGGGCAGCGCCGAGGTCAGCGCGATCACCCGTGCCTTGGTCGTGTTCATCGCGATCGAGGCGCGCAGCGAGCGGAAGCTTTCGGCAAAGGCCGAGCGCGGATCCTCCAACAGGGCCGCCATCGGGACTTTCTCCTCGCCCCGCCAGACTGAACCAAGCGTCGGAATCGAGCCGAGGTAGCGCACCGCCAGCCGCTGCTCGATGTCGTCACCTGTGGTCACACCGCTGAAGGTCATCTCCGCAGCAAACGCCGCCGCCACTCCGAGCCCGAGGCCGAGCGCGACCGAGAGCACCATGTTGAGCAAAACATTGGGGCTGGTCGGCTTCAATGGCGCCGAGGCCGGATGCAGCAGGTCGGCATCGGCCTGCTCGGTGCCTTCCCGCGCGGTCAGTTCCTTGAAGCGGTTGAGATAGCTTTCGTAGAGTGCATTCGAAGTCTCCGCCCGCTTTTCGAGATCCTGCAGCCCGACCATCGCGGCGTTGTTCTGCGCCAGCGTGCCGCGCGATTGCTGCAGCGAGCCGGTGAGCGAAGCGAGCCGCTGCTGCGAAACCCGCGCGCGCGCCTCAAGGCTGGAAATCACGCGCTGCGTCTCGTCCGAAATGCGCGCGTCGATCGCACCAAGCGCGGCCTTGGCGCGCAGCACGTCGGGATGGCGCGGGCCATAGCGTGCGGTGAGCGAGGCAAGTTCGGTTGACGCGGTCGCCTGCTGCGCCCGGAGCGAGCCGATCGCGGGCGAGGCGGCCACTTCGCCCACCCCGCCGGCACTTCCTCCCAGCGCCAGCTGCCGCCGTGCCGCATCGAGCCGCGCCCCGTCCTCGCTCGCTTCCGCCCGCGCGGTGGTGACGGCCTGATTGTAGCTCGAGATTTCCTGCTCGGTCAGCGTGCCCATCGTAGTCGAGAGCAGGTTGTTGGCGATGCGATAGCGCTGCACCGCCGCGGTATCGCCCAGCGCCTGCTGACGCAGCTGCTCCAGCCGCTCGGCAATCGTGGTCGTTGTCGCCCGCGCCGCCTTGCGCTTCGCATCAAGCGCGCCGGCGGTGTATTGTGAAGCAAAGGTATTGGCGATGTTGGCCGCACGGGCCGGATCGCCGTCCTCGAAAGTGATGGCGATACCGTAGGTCGTGCTGATGCGCGTGGCCGCCACGCCCTTTCGCAGCCAGGCAATCGCAGCGGCGCGGGCGCCTTGCGCGGCCTTGGCAAACCGCTCTTCCCTCGCGAGCCCCAGCTGATCCGCGACTGCGGCAAGGTTGGCCTCGGACGTGACCACGGCCACTTGCGTGTCGACATAGCCCTCGCTCGGGATCGCGGCCTGAACCGGACCGTCGCTCGTGCTGGTCGGCGCGACCGATTGCGGGCGGCTGTTGAGCGTGACCTCGGCGCGGGCGGTATAGGTGCGCGGTTGAAGTGCGGTAAGCGTGAGGCCCGCCGCCAGCACTGCCAGCAGCACCGCGAGGAACACCCCGAGGCGGCGGCGGAACACCGCGAAGAGCAGCCTCAAATCTATCCGATCCGCCGCAGGGGGCGGCACCCTGGGTTCGAAAGCGAGCCCGGGCACCATGCCAGGCACCCCGCCAGTGTTGCGATAGAGGCCGACTGCCGTGTTCACCCCTGTTTCTCCTCGATCGACCGGCCTTGCCCCGCAGAATGGCTCTGGCAAAAACCGGATTGGCACAAAATTCACTTGCGGGAGGACGTCAGGACCCCTCGCTGCTCGGTTGGAGACTAGGCCAGGGTCCGCGACGGGGAAGGCGAAGCGTATCCGCTGCGGAGGCAATCCGGGGGCATTGAGGCTGCCGGCATGCATCACAGGATCGCTGCGCGCCTTCGCGGGCGCAGTCCGAAGCTTCGTACGGTCCTGCATCCCGCATCCTCGGACCAAGGGCAAATCCGGGTGATTGCTTAAGGATTTGTGCACCATTGGCGGCATGCCGGCCCCGCCTAGATAGTGTGGCGGGGTGCATCCGCAGTCGTGCGCTGGGCGCCAGAGGAGCGCCGCGCGGAACTCCTCCAAGTCGGAGGAAACGGCAAGGGCTCCTGCAATTGCGCTTTGCGGCGCGCGACATAGACTTGGGGCATCGGGAAATCAGTCGGAAAGCATTGGAGATTTCGCATGGATGACAAGCACGAGAAGGTTCGGCGCACGCACCGGGCATGGGCGCTTGCGCTGACCGTATTCCTATCGGCGCCGCTCGGCGGCTGTGCCGGAGCGGGCGCTCCGCCGATCTCGAGCGCGGAGGTTGCGGCTGGGCTGGAGAGCTACCGGCTGGGTGCCGGGGACCGCGTGCGCGTCACCGTGTTCAACGAGCCTTCGCTCACGGGTGAGTACAACATCACCCCCGGCGGCGCGCTTGCCTTCCCGCTGATCGGGGTGGTGGGAGCCGGGGGCCGCACGATCGACGCGGTGCAGAAGGAGCTCACCGGCAAGCTTGCCGAGGGCTACGTGAACGACCCGCGCGTGAGCGTCGAGGTGCTGACCTACCGGCCGTTCTACATCCTGGGGGAGGTTAACCGACCTGGTGAGTATTCCTATGCCTCCGGGATGACAGTTGAACAGGCCATCGCCCGCGCCGGCGGCTTTACGTATCGCGCCAACGAAAAGACGGTGTTCCTGCGTCGGCAGACCGGTGCGGGCGAAAGCGCGGTGGCACTGCGCAGTGCGCAGGTCGCGGTGCTGCCGGGCGATACGATTCGCGTCGGAGAGCGGTACTTCTAGGCGCGGCGGTTCAGGCGGGGGCGGGTTGCGGATCGGCGCGGTCGAGAGCGAACGCCGCGAGCAGCAGCAGCGCCGCTCCCAGTGCCACCGCACCGGCGTAGACGGGCATTGTCGCCGTCGTGAAGAAGGGAATTGCCGCGTTTGCCGCCGCAGGAGGATGATAGCAGCGCAGCACCCACATCAGCGTCACGCCCACCGCGACTGCCGGGGCGGCCAGCCATAGCCCAGCCGGATGCGCTGCCGGGCCCGCCAGCAGAAACGCCGCAACGCCGGTCGCGCCGCAGACGACATGGCTCAGGCTCGCCGCACGCGGGCGGGCCGCCGGAACCTCGCGGCACCCGAGGATGAGCGCGGTGCTCGATGCCCAAGATGGAAGCATCAGCGCAAAGCCGGCCAGCCACGAAGCAAGGACCAGCGCCTGCAGCATGAGCAGGGTGAGGGCGAAGATCCCCGCGGCCCGGCCCCATTCCCTACGCATGCTCCCGTCTCCTTCGGCCCGCAAGCGCGGTAGCGCGGTGCGCGCGCCGTCGCCAGCCTTAACCGGAAAAGCGCCTGTCGAGCACGATCCAGGCCGCGCCCCGGTTGCGGATCCGGCTGGCGCAGGGCACACTGCGGAGCGGCGGAGGCAGTGCGCCTGGCGGGCCAGGCACCCGGTGATCGCAAGTCTGCCAGCTGCCGGAGGTGCCCTTTACTCGGGAGGCCGGGCGTTGATGCGGCGTTGTCGCTTGTGGCCAATATTGGCGCTCCTTACAGCGGTGCTGCCATGCGCTGCCCGGGCCGAGGGTGATCCGGCCGTGCGGATTGCCGGCCAGACCGTGGCCGGCGTCCGCGAGGCGGATGGTCTCGCCTCGTTTCGCGGTATCGCCTATGCGCAGCCTCCGGTTGGCGCGCTGCGCTGGAAGCCGCCGCAGCCCCTGGCCGCCCCGACCGGCAGCGTGGACGCGACCTCCTTCGCCCCCGCTTGTCCGCAAGGGGAAGGCAACACCCGCTGGTATCGCCGCTTGGCGCGGGCGATGGGCGCTGATCCCACGGTTGTGCCCGCCATCGCGGGGATCAGCGAGGATTGCCTGTACCTAAATGTTTGGACGCCGCAGCCCAGTGCCGGCCAGCGCCTCCCGGTCATGGTCTGGATCCATGGCGGATCGAACGAGAACGGCTATGCCTACGAGCCGAACTATCTCGGCGGGCCGCTGGCCCGGCAGGGCGTCGTGGTCGTCTCGATCGCGTATCGTCTGGGGCTGCTCGGCTTCTTCGCGCATCCCTCGCTCGGCGCGGACGCGAGCGGACGGCAGGGGCTCATGGACCAGATCGCGGCGCTGCGCTGGGTCAAGGCGCATATCGCGGTCTTCGGCGGCGATCCGGCTCGCGTGACAGTGTTCGGCGAATCCGCCGGGGGCACCGATATCGCCATACTGGCCGGGATGCCCGAAGCGCGCGGTCTGTTTGCCCGCGCCATCATCGAGAGCGGCTACCTCGCCCCGGACGGAGTGACCGCTTTGCCCGCGGCACGGCGTTTCGCGGCCAGGCTGTTCGATCCGGCGATTTCCGCGCAGCGGCTGCGTGCACTGCCGTGGCAGGACATCATCGCGCTGCAGGAGCAGAAGCTCGGCGGTCATTTCCACACCCCCGTCGCGCCAGCACCGCGCCGCGCCGGTGTGCCGCTGCTGATCGGCAGCAATGGCAACGAGTATCGCATGTATCTGCCTGCTGATGAAGCCGGCTTGCGGTCGGCGCTCGCGGACGAACTGCGCGGCCTGCCGCGCCGGCAGGCGCAGCGCGTGCGGCACTGGGCCGCGCGGCACGGCGGTGATCTGGCCAGCCGGGTCGATGCGGTGAGTTCCGGCAAGGCCTTCCAATGCCCGGCCCGCCGGATCGCTGATGCGACCGCGGCCAGCCGCCAGCCGGTCCATGTCTACAGCTTCGCGCGCGTCCGGCCTGGCGGGCATGGCCTTGGCGCCTATCACGGGGCGGAGATTCCCTATGTCTTCGGCACGCCCGATGCATGGCTGCCTGCCGAGCCGGCGGACATCTCGGTGTCGCGCCAGATGCAGCAATACTGGCTGAACTTTGCGCGGACCGGCAGTCCGGATGGCCCCGGCCTGCCGCGCTGGCCGCGCTGGACAGCTTCCCGGCCGAGCGTGCTGGTGCTTGACGACAGGACGGCGGCGGGCAGGCCTTCAACGCGCGATCTCTGCAAGCTGCTGGCCCGCTGAGCCGTGCCGGCCTGATACCCCGCTTCTCTCTGCCGCTGGTTGTGAAAGCCAGCGCGCTGAGGCACTCTGGCCCCGCCGGGGAACCGCCCGGCGCAGGAGAGCGCAATCCATGGATCGTTTCGAAATCGGCCACGTCACCGTCCACCGGATCGAGGAATGGCAGGGCACGTTCGCCCCGCCGTCCTACCTCTTCACCGGCTTCACTCCGGAAGGCTGGGACCCTCACGCCGAGGAATTCGCCCCCGAATACTTCGACCCCGCCACGGGCCGCCTCTATGCCTTTCTGCAAAGCTGGGTGCTTGATACCGGCAAGGAGCGGATCCTTTTCGATACTGGAGCGGGCAATGACAAGGACCGGCCGGGCCTCCCCATTTTCGGCAACCTTCAGACCGATTTCCTAGGCAATCTCGCCCGCGCGGGCTACCAGCCTGAGGACATCGACATCGTCGTGTGCTCGCATATCCATGTCGATCATGTCGGCTGGAACACGCGCCTGATCGAGGGCCGGTGGGAACCGACTTTCCGCAACGCGCGCTATGTCCTCCCGTTGGCCGACCGCGCCTATTGGGATCCGGAGGACACCGCGGCCGGCCCCGCCGGCATCGGCGAGGCGGTCAACGGCGGCATGTACGAGGACAGCGTGGCCCCGATCATTTCGGCCGGCCGGGCCGAATGGGCTGACGACAGGTTCGAGGTTGCCGAGGGCCTCACCCTCCATTCCTGCCCGGGCCACACGCCGGGCAGCATGATGCTTGAAGTGGCCGGCAAGGGTGAGACCGGGATGTTCGTCGGCGATGTCGTTCACCACCCCGCGCAGATCTACCGCCCTGAATGGAACAGCGTGTTCTGCGAGGCCCCCGATCAGGCGCGTGAAACCCGCCGCCAGGTGCTCGAAATGGCCGCCGCGCGCGAGGCTTTGCTCATCCCCGCGCACTTCGGCGGCACCCACACCGCCCGCGTGCTGCGCGATGGCACGGGGTTCCGCCCGGTCTTGCGATAACGCTCCGCCTCAGGTGATCCACGAGTGAAGTTCGATGGTGAGCCAGCGCTCGCCTTTGCGCAGCACCAGCGTGGTCCCGCCCGTCCAGCCTAGTGACCAGCGCGAGAAGCCGCGTGTGCCCGAACGGTTCATGATCATCGGCGGCGCATCGAGCAGCCGGAAATCAGGTGTCTTGCGCTGCAGTGCCGCCTCACCCGCCGCGCCGTAGACAAACGCGGGCACGGGCAGCGCCATGCAGGCATAGTCTGCCGGATCGCCCTTGATGAACAGCGGCCAGGTCTCCGCCGTCGGCATCTGGGCCCAGCCGAATCCGAACGGCGCGTCGGCCGGCTTGTCGATGCCTTCGAGCAAGGCCTGATCCTGCCGCCCGCCGATCAGCCGCATCAGAAGCTGCGCGCGCACCTGTCGCTGCGGATCTGCCACCCCGCCGCAGCGCGACCCGTCGCTCCCGACCACGAACGGCGCAGTCGGTGCCGCCTGATCGAGCAGCAGGTGGTGTGCAGCGATGTCGGTCAGCCCGTCGCCATCGCGGTCCGCCTGCATCGCCGCCATCGGCATTTCAAGATAGAGATCGCGCGCCTTGCGCCGTGTGCGCAGCCCGACCGGCGGATAAGTGATCGAGCGCGTATCCAGCAGTGCGACCTCGACTTCGAGCCGGATCGTCTCCCCGTCCAGCAATGGCAGGCGTGAGCTTGCGGGCACGACATAAGGAAAGCTGTCGGCGAGGCCTGTATAAAGCGGCGGCCCCCAGGTCTTCCCGCTGTTGCGGCTCACATGCACCCAGTAGCCGCCCGCACCCACTTCGCCCGAGGGATCGAAGCGGCCCGAGCGACTGACCGCGACTGCCAGCGCGCCCGAAATGCCTGTGCGCACCGGCATGAAGCCCTGCGGCAGCTTGGCCCAGCCGCGCGGCCAGGCGGGACCGGCGCCGTCCTCGTTGCGCTTGCTGTGCAGCGCCGGGGGCAGGGGCTTTTCGGGGAAGGGCGCGGGATCGGGCTCGATTGCTTCCCGGTCAGCCCATGCGGTTCGCTGGTCTTGCGGCCCGGCATCGGTGAAGGCTGCCAGAGTGGCTACCCGCCATGCGTCATGGCGCGCCGCGACATCGGCCCAGCCCGGAAAGCCCGCCGCGGCGATGGCCGCGAAATGCGCGTCGATCTCGGCCTTGTTGTAGTCCTCGCGCCGCACCCCACTCGCAACGCTCGCGCGGTCCTTGCGGCAGAGCGGGGTATATTGCGCCTCGGTCAGCAGCTTGCAGCGCAGCAGGACCATGACCCCGGAGGTATCCTGCCCGTCGTTCAAGGCAACACCCACCTCGACCAGCGGATAGAGATCGGCCCCGGTCTGATCGATCGCCTCGCGCACATAACGGGTTGCGACGGCCTGCGAGATGCGGCCTTCGTGGCCATAGCCGTCCAGCCCGCAGTTGCTCGATGGCCCGTCCTTGGCCGGCGGAACGGCGGCCCCGGCATAGAGGCAATCGACCAGCGCGAGCCGCTCGGCATAGGCTGGATCGCCTTCCAGCAGCGCAGCCGCTTCGCGTTTGCGCCCGCCAAGGACCATCGCGGCGGCAAGGCGGGGCCGCAGGTCGGTGTCGCTCGCGCCGAATGCGAAGCCGCCGCCATCGATCCGTGCCGAAAAGGCGGTCAGGCGCGGCTGGAGCAATGCGGCCTGCGTCTGCGCGTCCTGCGCGTCGAACCGAACGAGGGCCTCGTCGGCCAAACCAGCGTCGAGCAACTGGTCGATCAGAGCGCGCACCAGCCATAGCCGCAGCGCCGGGCGATCGGCGGCCTCGACTCGGTCCAGCCCGCCTTTGTCGAGCAGCCACGCTTCTGGCGAAATAGCTTGAAAGCCCTGCACCTCGTTGCTGGTGAGCAGCATGATCAGCGCGGACGTCCGCTTCTCCGGACTGGCCAGCGCGCCGTCAATCAGTTTCGGGCAGCTGAACCCGCGCGCGAGGCCCCAGTTGGCCAGCGCCTTGTCGGGCGCGCTCGCGAGGATCGGCGCAAAGTCGGTGTCCGTGCAGATTCCGCCGCTATTCAGCGCGGCCGAGGCAATCTCCAGCGCGAGAGTCGCATGGCCGGCGGCGGCCACATGGCGCGCCACTGCTGTCACGAAGGCGGGCCGATAGGCTTTCAGCTCGCCCGAGTTCGAAAGATCATAGCCCGAGACCCGTGCGATCAACAGGTCGCGCACCAGATCCCGCAGGGCATCCGGAGCCATCCCATAGCGCGGCGCCATGCTGGCCACCAAAGCGGGGAGGGGGGCCTTCTTCAGGCCGGCCCGCAAGTCCTTGTCGAAGGAGCTGAATTCGGGTGTCGGCTCGAAATTGTCCCGATCTTCGGTGCTCGCCATAACCTCGGTGGCCAGCGCCTTGTCGGAAAGCAGCAGGGGATTGCGAGGCCGAGCCGATCGCCGGGACACGCTGGCCTCGGCGCTGACCGCCGATACTTCCAGCGGCGCCGTATCCGTGTTGCGGATGACTGACTTCAGCTTCTTGAACGCCTTGGCGTAGGTGTCGGCATCATCTTGCTGCGCCGCCGCCGCTTCCTGCGCGTGGGCCTGTCCGGGCCCGGTGCACCACAAGGCCAAAGCCAAACCAACGCCGCGCCAGCCAAATGTTGCCCGCATGGTCAAGCTCTCCCGGCATCCCGTGCGGTCATTCCGCCGGTTGCACGCAGCGAAGATGCCACGTTGGTCGCGCGCCGCAACCGCATTAAGGCCCGATTTGCGACCTATCTTCGCCGCTGCTTCACGGCTTGGGTTGTTGGTCCTGTGCCGGTACGTCAGCCGCGTCCAGCCCCTGTGCCACCACAATGCTTTGCGGCCTGTAGTCGACATGGAGCTGCAGCACATCAGGCCGGGCATAGTGCCCAGCGCTGTCCGAGACATACTTGAAGCCCGTGATCTCGGCGAAATCGAGTTCGGCGTATAGGATCGTTTCGGTATCGCGGTGCGGCCCCGCGATCAGGCGACCGCTCGGGCCGATGATCGCGCTCCAGCCGCCGCCTTCGCGGATCATTTCTGGCCGGCCGGTCAGCCCCAATGTCTCGATCGTTGCGGCATCGATGCAGGATTGCGCGTTGATCACGAAGCACTGGCCCGCCGCGGCATGGTGCCGCGCCGCCGCCTCGCTCAGGTTGTCGAACACGCCAGAACTCGGATCATGCGTCAGCGCCGAGATGGCGGGCCAGGCGGCGATGTGGATCTGTTCGCCCTGCGTGGTCAGCGCATAGCGCGCCAGATCCATCGAGTGCTCCCAGCAGATCAGCCCGCCAAGGCGCCCCACCGCGGTCTCGACAATGCGCAAGTCCGATCCGTCGCCGCGGCCCCAGACGGTGCGTTCCACATTGGTCGGCTGCAGCTTGCGATGCCGGCCGATGATCTCGCCCTTGTCATCGAAATAGACCAGCGTGTTGTAAAGCGAGCCCCCGTCGCGTTCCGAAATGCCGATGACGACATGGCACCCCGCGCGCTTCGCCGCTGCGCCCAGCGTGGCCGTCGCCTCGGATACCAGCTCGATGCTGTTGGCATAGAAACGCAGATAGAGCTCGCCGCTCATCGCCGGGGTATGAGTCCAGATCCAGAAGGGGTAGCCCGGCAGGAATGTCTCGGGAAAGACCACCAGTTGCGCGCCGTTCGCCCCTGCCTCGGCGATCAGCGCGCAGGCTTTGGCAACCCCGGCCTCGCGGTCGAGAAAGGGGGAGGCGGCATGGACTGCGGCGACATGCACGCGGGGGAACGGGTCACCCATAAGGCCTCTCCTTGATGCTTTCGCCCAAGGGTATCAGGCCAAGCCGGGCGGCCCGCAAGCCCGAAACCGGGCCGCATTCCGCACCGTGACGCACTGGGGGGTTTTGCAGCCGCCCCCCCTCAGCGCCACTCCGCAAGCAGCCGGGCCAGCGCCGCGCCTTGGGGCAGGCAGCGCGCGGGGTTGGCGCGGGGGAGGGCGGCACAATCCCACCATGCACCTTCGGCGCCGCTGCGCCGGTCGCGCACGTAGACGAAGCCGGGACCCTGCCCGGGCGCGGCGCCGAGCAGCTCGCCTATGACCGCGCACCGATCGCGCTCGGCACAGGCGGCCAGCGCGCGCATGGCATACGTGCCCGGAAACGCGGCGGGATCGAGCATCAGAACAATCCGCGATGTAGGTCTCGCCGCATCAGGGCCGGAAGCCGGGGCCGCAGCGGCAATAGTGTTGAGCCGGGCGCCGGGGCGGACAGGATCCTCCACATCGTCGAGCGGCAGATAGGCGAGCGGTGCCGCACCGCGCGGCAGGGCCGCGGGATCGGCGTCGACCGGTCCCGCGCCTGCGCCGCCATGCGCGGCCGAAAGTCCGGCCAGCAGGCCGATGCGCGGCTCCTCCCCGCCGGCGCTTTCGCGCAGCACCGCCGCGCTGCCCCAGGTGCCGGGCCAGCGGTAGAACAAGTGGAGCCCCACTTGCGCGAGCTTGACGAGGCCGCTGCGCCACACCGGTACGACATAATCCGCGTGGTAATGCGTCGCGAGGCCGACGCGCGGATCGACCGCGCCGACCAGTGCTGCCGCCGCCACCGCGCGTGAGCGCGCCCAGGCCGCAGCGCCCGGCCGGCGCGCGGCCATCGACCCGTCGCAAGTGAAGCTGAACTGGCACCCCGTCACCCGCTCGGATCCCTGGAATACCACGCCGCAGACGCTGGCCGGAAAGGCGGGATGGCGCACGCGGTTGAGCACGACTTGCACAACCGCGCGCATCCCCGAAGGATCGTCCCCCGCCTCGTACCATGCGGCTGCAGCCAGACAGTCGAGAGCGCGCGCTTCGGCGCCTGTATCTTGCGCGGCGAGGCGGAAAGGCGCCGCCGAAGCTGTGGGCGGTATGATCGGCACTGCGGCATTGGCGGCCCGCGCGGTTTCGGGAAGATAGGGTAGCAGCGCAGCGGGATCGGGCAGTGGCGGCGGAAACGCGAGGCGCACTTGCGGGCCTGCAGGCGGCGGCGCGAGCAGCGAGAGCGCTGTTCCCAGTCCGGCCAGAAATGCCAGTGCCACCGCCAGCCGCAGCGCCAGCGCGCGCGTCGGCGTCCACCACAGCTGAAGCGGCGGGGCGGCGGCGGCCAATGGAGCGGTGTAGGCGTTCATGCCCGAGGTCCGCCGGTCACAGCCGCCAGCGCAGGGAGACCGCCACGCGGTTGCGGTCAAACGCGCGGCCCGGGCTTACCGCGCCCGAATTGCGGCCGAGGTTGTGAGCATAGTCGGCCCCGATCTCGAAGTGCTCGCTCAGCCGCCAGCCCATGCCCAGCGAGGTGTTCAGATAGCGCTCCTGCCGGCGCTGCGCGCCGAGGGGCACCTGAAAATCGGCCACGAGATAGCGGACCGAGGGGCGCAGGATCAGCGTGCGCAGCAGTTCGTGCTCGGCCGAAAGTGCGATTTCGTGCTGCTGAATGCCCGCGATCCCGGCAATCGGCGAGCGCTGGAAGCTACGCCCGCCGACCAGCCGCAGCGTGGTCAGGCGCGTCGGGCTCCATTTGAGCTGCGCGTTGTAGGCAAGGCCGCTGATCCGCGGAAACACGGGCGATACGAAGTCTTGCCGCACATAGCCGAGCCCGATTTCGCCCTGCAGCAGTCGGTTGAGTCCGAACGAGAGCCCGGCCAGTGCCACCAGCCCGTGCGAATTGCGGTTGGGCCCGACTGGCGGGGCGAGATAGCGGTTGTCGTTCAGCGCGAGGCTGGCAAAGGCCGCGACCCCGGGGCCGACCCCGAAGGCCGCGCGCAGCGTGCCGGTCAGCGCCTCGAAATCGCGGGGGGAGAGGTCGATCACTGCTCCCGCCAACTCGCGGTCCTCGTAGCGGTAGCGCTCGTAGCGGCCGCCCAGAGCCAGCCGCAGGCGGGCAAAGCTCTGCTCGATCTCGGCGCCGCCGGTGAGCACCCGATAGGCAATCGGCGCCGCGCCGAACAGCGTATCGCCGCTGGTGCCGCGCGATTCGATCCGCCGCGCCGTGCCGATATCGCCGGACAAGCGCGTGTCGCCCGCGATATCGAGCCGCCCGTCGAGCTTTACCGCGTATGTCTCGACATTCTCGGTCTTCAGCCTGGACCAGCGCTTCACCGCGCCTTCCGCCGCAAGGCCGAGCGCATGGCGCGACCACTGCGAGCGCACGGTGAGGGCGGGCAGGATCGCCAGCGCGATATCGCCGCGCTTTGCGTCGCTGTGGGAATAGACATTGTCAGTCGCGTCCGCCTCAATCCCGAAGCTGGGGGAAATGAGCAGGCTGCCGATGCGGGCGCCGCTGGTTTCCACCTCGGGCCGCGCGCGGGCGCTCACCGTGTCGCGCTCCATGCGCGGATCGACCGTCGTCTGCGCACGTGCGGCCACGGTCGGGGCGATCAGGCCGACGAGGCAGAGCGAGAGTGCGCCCGGCCGCCCGATGGCGGCCGCCCGCCGCTTGACCCAGCCTCGTCTTCCGCCGTCCACCCCGCGCATCAGAGCCATTGCCCGAACCCTGTCCTTCCGCTTCCGCCGGCCCGCCGCCGCCTTCCAAGGTCGCTGGGTACCATCGTTTCGAGCCACGCAGGCACGCAGTTAGGCCCGTTTCTGAGCAATCTCCCTTAGTCGGACCTGTTCGGAACCGGCGGGTTTGCGCCGGGTTAACCACTGGCGGAAAGCGTTCCTTGAGCAGACAGGCCGCACAACCTGTGGCCATGGACGCCCTGCTTTCCCGCATCACGCCCGGTCAGGTGGCGCGCGCCGCGAAGATCGGCGCGCTGCTCATCGCCTTTGCGCTCACCTCCGGCTATGTGACCGACCACCTGACCATCGAGCTTGCGGGCGTTGGCTCGTTCTTTCTTGCCGTGCTGCTGCTTCTCGCCTTCCCGGGGCAGCGCAGCTCCGAATTGCTTGGCGCATTGGCGATCTGGCTGACCTATGCCGAGTTCATGGCCGCGATCCAGAGTGGACATTTCAGCCTCTGGCGCTGGGCGGTTGTGCTGGCGACGCTTTCGTTGGTGATCGTGCCGATCAAGGTTCAACACTTGCGCCAGCTGGCGCGCACCAACCCCTATCAGCCGATCCGCGAGCTGGACCGGCGCTTGTGGTCCGCCGCCGGGCGGGAGGCAGCGCCCGCGCCCTATGTCCCTGCCGCACTCGCCGCGATCAGCTTTGATCCCGATCCGGATGCGGATCGGGCAAAAGCGGGCGCATGAACCTGTTCCAGACACGCGCCATAGTGGGCGAGCAGTCGATCGATCCAGGCATCGGGTGAGAGCGCGAGGTGGCGCGTGCGGGTGAAAGCCGCGCGGCTCATCGCTTCCGTGCGCGCGTCGTCTCCGGCAAGCGCGGCGAGCGCTGCGGCAAAGGCGGAGGTATCACGCGGATCGACCGCAATGCCGGCCTCCGCCGCCTCGAGATCGGGCGCAAGGAGCGCGCTCGGCGGCAGGACCACCGGCAAGCCTGCAAGCGCCGCTTCCATCGCGACAAGCCCATAGGGTTCGGGATAACGACTGGGCATGACCAGCATGCGTGCTCCCTTGGCCAGCGCGGCGATGCTGGCAGGCGCCAAGCGCCCGGCGAAGCGCGCCTCGGGGTATTCAGCCTCGAGCCGCGTGCGGTCCGCTCCGTCACCCACCAGTTGGATCGGCACACCGGCACGCCGCGCCGCAGCTAGCGCCAGATCGGCGCCTTTGGTCGCCTCGATCCGACCGACGAACAGCACCTCGCGATTGTGCTCGGCCGCGATCCGCGTCTCGCTATAGGGCACGACCGGATTGGGCAGAGAGTGGATCGCTTCGGCCGGAATGCCGGCGCGCATCAGCAGGGGCTTCATGCCCGCATGGATCGCCAGCACCGGGGGCGAGCTGTGCGGGTGGTAGACCCGGCGCTGCACGACATGGCGCACCACGCGCCACGCCTTGTGCGCATGACCGCGCCGGTCGCAAGGCTCCGCCAGACACGCGCGCGAGAGCGCGGCATGCAGGCAGGGCGCACCGCTGGCGAAGTTCGTGAAAGCGCCATTGGGGCATGCGAGGAAGAAATCATGCGCCGAAATCACAAGCCGCGCGCGCACCGGTGCCAAAGCGGCAAAGATCGAGGGCGAGAGGATCTGCGACCAGCCATGAAGGTGATAGACCGTGCCCGGCGTGTCGTTGGCCGCAATCCAGGCGCGTACCATCCGCGCCGCCGCGCGGTTCCACAGCCCGTCGAGCAGCGCCCCGCCGCGCCCGAGCAGGCGCGCCTGGCCCAGCGCGGTTACGCCGATACCGTCCGCTTCCAGCGCCGGGTCCGGCGTGTCGCCCGCAAGGTATGCCACCTGGTACCCGCGCGCGGCAAAGGCACGGGCCGAGGCGACTGCCAGCGCGCTTGCCCCGCCCATGGCGTGCGAGAGATCGTTGATCACCACGATGCGCTCCGGGGCCATGCTCATGCCGCTTCTGCCAGCGGCTGCATCGCGCGGGCAAGCGCCGCAGCCATGCGCGCGATATCGCCGCGCGTATTTGCAATGAGCTGCTCGAGCGCTTCGCGGTCCACCCCCTCGGCCACGGCCTGCCGCGCCAGCGCGGTAAGCGCCCCACCATGGAGCGAGGCGGTATCGGCAATATAGCTGCCGCGCCCGGTCAACGCGAAAAAGCTGTCGAGCTTCACGTCCCAGCGCAGCCCGATTGTGGGAATGGCGAAGGAATGCGCGGCGATGCAGGCATGCATGCGGTGCGCCACGATGAGCTGGCAGCCGGCGATGAATGCGATCATCTCGCCCGGATCGGCGAAGGGGCCCGTCATCGTTACCGGGCCCTTGGCGCGAAGGATCCATTCCGGCCCCATGGCATCGAGATAGTCGCGGTCCTCCGGGCTGCCATTGGTGAAGAGCGCGACGCGAAAGCCCGCGTCGACCAGCGCACGGGCTGCATTGCCGTACCAATCGTCAAGCGCGGTCCGTGTCTCTGCCGCGCTCTGCGCCTCGCCCCCTGTCGCGTGATAGCGCAGCGCCATCGGCGCGGTGACGCACAGGCCAGCCACAGGCGCATCGAAAGGCCTGGGCGGGCGGGGGAAGTGGCAACTTGCCAAGAGACCCGGATCGCCGCTCAGCGCTGCCGGACGCACCCCCTGCGGCACGAGCATGTCGCGCCACGCCGCCTGGCTGCGCGCATCGCGCACCGCCGCATGCCTAAGCTTCGCTGCTCCCAATGCGCGCCCGAACAGCCGCCGCCCGGCCTCTGACCAATGCCGGTTCGCACCCACCCCATAGACCGCGACCGGAAGCCGCAAGCGCACCGCCTGCGCCAATGCGCCTGCGATCTTCATCGGAAAGTTGAGATCGGCATCGGTGAGCAGATTGCCGCCGCCCAGCACCACCGCGTCGCAACGTGCGAGGCGGGCCCGCACGTGGCGCCCCAGCCGCAGCCGCACCAGCAAGCTGAGCGCAAGGCGCGTCACCAGCCGGCGCAGCGCGGCCGGCAGCGCTTCCAGAAGCCCTATCATCGCGGCGCGGCGGCTGGGCGCGATGGCGGGGTAGGCGCGCCGCCCCGCGAGATCGATGGAGAATACCTCCGTCCCCGGGGCAATGCCCTGAAAGGTCCGCGCAAGTTCCGCCTCGAGGCATTCGGACAGCAGGCCATCGCCCAGATTGGGGCTGTACTTCACATTGAGCAGCGCGATCCGGCGCGCGGGATGAAGGCTGGGGACAGAAGTCATGCCGCAGGGGTGTCACGCCCGAGCGGTGCCTCGCAAGCAGGGATAGACCCGGAATCGAGCAGCCTGTCTTTCCCCCTCCTCTTCAGAGGCATCTTTAAATATGCCGTATCCACAAGAAAATGGAGGCGTTCAATTAGCGGCTCTAGCTTTCTGGGTGATTTTGACGGCTTCCGCGTGGAGAGAGTTTATCGCGTTGCGCACCCGATCGATGCATTCAATAAAAAACTCATAAGCGCGAACGCCCTTCAAGGGGCCGTCGGCAAAGCATATGCTAAGGGGGACTTTGAATTGGCCGTCAATGTATCCACCAGCGCCAACGGATATCAGTTTCATCTCGTTTTTTTTGCTATCCCAACCCTCAGTATGGAACGTGCACCCGTTCTCGCTTTTGATCATTCCGCCTACACCTCCTCCGCCCCACGACGATTCTCTATCAGTCGGAGCGACTGAAAGGGAAACCCTGTGCTTATGGGCGCCGCTGATGCGCCCCAACATGCGAAGAACATCATCTCCGCCGGTATAAGTATTCCCAGTTGGGTAAGGTTGGAGACGCCGGAAAAGTTCATACAGCTCCACCGGAATTCCCTTGCAGGGAACCGACCTCCTTTTGCTCAAGGAATTCTCAAGGTCAGTGGGATTTTCCCCAAACGGGAAATGCGTGCGGTTACTAGCCTTGCAGCTCACTGCCTCGGAGGCAGCAGAAGCAGCTTGATCCAAGCAGTCTCGTAGATTCTTGATGATGTTCGCAGCCAGGCCTCTGATAGCAACGGGCATAGGCTTGACTTGCTTCATCTTAACACAGCGTCCCCCAGTTTCAAGGACATCCTCGACAACTAATCTGTAAGCATTACTGTGCTCAAGGAATCTTTTCCCGATGTAATTAAAGTTCTCGATTTCCTCATGGCACCAAAGAAGTAAATGGTCGGGGCTCTCAAAAAGTTCGTCGATGTTTGCAGTGGGCATGTGTTGACACCATGAGTTATAGGGCATTTTCAACTTCAGTGGGGCCTAGTTGGCCAGCGGCTACGAGGCGCTCAGCTTCGGCTAGAAAGCGGGAGCTCTGCTTTTCCTGCCTCTGTTTCGGCTTCTGAGGCTTCTCTACCGCTGCACACCAATCATCTCATAAATGAGCCGCTTTCCCACGATGCCGCGAAGAAGGACATCGGCGTGATTGATGACATTGTAACCCAAAATAGCTCGATTCGAGTAGCAGAAATCGAACTGGGCAAGATAGCGGTGCAGGTGCGTCTTGGCGCAGTCCTGATAGAATCCGCGCATACAGCGCTTGTAGATTGAGGAGCTGACTTCGATGGTGTTGGTACGCACCTCTGGATTGACCCGATCCACTTAGCCGCCCCACATATGCGGGGTAGTGCGAAGCGAAGTGCCGTTACACGAAGCGATACTGCCCGGTGTCATCAGTGAGCAGGTGTGCTTCGTGGGCGATGCTTTCGCGCACAAGCGGAGTCATATTGGCGATGGCAACGCCGTCCACAACGAACTAGCGGCGCGCGCCGGAGTCGCGGCCAAGCAGGTAGAGAACCTTCATCTAATGCTTATATCCCCCCTTTCCACGCTCCACGCCGGGCTCGCGCCCAAGGAAGGTTTCATTGGCTTCAACCATGCCGCCACAGGAGCCAAAGACTTCCATGCCACTGCCTCGCATCGCTTCACGGATACGGTGCGACATTAACCAGGCAGTCTTGAGGGAGACGCCCAGCACGCGGTTAAGCTGGTTGCTTGAAATGCCTTTTGAACCGCCCCGGGATTGCCGGAGGCCCTAACTCCTGAGAGGAAGGGTCTACGAT
>NZ_JBAXOI010000030.1:0-22579 GCF_037133355.1 Novosphingobium sp. | reverse complement strand
CTGATGTGGTGAGCCGGCAGGGCAGACGCCAGAGGAGCAGCTCTGCTACCAGGACAGCACAGTTACTTGAAGACCCACACCAGGGCCAGCACGATCAGGATGATCCACAGCAGCCCGCGCCACGGATTGCCCCGCACGGGCTTTTCGCTAGGAGGGTCGGCGCCTTCAGGCTGGCCGTCCACCAGCGTCTCCCGGTAGGACAGGCCGGTGCCCGGCACACCCACCGTGCGCGTGACCTTGTCGCCCCGCACATTGACCGAGGCCCCTGGGCCGCCCACCGTCCAGGAAGTGCCTGACTTGCTGAGGTTCAGGGTCAGACCCTTGAAGAGGCGAATGCGCTTTTGGAATCGAAAGCCCATGATGTCCTTTATCAGCGCCTGCGCGCCACGATCTTGGTAACTGCCCATTCGGAAGCCGGTTGGATCTATCGCATATGGCCCTACTCATCCCGGTTTTGCTTGCGAACTCTCGGCGGGGCCCTTCAGGACTCTATGCAGTGCCACTGGTCGGCCGGGATGTCTCGTATGAAACGATTGACCTGCTTAAGGGCCCCGTGGTCTGTCGCCCAGCGGATATGCAGGTGAAACCGCTCGCGCTTTTCAAGGTCACTTGTGTTGTCCCAGGCGGCCAAGATGAGCGGTAGAGGCGGCTCCCAGCCGTTGCC
Source organism: Novosphingobium sp. (assembly GCF_037133355.1). Taxonomy (GTDB): domain Bacteria; phylum Pseudomonadota; class Alphaproteobacteria; order Sphingomonadales; family Sphingomonadaceae; genus Novosphingobium. Next base: position 21,915 of record NZ_JBAXOI010000030.1, on the reverse strand, counting down.
CACCCTGCGCTTTTCGGGCAGCAGGTCGAACAGGCGGTTCCATATCTGAGGCTTCGGGCAAACTCGCTGTTCCTCATCTACGTAGGCCAGCAGCGCGCTGAGGGGGTCCAGCACAGCGCGCACTCCAGCCACAGCAGCGGCGACTTCCTTGAGTTCGCCGCGATCGGCCATCTCAAGGATTCGCTCGCCTGAGATGGGGCCTAGCTCGATGCCTTTAGAGCGCGCCGCAAACTGCAGGTTTTGAACTGCCATCCTGAGCCGCCATCTGAGCCCGACTTCCTCGTTCTCTTCTTCATCATCATTCACGGCACTCACACTCCTGAGATAGTCTTGCCGGATCGCTTCTGTATGCCACCGAAGTGACCAGGCCCTCAATCTGATCCAAACAGTCGCGAAAGGAACCCACGCGGCGGCTTGGTTTTCGACCGCGGGCTCAGATCCCTAAGCGGCTTGTCTGGCTGCTTGCGGCTGTTTGCTGGCGGGATGAACTGCTCAGTGATCAGCGCCTGGGGCAACAGGCCCCAGTTGTGCAGAACGTTGGAGAAGATGCGCGGGGCAGTCTCCATGCTCTCCAGCCTGTATAGATCGGAAGCTAGGAGTTCCGCATACTGCTCAGTGGTCCACTCGCGCTCGATCGTTATGGCAGGAACACTGTTCTGGCAAGGGAAGTTGCGCTTGCCAGCGCTCACCTTGTTGACCTGGGCTTGCTCCAGGACCAGGATCAGGGCCGATGCGCACGCGCCGAACTTGGCCTGATCCTCGTGTGCTGGGCTCTGCACCAGCTCCTTGCACCACTCGAGCCAGAACTGGATCGCGTGGTGCTGGGGAAAGGCCGTGTGCACCCGTGCGGCCCGGCGAACCTCCTCGGTGGTGAGCAGAGGCTTGAGTTCCTGGGCGAGCTCAAGCACCTCCTGGTCTCCAATGGTGACCAACGCACCGAAGACGCCGCCCCGGTCGGCAATCGCAGCGTGCTTGAAGAGGTTACGAATCTCGGTGATCGCGTAGAGCTCATCCTTGACGTAGCCCGACGAAGAGAGGAAGTCGATCGTGGCTTTGGTGACAATGGACATCTCGTCTTCGAGCACGAGGAAGGGTATGAACACCACCGGTCCGACCTTGTCGGCGTCGATGAGTTGGCCCATCTCGTTTTCGAGCAGCATCCTGGTGTCCGCGTCCATCCCGCTTGCAACTGCGTGTCTGTAGATGGTCCCGATGGCCTGTACCCGCGCGGTGTCGCTGGAGGCGCCGTAGACGAAGAACAGTGCTCGCAGGAGATCCAAGAGGCGCTCTTCGCCATAGTCCTTCCATTCGCCAGAGCTGACGATGCGCTCAAGGTCGTCGAGGCTTTCGAGCTGTAGCCGCTCTGGGGGCTTGGCCTTGGGTTCGGTCCGCGCGTCCGATTCGGACTCATCGGACTCGGACAAATCAGGCAGCCACACCCCCGGGACGACGCGGTCGAAGAAGAATTCCTGGAACTCCTCGAGCTCCATTGCCAGGGCCTTCAACTGCTTGCTGATGCCGGTCTCCTGGATCGAGCCCTTCCACGCGTAGAAGAACGCCTGGAGCTCGGGCCGAACGTGAAGGGGGTCGAAGAGGGCCTCAGCCAGGTGCTCGGCTGCGTCTTGTGGATCCAGCCCTTCGCGTTCGCCGGAGCCCCCGGACATCGATTCCGATACTCGGCTCCATGGGTCGCCGTAGTGCCGCTCCACGCTGTCCCAGACTTGCACCGCCTCGTCGCCGAAGCTCGACAGGAGTTTGGCGGCCAGCTGGCCGCGCGTCTCGGCGTCGACCTGGTTGGTGATGAACAGCAGGGTGGGGCAACTCCCGTAGTCCAGCTCCACCAGTGGCTCAAGGTCTCTCATTGGATTCCAGGTGTCGCCCACCTTGAACCGGCCGACCTGCTCGACCGTCTGGCTGAATGGGTTGAGCATGACCTTGACCAGAGGCAGCGCAGTCCCGGGGGACGGGTTGCCGGCGGCGGCCACAAAGGTGAGCGTCGGGCCGAAGGGGTTCACGATCCCCAAGGCGTAGAAGATATCCAGCGGTGAGCCGTCGAGGTCTTCAAGTGAAGTCGAGACGGGCTTGTCGTAGAGCTCAATCGAGCAGCGTGTAGTCATTGTTCTCCCCCTGTCAGTTCGCAAGCGCCGTCTTACGCACGTCTCTCACATGCTTGCACTCCCCCCGGTACTCGAACCCCGGACACGAGCACTGCAAGTGCCCACCGCGACCAAAGGTCACGGTGTAGACCTTCTTCGGATCCTTGGAGCTCGCAAACTCCCACGAACCAGTTTCCAGTAGAGGAGCGTCGGATGGCAAGGCCGCAACCATCTCTCCGATGATGTCCAGGCGCGATCCTTCCTGGCCCACAGCTCGCGCGGCCTTGGCTTCCTGCAACAGCGCGGGCCCAAGCCGGGTGAGCTCTTCCTGCAGGTCCTTCAGGATCGAGGCGTCGGGCACTTCGTCCGCTTCCACGGCCTGTACAAGCTTGAGCTTGGCCTCCAGCAGCCGGGCAATGTAGGTGTCCAGGGTGCCACTGGCCAGCAGGTACTCCACTGTCACCTGCTTGTCCTGGCCGATGCGGTAGCAGCGGTCCTCCGCCTGCAGGTGGTTGGCCGGCACCCAGTCCAGATCCTGGAAGATCACGTGGGTGGCGGCCGTCAAGTTCAGGCCCACGCCGCCGGCGATCAGGTTGCACAGCGCCACCGTGACCTTGGGATCCTTCTGAAAAGCGTCCATCGCCTCCATTCGTTGCTTGGCGTTGTCCGCCCCCGTGATGGTGACGGCCTGATCGCCCAGCGTCTTCTTGTGCCGGGTGATGCCCTCGGTGTAGGAGGTGAAGACGAGAACCTTCTGGCCGCTGGCCACCACGTCCTTGATGCGCTCGGCACATGCCGCGTGCTTGGCCTTGTGCAGCGCCACGCGCAGCTTCGTGATGCGCGCCAGGAACTCTGTGTCATTGGGGCGACTGGCGTCAGAGCCTAAAAACCAGTTCAGGAACCCCTCGTTGGCGTTCCAGGCCGCGTCGACCGTGATCTGCACCGGCACCCAGGAGCGGATCTTGGGCGGCAGATCGAGCACCTCATCCTTCTTGCGCCGCAGCATCACCTCCTTGAGCAGCAGGTTGAGTTCGGTGAGGTTTGAGGCGCCGTCAGTCACCCAGCCATAGTTGTTGCGGTAGGCGCCGCAGTACTGGCGAGCAAACGAGATGAAGCTGCGCGCTGCGGGGTGCCCCACCGCCCGCAGCAGGTTGAACAGGTCCCGTGGCCGGTTTGGCATGGGCGTTCCGGTGAGCAGGAACACCAGGCGCGGGCCTGAGACGCCTGCTCGCTTGTCATCAGACACGCCCAGGATCTTGAGCGCCTGCGAGGATCGCTGGCTGGCGTTCTTGATGAAGTGCGCTTCGTCCAGAGCCACCCCGGTCCAGGGCACGCAGCGCAGCCTTTCGCCGTGTCGGGACAGGAGGTCGTAGTTGACGATCACCCACTGCGGCTGCGGGTGGTCATAGCCCGCAACGCCCAGCACTTCGATCCGAGCGGATGGGTCAACGAGGCTGATTTCGCGCGCCCAGTTGAGCTTGAGCGAGGCTGGGCAAATGATCAGGAAGACACCCGCGGGGGCGGCTTCCTTCATCGCAATGATGGCCTGGCGGGTCTTGCCCAAGCCCATGTCGTCGCCCAGGATGGCGCGGCCGCGGCGGGCCAGGAACTCCACGCCAGAGACCTGGTGCGGGTAGAGCGCGTAGCTCGAAAGATCCATCTGAATCTCCTCTTTAGCAGTAGGTCGGTCGAAAGACCGTTCGGGGCCTGCAATTCGGCGAACTCGCCCCGGGGTGGTGGAACTGATCTGCAGTCTTGTGGGGTACTTTATGGAGCCACTGGCTCACCAGGTGATCTGGATGCGCGTACAGCTTGGCCAGCCAGAGCACGGCCGATCTCGGCGTGCAACTCGGCCAGCTCCGCCCGTGAAAGGTTGGCCTGGAACTTCACCTGAGGTTCAGGGTTTCGCGCCGTGGGCACAAAGGTCACGAACTTCAGGTGGTGCCCGTAGGCGCTTGAGTCGATGTCGATTGAAAGCTCGTAGGCGGGGCCCTGGTGGATGAGTGCGGTAGTCATGAAAACTCTCCTGTTTAGCCGCATTCGACGGTGCGTCGGGGGCGGCAATCTGGATCAAATCCCCCCAGTCCTTTCGTCCCGCTACACGCAGGACGGGCGGACCAGACCCGGAAAACTGTTCACTTCAGCAAGACCAACTCCGGCACAGCGTCTGCGCCGATCCAGACGATGGCGTTTTGCTCGAGTCGGTTACCCAAGGTCCGGGCGGCTTCGAGATCCAGTCCGACGATCAGGTAGCTCGGCTCACCTGGCCAGTCGTTGGTCGGATGCTGGCCGATGCCTTCGATATGGACGAGGCCGCGCTTGCTGAGTTCGGCGCCAAGCTGGGCATGGCGAGCCGCGTTCTCGCTGGATGAGACTGTCTGGCTGAACGGGTTGCACGCCGTGATCTAGGCGCAGGGCTCGCCGCGCCGGCGTGTAAGCAAGGCCTGAATCTCTGGCGAGGCCTCGCCGATGCGCAGCGTGAACGGCTGGTCACCTGCTACGCGGTACTCGGTCTCGCGATACGCCTGGATCGTGGCTGCGTCTAAGGTCGTCTGAAACAACTCGGCCCTCCGTTGTTGGGAGGGCCGACGCAGCTCCCGCTTGGTTGCGACGGCCTCAAATCTGAAGTGCAACACCTCGCCTCGGGTAAGGTGCACAGATGCAAACCAGTACGACATACCGACAGCTTCAGCCTGAGGAGCGCATGACGATTGCGAGCCTGCGTCAGGCGCGTTCGAGCGTGAGGGCCATAGCCCGTGCGCTGGGGCGCTCGCCCGGGACCATCAGCCGTGAGCTTGCCCGCAACGTTGGCAGTGACGGGTCCTACGCGAGCCTGCCGGCGCAGGCGCTGAGCCGGTCGCGACGAATCCAGGCGCGCCCTGCGGCCAAGCTCCATCAAGATCACGTCCTGTGGGGCACCGTGTTGACCATGTTGGACTGGAAGTGGTCGCCCCAGCAGATTGCCGGCGTGCTCAAGCGTGTCTGGCCTGATGATCCGACCATGCACATCTCGCACGAGTCGATCTACACGGCCATCTATGCACATCCGCGCGGTGAGCTGCGCCGCCAGCTCATCGCCTGCCTGCGCCACGGTCGCAGCACACGCATGCCTCGCAAGCGCGGCGTGGACCGGCGCGGCACGATCCCCGACATGGTCAGCATCCATGTGCGTCCGCCCGAGATCGAGGACCGCGTCATGCCAGGCCACTGGGAGGGTGACTTCATCAAAGGCGCTGGCAACAAGTCCTCCGTGGGTGTGCTCGTCGAGCGCACGAGCCGCCTGGTGCTGCTGGCCAAGATGGACGATGCGACGGCAGCCTCCGCGCTGGCGGGCTTTTCTGCCAAGCTGAATTCGATCGCCGCGCCAATGCGCCACAGCTTGACCTACGACCAAGGCAAGGAGATGGCGCGCCACCGTGAACTCACCGCGAGCACGGGCGTCAAGGTGTACTTCTGCGACCCCCACAGCCCCTGGCAGCGTGGCTCCTGCGAGAACACCAACGGGCTGTTGCGGCAGTACCTGCCCAAGGGCACCGATCTGTCCGTCCACACGCAGGCCGAACTCGACGACATTGCCGACAGCCTGAACAATCGACCCCGCGCCACGCATGCCTTCCACTCGCCGCTGGAGGTGTTCGCCGCAATGCTCAAAGCAGCCCATCAACCCTCAACTTCCATCCACTGAAGTGGCTGTTGCACTTCGGACTTGAAATCGCCCCCACATCTACCCTGTCTAGTCACGCTGATAGATTTCGTGTAAAAGACAGCAAGAAGTCCAAACTTCTCTGGCATCATCTTCAACTACGTATCATTCGATCGGTTAATACTTTAGGCTATTAGTGTCGTACACAATAAGGAATTTTCTATGTCTCTCTTTTGGCTGTTCTGGATCCCGCTGGCAATTTTGGTTGGTACCATAGCTAGTTCTAGGGGGCGCAGTGGATTTGGTTTCTTCTTGCTGTCACTGGTGATGTCGCCTTTAATTTCTTTTGCTATCCTACTAGCCTTAAGCAATAAATCGGAAGAAGCTCGGCAAGAGCAGTTTCGAAAGGAAGAGCATCAGAGGCAATTAGAATCAATAAGGGCTCTGGCCGCTGTAGCAGCACCAAGCGAAGCAGCCTCTTCAAGCCCTTCGGCCAGCTCATCAATTGCAATATCTGAAGAGTTGGAAAAGTTGGCATCTCTTCGTGATCGAGGAATATTAACTGATACCGAGTTCCAGCAGCAAAAGTCACTCATTTTGAACCAGCGAACAACTCGTGGTTAAGAAGAATTAGTGCATTATATGATATCGCAAGGATATAGTCTGATTATTAAAGAATATGCTGTCAGATGTGCGTAAAACAGATTTCATCCAAAGTCAGTAACCGGGCGGGCTTGTATGAAACTCCTCCCATCATTACCAGTTAACTATATGAAACAGTAACGATTCGGAGCGCACAGCTAGGCTTCCCTAAAAACATGGGGCAGAATAGCATCGCCCCATGTTCGAACTGTGCCCAGAAGTGCAAAAGTACATTTGTGGAGATGTAGGGAATGACCGAAGATCAGAAGACCAAGTGCCGCACCATCATTCATAGCCATGCGGCCGTAGCCGCAGCGGGCAATGCTGTACCCTTGCCTGGTCTGGGAATCGCGGTTGATGTAGTCACGATGACGACTATGACCATGAGCCTGTGCGCCGTCTTTGGTGGCAATATCACCGAAGAAGCTGCGAAGGCGCTGGCGTTGGCGACTATGAAGAACACCATGCTCAAGCAGCCAATTCGGACGATGGCAAAGGAGTTGTCCAAGTTGGTTCCCGGGTTGGGCTCGCTTGTTGCCCCTAGCATTGCAGTTGTGATACTGGAGGCGGCTGGATGGGCACTAGCAAGTGATCTGGAACGCAAGTTCAAGGCATCGCATATCAACGAGTAAATTGGGTTTCTGTAGCCCCTTTGCTCCCGACAGTACCCGGCTGTTCCACATAGGAAGGTTGGTCTGTAGCTTATTGAATTAGCCTTCAATTTAAATATATGACGTCTTGATAGACAAATGTGCCGGTGTCGTATCATTGGGGTGGGTGCCCTAAAGTGAGCGGGTCAAGGAGATTTCAGTGTGACTGAAGAATTTACGGAAATTGATTTCTGGCTCGCCACAGTCCTAGAAAATATGAGTCGCGATGAGTTGAAGGCTCTGGTCACTCAAGCCTTCAAACGAACCGATCACGACACTCTGGATGCTCAAAGTCTTCGCAGACTTGTCGCTCACGAGTTCAGTACCGCCGCATCGCGTTCGTTGCCATGGGCTAGGCCGATACCCTATTCGGAAATCGTCCGAATGGTCGCAAAGAGGCTAAAACTCCCTGCGCCGGCTGATTCTGCTGTTTCAGAGATTGAGCGACCCATACTCTTTAAGGTCTTGGAGAAGTCGATTGAGAAGATGTCTAGAGAACAGAAAGAGGGCCTCGCCAGTCGAATCGAGAGTCAGCTACGCGAGCGCGGGATCGATAAGAAAGTTGCATTCGATGAGGTTTTTGACTTCGTCAAGTTTGCAGCGATGGACGTTGGCGGCACGGTGGGCGGCCTTGTACTTGCCGGACCTGGCATAGCGGGGGTGATCGGGCTCAACTTTCTGCAATGGATCATTTTGGAGGCAGTCATATTGACATCGGGCCACCTGGCTGCCGCTGGGGCAGTATTTGGCTTCGGCACGGCTGGGGCACTGATGGCGGCCGCTGGCTGGGCGGGGCCGGTAGGAGCGGCGCTGGCGCTTCTCTACACGGGCTATGTACTTACCGGACCAGCTTTCCGGAAGCTGATCCCGGCAGTTTGCGTCATCGCCGCAAAGCGTCTTGAGCAGGCGGCTCTGAGCAGTCCCGTGAATCAATGATTCGTGCAGAGGCGAACGACAGTCGCACATCTGCCGTTGATCGCTTGAAACAGATCATCGAGTGTGGATTGGTCTCTGATAGCCAGTTGACCGGTCACGGCCACCTGAACCTCATAGCGGATGAGTAGTAGCTCTTGCGAAGCCAGGCCAAGTCTGCCTGCCACTCCTCGACGGCTGTTTCAAGGTTTTGCTGCCTGGAGTGCATGCTGATAAGCATGGCCAGGTGCCAAGCGATCCGGCGAAGTCGCTTTCTGGAGGAGGAGCTGCCCCAGGACTGCATGTACTCACGTTGCATTGCCGGACGGACGCCGTCGCGGAAATCAGCCTTCGGGAGGTCGTCAGTACTGAAGGCCTCGCTCAAGATGCGTCGCCGCTCCTTGGTGGGCTGGCCGTTCGTCGTTCCAACTCTGTACTCCAGCCTGACCAGGGGAGAGGCTTTCACCTGTTGCTCCAGTGCCGTACTGGGCGCATCGTCTGAGACCTGGAACTCGGGCCAAGGAAACTCCAAGCCACGAAGCCATTCAATTACGGGGTGCCCCTCGCCAAAGGATTCCACGGCGCTTCGGCAGGTCTCTTCATCTAGACATCTGAATGGGTTGTAGCTGATCAGCATTGACGCGATCCAGAGCTCCTGAGGGAAGACAAACAGCTCGTCTTCCCCGGCCGCGTCCAGATGCGCTTGGATTGCTTGCTGGTCCCACCCGTCGCGACCAACGATGAGGATCTTGGCGGCGTTTCGTGCCCCGCAACGCCCGACTCTCAGCCCGAGCTCTCGTGCAGAGCTTTCGAGATCTGATTGGAGGAACGGGCCGTCGCCGCTGAAAGCCACCTTGTCCGCAAAGTCCTCGAAGTCAACCTCAATGCCGCTGAGCATCCACCGCGCCACATCCCAGCTGGCAATACGAACCGCTACGGATAGCGCAGCCGTGGCGTTTTCAAACTTGGTCTGAAGACGTTTGCGCGAGGTAGTAAGGGTGGTCACCTGCTTGCGAAGAAGCTCAATTTCTTCCCGCGCAGACCTTAACTCTTGCAGGCGATTTCGATGCCGAGTCGCAGCTGCTGTGACTCTAAGCTCCCTGGCCTTTACGCTGTTTTCGCGCTGCCCCAGTTCGGCGTCTCTCGCAGCTTGTTGCTCCGCCTGATCGTCTAGCTGCTTCTTCAACGCGCAATTGGCGCGCGCATCAGCTTCCACTTTTGTCTTGCGTCGCCTGACATCCTCCTCGCGCTCGCAAAGCTTGGCGTCCGTCTCAACCTGTGATTCATGGATGGCCTCCAGTTCGAGCTTTCGGCTTTCGAGATCTAGCCCCCACTTCTGCTTGTCTCTAGCCAAATGATCTGCGGCTATCTTGAGTCCTAGTTGATCCCATTCGAGTGATTCGGTCTTTTCTTCTAGTTGTCGCTCGCGTTCATTCAAGCTCTGCTCGAGTTCAACGAGGACGTCCAATTCAGGTTCAGAAACGACGCCATCTCTTGGCGGCTGGGGGGGCTGGCTGGGTGGCTCTGGTCTTGCCACAGCCGTAGGTGTCCGCATCGGTAGGACATCGTCGCCACCGCTTGAGGGTATTGGTACCTGACTAACTGTCTGAGCTACTGACGCCTTCGGCGTAACCGTACTGGCAACCGCTTGGGGGCCTGGCGTAAAGGTTCGGTTCGGACGCTCCACCACCGGTCCCCGAGGTGCAGCTCCGGGTGCTGGCGATGAGCCTGCGGGGAGTGCAGTGGGATCCTGCGAGCTGCTACTTGGCGCAGGCTCATTCAACCTGCGCCTTACCAGTGCCAGCTGCTCCTGGGGGGTTAGTCGTGAGTCAGGCATGAGTGTCCTTACTGCTCTCCTGTCCGATCGCGTGAGGCACGAAGCTCACATCGATTCGACAGCCAACCATCACTCGTCCGGCGAAGCGACCATCCAGATCTTCTTCAACGGCAGGTCAGCGCGTACGTCTTGATCGAGTTTGTCGTAGTTGGTCAGCAACTGCTCGATCAGGTCGTTTTCGTTCCACACCCTCACCTTGAAGAACTGGTTTGGAACTTCCTTGAGAACGGTGGGCTTGAAGCCGCCCCATGAAACAAATAGCCCCTGATCTGCGCCGACACTCTGCATCGCGCCGATGAGCTGGGTGAACTCTGGTCGATCGGCCGGGCTGTCGCCGGACTTGACCTGCACGCAGATGCGGGGGCTCTCGAATCCGAAAGCACCGCCTGCCGCCAGGATGTCGATTCCCTTATCCGGTCCCTCCGGGCTTCGATAGGTTGCAAAACCCTGGGCCTTCAGGATCGCCTCAACGAGGCGGGCCATGCCGTGGCCCTTAAATCGCTGGACTATGAGCTTGGCGATCGCGTCTCGCGCCAGTTCTTCAAGGTCAACCTCTACCGTCTCCGTCTCTTGGTTTCCGGATGTGTTGGTAGGTAGTGACACCTTCTGGCTGACCTGGACGGAGTTCCAGTTCGCTTTCGCCATGGCACGTATCCGCTTTTCTGCATCGTTGCGCTTGATCTCGCACACAGTCAGAAAAGCCCCCATCGAGTACAGCAAGTCTTGGTCGAACGAGCTGCGTGGCACCGCCGTGTTAATCCAATTGATCGCTCGCGAGTGGCGGTAGAGCTGATCGGCTTTTGCGTCGAATACATAGCCCCCAGTAACCTCGCCCACAGCAATGGTTGGCGACAACTTGCTAGGGAGTACCACCCAGTCCCCAGGCTTCATGCCGACCGAAAACGCCCAGACCTGGCCCGACCAGTTGCCAATCTTGCGCGTTGATTCGCTCGGATGTTTCTCCGCCATGAACTTGCGAACGGCTTCATAGTCCTTGAGCCCGCCGAGATCATCCTCGGTGATGTCACTGAAAGTCAGGTAGACCTTCTTGTCCTCAAGAAACCTGACCTCATGGTCTCCGTATTTGCCTGCACGTACCAGCCAGAGTGCCATCTTTTTATCTCTCTTTCACAAATTACGGATCAAGACCTAATTGCTGGGCGTTTAACTAATGCCACAAAGAATACTATGAGAGTAAAATAGCTCAAAGTGATTTTCTATCAGTATTGGAGATCGCCAATATAAAATATGCATCAATAAAATTACTTTACGAGTTAGCTGGTATTGTATTTAATTATTTGTAATTACGCCTATCGTGTTTGATTTTTCTAATAGTGAAGATTGCGCTGTACAGTTCAGGTTTCTTGCTCACAAATATAGCAGTTCTCATTTCCCCAAGTTTGTAAACGTAAAATAACTTTCCCTTCTTTTCAATATACATTTCTCCAATTCGCAAGTCTGACAGTTTATTGATAATCCTGAGATTTGGTACATCTCTGTAGAGGGTCGATTCAAGTGCGTCAGTGGTATATATTATTTCTCTAGTGTCTTTTGGCTCAAAAAAGGAATTGAGAAACTGAAATGGGAAAAGTTTCACCGGAGATCCTCTAAAAACTCCGAGGACGGCTCCATCCCGGACACGAAGAGCTGGTCACGCGCTCTCGTACATGCGACATAGAGCAGATGCCGCTCCGTGTTGTAGACCTCTTCGAGGTCGGAACTGTCTGAGACGGCTTCGATCCGCCCCTGCAGCGGGATCACCTCGTCATCGCAGGCCATGACCGCGACGACGCGGAACTCAAGTCCCTTGGCCAGATGCATGACAGAGATCGATACCGCGGCCTTCGAGTTCTCTACCTTCTCGTCCAGCACCATATAGGGCAGACCGGCGTGCTCGGCTGCCCCGCGTGCGCGGCCGATCTGGGCGTCCGATCGGACAAAGATGGCCATCTCCTGGGGAGGGACACCCCGGGCGAGGCAATCCTTGAGCCAATCGCCCACCGCTGCTGCTTCGGCTGCTTCCGACTTGAAGTCCTTCACCACAGGTGCCGGTCCATTGAAAACCGAGATCGTCCCCTTACGCGTCTCGACATTCCCATCAACGTCGGCAACCTCTGGCCCGAGTAGTCGATCGGCCTGCATTCGAATCTGGTGTGACGTGCGGTAGTTGATGTTCAGGCTGCGGGAACGCCCTCGAACATCAACACCGACCGATTTCCAGGAGAACGGCGTCTGAAAGATGCGCTGCCCGAGATCTCCTGCAAAGAAGAGTCCATTCGGTCGCTGACCCGCGCCCGCCGCAAGGAAACGCAACTGGGCAACGCTCACATCCTGCGCTTCGTCTATCACGACGAAGTCAAAGACGGGCGAAGCACGCTTTGCCATCGCGCTGGCAAGGCGCGTGAACATGCTGGCATGCGTAAGAAGTCCAGCGGCGGTCACCCGCTGCTGGACTCCAGCGAACACCCCCCAAAGCATGGCCCGCTGCGCCTCGCTTAGACGAGTCTTTCGCCCTAGTCGCCTGACGTCGCGGTAGTCTTCCCAGGACCCAAGCTGCCAGGCATCTACAAGGTCGTCCCATTCGCTCAGGACGAATGACGGCGAGAACTTCCAGCCCGGAACCTTCGCTGATTCCTCGCGTAGGAAGGCCTGAAGCTGATCTCGATCCAATGGCTTGGACTTGCCGAATTGCGCCTCGTACAGCCTGGTTCCCACGGCGTTCATGGCCTGGACTTCTAGGCGCTCTGCCAACCGCGGTTCATTGCTGATGAGCCGGTGTAGCTTCTGCCGCAGGGCATTTGCCAGGGTGTCCGAAAACGTGGTCAGCAGCACCAGTGCATCCGGGTTTCGCCGTGCGAGATGCACTGCGCGATGCAGCGCGACGATCGTCTTGCCCGTTCCGGCCGATCCCGAAACCCGCGCTGGACCCGCATACTCGCGTTCGACCCACTGCCGCTGCGCGGGGTGAAGGAAGGTGGTCCACTTGTCCCAGGGAAACGAGAGCGCCCGCTCCAGTTCCTCCACGTCGTTCATGACGCGGAACCGACGCTGTGCGTCAGGGTGGCTGAAGGGGTCAGCCCCACTGACCGCGACTTCAGGGCGCGCCGGAGTGCGGCCCACCGCGAGTTCAAGCAAGGCCTCAGCGGCTTCAGCGGGAAGGTGGCCGGCCAACACTAGAACCGAGTCCTCATCGGCGAGCATGACGTCTGCCAACCACTCTGGCGGTACGCCGTAGCTCAGAAGCTCATCTTCGGACCGACCGGCGAAAAGCAAAGGCTTTGCCTTTGGCTTCACAGCTGGGCCAGGCATCAACCGCCCCGCTGGGGCCGGCTCGGATAGTGGCGTAGGCGGCTTGATCTCCTCGACGCGCTCGCGCACCTCAACGAACTGCGCCGCGCCAGTCTTCGGGTGGGTCTCCAACTTCCGGCGTTCAGCCCACCGGTACGCTTTGTCGTGGTGATCGACGTAGCACAGCATCAAGCTGCGCTGTGTCTTGTGGACGATCACACGAAGATCGCCACTGACCCGCACCGACCAGAAGTTCTTGTCCTTGGCCTTGTCCAGTTTGTGAAGGCTGAGACCCGGACTTGCCGGGTTCAGCTGCAGGTCGAACGCCGTAGTCTTTACCGCCTTCTGTTCATCGCCAGTGAGGCGCGCAAGGCCTTCTGTGAACGTGTCTGCTATGCGGAATTCCAAGCCGATCTCCTATTGCAATAGCGCTAGAGTCTCAATTATTGGATTAAGGGTATGCACAAGCCACTGCGCAAATTATATTTGGGCGCCCTCATAGTTATAAAAGTTTGGATTTTGGTAGATTATATATTTATCGAGGTTCACGACCTGCCCAGGTATCTTCAAACCACTCCTCTAAGAAATCGCGCTTTGGTAAATTAGATCCAGAAGAACCAACCCCGAACCAACGATAGCCTTCGTGAACAAGCTCTGTCGCTACATCTGGAATATTGTAATGTGTCCTATACTTCCTTTCATCCTCAGAGAGTGGCGGCGGCGGGGCAAATGCTTCTAATGGACGGATTCTCGCTGTCATATCATCAGAAAAATAGTTCATCCACGCTAAAAACTCTTTTCCATTGAATGAGATAGTTGGCAAAGACGATTTGTGAGTTGCCATGTGAACTACTAGATAACGACACCAATTAATGTATTTAATGTTCGTTCTGAAGTCTGAATATATATTTATAAGCCCAGACGATGCAATTCTGTTTGCAATATGAAATGGATCTTCTTCGTTTCCTAAGAAATCGGGATCTCTATCAGGAATAGAAATCCTGAAATAATTACTTGAAGTAATGGAAGTATTTGAATCCGTGGTCTGCAAGAACCATGACGGAACAACAAATAAATTCCATACTCCATCATGCCATCGTGTTATGCACCGTAGATGCGTAAAACCTATTTCCTGAAGTCTCATGTAAGAAAAGAAACTGGATCGAAAGCCTTCTAGTGGAGTTCCCATAAATACACCGTGATGCGGTCTCAAGTCGAATAAACACACCAAGGATCAAATCCTGAACACCTTCATCACCTCATCCCCAAGGTGATTTATGACCTTGACCGCAAAGCGCCCGCTCTTTGGCTTTTCGAATGGGCGCGAGGTGTCGCTGTTAAGGGTCGCCCATGCGTCCCCGTTGATCTCGGCCTTCAACGTCGTCTTGAGAGAACTGTAGGGATCGTTCGCTCCCAGGAAGTAGGCGTGGCGGACGAAGAAGCTCTCCTCGTTGTAGTCGGTGTCGATGAACCAGCAAGCAATGCCGTCTGCCCCGTCACTGACCACCTCGCCGGTCTGAGGCTTGAAGACGTCGACGCCGTTCACCTTGACGCAGATACGCCCATCGTCCTGCGGCAAGATCGTGATGTCCGGTTCGCCGAAGATCACAAAGAGGTTGCCCTTGCCGGTATTCTTGAGATCCTCGGCCATATGGAGGTCGGCGTTCATTCGCGCCTTCAGCACAGGGATTCTTCCGAGTTTGCTGAACTCGGTCGCATGGGCTTCGTAGTTGAAGGCGCAGGCAATCAGGGCGTCAAAGCCGGCGTCACCTGCCTCTCTGGCGGCTGCCACAAGGTCAGCCCGCTGCACTGTCCCGAACTCAGGTCCGATAAAGATCGCAGCGCGGCGCTCGCGACCGTCCTCTTCCGGTCCCTCGAAGAACCGGCCTTCGGCACAGACCAGCGTACCCGGCCAAGGAACCAGAGATGTGAAAGTTATCCGATCCTCTTTGTGAGCCTGCTGGACACCTGCTGACTTCAGGTTTTCCAGGATCATCTGCTCGAAAGTCTGCTTGGCGCTGTACTCCGCCGGTCTTTCGTTGACGCTGTCGATCAGTTCATCGTTCTCGTCGACGCCCAACGTCCGATGCGGGCTGAGGCTCTCGACGGTAAACGGCCCCGCCACTCGAACACGCGCTCGATCTTCATAAGGCCTGTCGTAGAGGTGCTCGAACTCTGCCTTGGCAGCAATGGATGCGTCAATTTCAATTTGACACCGTTTGCGGGCGTCTCGCCATTCGGCGTAAAGAGATTTGACTTCCGGTGTCCAGTTGGCACTAGGCTCTGACGGCACTTCCCACTCTTTCCAATCCTTCTTCAGCGCAAGGTTTAGTCGCCCCAACGCCTCAAAAATCCGCGCACTCCATCGATCCCAAATAACATCTATTTCGGTATTGTTTGCAATATCCCTTAGATAAACGCGCGCTTTGCGTTCGTACACAAAACCCATTTGAAGCGATCCGTGTGTGACTTTCGAAGACGGCGCAACCTGTGTCACCTCGGCCTCCTTTAATCTACCTTCAGGAGTGTCGGCGAGGAAATAATATGGAAATCTTGCGCCCATGATTCGCGCACGCGCGAGAGCCAATGCAACTCTCGATGTGTCCATCGTTATCCAGCGCCGCCCCCACTGCTCTGCAATATACGCAGTCGTTCCGGATCCACACGTTGGGTCAATAACCAGGTCGCCGGGGTCTGTAGTCATCAAAATACAACGCTGTATGATCTTTGGATGAGTTTGTACCACATATGTCTTAGTTTCAGAAAATCCTGCCGCTGTATCAGTCCAAACATTCTCTAGGTTAGTCAGTCCAAAATCGCCATGATATTGTCGAAAATATACCGATCTCCCAAGTCTAATTAGGCGATTGGCCTTTATTAGCCGCTCCATTCCGGTCGCATTGGTCCTCCAACTCTTATTTGCCGCGCTGACCTCTTTGCCTTCAAATTGAAACTTATAGAAACATGTTGGCGTGAAGCCTGAGGACATCAACACGGAGCGCTTGAATACACGCTTCGTCCCTTCTGGTGGAGTGCGACCAGAGTTTAGATCGTACACAAACCCCGCCTCATCAGAAACAAACTTAAACTCAGGCTCATCTTCGACAGCTCGCGGTTGGTAGATGTTTCTGTACTTTGCGGACTCGATGTTCTTGGCGTACCAAAGAATGTGATCGTATACATTTGTCAGTCTAGTCGCGCCCAGCGGACTCATGCTTCTAAAACTGATATTTGAAATGAAATTACTATCGCCAAAAATTTCATCCATTAAGGCGCGAACTCGATGAACGTTTTCATCGCCAATCTGAACAAAGACTGAACCGGTATCTGACAACAAATCTCGAACGACCGTTAGCCGATCCCGAAGATAGGTCAAATACGAGTGAATGCCATCGCGCCAAGTGTCCCGGAAGGCCTTTACCTGCTCTGGCTCTCGCGTAATGTGATCTGCTTGGCCATCCTTGACATCGCGACTTGTGGTAGACCACTGAAAATTACTATTAAACTTTATTCCATAAGGGGGATCGATGTAGATACATTGCACCTTTCCTCTCAAGCCCTCTCGCTCTGACAAACTAGCCATTATTTGTAGGGAATCCCCCAGAATCATCCGGTTCGTCCAGTTCTGATCGTGGGTGTAAAACTCGGTCTTGTCCGCGTCTTTTGGAATGCCATTGAAGTCTGAGAACAGGTCTGGGGTAATCATCCCCGCCTCGTGTTCACTCTCCCGGGACTGCCGCAAAAGGTCATCTACCAGAGCCTTAGGGTGCACCTTCTCCTGAATGTAAAGAGGTGGAGCGTTGACCACAAGATCGCTCCAATCCTGTTCATCCTTACCGCGCCAAACCAACTGGGGATCAAGATCCGTATTTCGCGGGTAGCGCACCTTCCTGGGGGCCTGCTGCTCTTGCTGAACGAAGGACTGCTGCTCGACCGAGGGGATGTTCTTGCGCTTGGCGTCGTCGTGCTTGAAGGCCTCAACAGACTTGAAGTTGTTTGCCATGTTCAGTTGCTCCCCTTCACCGGCTCAGTGGTAGCGCGGTCAATCATCTTGTTGAATTCCGTTTCGACCTTGGTCGCGAAGTCAGACTCCATCTGCCACACGTCGGTGAATTCCGCAAAGGCCCAGCGACCGTGCGTTCCGAGATTGTTCACGCCCGGGATCCAGTAGACGTCCATCGTCTCCTTCTTGACCCGGGCATCCTCGCCTCGAAATCCCTTGATCTCGACAACCAGATTAAGCAGATCTTCTTTGCCCTTACCGTCGTCGACCAGCACGATGAAGTCCGGCCGGTACTTGCGCATCTCCGCCACGAATCGGTAAGGCACCTCTAGGCCTAGGTTGTGGTTCTTGACGTAGGCCAGCACCCGCGGGTGACTTTCTGCCACGCGGCAAAACTCGCTTTCCCAGTCGCTATCCAGGATCACCCAGTTCACGTGGCACCGCTGGCCGTCGGTCTCCCAGCGCTCGGTCTTCGATGTGTTGAAGTTCACGTGCGCCGTGCTTCCGGTAGGGTTGTACGGGTCCAGGACTGCCTTGATCGGGTTGCTACCCACCAGCGACCGGGTAATGCCCGCCGTGATCTTCTCGCAGGCCATGTCGGCCAGGGTCTTGTAAACCAGCTGCGCCGGGTAGGTGCCGCCCTTGCAGACCAGATAGGTGTCGATCCACTGTCGCGCAATCCGCTTCAGCTGGCCAAAGAGGTGCAGCTGCGGATCACCGTTACCGTCACGCCACTTGGTGTTGACCAGGTGGGAAGTGAGTTCGTAGACAACCTGAGATGGGCGGACGTCCTCCGTGTGCTTTAGGGTGAGATTGACGGCTGCGCCAATGATTCCGGAGTTGTTCGTGATGGTGGCCCCTACAAGCTCCGGAGTGAGCTCCATGTACGAGTCCTCACCGAATTCGGCTGTCAAACGTTCTTCGGGCAATTCCGCCCGGTAGCCCAGCACGCGAGGGAATCGGATCTCCAGTGCGTCGCGGTCGGGGCGCACCGCCTTAACCTGGATGGTCTCGCGCGGCGGCTGGGGCGGAGCGACAACAGGCTTCGATGCAAAGTCGAAGGGTATGCCGAGCACGTCGGCGTACTCGACATTGAAGAGGCCCTCCTCGTTCAGGTCGTAGGATTGCCGACGCAAAGCACGACCGATCACCTGCTCACAAAGCAACTGGGTGCCGAAGGCTCGGACGCCAAGGACGTGGGTGACCGTGTTCGTATCCCAGCCCTCCGTCAGCATCGAGACCGATACCACGCACCGGATGGAGTCGCCAAGCCGGCCCGCCTTCCCGACGGTGTTCATGACCTCGCGCAGGAGCTCTTGGTCGCTGATGTTCTGCCCCGCCTGGGCGTCACGGGTTCGCTCCACCAGCTCCCGCCGGAATCGCTCGATCTCTGGTCCAGCCATCGCCCTGAACTTCTCATCGAGGGCATCACCTGACTCAAGCTGCTCGCTGTCGATCAGCAGGGTTCGTGGGCGCCCCAGTTCGTTGCCGTGCTCATCCTGGTTCCGGAAGAGCGGCAGCCTGCCAGCAACGTGCGACTTGCTGCCGTCGGGGTTGTCACGCGTAAAGCCAGAGATGTAGTCGTAGACGAGCTTGGACGCCGAGGTGTTGTTGCACACGACGATGAAGCAAGGCGGCACCTTGATCCCCGCCTTCTCCCAGAGCTCGTAGGTCTTCTCGTAGTGGCCGTAAAGGGCTTGCAGGGCCGTCTGCAACTGGACCGGAAGGTCCATAGGGTCAAGTGCGTCGGCCTTGCCACGCCCCTTTTTCGGCATCTTCTTGCCGATGTGATCCCAGAGGTTGCGGAACATGGGCATCTCGCCGCTGGAGATGTTGTCCGCCACCGGTACACGCGGGAGCTTGACGATTCCGCACTCGATCGCATCCATCAGCGAGAAGTCGCTCATGGTCCACGGAAACAACGTTCCCTCGGCGTAGCCGGAGCCCCGCAGGAAGAACGGTGTGGCGGATAGATCGACCACGCGCGACACCTTCAACTTGCGGTTCACGGCCTCCAGCCCTGAGATCCACATGCGAGCAGCCTGGTTGTTCTCCTCGGCTTCCTTCTTCTCATCGCCCTTGAGGTCATCGTCAAGATCGCCGGGCTTCTCGCGATAGCAGTGGTGAGCCTCGTCGTTGATGACCATGATGTTGCTCAGCCCCATAAGGTCCGGCATCACCCGCTGGATCATCTGGCCCTCGGTTTCAAGCGTGTTCAGCTCCTCGCCCGTCCTGCCCTCAAGGAGCATGCGCCCGCCCTTTGACAGCTCGATCCGCTCCCGAAGCTTGAAGGCGTGGTAGTTGGTGATGACGATCTTGGCGCGAGCCAGGTCCTCAAGCATGTCGTTCGGGACGAGTTCGCGACTGGCGTAGTAGCTGTCAGGGTCGTTCGGCTGCAGCACCCGAAGTCGGTCACGGATGGTCAGACCAGGGGCTACAAGCAGGAAGCCGTGCGTAAACTTCTTGCTCGTTGGCCTTCGAGCAGCGTTGATCGCCTGCCAGGCGATCAACATAGCCATCACGGTCGTCTTGCCCGCTCCCGTAGCGAGCTTCAGGGCCAAGCGCGAGAGCTTCGGGTTGGCGTCACGGTTCGCGTCTGCCAGATGGTCGATGAAACCCTGCCCGACCTTGCCCATCTGAGGGGCAACCTCTGTCAGCCAGATCGTCGTCTCGACGGCCTCAACCTGGCAGAAGAACGGTCTGACACCGCTGAACTTGTGATGCCGCCAATGCTGCAGGAGGCGCGCGGTCTCGGGTGTCACACGCCAGGTCGCGGGGTCTGGCAGTTGCCGCCACTTGTTCACTTCCTGGCGAACCGCGTTGATGATCGCCGTGTGGTCGTAGCGCTGCTCCTGGGTGGAAAGCCCGTGCCCCTCATCGAACAGCAGTGAGTCCTGCTTGGAGCCACCTTTCTGCTTGCGTGGCTTCGGGATCGGCGTGATGAATTCGGCGAGTCGTCGCGTCTGTGCGACTTGCTGCGTCGGCTGGCCCGACGGATCAAGCTCCCAGTGACGAGTCGGAATCTCGTATGGGGAGTTGAGGATCGGTTTTTCGAAGAAGAGGTTAGTCATTGTTCAGATTGCCTGTCGCGCGCTGGAAAGTTCGAAGCCCAATTGATGTCTCTTACCGGCGATGGATCGTTACTGACGATCATTGGCCGCAACTTGGCCACTAATCTTCAGATTCTCAGGCCCCCCGTTCGAGAAGCAGGGACAATTCAAAAGGCGCCATGACATCTGCACCTGAGGCCTTGGCATGCAGGGAAATCTCGCAGTCAGCGGAAACGACGAGGCGCAGCTGCTCGGCAGACGAGGCATTTAGGTGTTGCAGGTAGCCAGCAATCTGTCTATCCGCCCGGTTGGAGCCGCTTCCTCCAGAGAAGCGCACCCTGAAATTGCTGGTCACAGCCCGCTCCTCGACTACCGGACCGTCGAACCAGAGCTGTACGGAGAGAGTGGGGTACTTGGAGCAGAGCCCCAGCAGTCGAGACTCAAGGGCTTTTCGCGCCTTGGCTCCCGGAAGCCCTGCCTCGTAGTCCGGCCTGAATAGGGTTGGCAACTTGTGCAGCACGTTGTGGCCATCGACTACGAGCGTGCACGGGCGACCTCGGACGAGTTCACTCTGCAAGGCGTACATCGGCACACCCGACAGACTCTTGCTGTGCTGCCCGCTAGCTGGGGTGATCAGATATCGGTCGTAGACCCGTGAAGCAGCCTCGTGGACCAGGCGATAGGCGTGGATGGTCTCTTCTGAGGAAAGCAGGCCCAACGACTCAGTTGCCTGAAGGGCAGTCCTCACCTCGGAGATGGCATCCAGCGATTTGGCTGCAGCGAGGGTGTGACGAAGCCTAGCCAGAACAGAACTCTGGTTGTCCGTCTCAACCGAAGCCACGGTAAGTCGGTTCTCCAGTTCCTTCCGGTGCGCCTCCAAGCTGTCGGCCAAAGGCGCCAACTCATCCAGGGGCTTCAGCGACTCGACCATCGCCAGCCGCACGCGGGTCAAGGCGACGACTGTTCGATCCAACTCTGCCTTTAGCTGTGTGAGAAGACCATAACGAGCATCCTCCTGGGCCTGGCGTTCGAGGACCAGATCAGCCCGGTCGAGGATGTCGCGACCGACGAGGGAGGCCGCATCCTGTCTAAGGGCCTCGGCATCCGCAAGCCACGGACGCAGACGAGCGTCCAACTGAGCCTCAATGCCGGCCGCGATCTGCTGGTCAAGGCTCTGGCGCAGAGCGGTCAGCTCCCCTCGCAAGGTCTGAACTTGAGCCTGACTGCTCTGCAGAGCGAATCTCAGGGCGTCTGACTCCTGCTGCAGGCGGTCTCGCGCTGCGGTCGCAGCGTTGAGGTCCCTGCTGAGTCTGCGAGAGATGGTGCGCTCTGCACGCAGGCGAAGTATGGCGTTCCTGACCTGTGGGGAGCGCGCTGGATGTGCAGAGGCAGTTGCCTGAAGGGCAGGGGGGGCTTGAGCCACTTCGCCCTCGAGCGCGAGGTCCTTTAGGTGGGCGAGAAACGGCTTGAGGTCGTAGGTGATCTTCCTCTTGGCTTCAAGCCTCTGGGCATCTGTGGATTGAAGATCGTCCCACTGCTCGAGCAGACTGAACCCGATCTTTCGGACGGACTCCCGACTGTCCAGCAGCATGGCCGCAGCGGTTTCGGCACGCCCGAAGACATCACAAAGCCCAGCTGCAGTTTCAGCAAGCGCCGCCTCAGACAAGACGCACAGCAAGGACTGAGACAGACCAGCGCGAATTAGCAGATCCTTGAAGTCGTCCGGAAGACCTGGCAACGTCCCAAGGCTGACCTTTGCCCGGTGACGCACTTCTCGCGCCGGGGCCTTGCCCG
>NZ_JBAXOI010000029.1:0-25200 GCF_037133355.1 Novosphingobium sp. | reverse complement strand
ATCGTAGACCCTTCCTCTCAGGAGTTAGGGCCTCCGGCAATCCCGGGGCGGTTCACACAGAGAACAGCACGACCGTCACCAAGGTCACGGCGACCGATGTCGATGCAGGCACGGTGCTCCGCTACGCGATTGTCGGCGGCGCCGATGCGGGCCTGTTCAAGATCAACGGGCAAACCGGTGCGCTCGCCTTCAGGGCTGCGCCGGATTTCGAGGCGCCGAAGGATACCGGGAAGAACAACGTCTACGATGTCGTGGTGCGGGCGTCCGATGGTCAGCTGACCGATACCCAGACCATCGCGGTCACCGTGACCAATGTGGCCGACGAACTGCTGATCGGCACGTCGCGGGCAGACACGTTGATCGGCGCATCGGGCAATGACACGCTCAAGGGTGGTGCGGGCAACGACGCGCTGACGGGTAATGGCGGGAACGACGTTCTCGATGGCGGCAAGGGTGCCGACAAGATGGATGGCGGCACCGGCAATGACGTCTACATCGTGGACGACGCCGGAGACCAGATTATCGAGGCCGCGGGCAGTGGCGCCGACACCATCAAGACAAGCTTGAGCTACACACTCGCGCCCGAGTTGGAGAACCTCTCGCTTCTGGGTTCGGCCAGCTTGTCGGGGCGTGGAAACGATCGGCGAACACGCTGATCGGCAATGCTGGCGGCAACGTGCTCAAGGGCTTTGGCGACAACGACAACATCAAGGGCGGGGCGGGAAGCGACACGCTTTTCGGCGGTGCCGGCAAGGATGTGCTTACAGGTGGGACCGGGCGCGACTTCTTCGTGTTCGACACCGCCGCAAGCTCGGCAAACGTCGACAAGATCACCGACTTCAATGGCGATGAGAACGACAAGATCCAGTTCAGCAGCGCTGTCTTCAAGGGCTTCAATCATCTTGGTGCGCTTTCAGTCGACGAATTCTATGCCGCTGACGGCGCCAAAGCCGCGCATGATGCTTCCGACCGGGTGATCTACGACACCCTTTCCGGCAAGCTCTACTACGACGCTGACGGACTTGGCGGTGCTGCCGCCACGCTTGTCGCCGTGCTGGGTACGTCGAACCATCCCGTGCTGATTTACACCGATCTCCAGATCATCGCTTGATACGGCCAATACGGAGCGTCGAGCGGCCGAGGCTGTGGCCAATACGCGCGAAGCAGGCTGGCCTCTAAGCCCCCATCACCGCTTCCTTACACAAGCTCGGGATATGCACGGCGGTCCCCTCCCCATCTGAAATGGAGAGGGTGTTCAGGCGCGTGCCTTCTGCCGCAGGCTGTGCCAGCTGATATCGCCGGTCCAGCCGACGTCTACCGCTATCGCATCCGGTCCGGTAGCAGCGACCGGCGGCCCCAGCGTCCCGCGTGTGGGTGAGCACCACGCGGTTAGCTGGCGGCAGCCAGTCCGCGCCCTTAGTCGCCCTTGCCGGTCAGCGTCGGCAACGGAATGACTGGCTTGTAACCGCCCTTGCCGCCCGAAAGGGTGGGCATGGGGATCACCGGCTTGTAGCTGCCGCTGCCGCCCGAGAGCGTCGGCATGGGGATCACCGGCTTGTAGCCGCCCCGGCCGCCCGAGAGGGTGGGCATGGGGATGATCGGCTTGTAAGGCCCGGTCTGGCCCATGAGCTGGGTCTTGGACCGCGAATTGCGCGACACGGCGGACAGACCGAAGAGGTTCGAGAAGAAATCGCCGCGTCCGCCCAGCACCGGCAGGCCCAGAAGATCGGAAAGCGGTGCGGCGTCAACAGCCGACGAGGTCGAGCGGCCGCTCGTATTGCCTGGGTCAAGCGGTTCGCGCGCATCGAGGATATCGCGGACGGTATAGGATTCGCCGAAGCGCGGATGGCAGACGACCGCAGTCGCGCCCTTGGCGACACCGTCGGCAAGCTCGGCAGCGCGGGACTTGAAAACGCCAGCGCTGCGCGCATGCGCCAGCACCGCATCACGCGCGCCGGCTTCGTCGCCGTCGGGACGGGAGAGGACAGCCAATTCGTTCGGCCGATAGCCCGCCCTTCGCAAGGCGTTCGCTGCGTCCTCTGCCGCAGCGGCGCTGCTGTAGAGACGGCTTGCAACTTCGCTCATAGTGCACTCCCTTCCTGTATGATCCCAGATCCACCTGGGCTGCCCCTTTGGTTTCGGCCTGCATGGCTTCGAGCCGCATCACGAGACTCAGCGGCCAGCAAGGGTGCGGCGCTCGCCAACGTAACCAACAACAGCACAATCTCCAAACCATAGACGACATGGTATCCGGTTGCCGCATGATTGGAGGTCGTGGCGACGATGTCGCGGATGATACCGCCCAGCGCGACACCAAGCCCCGCCGCGGTCGCCTGGCTCGCGCCCCAGGCGCCGAGCGCGAGGCCGATCTGATCGCGCGGGGCGCGGTTCATGGTAGCTGTCAGCGTACCATGGCCGAACAGGCCGGCGCCTGCGCCGATCGCTGCCGTGCCCAGCGCGAAAAGCAGGATGCTATCGAGCGGCTGAGCCAATATGACCGCGGCAAAGGCAGGGATGCCCAGCACGACGCCGATGCAAGCCAGCCGCAGCGGATCATAGCCCCGCGCCAGCACGCGCGATGCCAGGCCGAAACCGGCAATGCCGCCAATCGCCAGAGTGGCGGTAAGCTTGGTCGTCTCGCCCACGGCGAGGCCGAGCACCTGGCCGCCATAAGGCTCCAGAAGCACATCCTCCATGGTGAAGGCCATGGTGCCGATTCCGGTGACGAGCAGGAAATTGAGCGCGCGGTCGCCAGCCAGAAAGCTTGAAAAGGCCGTGCGGAAATCAGGCGGAACGGGCTGCGGAACCCGTGCCGTGGACCGGCGCGGTTCCTGCTTCCACGCGGCGACGCCGATCAGCACGACTGTCAGCAGCGCAGAGGCCTGGATCACCTGGACAAGGCGTCCGGGCGTGAATTCGGCCAGCATCGCACCGAACAGCAGCGCGCTGGCGATCATGCCGACCAGCAGCATGACGTACATCAGGCCGACGACTTTGGGACGGCTTTCGGGCGCGGCGAGGTCGGTGGCGAGCGCGAGGCCGACCGTCTGCACCGTGTGCAGACCTGCACCCACGAGCAGGAAGGCCAGCGCGGCAGCTGCCTGGCCGACCCAGGCCGGGGCGCTGGCCGAATCGCCAAGGCGCGCGAGCACGAGCAGGGCAAAGGGCAGGATGGCGAGGCCGCCGAATTGCAGCATGGCCCCGCGATAGATGAAGGGGACGCGGCGCCAGCCAAGCTCGGAGCGGTGATGATCGGACTTGTAGCCAATCACGGCGCGGAACGGCGCAAACAGCAGCGGAAGCGCGATCATCGCCCCGACAAGCGAAGCCGGAACGCCAAGTTCAACAATCATGACCCGGTTCAGCGTGCCGATGAGCAGCGTGAGCGCCATCCCGACCGCGACCTGAAACAGCGACAGGCGCAGCAGCCGCGACAGCGGCAGATCGGGTGTGGCAGCGTCGGCGAACGGGAGGAAACGCGCTCCCAGTCCTGCCCATTGCCGCATCATGAAGCGACTGGCCCGGTTCATTCGGCTTACTCCGCTGAAAGTCCCGTAGAAGGTATTGGTTGGCGGGAGTGCGTCGGCACTCCCGCCTTCCAGGTCTAGCCGCCCGTTGGAGCCGGCGATTTTGTCGGCGTTTGCAACACCGCATTCATCGCCTGCTGTCCGGCGCCAGCCGGCGTCACATCGACCTTGACCGCGCCATCGGGTCCCGTTGGCGCGACGCGGATTGTGTAGCCATTCGCTGCGGCAGTCTTCGGCGCTGCCGCAGCTGCGGCAGCAGCGTCGGAGCCGTTGAAGAAGCGCTTCACCCATGTCGTGTTTTCGATCACCGCAAAATGGACGGTGAACGAGATCAACGCGACTGAGCCGAGAAAAGCGGGCAACCCGATGGTCGGGTTTACCACGCACCAAACACGTCCTTGGTTCATGGTCCTGCTCCTACTTCAGCCAGGGTGAGTACATGTACACAAGCGTGTGCGCGATCAGCGAGATCACGAAAAACACTCGCGCGCCGTCGATAACATGTTTGTGCAACTCTTCGCTTTCGCGGATCGTCAGCCCAGTCGGCCAGACCCGTTCAGGATCATCAAGATCGCTCATGGCAGCTCCTTCCCCCCACTTCTCGTCTTCAGAAGGCGGGCGGTGGCACCTGAGGGGAGTGCGGTGGCCCGTCCCGACGCACATTAAACGTGCACCGGCACCCCTGCATTCTCGCCTCGGCACCATATGTCAAGGATTCATAACGCTCAAAGATGTCAAGATAAATGGACACCCACCCCTCACCATGATACCGGGATTGATGAATTTGAGACGGTTTCGCAACGCGTTAGCCGGCTTTCATTGACTGCCATCGGCCAGATAATCGGCCGCGACACCCCCCTATTTCGACGACGCTGCCATCAGAATTCATTGGCGGGACTTCCCTGAAAAGGGACCGCAGAGGCGGTTCCGGCGCCCCGATGGCTGCTTGCATGGATTCGGCATACCAGCTGCCTGCGCCGCTTCAGGGCTTGATCGCCGGTGCGAGCAATTGCCCCGGTTCATCCCGACCAGGCTGGCCAGTCTGAGAGAAAGTGGGTGCTCGAGGAGGGGCTGTTCTGGTGCTGCAAGGGCCGCCGCCCCTCGTCCGCCGGAGGCTTGCTTCTTCCCTATCGGGCGCCCTACTTTCAATCGCCTCCCCTGACGGAGAGAGGGCTTTCCTGGGGCAGGGTCCGCTGCCCTTTTCCTGGCAGGTACCTCTCAACCGCTGCCAGGAATTGGGACGATCTGGACGCGCTCAGCCCCGCGTCTTCAGCCGCAAGCTGTCCCAGCTAATATCGCCTGTCCAGCCGCCGTCCACCGGCAGGGCTACGCCGTTGATGAAGGCGGCGGCGTCGGAGGCGAGGAAGGTGATGGCCTCCGCAACGTCTTCGGGCTGGGCGAATCGGGCCATCGGTACGCGGTTGACGATATCGGTGTCGTCATAGGCGCCCGAGCCCATGTCCTTCACGTCCATCTCGGTCTTGATCCAGCCGGGGCAGACCGCATTCACGCGCACGCCGCGACCGCCCCATTCGCCCGCGAGGGTGCGAGTGAGGCCGATGAGGCCGTGCTTGGACGTGTTGTAGGCCGAACGGTGGATCACCCCGCCAAGGCCAGCGACCGAGGCCACGTTGACGATCGAGCCCTTGCCCGCAGCCAGCATCTGGCGGCCGAAGGCCCGGCAGAGGAGGAACGGGCCCTGGAGGTTCACCGCCATCATCCGCTGCCACTGATCGAGCGTGGTGTCCTCCGCAGGCTGGATGAGGCTGATCCCGGCATTGTTGACGAGCACCGCCGCCCCGCCGCAATCGGCGGCGATGCGGGCGGCGAAGTCTTCGACGAAGGCCTCGTCGGCAACGTCGCCGCTCACGGCAATCGCATGCGGCCCGATGGCAGCGGCCTGCAAGCCTGCGTCCTGCATGTCGGTGAGCACCACGCGGTAGCCGGCGGCCGCCAGCCTGCGCGCGGTGACGAGGCCCAGGCCCTGCGCCGCGCCGGTTACCACTGCTGTCTGCATTGGTGCGCCCGGTCCTAGCGGCGCTTTGCGAAGAGCAGGGTCATGCGGTCGCTTTCGCCGATGGCTTCGTACTTGGCGCGGTCCTGGTCCTTCAGGGCGAGCACGGGGGGCAGCGTCCAGACACCTTCGGGCCAGTCGGCGCTGTCCTTCGGGTTGGCGTTGACCTCGCTCTTGCCAACAAGGCGGAAGCCGTGGGCTTCGACGAGCGCGATGACATCGGCCTCGCGCATGTAGCCCTTGGTGCCCTGGGTGTAATCGGCGGGGGCATCGGCCTTGGCGCGGTGTTCCTCGATGCCGAGGAGACCGTCGTCCTTGAGCAGGGCACGGATCGCGGCGAGATCGTTGTAGAGGAAATTGTCGGGCCACATGTTGTGGACTTCGCGCATGATGATCACGCGGTCGACCGTGCCCTTGCGCTCAGCAGGCACGGCATCAAGCGTGAAAGCGGGGATGCGCGCTTCGGGAACGCCGGTCCAGCCTGCGGCCTTGGGCGGGAACTGCGCGGGGAAGGCCTGGAGGCGGGTCTTGGTGTCACCCGTGGCGGTGGCGGTGCCGGCGGTCAGGCCGATGTAGGTGCCCTTGTCGCCCAGATAGGGGACTAGGACACGCGTGTACCAGCCGCTCGAAGGCATATAGTCCGCCACCGTCATACCCGGCTGGATGCGGAAGAAAGCAAGCGTTTCGGCGGGGTGGCGGAAGGCATCGCGCACCCGGTCCTTGTCACGCCGCGGATCAGCGAGCACCTTGGCCATGAGCGGATCGGGGGTGCTGGCGGCGGGTGCCGGTGCATCGGGAGCAGCAACCAGCGCGGCGGGCGCGGCGAGAAGAAGAGCGGCGAGAAGGGCAACTTTGCGCATGGGGTAACTCCGGTGGCGATTCGCACGAACTGCCATGCAGCCTAAGCGGGTGGCAGGCGATGACAACCGCCCCCTTCATTCCTATTTGGGCGGCATCGAATTCGGGGCATGGTCTCCGCGGAAAGGATCAAGGCAAATGGCTGAGGCAATCATGGCGGGCGGGTGCTTCTGGTGCACCGAGGCGGTGTTCCGCGACGTGATCGGGGTGACGGGCGTGGAAAGCGGCTACATCGGCGGGACCACAGTGAACCCGACCTACAAGCAGGTGTGCAGCGGGACGACGGGGCATGCCGAAGCGATCCGCGTTGCCTTCGATCCCGCGCTGTTGTCGCTCGATGATCTGCTCGACATCCATTTTGCGACGCATGACCCGACAACGCTGAACCGGCAGGGCAACGATGTCGGCACGCAATACCGCTCGGCGCTTTTTCCAACCGACGACGTGCAGCGCGCGGCAATGGAAGCCGCGATCGCACGCGCCGCGGCGGCTAGCGCCAAGCCTGTGGTGACGACGATCGAGGGTCCGGCCACGTGGTATCCGGCGGAGGACTATCATCAGGAATATTGGCAGGGCGAAGGCCAGCGCAATCCCTATTGCCTCGCAGTGATTCCGCCCAAGCTGATGAAGCTGCGCAAGAGCTTTGCGGCGAAAGCCAAGGGGTAAAAGAGGAAAGGTTTCTCGCGGAGGCGCGGAGGGGTTGATTGCGACCGCGAGGCCGTGTTCCCCTCGATGCGTTGATGCCCAGGAGCGGCTTCGCCGCAGGGTTCGGCCTCTTTTTTCGAAAAATGGGGACTGTCCCCTATTTTCTGATCCAGCGATGCGCCCTGATGCCCTGAATTGCTCCACTTCGCTTGCAAGAATGAGGGAGATGTGGAGGCGAAGCAGGCAGGCAATAAATGGGGACTGTCCCTATTTTTCCCACATCGCAGCGAAGAAGCCGTCGATGCCGCCCGCCTCGGCGAGCATACCGGGGTCGCTGCGGAACCAGCCTTCGGACGTGGGCGTGAGGCCGGCGGGGAGCTGGTCGGGCGTGATGGCGACGCGGCCAAGGGCCTTGACCCATTCGGCCTGCGCTTCGCCCTCGCCCGGTTCGAGCGAGCAGACCGCATAGACCAATCGGCCATCGGCGCGGATCGCGCCCGAGGCGCGCTCGAGGAGGCCGCGCTGGAGGTCTTCGAGGCCCGCCTGGTCGACAAGGCGGTGGAGCACATCGGGGTGACGGCGGCAGGTGCCGGTGGCGCTGCACGGGGCGTCGATGAGGACAGCATCGTAGAGTTCCGCCGGGGGGCGCCACTGCATGGCATCGGCGGCGACGACATCGACCGAAAGCCCGGTGCGGGCGACATTCTCCTGCAGGCGTTCGAGACGGCGGGCCGACTTGTCGAGCGCGGTGACCTGCCAGCCGGCGGCGGCGAGCTGCATAGTCTTGCCCCCAGGCGCGGCGCACAGATCAAGCACGCGGCGCCCTTCGCCCGGACCGAGCAGACGCGCGGGGACGCTTGCGGCGAGATCCTGCACCCACCAGGCGCCTTCGGCAAAACCGTCGATGCTTTCGACCGAACCCGCGCGGGCAAGGCGCACGTGGCCGGGCGCGAGGCTCATGCCGCCGAGACGCTCGGCCCATTCGGCAGTGCGGGCAGGATCGCGCAAGGCGAGATCAAGCGGTGGGGGAACGGCGAGCCCGGCGGCAATCGCGGCGACGCGCTCGGGCCACGCGGCTTGCCAGCGCGCAAGGGCGGCTTCGGGCAGCGTGGGAACGGAGGGCAGCCCCTCCCCCCGCAGCACGGCGGAGAACACACCGTGGGCAAGGCGGCGCGGGCCGCCGGTGAGGAGCGGCAGGCCGGTAGCGATCACGGCATGGGGCGGTAGGCCAAGCCGCAGCGCCTGCGCGAGCATGAGGCGCAGCACGCTGCGCGCCTTGGCATCGGATGGCAGGATCTGGCGGGTGGCGCTGTCGATGAGGCGATCGAGATCGGGTAGCCAGCGCAGCGCTTCGGCCGCGATGGCAAGCGCAAGGGCGCGGTCGTCGCCGCGCTCGATCGCGCGCAGCACCGGAGGTGCGGCCTGATCGAGTGGATCGCCGCGCCGCAGAACGGCATCGATCAGGCGCAGAGCGGCGCGGCGCGCGGGAACGCCGGGGAGTTCCTCTTCGGCGACTTGGGGAGAACGGGCCATTGGCCAGCCTATCGCGCGTGGTGCCCATCTTGGCAATTGCGCTTGCACGCGGACCCCGGCAGACAGAGCCCATGGACAAGCCGACCCTCCGCGCGACGACCCGCCCCGCAGGCTTTACCCGGCCGGCGCACTGGACCAACGAACCCGCCCCTGCACCGCGCCCGGCCGAGCAGCGCGATGATCCCGACGGGCTCGACCCCACGCGCTTCGGCGACTGGGAGCGGAACGGGATCGCGATCGACTTCTGAACAGGGCTGCTATTGCGGCAGGACCGCCAGCGGCGGCAGTGGGTGCCAGCCCCAGGGATTGAGCGCAAAGCCGGTGACGCCGCTGCGCACCAGCGACCAGCGCAAGGGCCGGGCGATTGGGATATAGGCATTGGCCGCAGTGATCTCGGCCTCCGCTTCGCCCAGCAGGCGCGCGCGCTCGCGCATGTCGCTGGTTCGCCGCGCCTCGGCCAGCAGGGCATCGCCCGTCTCGTTGCAGGCGGGCTTGTGGACCGCACAGGCGAGCTGGTTGAGGAACCATGCGGCGCGGCCGTAGCGCGCGGTGGCATCAAGCAGGCGCAGATCGGCAGGCATATCCTCGCCCACCTGAGCCGTGGCTATGCCGATCGCTGCGAAGTCGGCGGTGAGCCTATCGATCACCCGGCGTGTGCCCGGTCCGCTGGACGCGGCGATGCGCAGCACCGGCGCCGGATTGCCTGCAGCCCGATACCGCGCGACGCGCTCCGCCGCGAGCGCGCGGCGCTGTTCGAGCGCAACGCCGAGCCAGCGTTCGCCCACCGTACCGGCGTCGCCTGCCACCCCGGCGGAGACCACGCGCGTCGTGGCCTGCCAGCCGCCGATATTGAAGGCGGCAATGATGGCATCGCGGTCGATCGCAAGCGCCAACGCCTCGCGGTTGGGGGCATCGGCGAGGAAGCCCGCCTCGCTTTCAACGAGCAGGCCGAACATGCCGATGACCGGATCGATCTGCACATTGCCGCGCGCAAGGTTGTTCGCCTCGGCCAGTGGCAGCGAATCAATGCGCCCGCCGAGCATGAGGTCGGCATCACCATCATTGAAGCGCTTGACCGCCCGGGCAGCGGGGAGGAGATCGACAAGCAGGCTGCGGTTGTGGCGGGCAATCCCTTCCTCGCCGGCCAGGCCGCGCGCCTCTGGCGGGATCAGCGTCAGCACAGCGGCCTCGCCGCGCCGCGTCAGCGCCATCGGGCCGGCTCCGCGGCGGCCATAGGGCAGCCCCAGTTCGGGCTGTGCCAGCAGTGTGAGCAGATCGGGCAACGGGGCGACCAGATCGACCTCGATCACCCGGTTGGCCATGATGCGGACCTGCTCGATAGCGGCAAGATCAAGACCGAGCGCGGTGCCCTTGAGTTGGCCAAGCGCCTTGCGCAGCGCGGCGGCAGCGCTTTCGGCGGTGATTCGCCCGCCGCCCGGCCAGTTGCCGTCGCGAAGGCGGAAAATGTAGCTGCGGCCATCGTCCGTAATGATCCAGCGGTCCGCGATGGCGGGCACGATGTGCCCTTCGGCATCAAACCCGACCAGCCCTTCGACAGTAGCCCCGCGCAAGGTGCGCGCGGCCGGCGAAAGGCGCGCACCGCCGGTATCAAACGCGCCGCCATCGCCGATCAACGCGATCGGCAGCGGCCCCTCGCTGCGGCGGCCGCAGCCCGCGACCTGCAGCACCAGCACCGCAAGGCCCGCAAGCACAAGCCCGAGAGTCGCAGTCCGGGCCACGGAAAGGCGGGAGACATGCTGCATCGCTCCGCCGTGCTAGCACGCGGTGGCGCCCCGGTCAGCGCCGTGCGCCGCCCGGAAGGCGATAATCCTCAGATTTCGGTATCAGATCTTGCGTAGGCGGGTGGGATCGACGACCGCGAGCACCGGCTTGACGAAGCGCGGTGTGCTTTCGCCCTTGCCATTGCTGACCGGTTCGCGTGCCAGCTTGGGATCAATGTCTTCCATGAAGGCGATGCCGAAGCGGTTTTCCTGGATCCAGGCGACGACACCCTCGACCCAGCCGATATTGCGCAGGTTGATATCGAGCTTGGCGCCGCGGGTGACCTTGACGTGGCCCTCCGCCATCATGCCGCCGCCCGAAAGGTTGCGCACCTTGACCCGGTGCTCGTCACCGGCACCGGCAAGACGCACGTCTGCCATGAGAAACAGGCTATCACGCCCCACCTGCCGATGATCGAGTTCAGTCACGCCCGGTTTCCGTCTCATCTGCGAAAGAAAACTCCCGCGATCGGGCCCATGGATCAGGCCCGTCCGCCGTTTTGAAAGTCGCAAAACTTTCTGGCGATTTGCTAAGCGGGTCTGGCAAACAAAATCTTAATCTCGCGAGCGGTTAACCGTGCTTTGCCAATGCTGTACCGGAGCGGGACAGACCGGGCGCGATTGTTTGCGCCCGGTCCGAATCACATATCGCGCGAGATTTTCTCGCGGCGCTCATGCGCTTCCTGCGCCTCGACCGTCATCGTGGCGATCGGACGGGCGATCAGGCGGCCAAGGCCGATGGGTTCACCCGTGACTTCGCAGTAACCATACTCGCCTTCATCGATCCGGCGCATCGCGGAATCGATCTTGGCGATCAGCTTGCGCTGACGGTCGCGCGTGCGCAGTTCGATGCCCCATTCCGTTTCGCTCGAAGCGCGGTCGTTGAGATCGGGCTCGCGGATCGGACCGTCCTGCAGCGCGGAGAGCGTGCCGGCGGAGGCAGACAGGATCGACTTCTTCCATTCAAGCAGCAGGCGGCGGAAATAGTCCTGCTGCGCCTCGTTCATGTATGGTTCGTCGTCGGAAGGGAGATAGTCACCGGGCATGGCCCGGCGCGCTTTGGACAGTACGTCGATCTCGTCACTCAAAACCCCAGCCATCCGGCCCTCCAAGCTGCTGCTCTTGCGACCCCCAGGCGCCGCGATGCCCGGAGTGGGGCAAGCGAGGCTCTCGGTTTGGCGGGCCTATAAGCAAGTGGCGGAATCGGTACAAGGATTTCCTCGTAGGCAATCGCCACTTGTGCCCAGCTCAGAAAATCGCGGCAATCTTTGCGGCGTTAACCACTTGTTGACCAAGTTTGGTGACTTTGTCCCTGTCCGGCCTGCCATGTGCGGCGGCCCGGCGGGACAGGGGAACAGGGTTATGGCACAGACTTGGATCAAGCTGGTCTCTGAGACCGAAATCACCGGCAGCGCGGACAGCGCCGCGACCGACACGCTCGTCGCGACCTGCCTTGCCGCAGCCGCGGCCGGAGACATGGACGCACTCTTCGACCTTGGCGTTGCCTATTCGACCGGCAGCCACGGCGCGCCGTGCGATCTGATCGAGGCGCACAAGTGGTT
The DNA here is from genome assembly GCF_037133355.1 of Novosphingobium sp. Lineage (GTDB taxonomy): Bacteria > Pseudomonadota > Alphaproteobacteria > Sphingomonadales > Sphingomonadaceae > Novosphingobium. The sequence goes on along the minus strand of NZ_JBAXOI010000029.1, from coordinate 13,280 downwards.
CAACCTTGCCGCTGTGGGCGGACACGAGGAAGCGGCCATTTGCCGCGCCGAGGTTTCCGACGACATGACCGCGCGCGAAATCGCCGAAGCCCAGCGCCGCGCCCGCGAATGGCTGCGCGCGACGCGGACAGACAGCCGGGCGGCTTGAGCCTGTTTCACGCAAGGATCCCCTCCACCGCCTTTCAGGCCGCCCCCTCCCCATTTGCACCTTGTGAAACGGGAGAGGAATAGGGCAGCTCAGCCTTTCTTGAAGGGCGTGCGTTCGCCCAGCCAGAGCTGTTCCTGCGCCACGCCCTGCCGTTCGCGTTCGAGGAAATCGGCCACCGCGCGGCGAAAGCCGGGGTCGGTGATGTAATGCGCCGACCAGGTCGGCACCGGCTTGTAGCCACGCGCCAGCTTGTGCTGGCCCTGTGCGCCCGCTTCCACCCGTTTCAGCCCCAGCGCGATCGCGGCGTCGATCGCCTGATAGTAGCACAGCTCGAAATGAAGGAAGGGCTTGTCGACCACGGCCCCCCAGTAGCGGCCGTAGAGCGCCTCGCTGCCGATGAAATTGAGCGCGCCCGCGACCGGCTGGTCGCCGATGTAGGCCATGACCAGCAGGATCTTGTCCGCCATGCGCTCGCCCATCAGGGTGAAGGCGGCGCGGGTGAGATAGGGGCGGCCCCACTTGCGTGCGCCGGTATCCTGATAGAACACCCAGAACGCGTCCCAATGTTCGGGCAGGATCGCATCGCCGGTCAGCGTGCGGATTTCGACCCCGTCCTGCGCTTTCGCCCGCTCCTTGCGCAGGTTCTTGCGCTTTTCGGACGAGAGCTGGGCGAGGAAATCATCGAAACTGGCGTAACCTGCGTTGTCCCAGTGGAACTGGGTATCGGTGCGCAGGAGCCAGCCGGCTTCCTCGAACAGCGGGAGCTGCGAGGGTTCGATGAAAGTGGCGTGGGCGGAGGAGAGTTTGTTCTGTGCGCAAACCTGCTCGGCGACGCGCAGCAGGGGCACGCCGAGTTCATCGTGCCCGCCGGTGAGGAGGCGCGGACCGGTGGCCGGCGTGAAGGGCACGCTGATCTGCAGCTTGGGGTAGTACTCGCCGCCCGCGCGGTGCCAGGCATCGGCCCAGCTGTGATCGAACACATACTCGCCCTGGCTGTGCCCCTTGAGGTAGGCGGGCAGCGCGGCGGCCGGACGACCGGCATCGTCCTCGATCACCAGCGGGAGGGGTGACCAGCCGCTGCGGCCACCGACGCTTCCTGATTCCTCGAGCAGCGTCAGGAAGGCGTGGGTGGTGAAGGGATTGCCCTCCCCCGCCAGCGCGTCCCAATCGGCCGCGGCAACTTCGCCGACAGCGTGGTGGACGCGCGCGGTGATGCTCACGCGCGGTCGGCCTTGCTGAGCCCCGCCCCTTCCGCGATCGGGCCATCGCCATGCCGCAGCGCGCGTTCCATCAGATCGGGCGTGTTGACCGTCCAGGTGAGCACAGGGAAACCCCGGCGGCGCTGCGCAGAGGCAAAGCGGCTGGGCATGTCAGAGATATCGTAGGCGAGGAAATCAGGTTGCGCCCGCCACAGCATGATGTGGCGCCGAGTGCGCGCGAAAAGCGTGCGGCTGCCTTCCTCGCTCATCACCAGACCGCGCACCACGTGGCTGGAATGCCGGGCAAACCAGCGCGACACCCGCGGATCAAAGCTCATCACCGCGACAGGGCCGCGATAGCCTTCGAGCAGGCGGCGCACCGCAAGGCAGCTGGCCGGGATGCGGGTGGAGGGACGGGTCTTGACCTCGATCAGTAGAGGTACACGGCCCGCAACGAGATCGAGCAACTGTCGCAGCGTGGGGATCGTGTCCTCACCGCCGGTGATGCGGATCTGGCCGAGCTTGGCCGCGCTGCGTTCGATCAGGAGCCCGCTTTCGGCGGTCAGGCGGTCGAGTTCCCAATCGTGAAAGACCATGGCCTGCCCGTCGCTGCTGCGCTGGACATCGCATTCGATGCCGAGCCCGGCCTCGATCGCGGCGGCAAAAGCGGCGGGCGAATTTTCCGGCAGGCCCGCGCCGTGCAGGCCGCGGTGCGCATAGATGACGCCCTTGAGCCACGCCACCCGCGCGGCGAGCGGCGCGGGCGCGAGCAGGCGATCAAGCAGGATGGACAGCAAATACAGCATCGATTTCCACTGCGCAGCCGAGGGGAAGGACGGGCACGCCGACCGCGCTGCGGCTGTGCTTGCCGGCCTCGCCGAACACCGCGACCATGAGTTCCGATGCGCCGTTGGCGACTTTGGGCTGATCGGTAAAATCGGTGGTCGAGGCGATGAACGCGCCAAGCTTGACCACCCGGGCGATGCGATCGAGCGAGCCGAGCGCGGCCTGGGCCTGCGCCAGCAGCATGAGGCCGCAGCCGCGTGCAGCGATCATGCCCTCTTCCAGGCTGACATTCTCGCCCAACCGGCCCTTGACCAGCGCGCCGTCGACAAACGAGACCTGACCCGAGACATAGAGGAAGCCGCCCGCCTCGACCGTGGGCACATAAGCAGCGACCGGCGCGGCCGGGGCGGGAAGGGCAAGGCCGAGTTCGGCGAGCTTGGCGGCGGCGTTATACGTCATCGTTCACTCCGTTGATGCGGTCCATCAGCCAGGGCAGCGCATGCTCCCACTCGTCGATACGGGCATGAGCGTGGCCCTTCACATGCGCGCAATCGATGTGGCGCGCGATCATCGGCTCACCGCACAAATGCAGGCGGCTGACATGTGGGGCAATTTCCATCACCGACCCGTGGTGCTGCGGCAGATCGTCGATGAACACCGCCCGGCTGGGCTGGTATTCTTCGAGAATGCCCTTGAGCGCGGGCCCCTTCGGCCCCTGGTTGGTGAAGACGCGGGCATGGATGCCGACATCCTGCAACTGGCGCGCGCGGGCATCGCGGCGATCATCGTTGAGGTTAGTCAGGATCACCACGTCGGCATGTTCTGCCAGCGCATTGATCCCGGCAACCGCGCCGGCAATCGCGGGCTGGCGGTGCATCTCGTTGTCGAAGAACAGGCCGAGCAGGCGCCAGATCTCGGCCGGGGGAACCGCATCGCCGGTGCTCGCATAGCGCATGGCCTTGCCGAAATCGCTGTTTTCCATCACGAAATCGATGCCGTGCTGTTCGCCCAGCCACTCCTTGTAGGGCGCGACCATGTGCAGCAGCACTTCGTCGCAGTCGCTGATCACCAGCGGTTTCGTCATCACAATCTCTCCCGGGCGGCGGCAAGCTCAGCCGGGGCGATGCCCAGCGCCTCGGCCGCCGCGATCAGATCGGCCTCATGCCCGCAAAGAAATTCGAGCACCGCGCCCTGAACCGCCGGATCGCCAAGACCGGCGCGCAGTTCGTCCGGCGTCAACCCGGTGAGCGCGAGGAACCGCTCCGCCCGCTCACCATCACCCAGCACCCAGCCGAGCGCCTGCAGCGCGGTGGCGGCAGGATCGGGTGTGGAGGCGGATGCGCGGGCGATTGTCAGGGCCTTCCGGGGTGAGTAGGCAAGTGCCAAGGGCGGGGCATGAGGATACTGGGGCTCAGTGGCAAAAAGAATACTGGTTGTCGAGGACAACGACCTTAACCGGAAGCTGTTCTGCGATGTGCTGAAGGCCAGCGGCTTTGCCGTCGAGCCGCTCGCCGATGGGCGCGATGTGCTTGTACGCGCAAGGGAATTCGTGCCGAATCTGATCATCATGGATATCCAGCTGCCCAACATTTCGGGGCTGGAACTGATCGAGGCCCTCAAGGGCGATCCCGGGCTTCGGCTGATCCCGGTGCTGGCGGTGACCGCTTATGCCGGCAAGGGTGACGAAGAGCGCATCCGCGAGGCGGGGGCGGAGGGCTATCTCGCCAAGCCGGTCTCGATCGCGCCCTTCATGGCGGCGGTGCGCCATTTGGTGTGACGGGGCTGGTCTGGCTTACTGCCTCGCGGCAAAGTTCTCGGCGAGAAAGACCAGCACCGTGAGCGTGAGCCCCGCCATGAACAGGCGGTAGGCGTGACCGAGCCAGCGGTACTTCTTTTTCTGGAGCACCTGGCCGTTCTGATAGAGATCGTGGAGCATCAGCCGGTAGGCGGCCTCGTCAGACTTGAGATCGGCGAGCACACTCTGGGTCCATTCCTCCTCGTCCATTGCGCTGAAGGTGCCGAAGAAGAGCTTGTTGGGGGCGCCGCCGCCCTTGGCCGGGCGGCCGATCGAGGGCAGGACCGCAGTGACCGCGCACATCGCCGAGGCGAAAGCGAAGGCGGCAAGGACCAGCAGGGATGCGGGCAGATGGCCGTTCTTCGCCTGGCCCATGGTGATCGTGAAGACCACGAACGTCGCGCCCATCAGGATCGAGGCTTTGGAATCGGCCATCTGGCTGAGCGTGAGGTTCATCGTCTGCACGGTGCGCACGAGATGGATCGCGTGGTTCGAATAGCCCGAAGGGGAAAGCGGCGAAGGAGTTGCTTTTGGCGGCTCTGTCGGCAGAGGGTGTTCGGCCACGGGCGCTCTCCCAAGCTGCGTAGCTCGCAAGGGAGCCACAAAGCCGGGGATGCCACAGGGCGCCCACGCTTGACAAGCGGCGCGGCTGGCCGCTTTTCAGCCGCATTCTTGGGGCAAGGGCGCCTCAATCACGGAGAAGACAAGACATGGATCGCGCCGCTACCGCCGCCCGCATTGCCGAAGTGATCGAGCCGTTCAACAAGAACGGCCTTGCCATCGACGAGACCACCTCGTTCGCCGGGGACCTTGAATGGGACAGCCTCACGGTCATGGATTTCGTGGCCGCGATCGAGGACGAATTCGACATCATCATCAGCATGAACCAGCAGGCCGAGATCGAGACCTACGGCCAGCTGATCGATGCCGTGACGCAGCTGAAGGGCTGAAAGCATGAACGACATGACCCCGCCTGACATGGCGAAGCACGATCTTTTCTCGAAGTTCGATGCGCTGATCGAAACGCGCCGCTCGCTGCTGGCGACGGGCGTGACCGATCCGTTCAGCCTGGTGATGGAAAAGGTTCTCTCGCCCACCACCGCGATCTGCAGCGGGCGCGAGACGATCCTGCTCGGCACCTACAACTACATGGGCATGACCTTCGACCCGGACGTGATCGCGGCGGGCAAGCAAGCGCTTGACGAGTTCGGCAGCGGCACCACCGGCAGCCGCGTGCTCAACGGCACTTATGCGGGGCACCGCGCCTGCGAGGAGGCGCTCAAGAAATTCTACGGCATGGACCATGCCATGGTGTTCTCGACCGGATACCAGGCGAACCTGGGCATCATCAGCACGATCGCGGGCAAGGGCGATTACATCGTGCTCGACATCGACAGCCACGCCTCGATCTGGGACGGCTGCAAGATGGGCGACGCCGAAGTCGTGCCCTTCAAGCACAACGATATCGAGGCGATGGAAAAGCGCCTCAAGCGCATTCCCGAAGGCGCGGGCAAGCTGGTCGTGCTCGAAGGCGTCTATTCGATGCTGGGCGACATCGCGCCGCTGAAGGAAATGATCCGCATCGCCAAGGAAAACGGCGCGATGGTGCTGGTCGACGAAGCGCATTCGATGGGCTTCATCGGACCCAACGGGCGCGGCGTGGCCGAGGACCAGGGCGTGCTGGAGGATGTCGACTTCGTGATCGGCACCTTCTCCAAGTCGGTCGGCACGGTGGGCGGCTTCTGCGTTTCGAACCACCCTAAGTTCGAGATCATGCGCCTCGTCTGCCGCCCCTATGTCTTCACCGCGAGCCTGCCGCCGAGCGTGGTGGCAACCGCCGCAACCTCGATCCGCAAGCTGATGCAAGCGGGAAACAAGCGCGCGCACCTGTGGGAGAACTCACGCACGCTGCACGGCGCGCTGACGCGGCTGGGCTTCAAGCTGGGCACGGCTGAGCCGCAGAGCGCGATCATTGCGGTGATCATGCCGGACCTCGAGCGCGGGGCGATGATGTGGGAAGCGCTGCTGCGCGAGGGGCTCTATGTGAACCTCGCCCGCCCGCCAGCGACACCGGCGGGGATGACCCTGCTGCGCTGCTCGCTCTGCGCCGAGCATACGGCAGAGCAGGTGGGCATCATCACCGGCATGTTCGAGCGCGCCGGCAAGGCCGTGGGTATCATCTGATGGGCCGGACGGCGGCCATCGCGGCGCTCGCGCTCTGGGCTGGTCCGGCACTGGCCCAGACGGCGCCCGCGCCAAGCTGGCCTCCGCCCTCCCCGCCGGTCGAGGCGCCGGGCGAGGGTATGCTGGACAAGCCCTGTCCCGATCAGAAGGGGCTGTGGTTCGCCCACCCCTATATCCTGAAAAGCGACTGGGCCTGGGAATGCCATTATGCCGAGGCGAACCGCCAACTGGCGGCACCGCCCCGCGTGGTGTTCATCGGCGATTCGATCACCGAAGGCTGGATTCCGCAGAACGCGGCGCATTTCGGCAGCGGCGTGGTCGGGCGCGGGATCGGCGGGCAGACCAGCCCACAGGTTCTGGTGCGCTTTTATCAGGACGTGGTGCGGCTGCGCCCGCGCGTTGTCCATATCATGGTCGGCACCAACGACCTTGGCGGCAACACCGGCCCCAACAGCCCGGACATGTTCAAGAGCCACGTGGCCGCAATGGTCGATCTGGCGCGTGCCAATGGCATCGGCGTGGTGATCGGCAGCATCCTGCCCGCAGCAACGATTCCCTGGCGGGCTCAGATCAAGCCCGCGAAGCAGGTCGTGGTGCTCAATGCCTGGCTGCGCGACCTCGCGAGGGCCAAAGGCGCGGTCTATGCCGATTACCATGGGGCGCTGGTGAACGCGGAAGGGGGCATGAACCCGGACGTGGCACCCGACGGCATTCACCCCAACGCCAAGGGCTATGCGGTGATGGAGCCGATCGCCATCGCTGCGATTGCCGAGGCGGAGAAACAGGCCACCCAGCCGCGCTGAGCGCCCACATTGCCAAGCGCCGCGAGCCGTGCAACTTCTGGCTCACAGGCGAGGGTAAAATCATTGCGCGGGTTTGAAACCATACTGATCGCGGGGGCCGCTTTCGCCCTTGTTGCAACCCCGGTCATGGCGCAGGCGGGGCGCGATATGCCCGGGCATGATATGTCGGCGGTTCCGCCCGGCAAGCCGCTGAGCGAAGCGCAGACCGCAGACGGCGCCGCCAAGCCTGCCGATCCGGGCCACGGCGACCATGGCGGCGACGGCCATTCGCATGACGACAATGCCGTGCCGAAAGTACCCACGTTGCTGCCAGGCTATGGCAACGGCGGCTTCACCATCACGACTTCGGTTCCGGGCGCGCAGGCGTTCTTTTCCAACGGCCTCGAACTCGGCGCGGCCTTCGCCCACAAGGCGGCGATTGCCGCGATGACCGAAGCGGTGCGGCTCGATCCTGCCTGCGCGATGTGCCTGTGGGGCGAGGCGCTCGTTGCGGGCCCGACGATCAACTATGGCAGCGAACCCAAGGAACGCGCGCCGCTGCTGACCATCGCGCGCAAGGCGAAAACCCTCGCCGCGAAGACCGGTACAGCCCGCGAGCGCGATCTGATCGCGGCGCTGATCCCGCGCTATCTGCCCGGCAAGGACGTGCATGCGCGCGACGTCGCCTATGCCGCCGCGATGAAGAAGGTGGCCGCACGCTATCCCGAGGACAACGAGATCGCAGTGCTGACGGCGGACGCGCTGATGGTGTCCGCATTCCAGGAGGATGCCGACGATTTCGATCATGGCGCGCTCGATGCCGCGATCACGCTGCTGGAAACCGTGCTGAAGCGCGCACCCGAACATACTCCGGCGATCCACTTCTACATCCACGCCACCGAAGTGGTGGGCGAGCCCGCCAGGGCCGAGCGCCATGCCGATCAGCTTGCCCGGCTTGCGCCCAATGCCAGCCACCTCGTCCACATGCCCAGCCACACCTTCTTCTGGGTGGGGCGGTATCAGGATGCGGCAGACACCAATTGGCGCGCGGTGGAAATCGGCAAGGCGAACGCGAGGCGGCTCGGGCTGCCCGAGCCCAAGGGGGTCTGGGACCTGCCCTACCATGCGCACAACGTGATCTTCGGCCTCGGCGGGGCGATGATGGCGGGGGACGCGCGCACCGCGCTGAACCTCGCACGTCCCCTCGTGGCGCATTCGGCCGACCGGGAAAAGGCCGAGCCGTTCTCGCAGATGCTGGCTGCGGCGGGCTATTTTGCGATGGCGCGCTTCGATGATCCGGCAGCCGTGCTGGCGCTGGCCGAGCCAAAGCTGCCCTACCTCAAGACGGCGCGGCACTATGCGCGGGGCGAGGCCATGGTCTGGCTGCGCGATCTGGCGGGCGCGAAGGCCGAGCTTGCCGCTATCCCGGTGCAAGTGGCGGACAAGGGCAAGGACGGCAAGATCGACAGCGACCACCGTGCGCCCGAGCAGATGCTGGGCATCACGCGAGGCGTTCTGGAAGGGCGCATCGCGATGGCCGAGGGGCGCTACAAGGATGCCGCGAAGGCCTTCACTATCGCCGCCGAGATCGAGGAAACCAAGGATTTCATGCAGTTTTCCGATCCGCCTGCCTTCTGGTATCCGGTGCGGCGCGATGTCGCGGCGGCGCTGCTGGCATCAGGTGATGCGGCAGGCGCGCGGGCTGCGGCGGAGGACTCGCTGCGGCTGCGCCCGAGGGATACGGTGGCCGAGGATGTGCTCCGCCGCGCCGAGGGGATGACAGCGCGGGTGCATTGAGCAGGCAGGGTCAGGGAGCAGGCAGTCTCAGGGCGCGGTGCGTGCCGGAGCCTGCAGGGCCGCGTTGACCCGGTCAACCCCGCTGGCAAGCTCCGCCTGATCCGGACAAGTGCCGGCGCAGGCATCGCGCCGCGCAGTCAGGTCCTGAAGAAGCTGGAGCGCGACGGCCCTGTCGCCGTGTCCGGCCTCGAGTTCGGCCAACGCGATCTGCGCGGCGAGGTAGTTGCGCCGCTTGTGCAGCGCGCCTTCATAGTCCTTGCGCGCCGCCGCGTAGTCACCAAGACCTTTGTGCGCGAGGCCGGAGATCAGCATATGAGTGTAGGACGCCGTCAGCCGGTAGGGCCGCAGAATGGCGAGGCTGCGCTTGAAATCACCTTCCGACAGGGCATCGACGGCGCGGTGGATATAGATCTCGGCGCCCGTCAGGTTCTGTGCGCCGAGCTGTGCGGTCGTCGCGGTGAGGAAGCCGTTTTCGAGCTGTTGCTGCTGAATGCCGCCGACTTGCGCAGCGGCGGGGGCGGCAAGCAGCGCGGCAATCAGGGCGTAGGCGGGACGCTGGAACAAGGCCTCTCTCCTCGGTGACGACCGGGCGCGAAGGTACCACAGCAATGCTTCGCAGCAATGCCGTTCGCCTCCGTGGATAGGGGCTCTTACCCTTCCAGCAGCATCAGAGCATCGAGCGCGACAACGCTCTGGCCCTTGGGGTGCAGGATCACCGGATTGAGATCGACCTCGCGGATCGCGGGTTCGGCGCGCAGTACGCGGCCGAGCGTGACGATGAGCTGCGCGAGCGCGGGGACATCGAGCGCAGGGGCGCCGCGATAGCCCGAAAGGATCGCCGCGCTCTTCAGCTGCATGAGTTCGGCCTCGACCGCTTCGGCGGTCATGTCGGCAGCAAGAAGGCGCACGTCTCCAAGGATTTCGGCCGTCACGCCGCCGAAGCCGGCAAGCAGGACCGGACCCCATTCGGGATCGTTCTTCGCGCCGACGATCATCTCGACGCCCCGGGCCCCCATCGCCTCGATCAGCACGCCATCGAGCGTGATCGCGGCAGAGTAGGCTGCCACGGAAGCGTGCATCCTGTCCCATGCAGCGCGGACAGCAGCGGCATCCGAAAGGTTCAGGATCACGCCGCCAGCGTCGCTCTTGTGGCTCAGCGCGGCGGCCTGCGCCTTCATCGCGACGGGATAGCCAAGCGCCTCGGCAGCCGCGACGGCGGCATCGGCACTCGCCGCGAACTGACCCGCCGGGAAAGGAATGCCAAGCGGGCCGAGCAGCGCCTTGGCCTGATATTCGGGGATCACATCGGTGTGATCGGCAAGCCCGGGCACGGGGAGCGCGGCCTCGGCGTTGACGGCGTTATCCCGCGCCGCGAAATGCGTGAGCCGGGTGATCGCCCGCAGCGCACGCTCGGTCGTCGGGAACCACGGGATCCCGGCGGCGCGCAAGGCGGCGATGCGTTCGGCCGGGACAGCAGCGCCTTCGTCGAGCCCGGCAAAGATCAACGGCTTGGTGAGGGGCTTGGCGGTCGCGGCAGCAAGGATCGGAGGGAACTTGATGGCACAGGTGACGGCCTCGGCCTGAATGATCCCGGCGAGCACGGTGCCGACACGCGGATCATCGAGCAGCGCCTCGAGGCAGCGGGTGTAGATCGCGGGCTCGGAGAGGCCCTGCGCGGTGATGTCGAGCGGATTGCTGACCGGCACAAACGGCGGCAGCGCAGCGCGCAGGGCGGGCGAATCCGCATCCCCCAGCGCAGCGAGCGGCAGGCCGAGCGCTTCAGCCAGATCGAGCGTGAGCGCCTTGAACGCGCCGGATTCGCCCAGGACCGCCGCCGCGCCAGAAGGCAATGCGGGGCAGCGCACCGCGATTTCCGAGATGTCGCCCAGTTCCTCCAGCGTTTCCGCCATGATCACCCCGGCGCGCTCCACCTTGGCGCGCATCAAGGCATGATCGCCGGCCAGTGCGCCGGTGTGTGTTGCGGCGGATTCGCGCGCCGCGCTCGAGGTGCCGGGGTGGAGCAGCACGACCGGCTTGCCCGCAGCGCGCGCGCGGGCGGCGGCGGCGAGGAAGCGCGCCGGCTTGCGGAATTGCTCGACGATCATCGCGATCACATGAGTGTCGTCCTGGTCGATCATCCAATCGACATAGTCCTCGACGCCGCTCGCCGCCTCGTTGCCGGTCGAAACCGAGTAGGACACGCCGCAATCGCGCGCGAGGAGCATGGTGCCAAGCACCGCAGCCATCGCGCCCGATTGCGAGACAATGCCGATGGCGCGGCGGCCGGCCGGCGGCACCGCCTTGGTCTCGACGAACGTCAGCGGGATCCGGTCGACGTAGTTGACGAGGCCGAGGCAATTGGGGCCTTCGACGACCATGCCCGCGGCATGGGCAATGCGCGCGATCTCCTGCTGTTCGGCAAGACCTTCCGCTCCGCCTTCGGCAAAGCCCGCAGCGAAGATCACCACGCCGCCGACGTTGCGTTCGGCCAGCGCGCGTACCGCATCGAGCACGCCCGCGCGGGGGATGGCAAGCACGGCGGCATCGACACCCTCGGGCAGCGCCTCGATCCCCGGCAGACAGGCACGCCCGCCAAGGCTCTCGCGCTTGGGGTTGATCGGATAGACATCGCCGCCAAAGCCGTTGGCATCGAGATTGGAGAGCAGCGTGGTGCCAAGCGCACCGGGCTTGTCGGACGCGCCGACCACCGCGACCGAGCGCGGCCGAAGCAGCCGCTCGAGCGCCGGACGGGTTGGGGCGTTGCTGGCAGGGATGGCAGGATCGGACACGACGCTCTCCGGATTTGGTTATACTATATAACAATAGCCGCTGCGACAGCGCAGGGCAAGGCTGCCCGCAAGGGCGTGCGGCAGCTTGGCAGGAGGTTGACGGGCAGGCGCAGCTCGTGGCAGAAGCCGGGCGAGCGCGGGTATAGCTTAGTGGTAAAGCTCCAGCCTTCCAAGCTGGCTATGCGGGTTCGATTCCCGCTACCCGCTCCATTTGCCGTCCAGCCGCGTCCGTATCAGTCTGGAAAAACCTGCAAAAACCAAGGTATTCTGCGCAAATCAGGCCGCATTCGTCCATCCGCGTCCACATCTAGCCGCCAGCCGATGGGGGTATGATTGGGGGAAGCCAAGAGAGGCTGGGGGTAGCGCGTGCAGCCTTTGGGGTATGCGAGGCTGGCCATGGCACTGACAGACGTTGCAATCCGGCAGGCGAAACCGGGACCGAAGCCCTACAAGGTGGCAGACGGGGAAGGCCTCTATCTGCTGATGACGCCAGCCGGTGGGAAGCTCTGGCGACTTAAGTACCGGCTGGCAGGTAAAGAGAAGCTGATGGCCTTCGGCGCCTATCCCGAAGTGAGTCTGGTCGCTGCGCGCAAGCGGCGGGACGAGGCCCGGCAGCAGCTCCCCGCCAGCAAAGACCCGTCGCGGGAAAAGCAACGGGCGAAAGGTGCGGCAACAGGCCGAAGCCATGAACACCTTTGCCATCATATCCGCAGAGTGTTGTGCCTAGCGAAAGAGCGACGGCCAAGGCGGCTGGTCGCCCGCCACGTCCACGCGGAGCGAATATCTCCTGTCCCGGCTGAATTCCGCCGTGGGGAGCTTACCGATCGGGGAGATTGAGCCGAGCGACATTCTGGCTGCTGTCCGCACGATTGAAGCCAAGGGTAAGATGGAAAGCGCCCGCCGGACGTTGCAGCTAGCCGGGATGGTGTTCCGCTATGCCGTGGCGACTGCCCGGCTGGCGTCCGATCCCACGTGCGACCTACGCGGGGCGCTGGCAACGCCGAAGGTGACGCACTACGCGGCGGTTCTGGAACCGGTGAAGGTGGGCGAGCTGCTCCGGGCCATAGACGGCTATGAAAGCCTTGGGCTTACCCGGAGGGCGTTGCAACTGGCTCCCCCCGTCTTTGTCCCGCCCGGCGAGCTGCGGCACGCCCGTTGGGAGGAAATCGACCTGGACGGCGCGCTCTGGACCATCCCAGCCGAGAAAACGAAAATGCAGAAGGATCACCGCGTACCGCTGTCACGGCAGGCCTTGGCGATCCTGCGGGAGCTTCATGCCCTCACCGGCCCGGCTGGTTATGTCTTTCCCTCTGTCCGCACCCGCACCCGCCCCATGAGTGAGAACACCTTGAACGCGGGTCTGCGGCGGCTGGGTTACACTACTGACGAAATGACCGCCCATGGCTTCCGGGCCATGGCCGCAACGCTGTTGAACGAAAGCGGCAAGTAGCACCCGGACGCTATCGAGCGGGCGCTTGCCCAAGGCGATACCGACAAGGTGCGAGCGGCCTGCACGCGCGGGGCACACTGGCAAGAGCGGGTGGCCATGGCGCAATTGTGGTCAGATTATCTGCACCAATTGCGCAAGGGGGCGGAAATTGGTGCGCACTAATGGCACTTCGTGATTGTCAAGATTTATTCCCTCGATTTTGCCAGGTTTGCGAGGCTCTACCTATTGAATATTCCCCGTCTGTTCTCACACGTTGGACACCGGGGTTAGGAAGGCTGGCCGACAAGCGCGCATCCGTAAGCATACGCCGAAGGCCGCAGCGTGTTTCGATCAGGCGGCGATTGCGCGTT
>NZ_JBAXOI010000028.1:0-27000 GCF_037133355.1 Novosphingobium sp. | reverse complement strand
CCGGTGGGATCGCCAGCCGTTGGGGAAATCACCGAGGTCCGAAACAAGGGAATGTGGGGCAAGTCCGGCCACCTGACCGCAAGTCTCCTCCACGTAAGCGTGAATGGCCGCCAAATTCGGCTCAACGGTACGTTTGACGATAAGGGCGTTACAGGGACTGCTGGCGTCGTTGCGGCTGTAGCTTTCGTGCCAGTCGTTGGCTTCTTCACCACCGGCACCAGCGCCCAAATCGATGCTGGAACGCAGATCAAGGGTTTCGTCGGCGAGGACGTGCCGTTGGTTTTTGCTGCTGCCCAATCTCCCAAACCGCTTGAAGTGCCGGTTGCAGTTCCGGCCGTTCAAGTGGCTGCCCCGTCAGCCGCTACGCCGACTATCGGCTCTGCCCCAAACCAAAACTAGGGCCAGCGCGAGCACGCAAACCCGACGAAACGACAGGAACCTAAGCAAATGCGTCTAGCCCTTTTCGTAGCAATGAGCCTCACCGCCACTTTCCCCGCTTACGCTGAGACAGCTCCGGCCGGACCGGCAGCTGCCGCTGCAACGGGCGAGTTCGGGGTGCCCGTCTATCCATATGATATCACTGACCGCGCTTACGTCGTTGTCGGCGAGGTCCAGGCGGGCGTGCGCAAGGCCACGGTGTTTTCAAAGTCGCCGTCACAAGAAAAAATCTATCGGGAATTGTGGGAACGCGCCAAGAAGCTCGGGGCAGACGCTGTTATAAAGGCCCAATATGGTGATGCTCATGTCTCTGCCATGAGTTGGGGTAAAACCAATGCAACTGGTGTTGCGATCAAGTTTACTCCTCCAGGCACAACCAGCGGATCACCCCAATCTGCTCCGGCGAATTGACACAAGCCAATGCGCACGACGACCTCTCTGGTTGCCATGCTGGCGCTTTGCCTAGCCGCGTCTACAAAAGCTCAGACTAGTATTTCTTCTCCGGCACCGGCCGAGGCTACTGGTTCCAACGCCGCGCCACGCTGGATCAGAGGCACAGCGATCGAGCTGATGGTACTCAAGGAGGTCAACAGCCGGACTGCGAAGGCTGGAAACAGCGTAATCCTTCGCGTGAACGCGCCGGTTAAGATTGGTGGGGTGATTGTCATCCCGGTCGGCGCGGCAGCTCGCGCTGAGGTCATTGCTGTATCTGGAACCAGCGCAGCTGGCGGCAAAGGCCAGCTTAGCCTTCGATTGAGCAGCGTCGACACCCAATGGGGCTCAGTCAGGTTAGCTGGAACCAAAGGAACCCAAGGTGCGAGCAACACGGGCGGCGTCGTTCTGGGTGTGCTTGGCTTTGGCTTGGCTGGCCTCCTGACTAAGGGCGGCAACGCCACCTTCAAAGGCGGCGAAATCATCACAGGATTCATTGACGAAGGTGTAGATCCTGTCGGCGAGCCACTTCAGGTTCCGACGTCGAATTCGCCGCCACTATCAAACTGAATGGCATAGTCTGTTGATGGCCGTGGACCTGAACGGTCGCTTCGTCCCACTACTGCCGATTCAAAGCAAACAGCAGCAAGCGACCAAAGTCGGCCGCTCAGCCCAACTACCGTGAATGTCCGTTTTTGGCAGAACCTGCAGAAAGGCACCCTCGAGCGGATCGTCAACAAAGAACCCGATCCCAATTATTGGAGGCATGGATGTCAATTCCGTGGACTGACATTCTGACACTGACTTCTGAAACTATCGAAGATCAGGAACGTCTTGCACCCGTGAGCCGTATCGGAGCCGACCCTTTTTGACATTTATCTGGGCCGTTATATTTTGCTTAGAGAAGTACCCAATCTTTCCAGGGTTCGCAGGGGGCTTGCAGCTCACCTCTGTTGACCATCCGCTCAATCTCCGCGGAAATGCGCTCTGGCCCTTGCACACGATCATTCAGTTCCTCGCGAGCCCGATCAGGAATCGTCGTGGAATTATATGGCTCGCCCTTCTCGAACGCGCGCTTTATTGCTGCCTCAGCTTCGTCGTCCATGTAGCTCTCCTACAAATCGATATGGACTATCGCACGTTTCAGCACCGCGTGTCATGATCTCTCTGCCGGCGTTTAAGACAGCCAAAGCACTCCTTGACGGTCGCCGTTTCAAGATGCGATTGTCAAGCTAGGGCGCCAGGAAGCTAGCAGACCAGGGAATCGTGCGCGTGCTTCGTATAGGCAGCAGAGTGAGTGCGTCCGCAGCTGGTGGTGACCACCATTGGTCGGACAGGGGCATGAAAGGGGCATGTTCGGGGCCAATCGATGCCGCGGCCTCAATGGTAGCCGCCGCGCGCTTCCACCTCGATGAGCGGCTCGCGGACGTCTGGAGGCACTTGGACTGGGAAGACCCGACCGTCGCGTTTTACGGTGAAACGAACGCTGGCAAGTCCACCCTGATCGAAGCGCTACTGCTCTTGTTCCGATGTCCGGGTGAGGACATGGGCCGGTCGATCGGGGACGGCACGCCGGACTTCACGCGGGAAGCGGCGTGCTACCGATGCGAGTACGACGGTACGCGATTCCACCTTCTCGACGTTCCGGGCATCGAGGGCGACGAAGCCAAGGTCGCCGTTGAGGTCGAGAAGGCTGTCCGGCGCGCGCACACAGTGTTCTTCGTCACGGCCGATGCGCGACCGCCTCAAGGAGGAGACGCCGGGAAAACGGGGACGCTGGAGAAGATTGGGCAGCAGCTACGGCCCCAGGCGAAGGTCTGGGCGGTATACAACAAGAAGCTGCAGAGTCCCCGACAGGTCGGTGCTTCGCTCACCAACGCCGGCGAGATGGGGAGCCTGGCGGTTGGCCCGAACTCCCTCGACTGCAAGATGCGCGAGGCGCTGGGCAACCAATACCAGGGGCACGTCGCCCTGAGCGCCCTGCCAGCCTTCCTGGCGCTCGCCACCGACTTGCCACTTGACGATCGCTTCGCCGCGAAGCGAGATAAGTTCATACGGGAGATCGGGGCGGCCGAGCTGCTCCGCTTCAGCGGCTTGGAGGCGTTCGGCAGCCTGCTGACGCGGGCGGTTCCCGCGCCGGACGAGATCGTGCGGGCCAACCTCCGTAAGCTGGCCCTGCTCGTTGATGAGGTGGCGGACGAGTTGGAGCGGCTGGGTGGCGCGGAATTTGCGGCCCCGGCCTCCGCGCTGGCCGAACGGCTCACGGCGCTCGCTCCTGAGCTCGAGATGATCGCCGACGACGCGGCCAGAGCTGTCAACCGGCTGACCGACGAAGTGACGGACGAGGCCATCAAGACAATCAAGGAGAGAATGCTGGCGGCGATCGAGAAAGGCATCGCTGCGGACGACGAGTTGAAGAGCGCGCTCGAGGCGGTCCTTGCGGAGGTCAGGACTAGACTTCCCGACACGGTGGACAGGCGGGTGAAGGCCACAGTTCAGCGAACCCACGCTTCACGCGATGAAGCCTTGTTCCTGGTTAAAAAGCACCTGCGGGATGCGGATGCGTTCAGCAGTCCATCCTTTGCAGTCTCGTTCTCGCATGCTGTAAACGTGGCAACGCGCAGCGGTGTGAAATGGGACGGCTTGACCGGCGCTGCGATAGGAGGCGCGTTGGCGATCGCGAGCGGCGGCGTCCTCGCAGTAGCGGCTGGCCTCACTGCCTTGGTCAGCGGCATTCGCAGCGTGATGAACTGGTTCAGCGGAGACTATAGAAAGTCGCAGCTGAAGGCATCACTGAACAAAGAACTGGATGCGATCAGGGTCAAGCTCCGCGCGAACGTGGCATCGCATCTGACTATTATCGACGGCGACCTCAGGAGGCACGTAATCGAATCAATGGAGCTGTTAGGTACTGTGGAGCAGAAACTGCGCGATGCTGACCGGTTCGTCGGGAAAGGCGTTCTAGACCTGAGACAGTTGGCCAGCGACAACGAGTTCCTGCGTTGCCAAGCCGAAACGGCCTTCGACACCCGCCGGGGCGCTGATCCCCATCATTCGCGGAGCATCGATCGCTCCGCCTCTTTCGTGAGATTTTGACATGATCACCACCGCCCCTTCGGCCGATGCGAACGACGTACTGCGCTTCATTGAAGCGGGTGAGGAATTAGGCGTTGTGGCCCCGCCCCACCTGCGTGGCAAGCTGGACCAGCTGGCAACCGCCGACACCGGCAAGCTGCGGGTCGCGCTGATCGGGGGCTTCTCTGAGGGAAAAACGTCGCTCGCTGCGGCTTGGCTTGGTATGCTGCCTGATGACATGAAGATCGCCCAAGGCGAGTCGTCCAACGCCGTCACGGTGTACGACGCTGGCGACGAGGTCGAGCTAATCGACACGCCCGGCCTGTTCGGCTTCAAGGAGGCGATTGCCGCCGACGGCACCGTAGAACGGTACAAGGAGCTCACGCGCAAGTACGTCAGCGAGGCTGACCTCGTCCTCTACGTCCTGAACCCGTCTAATCCGCTCAAAGAGAGCCACAGGGAAGAGCTGATCTGGCTGTTTCGCGACCTCGGGCTGCTTCCGCGAACCGTGTTCGTCATCGGCCGCTTCGACATGGTGGCCGACCTCGACGACGACGCGGACTACGACGCAAATCTAGGCATCAAGAAGATGGGGATCAGAGCGCGTCTGGAGGATCTGATCGGCATATCCGACGTGGAAGCCGGGAACCTGTCGATCGTGGGCGTAGCGGCTAACCCGTATGACGAGGGCGTCCGGGCCTGGCTTGAGCGCCCAGATGAATATGCTCGGCTGTCTCGCGTCGGCGACCTGCGCCGGGTTACCGCGCGCAAGCTGGAAGCGGTCGGCGGCGCGGGGGCAGCCAAACGCCAGACCTACCTGGCGATTCTGCGCGACGTTACGGACCGGCTTGTTATGCCCGCGCGTGAGGCGGCGGAGCACGCGGAGAGAGAAGCGGCCGCCGCTAACGGCAAGGCCAAGGAAGAGGGGCCGCGCCTAGCCCGGTACAAGCGCGAGGCAGGGGAAGCACAGATCGCGCTCCGCCGCGCAGTGATCGACTACCTCGGCGAGCTGATCATCGAAGCGAAGAGCACGGACATGGAGGACTTCGCCGAGTTCTTCGACCGCAAAGTCGGGCCGAACGGGATCGTGATCGAGGCGACGATCAGGAACGCATTCACGCGCGAACTCGGCCCTACGAGCCAGCAGCTGGTCGCGATGAGCACCAGCTTCGCCGGCGATAGCCCGGACAGCAACGCGGTGACAGCGATGCTGGGCAAGGTCGCCGGGCGATACGGGGGCGGCGTGTCCATCAACAACACGATGGTCCTCAAGGCCCGAGACTGGGTCATGCCCGCGCTGAAGTTCAAGCCGTACGGGGCGATTAAGCTTGCTCGCGCAGCAAACGGGGCTCTGGCGGGCATAGGAGTCGCAGTGGAGCTGTGGTCGATGTGGCAGGACGCGCAGAAGCGCCAGAAGTTCGAGAACGATCGGCAAGCCATCGTAGATGATTTGGAGTTGCAGCGCTCCGGGCTATTGGCCCAGATCGACGCACCAGACTTCCTGTCGACCTACTTTCCCCAAATTGGGGAGATGCAGGCCTTGTTCGAGGCCTTTGCCACCGCGTTCGCCGCGGCCTCGGAGCGCCATCGCAGGGTGCGCGAGTGGGCAACGAAGGCGGAGGACTTGCACGTTCGGTTCGGCGGCGCGCCGCACCGCCTAGTTCACATACATGCTGTTGCCGAGTGACAGCGGGCCAGCCTCTGTCGCTACAGTAGGCTGCTTGGGTAAACGATGAACGTCGCCTTCCGCGAAAAGTTGCCCTTCAATCTGTCGCTTGGGAACGACCACTTTGTCCCAATTCGAGTCCTTCAGGGCAGCCGGCGGCAGTCGACCAGACCCGGTCGCTCACATCAGCACCGACAAACGTCAGGTCTAGCCGAAAGCGGTCAATCGCGGACAATACGGACATTCAGCAAACCCTCTATTAGCCGCCCTTCCCGAGCCAATCGCTTAGCCCCATAAGCTGACGGTCCGCATTGGAAACGACATTTCACGTTTTTACCGCAAACAAGTAACCCGTAGCGCACTGACAGTGCTGGCAAAAAGTGGTAGTAGGCCTAGTGGCAGCGAGGCAAGTAATCGAACACAGTTTACGCCGCGCCAGCATATCAACGGTTGTTGCGACCGGATCGAGCGCCCCGCTTGTCAGAGGGGTGGCATAACGTTAGCGTTACTTCGGGATCAATGGGGAATGGATGGTGAGATTGACCGGCGCCGTGCTTTCGGCATCTTTTCTCGACGGCAGGATGGCCGATTGGGGGAATGACGACCTCATGATGTCGCAGTATCATCGTGATTTTGTCGAATCGCGGTTTCCAGGCTCAGTGGATGTCTTCGACTTTCCCGAGCTTCGGGCGCTTTTCGATGGCTTCGACAAAACGGCAAATGCGAACCGCAAGCGTCGGCAGCGCAATGGCTTTAGCGCGATCATGGTCGCCGGGACCGGTGCGGCACTCGCTGCCGTACTTCCCATCGTCGATCTCCTGGGTGGCGAATTTTCGCGGTGGTTGTTCGCGTTCGCGGCAATCCTGACCTTGGCGGGATTTGGCTGGGCGGTACTGCTGATCCTCGCCGACAAGCACAAGGAGACCTGGCTGGAGCATCGCCTGCTCACCGAGCGGCTGCGCCAATTCTACTTCCAGCAATTGCTGAGCGATCCCGCTCTTGCCGCGCGGGCGCTTACCGACCCTGCGGCACTGATCGCATGGAAGAGCAAACGTGCTCATGCACTGTCCATGTTCGAGGCATGGCTCAACCGGCCGGTCGGCAGTGAGTTGCTCGCGGTGATCGACGACGTCAATCTTGGTTCGGCCTGGTTCGATGAATCCTGGCTCCGCTACCCGCCGCTTTTGCCGGGCGCAGCCCTCGACGATTATTTCACGATCCTTCGGATTCAGCGCGTGGGCGTTCAGAGAAACTATGTCCGCGAAAAACTCACCGCCGGGGTCGCTTCGCCCGAAACGCGGCTGCAAGCCGCGCAGATCTCGTCTTGGGTGCTGACCCTTGCGACGATCGGC
This sequence comes from Novosphingobium sp., assembly GCF_037133355.1. Lineage (GTDB taxonomy): Bacteria > Pseudomonadota > Alphaproteobacteria > Sphingomonadales > Sphingomonadaceae > Novosphingobium. Next base: position 20,037 of record NZ_JBAXOI010000028.1, on the reverse strand, counting down.
CTGACCGTACTTACCGCTGCCCTACTGTTCGACGGAACGACGACCGGATCGACGCTGTTCGCTATCCTCGCGAGCAGCATCGCACTGGCCGGAGTCCTCTCGACAGTGATTCGTGTTCTGTCGGAAGGGCTTCAACTCCGTCCCGATTGCGAGCGCTATCACTGGTACCGCGACGCCATCCGGGAGGTCGAGGCTAGGCTCAACAATACCGACCCTGGTGTCCGGATGGTCGCTCTGCAGGAATTCGAGCGGACGTCATACCGCGAAATGCGGGACTTTCTTAAGACCCACAAGGAAGCCCGGTTCAATTTTGCATGATCGAGCAGCTATGCAAATCCGGCTATTGGTTTACTTTAGATCCTGATTCAGAAGTTCGTCAAACATAGCAGTATCTTGCGGTTCTGCGGGTCAGCATACGGATGGAAGCGATGTGCGCCCATGCGGTCGATGATGCGATCGTGCGCTCCCAGTCTTTGGCGAGACGGCGGCATCGGGCAAGCCACGCGAAGGTCTGCTCGACGACCCAGCGGCGGGGCAGGATTTCAAAGCTTTGCGCGGTATCGGAACGCTTGATGATTTCCAGCGTCCAGCTTCCGTGCCCCTTGAGCGCGTTCCTGAGCTTCTCGCCCGCATAGCCGCCGTCGGCAAACATGTGGCGCACCCAGAGGCAGCGATAGCGCACCGCTTTGAGCACATCGACCACCCCGTCACGGTCCTGAATGAAAGCGATGTGCACAAGAATCAAGATCAGGAACTCGCAAATGTCGGTCAGGCTGTGGCGCTTGCGGCCACGAACTTTCTTGCCCGCATCATAGCCCCAAACCCCGCCGCTTTCGGTGGTTTTAACGCTCTGGCTGTCGATCACTCCGGCAGAAGGCGAGGCTTCGCGGCCTTCGATCTCGCGCAGGTGCATCACCAGCACGGTATTGATGGCGTCGAATAATCCGGCATCGCGCTAAGCGTAGAAGTACCGCAGCACCGTCGAAACCGGCGGTAAGCATTTGGGCAACACGCGCCACACCCCGCCGCTCGATCCGATATAAAGCACCGCTTTCACATCCTCGCGCATATCCGACGTGCGCCACTGTCCGCCAGACCTCGCAGGCGGAATGAACGGCGCGGTAAGCCCGCACTCGCAGTCCGTCAAATCGCTTGGATTTCGAAGACTTTCCCGGTTATGGTCTGCCCGAGCAATACCAGTCCATCCCATCGCTCCCTCCATCTTCTCGACAAAGACGGCTGAATTACAAGATGCTGGTATTGCTCAACAACTTTCGGATCGGGCTCTTAGATATAAAAGGGACTATGGTGAGAAATGCCCGGCGCGCTGCTCATTTCGGTTTCAGGTGCCTTCAGTACCGGCAAGACCACATTGGTCGAAGCGCTGCGCCAGGTGATTCCCGACGCCGTCATCATCGCGGACGGGGGCAGGGCCGCCCGGGCAGCGGTCCGGGACTTTGACTGGGCGCGGGCCGATGCCCGGTCATTCCTCTATTGGTACCAGCTCGTTCGCGAGGCTGAGGTAAGCGCGCCGGTTGTCCTGTGCGACACCGGTCTGATCGATGTCCTGGCCCATCACCAACTCTATGGGATCGAGCTGCCGCCGGATGTGGCGCTGCACAATCGGCGGTACGATCTTGCTTTGCTTTGCAACGCTGTCGAGGTGGAGTTGGTGGACGATGGCCTGAGGGACACCGACCACGGCCGACGGGCGGAACTCGATCTGTTGATCCGCGAGCATGCCCGGCAGCTTGCCCGGAATAGTGTCGAAATCGGCGGCGATCCTTCCTGGCGGCTTGCAAAAGCGCTTGACCTTGTTCGGACAGCCCGGGAAGCTGCCGGCGGACGCGTTTGAGACTATTGTTGGGGAAACAATGGATAAGGCTGCGATCTTCATCTCCTACAGCAATTGGGATGTTGCGTTCGTCAAGGACCAAGGACGCGGCAAGCCCTTCTTCACCCGCGCGCTGGAGCGGGTCCGGCGCGGCAATTGCACTTTATTCATCTCCGGCTTCGAGACCGACGAGTGGAAGCCCGAGGTCGAGGAAGCGTTGAACCGTACCCATATCTTCATCCCGCTGATAAGCGATGACTTCCTCGCTTCGAAGTCCTGTGCGCATGAAGTCGAGATTGTTCGTGGGCGCAAGGAACGCGGAGAGGCGGTCGCTATTGTCCCTTTTCTCTACCGATATTGCCTGTACGATGACGTGGAATGGCTGGCGAAGGCGCCGGTGCATCGTGGCCCAGGCGAGTTCTACTCGGCTGAATTCACAGAACATGACCGGGAGCATTTCATCATCCATTTCCGGAACAAGATCGAGGCGGTCCTTGATCGCCTTGAGGCAGACTGCACATGAAGCATCGGATACTTGCCGTGGCGTGGGATGGAGATGCTGCGGTCCTCGAATCCGTCGCGCGCCTCCGGCCGGTAAGGACGTCTGGCGCGGCGTTCGACATGTCGGACTGGCTCGACACGGCCGACATGAGTGCGGTCGGTTCGGTGACGACAGTCTATATCGGCGAGGATGCGCCGCGGATGCTGCCGCTGCTCAACAGCGTCCGCCCCACCATCATTCTCGTCTTCCATGGGCCACTCGGGTCGCACAAGCGCCGTTTCTCCTCGGCGCTTTACGAAATTGCGGGCTGGGGTCACCTCAACGACAGTTCTTCGACCTTTGTATTCGTATCCGCCACCGACTGCCCTTTGAGCGATTGCTACGACGGTGCGTTTCGCGACAGTCCCCAGACAGTGTCCGTACTTACCGGTCGTACCACTGATCCGCAGCACACACAGCAATTCGCGAGGGCGGTCGGGGAACTTGAAGTGTGCCTGCGCGGGATAACCGACAGCGGCAGCTTTGCGCCGTCGGTCGGACTGGGTGTCTTTCTGATTTCGAGCGATACCGGCGAGGTGCATCTATCGCAGCGGCGTAACGCGCCCGGCCTGCGGAACATCGGCACCATCGGCGGGAATATTTATAAGGAAGAGAGCATCGAACGGACGCTGCGCAAGCGCGTCGAAGATCGCTTCGTTGGCGAAACCGGCACCTTTAGGCTCGGGCCGCTATTATCCTGCACGAACATGACACGGCGGGCCGATAACAAGCGTCATTATGTCGACCTGACCTTTCTAGCGACGATCAGCGGGAAGCCGACGGAGATCCAAAGTCCACGGCACCGCCCGATCGACGATGACGGGCAGATCTGGTTCACCATCGCGGAAGTTGGGCGATGGTCGGCTGCTGGCAGGTTGTTCCCGCCGGTCGAGAATGCCTATCAGGCGCTGCGGCGCATGCTCGCTCTTCACATCGCGGCATGCGAACGTACCGTGCCGCTGATGAATATCCAGGCGCTGGCCGAGCCCGGTATGGCCGCAATTATCGACGCATTCGAGGACGCCGAAATTTCGGCGGCGATCGGTAACCGGAGCTTGAGGCTCCCGCGCCTAAGCGGCTTTCTCTTCGATCAGCCGGTGAACCCATGAGGACCTTGCAACGCCCGCGCGACGACATCGCCAACTCTCTCGCCACCGAGGCGTTCAAGGGCGACTATATCTACATGTACCCGCCCCGGCAGGCATATCGCCCGACCGACGGCGCTGCCCTTGCCGAACGGATCCGGGCCTCGCTTCAGGCCTCGAACATGCTCAACCTGTATCTGCACTTTCCGTTCTGCCGGCAGATCTGCTCTTTCTGCAATCTCTACACCAATGGTTCGGTGCGCGATGAGGAAGTGGCGCGCTACCTGGCTGCGCTCGAAGCCGAGATCGCCTATTGGGCCACGCAGGTGGAGCGGCCCGAAATTCGTACCATCTATTTCGGCGGGGGCACACCTTCGCTTCTGCCAGCCGCCGCGTTGGGTCGCGTCCTTGATGCGGTGTCACGGCATTTTGGCTGCACGCTTTCCGACATTCCCGAGGTAGCGCTCGAAGTTTCACCAGAGACCGTTACCGCCGAAGGGTATCGCGCGTTGCGTGCCGTCGGGTTCAACCGGGTCAACCTGGGCGTACAGACGCTGGCTGACGACGAACTGGCCAAGTTCGGTCGCGCTTATGGAGGTGCGGTCGCCGGCCAGTCGGTCGAAGACGCCCTCGCCGCCGGTTTCGACAATGTTTGTGTCGATCTGATCTTTGGCCTTGCCGGGCAGAGCGATGCCAGCTGGCTCGCTTCGCTCGAGGCGGTCCTCGCCATGAGACCACAGACAATCTGCACCTATGCCCTGACGACCCGCCCCCAGACCGGCTACGCGGCCAAGGGGTATCTCGAGCTCGATCCAGCGCTCTTGTACCGGCGCTACGACATGGCGCGGGCGCTGCTCCGCAAGCGCGGATACATGGCCGAAAATCATGTCCGCTATATCGCGACAGCGGCCGGCGGCTACCGCCAGAAAGCTAATCACTGGGCCGGCGAGAATGTGTTGGGATTGGGAGCAGGCGCACGTTCATATCTGCGCGATTGCGACTTCCAGAATGGGTACAGTCTGCACCGGCGGCGGAAGATCCTCGCCGACTATATCGAGAGCGTAGAAAAGGGCGAAAGCCCGATCACTGCGGGCTACATCATAGATGAGGATGAACGCCGCAGGAAGCGCGTCCTGCTCGGCCTCTTCGCTCTTGATCGCGCGCGCTATCGCGAAGAGTTCAGCAGCGACCCGCGCGTTGACTTCGCTGCAGAGTTCGACCGGCTGGAACGAGATGGCTTGGTCGAAATCGGAGAGGATATCATCCGCCTGACCGAGCGCGGGGCGCGTTTCCGGGAAAACATCGTCCCGCTGTTTTTCAGCAAGGCTGCGGTAGCGCAGAGCAGCGGCTATGCCTATCAGCAATAGGCATCACGGCTGTGCGCGGTGGTCGGATTTTTGCTGCTGCCATTGCTGCTGTGCTGGATCTTGAGATGGCAAACTGACCAAGGGCCGCAAACGCCACATCCTGACTGATCAACAGCTGTGTATGATTCAATGACAACCACAGCTTGTTGTCCCGCCACAGAAAGAACCAGCGCCGCACCGTCGAGAACGGCGGAAAACACGGCGGCAACATCCGCCACGGCGGGCCCCGACGCAGCAGATACAGGATCGCCTCGACAATCCGCCTGAGTGGCCATTTGCGCGGACGGCCCACATGCGATGCTGGCGGAAAGAACGGCTCCGGCAGCGCCCATTCCGCATCGGTCAAATCACTTGGCAAAGCCAAGTCCGCGCGGGCATACTGCGCCCGAGTGGTGTCGGTCCACATCGTTGATCTCCGGTAGTTTTCGCAAAAACCCCTGAATTAATGACTTGGGATAACGTCAAGCTAACCCGCTGATACCACTCAACTTAATTTCGGATCAGGCTCTAAACCAAGAGGTCCCCTTTGGTGAGCAATGCGCAGAATGATCAGACAACTGGCTTGAAGGACGGTGGTGACACCGCGCTTCGGCATTTACAGGCTCGCGCCTTGCGCGAAGTAACGCCGTCGCCCTTGCCGATGTCTCCAACTGCGAAGACCCCGAAACCCCCGCCAGCAGAGGCAAGCGGCCAGGCGGCAAAGCCAGTCGGGACCAAGCCATCTCCCAAGCCCGCCAAGGGCAAGGGTTGCCTTATCGCCTTGCTGATTGTCCTTGTGGCGGTTTCCTGGTTCTATCTTGCTGAAACAAAGTCCGGTTTGGCAATTAGACCGCTCATCGCCCAGTGGGTCGCCGAGGTATTCGCAGGGCCCGATGAGCGCGCGTGGCTGCGCGCGCGCAAGGGGGGCTTCTTCGCCATCGAGGAATGGCTGGGCAATAACAGCCAAAGTGAATTTGCCGATGAAGCAAGGGCGGAACTTGCGCGCTTGGCAGACATGCTTGCGACTGTCCCGGAAACGCAAACGCGCTGGACGACCACCACCGTGAATTTGCGCACCGCGCCGTCGATAGAGGCGGCAATCGTCGGCCAATTGCCACGGAACGCTGCCATTGAACCAATTGCATCGGTTCGGGACGGAGATTGGATCGCGTTCTTGTGGCAGGGGGTGAAGGTCTACGCTGCGTCGAGCCTTTTTGTTGCCAGACGTGCGGGGCGCCGCAGATACAACCGTAGTTCCGGTCGTGACCCGTTATTGCTGGCTCCTGAGTTGCGCATGGAACTGGCTACGTACGCGGCGGCAACTGTCGACACGCAGCAAAAAGTGATCGATCTTCCGCTGGCGAACAACTGAAAGGAGGCACATAGTGATCACTGCACGTAACCCTCTGTACGGCTTCAGTTGTTATTCCCGGACGTCGCAACGAGACGTTACCGAAGGTCATGCAGAATTACAACTTCAGCTTACTCTCAACTTCTCACCGATCCCTGTCAGCATCTATATGGATACCAGTCCGGCAAGTGGTCAAAAGGGTGGCAACTGGCTCAGGGGCATCGCACAAGAGATCGCAAGATCCCACCTGTTTTTCTGGTGGCAGCACAAGGAGTGGTTCAGCAAAAAGGTCAGCTTGTGGGAACTGGATAGCTTCCAGAGCCGAATTAACGATATCGAGCGGTCCCTCGACGCCACACCCGGTTCGCTCGCCCGTCTGGTGCACGCGATCCCGCTGGATGAGGTTATGGAAGAGGACTGGCCCGTAATGGACGTCCGGCCTGAGCTGATCGGTTATTACGAGACGCTCGATCGGCAGACCCTGTTCACGAACGCCCTTTGCAATGGCAGCGCCCCGCCTTTCCAACCGAACATATACCGGGGCGCGGTCAAGCAGCTCGAACGGCAACTAAAGGATGTTTTGGCACCCTACGGCGGACTGCGCAGGCTTTGCACCGTGCCGCCATCGGACGACGCTTTCGTCACGCTGCTCGTCGAGGAAGCCTACATGCGCGGTCTGGTGAATGGTGAGCCGCCTCCTGCGGCAGCGAAGAGTTTCTTACCCGATGCGCGCCGCTCCATGCATGGCAGGCGCGTGGGACGGCCGCTGGCTCAAGTCGAAGGCGACGGAACGGATTTTCTGGTCACCGCCGAAGTTGAACGGGGCGGCCAGTTTGGGTCCGCGCCGGTGGCCCGCGACCAGCATTGGCGGGCTTGCTGGGACGCCGAAGGCGCGGACGAGGTCGATGACGATTCCCGCTTGCTAGGCATGCGCCTGCCGACCCGGACCGAAGCGGATCGCCTGATGGCGCTTCTGGCAGCGTCTGCCGACGAACGGCATCGATGCGGACTTGTCCAGAGCGTGCGTGATTTCTGGTTCCGCGACCGGATCACCGACATGCCGCGATCGACCACCGGGGTCTCGCACGCAGCTATTTATCTGGTAGTGGAGGAACGCGAATGAGCGACGGACCTGCCCAACCGATCGTGGAAGCGCGCGCCGGCCGGGGGGTCGGCACCGATCCTCGCCAGAGTGCCAAACTGGTCGAGGAACCGGTGGCCGAACATTTCGCCCGGCTTGTTCCGTATGACGAACTGCGCGCGTTGCTTTTGCGGGACGTTCTTCTGGGACGTCCCGGTGAAGCTGCATCAGGTATCTGTTGGCTGCTGATCCCCAAGGCGGACCCGATTGTGGCCGCCGCGGCCGCCGCGGCCATCGGCGAGGATGCCCTCCTTCTGGTCAAGCCGGGAGCGCGTCACGGCCCATTCGATGCCCTGAGTGCGCGGTGGCCGGACTATGTCCTCGAGCGGACCGCGACGCAGCCGCTGGTTATTTCCGCGCTGGGAGAAAAGAGCGACCAGAAGGAAATTGCGATCAGCCGGATCCAGGCGTTGCTGACGGATCGGCCCAAGTCGCTTTGCAGCATCTTCATTCTGGTCAACAAGGACTGGGCCGATGACCTGCCGCCCGGCCCGAGTATCGGGGCGCAGGAGCCAGGAATGCTGGTTGCGTCCGCACTGTGCGAGTTGAGGCCGATCGACGTCGACGATTTCGAAGATGCCAGACTTGCGGTAGATCTCGTAAACAAGTGGGAAGACCAGCAGAAGAACCGCCCTTCGCTTCTTGGCGACCTTATCGCTCCGGGCTTCGCGCGGGTGACGCGGCGATATTGGGACTGGAAGGACGACGGCAAACCGGGCGAGGATTCGCTGCTTGGCAACGATGATCTGGAAATTGATCCTCGACCGACAATCGCCTGCTTTCTCGTGGCCTATTTCGCGGACCTCAATCCCGCCGACTTTTCCGAATTGAGCGCGCAGTTGATGGTGGCAAGCCCCCTCCGGCGGGGCTCGCTCTATGAAGCGGAGCCGTCACGGGTCGTCACCGACACCAATCTGAAAGACGCAGGCATCGCCTTCGGCCGGAAGGCCGACCGTCGCCCTTATGCCGAATTCATTGGCAGCAAGGATTTGAACGCACAGCGTAAAGCGCGCGCCACGAGGGCGGCCTTTCGCGACAAGGCCCCGTTGCTTCGCGAACGGATGGTCGGCGCGCTGCGTGACGCTCTGGTCTTCGGGCATGAGACGGCGTCGGTCGCGAATGATTTCATCGAGATCGAATTGTTGCTGCTGCAAGAGAGTTCGCGCGATCCCGCTTTCGTTGCGCGCCGGGTGCGCCGCATCCTGTTGGGTTCGGCTGTGCGAGCAGGTGCCATCCCGGATGTTCACGCATCCAGGCTGCGCGCAGTCGAGCGCGCGCCTGAACTGCTATCGCTTGTCGCAAAGCAGATCGGCCTGTCGCCGGCTGTCCTTCTCAGCAATCTGGCCAACCAGCGCTTCATCGATCGCGACCAGACAGACATCGTTCCGCCATGGTTCATCGCCTATCTCGGTTGGGCATTCTGGGGCAAGCAACGCCTCGCGCTCGGTGATTTCCCGGCCTGGAGCGATGAGGGCTTCACCGAAGACGCTGCTGACGCACAGCGTGGGGCCTATCTGATGTGGCTGCGCAACGCGCTTTCGCTCGGTACCCCGCATACCGATGCAACTGGCGAAAACACGCCTGCGAAAACCGGGGACGCGCCCGAGGCGGGGAATGAGGGGACCGGCGATCTGGACGAGGACTGGTCCAGCAGTCGCCTCGCGTGCGAAGCCGCGACGTTGTTGATCGATGGATCTGCGGTTCCCGATCATTTCGCGGCCCGCATTTTTGCACTTGGACTACTGGGCGTGCTGCGCCCGCTCCATCAGAAAAGCTGGGCAGAGGCAGCAGCGGGACTGCCGGAATCGCTAAATCCCGAGGTGCTTCTGCGGGCGGCGCTCAGCAAGCCATTCAGTACTTGGCTGTCGGGTAAGGATCAGACGACGGATTACCACTGGAGCGCCTGGGACTTGTTCGCTGCCGTTGACTGGATGCTGGAGGCCCTGTTCGCAAAGTCGGCGCTTGGCGTCTATGAATCATCGATGATGCAGCACTGGCTCGCCGACAATGTCGCGGGCACAGCCCAAGACCTGCAATTCACGGACGCCAGAGTCTGGCGCAGCAATCGCGGCGATCCCGGGGCGCAAATGCCGGAAGAGGTACAATCCTTTGTATCCCGAATTGTTGCGCTGCTGCCGATCGTTCCGGCATTGCTGGCATTGTCGACGAACGATGCGCCGCTTCCAGAAGCGTTGCGCGTCTGGCTGACACAGCGGGAAGAGGATGAAGCGGAGACGCCCCTTGACAAGCTGCTCAAGCAGGTCCGGGCAGTGGACAGGTTGCAGGGTGAATGGTCGGCGTTCCTTAGCAAATGGAACATACCGCTCAGCCGCCAGCAACGCACTCGGGCCGATCTCCTGCTGCGCGACCGACGCGAAGCCGTCGCGCGGGCCGACAGGGCGCTGCGTGGGGTGCGCGCGCCGTAATCAACTCTCTTGGGGGCGAAAATCAATGCGATTTGAAGATCTGGTCGAAGTCATGGCTGACACGAAAACCCTGCCGCGCCTGACGCCCGACCAACTCGAATTCCGCTTCAATCCGGTCAAGAAGCAGGTTGCCGGCAGCTTTGCATTCGCTGGCACCAGACTGTTGCGCATGCAGACCCAACAGAGCTGGGAATGCACTGTCGAGGTCACGCTTGATGACCGGACCACGGGCCGGACCCGCCACTTGCCTTTTCAGATCACCGTGCGCGGCACAATTCCGCGCGACAAGGCAAAGGCGGCCGCCGCGCTGAAATGGCTGCTGCCCTGCTATCTGGAGGGAGATGGCGTCAGTCGTTTCGATGGCGCGAAGATGATCAAGGACGTGCTGCGCGGCGTGCTGCATCAACACGACGCCGACATCAACGGCGCTCATGCCCGGGCGGCATCCGCGCGCGAGATCGACAAGACCCAGACCAAACTGTGTCTTGCGATTTGTGACGCTGGCCTCATCGTTTCGGAGGTCGAGCTCTATCCCCGCAACCTCAATCCGGCGATCAACGGACGCATCGATGAGCTTGTCACCTTCAAGGACGAAGGTAACCCCTTGAAAATCCGCGACAGGAAGCTGCTCGGCGAACTGGCGGTCGGCTATTTGGCAAGGCTGCGCTTTGCGTCGGGTGAGCCGGCAGTGGTGGCAAACTATGCCTATGCCGGTTCTGTCTACGGGAGACAGGCGGGGGTGGCTTTGGCCGATCCCGGTTCGCCGGGCCAGATCCAGCCGCTTGAGGCATGGTTTCGGCAGATCCTGGAAAGAGAGCTGCTGCGCGAGAACCTCGACGCAACAAAGCCGGTCGCCAGCGATGCGCTGAAGGCGCGCATTTCAGCCATCTTGATCCAGGGCACAGGACGCGAAATCGACGGCGATCTGATTTTATTGCCCGCTCGCAATGCCAAGGACGCCCAGGCTGCAATCGGCTCGCTATCCTTCGCTGGCGCGTATGGACTGCATTATGCCGGCAAAGCACCGATAAAAATCGTTCATGAGCTGCTATACGAGGTCAACGATCAGGACCGCTGGCGCAGCGCTGGGTCTCCTGACGTAAAGGAACTGCTTGAAAAACTGGTCAGGTCGGCTGTGCAATCGTTTCTCCATGGAAAGAGCTATGCGGAGATCGTGGAGCTCTATGCCGAGTCCGATCAGGAGAAAGGTCCACTCGACGACGAAGTGCAGCGCAGTGTGATCGAGGAAGCCATGACCTACGGGATCACGGTCAGGGGGCCAATCGCGTCCATTCACGAAATTCCCGGCAGCAGCTTCATCGGCAAGCGACACCAGGTCGTGCTTGAAGAAGCTGCCTACCAGATGCGGGAATCCGATGTGCGGACCTGCTGCACCATCACCGCCGACCTCACCTTGTCGAGGGAGCCTGCCGAGCAACAGCGGTTCGTAAAGGCATTCCAGGAAAGTGACGATTTCAGTCAGATGGTTCGGCGCGAGGTCAAGGCGATTGTCAAGGAAGCGCTGGAAACACGCATTCGACCGGCACAATTTTACAACGCAATATTGGTGGTACAGTCGATCGAAACTGACATAGAACCCGATGATGTTGTTGAATCACTTAAAGAAGCACTGCAAAATAAGCTGATTGAAAGATTTGGTTTAACAGTAGAAAAACTTTTAATTCAACGAGCTGACCAAGATCAGGTTGCCAAGAGGCTTTTTGAATTACGACGAGATAACAGGGTAAGCGGAATTGCAACCACTAGTCGTGGATCGAACCTCAAGACCTTTTATCACCTGCCATTCACTGTACTGATCCGTAATATCATGATCGATAAATGGCATAGGTTCCACGCGCATGTGGGTATGCCAAGTTTGCAGGACCATCTCCATGAAGTGGAAAAGACTGCAAAGGAGGCTCTGGAGTCTTTGGTTTCTTCATTTTCAGGCGAAGATGACCAATTACGCCTTGCCATCGATAACGGTGCAGTCGCATGGCAGCTCGCCAATCGGATTGCCGCAGAATGTGGTCTTGCGGTGGAGGTGATCAAGCTTGAACTCGAGATCGAAACGCCCCACGCGGACGAAGGGATGCAAACGAAGCTGGAGATCCGTGAGAACAAGTTGACGCGCTTGCGAGCCCAGTACGACGACGGCGGTGCCTTCGGCTCCCATCACGATGCAGATCTGGAGCAGATCGATCGCCTGATCGACGAGATCGAGACGATCAAGACCCAGATCCGGCAGACGGCACAAGCGCAAGGCAAGCTGACTACCAGGCTCGTGGCACCGGTCGGGCTGCTTGCCAACGGTCGCCCCGATCAACAAGCCCGCAAGCTACTCGGCACGTCAGTCGATGCAGGCTCGGAAGGGGCAGCTTGAACGCACTCAGTCCAACTTGAACTCCAGGTCGAAATGGTACCTAGAATTAGCGGGCGATTCCCGAGGCACTCGTTGTCTACATTTTGATTGCGTCCGTCACATTCTGCTCGAAATTCGAGGGCATCAGTTATGGACGAATTCGAAAACTCACAATCCAGCAGCAGAAACATCGGGCCTATCTTCGATCCATTGCCGCCGATCAACGGGAAGGCCTCAAGGCAAACACCACTCCCGCGCCAGCAGGTTCGTGCAAGTCCCAAACCCGGTCGATCAAAGGCGATCAATGCTCGCCATGACCTCTGCAGCACCTTCTAGCGGAACGAACAGGCGCGTCTGGAACCGAATTATGTCGGTGAAGCAGCCCTTTGCTTTGTACCAATCGAGCCGACTTGCCGACCAACCGGTCAGTTCAAGCCGCTGCGCACCATTGACCAGGCTCCGCTTGAGCATGAGCGCCTCCCTCCCCTTGACCAACATGGCACGGCCGCTCGTGAGAACCGCCGCAATGAGGCTCTCAGGTGCAATCTCGGCTGCGGCATCAAGCCCGAGCGCGTTGCAGATATCTCCAACAGCATGCAGCGGGACCTCGCGGCCCAATAGCGAGCGGCCATCGCTTGCGGAGATGCGGCTCACACGAACATAGTTGGTTGGCAGCTTATCCCAGACCGGGAGCAGCAGGCCTGTGGCCAGATGCAAGCGTTCGCGCTTGAGCGAGGACAGAGCTTCTTCGACTTCGGTTTGCCACGCGGCGCGGAAAACGGGCTCATCGACCGGCTCCCAGCTGCTCTCTGCCAGTTGATCGGCGGACAGGTATCCACGCTTCAACGGGCGCACCAGTTCGTGGCGCGTGATGCGGGTGCCGTCGTCACCAAGCAGACTGCGGGCTGGCGCCAGCAATGCTGCCCTGCCAGAGCGCGAATTGCACATCAGCCGCTGACGGCCGCCGGACGTACCTTCGAGTTGACCAAGCCGATCAAGCGTCAGAGGCTTGAGCGCACGCGCAATCTCCAGTTCCAGCAGGTGGGTTGTGGCACCAGACACGCTGTCGGTTCGCAGCAATGTGTCGGACAGGATCTCGAAGCTCTCGACAGCAATGGTCTCGAGTCCGAGATCGAGCGTCCCTGATGCGCGTGCCGCATCGATCTGCGCTTCGACGAGACCAAGGAACTCATCGAAGATCGCGTTCTGGAGGCCGATCGGCAATGCAAGGATACGGTTGAGCCAGCGCTGGATCGTGGGGAGGTCGTCGACCATCCCGCCATCGGCGCTCTCGATCCTGAGCCCGGTCAGGTCCTGAAACCGCGCCAGTCCGACCGCTTCGAGCTTGCCCATGAACAGCAAGCCGAACCAGCGGTTCAGGGCTTCCTTGGCGTAGATGCTTTCAAGGTTATCGGCCGGATCGAACAGGTTCTGCCCGCCGGTCTGCCGCTGGCCGCGCGTCAGGGCCCCCAAGCTGTCAAGCCTACGGGCGATCGTCGAGATGAAGCGGCGCTCGCCGCGCACGTCGGTTGTGACCGGCCGGAACAATGGGGCGGACGCCTGATTGGTGCGGTTGGTGCGGCCAAGGCCCTGGATCGCAGCATCGGCCCGCCAGCCTGGTTCGAGCAGAAAGTGGACGCGGCGGGCTTGGTTCTTGGCGGCAAGATCCGCGTGGTAGCTGCGCCCGGTGCCGCCGGCATCTGAGAAGACGAGGATACGCTTGTCGCCGTCCATGAACGCCTGGGTCTCGGCAAGGTTGGCGCGCGGAGTGCGCGACTGCAACTTCTGGCGTCCGTCGGATCCGACGATGAGCCGCTTGGTGCGGCCGGTGACTTCCGCGACTCTATCGGTACCGAAGCGTTCGATGATCGCATCGAGCGCGGTGGCGATCGGCGGCAGCGCGCAGAGCTGCTCGACCATGCGCTGGCGCGCGGCCAGCGCCGCCTGGCACAGCACCGGCGCGCCGTATTCATCGCTTATCGGCTCAGAGCGGGGATTGCCATTCTCGTCGGTGAAGACGGCCATCAGCCGAACAGGAAAGCTGTTCATCAGGTAGTCGACCACGTATTCACGAGGAGACAGGTCGATTTCCAGCGCCTCGCGTTCCTCATTGGACAGATCGGCGAGGCGGCGCTCGAGCATGGCCTCGGCCGTAGAGACAAGCTGCACGACAACTGCGTGACCTTCATGCAGCGCCAAATCGACCGCCGGGAGCAGGCTCGGCAGCTTCATCGACAGCAGCAGCTGCGCGAAGAAGCGCTGCTTGGTTCCTTCGAAGATCGAGAGCGCTGCCGATTTTGCTCCGCTGTTCAGCGTTCCTCCGGTTTCGCAATCGACGATGCGTGTTGCTTCGAGCGCCTCGCGCAAATTGGCGTGGATAATCGCCCAGGCATCGGCATAGGCATCGTAGACCGCGATCTGATCCGCGCTGAGGCGATGCTCGAGGATGTCGTATTCGACACCGGCGAATGACAGGGCGCGCGCAGTATAGAGCCCGAGTGCCTTCAGATCGCGGGCAACGAGTTCCATCGCAGCAATCCCGCCAGTGCGGATGTCGGTGACGAACTGCTCGCGGCTGGCAAAGGCCGTTTCTGGTCCCCAGAGGCCAAGCCGTGTGGCATAGGCGAGATTGTTTACGTCTGACGCTCCGGTCGCCGACGCGTAGAGCACGCGGGCCCGCGGAAGCAGGTTCTGGAGGCGCACGCCGGCGACGCCTTGTTCCGACCCCTTCGTCTTGCCGCGCAAACCTTCGCCGCCTGCGGCATTGGCCATAGCGTGTGCTTCATCGAATACGACCACGCCGTCGAAGTCCTTACCGGCCCATGCGAGGATTTGATCGAGCCGGGTGGCGTCAGCGCGTCCCGAGCGCAGCGTCGGGTAGGTCACGAACAGGATGCCCTCCTGCATAGTGACAGGGCATCCGAGCTTCCATGTCGCGAGCGGCTGGATATCGATCGGCAAGCCGCCAAGCGCGGACCAATCGCGGCGTGCGTCTTCGAGCAGGGCCTCGTTCTTGGATATCCAGATATGGCGGCGCCCGCCCTGCACCCAGCGATCGAGAATGACGCTGGCAACCTGGCGCCCTTTGCCTGCGCCGGTCCCGTCACCGAGGAAATACCCCATGCGATAAGCACTGCCTTCGGCGCTGGCCTTGAGCGTGCAGCCTTTGTCCTCGGGCGCAAACAGGCCGGGCAAGTCGCGTGCATGGGCACTGACAGCGTAGACGAGCGTCTCGATCTGCGCTGCCGAGAGCAGCCCGCGCGCAACGGCAGTGCCGGGGAGCTTCGGCACCTCGGTTGGCACCGGCGCGGTTATCGAGCCCATCGCGACCGATTCCACCAGCGGCGTGGGGTGCTCCGCAGCCCCTGCGATCTCGATCCGGCTGGGCCGATAGGGCAAATAATGGCCGACCTGCTCCGGCGTCGGGGCGGGCACATCGAGTGCGTTGTAGACAACCGATGCGGCCGCTTCACATGCCGAAGCGGGCCTCGCCGCCACTAGCGACGGACGAAGCGCAGGTCGCAGCAACGGTAGAGCCTTGAGGGAACGGAGCGGCGTAACCGCCGCAACTGAGGCAATGGCACGAGCGGGCACTGCATCCACAAGAGCGCACACTTCCGCAAGGTCCGAGGACCGGGCGATGGCGGGGTCGCTGGCTGCATCGACCTTGTCGAGCACCAGCAGCCGAGTAGTGATCGAGGTGCCCTGAGCAACGAACCCGCGCTCGATGGCGACGTTGAGGCGCAGCGCTGCTGGGCTGGTTACGCGGCTCAGGAACCGGCCGATGTCGAACCACTCCGGCATGATCGCGGTGAGCCGCCCGCCGGGAGCGAGGCGGTTCCATGCCGAACGCAAGTGCCGCGCGGCTGTACGGCCATCGTGACCGCGCTCGGCGCCCCACGAATATGGCGGGTTCATCAGGACAACGGCGGGCCGAGGCGCTGCGCCCAAAAGGTCGTCGATCAGCTCTGCATCGTGGCCCGTAATGCTGGCCACTGGGAACAAGTGACCGAGGCAATCACGCCGCAGTGCGGAGAGTTCGTTAAGGGCAAGCCTAGCGCCCGCCTTGTCCGCCCATAGAGCCAGCATGCCGGTTCCGGCGGAAGGCTCAAGGACGAGATCGCCGCGTGCGATGCAACAGGCCCGTGCCGCTAGCCAGGCAAGTCGCGGCGGGGTCGCGAACTGCTGGAGCTCTATCTGCTCGTCGCTGCGCGTGGCCTGACGCGGCACCAAGGATTCTAGGCGGCCGAAGAATTCTGCGGCAGTGAGCGGGCTGGCGTCCAACCCGATTGCCGGCTGATCCTGCAACCAGATGACTTGCGCAATTTCTAGCGCGGCGTTGGCATCGCGCACAGACCAACGGCCAGTAGCATCGCTGCCACCGAACTGCGCGGATAGCTCAGCATTGAGGACCCGACGCGTAATGGCCTCGGATCGGGTAAACCGGGCTGCAACGGCATGCGCGACTGACATGACAAGGGGTTGCTCACCAAACGGCAAGGCGAGAACGGGGAAAGTGGACATGCGAAACCTCCTGACGAGACCCGCGCCATGCAGGGCTCAAAAGGCACCAAGCCACCTTTCCTCTCCGCGACGCTCAAATCGCCGCGCGCAATCGCTGCATAAGCACGTCGTTCCAGTCCTCGTCGGCACGCTCAGGGCGCTGGGTCACGATCCGCCGATCCTTACGGGCATAGGCTTCGCGAGCGCGTTCTTCTGCGAGCAGACCGCCAGCATCGTTGTCGACGAACAGAATGAGTTCGCGCACCGATTCCGGTATCGTGACCAGTCCGAAACGCTCGTTGCCAAGAGTCGCCCAGCAGGGAGTTCCGAAAAGTTGCATTGCTGAAAGCGCGCTTTCGGTGCCTTCAGCGAGGCCGAGGCGCCCCGTTCGCGGGAACGCCAGGCGCACCGCGCCAGAACCGAGACTGCCCAGCGCGCGCTTGGGCTGTTCGAACGTCGCGAGACCGTTGCCATCGGGATTGAGGAAGGTGCGGTGCAGCGCCAAGATTCCGACATCATTGCGCACCGCCGCCACCATCGCCGGAAGGAACTGCACGGAGCCCTTGGGGCCAAGCGGCATACGCGGATGAAAGCGCAGCTCGGACGATGCGACCGTGATACCTCTTGCCGAGAGGTAGCGAGCGGCCGAGCTGCCCGTAAGGGGTGAGGCCTCGAGCCATAGCCTGAGTGCGTTGCGGTCGGCGATTTCGTGACGCGGCTTGGTTGCGATCGGGCCCCCTGCCCCGTCGAACAGGTCCGAGATCCGCACCCCAAGCTTGGCCATGCCTTGTAAGACGGCCTCATTGGTGCAGCCGGCAAAGCAATGAACCAAGATCGCGCGCTTACCGAGTGTGATGCTGAGCGAGGGGGTACGATCAGCGTGGGCAGGGCAGCAACACATACCGCGCGAGCGGGACCATTTCCCGCTCAGTGCCTCGACGATCATGCGAGCGCGGGCTTCGAGCGTTTCGCGACTGTGAACTTGGGACATGGGACATCTCCATTCTGGCATGCCTCCACCCGCGCAGCCTCCGCTCTGCGCTGCCATCAATGCGTTTTCCTACACATCTTGTTCTTTATATGTTCCAGACCGATTCGGATATAGAAGGAATCGATTCATGAGGCTGAGATGGGCAACGTTTGCTGCGGCGGTGACGGGACTAGCGGTTATCGCCCCCGCTCAAGCGCGGGAGGAAGCGATCACTGGAGTTGCCACTGCCCCTGAGATGAGACCTCAGGGCTTCCATGTGGCCGAGGCGTCAAACGGTTTCCAATTGGTCGAGCATGGTATCTGGAAACGTCCCAAAGATACTACCTTGCCCGCCGCCGCTATCGTCGAAGCGGGCCGGATCCACCTTCCCTATCTCTATGCGAAATCCGATAGCAGGGGACCGTCGGGTTTTCGCCGGGCAAGCTACCTTCCCCATGTCTACGCTGCGGAGACGCAATATGCGTTACCGGCGGGCCTTCTCGACGCGTTGGTATGGACGGAGTCCCGCTATAATCCTTTGGCAATTAGCAAGGCTGGCGCCGCCGGGTTGGGACAGCTGATGCCCGGAACTGCTCGCGATCTTGGCATTGCAAACCGCTTCGATCCGAAGTCTAGCATTCTCGGCGCAGCACGGTATCTGCGCCAAATGCTCGACAAATTTGGGACAGTGCATCTGGCCATCGCTGCCTACAATGCTGGGCCTGGCGCGGTGGAACGAGTTGGCGGTATTCCGCACAATGGCGAGACGCCGGCCTATGTGCGCGATGTGCTGCGTCATTGGCGTTTCTGAAAAGGGGGGTTGGTTGTGAGTTCCAGTCGAATACGCGTGTCTGGAATGTTAAGCCGCGGCAGGCGCGGGATGATCTTGACCACAAAAGCCGATGAAGTCTGGATCGTCGAGAGCGAGGAAGTTGCCGACGATCTCATTGGCTCTAAGGTGATCATTGAAGGTGTCGTTGCAGGGATGGATCGGTTACGTGCTGACTGGATTGGCGCGGACAGTCATTCTTCCTGATTTTTCTGCGGTGGATATCTCGCGACGAGGTGAAGAACCTCCCTGCCCCATAGCGCGAGCGCCTCGCGCTTCTCATTGGTGTACTGATGCCGATGATAAACCCCGGCGACACCAGCCATTGCTGACCCCGACTGATGATTGAGGACAGCTTCCGAGACGACCAATGGTATTCCGAGCCTTTGCAGGCCGGTTGCCACCGTCCGGCGAATATCATGCATGGTGAAATGCCCAGCTTCATAGCCGAGCTTCTCGTCCACGTTTGCCCGTATCCGCTTCCAAGCCTTCGACAGGCCACTGACACTGTTCGTGTTGGTTACCTTGGATGCCAATAGAATTTGGGTTTGTTTGTGAGCGTCGTCCGGAGCGATCCCCGAGGCCGCAAAAATCTCGGTGACGACCGCAAGGGTCTGCGCTGACAGCGGCACCACATTCGCCTTGCCGTTTTTCGCTCTGTCCCCCGGCACCGTCCAAACCTTCGCTTTGAAGTCGAACTCATCGCAAGTGGCGTCGAGCACCTCTCCCCTGCGTTGGGCTGTAAGAACAAGCATTTGCACAAGATGACCAAACGGAAAGCCGTCTTCGGCAGCAGCCTGCCACAATGCCGCGAGTTCACGATCGCTAAGTACGCGGTCGCGAGGCTCGCTCCGCTTCGGGCGCCAAGCATCCCGACACGGGTTTGCAGGCAAATGCTCGAGCCTGGTGAGCGCCCATGTGTAGAACGTAGAGAGATGGCGAAATACGATGCGCGCCATGGTCAGGGTCTCTTTGCCGCCCTCGAAGGCCACCTTCTCGACGAAGCGGCTCACGTCGCTTCGAGTGATAGCATCGGCGAGGCGGTCGCCCAACTCAGGCTCAATGTACTTCCGGAAGACTCGGTCGAACTCCCGGGCGCTGCGCTTCTTCCCTTCGATCTGCTGGACGAGGTAGATTTCATAGAGCTCAGCAACAGTTCCAACCCCCTTGGTCCCCTTCCGCTTCGCACCCTCTTTCCTTGCGATACTCTTGCCTTGCTCCACGTCGACAAGGAGATCGCGCGCCTTCCTTCGAGCATTGGCCAAAGTGAAACTCGGGCCATGGCGTCCAATCGTGATATTCAACCATTTCCCCTGCACCCGCTTGCGCAAAATGTATGTCTTGATACCACTCGCGCCGATGCGCAGGCGAAGGCCGTTGACGATGCCGTCCACGAGCTCAGTCTGTCCTGTCGCTGGGGCCTTCAGCCCTGCGATCCGCGCATCCGTCAATCCCACTTTGTTCGCCATATGTACCTGCTACCTTAGGTAGCTTTTTGTACTGGATACTTGCGAACATTTCAAGAACAATCCGGACTATGAATCCCAGATTTCCGCCACTTTTGGACCCGTGCGGACACGCTAGGACCCTCTGATTTCAGCTCTTAATCAGCGGGTCCTAGGTTCGAGCCCTAGTGCGTCCACCATTCT
>NZ_JBAXOI010000027.1:0-27392 GCF_037133355.1 Novosphingobium sp. | reverse complement strand
AAAGCAGGGAACTTTAAGCGCCCACTTTTAGGGAAACTTCGGTGCCCGTTGACACACGACCGGCGGCCAGTTCATCGCGGCGGGCTAATCCATCACAGCGATCGCGGCAGCCAATATGTCTCGATCAAATACACCGAGCGCCTTGCCGAGGCCGGCATCGAACCATCGGTCGGCAGCGTCGGCGACAGCTATGACTATGCTTTGGCCGAAACGATCAAAGGCCTTTACAAGGCCGAGGTGATCCACCGGCGCGGACCGTGGCGATCCTTTGAAGCAGTCGAGTTCGCAACGCTCGAATGGGTCGACTGGTTCAACCACCGGCGGCTCCTCGAACCTATCGGTAACATCCCGCCCGCCGAAGCCGAACAACGCTACTACGCCATGCTGGACGACGTCCCCATGGCCGCGTAACTTAAACCAAATGGCCTCCGGCAATCCCGGGGCGGTTCAAACCGCTTATCCGTTGCCGATCACTGTGCAGACCAACCCGGTCACTTCTCTACACCCACCCGCGCACAGGTCTCATGAGATATCCTTGTGCCATCTCCACCATCTGGCGTGACATTCCAGGTCCAAGACAAAGACACAGAAAGCTTCGGCAACGGTTGACCCGGCCCGGATTCACGTGCATCAAAAAAAACGATGCCGCATCGCAGCAGAACGTCGCCGAGTTGCTGGGCGTGGGCTAAAGCCCTTGGTCACTTTTCTGCAACACGATGTCATTACGCACTTGCGGGATCAGGCCTTGCTTGAGCGTAATGGACTTAAGGACTGGTAGATGGGGGCCTTGACACCTAAGTATCGCGTCGATGTCGATGGATTTCCAATTGACATAGATCTGCACGCCAATGTTCTTGAAGCTATGGAGAAGTCCATCCGAGCAGGTTCAGCTGGTCATTACATTTCTATCACAAATACCGAATCGCTCTACCATGCACGGCGGCTACCGAACCATGCGGCCTTCATTTGCGGTTCGGACTTTTCGCTCTGTGATGGAGTGGGGGTCATCGTGGCTGCCAAGGCCGCTGGCAATCACATATCTCGTTACAACGGGCCGATCCTGCAACTGGATGCGTCGGCATTCGGTGCCTCACGAGGTTGGCGCCACTTCTACCTAGGCGGCACCAATGGTTCGGCTGCCGAGATGGGGCGGCGTCTTTCGGCCCAATTTCCGGGCATGTGCATTTGCGGAATTTACGAGCCGCCTTTCAGGCCCCTCACAGCAGACGAGAGAGCCGAAATGATCGCGCAGATCAAGCAATCGGAGGCGGATATCGTCTGGGTTGGCCTTGGCTTGCTAAAGCAGGAAGCCATGATCGCCGACATCAAGGACGAAGTTGGGGCAGCTTGGTTGGTGGGCGTCGGAGCTGCCTTTGACTATCACTCTGGTCGGGTTCCGTGGGCTCCGCTATTCCTTCGGAATCTGGGCCTAGAATGGCTCTTTCGCCTGATTGTTCAACCGAGACTACGGGCCAAACGATACTGGTGGTCAGGAGTTTGGATGGCAGGGGCTATTTTGCGCGGCGCCAAACGACGGATCTTCGGCTAGTATCGATATTCCACTAGGATTCACGGGTACAGCGCACGAAACTTTTAAAAGGGGGTATCAAATGGTGCGTGTGGGAATGGTTGGACTGGGCAAGATGGGCATTTCCCACCAAGCTATCCTAAATTCAACAGAAGGCATCGACTTGGTCGCCGCATGCGATTCCACCCCGCTTTTGGCGTCGATCATGGGCCGCTACACAAAAATCAAGAGCTACTCCAACTATACGGAGATGCTCGAGAAGGAAGCGCTCGACGCGGTCGTTATCGCCACGCCGCCAAAAGCGCATGTCGCGATGGTCGCTGCTGCCATAGACAAAGGCCTCGCCATCTTCTGCGAAAAGCCGTTTGTCTTGGAAACAGCGGACGGCATTACTCTTGCCGCTGCGGCAAAAGCTGCTGGCATAGTGAACCAGGTCGGCTACCACTATCGCTTCGTTGGATCATTCGTGCATGTGAAATCACTTGTGGATGCCGGCATTTTGGGCCGCATCCACCACGTCACGGCGGAAGCCTACGGACCTGTGGTGCTGCGACCCAAGACAGGCTCTTGGCGCGGAAGGAAGCAGACCGGCGGCGGTGCCCTATATGATTATGCCACGCACGCTCTCGATCTGTTGAACTATTGTATCGGACGTCCTGACACGGTGCTGTCCGCCTCGCTGGGCTCGATTTTTTCGGAAGAAGTCGATGACGAAGTTTACGCCCTGATGTGCTACAATGACGGTAAGACGGCGGTGCTGCAAGTCAACTGGAGCGACGAGTCATACCGCAAGATGTCAACTAAATTGACGATTTCCGGGACGAACGGAAAAATTATCGCAGACCGCCAAGAAGTGCAAATCTACATGCGCGAGGCCCGGTCCGACCTTGGCCTCAATCAAGGTTGGAATGTGAGATACACAACCGAGTTGACCGAACCAGTTGATTACTACCTGCGCGGTGAAGAGTACTCGGCACAAATTGAGCATTTTGCTAAGCATATCGAGGCAAACGACCCAAATACGCGCAGCACATTTGCGACAGCTGTCGAAGCGGATATGACAGTCGATGCGATCCGCAATGCGGCAAGTCGTCCTGGTATAGGGATCGATGACAATGACGCGGTCGCTGCGCGCCCGTCGCCAAAAACGCGGACCGGATTGGCCCGTATCTTCGGAAAATCCTAATTCCCGACCACGGAGTTCTGGTCCAATGGAACGCATCCTTTTTGGCGATAACCAGTTTTTTGGCGTCAATCACATGTCGGAAGAGAAAGCTCGTGCCCAAGGCATGCGCTTTCAGGATATCAAAGAGATCATCCGAACCATCGATCACGCATATGACGCGGGAATTCGAGTATTCATGTGCACCACGCATGGGCGTGTAGGCGAGGTGTGCGATCACTTCCGCGCCAATCCCCACCGGTATCCCGGCTTCGAATTTTACCCGTGCATGCCCTATGCGCACAAGTACGCCAATGCGGTAACCGAACATGGGATGACAGGCGCCCTCTCAAAGCTCCTTCCGGGCGAAAGCAAGATAGGAGCGCTGGTAAAGGGTGGCCTCTCGCTGGCGCGCATGGACATGGAAAACCTGGCGGGCATGCTCATCGATGCAGAAATGCAGATGTTTCACGATCTGTCGACACCTGTGATCTTCATCCAGAACGTGGTCACCGATCTCGTTCTTGGTCTGGGGGCTTACGACGCGTTTCGGATGTTTGCCGATCACGTAAAGGCCAAATACGATGCCGAACCGGGCTTTATCACAATGAATTTGCCGAAACTTCTCGATGCGCTTGAGAGCGTTGGCATCAAGAACCCGATAATTTGCGCCAACATCAACAAGATAGCGTTCAGGACATCGGGCGGTCTGGAGATGTACGAGCGCACCATCGCTGAACGGGAGTTCCGGCCTATCGCAATGTCCATTTTTGCCTCCGGCGCGATTTCGCCCGATGAGGCAGTTGAATACGTGTGCGCTCAGCCAAAGATCAAGTCCCTGCTGTTTGGGGCTTCATCGCGCGGGAACATCCAGTCTACCGTACGACTCATCGAAAAGTACGACGCGCAGTACCATCGGTCGCAGTTGCCTTCTGGCACTGCTCACGCTTGAATCGGCTTGCACCTAAAATCAAGCGAGTAGGAGTCCATATGCGCATCAAGGCCCGTGAGTTGAGTGTTGAACGGGTCGTTCGCGCAGTTGCCAGGCGTGTGGCAGACCTTCCCGCCGCAGCCGCATGGAGCCAGGGCGATGTCGCCAAGGCCAACAGGGCGGCGCTCGGCAAACTGCATGGATCCTGCGCGGGCGAGACTGCGGTCATTATCTGCAACGGCCCTTCGCTCAACAAGACCGACATGCAGCTTGTGGGCAAATTCAAGTCAATCGGCATGAACCGGGCCTACCTGATGTACGAGCAGTGGGGCTTCGAGCCGACCTTCTTTACGTCGATCAATCATCTGGTCCTAACGCAGTTTTCAGATGACATTCGCAAATTGGCGGGGCCGAAATTCGTAGACTTCCACCTCAGAGGCCTCTTGCAGCCAGAAGATGGATTCCTTTATTTCCGAGTTCCGCCGCGGCTACATGACCGGTTTGTCGGCGATATCAGGGAGCCGATCACGTCCGGGGGGACCGTCACCTTCGTCACGCTCCAACTCGCCTACTTTCTCGGTTTCAGCAAGGTCGTGATCGTCGGGATGGACCATCGCTTTTCGGCCAAAGGTCACGCGAATGCCAAGCAGACGCGCACCGAAAACGAAGACAAGGATCACATGCATCCAGATTATTTCCCCAAGGGAATTACCTGGGAACTTCCCGACCTTCATCGGTCCGAGCTTGCCTATGCTCTTGCCCGCGATGCGTTCGCTTCAGATGGCCGGGAAATAATCGACGCGACGGTCGACGGCGCATGCAGGGTTTTCCGAAAGGAGAGCCTTGAAGTCGCTCTCGGCGCCGCGCCCAGCTGATCGTCATGCTCCGATCGTCAGGGTGCTCCAGTCCCACGGCGCGATGGCAAAGGCGTTCCTTTGCAGCACCCGGGGGTCTGGCCGCTCTGCCGATCGGACACTGAGTTCGCCGGACGGTGCCGCGCAGCTGATATCAACGGGAGGAACGCTGCGGTCGGAGCTGGCTGGAACAAAATGCAGGACGGTCTGCGCGCCAGCACGACGGACAATCGTCCCCACACGTGCGCGTTCGAGCGCGGCAAGGCTATCTGCGGTAAGAAAGGTTGCAGGAGTCTGGTCTATGAAGCGCGACGCATCAAGCAGCGCGCCGATCGCGCGGACAAATCTGTAGAGTAGGGCGATGCTCGCCGCATCCGCAGAAAAGCGTGATCCGGATGGCATATAGACATTGTACGGATAGAGCATGGCCCCCCCCAAGGCGTGGACCCTCGCGATTGCTGCCCGATTCAATGCTATATCGGCCGATCGCAAGGTTACGACCTGCATCCAGTTCATACGCTCGAACTGGCGATAGGCCTGCTCGAGGACACCGAGATCCGCGTCTGCAGGGTCGATTTCGCACATGCCATAATCGAATAGCGTATGCGGGATGCCGAGCTTCATGCGGAAGTTGTTGCACGACATCGGCACTGCAAAGCCGCTGGCCGTGTCGGTCTGGCTTCGCAGTGCTCTGACGTAGCTGACCGTGCTTGATGTCTGAAACGCCAGCATCTGGCTTTGCAGATCATAGCCGAGCCGCGCAGCCCGCTGGCGGCAATACCCGCACCAGCAACCACCGAACGAGACCGCGGCTATGGCTGCACGAGGGTCATCATGCTGGATTACGCTTGCGCCGCCCTGAAGGCTCCACAAAACCCTGTCAACTTGAAGTCGCCGAAAATACGGATTGTTTACGCAGCCCCAATACCAGCCTTGCCCACAGACCCATGGCGCCTCGATCATGCGGCCTGCTCGATCCAGCGCGCGCCCAACCTTGTAAGTAACTTGACCAATCCCATCGGGCGGCCACATATTTATGGCTCCGCCTATCGACGCAAGGCCTGCTGCTTGGATCGATGAAAAGTAGTTGTCGCAAAAGCGGTACGTCCAGTCAAAGCGTGTGGCACCAGCTGCCGCAGCGATCGCGATGCTGGCTGGCAAGGACCAGCGCGAAGAAAAGATGACGTCTGAAGGGCGAGGCTGGCCCAAAGGGCGCCGAGCCGATCGCGCGGTTGGCGGGCCAAGAGCCGCAGCACTCACCGCCAAGGCTGCCAGCATTCGGCGACGGGACAACAACAGCTCGTGAAATCTCATGGCGATCTTTCTGTTTCGTGCTCGTCTGCCACCTGTTCGCATCCGCAGTAGGATGGAACCGCAACGGCCTGCGCACGCAAAGCCTTGGCCCCCGATCGGAAATGGGGCGGGACATACCGACGTCGGAACATCGCCTCTTCCTTGCTGCGGCAAACCCTACTACTGGCATCCAACAAGCACAATCCACTTGGCAAATGCTGGCGATTTGGCAAATGCTGCCTGCGGCCGAAAAAGAGTCCATGTTGAACCGTCGCCATGCTGGCCACCCCAGCCTTGTGACCCACCATGTTTGCCCTTGGGCGCGGCCCAAGTCTGGAGTCGATGTGATGACAGCGAGAGCGCTAAGTTTTGTACCGCCCCGGTTCGCGCAGAGCGCTCACCCCAAGGCGGTGTATCGCCCGGGCTTGTGGATGCAGATCTTGTATGCGAGCAGCTTTCTCATTCTCCAGCTGGCAGCGGGCCTTCTGAGCGCCTGGCAATTCCCGGCCGCGTATGTGCTGGGTGCCGAAGGCTGCGTCCTCCTTGCGCTGACGTCAACGGCGCTCGGTCACCGGCAAGACAAGATATCGGTCTACATACCAGTTGTCTTGGCGGCTGGCGCCATTTTCACCGTCACCATTCTATCAACCGCCCACACCTTCATGATTGCACTCCAATCAGTAGGCGCTCAGGCATTGAACGCACTAATTTATTTCTTTTTTGTGGTAGCTTCAATCAGTATTTTAGTCTGGGACTCCCGCCGACGATTTGGTAATCTTGCGGCAAAAAATTTAATTCAGACTTTTTATATCGCATCAGTTGTATACTGCATACTTCAATTAGGTCTTTTGTACTGGGGTTATGTTAACCCTATTGGAGAGAGCCTGCCGCAGATCAATGGTGAAGCAGTTTTTGCAAAATTTTTGGGCTTTAGAAACTCTCGAGCAGTGCTTCCAGTCTCTACGTCCCTACAAGCTGGTGCGGCGATTCCTTTGGCAACCTGCATATGCGCGGCAGCCAAGCTAGCAAGAGATATGAAAAGCTATGTAAACGTATTTTTGTTTTTTCTCGGCCTGTACATAGTATTTCTATTAGATGCTCAGCAATTTATTTTGTCGATTGGGTTAACCTGCGCACTTACATATCTTATCCGTTCCGAACGAATATATGGGCTTATAGCAGCGTTAGCCCCGTGGATGTACGTGACTTATGCTTCTATTGGACAAAAATTATTCCCTTTTCTCATAAATTTCACAAGCTCTCGCGGCCGCAGTGCCTACGGTATTTTTACAGGCCGAGAATACATCTGGAATCGCTTTTGGGATTACTTTCAAGATGCAAATCTTGAGCAGTTGATATTTGGCAATGGAACCTTCGGGCAGGGCATTTCTCGCCTTTCCTCTAGCTACGCTGTCATGTTTGCTGGGTTTTCACCGGACGCGCGCTACCTAGCCACGCTCCACAACAGCTATCTGCAGATCATTGTCGACAACGGGTTGATCGGCCTCACCTGCTTTACCGCGTTGATTGGGTTTACGGCATACCGTGCGCGCGTCCTTTCACGGCAACAGGGCCCGGCCGCCGGGGCTTGGCGCGCGATATCCATGCTGGTCACGGCGTTCGCCTTCACAGGCGCAAGCGAGGTTGCCTTTACGATCTACATGAAAGAAGCGCTCATCGTTACCGTGCTGGTCTCGATCACGGTCGCAGTCTGCGGCGGTGACGTTGATCCGCGAGCTAATGGCCGCAATCTGGCTCGCAGGATGCAGGCTCGCTCTGGCCGCCACCGGGCTGATCTGCGGCAACCCCGGCCCACGCCGCTTCGCTAGATGAGAAGTGGCCGGGTTGGTCTGCATAGTGATCGGCAACGGATAAGCGGATCGTCTGCCGGTTGCTTCTTCGAATTGCCGATAAGGGGCGTCATGCAGGGAGGGCATAGCCCGACCGGAGTGACGTCCGTACCATCAAATCCCGGGACCAAACATATAATGGCGCAGGCCGCCCGGCCCTAGCGGAAACCGCCCGCGATCAATCCGGCAATTACGAAGAGCGTGGTGCCCGCAAGCGCTGGCCCCACAATTCCGCGATCGGCGCGTGGCCATTGCATGGCAAAATGGCGCACGGCAAGCACTGTCGGAACCCAGGCATAGACCGGCAACAGCGAGAGCAAGTTGGCCAATGCCGCCCCTTCACCATGCATCCGCGGGATCAGCACAAGGCACAGCGCGATGTTGATGACCCCGGTGGCACCGTCGAGCCAATGCCAGACGACCCGGTTGGTGATGGTGTAGTGCTGTAGGTGGGCGGCGGCATACCGCTGAACGAACAATCCAATCGTCAGCTCGGTCCACACGCGCAGGGAAACGAAAGCGCGGTGGACGGGAAGCAGGCCGAGCATCGGGATGGCCAGCGCGATTGCCCCCGTAAGGAAAGCCACGATCCACAAGGACTGGCTCCGCGCCTTTGCGGCAACATCGATATGAGCCTGGGTCTCGGAGCGCGCGTAGTGCGTGGACATGCCGTGCAGCGCCGATTGCAGCGGCGTCGCGGTCAGCATCATCAGCACGGCGATGCCGTTGAGCGCCAGCAGATACGCGCCGGTCTCTTCTGCCGTCGCGTATTGCGCCAGCAAAACACCCGCGCCCTGCCGGGCACCAAGGCTGAGCAGGATGCCGAGTCCGGCGCGCCAGGTCGGGGCCCACACCTCGCGAAACGCCGCGCTCATCGCGCCGGCTTCGCGCTGGTGCACCAGTACATCCCAATGCGCGTGGCGGCAGCGCCGCAGCAGCCAGAGGCACAGGATCACGATCGGTGCCTGCGCGGCCAGCGTCATCGCGAGGAGCGATCCCGATAGCCATACCGCAGCCGCTGCAAACAGACCGCCCAGCGACCAGGCCAGTCCGTCGGCACAGCGCGGCTTGGCGATGTCGCCCCTGCCGTTGAGGAAGGTCAGCCGGCTCAACAATAGCACGCGCAGCGGAGATCCAAGCACCACCACGAACCAGGCTGCCCACAAGTCTTGCGGATTGGCAGACTGCGCAACAACCTTGGCAACCGCAAGCGTGCCCGCGGTTGCGGTGATGAGTGTAATGACCAGCGATGCGCCATTGAAGACAGTCCGCATCAGGCGGCAGATTGCCGCCTCGGACAGGACCGTACCGCTTCCTTCCGACTGCCGTCCGCCTGCACGCGCCACAGCGAGAATGCGGACGAAGATCTGCGGTGCGCCCAGAAACAGAAGGTTCTGCATACCGATCAAGGTTACCGCGAGCAGCCAGAATGCTGCGGTGGTCGCGCCACAATACCAGTACAGCAGCGGCACCGGCAACAAGTAGCTGCCGGCGCGGGAAAGGTTGGAGAATGCCAGCATCAGTGGCGCCGATCCAGTGATCCGCAATACCTGGCGTAAGATCGCGCTGTTCACCAACGCGGCATCTGCCATCATGCCAACGAAACCGCGAGTGTGCAGCCCTGCCAGCCATCGGTTTCCAGCCCGCATGCCGCGCTCGTTACATAGGCCAGGTTCGCTGAAGCGAATGCAATGCTGGTTGGCCGCTGCACCGGCAGGCTTATCTCGCGGACCACGCTGCCCGCTACATCGAGCCCGCGAAGGCAGGCGCCGTCCCAGAACGCTATCCACAGCAATCCATCGGGCCCCATCGTCATGCCATCGGGATAGCCATGGCCTGCATCGAACTGTCGCCAGGGTTTCAAGCCCTTTACGCCGAGCACTGGGTCATAGTCGCCGCGAACGATGATCTGCGCGGCGCTGTCGGTGAGATAGACGTGATTGGAATTGGTATCAAAACAGGGGCCATTGGTTACGGTGAAGCCCTCAGCCATGACTTGAGGGGATCCATCAGACGCGCTGAAGCGCAGCCATTGTCCTACGGGCGTGTCTTCGGCCACCCGCATTGTCCCCGCCCACCAGCGTCCATCAGGATCAACCTGACCATCATTGAAACGCATGCCATCCTGGGCGAGTTCGTGCATCACGCTGAACTTCGGCTCTTCGCCGGATAGATCTAGAAGCCCAAGCGCGCTGTGCATCGTCGCCCGGGCTCTGTCATCGGTGCCGTGGACCGGGATCACGCGGGTGATCCAGTCAGGGAAGCTCCAGCGCCGAGTGTGCTGCCGGGCTGGCCAATGGCGGAACAGGCTTGCTCCGCGAATATCCACCCACCACAGACAACCGGCGGCTTCCTGCCAGAACGCTCCTTCGCCAAGTTGGCAGGAGGTGGAATCGACAAGCGAGATCCTGGCTTCGGTCATAGGCCCAGTCACAAGGGGTCATGCAATCTTGAGAGGATGCCGCCATCGACCAGAAAGGTAGCCCCGCTGACGAACTGAGACACGCCGCATAGCGCGACGACAAAGTCGGCCACTTCGGTCGGGGTGGCGATGCGCGCCAGCGGATGCGCCGCTTCCAGCTCGGCAAAGGCACCAGGGGAATGCTCGAAACCAGCCATCAGCATTGGCGTCGATGTCGCGGCTGGCGCAATGCAGAGCACGCGAGCACGCGGGCCAAGATCGACCGCCAGTGCGCGTGTCAGACCGCCGATCGCCGCCTTGGTGGTCGCATAGCTCACGAACCCAGGCTTGGTCGCCTGGGCATGGACTGAGCCGATGTTGACGATGCAGCCGCCCACCACCAGCAGCGGGAGCAGCGCCTGTGTCACGCGCAGCGGCGCGATCAGGTTGACATCGAGCGAGGTCTGAAAATCGTCCCCGGTGATCTCCGTGAACCGGCCGAGGATCTGCACTGCGGCGTTGTTGACGATCACGCCGAGCGGAATACCACCCAGCAGCGCGCCGACATCGGCTGCAAAACGCGCCTGCGCGCCATCGTCGCGGGCCATCCCGGCAATATCGCAGACGAGGAACCGGTCGCAATCGACCTCGGCCGCCAAGCGGTCGGTCGCGATGACGAAATAGCCTGCCGCGCGCAGCGACGCGCACAGCGCCTGCCCGATGCCGCCAGCCGCGCCGGTTACCAAAGCACCGCGTTGTGCGGTTTCGGTCATTGCGCCGCACCCAGCGAGGCAAACAGCAGACCGATTGCCTGGTGACTCACCCGCATCACCGCATCGACCGTGTTGGA
This sequence comes from Novosphingobium sp., assembly GCF_037133355.1. Classification (GTDB taxonomy): domain Bacteria; phylum Pseudomonadota; class Alphaproteobacteria; order Sphingomonadales; family Sphingomonadaceae; genus Novosphingobium. Next base: position 16,523 of record NZ_JBAXOI010000027.1, on the reverse strand, counting down.
CGCGTTGTGCGAGCCGAAAATGTTGTAGGGATGCGTGCGCAGCGGGCTATCCGAGGGCAGCGGCTCGGTCTCGAACACATCGAGCGCGACCGAGTGGACGATCCCCGCCGCCTGCGCCGCGATCAGCGCCTGCTCGTCGATCACCGGGCCGCGCCCGACATTGACCACGCGTACGCCCGGCTTCAGCAGCGGCACGATATCGGCGTTGAACATGTGGAAGGTCGCCGGCATCAGGGGGCAGGTGAAGACGAGGAAATCGGCCTCCTCCAGCCCTTCTGGCCAGATCCGTCCGGTCGCCGCTAGATTGTCCGCCGACTTGAACGCAGGGTCATAGACATTGACCTTCATGTCCGCAGCCAGCAGCCGCCTTGCCGTGTTGGAGCCGATGTCGCCATGGCCGACAAGCGCCACCGTGCGCCCGGCCAGCGAAATGCCGGCCGGCTTGGGCCAGCCATTCTCGGTGCGGATGCTGCGGTCGATGAAAAAAGTGTGGCGGGCAAGGCCGCCAACGTAGTTCATCGCGACATCCGCCACTTCGCGGCCGAATACACCCGGCGTATTAACCGCCGGGATACCCAGCTCACGCGCCGCCGCGAAGTCCACGTTATCAACGCCGACGCCCCACTTGACCACGGCCTTAAGCCGCCCGGCTTTGCCCGCTTCCAGCACGCGGCGCGTTGCCGGGTCATCGCCGATGATCCAGCCCTCGCAGTCCGGCAGGATCGCGCTCAGCTCGTCCTCGCTCATCGTCTGGGTGACCTTCGGCGCGAGCAGCTCCACACCGGCATCGGCAAAGATCTGTCGGAAAGCATCGATGCAGCCCAGCATCGGCGGGCAGGTGACGAGGACCTTCATGCCTCAGCTCCCTTGACCAGCGCTGCGCCCACCGCCTCGGCCAACGTCCACTGGTCTGGCGTATCGATGTCCACCGCCTCCAGCAGAGGCGTCTCGAACATCACCGGCCTTGCGCCAATGCGTGCATCGGTCGCGGCAAAGCTGGCGGCCGAGAAAATGTAGAGGTTGGAATTTTCCTCGAACCACGGCTCGAGATCCTGCGTGCGCAGCAGCACTTTGGGATCGTGGTTCACCGCCGAACCATCGGCGCGGTAGAACCGGGTCTGGACTTTGGTAACGGTGAAGAGCGAATCCGCCTCGCCCGCCGCCTGCGCCGCCTCGTAGCGCGCGAGCGCAGCACCTATGGTTGCGGCGGAAAGGAACGGATTGGTGGTATGCGTCATGATGTAGGTGTCGGCGGGCACTGCAGCCATGTCGTCCGCGATGATCGTGTTCATCGGCACGAAGTCGCCGCAGATTTCCGGCCGCCGGTCGCGCACCAGCACGCGACCATCGCCGAAGCCGGTCTCCAGTCCCTTGTCGGCGAGGATTTCGCGCGCGTCGGTGTTGATCACGATCTGGTCGATCGTATCGACCGCCAGCAGGTTGTCGAGAATCCAGCGGAATAGCGGTTTGTGCACCAATTGCCGGAAGTTCTTGCCCGAAACGCGTTCGCTGTGGGCTTTCATCGGCAAGATCGCAACTGTACGGGCCATGGTCTCAGTCCATTTCGAAGGTGGTGCTAAGGTTCGTCAGTCGGCACCGGCGCCTTGAGGGCACACAGAAACCCTTGGACCCCATAAGCGCCTAGCGTGGATAAAAATACTTTTCCTTCGAGGCGCGCGACAGTTCACGGTGCAGATGGTTGCCCTTGTAGGTGCCGACATACTGCATCGTCCGGAACAGCACGATGCCCACGAGTTCGCGGTGCAGGCGCCCCTGGCGTGTTGCCGCAACGATGTCGTGCCAGACGCCTGCCGCGATGTAGCGCATGCAGTCCCTGACCCCCAGTGTCAATTCCGGCATGATCGTGCGCAAGGCCAGCGCTTCGCGTTCATAGCGCCGTTCGACCTTCTTCCAGGTTTCATTGTGAATATGCTCGACGACCGCTTCGGCGACGTAGCCAATCTTGTGGCCCTTCTGCAACAGGCGCTTACCAAGTTCCATGTCCTCCAGCCCGGTCAGTTCCTCGTCGAACGGGTTTTCCTGCCAGACCTGCTTGGTCAGGGCCGCATTGGCGTTGTTGCAGAAGAACCCGTCTTGAGGAATCGCACTCTTTTCCGGAAAGTACTTGAGGAACAGCTGGCTTTCGGAGAATTTGGTCACGGTCGCCAGTCCGATCTGGCGGCCATATGTGTAACTGCATGTTCCAGCCGCCAGCGGCGCGACGAGATCATGGAGCCAGTTTGTGCCCACCGCTACGCAATGGCCGCTGATAATCACCAGCCATTTTCCGGCACTGGCCTCGCACCCGTAGTTCAGGGAGCGCCCGAAGGTGAACTGCGATTTCTCGATCGTTACCATCTGGCAGCCGCGCTCGGCGGCGATCTCATAGGTCCCGTCAGTCGAGCCGGAATCGACTACGACCGTCTCTGCGGTCATCCCGCGCAAGTCCTGCCGCTCAATCGCATCAAGTAGACTAGGCAACCATTCCGCCTCGTTCAGCGTGCGGATCACAACACTGATATTAACTGCGGAGCTCATAGATACCTGCTCGATATGTGTGCCAACTGTTGACGGTAGCCGCCGTATTGCTTGATGAATCCTAATTCAACCAAAACCGATGAATCATCGGCCAACCAATCTCGACGCAACGGTCACAGTTTTCACCTCTGGATCCTCGCCCATCCCGCACATCTTTCGGGGCATTTGTTCGCCGTTCGAGCAGTTGGCCAGCCGTGTGTCGGCAGCCAGACCGGTCAGCCCTTGTTCGCCCGAAAACACCCCGCTCCGACAGGTGGTCGGCGCGCCGGTCAGATTGCCCGAAGAATGGCGCAGTGCAACATTTTTCTTGCGCCAACGTATTGGAAGTGAGACTTCGGAGCCTCGGGGCTGTCCCACGGGGAAACATCAGATGGACGTCAAGAATGCTGCGCGCAAAGCGCTGGGGCCTGCCGGGGTAAGATTCCTGAAGCGGCTGCTGGGTCGGGAACGCCTGAGCGAGGTTGAAGTTGTCGCAGACGTCATCCTGCGCGGTCGCCCGGTCGGTACGATGTTCGATGTCGGCGCCCACAAGGGTTATGAACTCGAACATTTCGCCAATCGCGGCTGGTCGGTTGTCGCGTTCGAACCGGACAATGAGAACCGCAAGATCCTCCTCGAGCGCTTTGGTGCCAATCCCCGTGTCAAGGTCGATACGCGGGCCGTTTCCGAGAAAATCGAGCAGGGCCTCGCATTCTTCTCAAGCGATGTCAGCACTGGCATCAGCGGTCTTTTGGCGTTTCACGACAGCCACCACGAAACGCAGCGCGTGGATACTACGACCATTGCCGAGGCAATGACGCAGTATGGTGTTGAGCACATCGATTTCCTGAAGATTGACATCGAAGGCTACGATTTCTTCGCCATCAAGGGGATCGACTGGAACCGCAAGGTGCCAGATGTCATTCTGTGCGAGTACGAAAATCGCAAGACGATCAAGCTCGGCTACACCGTGGACGAAATGGTCGGCTATCTGCGCGACCATGGTTACCAGGTGACCATGTCGGAATGGTACCCGATCGTAGAGTATGGCCGCACACACAAGTGGAAGCGGTTTACCGATGATGTAACCGCTCTCGATCCGAACGGTTGGGGCAACCTCATTGCCTACCAGCCGCTGCCGCAGCATGCGGATCTGCACGCCGATCGCCTGCCTGCCATCGCCAAGCGCCTGTTCGGATAAACTCCGCAGGGGAAAGGCCGCGCATGGACGCGGCTCTTTCCTCTGCAGCATCAGCGCAGCATAATCCCACATCTGCTGTCGGCCGGTTACCCGGTCGACAACAGTCCGGCCCTCAACCGTTGAAGACGCGGCGCAATGCGCGGTGGAGACACTCGAACTGCTCTTCGAGCGGGAAGTGGTGGTTGCCGATAAACAGTCCGTTGCGATCAATATGATCGGCGTTGGTCAGTTCGCCATGGATTTCATGCTCCATGTGCTTGCGAACGACCTCGTTCTTAGCAAAGTTTCCGGCTACGATCGGCCGGGTTTCAATTTTCTCGGCGACGAGCGCGGCAACCAGTTGCTCGCGGCTCACGCTGCTCGTCTCATCCAGCACCATCGAGAAGCCGAACCAGCTGCTCTCCCCGATCTCGGCCTGTGCCTGCAGCGCGGAGAAATTGGAAAGCACCTCGCGGAAAATGACTGCGTTGCGCCGCCGTTCCGATACGATCATGCCCAGTTTGCGGATTTGCTCCTGGCCCAATGCTCCGCTCATTTCCAAGGGACGCAGATTGTAGCCGGGAAGCACGAAACGGAATGACTCTTCGAACGCGTCGTCGCTCTTGGTTCCGGTTACGAGATTGGTCTTCGGCAGGTTCCGCGTCCAACCGTGAGCGCGCACGCTCAGCATGATATGATAGAGTTCTTCGTCATCGGTCGTGACGAGCCCCCCCTCCATCGTCGAGATATGATGCGAGAAGAACGCGGAATAGCTTCCCGCGATGCCGAAAGTACCTGCAAGCCGCCCATCGAACCGGGCGCCAAGGGACTCGCAGTTGTCCTCGATCAGAATGATGTCGCGCGCTCCGATGATCTCCTTGATCTTTTCGAAATCATTGGGATTTCCAAGCAGGTTGACCACCATGATAGCCCGCGTCTCATCGGTGATGGCATCGGCCAGAGCAGCGAGGTCGTAGTTGAGAGTCGCACGGTCGATATCGACGAACTTCTGCCTCAGGCCGTATTGATGCAGAGGGTAATAGGTTGTGCTCCAGGACACTGCGGGAACGATGATCTCGGCCCCGACGGGAATCGGATTCGACGAATGGTAGCGCAGCGCAGCAACGATCAGCAGGTTAGCTGATGAGCCCGAATTGACCATAACCGCATGGCGCGCGCCCATCGCTTCGGCAAAATCGCGCTCGAACTGGGCGACCTCGGCCCCCATGGTGAACATTCCTGACCGGATGACCCGATCAATTGCCGCGTATTCCTTGTCGTCCCACGAGGACGTCGCAAGGGCCAAGCCAACTGTCGTCATAGGATTTCAAGTTCCTCTTTCGGAAGCACGTTCTCAAGAAAATAGTTGTAGGTCAGTGCCATGCCCTGCTCAAGCGAAGTGGCCGGACGCCAACCAAAGGCTTCTTGCCGGGATGTGCTGACCAGTTTGCGTGCCATTCCCACTGGCTTTGAGAGGTCGTGCGTAAACGCCCCCTCCCAACCGACAACGCGCGCTGCCATTTCGTAAAATTCGTTGATTGTATAATCAGTTCCAAGTCCGATATTCATCACCTGCGGCAAGGCATCGAAATTGGCGACGCATGCCCAGATCGCAGTTGCCAGATCTAGGCTGAACAGAAACTCGCGCCGCGCCTCGCCATTGCCCCAGATCTCGACAGTCGTTGCACCGGTGCGGCGAGCATGATCAATCTTGCGAATAATGGCAGGAACGAGATGCGAAACAGCCGGATCGAACTTGTCGAAATAACCGTAGAGATTGCAAGGGATTAGCGTCTTGTAAGACAGACCCTCACGGGACCGGGTGAGGTAATCGCCGAGCCGGGCGGTCATGACTTTCGCTAGAGCGTAGCCTTCATTGGTCGGCTCAAGCTCACCGGTAAGCACCATGTCTTCCGTCAACGGGCTGACAGCCGCACGGGGATACATGCACGACGAACCCAGATTGAGTGCGCGCGCAACCCCATGTTCGGCAGCCGCCAAAAGAACGTTCCGGCCCATGTCCAGATTTTCGACCAGGAAGCCAACCGGATCTGCCATGTTGGCCTGGATGCCCCCGACCCTTCCGGCACAATGCAGCACGATGTCCGGCTTGTTCGCACGCGCCCAGGCCGAAACCGCGGCACAGTCCCGCAAATCGAGCTCCTTGGAACCCGGAGCCAAGATTTCATGATCGCTTGCCGAAGGATGGAGCAGCAGGTTCTGCCCAACCATGCCGCCGCCGCCGGTGATCCAGACGCGCATCCTTATTTCTCCGCAGTGATCGGGACGTCGAAGCCGTGATGCTTCAGCAAGGCATGTCGGCGCGCAACGACCAAATCTGCTGCTACCATTTCCGCGCACATTTCATGGACAGTCACTTGCGGCGACCAGCCCAGCATCTGCTTCGCCTTGGACGGATCGCCGAGCAGCGTATCAACTTCCGCTGGACGGAAATACCGCGGGTCGATGCGCAGGATGACATCACCCGGCTTGACCCCGGGGGCATCGTCACCGGTGACCGAATCAACAATCCCGATTTCATCCACGCCGCTGCCACTGAAGCGCAAGCTCATGCCAAGATGCGCAGCGGACCAGGTGATGAAATCGCGCACGGGAAACTGCAGACCAGTCGCGATCACGAAATCTTCCGGCCGTTCCTGCTGGAGCATCAGCCATTGCATCTGTACGTAATCCTTGGCGTGCCCCCAGTCGCGCAAGGAATCGATGTTGCCCATGTAGAGACACGAATCGAGACCTTGCGCGATGTTTGCAAGGCCTCGAGTGATCTTGCGTGTCACGAAGGTTTCGCCGCGCCTTGGGCTCTCATGATTGAAGAGAATGCCGTTACAAGCATACATTCCATACGATTCACGGTAGTTCACCGTGATCCAGTAAGCGTAGAGCTTGGCCACAGCATAAGGTGAGCGCGGGTAGAACGGCGTCACTTCGCGTTGCGGCGTTTCCTGCACAAGGCCATAAAGCTCAGATGTAGAGGCCTGATAAAACCGCGTCTTTTTGTCAAGACCAAGAAACCGAACGGCCTCAAGCAATCGCAAGGTCCCAATAGCGTCAATATCGGCCGTATACTCTGGAACCTCAAAACTTACCGCAACGTGGCTTTGTGCACCAAGATTGTAAATCTCGTCGGGTTGGCACTGTTCTATTATGCGCGTCAGATTAGATGTGTCCGAAAGATCGCCATAATGAAGCTTCAAATTCGGACGAGCCTCATGAGGATCCAAGAAAATATGATCGATTCGATGGGTGTTGAACGAAGAGGCTCGACGCTTTATACCATGTACCTCATAGCCTTTTTCAAGAAGCAGTTCAGCGAGATAGGAACCATCCTGGCCCGTAATGCCGGTAACAAGGGCAACTTTACCTAAGCCTTCTTGCATGTTGTCGCGCCAGCCCCAATTATTGTGCAGTTGCGAGCATAACTAGCAATATGGCCACGCAAGGCAAGCGGAATGCACCTTTGGCAGCGGTTCTCTCTGCATTCGCGAGCGGGGCGCCAAGAGGCGCCCATATGCACTCAATTCTTGGGTGAGCTAAAGCTGCCGCTAACACGAGTGCCAGCTTGCGGGCCGGATTGCCCGCCCCCGGACACTCCGCCTGAGCGGCCATCGATGTTCGAAATCCCGGTAGCCAGATCGATAACCAGCCGTCCGCCATTCAGCGTATCAGACCCGCGCCGCAGCGCAACACTTCCTGCCATAATGATGATCTTGCGCGTGAAATCGTAAACCGCAACATCGCCGCTGGCGCGCTCGCCGCCGCGCGTGACGACCACTCCGCCGGTCGCGTCGATCCGCTGGATCTGCAAGCTACCGTCATCGGTATAGGCAACCGTGGTACGCGCCGCGCGCATCTGGAGATCGGCCTGGCTGATATCGACATTGCCCGAAAGCACTACCCGATTCTGCTTGTCCTGCAGTTCGATCCGGTCGGCGGCATAGTTGACCGGCGCATTGCTGTTGTGCGCCGCGATGGCCTGCGCAGCCAGATGCTGCGCCCCCGCAACCAGCGCGGCGGATGCGGCAAAGCCAAGCGCGAAGGAGCGCAGCGGCCGAGTGGCCATGAAGGTTTCGATCAGGCTCGTCATGGCATCTGCAGCTTGCCCGGCTCCATCCTGAGGCGCGCGTGGCCATCGAGCGTGATGGTCCGCGCCTCAAGGTCGGCGCTTATCCTGTCGGCCGCGAAAGTGCCAGCAGGAATGCGACCGTCGGCCCGCCCCCGGCTGACGAGTCGCCGCTTGCCGATGTCGATGTCCGCCCCGCCCGTCACCATGCGGTAACCGTCCGACGTCTCGAAATTGACCGGTGTTGGCACGTCGATCAGCTGCCGCGCAAAATCATAGATTCCTGCGCCCGTGGTCAGACTGGCAGGGCCGTCGGTCAGCATCACGCGCGCGGTGATGTCGCGCATCTCGACTTCGTCCTTGACCGCCGAATGCTGCACTGCGCTGCCCGCCGTTACCGAAAAGTTTCGCCCCGAATCGTCCTGCCCGCGGTACATCGCGCTCACCACCCGCAGCCGGTCATTGACCATCGCCACCTTGTTGCGGTCGAGCAGGAAACTGATCTCCCCGCGCGGCGAGAGCGGCGCAATCATCAGCACCGCCAGCAATGCGCCGATCAGAACCGGCAGCCCCTTCGCAATCAGGCGCACCATGCGGTCATGAAAACCACCGGGCGCGGCAAAGCTCTGCCGTCTGCCGCGCAGATTGTCGGCCTTTGCAGTCATTGTCCTGCAGCCCCTGGAGGGTTCACGGCCTTGCGCTCACTCGTGGCTGAAGATGTCGCGCTCGGCCCAGCCGGCAATATCGAGCAGCGCCCGCGTCGGCAGGAATTCGAAGCAAGCCTCGGCCATCGCTGTCCGGCCCTCACGTGCCAGCCGCTCGGCGAGGATAGTCTGCATGGCATGGAGATAGCGCACATCGGACGCTGCGTAATCCTGCTGCGCGTCGCTCAGCGTCGGTGCGCCCCAGTCGCTTGACTGCTGCTGCTTGGAAATCTCCTTGCCGAGCAGCTCACGGACCAGCTCCTTGAGGCCGTGACGGTCGGTATAGGTCCGCACCAGCTTGGAGGCGATCTTGGTGCAGAACACCGGCGCCGCCATCACCTTGAGGTAATAGTGGATCGCGGCCAGATCGAAGCGTGCGAAGTGGAACAACTTGAGCCGTGACGGGTCCGCCAGCACCACGCGCAGGTTCGGCGCGGCATAGTCGCTCCCCGCGGCAAAGCGCACGAGATGCTCGTCGCCGTGCCCATCGGAGATCTGCAGCAGACAAAGCCGGTCACGCGCGGTGATCAGCCCCATCGTCTCGGTATCAACCGCGACCGGCCCCGGCGCCAGCACGCCTTCGGGCAAGTCTTCTTCATGCAGGTAAACAGCCATTCGCCCCGCTTAGGCTTTCGGCGCCGTGGCGGCAAGCACCCGAGTGGGTCCTACTTGCGCCCCACGCTGCTGTAGTGCCAGCCGGCCGCGCGCACTTCGTCCGGATTGTACACATTGCGCAGGTCCACCAGCACACGGCTCTTCACCAGCTGGCCCACGCGCTCGAGGTCGATACCGCGAAAAGCGTCCCACTCGGTGACCAGCACCACCGCGTCCGCGCCTTCCACCGCGTCGTAGGCGCTTTGGGCCATGCGCACCTCGGGCAGGAGCGCGGCGGCCGCATCCATGCCTTCGGGATCATAGGCCACGATCTCGGCGCCGGCATCGATCAGCGCCTGCACGATCGCGATCGAGGGCGCATCGCGCATATCGTCGGTATTGGGCTTGAAAGTGAGGCCCAGGAGCGCGATCCGCCGTCCGCGCGGCTCGCGCACGCCCGCCTTGGCCATGGCCTCGATCACTTTGCGGCCCATCGCGCGCTTGCGGATATCATTGACCCGCACCACCGCCTCGACGATCCGCACTGGGCTCGCATAGTCCTCCGCGGTCTTGAGCAGCGCCAGTGTGTCCTTGGGAAAGCAGCTGCCGCCGTAGCCGGGCCCGGCATGGAGGAACTTCGCGCCGATCCGGTTGTCGAGCCCGATCCCGCGCGCGACGTCCTGCACGTCCGCGCCCACTTTCTCGCACAGGTCCGCCATCTCGTTGATGAAGGTGATCTTGGTCGCGAGGAATGCGTTGGCGGCGTACTTGATGAGTTCGGAGCTGCGCCGCCCGGTGAAGAGCAGCGGCGCCTTGTTGAGGAACAGCGGGCGATAGACCTCGGTCATCACGCCGCGCTCCCATTCGCCCTCGGCGCCGACCACGATGCGGTCGGGCCGCTTGAAATCACTGATCGCGGCGCCTTCGCGCAGGAATTCGGGGTTGGAGACCACGGCGAACTCAGCATGCGGCGCGCGCTCGCGGATGATCCGCTCTACCTCGTCGCCGGTGCCGACCGGCACGGTCGACTTGGTCACGACCACCGCCGGCGCGGTCAGGTTGTCGGCAATTTCCTGCGCAACCGCATAGACATAGCTCAGATCGGCATGACCGTCACCGCGCCGCGAAGGCGTGCCCACCGCAATGAAGATCGCCTGCGCACCCTTGATCGAGGCAGCAAGGTCAGTCGAAAACGACAACCGTCCGCCACGCACGTTGGCCGCAACCAGTTCCGCCAGGCCTGGCTCGTAGATCGGCATGATCCCGGCGCGCAGCCGCTCGATCTTGCTCTCGTCCTTGTCGATGCAGACCATGTCGTGCCCGAAATCGGCAAAGCAGGCGCCCGAGACGAGCCCGACATAGCCCGAACCCACCATTGCGATCTTCATGCACGTATCCTCGAAACTGGCAACCTGCGCGTTAGCAAGCCGCACCGCGCCCATGCAAACGGTATTCCCGGGCCATCTTTCCAGCCCATCTATCTTGGGCGCCGTTGGGCAGCTAACCTTGCGGTTCGATGACAGGAGATTCCATCCCCCAAACTTGGCGCCCTGCGCTCGAGGACGTGCTGGCCAGCCGCACGCTCCGCGCGCTCGGCGGCTTCCTCAAGGCCGAAGAGGCGGTTGGCAAGGCGATCTATCCACCCGCCGGCACCCGCCTCGCGGCGCTCGCGCTCACACCGCTGCCCGCCGTCAGGGTCGTGATCCTTGGACAGGACCCCTACCACGGCCCGGGCCAGGCCCACGGCCTCGCTTTCTCGGTCCAGCGCGGCGTGCCGGTGCCGCCCAGCCTGCTCAACATCTTCAAGGAGCAGCAAACCGATCTCGGCCTGCCCCGCCCCACACATGGCCATCTCGATGCGTGGGCAAAGAGCGGCGTGTTGCTCCTCAACACCGTGCTGACAGTAGAGGCCGGGCAGGCCGGATCACACCAGGGCAAGGGCTGGGAGGTGTTCACCGACGCCGCGATTCGCGCCGTGGCCGAGCGCCCGGCGCCTTGTGCCTACCTCCTCTGGGGCAGCCACGCCCGCGCCAAGGCCCCGCTGATCCGCGCGGCCAGCACTGGCCCCCACCTCATTCTCGAGGCCCCGCATCCCAGCCCCCTATCCGCCCACCGCGGCTTCCTGGGCTGTTGTCATTTCAGCCGGGCCAACGCATTTCTGGAGGAACAGGGCTTGGGCGCGATCGACTGGCGGCTGCCCGGCTGAGCTGCGCCCGCGCCCCGATCAACGGCCATACCGCGCGCTCTGGCAGAACAACAGGATGCAGACCTTCATCTCCACAACCCGGGGCGACATCAGCCGCAGCGTGGCCGGCAATTGCCGCCCTCCGTCGTGATAGGTTCCGCGCCAGCGATTGCTTTCGATCAGCGTCAGGCCCGAGAGGACAATCCCGGTCTCGACCCTGCCCGGCTGGCCATTGGCGCGCCGAGCCAGCCCGATCGCGCAGAGCTGCCCCGTGGTTTGCGCGCAAGGCACGATGCGCGCCGCGCCCGGCCCGTCGATTTCGGTCCAGACCCCCACCAATGGGGAATGGGCAGTCAACGGCAAAGCCTCGGCAAGCGCGGCCGTCATCAACATCAGTTTGGTCATCCACATGATCGAAGTCCTTTGCATGGTGTGCTTGTCAGGCTGATTGTGGAGGTGGGCCGCAAGGGGGCACCGCCATCAATCAGACGACGGACCTGCTGGCGTGGATGCTGCTTTTGGTCTCGCCGATCCGCGAGAGCGGCTGGCTGATTTCGGAATCAGCCAGAGTTTCCGGGAATCGGCGAAGTTTCAGCAATGGCGCGGCGGCGAAATGCGGTTGGCGTTTGGCCGGTCACCTCGCGAAAGGCCCGGTTGAACGGGCCGAGCGAGCCGAATCCGTGATCGAACGCGATGCTCGCCACGGTCCGCGTGGCGCTGGCGGGATCGGCCAGCACCGCCTGCGCTGCGTCGATTCGATGCTGGTTGATGAAGCTGGCGAAATTGCGATGGCCAAGTTGGTCGTTGATCAACCGCCTCAGGCGATGCTCGGGCAGACCGACCGCTTTTGCCAGTTCGGCAATTGTCAGCCCCTCGCGCCGCCACAGCGCTTCGACCTCAATCACCTGCCTCAGCCGCGCCAGCCAGAGCGCGCTGTCGTCTGGCGCGTCGGCGTCTTGCGCGGTCCCCGGCGCTGCAGCAGCCGTGCCAAACAGGGCCGGCCGGGCCTCCAGCAGCACCGCGACCCCAGCAATTCCGAGAAAGGCCTGCGCCATGGCATTGACGAACTCATAGCGCGCGGGATCGATACCGAAGACGGCGCCGATCTGCACCGCGCTGAGGACGATCGAGAAAACCGCGACCAGCACCAGAAAAGGCGCCCGCAGCCGGCGCCGCGCCTCGACAAGATCGTTGCGCCCGGATCGCACGATGACCACGAGCGCATGGAGGGCCAGCACAAGCCCCAGCGCATTGTGCAACGTCCAGGTGGGTTCCGATAGCGCATGAGGGCCATAGCGCCCGGACAATCCGATCAGCGTCAGCAACGCGCCCGGCCAAAGGCTGCGCGCGGTAAGCCAGCGATCCTCGAACAACGTCACTGCAAAGAGCCAGAAATACCCCGCACCGCCGATCTGGATCAGCCAGAGCGCGATCTGCGCCGGGCCGAAAATCTGCGCAATCGGCCGCGAACCGTCGATCGTGAAGCAGATGTTGCTGATGACAAAAAGCAGCGTGGCAATGCGCAGCGCCCGGTCATCCGCGCTGCGGAACAGCGCGATGCACAGGCCGAGCTGCGCACCGATGGCCATGCCGCGCAAAAGCAGGTCAAGAATTTGCCAAGGTTGCACCTCTACCGAAGCCCCTAAAGCCAGCCGATCCGCCGGAACCGCCACCACAGCCCGCCGCAGATCGTGGCGATCAGCCCCCACACCATCGGATAGCCCCAGCGCCAGTGCAGTTCGGGCAGGTAGTCGAAGTTCATCCCGTAGATGCCCGCAATCGCAGTCGGCACGGCCAGAATCGCGGCCCAGGCCGCCAGCTGCCGGGTGATCACACCCTGCCGGTACTGCTCGAGCAGCCCCGCGGTTTCCACAGTCACTGCCAGCGTTTCCTTGAGCCCGCGCATCCGCGCCATCGCCCGCCGCACATGGTCGAGCACGTCGCGGAACCAGATCCTTGCCGCCGGGTCGATCGCCGGCAAGTCGGCCACCACCAACCGCTCGACCATTTCCTCCATCGGCCCGATGATCCGCTCGAATCGCCGCAACTCGCGGCGCAGGCGGAAGATGCGGCGGATCGTTGCGGGATCGGGAAAGCGGTCGATCGCCGCTTCCTCGATGGCATGCGCCACTTCCTCGAACTGATCGGCAATCGGCAGATAGCCGTCGACAATGAAATCGAGCACGGCATGGAGCACATAGTCCGGCCCCTCGGCGAGGTGCTCGGTATCCGCCTCCAGCATCCGCCTGAGATCGGCATGCGCCCTTGCCGATCCCAGCCGCACCGTGACGATGAACCGCTTGCCGAGGAAGATCGCGGTCTGGCCATAAGCGATCGCATCCTCGGCCGGCCCATGCATCGAAGTGCGCGCCACAACGAAGAGCTGCTGGCCGTAGATATCGACCTTGGGCAACTGGCGCGGATGGAGCGCATCCTCCACCGCCAGCGGATGCAGCGCGAACTGGCGTGCGACGCGCTCCATTTCCTCTGCCGTGGGATCGCACAGCCCGATCCAGTCGAAGCACCCGCGCGGCAGCGAATCTTCCGCCACCGGCATGCCCGAAAGGGTCACATCGTCCGGATGGGCCTTCCCCTCGGTATAGCGGCGCGCGGCGATGATCGGCATGCCCCGCTTGTGTCGCCAAGCCGGGCAAAGCGCAATCACCCGCGTTTAACCGGGCGATGAAACCCACTGGCATTCGCGGGCCCGGCTGTTATCATGCGTGTCAATAAAACCGGAGGATTGCATGGGTTACGAAGGCAAGCTGGGCACAGCGCCGCAGCCGGATATCGACGTCGCGATCATCGGCGCGGGCCTGTCCGGCATTGGCATGGCCGCCCACATGCAGATGCTCTGCCCCGATCGCAGCTTCGCCCTGTTCGAACGGCGCCCGCAGCTCGGCGGCACCTGGGACTTGTTCCGCTACCCCGGCGTCCGCTCGGACAGCGACATGCACACCCTCGGCTTCGTGTTCGAGCCATGGAAGCATGAAAAGTCGATCGCCGACGGCCCGTCGATCCTCGAATACCTCAACCGAATCGTAGACGAGCGCTGCATCCGGCAGCACATCCGCTTCCAGACCAAGGTCGTCTCCGCCGATTGGGACAGCGCCGCCGCGTTTTGGGCCATCACCACCGAAGCACCCGACGGCCAGCGGAGCCGCACGACCGCGCGCTTCCTCTATCTCGGCTCAGGCTACTACGACTACGACAACCCCTATGACGCCGGGTTCCCGGGCCGCGAGGCCTTTGCCGGCACCATCCTGCACCCTCAATTCTGGCCCGAAGACTTCGACTACGCCGGCAAGCGCATCGTGGTCATCGGCTCGGGCGCGACTGCCGTCACCATCGTCCCCGCGATGGCGCAGAAGGCCGCGCACGTCACCATGCTCCAGCGCACCCCCACCTGGTATGCCGTGCGCCCCGCTCGCGATGCCATTGCCAACACGCTGCGCAAGTTCCTGCCCGAAAAGCTGGCCTACAAGATCACGCGCTTCAAGAACGTGAAAATGCAGGACATGGTCTACAAGCGCGCCCGCAACACGCCCGAAAAAGCCCGCGCCTTCCTTACCGACAAGCTGAAGGCCGAACTCGGCCCCAAGTACGACGAGGCGACCTACACCCCGCCCTACAACCCTTGGGAACAGCGCCTGTGCCTCGTGCCCGATGGCGATTTGTTCAAGGCCATCCGCGCCGGCAAGGCCGAGATCGTCACCGACCATATCGAGCGCTTCGACGCGGCTGGCATCGTGCTCAAGTCCGGCAAGCGCCTCGACTGCGACGTCATCGTCACCGCCACCGGCCTCACCATGACCGTGGGCGGCAAGATCGCGCTCAGCATGGACGGCCAGCCAGTCGCCTTCAACGACCGCTACTACTACAAGGGCTGCATGTATTCGAACCTGCCCAATCTCGCGCAGGTCTTCGGCTACCTCAACGCCTCATGGACCCTGCGCGCCGACATCGATTCGGACTACGTCTGCCGCCTGCTCAATCACATGAAGGCGATCGGCGCCGACGCCGCCACCCCCTACCTCGCGCCGGACCACAACCTTGGCGAAGACACCCCGCTCGATCTCTCCTCCGGCTACATCCAGCGCGGCCTCGCGATCCAGCCCAAGAACGCACCCACCATGCCCTGGCGGCTCAATCAGGACTACGTGTTCGACAAAGTCTGGCTCAAGACCAACCCCCTCGACGACGGCATCATGCGCTTCACCAAGGCGCAGCCGGTGGCGGCGATGGCAGCCGAGCAGCAAGCGGCAGAGTAATCTTGGCCCTCTCCCCTTCAGGGGAGAGGGTTGGGAGAGGGGGCTCCCGGCAAGCACCCACCCCGCACGATGAAAGCAGCCTCCGGCGGGCAAGGGCCACAGCCCTTGCATCCCCACACTCGCCCGCGCCCACCGGAAGACGGGGAGGTTGACACGGTTGACACGGTCCAGAGCGAAAACTTTCAGCCCGGGCCTCCCAAACTTTCCCACTGATTTTAAACGCCAATCCACCGAAACACTACCTGCCCGCCATGCGCGGCAAACAGGCGTGTGTTGGAAACACGCTCACAGGCACACCGCGCACACCTCCCGGCCAGCATGGCACAGGGAGAATCAGGTAGCAGGCGCGGCTTTGCCAAGACCACGGTTCAAAGAGCGGCGGGGAGAATGGCGAAACGGGCGCGTGTAGGAAAGCGGTTTGTGGTCGGGGCAGCTGGTGGCAGATTGGAGTCTTAGGCTGTGTTGACAAAGGGGATTCCCAAATCGTGTAGGTTCTGATTCAAGGTAGCTTTTGGGAGTCTGTCTTGATCCGGGGTTTGATGAGCGACGAGGAATGGGCGTGTCTTGAGCCGTTCGTGATCGAGCGCGGAGCTCGCAGCGGGCGGCGCCCGCGAGATCACCGCCTTGTCCTGGATGGGATTTTCTGGATCGCACGGACGGGCGTGGCCTGGCGCGACCTGCACGAGCATTTTGGCAAATGGTCATCGGTTTACCGCCAGTTCCGACGCTGGACGCTGTCGGGCTTGTGGGAGTTGCTGCTCGAAGCCTTCAACGAAAGCGGGGGCGGCAACCCCAGCCTGCAGATGATCGACAGCACAATAATCCGGGCGCACCACTGTTCAGCCGGCGCTAAAGGGGGACTCCGCGTCAGGGTCTTGGCCGCTCAAAGGGTGGCTTTACGACCAAGATCCATCTCCGCATCAATGCGCTGGGCCTTTGACGTGACCCCCAACCTTCATCCGGTTGCGATTAGAGCCTCGGCATTGTTGTT
>NZ_JBAXOI010000026.1:0-38254 GCF_037133355.1 Novosphingobium sp. | reverse complement strand
CACGCTCCACGCTAGCGTCGATGTTCAGGCCTGGGCGGGGATCGCAACTCCCTGTCCGGGCCGTCTTTCTACTTAAGTCATCACGATTCGCCGCGCCAGAACAAAAGGTGTCTGGCCGCGCGTTGTTGTGGATAAATACCTCAACACGCCCCGGCTTCTCAGGCTCGCAATAGATGAAGATCGGATCAAACCGCTTGTCGTTGACCTTCAATGCATCGGCGATGCCATCAATGGCGGGCTTCATTCTGTTGGGATAGTTCATCCGGTCGCCTCGACGATCTGGCGGAATGAAGCGAACGGTAATCGGAATGTCGCCTTTACCGTCGCCATCCCATCCAGCCGTGCCGAATACTTCCTGTGTCGCAGCCTTCGCCCATTCACGATACTTGCGCACCGTGCCAGACTTGCCGCGCCAGTTGCCGTTGTTGTGGCCTGACAATTCGGACGGGGGAAAAGGCAGCGTGATTACCACCGGCAGTGCCCCCCAAGCGAGTTGACAGCTTCCTCAAGCGCCCTGGATGATGCTTCCATATTGCGCTCATGGCGCCGGTCGCGGTCGGTCTGGGCGAAGTCTATCGGCTCGCGTGCGTCCCGCTTGGCCTTGGCCTTGGCGCGCAGAAAGGCAGCGCGGTACGCCACAATCTGCTCGACGCACATCAGCGTGCCGAATGTCGCATCAACCTCGGCCTTGATCCGGCGCGGGCAATCCATGTAGGTGGCGAGGCTTCGCGCCATAGAGCGCGGCCCGTTGTTGTAGCCGCTCATCTGCACCACTCCTCACGGATGCGGTCAAAGAAGGCTTGCTGTTCTCGCAACGCCAAAGCATCGTGGATGGCCTGCAAGAGCGCACGAGAGCCAACCGTCATCATCTCGCGGTTGCTGGTCTCAAAGCAGTCGTTCACCGGCGCGCGGTCTTTTGGGATGAATGTCGGGCTGCGGTCAAAATACCGCTTGGAAAGATCGTTCACCGCTGCGCCTCCCGATAACCTTGACGCACGATCCGGCGGGCCTTGAGGCGCTCCCTGTCCTCGACCTCGCCAGCGGGCAGAAGGTCAGGGCGCACCCGGTCACGCTCGCGCTGGGTGAGCATGTTGATAAACTCGCGGATCATGCTGCTTCACCAAACAAGCCGCCAAGGCAGTCCTCCGCGCGCTCAAGGTTGCGCTTGGCCTGTGCAAAGTAGGACGGCTTAAGTTCAATCCCGATGCCTTTGCGGCCCATCTGGACAGCGCAAAACACTTCGCTGCCAATGCCAAGGAACGGGGTCAGGACGGTATCGCCAGGATTGCTCCACAGGTCGATACAACGTTCGATTACGTCCAGTTGCAGCGGACTGATGTGAACTTCATCCTTCTCATCACGGCCACCGCGATATTGCAGCGTGCGGGTCTGGTTGATGTCCGTCCAGACCGGCGAAGCGTACCGCTGCCAGACCTCGATGCTGTACCAGTTGCGGCCATCGGTCGGGGTCGTGAACTTGCTGCGGTCCGGTTCATCGTCGCCAGAATAGCGATCAAAACAACCGCTCACAGGTTCGGCGTTCTCACCCGGCTTGCGGAATGAGACGATGTAATCAGCCAGCCCCTGCCCGCTAATGGTGCTGTCCTTCACGATCTGCTTGTGCAAAAGGCGGATGGACTTGGTGCGCTGTTGAGCGACTACAGGGTCTTTCCAGATGCAGACCTCGCTATGAAATATCCAGCCAGCGTCCTCGTAAGCGCGGATGACCTCGCCGCGAAAGTCGCGCATCCCGATGTTGCCATGCCGGATTTTCGACATGGGAAGCTGCATCACATGAACCGAGTGAATGCGGCCCGGCTTGGTGACGCGCAAAAGCTCTTGGATCAGGAAAGCGTAATGCTCCCAGAATTGCGGGCCATCGTTGTTGCTGATGTCGCGGTCGTAATTGCTGAACTTGTAAAGCCCCTCAAATGGCGGGGAGTGAATGCCAAAGTCGATGCTATCGCCGGGGATGGCGCGAATGACCTCGCAGCTATCGCCCTGATAAATGGCATACTTGTCATTGATGACTTGATCGACGGCTTTGATGGTCATGCGGCGCACTCCAAAAAGGCGGGAAGCTGGACGGGAATAGTGGGATTATAGTTCGGCGTATCGCGGACCATGCCGCGCACTGCCTTGCTTGATAGATCAGCCATGTGCAGGACCATCGCAGCGGCCATGCGGTCGGCGTCGGCTTCCTTGCGCTTGATGTTGGCGACGGTTGCGCCTTCAAGCTCGGATGCGATGATGTGGGCGTTGACGGGCTTAGACTGACCAAACCGCCAAAACCGCCGCACAGCCTGATAAAACTGCTCAAAGCTGTCATTCAGCCCGACGAACCCGGTATCGGCGCAATGCTGCCAATTCATCCCAAAACCAGCCAGTGATGGCTTGGTGATCAAATGGCGGATTTGGTTATCGCTGAACGCAATCAGGATGCGCTCTTTCTCGGCTTCCGACAGACCGCCGTGCAAGTTTACTGATCCTGGGATCAACTTTGCCAGCAACTCGGCTTCGGAATTGAGATTGCACCACCACACGAATGGGCGATCCATCGGCGTGATTTGCGCGGCCAGCTTGCAACGATGCTCTACAGTCGCCCTGCGCGCCCCAATGCGCTCTTGCAGTGTCTCTGCCTGCATCGGGAACAGCATTCCCGTGTCAGCGTTCGGCGCGTAGTCTGCGGCCACGATATGCGACACGTACTGCATCGGCGGCAGGTCATAGCCTTCGTTGGGATAACCAAGATCGGAAGGCTTGCGCAGCATGACGGCCCATGATGCCATCCACTTCCAGAACTCGTTTTCGGCGTGGCCCTTCAAGCGCCATTTTTGAGTGTCTCCGCCGTCATGCGTGAAGAACGTCGCCAGCATATCGGTGTACTTCATGATGCCCAGAAACTCGGCATGATTGCCAAGCTCCATAAAGTCATTCGGTGCCGGGGTGGCAGTGGCGGCAAGCCTGAACGGAATGGACTGGCAAGCCTCAATCAACTTGGTCCGGTAATGCCCGTCCACGTTCTTGAGAATGCTGCTTTCGTCCAGAATGACGCCGCCAAAGCGCGACATGTCGAAGTGATCCAGCTTCTGATAGTTGGTGATGCTAGTGCCGGGTTCACAATCGCCTTGCGTCGAAACCACGCGCGCCGCGATGCCAAACTTGTCAGCCTCCCGCGCCAACTGGTTTGACACGGCAAGCGGTGCGAGGTGCAGAATGTCCTTGCCGGTTTCGGTATGGACGGCTTGCGCCCATGCAAGCTCCATCAGGCTCTTGCCCAGCCCGGTGCCAGCAAACAGTGCAGCCCGGCCACGGCGCAGCGCCCAAGCAACAATATCGCGCTGGTGCGGAAAGAGGCAATCAGGGAGCGCGGGAACATGCGACAGGCCCGTCATGGGGTCTGTAATCAGCTTGCGCGCAAGAAATGCTTCGTACGCGCTCATGCCGCCTGCTCCCGAATAGCATCCAGTTCGCGCTCAATCCGCTCAATGCGGTCATCAAGCGTTGGCTTGGCGATGGGGCGCAGCGACCACAGGCCTTCGATCAGCGGCCACACATCGGGGTAATGGTAGGCCAGCAGCGCCACGCTCTCGAAGTGAAGCTGCGTGCGGCAGTTGCTGGCATTGTCGATCGTGCTGGCGCTGCAATTCAGCTTGCGCGCCAGTTCATCCCGGTGATGGCCGTCAGCCCGCAGACGCAGCAGCGCGCGGCTAATGGCGTTCTCACAATCCTCTAGGGATGGCGGCGGAAAAAGTGACAGGACATTTGGATCGGTCACGATGTATATCTTTCGATATGGAAAGGATCATCATCAGAGAAAGGCGGGACGGCGAGGGGATTGATCTCAGCCGTCCCGCAGGCATCCGCAGCCACCGGGAGAGGATCGGCGGCGCGGGAAAGGTATTCGCTGACCGTGCGATAGGTGCAGGGCGCTTGCAGAGCCTTGGCCCATGCGCCGCTTTCGGAATCGCGGTCGATCACTCGCCCATCGCCCGCTTGATGGCCTGCCCAAACTTGCTGGCGAACCAGAGCGCGACCGCGAAATACAGCGCGACCGCGCCGATGATGATGAGAGCGGTGGTCATGCTGCGGCGCTCCGATTCTCAAACGCTTGGAAAAAATCAGCGGGAACCGGGACGCCGCGCTCTGCGCACATCTTGGCAAACGCGATGCGCTTGATCTGGGGAATGCCGCGCACCCGCCACATGTGCAGCGTCTGCGGGCTAAGGGCGAAGAAAGCGCAGACCGTTGCCGATCCGGCTTGGTCTATCAACGCGCTGTGCGGGTGTTTGATTTTTGCCATGCCCCGAAACGTACACGCAACGTTGATAAGGTGCAAGAGCAAATCGTTTATTGAAATCAACGGCGGTTGGCCGCCTACACTCAGTTATGATGGATAGCTTAGGCACCAGGATCAGGCAGCGGTTCGACGAACTGGGAATCTCGCAGGCAGAAGCCGCGCGAGCATCCAAGTGCAGCACCGCCAGGTTCGGCAACTACGTCACCGGCACCCGTAATCCCGATCTGGAAACGCTCGCGCGGATTGCGATTGCACTGCGCACCACAACCGATTGGCTGCTAGGCGTTAGCGATGCTGCGCCCGTTGATATCGAGGTTGTGCTTCGCCGCATTCTGGAACTGGACGGAATGCCAGCACCTCGCGCATCGGTGATTGCTCAAGCCGCTGAAGAAGCTCTGCGGCTGCTTGCGTCTTTGCCGTCAGGCGGCGATGCTCAGACTCGGGCGCTGCTCGCAGCTCAAGCTGCGTGGCAACTAAAATCCCGTCCAGCGCCGCGCTAAGTGCCTCATCCACGGTCATCTAAAACCCTCATGATCTAGGTAGATATGCTTATGCCTCCCGTGGATGGCGGACAAGGGCATTTTTTTGCCTCAAACATACACATTTCGTTGTTGACGCCATAAACGCAACGTGTATTGTCTGTCTCACGCCGCACCGAGCGGCAGGAGACGCCCACATGGCACAAGCAGTCCTCGCAGCCGAATATACCACCGGCAGCAAAACCCGCCTTCCCACCCTTGACATCACCCGCATTGAGAACGGCGCTCGCACGTATCTCGAACAGCACGATGTGATCGGCAAGCGTGAAGCTCGCGCGGTCGCCAAGGCGCTTGGCGCCACCCCTTGGAACTTCTGAGGGGTATTGCGCCATGACCATTTCCCCCACCTTTCGCGCTCAGTTCGCGAACCTCACCGAAGCCGAGGCACTGACCGTGCTGGGCTGGCTGCTCGAACCCGGCATTGACGATCCCGAGCCGGAAATGTCCGAGGCTCTGATCGACGCGCTGGCCCCCGTCACGAAGGCCTACACCGAGGCCTACACGCAGGCCGAACGCATCGTGACCGGCGAGGACGAGCATGACCGGGCCGCCGACTACGGCGATTGGCTCTACGAACAGCGCCGTGACCAGCAGATGATAGACCGCATGGGAGGGCTGGAAGCATGAGCGATCTCCTCCAGCGCGCCCGCGACATTGCGGCGGAACAGTACGTTCGGCTGTCAATGAAAAACCCAACGCCCAACTATACCCTAACCGTCTGGGCCGAGCATATCCCAGCCTACGCCCGGATTATCCGCGAAGGCGGGTTTGACCATGAGAGAGAAGTGCAGACCGCGCTTGCCGCTTTGCGGAGTGTTGCAGCATGACCGCCCGCACCACAACGTGGGCGAACGTCCTTGAAGCCGCCGATTACGAACTGCGCCACCGCAACGTGATCGAAGCCAACCGGCATTTGCGCGCGATGACGCCCCAGCGCCGTGCCGAGCTTGAGGCCGAATGGGAAGCGCCTGTGTCTGATGGGCGCAGAACCGGCCCCAAGGCTTTCTGATGCGCGCCGCCCTCCACCTGATCCGCACCAACCCGCGCGAGTTCTGGCCGGTCCTCTGGGTCGTGCCGATGTTCTGCGCTGTGTTCACTCTTGTTTGGATTGTGATGCCGTGAACCATTGCACCCACTTCACCCACCGCCAGAGCCCCGACCGCGCTTGGCCCCTGCGCCGCGCTGACGGCACCCGCTTCTACGAACCGCGCCGTGACAACGAGCCGCGCCTGCCTTTGGAGAACCGCAAGTGAACGCCATCACCACAATCCCGGCTTTCAGCATGAGCGACATTGAACGTGTTGCGCTTGCCATTGCCAAGGGCGGTTTGTTCGGATCGAAAGACCCTAACGCCGTGCTTACGCTCTGCCTTCTGGCACAGGCCGAAGGGCAGCACCCTGCCGTGGTATTCCGCGATTACCACATTATCAACGGCATGCCCGCCAAGAAGGCGGAGGCGATGCTGCGCGACTTTATCGCCAGTGGCGGCAAGGTTGAATGGCACGCACTCACCGACGATCTGGCAGATGCTACGTTTGCTCATCCGCAGGGCGGCACCATCCGAATTGATTGGACCATGAAGCGCGCCCAGCAAGCCGGTATCAGCACGCCCATGTGGAAGAAGTACCCACGCCAGATGCTTCGCAGCCGGGTTATCAGCGAAGGCGTCCGGTCAGTGTGCCCCAGCGCGACAAGCGGGCTTTATGAGGTGGGCGAGGTGCAGGACATTGTGGCCGAAGCGCCGCGCGATGTGGTCGAGGGGCAGTATGCCGAAGTGCCCCCGCAAGAGCAGGCCGGGGGACATAGCGAGGAACGCGAGGTTAGCCCCCAGCTTGCCATCACCGCAGCGCAATGGGGTATTCTAACGGACCTGATCGAAAAGACCAAGGCCGACGCAAAAGCCTTTTGCGCACACTTCGCAATTGCCAGCGTCAAGGACATGCCCGCCAATCGCTTTGATGAAGCCCGCGCGCTTCTCAACAAAAAGCTGGCTGGCAAAGCTTCCAAGCCCGCCGATGCTTACGCCGACATTGATGCTGACAGCATCCCTTACTGACAGGTGAATCATGACGCAAAAGGGACATAACACGCCGCCGCCGTTTGAGGCATGGTCTTTGCACATTGAGGACTTGTTCAGCATCGCTAACGGCATTGGCGAGGCTACCAATGATGAGCAAGAGCAGGCACTAGACGAGCTTTTGGACGAGTTCCGCAAGGCCAAGAAAGAGGCTGACAAGGAACGCGTTGCCGAGAAGAAGCCGCACGATGATGCGGCAAAGGCGGTACAGGCCAAGTGGAAGCCTTTGCTGGATCGGTGCGACATTGCCGCCGACGCCATCAAAAAGGCGCTCACGCCCTACCGTACGGCCAAACAGCGCGCCATTGATGAAGCCGCGCGCAAAGCCCGCGAAGAAGCCGAGGCAGCGCGTCAAGCGGCGCTGACGGCATTTCAGAGCGATGATCTGGACGACCGCTTTGAGGCCGAAGCCAAAGCGCAGCAGGCCAAGGCGTTTCAGGTGCAGGCAAACAAGTTGGACCGCAGACCGACCGGCCTTCGCACCTACTGGGAAGCCGAGATTACCGACCGCAAGGCCGCGCTTCTGCACTACCTCGCGGAACAGCCGGAAATGTTCACCGGCCTGATCCAGCAGCTTGCGGACAAGGACGCCCGCAACGAAGCAACGCGCCGGGTTATTCCTGGCATCATTTTCCATGAACGAAAGGTTGCTGCATAATGCAGAACATCACCATTGCTGGCCGAGTTGGCCGAGACGCCGAACTTCGCCGCACACAAGGCGGTGATCCCGTCTGTTCATTCACCGTGGCGGTCGATTACCGCAATGGCCGCGACAAGGCCACGAACTGGTGGCGCGTGTCTCTCTGGGGCAAGCGCGGCGAGGCTCTCGCATTGTATCTGCTGAAGGGTGTGTCCGTCACCGTATCGGGTGAGTTCAGCCTGGGCGAATATGAGGGCAAGCCGCAACTGAACATCCGCGCCAATGATATTGCGTTGCAGGGTGGTCGGTCAGAAGGCGGGCAGGCCCAGCGCGTTCCCGATGGAAGCCGAGGCGCACCGCCGCCGCGTGACGATCTGGACGAGGATTCTATCCCATTTCTGTCCATGAATAGCATTTCGTGACGCCATGCTCCCGCCCCGCAAACCGAAAAAGCCCAAGGCAGAAACCCGTTGGCGCTCACAAGCTCACCTTGGGTTCGTGCGCAACCATTGCTGCTCTGTCTGCCATAGCGATGCAGGAATTGAGGCGGCGCACGTTCGCCTCGGTTCCGGCGCTGGCATGGGGCAAAAGCCGGATGACCACCGGGCCGTCAGTTTGTGCCGCGATTGTCACCGCAAACAGCATGAAGTGGGGGAGCGCACGTTCTGGAAACAGGCCGGTCAAGATGTTGAAATCCTGATCGATGCCTTTTGCCGCACCAGCCCCAAGGCATCCGAGATACGCCGGATCAGGCAGGAGGCAGCATGAACGCACCCGCAACCATAGACCACGCGATTGATGACGCCGAGCGCCTGTTCATCGAAGCGGGGCAAGCCAAGGTCCGTGCCGAGCAGCTTGACTATCGCCGCAAGTCGGTACGCGCCGCCATGTTCATCAAGCACAAGGCCACCGTCAAAAGCGCCGCCGAAGCTGCCGAACTTGCCGAGTGCGACCCGGTTTATGAACTGGCCAAAGAGGATTGGTTTGCCGCCGCGATGGAGGCTGAAACCTTGAAGGCCAGAGCCGAAGGCAAGCGGATGCGATTCGAAGCCTGGCGCACGGCCAACGCCACCAAACGCGCGCAGATGAACTTGCGCTAACCAGTTTCTCAAGGGAGCGGGACGTGCCTAACAAGCCGTCCCGTATGTTTCGTGACCCGCCTGACCACCAAAGACGGCATTTGCCAGCATCTCGGCGGCATATCGGCCAGCACCTATGACAACTGGCGGCGGCGGGGGATTGTTCCTGGTCCCGTCCCCGGAACGGATCGATACGACATCCGCGCGCACGATCACAGCCTTGATTGCATCGCCGGTCTGGACAAGCGCACCACAGGCCCCGCACCATCGCCGCTTGAACAGTGGGACCGAAACCATGCGGCTTAAGCTCAAGGGCGTCTACGTATCCCGCAAGCGCCTAGCGACCGGCGCATGGGTGGAATATTACAACCTTCGCGGGGTTGGTGCCATCAAGGCGCTGGCGGGCGATGAACATGAATCGTTCGCACCCGGCACGCCTGCTTTCATGCGCGCCTATAACGCCCTGATCGATGCACCCCGCCGCGCGCGCGTGACCGGCACGCTGCAAGAGGTGATTGACGGCTATCGCAAGAGCGCCGCCTTTGCCAAGCTGGCCGACCGGACCAAGCGCGACTATCTGGCACACCTCGACCGGATCGCAGCCGCCAAGCTGACCGACAAGACACCCGCCTTTGCCGCGTATCCGCTTGAGGTGATCGAAGACCCCAAGATTCGCAAGCGCCTGCTGGATTGGCGCGACCGCATGGCCCTGACCTCGCCGCGTCAAGCCGATGCCGTGTTCGGCGTGCTGCGCATCATCCTCGAATGGGCGCGGGATCGTGGGATGATTGCGCACAACCACGCAACCCGACCGAA
Organism: Novosphingobium sp.; assembly: GCF_037133355.1. Taxonomy (GTDB): domain Bacteria; phylum Pseudomonadota; class Alphaproteobacteria; order Sphingomonadales; family Sphingomonadaceae; genus Novosphingobium. Next base: position 28,803 of record NZ_JBAXOI010000026.1, on the reverse strand, counting down.
GAAGGTTTACCACGCCGACCGCAGCGACAAGCTATGGTTGCCGGAACACCTAGCCGCCTTTCGCGCCGTAGCGCCGCCTGAGATGCGCCTAGCCCTTGAACTGGCACTGTGGACCGGCCAGCGGCAGAGCGACCTGTTGCAGCTTGGCTGGTCGTCCTATCAAGATGGGCGGCTATCGTTCCGCCAGGGCAAGCGCAAACGCAAGGTGGATATGCCGGTCTACTCCACGCTGCGGACCTTGCTCGACGCTACGCCAAAGCGCGCCGCAACGATCCTGACAACGGACAGCGGAAAGCCGTGGGGTGTGAAGCCGAGGCCGACGCACTTCATGCACGCTTGGCGCAAGGTGACGCTCGCAGCAGGCCTTGACGGGCTGCACTTCCACGATCTGCGCGGCACAACCTGCACCATGCTTGCCGACGCGGGATGCACGCCTTCAGAGATCGCCGCCATGCTGGGTTGGACGGTCAAGACGGTCAACGAGATGATGGATCGGTATCAGAGCATGACGGCGGCGCAGAGCAATTCTGCGGTTGCGCGGTTGGAAAAGTTTTCCGCTTGACGCGTGGAACGGTTTCCGTATTATATGCGGAACAAGGAGATGCGATATGTCCAACTGGATCGAGCAAACAATCACCAAATACACTGGCGTTACCGATCCTGCGGACGTTGCCGAGATCATGGACGTTATGGCTGGAGCGGTTCGCACTTTTGGCGGTTTGTCTCCGGCTGTATTCAAGCGCGAAGCCAAGGCGGCTTGGGGAATCGTTTCTTACCTCAAGACCGACGCGGGGCAGGCTGAATTTGCAGCGTACATGGCGGAAGCCGAGGCCGCATGACGTGGCGCGACTACCTGACCGCCGCCGAAGCCAAGCGAATCGCCAAGATCGAAGCTGCGCGGCAGGAGCAAAATGTCGAGTTTCGCCGCCTGTATGATCGGGCGCGCAAGAGAATGCCAAAGCAATCTGCGGAAGGGACTGCGGAATGAACACGCAAAAACCAGCTAAGTGCTGGCTGGGGCGGGAGGATTCGAACCTCCGAATGCCGGTACCAAAAACCGGCGTGAATGACGGCAATCCGGGCGGCACGCTGCGGAATGCGCCAGTTATCCACACGCTGAAATCAAAGGCTTACAGCGAAAGTGCGGAAGGTAATTTCACCTTCACCACCCGCGCCGAGCTTGAGGCATGGGCGGTAGAAACTGCACGCTGGGCAAACTGCACACCCGGCCAGACGATGCGCGCGAGGCTTGATGCCCTCGACCTGATCCGCCGCGTCACCCTCGCCCACCTGCATTTGCGTGACACCAAGGCCGATAGCGATGGGGGTGGGGCGTGAGTGACGCCCTCCGCACATGGCTACGGCTGAACCTGGGCTTTGACGACTACACATGGCACGATCTGGACGTGCGGTTTTGAGGAGTGAGTGAGTATGGATAAGGAACAACTCGCCGCGCTGGATCGGGCGGCTACGCAGGGGGTGTGGACTGTAGACTGGTCCGTTTGCACCGCCGACGACTCAGATGTGGCATACGCCAAAAAGGAAGGGCGAAAGATCGAAGTAGGCGACGCTCTCTGGCGGGTAGCGCAGGGTGTAGGGCCGTTGTACCCAGACCACAACCACTGGACAGGTGCGCACCTTGGCGGGAACGAAGCTGACGCCGAACTCGTCGTCGCCCTCGTCAACGCCTACCGCGCCAAGCAGATCGTCCTGATCGGGCCGGATGCGGTGGCAACCGTAGGGATGGCGCTTTGTCAGGCTGCATTAGGCCCCAAGGCTTGCCCTTGCGTTGAGAAAGGGGAGTTCCGTTGCGCCGACGCCCACCCCGGCGATCAAGCACGCGCAGCCATCGCCGCGCTGGGGGTGAAGTGATGCTTTGGTATCTAATTGTTTGCACTGCCGCTGGAGGGGGCGACCTGCATTCGGTTTGTTTGCCGATGCAGCAGATGGTCGATCAGTCCCAGTGCCAGTTTGTTGCGGAGCAGTATAAGCAGGCAGCTTGGCGTAGAGAAACTGTATCGACACGCTGCTTTGCTCTCAGGAGGAAACCATGACCCAAACAACCGAAGCAGACATCCGGGCTGCGTGTGAGGAGGCAGACATTCCGTACTACCCCGAGCGCCATTTCACGAACTACAGCAAGGCGTTTCAAGCCCTCGCCCGCCGCATCGCTGCCGAGCGGGAGGCTGTGCCGGTAGCATCATATTGGGACCACCCCGGCGGCACACGGACGGAACCACTTTTCGTCCCGGAAGATGCTACGCAAACCGCGTGGTTTGTGGACAAGGGCTATCAGCAACGGTTTCTCTACGCCCACCCACCCAAGGAGCCGAACAATGCGTGAAAAGCTGGAGGAGGCGTGGGAGCGCGCATATCCAGATTGTCGTATCGCTTGGATGCGCAACCGCTTCACCCGCCTACTCGACGCCGAAGCATGGCTGGATGCGGCGATGATGCTCACTCCGAAAGACTGGCACATGGACCTGCGCGGTGTCAATTCAGGGTGGTGGTGTCGTATCAATCCAACCGCAGATGGCACGACTGGCGAATGGGATGCGTACTGTTCCACCCCCGCCGAAGCCCTGCTTGCGGCCATAGAGAAAGCGAGGACGGTGACATGAAACTACACTGCGAAACCTGCGGCAAGGATGTTCCCGAAGTACTGTTCCCGACATGCGCGAAATGGTGGCATGATAACCCGCCAGAGCTTGAAGCCCGCGCCACAGCAGCAGAGGCGCGAGAGAAGAAACTGCGGGAGGCTTTGACCCGTCAAGCCGACAACATGGCCTTTGTGCTGAACCATTTTGATGTGTTTGGGCAGTGGTACTTCAAGTTTAGGACTGAACTTGAAGAAGACCGAGCAGCCCTACAGGAGAACCAAAATGCCGGATGATCTGGTGACGCGGTTGCTCAACATCGACCACGACTGGCACGAAGCCGCCTGCCACGAAGCCGCCGCCGAAATCCGCAGCCTCCGCGAGCAAGTGGCCCGCGCACGGATCGAAGGGGCGGAGATCATGCGGGAGGCGGCGGCGGACGCGTTTGAGATACCGGACGGCGAGCAATGGGACGATTGCTGCATTGATACGCTGTACGATTACGAATGCGCCATCCGCGCCCTCAACCCCGCCGCCATCCTAGAGGCACGCGCCCGTGCCGAGGCTACTCCCTGACCATCCGCGCCAGCATCGCCAGATCGTCCGAGCAATCCGGCAGCGGTTGCTTCATCATCTTGATGGCGATCAGGCCCACTTGCCCCAGGAACCCGTCAAGCTTGTCGGAGAACGGGCCTAGCTCGCGGGCTGCGTGACCAGCGCGTTCAAGCAGGGCGATGCCGGATGATCTATAAGCGGTCGGGTTATCGCTCATACCCTGCACGTTATATGGTGCAGATATACCCTGTAAGCTATATGTTCCGTTTATACCGCCAAGGGTATCACATATGTTACCGCTCGGGAACTTTTCGCCCGATTGCTGCCATTTGGCCGGGGAATCTTCCCGCTCGGGATCAGCCATCTTCCTCAGTCCCGTCCAGCGCAGGAAGCTCCCGCACAAGCTGTTCCTGAGACGCCCACCAATCCGCTACAGCGCGGGCTTCAGAGCCGAGCCAATGGTAGAGTTCTTGGGCTTTCATGCTGCCTCCCGTAGCATTTCAGGCGTGACGAACACGCGGCCAACCTGACCAAACCGTTTGCTGTAGGTGATGCTCTGCACCGCTCGATCTGCAATCCACCCACCCCGAGCCGCGTAAGCATCGCGCGCTGCAATGGTCGGATGCTGGACGACCGTGACGCCGTTGTACTCTTTCTCGTCGCAATGATGCCGGTGCCCGCAATGGACCGCCCGCTTGACCGTTCGTCCCCACACATCAGGGAATTGCGCGGCGAACAGGAGCGGCAATTGCTCGTTCTTGACCTTGTGCCCGTGGTGGAATCCCAGCATCGTGCGGCCCCACTCAAACACATAGAACGGCAGTTCGGAGGCGTTGACCGTCACGCGCGGCTCGTTCTCGTAAAGCGCCTGGAACATGAGCCGCAGCCAGACCGAACTGGCTTCGTCGTGGTTGCCCTCACAGATGACCACATGGACGGCAGGATGCTTTTCCAGCGCCATGTGGATCAGCGCGCGGATCGACCGGATCGCCACCGACACGATACGGCTGAACCGCCCGTCTTGATCCAGCACATGCCGATGCGCAGGCGTGACCGGCAACAGCCCATCTGAGTGCAGCATGTCGCCTTGGATGTTGACGATTCCAGTGTGGGCAGATGGCGATTGCGCGAGCATCATGGAGAAGCTGCTGACCAGCGTGCGCTCTGCGATCTTTATATCCCAGTTAGCGCCGCCTTCTTCCTCTTGGGCCAACATACCGAGATGAAAGTCGCTGTACGTGTAGAGGTTGCAAAGGTCGTCGTTAGCACCGTGTGGGGCCGGGATAGGATTGACCGGCTTAATGGGCTCCAGAATGCCCGCCACAGCCTCCCTGAGAGCCTCTAGCGCATTCTCGGTAGTTGGTGACTGCCTTTCCCACACGCGCTCTACAGAGCCATCCGCGCCGCGCTGGACGGTGACTTTAGAGATCGCAAAGCCCGGCGCCACGCCATGCTGAAAATGCCCTGGTGCGTAACCAAGCCGGGCAGCAGTGGCGCGTAGGCGGCGCATACTCGCGCTAACCTTGTCGTTTGCCATACCGAGGGCTGCGTTGGCTGCGTTCTCCGAGCCGTGAAGGCGAATGGCTGCGATCAGTTCAAGCTGACGCGGTGTCGCATATTCTTCGAACGGAGAATATTTGTCGGACTGCACATCGTCACCTCTTGGCCGTTGACCCGGTATCAGGCTTCATGTATTCAATGCGGGCTGCACAGGTCCGTCGCTTTTGGGCTTTATACTTGCAAGGTGCAGTGCGGATGGGGCGGCGCGCGTGTCGCGTCCTGAAACCGGTTAGGCAGGGATTGCCGCCGCTCCATCACAGCCCCTTAGCCCAATCGTGGGCTCCGATTCCGTATGTCACCGCGTCAGTGCAGGCTTGCACGTCCCCTTCGGATACCATGACGGCATCGGCGGGCAGGCTTGCAGGAACGCCGGGACCGCGACCTTCGGCGCTGGCAACGGTTCCGCTGGTCGGACCTTGAGCGTAGGCGCGCACCCGGTGAGCAGACACATAGTCAGCAGCAGAGCGGCGAGCGTCCGCCAGCTTGGATTGAAAGGCTTGGTCGGCATTGTCTGCATTCCTTTTGTAGCGGGCCTCGGCGGCGTCCAGCGCGCGCTTGGCGATAACGGTGGCCTCGGACTGCGCGGCGGCATAGGCGGCCCGGTCAGCCTTCCTGAGCGCCTTCTCGGCGTGGTAGGCGTGCCGGTAGTGCCAACTGGCAACGATCAGCCCGAACACTGCCAACGCGCCAGCAATTGACAGGCCGACGCGCCAGCGCGCGAGGATGGGGAGCAGTCCGATCACTGCGGCGTGTCCTGCCCGCCAACCTTGGTCACACGGGCCAGCGTGGCGGCAGCGAACACGGCCAGCCCAATCAGAGGCCGCGCCCATTCAGGCAACGCGCCGACAAGCTGCGCAAAGTCCTGCGGATACGCCGCAGCCCATGCGGCGATTATGCCAGCAATCACCGCAAGGCGAACCGATGCAAAGCGCCACGCTTGGTTGATGTCGTCGATGAAGTTCATGTCAGCCCCCTATGATGATGAGAATGCCGACCGTGATGAGCGCCACGTAGGCAGCGCATTCCTTCACGGCGCGGATGAATTGCGCGCGGGTCATTTCACCAGCGCCAAAGCGGCGTCCTCGACCCGGCCAACGCGTGCAAGCCAGCCCTTGCCGAAGCGCCAGAAGGTCGGCAGTTCGCGGTAGTAATCCCGCCGAGCGTCGGCATAGGCTTCGATCAGCGTGTCGATGCCTTTCCGCATGGAATAGGCCTGCACCGCTTCAAGCGTGCCGCGCCCGATCTGCCCGTCAGGTATGGCCGACACGATCTTTTGCAACATCTTCGCAGCGCGTCTGGGGTTTGCATTCACTGCGAAGTCAAACACCATGAGCCCGAGCCCATCGCCCAGCTGGTCGCCCGCCACCTTGTCCCAATATCGGGACTTGTAGAGCGGCGCGACGGCGACCTGTGTCAAGCCTCGCATGACAGCCTCGGTTGCGGGCCTGCCGGTGTATTCCGCCCAGGTCTTTGCGGTGACGCCAAGATTTGTGACGCCACCCGGATCGACCGGGTCGTTCGAAAAGCCGCCTTCCTCTTTGAGCAGGACAGCAAGGGCATCGGAGAATGCCATCAGCGGTTATTCCTGCGTTCGCGCGCCTGTTCGGTCAGCGCCGCCACGTTGGCATCGATCCGCGCGCTGGTGATGAGAAGCTGTTCGATCTTGGCCGCGTTCACCGCACGGCCCGCCTCTAGCGCCGTCGCACGCCGGTCAAGGTCGCCGATCTGCTGCACCATCACGCCCGCCATGTAGGCCCACGATAAAGCTGACAGGACCAAGCCCGCCGCTGCCATCCATTCTGCACGGGTCAAGGCTCCCCCCTCTTTTGCTGGTTCAGAGGGGGCCATCAGCCAATCCTCCAGTTTGTGCCGTCCGAGTAGACCGGCACACCATTGGCACCGCCTGCCGCGACCACGTTGCCGAAGTTGCCCGCCGCCGCTACGTTGCTGTCAGTGACAAACGCCCGCGCGCCAGCACCCGCTGTGGCCGCAGCCGCAAGTGTGGCAACAGTCAGGCCGTGCGTCCGAGCATAGAAAGTGTGAATGTAAGACCACCGCAGCGAGGTTGTGCCCAAGGTCCGCGTGTTGTCGGTCGAAGGCCGAAAGATCGTGTTAACCTCAACGCTCGAAGGCACGCCCGCCGAATTGTTGACGTTGAGCGCAATGGTAGATGCACCGGCGTCTGTAACTGTGCGGATTGAGAAATTGCCACTTGAATTGACGAGCAAAACCTTGCGCGTGTCCGCAGCCGCCCCAGTCGCGTAAAGCGATATGCCCGGAGTAGAACCAGCAAGCTGCCAACCGGGTGCCTCAACGCTTGTGGACAGGTAATCGTAAGCCGCGCCAAGGCACCAATACACCCCGCTGCCACGGCTAAAGTCACCGCGCATATCGTTGCCGTAATTCGCGCTTTTGAACTTTGACTGGATCGTGATGCCATAAACATCGTCGTCCAGAAGTCCGGGCTCTTTATTGAGATAAACCGTTGGAGCGCTAGTATAGCCACTGCCGCCCGCCGTGACCGTAATGACCAGACGGCCATTAACAATTGCCGCCGTGGCTGTTGCACCCGTTCCGCCGCCGCCAACTAAGGAAACCGTCGGGGCCGCAGCATAGCCGCCAATAGCAACCGCATCGCTGATTGAGGTCACAGCGTCTGCAGTCAACGTTGCAACGCAGCCGCCAGTAAACGTTGTGGTCGGGTAATTGACTTGTGCGGCAAGTTTGCGAACGTACACATTCTGCCACCGGATCATCGGTGTATTGCTTCCATTGGTCAATTTGATCACTGACCCGGGCATGGTGTTATTCGAGCCGCTGCTGATATGCGTTGCGCCGTCCAGAACAACGGTTGCGCCGATGGCAGGCGTGTTGATGAGCAACGCATTCTGTTGGCTGATTGCCGTATAGCCCGACATGGTTTGGCTGGCATATGTGCCGCCCGTCTGAACGACCCATGCGTTGACAGCACCGGAGGTCACCGGGCCAAGACTTGTGCCGTCCGCTGCATAGACAACCGTTCCGATAGCCAGTCCGGGGCTTCCTGTGGTCGTGAGCGCCGTCCCTGCACACGATGCGGTAAATGTGATTTTCGGCCCAAACTGGTAGTTGACGCCCGCCTCTGATTTAAGATCGCGAACAGAGACGTGGCCATCAGACGCGGGAGTGTCGAGATAGAGCGCAGCAGTCAGGCAGTGATCGCAAGCCAACCCATCGAACACGACACTTTGGACACCGTTGGTGACACCCTTAAAGTACCAACCAGGGCCTCCCGCGTCCATGACTTTGACATCAGCCACTCGGGTTTCCAGCGCGCCTTGGTTCATGCGCCCGCCGCCGCTGGCGAAGTTCCGCAAAGTTACCCGGCGCACTGTTGTCTGGCCTTGCGGGCGTAGGTCATTGGTGCCGTCGAACCAGTTTATCGCCCAGCCAGAGGTTGAGGTGGACCCCTTGCCGATAATCATCCAGTTGTCCCACTGGCCGTAGTTCCAGTATTGTGAGCTACCAACCTGATGCCCCTGCATACGGATGCCGTCGATGTTGTCGGTGCTGACCGTGATGCGCGAGGCAAGCCGGTCCGACGCTTCCGCATTGCCCATGCCCTGCCAAGTCTGACCTTCAAAGTGCATCAGCGTAGACGACACCGTGTAATTGGCCGCACCAAGGTTCACTCGCGCTCGGATCGAAGCAATGCCATCCGTCAGGCTGGCTGCGTAATCAGCAGCGGATTGAAGCTGGCTATACGAATTGGCGCGAACGTCATCATCAAGCACGCCCTCGACTGTATCGCTTACAGCGCTGGCAGGCGCGACATAACTGACAAGCGCCGCACCTTTGCCGGTTGCCGTGCTGGCAAGATCGGCAAACACGCCAATATCGGGCGCAGTGATGTTGTCCTGCGTGTAGATCGTGGCGCCGCTGGAATCGGTCAGGGTGACCTTGTAAGTTCCGCTCCAGAACACCGTGGCCTCACCGCGCGCGTTCAGGATGATCGGGTTTGCGTTCGGGGTGGTGCCCGCCGCGTCGGTGTACGTGGCCTTGGGTGTGCTGGTGCCCGCAGCATACGTGTAGACCTTGCCCCCGGCCAAGGGCTTGCCGTCAGAGCCAAAGAATTGCTGCCGGGGGTTTGGCAGAAGGGGCAAGGTCATGTTATGGTCCTTCGTTATCGCAACGATGGGGTTTCAGTTGAAGGTCTGGCACGTCCTGGTTCTGTGTTACCTCTTGATGGCCGTGCCGCGCCCGATATGGCTTAAGCGTTCACTGTTGCTGTTGCTGCTGTTCTTTTCCGTCGCTTGCCACCGCAGCACTAGCGACGTTATCGTTGAGCCTCTTACTAATGGCCTGTGAAATAGGAAGTGCACCACCGTTGCGTGCACCAATTGCAAGTTTTTCCCTTAACTTAATCGCAAATTGCCGCACGATGGGGTCAACATCCGCGCGATTGGATAGAGTGCGAATAAAATCCGCTGCTGCTTGAGGATCGCGGGCAATGTCAACTTGCGCCTTGGCTTGTTTTGCCACTTCCGCCAAAGCCCGTTTGCCAATCATTTCGTTTGCTGCTTGAGCTGTGGCATCACCAGCAATAGCGCCAATCGGACCGCCGCCAATACCGCCAGCAACAGCACTGCCAACACGTCTAGCGAGATTGGGCAGTAATTTATTGCCATTAGCCGCAATTTCGGGAAACATATTGGCCGCAGCCGAAGCCGTGTTGCTATTGTTGACGGCGGAAAACGGAACCTCCGCTGTTGCGTCCCTCGCCGCAAGCGCAAGGCGGCGAACCTCTTTATACCGTGCGGGGCCAAGGATGATTTGTAGGCGAGGCGCGAGTTGTTCAAACTGTTTGTAAATCTGGGTGCCGTTGACCTTCCCATCAGGCGAGATGCCTTTGGAAAACATCGTGTCAAGCGCGTGTCCGCCCACTGCGTTCAACGCCTCTTTGCCTTGTGCGGCCTGCTTGCCAACCAGCAATGACCCGCGCATCGCACGTAGATCGCTTAACGATGTGGCGCGGCTCAAAAGGCGATCAGTGAGCAGTTCTGGCGTCACATCGCCAGCCGCCACTTTGCCCGCAAAGGTTTTGCTAAATTCATCAAACCGCTTTGCAGCCGCCGCCCGCGCACTAGCGAACGGCGCTCCACCAACAGTGTCGATCACATCAGAATCAAGCGCGTTTTGAAATATTCGGCGCATGGCGTAGGTTTGCTTGCTGTCTTTCCCCAGCCCCCCGACAAACTTGCGCAATTCTTCGGCCTGGTTGACCGAAAGTCCTTGCAATCCACCATCGGCATCAGCGTAGCGCGCCAAACGTTTGTTAATTGCTGCCGCCATATCGTCAAATTCGGCATTATCCGCCCAATCAGGATGTGCCTGCGCTTGCTTCAGGTTTTCCAACGTAGGGACGCGGACGTTGCCGAACTTGTCACGCACCCGCGTATATAGCGCGCTGACTTGCTGGTTAAGTTGTGCGGATTTTTCCGCCAGAACCTTGCTAACACCTTGGCCGGTTGCTTCTGCCCCAATGTTGCCGCCTTGCTTGTCAACAAGGGTGCGCGCTGCTGTGGCGAGGTCGCTTTCCACTTCCTTGATCGCGCCAAGCATCTGATCGCCAGAGCCATGAAGCTTAGAACTTTCACGCTCAAAATTCCATGCACGCGGATCACGAGTAACCATGCCGACAGTTGGGTTTGAAACACCCGCCGCACGCAGCCGCGCGTCTCTGACAACAGCTTTGCGCCCGAGTGCCGCGATTCCAGAACCTTCTCTTGCTACGCCACGCCCTGTAACAGACGAAATTGTCGTGGGCGCTGGCGTGCCAATCTTTGGCGACAAAAATTGACTTTCAACGTCAGCAGCCGTTATGTTGGCTTTTGGTTTGACAGAGCCGCTTGGCAGGAATTTGTTGACCGGAGATACCATCCCGCCCGCAAATTCTGACAGCGCACGAACCGTGCGGCCCGTGCCATCCTGCGGAGTGGGCGCCACAGCCTCAACCGCCCCACCAATAGTGACGGGGTGCTGCAATTGCCTTGCGTAGTAATCCGCCCCCTCACGGATTTGTTGCCCAAGTGTTTTTTTGCCAGTGACGATGTTGGTAAGTGTCGGCCCTCCGGTCACTTGGTCAGCAACATAACCCGCCGCATGACCGCCGCCCTGAACTACGTAACCCGCCGCAGCGCCGATTGCGTTAGTTACAGCATCAGGCAGGCCCGCAGCGCCTTTGACAAGGCCACCAAGAGTGTTTTGTGTGGCGCCCAGCAAGTCACCGGCCCATGTGCGAGGCGCGGGTTTGGGTGCAGGCTTTGCTTTTGCGGGCGCAGCAGGGTGCAACTCACCAACAATATCGCTTTCGGCCCGGCCCTGATATGGATCGGCGTCCGGGAACTGACGCAACACCTCGGCGCGCACCTGTTCATCCGTCGCGCCCGCAGGCCCGTCAATGTGGTACGTTTTGCCGTTAGGCGCTTTGATGGCGTAGGTAGGCATTAGCGGACCACCTGCGCTTTGCCCCAGCCATTGGATGACGCAGGAGCGCTTGCAGGCTGGCGATTACTCGGAATAGCCGTTTCCAAGCCGTCCACAATCATCGGCTCGTTGCCGAACAATTCCTTCACCGCATTGATGTCATGCCCATTGGCGACAAGCACGCGGGCACGGCGGCGCAATGCCCCCGTGATGATGTCACCGCGCTTGTTCAGGCGAGCGGCTGCAACCTTGGGATCGGTGCTTTCGCTAATTGTGGTCGCTTCATACGCTTTCTTTTCCCCATCCGTCAGCGCGGAACCGAACATTGAGTTGCGGATCAGGTTGTCGGTCGTGCGGAAGTCCGACCACCACTCAGCCTGACCCGGCGTGCCCGTGCCCATCAAACGTTGGGCCGATGTTTCCAAGCCGCCCGTCACGGTGTTGCCCGCGTAGTCAGGATTCCAAGTCGTATTTGCCCGGTACAAAGAGGACCAGATGTCAAACTGCTTTGACAGGTTTTCTTCTTGAGTTGCCGGTATGGGGCGGGCCGCTTTGTCGGCTGTTCCAGACACGGCAACAATTGTTCCATCAGGCTTCTGTTGATACACAGTGCCTGGGTTCAACCTCGGATCAGCAGCGACTTCGGCTGGGGTTAGTGTGCGAACTTTTTCCGCCCCTTTACCGCGCAAAGTCCCACCTGAACCGCCGGGACGATTGCCCGTCTCAAACTCACGCATGGCCGCAGCGACTGCGGGCACTTTATCCGGCGTAATCCGATCAGTCGGGCTTATGCCAGCACGCTGGGCAACATACGTCTTGTAATTTGCCACGCTTGCCGCGCTGTTTTCAGGCCCTTGTGGGGCATACGTGCTGATAATCTTGTCAATCGTGTTGAGCCCGCGCCCGATGTAGCGCGATTGAATTAGCGCCTCTTGAGCGGCAACACCCTGCTGCGGGTTGGCAAATGTGGCAAATCCGCCGCTGTTGCCCGTATAACCCGGCTGCGAGCGTGCAAATGGGCCATCTTTGAGCGCGCCGGGGTTCGTGGTCAGCGCAGAACGTGCACTGCCGCCAGCGGTTCCGGGCGCGCCTGTCCCACCGCCTACTGAGATCGGCGTTGCGCTTCCATCACTCTTGTTGATGCGATAGAACGTGCCATCTTCGCCCTGCAACACATCGTAAGATGGCTTATCCGGCATTCCGGCAACTTGCTTGTAGCCCGAGTTTGGATCACCGACAAACATGCCTTCGCCAGCACTAAGCTTTATCGGCTCTTGCGATTTGGCATATTCCGCATAATTTTGCGCGCCGACTTGAACCTGATTGAAGAACCCATCGCGCTGCGCCGGGTCTTTCAACTTTTCCCGAATTTGTTCAATGTGGTCTGCGTTAAAACCGTACTGCCCGAGAAGCGGCGCGATCTGGCTTAATGCCTGATCCACACCTTCATGCGGCACGTTTCTAAGTGACAGCAACGCAGGCGCGGTGCCGCGTGCAATTTCAGCCGCACGGGCATGGTTATCGGTTTCGAACTTGCCGACTTGGGTAACGGCCTCGGGGTCGCCTAGCTCAAATGCCCGTTTGCGCGCGGCCTCCAAATCAGTGCCAGCAAGCTGCACGATACCGCGTCTTGCCGCTGCATTCTGTTGTGCCTGTGCCTGCGCCTGCTGCTGCTGGGCATACGCCACATCCTGCCTGCGGTTAGCTTCCGCACCGCGCATCGTTGCCACAATGTCAAGTTGCGGAACAGCATACGCCTGCAAAGGGATTTTGCCGTCCATCAGAAAATTCCCGCGTTGGCAGGGTCATTGATCGTCTGTGAGGCGCTGTTGTTCAGCCGCTGATAGACCGTTGGTCGGTTTGCAAAATAGTTGCTCAGATTGTTTGCCGTGCTGCTGATGGTCTGTCCTATACCGGCATATTGTGAAGCGGTAGCATCGCCCGCATCGCCAATTGCGTTTGCGATTCCGTTTCGAGCCGATGCGTTCAATCGGTTCATGTCTTGACCCGCTGCAATGCCGGTATTCGTTGCGGTTTGCCCCGTGCCAGCCAATCCAGCCAAGCGATTGTACCGGCCCGTCAGGTTGCTGTTGAACCGATCATAGGCCGCGCCAAACTCATTGGATGCATAGCCCTGCTGATACCGTGCCAGCGCCTTCAAAGCACCGCCCGACAAGGCACCGCCGCGAGCCGCAGCCGAAGCCTCGACCCCCCGCGCGCCCTCGGCCATACGGAACTGATAGCCTGGGTCTTTGACAAAATCGGCGTTGGTGAAAACCTTGTCAAACTGCCCGCCCGGACGTGTGCCCGCAACCAAGTCCTTGAGCGAGGTGTAGCCCGCGTCACGATACGGCGCGAGATCGGCGCGGCTCTGATTGTACTGGCGCGCGTTTTCCGCAATCTGATCACGGCCAAGTTGCGCTTGCTGACGTGCAGCGTCCTTTTGCGCACCAGCGGACAAGGCGCCGCCAACAATTGAACCAATGGCCCCAACGCCAGCAGCGACCGCTACGAAAGCCATTTCACAGCCTCCTCGTCGGGCAGGATCAACAGCGCCTCGGCTTCATCCGCCGTCTTGGCCTCGCACGCATGGATCGTCGTCCACACTGCGTCCTCAAGCACATGCACGCAGTTCTTGCGGCCAGCAGGCACAACAAACGTTGCGGGGGCAGTGACCTCACTAACGCCGTCCTCCGTCACGATCTGCAACCGGCCCTTTGAAATGATCGTCACATGCTCTTGCGCGTGCATATGGCCCACCGCGATGCACCCGGCAGGCAGCGATACCTCACGCACGTAAAGCCCGTGCGCAAAGCGATGCACCGGCACAATCTCGATGTGATGTTCAGGCGAAGCCCAAAGCGCCGCTTCCATCGCGCGCACCCGGTCAATGGCCGGAAGGGAAGGGGAAGCAATGTCAGGCAGCATCAGCTTACCTCGCGCCCGGAAACGCGAAACGTCAGCGCGGTCGCCGTGCCAGCCTTGGCCGAAATGAAGTCGCCGGGGTTCAGGATATGCCCAACCACCTCGGGGCAGACATAGGATGTACCCGCCGCCACCGATTGCGCGCTGATGATCGTGTTCGACGCAGACACCGCGCCCGCAGCCTTGACCAGGTTCACGGTCAAAGTCGCCGCCGCGCCGGTCGTGTTGGTCACCGTCATCTTGTCGATGATGGCCCGCGTGCTGGTCGCCGCCGTGTACTGCGTCACGTCCGAAGTCGTAAGCTGAAGCGGGTCAACCAGTGCTTTTGCAACTACAGTCACGAGAACGTGCCCTTCCGCAAGTCATCAATCTGAGCTTGGAGATTTGCGATCATGCCCGCAAAGTCGGGGACAGGAGCTAGATCGTCAGGGGCGCTCACGGTCTGAACAGACACGGGCGAAAGATTGTCATCAGCGGGCACTGCCACACCCGCAACAGGTAAGAGATCACCTCCTCCCTGATTGAGCAGTGCAGTCAGACTATCACTTTCGCTGTTCGGATACAAGAGGAAGGCTTGCTCATCCGAAACGCCGCCGTCACCATAGGTGCGGAACAAATCCGTCAGCGCCCGATACCAAATCGGCGTGGGAATACCCGTCGCCGGGTCCACCATTGGCACGCGCGGCGCGATGAATATCGCAGTCATGCCTTGCCCCCGATCATTTCAAGCGATGCCCCGGTGAACACCACCCTGATCGGATCGCTGATTGCCACCTTGAACAGCCGGTCCCTTGACTTGCCCAAGCGGCGCCAACGCACGCGGGTCTCGTATTCACCCACTGCGCCAATGTCGGCCCATTGCTCGCTCGACCAGGTATAGCCGCCGTCATCCGACCATTGCAGCATCGCTTGCGGGTCAACACCTTGGCCGGTTTGAAGCCCGACGCCGGTTTGCATGAACAGTTCCAGCGCCTGATAGAACGAATATTTGCCGTCATTGGTGATGTGCGGGCAAATGCGGAACCGCTCAATTGCGTCCCCGTTATCGGTGAACGTGTTGAGATCGAGCGCGTAAACGTTGCCGTTTTCCCAATCTCCCACCAGCGTTTCGCCCGCAAAGTTCATCTGGCAGTTCGAACGGTGCCGGGTCAGCGCGCCATCGGCCTCACGATAGCCCCGTTCGTGCCAAAGCCCGTTGGATGCATCAAAGCACCATGTGGCCCCTGCGGTCGGGAACGTGACCACGTAGAAGCTGTGGCCTTCCTGCTGGTAGGTGTAGGCCACCGCGTCCGAGATCGTGCTGTAGGAAGCCGCAGCGGTCTCAAATGCATGGCTTGACACTCGCTGCGGAGTGTACCCCGCCGCGCGCTGAACAATGCCGAAGCCTCGGTCATCGGTGGACAACCAGAACACCGTGTTGTCCATCTTGGCAACGCTGTTTGTCGCTGCGCAGCCGCTTTCAATGAATGCGCCCTGGATGCGCTGCAACGGAAAGTCCGCGCCGCCGCTATCATACCAAACCTCGGTCGAGTTCTCGCCAAACAGCCAAATCTCGCGGTGATTGACCAAGAGCGACACCAGATTGTCAGGCGCGCCTTCTGCCGAAGCAAAGTCCAGCCCATCAATCCCGGTTCCGTAAAGCTGTGTGATCTGAAATTTGCCTGTGTCGGGCACATTCCAAATGAAATACCCGTCGATATAATCAACGCGCCCGCCGCCGAGAAAATCGGGGTCCGTAATCAGCGTCACGGTGCCCGCAGCGGGGTCAATGAAATACCCGCTCAAGTTGCCCATCACAAGCATGACCAGCGAGCCGTTTGAAGCCATCGAGACCGTTGGCGTGCTGTTGCTGATTGCACCCAGCAAAGTTGCGGTTTTGCCGCTGGTCACCTTCCATACGCTGTTGCCAGCGACGATGATCGACGTGGTGGCGTTGAATCGGATCATGCCGCGAATGCCGCCGCCCGTCAGCGTGGTCCACAGCGCAAGGCCCGGCGTGCCGATCAGCGAAACAGGCGAACGCGATGAACCGCTTTCCCCCATCTCGGGGTACAAGTTGAACGTTCGCTGTGCGTCAAACGATGGTGAGCGCCCGTTGAACGAGCCGCCGAGGAACGGAAAGGCGGTCATTTGCGCGGCAATTTATAGTTTGAGGGGTAAACTGCATAATTGCCCGGTTCACTGCCAACGAAATACGAAGCCATATCATCAATGTTTGTGTGCCGCGCATTTTCTGGCGATGCAAAAAACACGTATTCATCCTGTGTTGGGTCTACAGCATTTTTGCGACCCGTAGCAACC
Source organism: Novosphingobium sp. (assembly GCF_037133355.1). GTDB lineage: Bacteria > Pseudomonadota > Alphaproteobacteria > Sphingomonadales > Sphingomonadaceae > Novosphingobium. The sequence continues at coordinate 12,400 of NZ_JBAXOI010000026.1, read as the reverse complement.
CATCGACCGCCCGGTGTCGCTGCGTTGGAATACTGGCTTCCGTCGCTAAAGGTCATGTGGTTTGGCTTCTTAAACTGGTCAGTCATGTGTAAGCGGCCATTAGCCTTGGCAGACGCCAGAAACGCGCCGCGCAAATCATAATCCCGCTCGTTTTGAAGATCGGCAGGCAACGCAGCGCGCCACGCCTGATAGGCTTGCTCCTGTTCAGGACGAAGGGTAGTGGTAAAGCGATCTATTCCCGCAACTGACCGCAGCGGCGTCCCTGTTTGGGGAGGCATAAGCGACGAGATAGGGCGAGATGCCATCAGTACCCGCGAGCCGGGACGACCCGACCGCCCCCGACAAGCAGGCTGTCATAGCCCGAAACCGGCGTGTTGCGGTTGGCGCGCTTGATCGTTGCCTTGGTCGCACGCGCATAGGCCGACACATCCGGCCCGCCGTATTCCGCCTGTAGCTCGACCGCGACCGCGTATTGCAACGCGCGGGCATAGCCTGGTGCAAGGCTCAGCACATCCGTGCCGCCCGTCACCTGAGTAAGCTGCTGGTTGTAATTGACCGTAAACGTGGTCGCATACAGCGGTGTCGGCCACAGGATGATGCGGCCAAGCGGTGCATCATTGACATAGACATACCGCTCGGTGATCTGCTGCTGCACCGTCTTGAGCGGTTGCCCCATCCATTCCTCAAGCGTCCATTCGCCTACCGGAAAATCAACGCCGTTGACGCTGCAATAGGCCGCATGGATCGCGGTTGGGCGAATGCCATCCCAGTTCCCGCCCGGCCCCATGGTGTAGATGTTCTGGCCCGCAACCGTCGCATAAGTGGTCGGGGTCGAGCCGTAGATTGACAGGTTTTCGATATTCCACGTCTCAAGCACATCGTTCAGTGCTTGAATGCCGTCCTCCAATTCCGCAGCCGTAGGGGTTTCACCGACCGCCAGCGCATTGATCTTGCGCATGGCGGTGGTGACGATGGTCAGGACGGTTACGGGGCTAGGCATTAGGCGCCCGTGTGCCCGGAGCAGTTGGCTGTGACAGTGCCAACGGTGTTTGCCGTGGTGGTGACAATCTCCCACAGCGTGTTGGCCGTGCCACGAAGCGGCGGGTTAAACGTAACAATCACGGGCTGCAAGAACCCGGTCGTCGGAACCGTAAGCGCCCAAATGACAGTGCCGCCCGCGCCATCCCGAAGCGCCAATGGCACGCTTGTGGTGAACGCAGTCGTCGTGATCTGGCAGCTATCAATGTAGTTACGAACCGATGCACCCGCCGCAGCCTTGATCGTCACCGCCGTGGTAGTGTTGGAAAGGATTGGGCTTGTGCCACTGGTGTAGGTCCAGAACGTAGTGGAAAGACCCGGCTGCACCACCAAGCCGTTCACATCGCCGCGCAGTCGGTCAAAAGTCGTGCCGTTAAAGCCGTACCCCACACCGCGCGTAAGCAGTCCATTGCCAGAAGTGGCTAATCCGTCAGCCGTTGGTGTAGTAACACTTGCCGCCGCACCGCCAGATGACAGCGCCACAAGCAATTCGCCTCGTGCCGAAACTTGAGCATTGCCGCGCTGACCGTCAGTCAGCGTTGGCAAGGTCGCAGTGTAAACGCCGCCAATTTTGATCGGGTTCCCGCTGTCGGTCGCACCGGCGGCAATCGTTCCAGCAAAGCGCGTCGGGTTGGTTGTCGTGATCGGCAGGCAGTTTGCGTAGCTATCATCGCATTGAAGAGGGACAACAGGTGGCGTGCCCGCTGCGGGGTACGTGTATGAAGGGACCGTTTGCGCAGATGCGCTGGTGGCGAGCAGCCCGAAGGCCGCAAGAAAAATGCGCTTGTTCATGCTTCCACTACCTTGCGAGGACGGCCCCGGCGCGGCGCTTCTGCCGCTTCCACAGGCTCAACAGGGAACGGGCTGTAGCCTTCGCCCAGCGCGGCTTCTTCCTCGGCGTCGGCGATCAGAATGCCTTCCAGGCCGTCGTAGAGCCATTTGGGATATTCTTGGAACATACCGCCCTCCAAGGGTGTCGGGGCGACCCTAAAGCCGCCCCTAGCCTACTCACTGATACAGCCAACCAATCGGGCCTACGTCCGCAGTGAACGTGGTCGGAGCGGTGAAGCTGGCCGGAACCGTGCCGAACGTGCCGGTTGCGCTGCTGGTCATCTGGTTGCCGCCGTTCGCCGCCGCATGGGTGCGGATCGTGGCGGTGGTGCCGTTCTGCTGATACGCGATGAAGTACCGGCCCGGCGTCAGGGTCACGGTGTTCAGGAATGCGCGGTTCTGGAACGCGTTGGCACCAGACGAAAGCGCGCCCGCCACAGCCGAGTTGGTAATCAGCACGCCGTTGCTGTCGTAGAGAGCGACAAGCCCGTTATCAGTGCCCGCCGTGGTGCCGTTCAGAATGCCAATGCCCGTCCACGTTGCGAGGAACGGAACGAAAATCTCCGAACGGTACAGCGTGCCCGCAACCATCGTGGTGTTGGTGCCCGCCGAAGCAAACGCCTGAATATTGGTGTTGGGCAGAATGCGCGGACCCTGCGGCGTGGTCGGAACCGCAACACCAGCACCCGAAGGCTGATAGGTCACGTTGCCGCCCTGGGTGATTGACATGATCGGGCTGTCGAGCAGGAGAGCGCTGGTCTGCACCGGATAACCCGTTGCAGCCGTGGCGATGCCCTGCGCAATCAGCGCCGCTTCGGTGACGGAATCGAAAACTTGGACCGTGCTTGCAGCGTAGCCCTGATACGAACGAATGAGAGAAACAGCCATTTCGAAAAATCCTTGAATGAGCAAACAACGAGGGCGAGCCGAAGCCCGCCCGTCGCCGCGTCAGGTTGCGTAGATGCACGCCAGTTCAGGATAGGTCGCAGCCCACCCAAACAGCACGTCCAGACGCATAATGTAGTTGTCATTCACGCCGTCGTAGAACTCAGTCACCTTCAAGTTCATGCCCTTGTAGGATTCCTGCGCCACGTCGATCACACCCCGGCCCGAAGGCGGCGCGTACATCGGGACCATCGCCAGCGTGTAGGCATCGCGGTGGAAGCCGACGTTGGTGTTGTACGAACCCGACGCGGTGCCGAAGATCGTAATGGTGGCCGAGTTGGCAGGCGAGGCGGTCACGTTCTGGAACGCGCCGGTCGGGGTAAGCGCCGGGCTGATTGAGATCGAAGTTGCGCCGTTAGCCGCATCCGCAGTCACCACGAACTGCGCCAAGGTGCCGGTCGAAGCGCGCGACTGCGGGTTGACCGCGTTCACACTCGCGAACGTGATCTTGGTGCCGCGCGTGATCGTGCCGTTGAGCGCGTTGACGGTGATCGTCGAACCCGTCTGGCCCGCGCCGTTCACGGTGTTGGTGGCAACCACAGCCGTGCCGTTGGTGTGGATCGCAACGTTCTGGTCCATACCTACGTCAAGGCCGAAGCTGTTCTGCAACCGCCCGGTGGAGAACTGCTTGCCCACCTTGTCGGTGTTGTTGAACAGACCAGCCATGCCCTGAACCATGGAAGCGTTGAACGCCGGGTTCATGATCAGCGAGCGCCCGCCGTCCTTCACCGGAGCGCCCATTTCGTCCAGACGCTGATTGACGCCGGTCATTGCCGCGATGGCAAGGGCCTGCGTGTTAGGCAGCGTGCCGGGGGTGCCAATGGTGTTGAAGGTGTTGAGACGGGCCATATCAAGGCCCTGACGGTCAATTTCGTTGGCAACCGTCGCCATCGCAGCCTGAAGCTTCTGGCTCATCTGCTGGATCGAGAGGGTGCGCTCCTGACCAGTGAAGTTCAGGTCCGTACCACCCTGCGAAAGGGTCAGCGGAACAGTCGTTTCAACGGTCGCCTGCGGCACAGCAACGCGGCCAGCGCGGTAGTTGTACCGGGGCGGGCGCTTGATGTTGATCGTGGCGCCCGGCGAATAACCGCGCGACTGATTGGAGGTGAACTCCTGGTCCCAATCGCGGTTAACGACCGAGGCAAACTGGAGCTGGTTTTCCAAGACGGCAAGCGCCTCCTTGGCAATGATCGAGCAAGTAACGAGCGTGTTCGACATGGTAAAAAGTCCATCTATGGGAAAGCCGACGCTTCACAGCGTGGGCAATTTCATGATGACCTTAGAACGCAGCCCCTTGTTTGCGGCGAAGTGCGATGTAATCGTCCATCGAAACATTCGCCAAATCCGATTGCCGTGCTGGTGCCGTGCGGATCGGGCTAACTGGGGCCGGTGCCTTGGTCGTCGGTTTGGCAACGGGCGTCGATAGTGCCACTTCAAGCCGCCCCATCTCCAAAGCTGCCTTGACCGGGCTGAGTGTGTTCAGCCGCTCGACAAGCTCGGGATGTTGCGCGAAGTGATAAGCCAAATGACCACCTAGATCGCTGTCAACCATGGCGTCCTCAACGTGCTTTGCGAGCCGTATCTCAGACGAACCGACCACCTCTGCGAAGTCGGGAATTGTTGACACCGCCTCTGCCAGCTTTGCATCCCATGACGCGGCACGTACCATTTCGGTCGTCTGCTGCGCTTTGGCCGATGACTGCTTGCTGATCGTCTGCTCGACTTTCCAATCGGTCAGAGCCTCAACATACTCATCGTAGGTATCAAAGCTGTCGGCTGTTGGCTTCGGCGCGCCCTCGACGGGCGAAGCTGGCGTCGGTTGGGTGACGAGCCCTTTGTAAAAATCGCGTTCACGTTCGGCTTCCCGACGCGCACGAGTTAGATCGTTGATGCGATCCTGCGCCGTCTTACCACGCGGCTTGTGTTCTTGCAAGTCCTCGGGCTGTTCGGTTTCTTCGCTTTCCGCTTCCGGTTCCACGGTCTCGGTTTCGGCCTGCGGGGCTTCGGCAAAGCGGCCCTGCTCATCACGCGGAATTGCGGGCGTCTCGACCGGCGCGGCGTCAATGATGGTTTCTTCGCTCATGCTTCGGCTCCTTCAGGGGCGGACGCGGGGTCCGGTTGCATCGCTTGCTGCTGTTCCATTGCCTGTGCGTCCGCTGGGGGCTGCTCTAGGCCCTGTGCGATAGGTGCGGGCGCATTGGGGTGCATCGGATCGGCTGCGGCCTGTACGGCGGCGCTGTGGTCAATCTCGGGCTGGGCGCGCATCATGAGCAGCTTGGCAAACGCGCTCAGTTCGGCGTTGTCACCCTTGGCTTCGGCGTTGATCCGCGCAACCTCGATAGATGCCGCCGCCGCGATCTCCGCTTTCTTGATGCCTGCTTCGTGCTTTTCAAGCTCGTCGTTCATCCGCGACAAGGCTTCATCCATCTGCCCGATCATCTGGCCCGCCTGATCCAGCGGAATAGGACCGTTCGGCGTCTGCACCATCGGCGGTGCATCCTTTTGCTTCTTGTCCTCGTCAGCGAGCCCTGGCGGCAACGTCTTGGCAATCCGGTCGGCAATGTCATCGGCGCCCGGCCAATCCATCGCGCGCACAACCTTGTCGCCCGCCACTTCCATGAGCTTGGGCCAAGATTGCGACATCTGGACCATGCTTTCGGCAGCTTCCTGCTTGAGCGTGTTGTAGGCAGGCCCGGAGGACACCACCACGCCGTACTCGCCAATGGTCAGGTCATTCAGCACGCGCTGCACAGCGTTGCCGTACTCGTCCACGCCTTCTTCGGGCTTGTTGATCTCGACCTGAGAGGCCTGCCCGTCTTTGCCCATGGCGCGCAAAACCCGCTGCGTATCGTAAACATACGGGATGCCGCTGATGATGACGCGGCCAAGGTGTCGGATTGTCCGCGCAAGGTTGCCGCTGAAATGGTAATTCCCCACATCGCCCTGGTGCTGCCGAGCGCGGATCGCAATACCGCTGGTTTCGTTGGAGCGATTGCCAAGAGAAGCATCGTAAATGCCCGTCACAGCTTTCACGCTGTCACGCATCATGCCGGCCATGGCGATAAACCCGCTCGGTACGTCTGCCGGAGGTTGCCTTTGCGGCGGCGGTGCCTGCGTCCCGTCGATCGTGACCGGGTTGTATTCCAGATAGCTGAACGACTTGACGTTGGCCGACTGCCAATCGTCCTCGACCCCTTCAAACTGCCCCATTGCGCCGATGTACGGAACCTTGGTGCGCAGCGCGATCTCCTCGGTCGCTGCGGTCATCCAGTAGTTCTCCATCTTTTTCGGGTCTTTGGCGTTCCGAATGATGCCGAACCGCGTGACCTTGCCGTCAAGGTCAATCTCGTCACCGTAGACCGGGAACAGCGGAATCCACTTGAACGGCACTTCGGCCTTTTCCAGCACTTCACGCGCGGTCAGCTTGTACCACATCACCTTGCGCAGCGTGGTTTGCCGACTACGGCCCGTAGGCGCTACGCCGGGCGGGATGTCCTGCACCGTGAACTTGCCTTTGACGCGGCCCAGACCGTCCGAAAACTCAACCAGCGTGGCGGTTTCGTACTCAAAGCGATAATACTCGCAGATGCGGACAAAATCCTCGCCCAGCCAATTTTCATCGTCGCCAGTGCCCTTGGCAATGTAATCGTATGACGGGTCTTTGTTCGGATACAGCCGTTCAAATTCCTTCTTGGGCTCTTTGGAGGTGACAAAACCAAACTCCGCATCGCTGCCGTCCGGTTCCTGGCTCGACGGATCGAGGTAAATCGTGAACGGGTTGCGCACCCGCTTGATCTTCATCTCCTGTTCGAACGAGGTGTCGTTGCAATACTCGGTCACCAGCCGGAAAAACCCGAAGCCGATGCTCGCAGCGCTATCAAGCGCAGTGTCGTATGCCGTGTCTGCACAGCTATCGTATTCAATGTGCCGGATCAGCCCTTCAATGACCTCCGCAACCTCCTCATCCGCGCCGTCGCCAACCGGATGCACATGGATGGACTGCTCGTTCTGGCGCACATCGTTGACAACCTGGTGGATGATCGCCGGGATGTTGTTGATCGTAAGACACGGGCGACTGTCCAGTTCGCGCTGGCGCACTGACTGTTCATCCCACTGGTCGCCTTTCTTGAATTTCAAGTCCTCCAAGGCAAGCGAACGGTCACCGTCATCCGCGTTGATGCAAAGCTCAAGGCGTTCGCGGGCTTCGGCGATAATTTCGGCGTCAGTCATGCTGCAAGCTTTCTGGCGTATAGGGTTTGGCAAGCCTCAATCGTTTCACCGACCGCTTTGACCGCGCCGCAAGTGAAGCACTCAAGTTGCTCGGGCAGGCGCTCAATGCGGTGGCGCTGGTCTGCGCCGTGATAGATCACGCGCTCACGCCAATCATGGCTGTCGATCACAAGCGCAATCCACGTCACTTGCACGGCCTCCCAATGCAGGGGCGCACCATCAAGAGCGGTTCGGCTTGGATCGGCGCAAAACCGAACCGGCTGTAAAATTCGGCCAAACGGTTGCGGTCCAATGGGCTGTCATCATCAGGCTTGACGTGAACCATGAGAAACTTGCCCGCGATGTCGGCGTCAGTGCATGTGCTGAACAGCAATTCCGAAGCCCAGCCTTGCCCGCGATACTCAGGCTCGGTGCGAACGCTGCTGATCTCATAGACCTGTTTGCGCATGTGGATCGGCAGCGCCTTGGCAACGTTGACCTTGAGGCTTGCATAGCCGTGTTCGCGGATGCCGGGGATCATGCCAGCACCTCCCGGTGATGCGCCCGGATAAGCTGGTCCACAGCATCACCGATGGTCGTGCCTTCGGGAACGTCAACGCTGCAATCCCATACCTTGCCCGCTTCCATTTCAGGCATTCGCAGGCCGACGCGAACGAGCCCGCTTTCAGGGCCGCGCTGAATTGTCAGGTGCAACGTGTGCGTCACGTCACCGCTCCCATTTCAATCTGATGGAAGAGCGCAGTCCGCTTGTTGCCGCGTATCTGGACACCGTGGCGCGATGCCTGAGACACCAGCGTGTCGATTGCGGCGTTCACCGCGTCATCATCGGCGGGCAGCATCAATTCAGCCGAGCCCACGCGCGCACCGTCCACAGACAGCGCCAGGGACAAGCCATGGCTGTTGCCGATCACAAATGCGGTGCGGTCAAGGTGAAGGCTCATGCTGCCCAGCTCCGCACTTGCAGCGGCGGACGAACCTTGCGCACTACCTTGGTTGCCATGGCACGCCGCGCGCCCTCGCAGGCGTACCGCAGCGCGTCGATGCAGTGGTTGTTCTTGTCGGCCAGCTTGGGCAGGACTTGCTCTGTCAGCGGATCAACCTCAAAGCTGTACAGCGTCAGTTCGTCAATCACATGCTGACAACGCGGGTGCACGATGATGTCAAAGCTCTTCAGGAACTCGACACCTTCCTCCACCGACCGCGCGCCCTTGACCGCCGCCAGTATCTTGGGGAAGCCATGGTTGCGCAGATAACTGATTGTCTCAGGCCGGGCGCTGTCAGCGGTCAGCGGCCAGCGTTCCGATTCCGGCACGGATAGGAACAGCGCAGGCAAATGATTGATCTCGGTCCCGATCTGCCACGCCTCATGGTCAATGTAGAGGTTGTGGCCGTCGATCCAGCATCGCACCAGAACGCTGGGGTCGATGCTGAAGCCAAAGTCCGCGCCCATGCGGAACGTGACGCCTGCCGGTGTCTCGAAGTCCTCCACGCGCCAGTTGCGAAACACGCGGGCCTCGCTGTTGCGCTGATACTCGCCAAGCCAGATGTGCGCGAACTTGTCCGGGTCGCGGCTGCGGTCGTATTCCAGTTCGCCCTTGAGAACGTCAGGGAGCCATGGGTTGTCGCGGTAGTTCGCCTGGACAACGATTGCGTCAGGCGGCGGGTTCTCGCCACGCAGCAGCGCGTCTACCGGATCGGTGGATTGCGATGGGTTCCATGTGAACCACAGTTCACTGCCGGGCTTACGGATCGTCGGGCGAAGTAGATCAAGGCTGCGCTGCGATAGCGACTGTGCTTCCTCGACCCATGCGATGTCATAGCCTTCTAGCGACTTGATGCTGTCCGCTGTGTGATTCTGCATACCTTGGAATATGATAAGCCCGCCGTTCGGGCATTTGATGCAGGTCTGCTGAACCTCGAACAGCGAGCCAACGCCCATGGCTTCGATCTTGAGTTCGAGCAACTTCTTGACCGATTGCGCGAGGGACTTCTGCACTTCGCGGATGCAGACGGCGAACGTCCGCCCCATAATGCAGCGCTCAATCAGAGCTTCGGCGCGTTCGTGTGACTTGCCAGAGCCGCGTCCACCATGAACACCTTTGTAGCGCGAGGCTTCTAGCAGCGGGACTGCCCAGCGAGGGGTATCTATGACTAGCTCAACCATTGACCGTCTTGATTGAACTAATGGCAGCTACAAGATCGCGCTCCATTGGGTGCGTGTCCACGACCCGGCGCGTGATCATCCGCACTTCGATCTCGCCATCCGCACCAGTGCCTTGCAATGTCGTTGGCAGCACCTTGCCAATCAGCGCCAGAAACGCGGACGGACTTTCGCGGGCCTGCTCAGTCAGGTAATCCACGCCGCCTGCTTTGTTAAGCGCGCCAAGGATCATGGACTTTAGATCAGCGTTGATCTTATTCGGCACGCCTTTCTTGCGACCGGGGCCGGGCGTTCCATCGCCTACCCTGCGGTTTTTCACTGTTAGTTTTTCGGATATGCCGTCCGTCATGGGACCAGCCATTTACACGCATTCAAAAGCCTTGTGCACGGGGTATTAAATCGCCCGCAGCTTTTTTAAATCGCCCATAATGCGGCGAGCTTCCCGATAGTCGTACAGGCCACAGGAACGCGCCAAGCGGGCAAGCGTGACTTGCTCACCGTTCATACCGGCTTGGGCTAGTTCCTGAAGCACTTGTTGGCGGCGATGCGTCATTGCGCCTGCTGGCCTGCCTCGTGTCTGTGTCATGCTCCATCGTCTCCATCGCTATCGGCTAGGGTGTCGTGCTTCGGCTCGTTGTCGTTGGCTGCGGTCATGCGTAAGGGTCCGCTTCGATCCGGCTCTTGAAGCTGTTCATGCAAGTGTTGATCACGCCGCACTTGCCCGGCAGACCCATGCGGACCTTGACCACTGACAGGGTGGCGCTGTTCACGGTCTTGTCGGGCCGGTGGTAGATCAGGCCGTAGTCTGCTTTGTTCGCCCAGTTCGCCGATCCTGCGATGTCGTACAGGCCGGGCGCAGGGACGGTGCCATCCTTCATCTTCATGGGCTTGGTCGGATGCGCCACCACCCACAGCGCCACGTTGTACTTTTTCGCAAACCGCTTCAGCGCACGGATGGCCCGCCCGATGTAATCCGTTTCGGTCTCATCGCGCCCGCGCTTGTGTTCGATCTCGTTCCAAGGGTCGAGGACCACCACCTTTGCGCCGCTGCGGATCACGGCAATCCGGGCAAGCTCGAGGTAGGCTTCAAGGGTGATGTCCTCCTCGTCATCCATCGCGTTTGAGATGATCGTCATCATTTCCTCGATCCGGTCGTATGACGCGCGGCGCATGGGATGATGAATGAACTCCTCAAAGCTTGTGCCAATCAGCGCGCGAGCAATTCCGTCCCGCAGGATCGGCTTGGGCATGGTTTCGAAACTGGCGAGGCAGACGGGCACACCCCGGTCAATGCAATGCGCCAGGATGGTGTTCATCACCGTGGACTTGCCCATGTTGGAATAGCCCGAGAACACGGTGAACGTGCCCAGCACGATCTGCATGTGTTCGTCGAGGGCCTCAATCCCGGTTGGCATGGCTTGAATGTCCACGCCGTCAGGGAAGTCCGACATGCGGTACAGGCCGACCACCGGGTAAGGCTTGGCCGTGGTGAGAACTTCGGCGGCAACGCGCTGGCCGTGCTTCACCAGAACATCGTTCAGGTCTTTGCAGCCCTCGGGGTATTCCACGAACTTGCAGCGTTCCTTGCCAAGGATGCAGGCAAGGTCATGGGCAAGGGTCTGGCCGGGCTTGTCGCCATCGGTCGCGAGGATGATCGAAGGGATTTCCTTCAGGTCGCTTTCGTGCATCTCCCACAGGAACGAATACCGCTTGGCGTTTAGCGGATCGTCTGCCTTCTCAGCCGGCGCGCCATTAGGGACGCTGACCGCATGAGGGAAGCCGCAGGCTATCGCTGCCAGCGCGTCGAACTCGCCTTCGGTGATGACGAGGGTCCGCGCGCCCTTCAAGGCTTCAGCGTTCCAGAAGCAAAGCTTTCCGCCCTTGTCCATTTCGTGCTGCTTCTCGGCTGTGCGCCGATACTTGCGGTTCACGATCTGGCCGTCGTGCATGTAGGGGATGGATAGCCAATGCGCCCCGTGACGCTGGATTGTGGTTATCCCGAACTTCGCCGCCAAATCGGATGGGATGCCGCGCGCTTCGAGCCAAATCTTGTGAGGGTCCAAAATCATCGGTCGTTCCTCGAAAATTGCAGTTGTGGCAAAAATAAACGATCCCGCCGTTGTCTGTCTTGCTGGCGTTCAAGCACGGGTCTTTGCGGTGCTTGCGGGTGTGACTGCACATTGGGCACAGTTGTTTCCCGACTTTGACTGGACGCCAGGTCATACGCCCACCGCCACAACCTTAGGCCCAGCCCGCGCGTTTCGTCGCAAGGTTGCCTCAATGAACGCTATCGGCTCGACAGGCCGCTCAAGCTGCGCCGTGGTGATGGCGCTGGCCGTTTCGGGCTTGCCGTAGTCCTTGCACCATTTGCCGATCAGAGAACGCTTGCCGCCAAGGTAGGCGGTTGCCGCATCCCAAAACTGTTTGTCCGAAGCCGCTGGTGCGGCAGTAGCGTTAGCTACTGAATATTCCCTCTTCCCTCCTCCATCCTCCATCTGCGGAGACTTTTCTCCTTTTGGGGGAAACGTTTCTCCTTTTGGGGGAAATGGCGGGGCTTCATCGACATCGGTTTCCGTAGCCAAGCCGACAAAAGCGAGCATTTCCGCCGTTGCGGGAAAAATGTCATTTGGTGTCTTTGGCTTCTGAAACTTGCGAAAATTGCGGATGGCACCGTAGGGCTTACCGCCAATCTCATAACGGCGGATCGCGCCGACGCCCTCAAGCTCTGCCAGCATGGCGGCGACATCAACGTTGTCACCGGGAAAAACCCTCATGCGGATCGTGAGCGGCTTCCACTCAAAGATGCCCTTGTCGTCAGATTCCACACCAAGGCCAAGAAACAGCAGGCGCGCACCCATGCTGACAGATACCAAATCCTCGTCGGTGAAAAAGCCAGGGTGAATTGACCGAATGCGGCTCACTTGCACACCTCCTCAAAGGCGCGCAGAAAATCCGTCATCGCGGTTTCGCGCAGCGCGGTCCAAGAAGCGTTTTCTTTGAGAGCCGGTTGCCTGATCTCGGTCAGCAGCATGGCCCGGTGCGCTTCCCATGCGTCATGGGCGCGGGCCTCATCAAATTGGATGACGGGGACAGAATCGGATTGTTCAGGGCCGACCGCCCTGCTATCAAAGCTCATACGTCACGCTCCACGCTAGCGTCGATGTTCAGGCCTGGGCGGGGATCGCAACTCCCTGT
>NZ_JBAXOI010000025.1:0-38473 GCF_037133355.1 Novosphingobium sp. | reverse complement strand
TTCCAATGGGCAGACTCTACATCAGATCGAGGGATCTTTCGGGGGGCAGGTCATACACCTGACGTGTCACGCAGTCCGACCGTAACTGGGTTGGGTACAGACTTCCGGCTTTCAGATTGCCCATAGTGGAAATAGGCTCCGCTGCGCCGCTTATGGATCGGCACGCTCGATTATCCGCAGCACTAACTGGGCTTGACAAATCCCGCCGGAGATTCAGGACTGCTTTCATCCACGACAGAGCCGAACCACTCAATAACACGAAGGAAATCCTCGGGGTCAGACCATGCTAGGCATGGCAGCAATTTGAATGGGCAGGGACGCACGGATCAACCCTGCGCAGCACTGTTCGATGCGATAACTTCAGACATGAGCTGCAAATCGGCAGAGCCATCATCAATCCTGTGGCTCATGATGATCGGGGAAGTGGCCGGCTCAACGATGCTCCGATACGTGACATCGTGCGATCTTGATCGCGTAATCGACTCTGGGACAACCGCCACCCCTTCTTCGGCTGCGACCAGACCGATCGCGATCTGCAGTTCGCGTGCTTCATGTATGACGCGCGGTTCATGCCCATAGTCGCGAAACAGAGACAAGACTTGGTCAGCATAGCTTGGCCTTGGCGAGCGAGGGTAAATGATTTGCGGCTCTTGCGCGATCCTGTGCAGGGAAACCGGATTGCTCTCTCGGGCAAGGGAATGATTGATCGGTAATGCGACAACGAGGCGCTCATGGGTCAGCACCGTGCGTTTTACGGCTGCATCGTCGAAGCGTATTCGCCCGAAGCCCACGTCGATCCGGCCATCCTTCAAAGCGCTGATCTGCTCAAGTGTCGTGCATTCGATCAAAGTCAGCTCGAGATCAGGCGCACGCTTGCGAAACTCGCGAATGTATTCGGGCAGACGGGCATACATCGTTGACGCCACGAAACCGATCGTGAAGCGGCGTCGTTCGGCAGCGACCGCAGCTTGCACCATGGCTTTCATATCGTCCATACGGCCAAGCATCTGCAGGGCCTGCTCCTGGAACAGCAAGCCTAGCGGCGTAAGCTTCATGGGGCGGACGTGCCGGTCGATCAGCGGTGCCCCCACCTCTTCTTCGAGCCGTTGGATCGCGCGGCTGAGCGGCGGCTGAGCAATGTGCAGCCGTTCGGAGGCGCGTGTGAAGTTTCGCTCGCTTGCCACGACGAGGAAATAGCGAAGCTGCTTTAGATCCATAATTATACCTTGAAGGTATCATTGCGCAACCGCAATGGTCTTGGATCATTCGGCCGCCAAAGCATACCTTTGCGCCATAGGAACAACCAACAAGGAAGCACAGGCGCGATGGCTGTTATTGAGCATATCGATACCTGCATCGTCGATGTGCCGACCATTCGCCCGCATGTTCTGGCGATGGCCACAATACATTCGCAGTCGATGGTGATCGTATGCCTTACGGATAGCGACGGTGCGCAAGGCATCGGCGAAGGCACCACGATCGGCGGGCTCAGCTATGGCGAAGAGAGCCCGGAAAGTATCAAGTCTGCCATTGACACCTACATCGCTCCCATCCTGCGCGGGCGCAATTCGGCGCAAGTCGGCGCCGCGGTCGAAGCGATAGGCAGATCAGTGCGCGGCAACCACTTTGCCAAGTGCGCGGTCGAGACTGCGCTGATCGACATGGCCGGAAAGCGGCTGGGCATGCCAGTGTCCGAATTGATTGGTGGCGGAAGGGTGCGCGGATCGCTGCCTGTGGCCTGGACTCTGGCCAGCGGGGATACAGCCCGCGACATCGACGAAGGCGAGGCCATGCTAGCCCAGCGCCGCCACCGGATATTCAAGCTCAAGATCGGCAAGCGCTCTGTCGCGGCCGACGTCGCGCATGTCGGAGCGATCTGCAAAGCCTTCGCCGGACGCGCAAACGTGCGGGTCGATGTCAACCAGAACTGGTCCGAGCCGCAGGCCAATATCGGAATGGGCCTGTTGCACGACGTCGGCGTCGATCTGGTCGAGCAGCCGGTGGCGCGCGATGACGTGGATGCCATGGCGCGGCTTTCGGTGCGCCATAGTGTGCCCCTGATGGCTGACGAAGCGCTCAATGGACCGCGCTCGGCGTTTCGCCTTGCGGCAGCTGGTGCAGCGCGGGTCTATGCGGTGAAGATCGCCCAGTCAGGCGGCCTTCATGCCGCAAGCGCCGTCGCTGCCATTGCCAGCGCTGCGGGCATAGGACTCTACGGCGGGACCATGCTCGAGGGCGGCGTCGGAACAGCCGCGTCGGCCCACCTCTTTTCAACGTTCCCCGATCTCACCTGGGGCACCGAACTGTTCGGACCGCTGCTGCTGACCGAGGAAATCCTGGCTGCGCCTCTGACCTACGCTGATTTCGAACTCACCGTGCCAACCGGCCCGGGCCTCGGCATCGCGCTCGATACAGACAAGATCGCTTACTTCCGGCGGGATCGCACCGCCCCCATCGTTCACGCTGTCGCCTGAAAGGACCCGAGATGCTTTTCAAGGTGGAAATGATTGTTGCCATTCCGCCCGGGTTCGATCCGGCGGAAGCCGCGAGGCTCAAGATGGAAGAGAAAGCGCGGTTTCAGGAACTGCAGGCTGCGGGAACCTGGCGACATATTTGGCGCGTGGTCGGCCAATACGCCAACGTCAGTATCTTTGATGTCGCCAGCAATGCCGAACTGCACGACCTTCTCGTGGGCCTGCCGCTGTATCCCTTCATGACGGTGACCGTCACCGCGCTGTGCCGCCATCCTTCATCAGCGCACGACGACGACCGCTGAAAACAAGCGCGAGAAGGCCGCAACCAGAACAAGACCGACCGGAGAGACGACATGGACAAGAGCTTCATCAAGACCGCCGAAGTGCAGGCGCTGTTCGACAAGGCAGCTGGCCTCGACAGCGATGGCGGCAACACGCGCCTCAAGGCGATCACCCGCGATCTGCTTGAGGCGGTGGCAGCCATAGTCGTCGATCACGATGTGACGGAAAACGAATTCTGGGCGGCCGTCAAATATGTGCAGGACGGCGCTGGCGAGATCGGCCTGATCATTCCAGGCATCGGCCTTGAACACTTCATGGACTTGTTCCTCGATGCCAAGGACGCCGAAGCAGGCAAGACTGGCGGCACGCCGCGCACGATCGAAGGGCCGCTCTATGTCGCTGGTGCGCCGCTCGTCGAAGGGCTCGATGTGAACCTGACGACCGATCCTGATGACACGACGAACCTCTACATGACCGGCGTGGTCACCGGGCCGGACGGAGAGCCGGTGCGCGATGCGATCCTGCATGTGTGGCACGCGAACTCGCGAGGCTGGTATTCGCACTTCGATCCGACGACCGAGCAGACCCCGTTCAACAACCGGCGCCGGATCAAGCTGGGACCGGATGGCCGCTATGCAT
This sequence comes from Novosphingobium sp., assembly GCF_037133355.1. Lineage (GTDB taxonomy): Bacteria > Pseudomonadota > Alphaproteobacteria > Sphingomonadales > Sphingomonadaceae > Novosphingobium. Next base: position 35,078 of record NZ_JBAXOI010000025.1, on the reverse strand, counting down.
TCAGGTCTAAGATGCCTCGCGGCTATAGCGTGCCGCCGGGCGGCGCGACCGATGTCTACATGGCAGCGCTTGGCCGGCATGGAAATCGCCCGGCGCATGTGCACTTCTTCATAGAAGCACCCGGCTACCGCCAGCTGACCACGCAAATCAATTTCGGGGATGACCCGTTCGCCAAGGAAGACTTCGCCTTCGGCACACGCGAAGGCCTTCTGCCAGTGCCGATCTGGCAGGGCGATGCCGCCTCGATCGCGTTCGACTTCGTGCTACAGCTTGCCGATGCCGCAGACGAGCAGCAGTTCTCGACGCGCAACCGCGCAGCAGCGTAAACGCCAGGAGCTGGAAGCCAGCAATGTCGAAGATTTACGATGAGCCAGCTGCTGCACTGCAAGGGCTGCTGTTCGATGGTATGACCGTGATGTCGGGCGGGTTCGGCCTCTCGGGCAATCCAGAGAGCCTAATCCCAGTCATCCGCGCGGCAGGCGTCACCGGCCTGACCGTGATTTCGAACAATGCCGGCGCGGATGGCTTCGGGCTGTGGATGCTGCTGGAAAGCCGCCAGATCCGCAAGATGATCGCCTCCTACGTGGGCGAGAACAAGCTGTTCGAGCAGCAGTACCTTTCCGGCGAGCTGGAACTGGAACTGACGCCGCAAGGCACGCTTGCCGAGCGAATCCGCGCAGGCGGTGCGGGCATCCCCGCGTTCTATACCCGGACGGGTGTCGGCACCGTGGTGGCAGACGGCAAGCCGACCGAGCTGTTTGAGGGGCATGAATATGTGCGCGAAACCTGGCTGCGGGCCGATCTTTCCATCATCAAGGCGTGGCGCGCGGATCCCGAGGGCAACCTGATGTTCCGCAAGACCGCGCGCAACTTCAATCCCAACATGGCGACCGCCGGGCGGATTACCGTGGCGGAAGTGGAGGAGATCGTGCCCGCTGGCACTTTCGATCCCGACTGCATCCACACGCCTGGGATCTACGTGGACCGCCTTGTCGTCTCGACCATCAACGAGAAGCGCATCGAAAAGCTGACGACCCGGCCGAAGGAGCCTGCATAATGGCTTTGACCCGCAATGAAATGGCGGCCCGCGCGGCGGAAGAACTGCGCGATGGCTATTACGTCAATCTTGGCATCGGCATACCCACGTTGGTCGCTAACCATGTGCCACACGGGATCAAGGTCACGCTGCAAAGCGAGAACGGGATGCTCGGGATCGGGCCGTTCCCCTATGAAGGTGAGGCCGATCCCGACCTGATCAATGCCGGTAAGCAGACCGTGACCGCGCTGCCGACTTCGAGCTTCTTTTCCTCGGCTGATAGCTTCGCCATGATCCGAGGCGGCCATATCGACATGGCCGTGCTCGGCGCGATGGAAGTGGCGGCCACTGGCGATCTGGCCAACTGGACGATCCCGGGCAAGATGGTGAAGGGCATGGGCGGCGCCATGGACCTGGTTGCTGGCGTGAAGCGGATCGTGGTGGTGATGGACCACTGCGCCAAGGATGGCAGCCCTAAGATCCTCGAAGCCTGCACCCTTCCGCTGACTGGCAAGGGCGTGGTTGATCTCATCATCACCGACCTTGCCGTGATCGCGGTGGACAAGCGGCACGGCGGATTGACGCTGCTGGAAGTGGCACCAGGCGTTTCTCCAGAAGAAGTGGTTGCAAGGACCGGTGCGCCGCTTGCCATGGGAGTACCAAACTGATGCCGTTTTCAGTTTCAGCCGGCACCCGCATCTACTGGAAGCTGGAAGGCGAAGAGAGTGCTCGCGGTCTCGTCCTGCTGAACTCGATCGGCACGGACATGGACTTGTGGGACGCTGCCTTGCCCGCACTTCGCAAATCTTTCAGGCTGCTGCGGATCGACACGCGCGGCCACGGCGCGTCCGATGCCCCTGCCGGAGACTACACGCTGGCTGAGTTGGCAGGCGATGTGTTCGGCGTGATGGACCATGCCGGGCTGGCAGAGGCGGCGATTGCCGGGGTTTCGCTCGGCGGGATGATCGCGATGGAAATGGCGATGACGCAGCCAGGCCGCATCTCGCGCCTCGCCCTCATCTGCACATCGGCAACTATGGACCCCGGGGCATGGAACGACCGGATCACCAAAGTGCGGTCAGAGGGCATGACCAGCATTGCCGAGATGGCGATGGGCCGTTTTCTGACTCCAGATTTCATCGCTGCCAATCCCGCGCAGGCCGCAACGCTGCGGCGTCAGCTCTCCACCATGTCGGCGGTGGGCTATGCCGGATGCGCGGCGGCTATTCGCGATATGACGCTTGCCCAGCGTCTCGCCGAGATCATTTGTCCTGCGCTGGTTGTGACCGGTGCGAAAGACGTCTCGACTCCGTTCGAAGGTCACGGCGAGCATCTGCTTCTTGCGATCTCTGGCGCGCGGCACGTGGTGATGCCCGGTGCACATCTCGCGCCGATCGATGTGCCCGAGGAACTGGCCGCTGTGTTGCTATCCTTCATCAGCGCGGGAGCGGCACAAGGCTGAAATCCAACAGCAAGCTGCCCGCCTGCTATCAGCCTGAAGTGGCCCGCTCTTCCTCAATCAGCTTCTGCAGCAGCTTGCGAACCCGCACCGGGCCGACATCGTTCGACATCAGCACCGGGTTGAGTTCAAAGAAATCGGCATCGCCCATTTCCCGCTGGACGCCGGTGATGATCGGGCCATCCTCAGCCTCGAACGTGTCATGCATCGCCTTGATCTTCATCGCGTTGTACTCGGCGTTGTCGATGTCGTGATTGCGCCGAGTCGCAAAGAAGTAGTGGGTCGAAAACTGGCTTTCAGGAGTGGCGGTATGCAGGTCGTACTGCATGACCGCATCCTCAAAAGCGAGGTCTCCCTGGACCGCGCCTACGGACAGCTGGATGTTCGCAGGCGGCGTCCAGGTGATATCGAAGTACTGACGCGCCTCGGCATCGGGTTCGGGCAGGAAGGGTGCGAGGATCAGCATTGCTGGCTGCTGCTCCCACTCCCAGCGTGAGGAAATCGAGCGCGCAGTAGAGCGGATCTTGGGGATCTTGGGAGAGAGTTTCCCGCGCGTCGAGATGATTTCGCCGTGCACGTGATCGATATGGCTGAGGTCCATGACGTTGTCGATGATGAGCTCGAAATTCGCCTCCATGTGCATGTAGGTGTAGCCTACCGCGTTGGGCCCACTATCCTCCAGCGGGCTGAAATCCGGAAGAAGACCCGGATCGGCGACTTGCTCACCCATCCAGATCCAAATGAAGCCATGCCGTTCAAGCAAGGGAAATACCCGAACCTTGGCACCATCCGGGATATTGCCGTTGCCGTGTGGATTGTGCGTGCATGCCCCGCCGCTGTTGAAGCGCAGGGCGTGGTAGAAACAGGCTACCTCATCCCCTTCGCGCTTGCCCATGTGGAGCGGCGCGAACCGGTGCGGGCAGCGATCATGCAGCGCGACGGGCGAGCCATCTGCCAGCCGGTAGATCATCACCGAAGTATCGAGGATCTTCCGGTGAAACAGCGCCTGCGCGTTGACCTCGGTCGAAAGCGCGGCGACATACCAGGTATTGGTGAGATAGCGCGCGGGTATCTTGGCGGCTGCATTGGCCGGGGCGTTCATCGGGCTCTCCATGTCCGGGGTGTGTTCAGGGCTGCGCCAGTGCGCTGGCGGGTTGTTTCATCCGTTCCATCATCCGCTGAAAAATCGTGACGGTTCGGTCTGCGGCGTTGGGCATGATCATTTCGCCTGGCGACATCGCGATGATGCGGGCCTGTGCTTCGATGATCTGTTTGTCCTCCAAGAAGGCTGCCATCGCGACATCGATCATTTGCTGAGCAATGATTTCATCACCAAATGCCGCGCCCGGCCCCCACGAGAAGAAGTACCGCGAACTGTCGGCAGTGAGCGGAGTGACCGCCTGGCAGGTGAAATTGGAAAACAGCACATCGCCCGCCGGGGCCTCATGATTGCAGGCGGCAGCCGTGCCCGGGGGGTGGAGCGAGGTGTGCATCAGAAACACGCCGGGGATCAGGAACTCGTAGCTGGCCCACATGTCGACGCTTTCATGGGCGGCGAGCGAGGGCAGTGGCGGCAGCGGCGGTGCGCCTTCGACCCAGCGATCAACGCGCACCCCGCGCGCGATCTGGGTGGTGCGCGGCTGCCGGGTGATCCATCCCGTCGTCGCACCGAACGAGGCCACGTGCACATAGGCGAGGTGCGAAAGATCAAGCAGGTTGTCGTTGATCAGCTCATGCGGCGCGGCATAGTCTAGCTGGCCTGTCTTCAGCACCCACTCGGGATCATCGAGGCCGCGCGCGTGGGGCAACAGGGCCGGATCGGCAAGGTTGGGATCCCCCATCCATATCCATGCCCAACTCCCTTGTTCGGCGACCGGATAGGTCCGGATACAGGCTGATTTGGGAATCACGTCCTGCCCGGGAATCTCGACGCATTGCCCTTCCGCCGTGAAGCGCATGCCGTGGTACATGCAGCGGATATCATCGCCCTCGATCCGCCCGAGCGACAGCGGTGCAAGCCGGTGGACGCAGCGATCGGCCATGGCCACGAGCGTGCCACAACCCTTGCGGAAAAAAACGACGGGTTCGCCCAGCAGCGTGCGTGAATGCGGCGTTCCAGCGGTGAACTCGTAATCCCAGCCGGCGACATACCAGCAATTGCGGACGAAATTCGGATGAGCGTTGGTCATGGTCGATATCCCTGGGAAGCCGGGCGGCAGCGGTGCTCTGCCACCCGGATAGGAAGGGGGGGGAAGCGCTGTCGGCTCAGCCCCGTCAGAACTTCACGCCGAAGCGCAGATACCATTCGACCGGACGGTTCGGGGTGCCGAAGATTATCCCCGCCCCGTTCTGCTGGGTCCCCCCGGACGTGAGGAAGCGTTCGCTGGTGAGGTTGGTGCCGCCAGCGGTCAGCTCCCAAACGCCGTTGCCTGGCTTGTAGGTGGCGCTGGCATTCAGGATGTCGGTTGCCGGACGCAGCAGGGTGAGCGTGCGCTCCGTATCGTTCCACTGCGAGGATGTGTGCGTGTAGTCCGCCAGCAGGACCAGTGAACCTGAGCCGTGCAACGATAGCTCGTAGCGGGGGCTGACGTTGAACTTCCACTTCGGTGTCTTGGGCAGCGTCACCCCGACGGCCGTGCCGGCCTGGTGCGGACCGGGCGCAACGACCGCCTGCGGCAGCACATCGGTGTAATAAGCGTCGGTGTATCCGATCGAGGATACGATCGAGAAGTTGCGGGTGGGGGCCGCAGTCAGTTCGATCTCGAATCCCTTGATCCGCGCAGTGCCCGCGTTCTGGATCGTGGGGGAAACACCCTGCTGGAAGTTCAGCTGGATGCCCTTGAACCGCGTGGTAAAAGCGGCCGCATTGATCTGCAGGCGGCGATCAAACAGCGTCGATTTCACGCCTATCTCGAAGCTTTCCGCCTTTTCCGGATCGAAGCTGGGTGCGTAGGGTAGCGGGTTGGAAAGCCGTGTGGTCCAGCCGCCCGTCTTGTAGCCGCGCGCGAACGAGCCGTAGGCCATGAGATTGTCTGATGGGTGCAGTTGCACGCCGATCTTCGGTGCGAAGTTGCTGAACGATTTGTTCTGGGTCGGGGTCACGTAATAGCGCAGCGGCTGCTGCGGGTTGGTAAAGCCCAGCGCGCTTGTGCAAGGATCACCGAACACGGGGCAGTTGAACAGCTTGTAGTTGAAGCCGTTAAGGTCGCTCTGGCCGCCGTTGATGCTCTTGTCTTCGTGGGTGTAGCGCCCGCCGACGGTGATGCCGATCAGATCGTTCAGTCGGTAATCGATCTGCCCGAAGAAAGCGTAGTTTCTGGTTTTCAGCTTGTTTGGCCCCGCGATCTGCAGCAGCCCCTGATCGAACGTCACGAAATCATTTAAATCATTGTTTTCTTTGAAATAATATGCGCCTAGAACATACTTCAGCTGGTTGGAAAAGGCCTGCCCGGTCAGCTGCAACTCCTGGCTGAACTGCCACTGGCGCAGCGAGAAGGCGAATTCCAGAATGCGGATAGGCGCATTGTCGGCATCGAGGCCGCTGCTCCAGTCGATCTTGCGGTAACTGGTGATCGATTTGAGCGCGAGGTTATCTCCCAGATCAAAATCGATCGTGCCGGCGATGCCCCAGTTCTTCATCTTCGAATAGCTGTTGCCAGTCGCAAAAGTCTTGTCCGGATCGGTGGTGACCCAGCGGTTGTCGATCGGCAGGCGGTCGTTGTTCGGGTTGCCATCGACATTGACACTGGCGAGGCCGCCAAGCTGCTGCCCGGGATTGAGCGGGGTTCCGCGCGATCCGCACAGGGCGGTGGCATTGCGGGCGGCGATTTCGGCGGCGGTCGAGCCGATGCAGAAATTGTAGAGGCCGGCGAAGTTGAAGCCATTGGGCGTAAGGCCCGAGGACGCATCATACAAGGCCGTTGCGCCCAGCCCCGGAATGACCAGCGCCCGATCGACGGTCGGGGCAAACGGGCCGGGATCATTGGCAGTGACGGCGAGGACATTGTTGGCCGTGGCAGCCTGATCCTGCCGCAGATAGTCGCCCGAAATCGTCAGGCGCAGGCGGCTGCTGGCGTCCCAACGCAGTTTACTGCGAACCGTCCACTCGTTCGCGCCGCCATTGCTGTTGGCGCCCTGATAGTAGTTCGAGCGGAATGCTTGATCGACATCGCTCACAAAGCGACCTGCGCCGGGATAATCGACCCGCTTCTGGAAGCCGTCCCGGTCCTTGGTCGAGAACGTGAGGCTTGCGCCCAGCGTCTCGGTAATGGGGACGTTGGCAGTTCCCCTGAGATCAAGGCGATTGTAGCGGCCCATGGTGATGTCACCGCTAAAAGAGAGCTGCTTTCCGGGATTGCGCGTCACGATGGAGATCGCACCGCCGATGGTGTTGCGGCCAAACAGCGTGCCTTGCGGGCCTTTGAGAATCTCGACTCGCTCGACGTCGGGAAGATCAAGGTTCGCGCCGACGGTCCGCGCGAGATAGACCCCATCCAGATAAACGCCGACGCCGGGATCAAGATTGGCAGCGAAATCGTTCTGGCCGATGCCGCGGATATAGGCCGAGAGCACTGCGGTGGAACCCGAAAACGGTGTGCCCGCATCGAGCGAAACGTTTGGTGAGATGTTCGCGAGCGAAGACACATCGCCAACCGCGCGTTCCTTGAGCGAACTGGCTGTGAAAGCGGAAATTGCGATCGGCACTTGTTGGACATTTTCCGCGCGCTTCTGTGCAGTGACGACGATCTCTGCGATACCACCGGTGTCTTCAGCGGCCGTCGTTTGCTCCTGCGCGTGGACCTGCGCCGGTAGCAGTGTCGCAAAGATCGTCACCAAAGCTGTCGAACCAAACAGTTTCATCATTTTACCCCCCCTTGTTCTATTGTTTCAGGCGTGAAGCGCGCCGCGCAGGCGCGTGTGGACTTGTGCCAGCGCAGACTTTGCGCCCGCCGCCCGCGCCAACTTTTCAAATTCCAGCGATTGTGAGGCGATGCCGAAACCGGCCGAGACTGCAGCTGCAACCAGCGCCGGGCCGTCAGCAGGAGCGAGCACCCGGACCAGCAGCGTACGCCCGGTCAGCAGATATTCGGCTGCAACGCCGCCGAACGCGGTTGCCGCCCGCGCCATCACGCCGCTGCTTGCGGCGCCCGCAAAATCGATGAAAGGAACCGGCGGCAAAGCGTCTGGTAATGCTTGCCCGGCCAGCAGGCTCTTGCGCGCAAGCCATTCGGGCGCGTTGTCATCTGGAATTGCCCGCGCGCCGGGTGTTCCAGCGATGATCTGGGCGATGAGCGGTGCGTAGACGGCGAGCACTTTGGGCAGGCCGACAAGCGCCGTGGTCAGTTGCAGCTTATCCGATCCGCGCGCGCCGAAACTGGCCCGGTCGAATGCGGCGGTCGTGAATGCGATAGTGTGCGCGATGACATTGGCGATCCGCAGCGGACGCAGCGCGCCGATCAGCTGGTCGGCTACGGCGATGCTGTCGATCTCGACCCGCAACGGGCTCAATTGGGGTGCCGAAGGGGCAAGCCAAAGGCCGAGCTGGGTGACCAAGCCTAGGTCAGATTGCGTGAATAGCCCATCGAGATAGGGTCCGAAATTGTGCTTGAACATCTGCCAGGTGCGCGAATTCGGCACCGCGCCCATGCCAAGGCGCACGACATCGCCGCCGGGTAATACGACCTCGGCCCCGCACTGCATCAGCACGCGGTCGCCATAAGGCGTGTACCCGAACTGGCGGGAGAGCGTGGCTGCGGCGACCGAAATATCGGGATGAATGGTCGCATCGATCGACAAGGGCAGTTGCCTTCTCGCGATCTCCGCGCCCAGTTGGCGAAAGGTCACCCCCGGCTCGACCAGAGCCAGCGCGTAGTCCCCGTCTAGATCGTTGATGCGCGCCATGCCGGTCAGATCGATCAGCACGGCGGGACTGGGCGAGGCGGGCAGGACGAGCCCGGTGCCGAACGCATCCACGGCCACGACATGGTTTGCGCCGCTGCCGCGAATGCGGGCTAATACAGCTTTCAGTGCGGCAAGATCGCGTGGGCTTTCAATGCCCGAAACCTGCGTGCCGACAGCCGCTAGGCGAGCGATCAATGGCTTGAGATCCGTCATCGCTTCCACCTCAGCGCTTGGATTTCGGGGCAGACAGCCAGCGGGCGATGGCCTTGACCTCGGCGTCGGAAAGCTCGGTTCGGCGGAAAGGAGGCATCATCTGGAAGCCCTGGCGGACCGCCGTGGTCACGCGTTCCGCGTTTAGATCGCTGCGCTGTTCGAGCACTGCAACGTCTGGCCCGCTATCGATTATAAGGCGCGCGGTGCCGGGGTGGCCGGGGCCCGAGGCATGGCAGGAGGCGCAATTGCGGGCGAACAGGGTCCCGCCATCTGGCGCGGCATGGGCGAGTGACCCGGTGGCGAGGCCCAGCAAGGCCAGCGGGGTGATCAGCGATTTCATGACGATGCCTTTTCCGGCCAGATGCCGCTTTTGCCCGGGGCCATGATGCCGGTGGGATCGAGCGCGCGCTTAATCCGCTGGCTCAGCTTCATCAGCGCATTGTCGCCCCAGCCATAGGTGCCGGCGATCTGGTCCATGAAGCTAAGGTGCCCGCGGTATTCGCCGTAGCCGCGCTTGGCCGCCTCATCGATGAGTTCTGTGACCATTGTGATCAGGCGGCTGCGCTGATCCTCGTCACTGCGCGAGAAGATCGGCTCGACGATGTGGTGCATCGCGCGGAAGCCGACGATGAACATGCCGGTGTAGTCGAACCCATGCCGGTTGCAGATCGCCTCGGCGAGCCGGTACTGGTCGAGCGCGGTTTTGCCATCGACCGGCGCCACCGGCGAAAAGCCAAGGTGTGCGCCGTTGGGCATCCAGTTAAGAATGCCGAACTCGGTCATGTTCGGTTCGCCGCGCATCAGCTTGGTGCGGTAACCGAACACCACATCGCCCTTGCGGTCGTCTGCCGTGAAGAAGCGAGCGCCTTTGACCGTGGCGAAGCTATCGCGGATCACCTCCCAGTGGGCGTCCATAACCGGTTCTGGGCCATAGAGCGCCGCGTAGAAGTTCCATTTGCCGACGTTTAGATCCGCCATCATGCGGCGGCGTGCTGCTTCCGGCAGAGGTCCAGCATCGACATGGTACTTCGTGCGGTCGAGCGAGGTCGCCGCTTCCAGATTGAGGCTGCAGGTAACCGCTGCATTGGGGATGACGTGCGTCATCTTCAGCGGGCGGATCAGGTCCGAGACCGGTGCGATGTCCTCATCTTCCGCAAACGTGACCAGAAACGGCCTGTATCCTGGCGGTTCGGGCATCAATTGGATGCCGACCTTGGTGACGATGCCGAAATTGGACTGCGTGAAAATGCCGTCAATCCACGGCCCGCTGCCATAGCGATAAGTGTGATTGCCCGTCTGGCTACCATCCTGTGCGGCCATGCCGGTGTCCACAACGGTGCCATCAGCCAGCACCACCTGCATGCCGCATTGCCACATGAAGCGGTCGCCATACGGGGTGTAGCCGACCCCGCGTTCGAGCATGTTGCCCATGATGCCGCCCCAGCCGGGCGAGGGCGTATCGATCCAGAGCTTCGAGCCAATCTCGCGCAAGTGCCGATATAGTTGGAAGAACGAAACGCCCGGCTCGACTACCGCGTAGGCCAGCTCTTCGTTGACTTCGAGGATGCGATTGTTGCGCTTGAGATCGAGTGTCAGCGTGCCGTGCTTGCGGGGCGCTGAGCCGCCATAGGCTAGGTTGCGCCCGGTCGAGATCGCCCAGACCGGTATTTGGTGATCTCGGGCAATGGCTATGATCCGCGTGATCTGGTCAAGGCCAAGCGGGGCCGCGATGGCAGAGGCCAGATTGACCGAAACATCCTCGAAGGCGAAGTGATCGCTGTAGGCGGTGATGTCCTCGTCGTTGGCAAAGACCCACTCCGGCCCGACGACCGCACGCATGGCCGTGAGCGCCTGGGCAAACTGCTGCGCGGAAACACCCGGGGGAAGCAGGGCGCTCATACCGGCATCCTCTCAAACAGGAAACTGTTGAGGAAAGCCGGACCAGCATGCGCGGGGGTTGCAACCTTCTGGGCAAGTCTTGCCTCGGAGTAAGAGAATCCGGGCCTGCGCAGAGTTAGGGCCAGCGCGCTGGCCCAGTTCGCTCCGGTCCGTGAAAGACCAGATGCAACTGCCCCGACCAGAGCGGCATTGCCCAGAAGCCGGTGTTCGATCCGGCCTGTGCTGCGAAGATGTTCGGCGCTAAAGACAGACCGATAGCCTTCGGCAGCGAGCAACTGCTGCAAGGGAAAGGCATCGGACTGTTGCGCTATCGCAATCACGCGTGGCGTTCTGAAACCGCCGCTGGCCAGTGCCGTGAGGGCCACATCACATTGGCCGGCTCGGACTGCCTGGCCGCACCCATCCTGAAAAAGCACGCCATCGGCGAAGCCATTGCCGATCAGGATGGCGGCATTGCCGATCTCGATCAACTGCGCGGCCTGAGCGGGCAGCGCACCCAGTGCGCAGCCGAGCAATCCGCCGGCCATGACCTGGCGCCTATTTGGCATCTTGTTCTCCCGAACGCGGCATTCGTAATGCGCCGCGCTTCGGGAGCCTGCTCTGCATACGCCGTGCCAAACTAAGTTTTTGGCAGATTTCCCGGAGTTCTAGCGGCTCAAGCCCGCTGGCGTCTCAGATTGATGTTCGCAATTAGACACATTTACGCTGAATTCTGTTCAGGATTGCACATCCGCTGGCCGGTTCCGTTTGAGCCAGTAGTTGACCTGGGACCGGGTCATGCCGGTCAGCCGGGCTGTTTCGGATACATTGCCGCCAGTTCGGGCCAAGGCCTCGCGTATCATCGCGGAGACCGCGCCGTCTGCGCCAAGGCCGCTCTCGAGCATCTGGCCGCCAAGCGATCCAGTTGCAGAGGTGCTGCTGCGCCGATCAAGCAGGTAGGCGCGGAAGGGATCGCCGCCCTCGGCATCAGCGTCCCGGTCTGCTTCGGTCATCAGATGGTGCACGTCGATCGGCAGATCATCATCCGCAAGAATGACCCCGCGCTCGACGATGTTTTCCAGTTCGCGCACGTTACCGGGCCAATCATATGACATGAAAGCGCGGAGCACGTCTTGCGAGAGGGTCTTCAGCGTTTTGTTGTGCTGGCGGGCAAATTTGCGTTGAAAGTGATTGATCAGCAATGGAATGTCCGCGCGCCGTTCGCGCAAGGGGGCAATGCGCACAGGGAACACATTGAGCCGGTGAAACAAGTCCGCCCGGAAACGCCCGGCCTTGATGTCATCTCGCAGGTTGGCATTGGTGGCCGCGATGATCCGCACGTTTGCCGTCAGCGGCGCAATCCCGCCGACCCGTTCGAATTCGCCTTCTTGAAGGACACGCAACAATTTGCCCTGTGCCGAATGCGTAAGGGTTCCAATCTCGTCGAGAAACAATGTGCCGCCGTCGGCGCGTTCAAACCGCCCAGGACGGGTGGCGACGGCCCCGGTGAATGCGCCTTTCTCCACGCCGAACAGTTCAGCTTCAACCAGGTTTTCAGGGATGGCCGCGCAATTGATCGCGATCATCGGCTTGTCCGCGCGTTTGCTGCGCTTATGCAATTCGCGTGCAAACACCTCCTTGCCGACACCGCTTTCGCCAAGGAATAGAACCGGTGCGTTGGTCGGTGCAACTTTATCGATCAGGTTGAAGACGACGTTGAACGCGGCCGATGCGCCGACGATCGTGCGCGTACCGATACGCAGGTCGCTGTCGATCCCGGTATCTGCCTTTGGCGAACCTTTGGGCCGGGACGAATAGTTTTCAGCGCGGAAATAGCGAAGCTCGCTCTCCGGATCGTCCCATTCCTCTGCAGGCTTGCCAACAAGAAAGCACTTGCTGTGCCCCATCGCGACGCATTCAAGCTCGCGGAACAGAAACGGCCTGCCAAAGAAGGCCGAGGCATAACCTGACGCGTACCCGACCTGCTGCCACCCGCCAGGCTGGTGACCTACACCGAGGTGGGCCAGATGGCTCTCGCACTCGGCTGAATGGTGCCAGAAATATTCGGTGTAAAACCGCCCCTTCTCGGGATCGACGTCGAAAATGATGGGCTCGACCTTGACCATACCCTTGAGCGCATGGAGTTGAGGCCCGGCAGAAAACGCGTTAAACACCGAAGTGTCCTTACGCACGCGAATGGCGAGTTCAGCTTCCACACCGCCCAGTTCATACCCCAGCCTGGTCATGATCGCGCGGGCACGCTCCAACCCGACTGCCAGGATAAGTTCGCGGCGCATGATGCCTGAGGCCTCATGTTCGGTTAGGATCATACGCCGGCCGTCCAGCCAGATCGAGGCCTCGTCTGGCATGAAATGGAGCGACTTGCGAAGATCGTCGAACGCCGGTTCCTGCGGAATCTGTGCGTGCATATCGCCTTTTGCCACTTCCAGATCCTCTTTTTCTGGCTCGCGAGGAGGCTCGAATGATGCCAGCGATACGCGCCGCAGCCGTCATGAAAAATGCCAGGCAAGAGAGCTTGCGGCGCGCCTGCCGTCAAGACCAAGCACACGGCGATCGTCCTAAGCATACCTCTTGGCATTTCTTAGCGCCACCGACCGCTTCGAAGCTGCTTATCGGCAGCTTCTGTAAGGACCGGACGTTCGCAGTTGTAGATGAGAATGACCGAGTGTGGTCGTCACCGGAAGCTCGCGACACAGTATCCCCTTGGGTGCCATCTCGATCTCAGTGCCCGCATCCAGCTCCGCAGCAGCTCCTGAAAACACGCCCTTGCGTTCCTCTTTCGTTCCCATTAAGGATGTTTCCTAGCCCTAGGATCAAATCCTAGAATCGCAGGAATGCAGACCATGGACGATCCACGCGCAACGCTTGACGAGTTGATCCGCCAGCGCGGTGTCAACTACTCGTCGATCTCGCGGCTTCTCGGCCGCAACGTATCCTACATCCAGCAGTTCATCCGCAAGGGTAGCCCGCGTTATCTCGACGAGCGGGACCGGCAGATTCTGGCCCAGTTCTTCGGTGTCGATGAGGCCGTGCTGGGCGGGCCGACTGCTTTGGCCACACCGATCGTGCAGCTGGTCCAGATCCCGGTTCTGGATATCGAGGCCTCGGCAGGTCACGGCGCTTTGGCTGGCTCCGAGGCCAAAGCCGGCCAGTTCGGTTTTGACGACAAGTGGCTGCGCAAGCTGACCCAGGCCAAGCCCACCAACCTTTCGATCATCAAGGTCACTGGCGATTCGATGGAGCCGACCCTGCACGACGGCGACGAAGTGCTGGTCGATGTGTCGGACGAGCAGTCCAAGCTGCGCGACGGGATCTATGTCCTGCGCATGGACGGGGCGCTCAACGTCAAACGGATAGCGATCGAGCCGCAGGCGCGGAAAATTTCGGTGGTTAGCGACAACGCGGCCTATCCGAGCTGGCAGGGGCTGGACCGCCGCTCGGTCAATATCGTTGGCCGCGTCCTCTGGTTCGGCCGCAAGGTCTGATACACCGCCTCAGATCCCCATCTCGAACGGCTTGACCATCGCCTTCTGGCGCTCGGGTGGCTCCTTGAGCACCGGCGCCTCGTTCTGCAGCGCTGCCTCGGGTTTGCCCTTCATGAGCCCGGAAGCCGCCGCATCGCGCAGCAGGCCAACGGTTTCGAGGGCCGAGCGCTTCATGCCCGCGTTGCGAGCGATGGCCGCGCCCAGCCGCGAGGCATCGTTGACGAAGAGGGTTAGCCCATCCCGCAGGCGGGTGACGGTCACGAGGAAGGTTTGCTGGTTCGAGAGATTGCGCTCGCGGCTGTCCATCACCGCAATGCCGCGATCTGAAGTGAGCCCCTGCGCCATATGGGCATTGAGCGCGTAGGCCAGATCGAGCCGCTTCAGCATCGGATCGCTGGCCGGCAGCTCATGCGCGATGCCCGTCGAGGTCACCAATGAAACGCTGTCCCGGCCGATCGCGGTGATGCGTGCCTGGTCAGCGTTGATGAGCCCGCGGTTGTGGTCGGTTTCGGTCCAGCGGATCCGGTCGCCGGCGTGGATGTCGAGGCGCTTGACCTCGAAGAGACGAAGCGGGTCGTAGTCACCATTGGGGCGAAGCCGATCAACCCGCAACACGGTACGCTTGCCGCCTGCCCCCTCCAAGGTCACCGACCCGCGCTGCCGGTCACTGTCGATGACCGAGTAGGTCCCCTTCCCTAGCTTTTGCGCCCTATTGTCGCGGTCGAACACGGCGACCATCCCCGGGCGATAGCTCGATGCATAGCGCAGCTCCTCGCGCGTCGTGTTGACGCGGGAGAGCACGTCCAGCCTCAACGCCGTCTGACCCAGTTCGCCATTGGCCTTGAGCCCGGTCTGGACAGCGGCATTGACCTCGCTGCGCAGCGCTCGCCCCGAGGCATAGATCGCGGTGCGTTCCCGATCAGTCGGCGCAAGCGAAAGCCATGCCGCTGCCGCCTCGATCGCTGCGCCGTCGCCGACCTCGACGACACTCTTGCCGAGGTGCCGCAGTGCGTCATCGATCCGCCCGCCTTGTGCCGCCTCCTGCGCGGCGCGCAAGGCCTTGGTGCGGGCGCGGATATTGGTGTTCATCGTGGCGGTTTCGATGCCGGAGCGCTGCATCACATCGAAAGGCTTGCCTGCATCGACGGCACCCAGCTGCTTGCGATCACCGATGCTGGCGAAGCGGTCGACACCGAGAAGATTGGCGAGAACAACCAGCTTTTCCTTGTCGGCATTGCCGACCATCGAGGCCTCGTCGAGCAGAATCACGGCGCCTTTCATATCCGCCCGGGCCTCGGCGAGACGGGCTGGATCACCACCCTCCAGCAGGTCCTGATGGCGGCGCAGGAAACGCGCGACCGTCATCGACGGAATGCCGGTGTCGCGCTCGAGCATTTGCACCAGCGTGTTCTGCACGGCGAGACCCAGTACCACCCTGCCCTCCTCGCGAAGGATGTCGGCCACAGGTTTGAGCAGGCGCGCAACACTGGCGGATAGACATCCAGCAGGGATATGGGGAACGTAACGGTCCTGCCCCATGCCGTCTTTACCGCCACATCGTGCCTCGGATCGAACTCCATGAACCGGTAGCCGACCCCGTAGACATGCATCCACGCCAGGTAGACTTCGTGGTCGGACATACCTTCCGAAACGGTCCACCAGGTTAGCCAGCACATGACGATCAGCGCGATGATCAGCGGGCCTTTGAGACCCGCCGCGAACATGAAGCCGAAGTGCTCGATGAGCTGGCTGCCGCGGGTGAAATTGCCGAGATCACGCTTCATGGCTGCCTCCCTCGTCGGTCATTTCGGCGACACCAGCAGCGCGGCAACGGGCAACGAAGGCGGTATGTACCCGCTCACGCAAGGCATGGTCGCTGTGGCCGGCAAGGAGGGCATCAACCCCCACCATGGCAAAGAGCGACTGGCGGTAGAGCCGGAGCATGACGCTGCGATCACTGGCGACCGAGAGGTCGTTGTCGCAGGCGCGGACGATGAGCGTGCGCAGCCATTCGCTGACCGCCAGACCGCTGGTCGATGCGGCTGCCCGAGCCTGGGCAGCGAGTTCCTCCGAGACATAGGCCTGGAGGCATTTGGGTCGTGACATCGTTCAGATTCCTTCATGTGAAGGAGCCTGGTCACTCTGCGAAAGTGAAAATCATACTACGTCGGCATGCGGAACACGTCAAGAACATAGAAGGCCCGAGATCGTTCGGCCTTCGCCTCCACGCCACGAAACCGATTGGCCAGCCAGACCCGCAAGTCAAAGTGACGGGAAAGCGCCAAAGGGATCGAAGTCACACATTTTGCCATCTATTCCGAATACTTAGAACCTGCGACAAGTCGCGTACGGTGTGCCTGAATCTGTTCCCATTTCGTGCCTGTTGTGTTCGGGAAATCCAGCCCTATTTTCTCGGAGATATGGGCCTCAATCCCGCAGGATACCTAGCCGATCAGGCGTCTGAGGGAAAGCTGCGGCGTTTGCCGTTTTCTACCAGTGTTCCCCTCCACGGAAGCAAATGGCCACTTCATCCGCGCGATCTGTTTACAACAGGGATCGCTCCTCTGATTAGTGTTTCGAACGGTTCAAAGGCAAAAAAGAACGCGCGAAGGCCCCGGATAGGGGATCCCGATCAAAGGCTTTCACCGAGCCAGTTAGCCGATAACGGCGCTACTTCGAGCGCCGCTTCTTGGTGGTCTCAGCCGGCGCTGCTTCCTTGGCCTTTGCGAGGAAATCGACGTGCTCGGCGATGATTTCGCAGCCTTAGCGCTCAGTGCCGTTCTGGTCGGTCCAGCGGGTATAGTGGATGCGGCCGGTGACAGTGATCATCGCGCCTTTGGTGACGTTCTCGGCGACGCATTTGCCGACGCCGTTGACGCAGGTGATCCGGTGCCATTCGGTCTCGGTCTGGCGGTTGCCCTCAGCGTCCTCGAAGCCGCGTGTGGTGGCGAGCGAGACGGTCGTGATCTTGGCTCCGGATTGCGTTTCGCGGGTCTCGGGATTGTTGCCAACAAAACCGACGAGGGTGACGGTGTTCCTCATGGGATTTGCCTTTCGAAGCTCTTCTGTCCGTCCAGGAGACCATCCCCTTGACCGAGCCCCGATGAGGCCGGGCACGGTCAGGTCTGCACCGAACGCAGCGAGGGAAACGCCGCTCGAATGATTGGTGCGGGCAGCCGTTCACCGAATGGCAACACGGTCCGCACGAGTGCGCGTTGCAGTCCCTGTCCGGGTTCGGTCAGGGGCTTGTTGAAGTCATGAAGGGGGGGTCTTGGACGTGACGGAACTTGTTGGCCGAGGGTATGAACCACCGCTACAGGGGTTGCATTCAGGGCAAATCTGCCCGCGAACGGGAGCAATAGTTAGTCCACGGATTTCAGCTTCCGACCAGAGCCGGCTGTTCAGATCAGCTACCGCGGGTGTCCGCATCTCGCAGAACCTGCCGCAAGGCTCTTTCAAGTGAACTGTCAGATATGCGCAGCAGTCCCGGTCATTGGGGCGCATGCATAAGTTCCTCGGAAACACACGTTAATCTGTTGGCGCTTGAGTGGCTGGAATTCTCTGAATGCTGCTAGCTGCGGCGGCTTCCCGTTGACATAATCCGCTGTCATCCGCCGCATAAATGAAAACGATTTCCCGAGTTTCAGATGCCTATCTAGAGTCCGGCTCGTCAGAACAGAAACAGGGGAGATGGCCATGAGGCCGGCGCTGGAAGGAAAGGTCGTCCTAGTAACTGGGGGTGCCGGAGGTATCGGCGCGGCGGCCTGCTCGGTGCTCGCAGAGGCAGGCGCGCGACTGGTCATCAGCGATATCGCGATCGAGGCTGGTCAGGCCATTGCGGATGGGCTGTGCGCAAAGGGCCACGATGCCATTTTCGCGCCTGCCGACCTGTCGTCGGAAGCGGCAATCGAAGGCCTCGTTGCGGCGACGGTGGCCCACTATGGCCGCCTCGACGGAGCGTTCAACAACGCCGGGATGGAGCAGCACAACACACCGCTCGACGAACTTACGCTGACGCAATGGAACAGCGTCATTCAGATCGATCTGACGGCCGTGTTCCTTTGTATCAAATACCAGGTGCCGGCGATGCTGAAGACCGGCGGCGGCTCGATCGTCAACACGGCTTCCGGCCTTGGCCAGATCGCCATACCCAATGCGGTGGAATACATCGCGGCCAAGCACGGGGTCATCGGCATAACGCGCGCCGCTGCAGCGGATTATGGCGCGAAGGGAATCCGGGTAAATGCCATCCTGCCCGGGATTGTGCGCACGCCGATGATCGAGCGCCTGAGCAGCGAACCCAGCTTCAGCCAGCATGTCGAAAAGCTCAAGATGCGCCATCTGATGCAGCGCTTCGCCGAGCCCCATGAGATTGGCGAGGCGGCCAAATGGCTGCTGTCGGAAGGGGCTTCATTCGTGAACGGCATTGCCCTGGCCGTCGACGGCGGCGCGCTGGCAAACTGACCCAGGCGATGCCATCAAACGCGAGGAAAAACCGCATGCAATGGTGGATCGATTACTTCAACGATGTGGACACCATGGATACCGAACGCTTCGGGGCATGGTTCGCCGATGACATGGAATTGCAGTTCAACAATGCCCCTCTGATCCATGGGAAGGCGGCTGTTCTGGGGTTCCTGCGCGAATTCACCAGAAATTTCAGCTCGCTGAAGCACAGCCACGGCCAACTTGTCGGCGATGAGACCAGCGCAGCGGGTGAAGCCATGATCGTTTTTGTTCGGCCCGATGATGCCAGGTACTCTGTGCGCGGGGTGACGATGGTGACTCGCGACGAAACCGGCTTTCGCCGCATGGCGATCTACGCCGATTTCTCCGAAATCTATGCAGCGGTGCAAGGAGCCTAGGGTCAGGTCTCGCGCCGGCTGGGCCCTTCGCCTCCCGTCTCGCTTTCAGATCCTCACCGGCGTATCGTATTAGAAATGCGCGGGATCACCGCGTACGCGAGGGGGTGGACAGTGTCAGCATACAGGGGCCGAACCGGCGAAGACCGTCATGCATTTTGACGGGCTTGATCTCAATCTGCTTGTGGCGCTCGATGCGCTGCTCAGCGAACAGAGCGTTACGCGTGCCGCCTCTCGCCTTTGCGTGACACAGCCCGCAGTCAGCGTCGCGTTGCAGAAGCTGCGCGTGCAGTTTTCCGACCAGTTGCTGGAACGTGTCGGCCGCCGGATGGAGCTGACCCCTTTCGCGCAGGACCTTGCGATCCCGGTCAAAGAGCTCCTGCACCAGGTCCGCACGCTGGTGGAAAGCCGCTCGGGCTTCGATCCGCAGGTCGACAGCCGCAGTTTCCGCGTGCTGATGTCGAGCTCGATCGCGCAGATCTTCGGGGTGCCGGCGCTGCGCGAAATGCGTCGGCAGGCCCCGGGCGTCCATTGCCAGATCGACGTGTTCGTGGCGCCCGATCTGCTGCGCCGGCTGCAGGATGGCGAGATCGACCTCTGCATCCAGCTGTTTCAGCCCGGGGTATGGGACCCGGGCGGTGACCTGCTGTCGTTCTCGCACGAAAGCCTGTTTTCTGACCGCTATGTGCTGATAGGCGACAAGTCGAACCCCCTGCTTTTCGAGGGCATGAGTTTCGATGACTTTTGCTGCATCGATCATGTCGAGACACGGTTCGGCGGCAATCTCGTCAGCATCCCGGAACGCAGCCTCAGCAGCATGCCCAAGCGACCGAACACGCCCATCGTTGTGCCCACCTACAATCTCGCAATCGAGGCCGTGATCGACAGCGCAATGACAGCCATCGTGCCGCACAGAGTCGTCAGGAATGCGGGGCTGGACGACCAGCTGACGATCCTCGAACCGCCCTTCGCGATCGGCCCGCTCGAACAGAGCATGATCTGGCACAAGCGGTTTGACAACGATCCGGGCCATATCTGGTTTCGCAACCACCTGGCTGCATATGCCCGCACCCACCTGCTGCATGCTGACTAGAGGTCAGCCCTGCTGACGAATAACCTCCAAAAATATTGGCCATAAAAACAAACCATTTTTCACCCCCATGGGGCGCTCCTAGCATTTCCTCATCAGTGAACCTGCGCCCCCGGGCAGCAGGTCGGACATGCCGACCGGCACAGCCGGACCCGGACAACAGAGGATGATGAAATGAGCGCAGATCTCGCGATTGCCGCCCCCTATTCCAGTCTGACGCTCGAGGCGGCGAACGCGGCGCTTGCCGCCGGAGTGAGCGCAGCGCAGGCAATGGGCATTCCCATGTCGCTGATCGCAGTGGACCGCGCCGGGCAGATCGTCGCCACCGCGCGGATGAACGGCGCGAGCGCGATGACGCTCGATATCGCGTTCAGGAAAGCCTGGACCTCGGCCATGGCCTCGGCCCCCACCGCCTACATCAAGGACTTCGTGACGAGCGATCAGGGCTCGACCATGTCGATGCCGCATCTGACCAACTTCTCGGTGATCGCCGGCGGCATCCCGGTCATGGTCGACGGTGCCTGCGTCGGGGGGGTTGGTGTCAGCGGTGCCAGTGCCGATCTCGATCTCAAGGTTGCAGAAGCCGCGGTTGCCGCGCTGCAGGCCTGAGTTCGATGTTCTCGACAAGCTGGCAGGTCTCGCCGCGGGTCCACGCGGTTCGTTCGGACTTCAATGTCATGATCCCGATGTCCGATGGCGTCGCGGTGGCCGCGCAGGTCTTCCGGCCAGACGCGCCGGGGCGTTTTCCCGCGCTGATCGGTGTGCATGCTTATGACGCGGCGATGCAGTACAGCCCCTCACGTCCGCAGGCAGTGCAGGGGCGCAATGCCCAGGCCGAAGCCGGGGACCCGCAGTTCTATGTCAGACGCGGCTATGCCCATGTGATCATCAATGCCCGCGGCACCGGCCAATCTGGCGGCGAGTATGGTCACTACAGCCCGCGCGAGGTTCAGGACGTGGTCGAGGTCATTGCCTGGATCGCGGCGCAGGACTGGTGCGACGGGAATGTCGGCATGTTCGGCGTGTCCTATTTCGCTGTTTGCGCCAAGCAGGTCGCGGCACAGAACCCGCCCGCGCTGAAGGCGGTTTTCGCGCCCTACGGCTACACGGATTTCTACCGCGACAAGTTTTATCATGGCGGCATCCTCGCGCACAGTTTCCTGACCAACTGGTCGAAGCACCTTGCCGGCGTGCGCGTTCGTGGCTGGTCGCTGGAGGGCCTTGGCGAGGAGGAGTACAATCGGCGCCTTGCCGCGCTGCGCCGCAATCGCGACATTTTGGCGGTTCCCGAACTCGCGGCGGCCATTGCAGCGCCAGACAAGGGGGCCAATCCGCTCATCCTCGACGTTCTGCTCAATCCCGAGGACGGGCCCTACTGGCAGGAGCGCAATCCCTGCCTTGAGGACATTCGCGTGCCGATCCTGATCGGCTCTTCATGGGACATGTATTTCCTGCACCTGCCAGGCGAATTCCGTGCGTGGGAACGGATCACTGCGCCCAAGAAGATGATTGTGGGGCCGCCCGGCTATCTTGATCGGCCGGTGTACCAGTACGCGTTTGAATCGCTGCGCTGGTTCGATCATTGGCTCAAGGGCATCGATACCGGCTATATGGACGAGCCCGATGTGCGCGTGTTCGTGATGGGCGGCGATGGCCGCTGGAAGACAAGCGCCGCATGGCCCTTGCCCGAGACGGTTTGGCATCCCTTTTTCCTTCATGGCGGCGGGCTACTAAGCGAGCACGAGCATTGGCCACATGAAGGCGGGACGAGCTACGAGGACAACAACTACAACGCGCGCGGTGGCGCAGCGTTCGCGACCCCGCCGATGGTCGAGCGCACCGAGGTCATCGGTCCGCTCACGGCGACTGTCTATCTATCGACCGACCAAGCCGAAGTGCTGCTCTTTGCCTCGCTCTGGGATATCGCGCCCGACGGGACGAGCCGCCTACTCACGCGCGGATGGCTGAAGGGATCACTCGCGAGGACCAATCCCGAAACCTCGCGCCCTTGGCTCTGGCAATACGATTTCACCGATCCGCAGCCTGTAGATACGTCCGCCCCGCAGCGGTTCGATATCAATCTGGTGCCGACAGCGAACGTGTTTCAGAAAGGCCACCGGATCGGTCTGCGGATCAGTTCCTCCGATCAGGACCCTGCCGACACGCTGTTCGACATGCTGGGGCAGGGACACCTGTTGCAGCAGCAGCCTTCGTGGGTCACTGTCCACCATGATGCAGAGCACCCTTCAGTGCTGCATGTCCCGATCACGGATGGAAACCGGATCGGTACTTATATGTCTGGCGGGAGCGGCGCGGGCCGAAAGGTTGGAGCAAACCCGCCGACCACAGGCAACAGCACTTCTTGGGAGGAATGGTAGTGACCAATCCATATGCAGAACGCGCGCGGAATCTTCGTGGATTGATCGAGGAAGAAGCGGCAAAGCCCGAAAATGGGGCCACGATGTCACCTGTGGTGGTCGAGGCCTTGCGCGAACAAGGCTTGTTCTGGCTGCTTGTACCGATTGAACTTGGCGGCGCGGACGCGGCCACGATTCCATTTATTGAAATGGTCGAAGAAATTGCCAGTGCAGATGCGGCGACTGCTTGGTCCATGATGTCAAATGCGGTCGCGACAATGGTTGCTGCAACGTATTGCAGCGATGCCCACGTCGCCCGGATGTTTCGTGGTGACCGGTTGCCGATCATGTCATCGACATATGCGCCAACCGGCAAGGCGACGTTTGCGGATGGACATTATCGCGGCGGCGGAACCCACAGCTGGGGAACGGGCATCGGCCATGCGGACTGGGCTTCTGGCGCCAACGTCGTTTTCGACAATGGCGCACCCGTGCTGCAAGCGGATGGCAGACCCAAGGTTGTCGGCGCTTTTCTGCGCAAGGATCAGATCAGGCTTGCGGGCAACTGGGATGTGGTTGGTTTGCAGGCCACCGGCAGCTTCGACTATGAGGTGCCGGAACAGGACATTCCAGCGGACTGGACATTCAACCAGTACTGGACCGAACCACAACGGTCGTCGCGCTCTGCGCATCTTGGCACAATGGTAGTTGTCTGCGCGGGCCATGCCGCTGTCATGCTCGGTATTGCGCGGCGTGCGCTACACGAAGCGGCCAAACTGGGTTCAAAGAAAAAGCGCCTTTTTTCGACTGATTGCATCGCCAACACGCCGATTTTTCAGAATGATTTCATGAAGCATGAAGCATTATTTCAGGCTGCGCACGCTCTCATCCTAGATGTTTTTGCAGAAGCGGACCGATCAGCCGAGGCTGGCCACGGCGTTTCTGCTCTGCAACTTCAGCGGGTGCGGCAGGTTACGACCTGGACCCACCATGTGTGCAAGGACATTGTAAATTACGCCTTTGGTTCAGTGTCATCAGCTCTGCGCAATCCCAGCGTTCTAGGAAAATGTCTGGTCGATGCATCGGTTGCGGCCCACCACTTGATCGCAGGCCCGATGTCGCTGATCGACGCCGCGCCGATGATCATCGACAGCTGGGCACAGGACCGCATGGCATGGCAAGCCATCGCGCTCGGAACCGACGCGCCGGTGGCACCCGTCGTGGAACAGATAGAATGACCGCTATCGCCCCCTCCGGCTGTCATCAGAGCAATATGCGAATCGCCATCGTCGGTGCCGGGATGGGCGGCGTCCTCATGGCGATCAAGCTGAAGGAGGCCGGCTTTGAGGACTTCGTGATCCTCGAGAAGGGCGAGAGTGTCGGCGGGACCTGGCGGGAAAACACCTATCCCGGGCTGCATTGCGACTTCCCCTCGCACTTCTACAGCTACTCGTTCTTTCAGAACCCCAACTGGTCGCACCGGTTTTCCCCGGGGCCGGAGATCCGCGCCTATCTTGAAAGCGCGGCGCATGTCTTCGGCGTGCATGATGCGATCCGCTTCAACAGCAGGGTGGTCGACGGGCGGTGGGAAAACGACGCCTGGACGATCACGCTCGAAAGCGGGGAGACCATGGTTAGCGATATCCTGATCACCGCGACGGGCTATCTTCATGTTTCCAATTTCCCGGACATTCCCGGGCTCGACAGCTTCGCGGGTGCAAAGTTCCACACCGCGCAGTGGGACCATTCGGTCACGCTCGCCGACAAGCGCATAGGGATCATCGGCACGGGCTCGACCGCGACCCAACTGGTCGCGGAACTGGCGGGCAAGGTCGCAAAGCTCACCGTGTTCCAGCGTACACCCCAATGGGTCGCGCAGCAGGACAACCCCGCCTACACCGATGCTCAGAAAGCGGCCTTTGCCGCCGATCCCTCAATGCTTGCCAAGATGTACGAGGACGAGAAGGCCGAGATGGTCACGCTCGCCGACGGGGCCATTCTTGGCGGCAACCCTGACGCACGGGCCTATCTGGAAGCCAACGTGCGCGACAATCTCGCCCGCGTGAAGGACCCGGTGCTGAGCGCCAAGCTGACGCCCAACTACGCGCCGGGCTGCAAGCGCATCGTGATCTCGCCCCGCTTCTACGAGGCGATTCAGGACCCCGGCTGCGAACTCGTGACCGAGCGCATTGCAGGCGTCGAACCGGGCGGTGTGCGCACCGATGCCGGCGCGCTGCACGAACTCGATGTCCTTGTCATTGCCACCGGCTTCGACACGCAGGCCTATTTCCGCCCGCTGCGCCTGACGGGCGCCGAGGGCCACCGGATCGAGGATATCTGGCGCGAGCGACCGGTCGCGTTCCGCACGATGACGGTGCCGCACATGCCCAATTTCTTCATGGTTGAAGGGCCGTTCAGCCCGATCGGCAATGTCTGCGCGTTCCTGACGGCCGAGTTGCAGGTCGCGCATATCGTCAAGCTGATCAGTATCGCCGCCGAACAGGGCGTGGCGCTGGCCCCGCGTGAGGATGCGACTGCGGCACTGCTGGCGACCTATCGGGACGCGGCGCGCAAGACGATCTGGGCGACCGGCGGCTGCGTCAGCTGGTATCAGGATTCCGAAGGCGTTCCGACGCTCTACCCATTCCCGAACCAGACCTTCGAGGCGGAAATGACCGCTGATCCGAATCTGGCGGAATATGTGGTCACGCCGCGCCATGCGCAGGTGACGCCATGAGCGGGCGTCTTGCCGGCAAGGTCTGCGTGATCACCGGCACCGGTGGCAGCATGGGCGGTGCCGCTGCCGGGATTTTCGCCCGCGAAGGGGCCAAAGTTGTCGGCTGCGATCTCAATGCGGAGGCGGCGCGGGCCTGTCTGGAGCGGGTTCATGCGGCGGGCGGTGCGATGGTCTCGCTCGAACCCTGCGACTTGCGCGATGTGGCCGCCTGCGACGCGCTCGTCGCGCTGGCTCTGGAAAGGTATGGCAAGATCGACGTCCTGTTCAACAATGCCGCCGATGCGCAGATTGGCTGGATCGAGGACCTGACACATGCAGCCTTCGCCGCCACGCTCGATGCCGAAGTCCAGATCGTCTTCAACCTGACCAAGGCCGCCTGGCCCGCGCTGAAGGAGCGCGGCGGGTCGATCATCAACATGGCCTCGGTCTCGGCCTGGATCACCTACAAGGCGCTGCCGGGGCTTGCGCATTCCGCTGGCAAGGGCGCGGTCCTTTCAATGACCCGCCACCTCGCGCTCGAAGGCCGGCATCACGGCATCCGGGTCAATTCGCTCTCGCCGGGCCTGATCGAAACCGGGGCGACCCGCGCGCTGCTGCAGATGCCCGAGTTTTCGGAGGTGATGCTCGACAAGATCATGCTTGGCCGCGCCGGCCAGCCGGAGGAAGTCGCCGCCGCCGCGCTGTTTCTCGCCTCCGACGAGAGCAGCTTCATGACCGCGGCGGATATTCGCATCGATGGCGGCACAACGGCGTGGTGAACGAAAGGCGGGAGAGCTGACATGGCGGTTTTGGGTGTTGCGGGATTTGCGCTGGAGGTACCGAACTTGGATGCCGGGCTCGCGTTCTACCGCGCGGCAGGGCTCGTGCCGGATGTTGTCGGGGACCGGGCAACGCTGAGCTGCCCCGGCGGCCAGACGCCCTGCGTCACGCTGGTTCGAGCGGGTACGCGCATGCGGCTCCACCACGTCACCCTGCGCGCCGATGCGCTCACCGAGATGGCGGCGCGCGTCCACGCGCATGGCGGCAAGGTGGTGGATGCCCCCGCCGGGTTTGACGCGAACGGCCTTTGGGTCAGCGATCCGCACGGGGCGCTGTTCCATCTGGTCGAGCTCGCACCCGAACCGGTACCGCCCACCGGCCCGCGCTTTGCCATCAATGCGCCCGGCGAGATCGTGCGAGTGCGGCAATCGGCCATGGCGCCTTCGGGCAGCTACCCTCCCCCGCGCCCGCGCAAGCTGGGCCATGTCGCGCTTTTCACCCCCGATGTGCTCGCCAGCGTGGACTTCGTGACCGAGGCCTTCGGCATGGCCCTCGCCGACCGGGCGCAGGATGTGGTCGCCTTCTGCTGCGCGCGGCGCAGCAGCGACCATCACGTGCTTGCGTTTGCCAAGTCGCCGGGCATCGGGCTCCACCACGCGAGCTTCCAGGTTGCTGATCCCGACGAGGTCGGCCGCGCGGGGCAGGCGCTGGCGAACGCGGCTGGTCGGGGACACTGGGGCTTCGGCCGCCACACCATCGGATCGAACTTCTTCCACTATATCCAGGATCCGTGGGGTTCGTGGTTCGAGTACTACTCCGACATGGATTTCATCGACGATCACGCGCTGTGGACGCCGACGGTCTACGGAATGGAAGACGCCATGGCCAACTGGGGCCCGCCGGTCCCGGCCGATTTCGTGCACAACTACCAGGCCGAGGGCGGGCAATGAGCGGCCCCGCCACCGTCCCTGCGGGAGACCTGCCATGAAGATTGCCTCGTTTGATGCGGGTGACGGCCCTGAAACCGGCGTGGTGATCGGGAACCGCATCCATTCGACCGGCATTGCCGGTTCGATGATCGATCTCATCGCCCAATGGGACAAGGTCAAGGACGCGGTTGCGGCCAATGCGGAGCGCGATCCCGGTCTGGTGCTGGATGATATCCGCCTGCTTGCTCCGGTGGCGCGGCCGGGCAAGATCTTCGCGATCGGGCTCAACTATGCCGACCACATTGCCGAAAGCGGCCTTGGGACGCCCGAGAAGCAGGTGTGGTTCACCAAGGCCGTCACCTCGGTCAACGCGCCCGCCGACCCTATTTTGATCGCAGCGGGCACCTCGGCGGTCGATTACGAAGTCGAACTCGTCGCGGTCATCGGCAAGCGCGGCAAGCACATCGCCCGGGAAGACGCTGCGGCCCACGTGTTCGGCTACTGCGTGGGGAACGACGTCACCGAACGCGCCTGGCAGCATGCGACGGGGCAGTGGTCGCTGGGCAAGTCGTTTGATACCCATGCGCCGATCGGGCCGTGGATCACGACGACCGACGAAGTTGGCGATCCGCACAGCCTCGACCTCAATTGCACAGTTAATGGCGAGGTGCGCCAGTCCTCAAATACGCAGCACCTCGTGTTCGATCTGTGGGACCAGATCGCGCATCTGTCGCAAGCGATGACGCTTGAAGTGGGCGATCTGATCTTTACCGGCACGCCCGGCGGCGTGGGGGCGGCGATGAAACCGCCGCGCTTCCTCAAGGCGGGCGACATCGTCCGCTGCGAGATCGAGCGGCTCGGCGCGATCGAGGCTGTCTTGCAGGATGAGAGACAGGCCTGATGTCGGTCCGTGACTGCGATGTCCTGATCGTCGGTGGCGGTCCGACCGGGGTCACCCTCGGCCTGTTCCTGGCCGCTGCGGGCATCTCGACGATCATCGCCGAGAAGGAGCGGGCCATCTATCCGCTGCCGCGCGGCGCGCATATCGATCACGAGATCGTGCGCATCCTGCAGAATGTCGGGGTCGCCGAGGCGGTCATGGCGACGAGCAAGACCGGCGGGCGCTACGAATTTCTGACGGCGGATCGGAAAATCCTCCTTAGCTTTGATTGGACCGCGCCGGGGGCTTCGGGCTGGCCCTATTCGAACATGATCCATCAGCCATCGCTCGAGGGGGCGCTGCGCAGCCGGCTCGCGAGCTACCCCAGTGCCGCCTTGCAAGCCGAGTGGGCGTTCGTCTCGATGGAGACCGGCCCGCATGGTGTAAGCGCTCATTTTGAGACACCTGCCGGCCCTGAAACGGTGCGGGCGCGCTTTATGGTCGGGGCCGATGGCGCACGCAGCCCGGTACGCGAGGCGGCTGGCATCCCGGTCGACGATCTCGGCTTCGACGAGCCCTGGCTGGTGGTCGATACGATCGTCCACGATGCGGCCCGCCTGCCCGATCGCAATTTGCAGGTCTGCGATCCCGCCCGCCCGACCACCTGCGTGATGATGGGCAATGGCCGCCACCGCTGGGAATTCATGATCAAGCCCGGCGAGCAGAGCGAGGATGTGCTTGATGACGCGTTCATCGCCGATCTGCTCAGGCCCTGGAAAGTCGAAGGCGCCGTCACGCTGGAACGCAAGGCGGTCTACCGCTTCCATGCCCGGCTCGCAAAGCAATGGCGCGCGGGTCCGGTTCTGCTGGCCGGCGATGCCGCGCACCAGATGCCGCCGTTCGCGGGGCAAGGCATGTGTTCGGGCATCCGCGATGCGGCCAATCTCTGGTGGAAGCTTGTCGAAGTGATCAAAGGTGGCGCGGACGAGCACCTGCTCGATGCCTTTCAGGCCGAGCGCGAACCCAATGTGCGCGGGATTGTCGACATGGCGATCCTGATGGGGCGCACCGTCTGCGTGACGGACCTCGCGGCGGCCGCCGAGCGCGATGCAGCCATGCTTGCCGATCGCGCCGCCGGGCGCAGCCCCGATGCCCAGGCTGGCTATCCCCCGATCAGCGCTGGACGGATTCTCGGCGGAAGCGCAGGGGCTGGAGCCTACTTTCCGCAGCCGTGGTCGAACGATGAGCCCGCCCTCCGGCTGGACGACGTGACCGGCCCTGGCCCGATGCTGTTCAGCCGCAGCGGCACCGTGCCCGCTGGCAACAGCGGCGTGCGGGTTATGGAACTCGCCGATCCGTCCATCACCTTTGCG
This sequence comes from Novosphingobium sp., assembly GCF_037133355.1. Taxonomy (GTDB): domain Bacteria; phylum Pseudomonadota; class Alphaproteobacteria; order Sphingomonadales; family Sphingomonadaceae; genus Novosphingobium. The sequence continues at coordinate 6,098 of NZ_JBAXOI010000025.1, read as the reverse complement.
AAGTCAGCCCTCGAAGACTGGCTCGTCCGCCATGATGCCGATGCCGTGCTGGTCCGGCCCGATCACTACGTCTTCGGCAGTGGCGATCCGGCCCGGCTGATCGCGGCATGGCAACCCTGAGCGGCGTTCCGCCGCCACCCCAAGAACACCCCTGAGAGGAACACCCATGGAAAATTCACCGTCCGGCCAGACCCCACCGCCAAGGCGGGTGCTGGTCGTGGGGGCTACCGGGTTCCTTGGCGCCAAGATCGTCGCTAACCTGCTGCGTGATCCAACGGTCGCAGTCCGCGCGATGTCGCGCAAGGGCGCGCCAGCAGATGCAGCGCCCGGCGCGGAATGGGTGCGGGGCGACATGATGGACCCCGCCTCGCTTGACCACGCGCTTGAAGGGGTGGACGTGGTCGTAAGCTCGGCCAACGGCTACATGAAGGAAAGTATCGAGATCGACTTTGCCGGCAACCGCAACCTCGTCGAGGCGGCAGCGCAGGCCAAAGTGCAGCGCTTCGTGTTCCTCAGCATCGTCGCCTGCGAGCACGCGGCGGATGTGCCGCATTTCCATGCCAAGAAGGTGGCCGAGGACCTGATCATGGCAGCCGGCGTGCCCTATGTCTTTGTGCGCGCCCCTGCCTTCCTCGACCAGAGCGCGGACTACATCGCGAATGCCGTGAAGGGCGGCAAGTTCTATGCGGTCGGGGACAAGAGCACGCGCTGGTCCTATGTCCTGACCGACGATCTTGCCGCCAATCTGGCAACCGCAGCGGCCTGGCCGGGTGATGAGATCACCGGCCAGACGATCGATATCGGTTGGCGCGATGGCCCGCAAAGCCAACAGGAGATCGCCGACACTATCGGGGATCTCCTTGGCAAGCAGCTCAAGATCTGGACCGTGCCATGGGCGGTGTTCAGCGTGCTGGTCCGGCCGATCAGGCTGATCTCGGAACTGGGCTACGATCTCATGCGCATGTTCCTGTTCTTTCGGCGCGGCGCGTTCGTGTCCGACATCGCGCTGCAGGAGCGCTTCTTCGGCCCCGCCCCCTCGTCACGCGATGCGCTGTCGCGCTGGATCAAGGCCAACGGCCTGCTGTGATCGCGGTGTCCGGACAAACGGCGGCGCCGATCCCCATGCTCGCAAGGAGACTAACCGATGTATCCGCTTGAAGACGGCAGCTTTGCCCCGCGCAATCAATGGTATGTCGCCGCCTGGTCGCAGGAGATAACCCGCACGCCGCTTGAGCGGGTCATTGTGGACAACCCGGTCGTGTTTTATCGCAAGGCGGACGGCGGGGTTGCCGCTCTTGCCGCATTCTGCCCGCATCGCGGCTTTCCGCTCGCCAAGGGCGACGTGATCGCTGACGACATCGAATGCCCCTATCATGGACTGCGTTTCGGGCCGGACGGCGCCTGCACACTCATTCCCTCGCAGGATGTCGTACCCGCCGCATGCCGCCTCAGGGCCTACCCTGTCGCCGAACGCTGGCAATGGGTCTGGATCTGGGTGGGTGATCCGGAGCTTGCCGACGAAGCGCTGATCCCCGATCATCTAGCGGCCAAGCTGACCGATCCCGCCTATCGCAATGCCGGGGGCAACTACTTTGAGGTGCCGGGCCGCTATGTCCTGCTCCACGACAATCTGCTCGATCTCAACCATGTGCCCTATCTGCACAAGGCGACCTTCGGCGGCGACGGCGGCGGGGCGGTTCAGGTCCCGGAAGTGATCGCGGCCGAGACCACCATTTCCTGCGTCTTCACGCAGCCGGAGATCGATTGCCCGCCCTTCCTTGCCACACTGTTCGGCTATTCCGGTCCGGTCTCGCGCAAGTACGTGAGCTATTTCTACGCCCCTTGCCTGCATGTGATCGTCGATTCCATCAGCCGGCTTGATCCGGAGACGGGGGCGACCGAGCCGCTCGGCGATCTGCTCCACATTCATGCCGTCACTCCGGCTACTCCAACCACCGCACACTACTTCCAGGGTGAAGGTCAGAATTTCTCGCACACCGAACCTTGCCTCTCGGAAGCGTTCCGCTCGAGCGAGATGGTGCGGGCAGCGCTTGAGGAGGATGTCTCCGCAACGCTTCTGATCGAACGGAGCATCGCCATGAACCGCGGTCAGCTGTCCGAGATTCTGCTCAAGGCCGACAAGGCCGCGGTGTTGGGGCGCCGTCTGCTGCAGGCGTTGATCGATGCCGAGGCGCCAGCAGCGGTCTGATGCAAGCGTCTCATAGATCGCACAAGCCGGGGGAACTCCCGGGCGAAGCCGCGCGGCACAAGGGCTCTGACCACAACGGCACTACCGATAACCGAGCAGCATTATCGGCATAAATATAAACAATTTTTGCAAGGCACGGGCGCTGCCTAAGCCGGTTGCATCAAGGAAGCAGAAGTTTCCGGACACGGTCGGTGGAGGGCCTGAAATGAGCATACGTGTACCAGCGGGCGCATGCCTGGCAGCCGTCGCCTTTTGCCTCGCGGCACCCGCGCAGGCCCAGTCGGCCGCCGGAGCCGAGGCGGACAGCTCCGCGACAACCGGGGTCGCCGATATCGTCGTCACCGCGCAGAAGCGCTCCGAGCGTATGCAGAGTGTGCCGGTCGCGGTTTCGGCATTTTCGGGCGACACGCTCGCCGCCAAGGGGGTGAGGTCGATCACCGATCTCGGCGCGATCACGCCCGGGCTGGTGATCCCGACCGCGGGCATCGGCGGCTCGCCCCGCATCCGCGGCGTCGGCACCCAGATCTCGCAAGGCGGTAACGAAAACTCGGTCGCGATCTATGTCGACGGCGTCTACTATTCCTCGCCCGGCTCGGATGTCATGTCCTTCAACAACATCGCACAAGTTGCGGTGCTCAAGGGACCGCAAGGCACCTTGTTCGGACGCAACGCGACCGGCGGCCTGCTCCAGATCACCACGCGCGATCCAGGCAAGAGCTTCGAAGGCAGCGCGCAGGTCGGCTATGGCAACCTAAACACCATCACCGGCAGTGCCTACCTCTCCGGACCGCTGAGTGGCGGCCTCTCCGCCGACATCTCGGTGGACTACAAGAACCGCCAGGACGGCTTCGGCAAGAACCTGTTCAACGGCCTTGACGTGGGCACGATGGAATCGCTCTCGGTGCGCAGCAAGTGGAAGGCCGAGCTGGGCGAGGCGACCAGCGCCACGCTGATTTTCGATTACAGCAAGCTCAAGGGCGCCTTCCCGGCCTATCGCCCTGTTCCGGATGAGTTGCCGCTTACTGGGCAGCCCTTTGCCGGCCGCAAGTTTGACGTGAATTCCGACGTTCAGCCCTTGGCCGACAATGAGGACTACGGCGTCAGCCTCAATCTCACCCACGAGTTTGCCGGGGCGAAGCTCGTCAGCATCTCGGCCTATCGCCACGGCGATTGGAAGTTCGCGTTCGATTCCGAATCGCTGCCGCTGCCGATCCTGAGCGCCAATGGCGGGGTGCCGAACAAGGCGTTCAGCCAGGAACTGCAGCTGATCTCTAACGGGTCAGGCCCGCTGAGTTGGGCACTCGGTCTCTATTACTTCAATCGCAAGAGCGGCTTCATTCCCGCGCACCTCGTCGCCCCGGCGCTCGGCTTCCTGCAGGACTTTTCGACCTACCAGGACACGGAATCGTTCGCCGGCTATGGCCAGGCGACCTACAAGGTCAGCGAAGCAACCGCGCTGACGCTCGGCCTGCGGCTGACCAGCGAGACCAAGTCTTACTTTGCCGAGGGCGTGTTCCGCAATCTCTCGCCCGCGTTCAATGTCCCGCTGGGGCCAACGTCGGACAGCAAGAAGGTGACCAAGCTCACCTGGCGGGCAGCGCTCGACCATCATTTCACCAAGGATGTCATGGTCTATGCCTCGTACAACCGCGGCTTCAAGAGCGGCGGCTACGATCCGACCAGTGTCGCCGTAGCTTCCTATATCCGCCCCGAAGTGCTCGATGCCTTCGAAGTCGGCCTGAAGAGTGATCTGCTGGACCGCCATCTGCGCATCAACGCGGCGGGATATTACTACAGTTTCAAGGACATCCAGCTCAACACCTATCTCAACGGCCTGCCTGCGGTCTACAATGGCAAGTCCGCCAAGATCTCTGGTTTTGATCTCGATGTGACTGCCATTCCCGTGACCGGTCTCACTCTGACCGCCGGGCTCGGCTATGTGCACGACCGGTTCGACGATTTCTCGATCGCCCGGACAGCGCTTGTGCCGACCGGCGGCATCACCCAGCTCGCCAACATCAGCGCCAAGGGCAAGCGCCTGCCCAATACGCCAGACTGGACGGTCAATCTCGGCGCGGAATACAAGGTGCCGATCGGCTCGGCCAATTTCGCCTTGGCGGCGGACTATTTCCACTCGACCAAGTGGTTCAGCGATCCGGAAAATCGCCTGGCGCAGCAGGCCTACTCGCTGGTCAATGCGTCAGCTACGCTCTCGTTCGCACAGGATCGCTACAGCGTGAAGGCATGGGGCCGCAATCTGGGCAACGTCGCTTATGCAAGCCAGCTCTTCCCGCAGGTCCCTGTCGCCGACGTCGTGGCCTACGCCGAAGGCCGGACGTTTGGTGTAACGCTGGGCGCCAAGTTCTGATCGGCACAAATGCGCTGCTGAGAGGCGCTCGATGAGCAAGGTCTTCCCGGATGCGGCCTCGGCGCTTGAGGGGCTGCTGCGAAACGACATGCTCATCGCAGCGGGCGGGTTCGGCCTTTGCGGGGTGCCGGAGCGGCTGATCGACGTGGTGCACGACAGCGGTGTTTCCGGCCTCACGATCGCCAGCAATAATGCCGGCCTTATCGGGCAGGGTCTCGGCAAACTGCTTGGCAGCCGGCAGATCCGCAAGATGATCGCGAGCTATGTCGGCGATAACAAAGAGTTCGAGCGCCAGTACCTCGCCGGGGAACTGGAGATCGAATTTGCGCCGCAAGGGACGCTCGCCGAACGCATGCGCAGCGGCGGCGCGGGTATCCCGGGGTTCTATACCAGAACCGGCGTGGGAACCCTGGTGGCCGAGGGCAAGCTGACGATGGTGTTCGATGGCGAGGAGTATCTGCTCGAACGCGGCATTGTTGCCGATCTGGCGCTGGTCAAGGGCTGGAAGGCGGATACCGCCGGCAACATGATCTTCCGCAAGACGGCGCGCAATTTCAACGTGCCCGCCGCCCAATGCGGTCGGATCTGCGTTGCCGAAGTGGAGGAGATCGTCGAACCGGGCGCGCTCGGCGCGGACGCCGTCCACCTGCCTGGCATCTATGTGCACCGCCTGATCTGCGGGGCGCCATATGACAAGCCGATCGAATTTCGGACCACGCGCACACGGGATGCGGCCTGATGGCCTGGACACGCGATCAGATAGCCGCCCGCGCCGCAAGGGAACTCCGCGACGGCGACTTCGTCAATCTTGGCATCGGCATCCCGACCCTCGTGGCCAATCATGTGCCGGAGGGAATGACGGTGACTCTGCAAAGCGAGAACGGCATGCTGGGCATCGGGCCATTCCCCTTTGAAGGCGAGGAGGACGCCGACCTCATCAACGCGGGAAAGCAGACGATCAGCGAGCTGCCACAATCGACCTACTTCGATTCCGCGCAGAGCTTCGCGATGATCCGCGGCGGCAAGATCGACCTCACCGTACTGGGAGCCATGGAAGTTTCGCAGGGAGGGGACATCGCCAACTGGATGATCCCGGGCAAGATGATCAAGGGCATGGGCGGCGCCATGGATCTTGTCGCTGGCGTAAAGCGGATCGTTGTGGTGATGGAGCATTGCTCCCGTGATGGCAGCCCGAAGTTCCTGCCCACCTGCACCCTGCCGCTTACGGGGCGCAACGTCGTAGACCTGATCATAACCGATCTCGCTGTGTTCGAGCGGCAGGATCGTCAATCGCCGTTTCGGCTGATCGAGGCGGCACCGGGTGTGACAATCGACGATATTGCTGCATGCACGCCAGCAAAGTTTTTGCACTAGGCTACGGATTGCGACAGCTGCCGAATGCTATTTGCAACACGAATTGCCGCCAATCCTGAGAGAGGTCCTGAAAGCGATCAGGTGGCGGGTGGTCTAGGCTGTGTTGACAAAGGGGATTCCCAAATCGTGTAGGTTCTGATTCAAGGT
>NZ_JBAXOI010000024.1:0-42562 GCF_037133355.1 Novosphingobium sp. | reverse complement strand
GAGTGCCGGCCTGTCACGCCGGAGGTCGCGGGTTCGAGCCCCGTCACTCGCGCCACTCGCTTTGAGGACCTGAGGGGGCGGCGCTGCGGGCTTCCTCCCACCGGACAGTGTGCGGGTGTAGCTCAGTTGGTTAGAGTGCCGGCCTGTCACGCCGGAGGTCGCGGGTTCGAGCCCCGTCACTCGCGCCATTGTCCTTTGCGGGTCTTGGGTGTCAGCCCCAGCGGCCCGTTTCCATCCAGATCAGAAACCGGCGCAGCGGCAGCAGCCAGACGGTGCCGAGGATGATGTAGACCAAGGTCTGCACCAGCACCGGAAGCTTGCCGATCGGCCCCGATAGCCCGGCGACGATCAGCGCATAGCCGAACAAGCCAAGGACCAGCGCGAGGATGCCGAAAGGTTTGCGCCACGTCGGCTTGTAGGATTGAGGTTCGTCCATCGTGCGTCCGTTCAGAAGGGGCCGTATAGCCGCGTGGGCGTTACCACTGCGGCGAGCGGCCTGTCATGCGCCTCGGTGGGCAGGTTTTCGGCCAACTGGCTGTCCCAGGCCATGCCGATGGCAAGGACATGGTGACGATGCTCCAGCCAGCGGTCGTAATGGCCGCCGCCCTGGCCGAGGCGGCCGCCTGTTGCGGTGAAGCCCACCAGCGGGACGAAAAGCACATCCGGCACAAGGGGCGCCGCATCGGCGAGCGGCTGCGCGGCGCCGTAGGGGCCGGGGGCAAGGAGCTCATCAAGATGGGGCGAGGCCCAGCGGCGAAATTCCATCGGCGCGCCGCGCTGCGCGAACCACGGCATTGCGATGGGATGACCCGCTTCGTGGAAGAAGCGGGCATAGCCCGTGGTCGGCGCTTCATCGGCAATGGCAGCATAGAGGCCGATGACCACGCCCGGCGGCACGAGCGCGGCGAGCGGGACGGGCGGGCGCAGGAACATCAGTGCGCGCACCCGGGGATCTAGAGCGGCGACATGTTCGCGCCGGGCGGTGCGCAGCGCCTTGCGCAGGGCGGCCTTGGCGAGGCCCGCATCGACGGTATCCACGCTTTTGTCCTTTCGCGCCTGCTTTCAGAAGTGGTGGCTTCGTGCCGGGGGTGACGGGACCACCATGGGTCGTTTCCAGGAGAATCCTCTGACGCGTTCACGTCAGGTGGGGACCATATACCAGGGCCAGGGCCAGGGCAGGGACAGCCCCCAAGGATTTGCTTATAGCCTCAGGGATTTCATGTGGCACGTGCCGGGCAGTACCCGTCTCCCCTCATGTAGGGGAGGCAGCGCGCTTTCTCAAGTGGCGGGCTCTTCGAGCTGTGCGGCAAGCTTCTCCACCCGCGCGGCCAGCGTTTCGATCCGGGCAATGACTTCGGCGGCGGGCGGCTCTTCGCCCGGCGGGGGCATCTGGCGGTGCAGATCATGCAGTTCGTCTGCCAACGTGAGCGCGGCGAAGAGCAGCATGCGCGTTTCGCTGACGCCGGGGCCGCTGCCGCTTCCGGCGCGTTCGGCGACCATGCGGCCAAGCATCTCGATATGCGATTCCTCGCCATCGGGCGCGGAGACGGTGTAGGGGCGGCCGCCGATTGTCAGCGTCACATTGCTCATGGGCGAAGTCCTGGGCTCATGCGCGAAGTCCTGTGGCAGGCCGGAGCATCATTGTGGCAGGTTGGCTAGCAGGAGATCGAGCTGCTGGATTTCCTGCTTCACCTGCTCCTTGAGCTTGCGGTGACGGGTGCGCAGATCGGCAACTTCGGACACAGGTGGCACTGCGGCGACCGCAACTTCGAGCCGGGCCAAGGCCTGCTCGATCCGTTCGAGCGCTGCATAGAGCGTGGAATCCGGGGCCGCAGTGGTCATGGGGGCCTTCGCTAGCACAAATGCCTTGGCTCGCAAGCCGGGAAGCGGCCGCCTTTCCCCAACCTTGACGCTCCGGGGTGGGGCTCCCAAAGAGGGCGCGCTGCCGAATCGGGCGCGCGCGCGGCTTTTGCCGCCAGATCGAGGGCTTTGACTGACGATGGAACGGGATCGGGCCGTGCTGGCGCCCATGGCGAACGCAATTCGGGCCCTTGCCATGGATGCGGTCGAGGCCGCCAATTCCGGGCACCCCGGCATGCCGATGGGTATGGCCGACGTGGCGACCGTGCTGTTCAGCGAGTTTCTGAAGTTCGATCCCGCTGCGCCCAAGTGGGCTGACCGCGACCGTTTCGTGCTTTCGGCCGGGCATGGCTCGATGCTGATCTATGCGCTGCTGCACCTGACGGGCTATGCCGCGCCGACAATGGACGACATCCGCAATTTCCGGCAGATGGGCAGCCCTTGCGCCGGGCATCCCGAAAACGACATGCTGGAAGGCGTGGAATGCACCACCGGGCCTCTGGGGCAGGGCATTGCCATGGCAGTGGGCATGGCGATGGCCGAGCGGCACCTCAATGCCGCATTCGGCGATGAGCTGGTCGACCACAAGACCTGGGTGATTGCGGGCGACGGCTGCCTGATGGAAGGCGTGAACCACGAGGCGGTGGGCCTTGCGGGCACGCTGAAGCTGGGCCGGCTCAACGTGCTGTGGGACGACAACAAGATCACCATCGACGGCAACACCTCGCTTTCGACAAGCGAGGACATTCTCGCGCGCTATGACGCCAGCGGTTGGCACACGACCAGCTGCAACGGGCATGACTTTGCCGATATCGCGCGCGCACTCGCCGAAGCTGCCGCCGATCCTCGGCCCTCGCTTGTTTCCTGCCGTACCGTCATCGGCAAGGGCGCGCCTAACAAGCAGGGCGGGCACAATGTGCACGGCTCGCCGCTGGGCGGTGCCGAAGTTGCCGCCGCGCGCGAGTATCTGGGCTGGTCGAACGCGCCGTTCGAAGTTCCCGCCGATATTCTGGCGAATTGGCGTTCGACGGGTGAGACCGGCAAGGCTGCCCATTCGGCTTGGGCTGCGCGCCTTGCGGCATCGGCTTCGCGCTCCGAGTTCGAGAGCCGTTTGATGGGCATCGCTGACCTCGCGGCGCCCGCGCTTGAAGATTACATTGAAGGTCTCGTCGCTGCGCCGCAGAAGGTGGCGACCCGCAAGGCATCCGAAATGGCCTTGGGTCCGCTGACCGAGAAGATACCCCACCTCGTCGGCGGCAGTGCGGACCTGACAGGTTCGAACCTTACCAAGACCAAGTTCACCCCGCTGTTCAGCGCGGACAGCTATGACGGCCGCCATGTTGCCTATGGCATCCGCGAGTTTGGCATGGCGGCGGCGATGAACGGCATGGCGCTGCATGGCGGCGTCGTGCCTTATGGCGGCACGTTCCTGGTCTTCTCCGACTACTGCCGCAACGCGATCCGCATGTCGGCGCTGCAGCATGCCCAGGTCGTCTATGTCATGACCCATGACTCGATCGGCCTTGGCGAGGACGGGCCGACGCACCAGCCGGTCGAGCATGTCATGTCGCTGCGGTTGATCCCCAATCTCAACGTCTATCGCCCGGCCGACGTGATCGAGACTGCGGAATGCTGGGCGCTCGCGTTGGAAACGACTCATACGCCTTCGGTTCTTGCACTCTCGCGGCAGAACCTTCCGCAACTGCGCGGAGCGGGCGATGAGGGTTGGAGCCGTCTGACAAACCGCTCGGCCAAGGGCGCTTACCGCCTCGTGGCTGCCAGCGCCGAGCGCAAGGTCGTGCTTCTTGCAAGCGGTTCGGAAGTGGCGATTGCCGGCGATGTGGCCAAGGCGCTCGAAGCGCAGGGTATCGGCGCGGACGTGATTTCGGTGCCGTGCTGGGAACTGTTCGACGCGCAGGACGCTCAATACCGCGCGGACCTGCTGCCGGAAGGCGTGCTCAAAGTTTCGATCGAGGCGGGGGTGACGCTTGGCTGGCAGAAGTATGTCGGCGATGGGCTCGCCATCGGCATCGACAGCTTCGGGGCTTCGGCGCCGATCGACAAATTATACGACCACTTCGGCCTGACGGCTGAAAAGATCCTGCCGCGCGTTCTCGCGCGGCTTTCGTAAGCGATACCATTCAGGAGAACAGTATCATGGCGACCAAGGTTGCGATCAACGGGTTCGGGCGCATCGGGCGCAATGTGGCGCGGGCCATTCTGGAACGGCCGGACTGCGGGCTGGAGCTCGTCTCGATCAACGATCTGGCAAGCGCCAAGGCCAATGCTCTGCTGTTCAAGCGCGACAGCGTTCACGGCGCCTTTTCGGGGACTGTCGAAGTCGACGGCACCGATCTCGTGATCAATGGCAAGCGCATCCACGTGACGGCCGAGCGCGATCCCGCCAACCTGCCGCACGGCGCGCAGGGCGTTGACATCGTGCTCGAATGCACCGGCTTCTTCACCGACCGCGCCAGTTGCGAAAAGCACATCGCGGCGGGCGCCAAGAAGGTGCTCATCTCCGCCCCGGGCAAGAACGTGGACCTCACCGTCGTCTATGGCGTGAACCACGATAAGCTGACCGCCGAGCATACCATTGTCTCGAACGCTTCGTGCACCACCAACTGCCTCGCGCCGTTTGCCAAGGTGCTCAATGACAAGATCGGGATCGTGCGCGGTCTTATGACCACGGTGCATGCCTATACCAACGACCAGAAGATCCTTGACCAGATCCACGACGATCCGCGCCGTGCGCGCGCGGCTGCGATGAGCATGATCCCGACCACGACGGGTGCTGCTCGCGCGGTGGGCGAGGTTCTGCCCGAACTTAAGGGCAAGCTCGACGGTTCGGCGATCCGCGTGCCGACCCCCAACGTCTCGGTGGTGGACCTGACCTTCCAGCCCGCGCGCGACACGACCAAGGAAGAAGTCAACGCGCTGCTCAAGGCGGCGTCGGAAGGCGCGCTCAAGGGCGTGCTCGGCTTCAGCGACGAGCCGCTGGTCTCCATCGACTACAACCATGATGCGCACAGCTCGACCATCGACAGCCTCGAAACCGCGGTGATCGACGGCAAGCTGGTGCGCGTGCTTTCGTGGTACGACAACGAGTGGGGCTTCTCGAACCGCATGGTCGATACGGCCGGCGTGATGGGCGGACTGCTCTGAAACTTCGGTCCCGGGGGAAAGACCATGGGCGCGGGACGACTTGACGGGATTGCCCGGCACAAGGTGTCCCGCGGGCCTATGGAAACGCTGGACCGTGCCAGCGTAACCCCTGATCTGGGGCTTGAGGGCGATTGCCGGGGGCCGGTGCCGGAAGGCAAGAAGGGCAACCGGCAGATCACCGTGATCGAGGCCGAGAGCTGGGCTGCGGCGCTTAAGGACCTTGGCGGGGCGGACGGCCTCGTCTGGTCCGACCGGCGGGCCAATCTGCTCGTATCGGGCGTGCGCCTGCCGCGCGAGGCGGGCAAGGTGATCGCCATAGGCAACGGTTTGCGCATCGAGGTGCGCTGCGAGTGCGATCCCTGCAGCCGCATGGATGCCCTGCGCGAGGGGTTGCGCGCGGCGCTGACGCCCGATTGGCGTGGCGGGATTTGCGGGCGAGTGATCAGCGAGGGCGAAATTGCCTTGGGCGATGAAGTGAGGATCGAGGAATGAGCGCTTTTCGGACCCTGGACGATATAGGTGACGTGCGCGGCAAGGTCGTGCTGGTGCGCGTGGACCTCAACCTCCCGATGCAGGATGGCGCGGTGACCGACGATACCCGCGTGCAGGCCGCCAAGCCGACGATCCTCGAACTCGCCGACAAGGGCGCGAAGGTGCTGCTGCTCGCGCACTTCGGCCGGCCCAAGGGTGAGCGCGTCTCGACCCAGTCGCTAAGCATGGTGATCGGTGCGGTCGAGCGGGTGCTGGGCCGCGAAGTGATGTTCGTTTCCGAAATTGCCGGGCCGGTGGTTACGCAGGTGGTCGGTATCCTGCCCGAGGGCGGGATTGCGTGCCTTGAGAACACTCGGTTCTGGAAGGGCGAGGAAAAGAACGATCCCGAACTGGCCAAGGCGATTGCCGAGAACGCCGATATCTATGTGAACGACGCCTTTTCCGCCGCGCACCGCGCGCATGCGACGACCGAGGGGCTGGCGCATGTGCTGCCGGCCTATGCCGGGCGCTCGATGCAGGCCGAGCTTGAAGCGCTGGGCAAGGCGCTCGATCATCCCGAGCATCCGGTGGCGGCTGTGGTCGGCGGGGCCAAGGTTTCGTCCAAGCTCGATGTGCTGAAGCACCTGGTCGGCAAGGTCGATCATCTGATCATCGGCGGCGGCATGGCGAACACGTTTCTTGCCGCGCGCGGGGTCGATGTCGGCAAGTCGCTCTGCGAGCATGATCTGGCACCGACCGCTGAAGCGATTCTCGAGGCGGCAGACGCTGCGGGCTGCACGGTGCATCTGCCTTACGACGTGGTGGTGGCAAAGGAATTCGCGGCCAATCCGCCCTCTCTGCGCACTTGCAACGTGCATGAAGTGGCAGCCGACGAGATGATCCTCGACGTCGGCCCGGCGGCGACCGAAGCGCTTGCAGATGTGCTCAAGGTCTGCCGCACGCTGGTGTGGAACGGGCCGATGGGCGCGTTCGAAACCCCGCCCTTCGACACCGCGACCGTGGCGCTGGCGCGCACCGCAGCGGCGCTTACCCGCGAGGGTTCCTTGGTTTCGGTCGCGGGCGGCGGCGATACCGTCGCCGCGCTGAGCCACGCCGGCGCGGCAGCAGACTTCACGTATGTCTCGACTGCGGGCGGCGCCTTCCTGGAATGGATGGAGGGCCGCGTGCTGCCCGGCGTGGCGGCTCTCGAAGCGTAACCGGCACCAATAAATCGCGCGGGAGCGGCGCTGGTATATTGCAGTGCGGCAAGAGTCGCACTAAGGGCTCGCGCATACGAATGCACGCTATGAGGGACACGCCATGGACTACGCTTCGATGAAGGCGAAGATCGCTGCCGGACAGGGCTTTATCGCGGCGCTGGACCAGAGCGGCGGTTCCACTCCCAAGGCGCTGGCGGGCTACGGCATCGAGGAAGGCGCGTGGAGCATCGAGGCCGAGATGTTCGGCCTGATCCACGAAATGCGCGCGCGCATCATTCGCTCGGCCGCGTTCTCCGGCGAGAAGGTGATCGGCGCGATCCTGTTCGAGCGCACGATGGACGGCCATGTTGACGGGGTTCCGGTGCCCGAGGCGCTGATTGCCAAGAGCGTCGTCCCCTTCATCAAGATCGACAAGGGCCTCGAGGACGAAGCCAACGGCGTGCAGTTGATGAAGCCGATGCCGACGCTCGACGAGCTGTTGGTGCGCTCGAAGGCGCTGGGCGTGTTCGGAACCAAGGAACGCTCGGTGATCAACTCGGCGAACCGCGAAGGCATTGCTGCGGTGGTGGCACAGCAGTTCGAGATCGGCCGCCAGGTGCTTTCGCACGGCATGATGCCGATCATCGAGCCTGAAGTGAACATCAAGAGCGAGACGCGCGCCGAGTGTGATGCGATCCTCCTCGACGAACTGCTGAAGGCGCTGGACGGCCTTGCCGAGGGCGAGGAAGTGATGCTCAAGCTCTCGCTGCCGGTGGTGCCGGGCTTGTTCGACCCGCTGGTGGCGCATCCGCGTGTGCTGCGGGTTGTCGCGCTCTCGGGCGGGTTCAAGCGGCCCGAGGCTTGCGTCGAGCTCGCCAGGAACAACGGCATTATCGCAAGCTTCAGCCGCGCCCTGCTGGAAGACTTGCGCGCGCACATGAGCGAAGACGAGTTCGATGCCTCGCTCGGCGGTGCGATCGACGAGATCCATCGCGGCTCGACGGTGAAGATGGTCTGAGGCTGGCTCTTCAAGTCCCCTCCCAAAGAAATTTCGTCATTGCTAGCGCTGCGAAGCAATCCGGAGCGGCCCAGCACATTCGCTCTGGATTGCTTCGTCGCTTCGCTCCTCGCAAAGACGAGGAGGAGGGCGGTGTCGCGCAGGCCGTTGGATTGCAGCCCCATTTGCGCTCTCGGCCGCGTCTCGCTAAGGCCCCGGCATGTCTGACCCCGCTTGCCAGCTTTACCTGATCTCGCCGCTCGACGTGGGCGGCACATTTCCCGATCGCCTTGCACGCGCGCTTGATGCGGGGCCGGTCGCAGCGTTCCAGTTCCGCGTGAAGGACGTGCCCGAGCACGAGGCGGCGCGTCTGGCCGAGCCGCTTCAGCGCATCTGCGCGGATCGGGAGGTGGCATTCATCATCAACGATTCAGTCGGCCTGGCAAAGCGACTGGGGGCGGACGGGGTGCATCTGGGGCAGGACGACGGCACCGTCGCCGACGCACGGGCGCGGCTTGGCAAGGCGGCGCAGATCGGCGTGACCTGCCATGCTAGCCGGCACCTGGCCATGGAAGCCGGCGAGGCGGGCGCGGACTATGTCGCTTTCGGCGCCTTCTTCCCGAGTTCGACCAAGGACACCAAGCACGTTGCCGAGCCCGAATTGCTGCAGTGGTGGTCGATGCTGTTCGAACTGCCCTGTGTGGCGATCGGCGGCATCACGGCGGCGAACTGCGCGCCGCTTGTTGCGGCAGGCGCGGATTTTCTTGCTGTGAGCCACGCGGTGTGGGGCGGTGACGAAGCCGAAGGCGTGCGTGCTTTGATGGAGGCCATTGAGCAGGCGCTGGCGGAGCGCTGAACGCCTATTCGGCAGAAGCGGCGGTATCGGCGGTAAAATCGTCGCGCACGGCACCTGCGCGGACGCAGCGCAGCGGTTCGCGCCGGTCATCGGGGCCGAGCTTGATCAGCGAGAGGCCGACCTTGACGAAGCGGCGTCCGGCAAAGGGGCCCGAGGTCATCGTGAACTTGTTGCCCAGCAGCAGATAGGTGCCGCGCTGGCCCGATACGACGTAGCTTGAATCGGGGACAATGTTGAAATTCTCCGCCGGTTGCGGCGTGGGCGGGGTAGTGGCGTCGCCCGGCAATTCGCACATCCAGCGGCCTTGCAAAACCGTCCACATCGCGCCGCCGGGGGCTGCCATCGCCGGCGCGGCGGCGGCAAGGAAGAGAGCAAAGGCAGCGGCTCGGATCATGGCCGGTCGGTTAGCATGCCGCAGCGGCTTGAAGCAATCGCCGCATGGCGCTAAGGGCCGCGCTCTCGCACCTTGCCGGTGCTTTCCAACCCTTCCGTTCAATGGGGCTCTTTCCATCATGAAGATCAGCGGCGTGGACATCCGTCCGGGCAATATCCTGGAATACGAAAAGGGCATCTGGAAAGTTGCCAAGACGCAGCACACCCAGCCCGGCAAGGGCGGCGCGTTCATGCAGGTCGAGATGAAGAACCTGATCGACGGCCGCAAGACCAACGTGCGCTTCCGCAGCGCCGACACGGTCGAGCGCGTGCGCCTCGATACCAAGGACTTCCAGTTCCTGTACAAGGAAGGCGACGACCTGATCTTCATGGACGTGGAAAACTACGACCAGATCACCCTGCCGGCCGACCTTCTGGGTGAGGCAGTGGCGTTCCTGCAGGACGGCATGACCGTGCTGCTCGAAATGTGGGAAGAGCGTCCGATCTCGGTGCAGCTGCCCGAGCAGGTCGAGGCGACCATCGTTGAAGCCGACGCCGTGGTGAAGGGGCAGACGGCTTCCTCCAGCTTCAAGCCCGCGATTCTGGATAACGGCGTGCGCGTGATGGTGCCGCCGCATATCTCGAGCGGCACGCGGATCGTGGTTGACGTCTACGAGCGTACTTACGTCGGCAAGGTGGGCTGAAGCAGAATGTCAGCCATTTCAGGCCTGATGCGGGTGATGGAGAAAGCTGCCCGCAAGGCCGGCCAGCGGCTGCGCCGTGATTTCGGCGAAGTCGAGCATCTCCAGGTGAGCCGCAAGGGGCCGGCGGACTTCGTCTCAAAGGCCGACCAGGCCGCCGAGCGCACGCTGTGGGACGAACTGCGGGCGGCGCGGCCCGGTTGGGGCTTTGAGCTCGAGGAAGGCGGCACGATCGAAGGGGAGCCGGGCAAGCCGCGCTTCATCATCGATCCGCTCGATGGCACCAGCAACTTCCTCCACGGCATTCCGCATTTCGCGATCTCGATCGCGGTGCAGGAGCCGGCGCTCGACGGCAAGGGGCCGGATGGTTCGGGCTGGGGCGAAGTTACTGCGGGGATCGTCTACCAGCCGATCACTGACGAGAGCTTCTGGGCCGAAAAGAGCCGGGGTGCCTGGCTGCAGGACCGGCGCCTGCGTGTATCCGCCCGGCGCAACATGGACGAGGCGCTGATCGCGACCGGCATTCCCTTCGCAGGGCGCGGCGACATGGGCGAGTGGACGCGGATCTATCACGAACTGGGACCGCGCGTGGCGGGCATCCGGCGCCATGGCTCGGCAGCGCTCGATCTCGCGTGGGTCGCGGCGGGCCGGTTCGACGGGTTTTGGGAAAGTGCGTTGCAGCCTTGGGATACGGCGGCGGGTTGCCTCCTTGTGCGCGAGGCGGGCGGGTTCGTTTCAGACTACCGCGGGCGTTCGCAGCCGATTTGCTCCGATACGGTTCTGGCCGGTAACGATGCGCTGCATTCGAAACTGCATAAACTGGTTGTGACGGCGATCAAGACTTCGGCTTGAAGCCGTTGGCGGGGGCGGCTAAGTCCGCTCCCTGTGCCCCTGTGGTGGAATGGTAGACGCGACCGACTCAAAATCGGTTGTCGAGAGACGTGCCAGTTCGAGTCTGGCCAGGGGCACCATTTCTTTTGTTCTCCGAGCAATCGGCACCAAGTCCGCGCACCCTGATCTCGTCGAAGGGTGTTGGCGCGGGGGCCCGGTGTGATGTTTCGACGAGCTCAGCATGAGCGGGCTTGGAGGATGATGCCATTCTGGTGAGATCGCTTGGCACCTCTTGTGTTCCTGCTATGTTCGCATTAGGCCTTACCCATGGCCAAACCCAAACGCCGATATGTCTGCCAGGCCTGCGGCGGGGTTTCACCCCGCTGGCAGGGGCAATGCCCCGATTGCGGGGAATGGAGCACCTTGCAGGAGGATGCGCCGGAGACGGTGTTTTCCTCAAAGCACGACTTGTCGAGCGGCGGGCGCCCGGTGGCCTTTGTCGCGCTCGATCAGCCGGTAAAGCTGCCGCAGCGGCGCAAGACGGGGCTGGCGGAATTTGACCGCGCGCTGGGTGGGGGCTTGGTGCCCGGCTCGGCAATCCTGATGGGCGGCGATCCGGGGATCGGCAAATCGACGCTGCTGCTGCAGGCCGCCGCAAGGGTGGCCAATGCGGGCGGCGATGCGGTCTATATCAGCGGCGAAGAGGCGGCGGACCAGGTACGGCTGCGCGCAGACCGGCTCGGGCTGGGCGGCGCGCCGATCCGGCTCGCGGCGGCGACATCGGTGCGTGATATACTGACAACGCTGAATGCGATGGACACGCCGGCGCTGGTGGTGATCGATTCGATCCAGACGATGTATTCCGACCAGATCGAAGGCGCGCCCGGGACGGTGAGCCAGGTGCGCGGCTGCGCGTTTGAGCTGATCCGCTATGCCAAGGCGAGCGGGGCGGCGCTGGTGCTGGTGGGCCACGTCACCAAGGACGGCACGATCGCCGGGCCGCGCGTGCTGGAACACATGGTCGATGTGGTGATGAGCTTCGAGGGCGAGCGCAGCCACCAGTACCGCATCCTGCGCGCACTCAAGAACCGGTTCGGCGCGGTGGACGAGATCGGCGTGTTCGCGATGGCCGGGGCAGGGCTCGAGGAAGTGGCCAACCCTTCGCTGCTGTTCCTTTCGGGGCGCGAGAACCCGGTGCCGGGAAGCGCGGTGTTTCCGGCGCTGGAGGGCACCCGGCCGGTGCTGGTCGAGATCCAGGCGCTGACGGTGCGGCTCCAGAGCGGGGCGACACCGCGCCGCGCCGTGGTGGGCTGGGACAGCGGGCGGCTCGCCATGCTGCTGGCGGTGCTGGAGGCACGCTGCGGCCTCAACTTTTCATCGGCCGAAGTATACCTCAACGTGGCTGGAGGTTACCGGCTGACCGATCCGGCGGCGGACCTCGCGGTGGCGGCAGCGCTGGTTTCGGCGCTGTCGGATAGGCCGCTTTCGGGCGGTGCGGCGTGGTTCGGAGAGATTTCGCTCGCGGGAGAGGTGCGGCCGGTGGCGCATGCACCGATCAGGCTGCGCGAGGCGGCCAAGCTGGGCTTCGACAAGGCGCATGGGCCTTCGGGTGCGCATGAAAATGTGCCCGGAATCAGCTATGCACCCATCACCCTGCTGCCAAATCTCGTTGACCGGGTGATGGGCGGCTCGTAGTTTCCGATGCGATGACCGGCTTCGATTATGTTGTTTTCCTGATCGTTGCGGTCTGCGCGGTCGGCGGGTTCTTTCGCGGCTTTGTCGAGGAAGTGCTCTCGCTCGTCGCGTGGTGCGTGGGCATGTTTGCGCTGCGCTATGGCCATGAGCCGCTCACCCATGCCTTGACACCCAATCTCAAGAGCGAGACCGGCGCGGGGGTGCTTGCCTTTGCGCTGCTGATGATCGTTCCCTATTTCGGCACCAAGCTGCTGGCCTCCTCGCTCGGCAGCGCGAGCCGTGCGTCGGTGCTGGGCCCGATCGACCGCGTACTCGGGTTCGGCTTCGGTGCGATCAAGGGTTTCGTGATCATGGTGCTGGGCTTCTCGCTGCTGGTATTCGGCTACGACGTTGTCTGGGGGCCGGACGGTAGGCCGCAATGGATTTCGGCGGCGCGGACCTATCCCTTCCTCAATGCGGCGAGCGAGGAATTGATGACCATCATCGACGCTCGCCGCGACGATGCGGCCAAGGCGGCGGCAGACAACGCGGCGGCGACCGACACGGCGCTCAAGAACGCGGCGAAAAAGGCGGCCAAGCGCGAGATGGAGCGGCGGCTGCACAAGGCGGCGAACGGCGAATGACCGCGCCGGCGCGCACACTGTACACCCCTGAAATCCTCGGCGCGGCGACTATGCTGGCCGGGTTTGCCTGGGACGAGGCCTTGCCGCTTCGGGGGGATGCGCGCTCGCGGCGCTGCGGCAGCACGTTGGCGCTGGGGCTGGCGGTGGACGATGGGGGGCGGATCAGCGGGCTTGGCCTGCGGGCGCATGCCTGCGCGATCGGGCAGGCGGCGGCCTATGCCTTCGCCAGTGCGGCGAAAGGACGCAGCCGGGACGAGATAGCAGCGGCGCGCGCGGCGCTGGCAGACTGGCTGGCGGGTAACAGTGTCATGCCCGATTGGCCCGGGATTGCGCTGGTGGAACCGGCGCTGGGCTATCCGGCCCGGCATGACGCGATCATGCTGGCGTGGGATGCGGCGCTGGCGGCACTGGGGTGAGGTTTTGAAAGGCTTCGTGGCTTCGCTCCTCGCCGTGATGAGGATCTAGCGCGCGGGCGAGAGAAGCGACAGTTTGTTTCAGCGCACTTTCCCCTTGGCTCCGGCTTCGCTACAGCCCTCGGTTCATAAGGGAAGCGGGCAGCGTTGAAGCGGTCCGGAAGGGGTTGGGAACAGCGTGGGCATGGATGAGGCGAAGCACGGCATGACGGCAGCCGAACCGAGTGCGGCGGAAATCCGCCTCGTGGTGGCGGCCTCGTCGGTCGGCACGGTGTTCGAGTGGTACGACTTCTTCATCTACGGCACGCTCGGCGCGATCCTTTCGAAGGCGTTTTTCCCGACAGGCAACGCGACGCTCGAGATGCTGCTGTTCTGGCTGGTCTTTGCGGTCGGCTTTGGCTTCCGCCCGCTCGGTGCGGTGCTGTTCGGCTATCTGGGCGACCGGCTCGGGCGCAAGTATACCTTCCTTGTCACCGTGACATTGATGGGCATTGCGACCGCTGGTGTCGGCCTCATTCCGCCGGCCTCGGTGATCGGCTATGCCGCGCCCGCGCTCGTCATTTTCCTTCGCATTCTGCAGGGCCTGGCGCTGGGCGGCGAATATGGCGGCGCGGCGGTCTATGTGGCCGAGCACGCTTCTCCCGCACGCCGGGGCTTTTTCACCAGCTTCATCCAGTCGAGCGTGGTCGGCGGCTTTGTGCTCAGCCTTGTCGTCGTGCTGCTATGCAAGGGCCTGATGAGCGCCGAAACCTGGGCGACATGGGGCTGGCGCGTGCCGTTCCTGCTCAGCCTCCTGCTGCTCGCGGTATCGTTGTGGATGCGCCTGAAGCTGTCCGAAAGCCCTGTGTTCAAGGCGATGAAGGAAAGCGGCGAGATCGCGGGCAATCCCTTCATCGAGAGCCTTACCTATCCCGGCAACCTCAAGCGGCTGTTTGTGGCGCTGTTTGCGGTGGCGGCGGGGCTGACGGTGATTTTCTACACCGCCATGTTTACCGGTCTGTCGTTCCTCAAGGGCCCGATGCGGGTAGAGGACACGACGGCGGAGCTGATCGTGGGCCTTGCCTGCCTGATCGGCATGCCGTTCAGCGTCCTCTTTGGCCATATCTCGGACAAAGTGGGGCGCAAATTGCCGATCGTGCTGGGCTATCTCGCCATGCTGGTGCTGGTTTTCCCGACCTTCTGGATGATCGGCGCTGCGGCGAACCCTGGCCTTGCCGACATGGCGCGGCGCGAACCGGTCGCGGTGAGCGGGCCCGATTGCGGCTACAATCCGTTTGCGGCCGAGCAGGCGACGCCGTGCGGCAAGCTGCTGGCGGATCTTTCGGCTTCGGGTGTGCGCTATTCGCTTTCCCAAGGCCCCGCGTTGGTGATGACGATCGGATCACGCTCGGCTGATCTGGCGAGCTACCCCTGGGCGGAAAAGAGCGCGGCGCGCGGCAAGGTGCTGCAGGCCATGCTGGGAGAGGCAGGCTACGACTTTGCCAAGGTGAAGCCCGACATGGGCCGCAGCGCAGTGATCGTGCTCGGCCTTGTCGTGCTCATGGCGCTGACGGGGGCGACGTATGGCCCGGCGGCCTCGGTGCTCGCTGAAATGTTCCCCGCGCGGATCCGCTACAGCTCGATGTCGATTCCCTATCATATCGGCACGGGCTATCTCGGCGGGTTCCTGCCGCTGATTTCCTCGCTGATCGTGGCCAAGACCGGCGATCCCTATGCCGGACTGTGGTACACCTGGGTGGTGGTGCTGGTGGCGTTTCTGGTCGGGCTCTGGGGGCTGAAGAGCGGTCTTCCAAAGGACTTTGCCCACGATGATGCCTGAAGCGGTGCTGCCGCCGGCGGCGCTGCGGCTGCGGCTTGATCGCGCGGCGCTTGCTGCGAACTGGACAGCGCTGGATGGGCTTTCGGGTTCAGCGCGGGCCGGGGCGGCGATCAAGGCGGACTGCTACGGGCTGGGCGCCGCCGAAGCGGTGCCGGTGCTGGCCGGGGCCGGGTGCCGCGACTGGTTCGTGGCGCACTGGCAGGAAGCGGCCGAGGCGGTGCGGCTCGTGCCGGCGGCCCAGGTTTCGGTGCTGCATGGGCCGATTAACGAAGCCGAGGCGGCCTTTGCCCGCGCGCTGGGCGTGCGTCCGGTGCTCAATTCGCTCAGCCAGGTGCGGCGCTGGTTGGCAGCGGGTGGCGGTCTGTGTGACCTGATGGTCGACACCGGAATGGCCCGGCTTGGTCTGCCCTTGGCCGAGATCGGCGATCCGGCGGTTGCCGCGCTGCAGATCGATACCTGCCTCAGCCATCTGGCCAGTGCGGACGAGGACAGCGCGCAGAACGCGAAGCAACTGGCGTGGTTCCGCGAGGTGGCGAATGCCATCCCGGCGCGGCGTTATAGCTTGTGCAACAGCGCCGGGATTGCGCTGGGAGCGGACTATCATTTCGATCTGACGCGGCCTGGCCTTGCGCTCTATGGCGGGGTGCCGCGCGGCGAACTGGCAGGTGCGATCGGGCAAGTGGCCTATCCCGAGGCTGCTGTCATTCAGGTGCGGGAGCTCGTCGCGGGCGATAAGGTGGGGTACAACGCGACATTCACCGCTTCCGAAGCGATGCGTATCGGGGTGATCGCGGCGGGCTATGCCGACGGATACCTGCGGTGTTGGTCGGGTCTGGGCCATGTGCTGTGGAAAGGCGCGCGGCTGCCTGTACTCGGGCGGGTTTCGATGGACATGACGATCGTCGATCTGAGCATGGCGCTGGACTGCGGCGAGGGCGACTGGCTGGGCATCGATTATGCACTGCCGGGTGCGGCTGCGGCATCCGGGCTTTCACAATACGAGTTGCTGACCATGCTGGGCACCAGATTTGCCCGCAATTCGTGAATCTTGCGCTACTCGTTAACGTTTATTGCGCTGCACATACCGCATCTGCTAAGGCGAACCCATGATCCCAATGGGGCGCAAAAAAATGGCAAACGCAGCGAAGGACGGGGATACCGTCATAATCAAGAAGTACGCCAATCGGCGGCTGTATAATACGCGGACATCCAGCTACATCACGCTTGATCACCTCGCGCAGATGGTCAAGGAAAACATTGAATTCAAGGTCTTGGATGCCAAGACTGGTGCTGATCTCACGCATACGATCCTCACGCAGATCATCATGGAAGAAGAGGCTAGCGGCGAGCAGATGCTGCCGACGAGTTTCCTTCGGCAGTTGATCGCGATGTATGGCAATTCGATGCAGGCGCTGCTTCCCAGCTACCTAGAAGCCTCGATGGAGCATTTCCGCGAGAATCAGGTCAAGCTGCGCAAGGCGATCGAGGAAAGCATTGGCGCTAATCCTCTTGCTCAGATCGCTCAGCGCAACATGGAGCTGTTCAAGGCCGCGACCGCCGCATTCGTGCCCGGCGCGGTGCAGGCGGCCGAAGCGGAGAAGAACGGCGCCACGCATGCCGATGACGAACTGGCCGCACTGCGCCGGCAAATGGCCGACATGCAGCAGAAGCTGGACCAGCTCTCGCGCTGAAACGGAATGCAGGGGATCGGGCCAGGACTGCCAAGCAGGATTGCCCGAATCCCCTGAGCCGCCTAACCGGCGTGCATGACGCAGACTTCACCGATCAAGCACGCCCTGCCCGTCCTGCGGCAGGATGATTTCGCCCAGTGGTATCAGGCAGTGATCGCCGAAGCCGAGCTCGCCGAGGAATCGGGCGTGCGCGGCTGCATGGTGATCAAGCCGTGGGGCTATGGCATCTGGGAGCGCATCCAGAAGCTGATGGACGAGCGGATCAAGGAAGCGGGCGTCGAGAACTGCTATTTCCCGCTGTTCATCCCCCTGTCCTACTTCGCCCGCGAAGCTGAGCACGTCGAGGGCTTTGCCAAGGAAATGGCGGTTGTCACCCATCACCGGTTGATCGGGGATGGCAAGGGCGGTCTCGTGCCCGATCCCGAAGCGAAGCTCGAAGAGCCGCTGATTGTGCGGCCGACGTCGGAGACGGTGATTGGTGCGGCCATGGCGCGCTGGATCCAGTCGTGGCGCGATCTGCCGCTGCTGACGAACCAGTGGGCCAATGTGGTGCGCTGGGAAATGCGCACGCGCATGTTCCTGCGCACGAGCGAGTTCCTCTGGCAGGAAGGCCATACCGCCCACGCCGACGAGGCCGATGCAATGGCTGAAACGTTGCGTGCGCTCGAGATGTATCGCAGCTTTGCCGAAGACGTGCTGGCGATGCCGGTGGTCGCGGGCCCCAAGCCAGAGAACGAGCGCTTCCCCGGCGCGGTCGAGACTTTCTCGATCGAGGCGATGATGCAGGACGGCAAGGCGCTGCAGGCGGGCACCTCGCATTACCTTGGCACCACGTTCTCTGAGGCCGCAGGCATCCGCTATCAGGACAAGGAAGGCCAGCAGACGCTGTGCCACACGACCAGCTGGGGCGTGTCCACCCGCATGATCGGCGGCGTCATCATGACCCACGGCGACGATGACGGGCTGCGCACACCGCCCCGCATTGCGCCGCAGCAGATCGTGATCCTCCCGATGCTGCGTGACAACGACGGCGATGCCGCGCTGCTGGAATACTGCACGGCGCTGCGGGCAAAGCTCGCCGCGCTCTCGGTGTTTGACGAAAAGATGCGCGTGCTGCTCGACAAGCGGCCGGGCAAGGCCACGGCCAAGCGCTGGGGCTGGGTGAAGAAGGGTGTGCCGCTGATTCTCGAGATCGGCGGGCGTGATGCCGAAGGCGGGCAGGTTTCCGTGCTGCGCCGCGACCGGCTGTGGCGCGCGGACGGGAAGGCCAATTTCGTCGGCATGGCGCAGGACGAGTTCGTCGCGTCTGCGGCGAGCGAGCTGGAAGCGATCCAGACGGGGCTCCACGAGGAAGCCCGCGCGCGGCGCGATGCGCAGATCGAGCGTGGGATCGCCGATCTGGCGGGGCTTGCGGCGTACTTTTCCGAGGACAAGGACTTTCCGGGTTGGGTGGAGCTGTGCTGGTCGCGGCCGACCGGCGCGGCGCTCGACAAGGTTGTCGAGCACTTGAAAACACTCAAGCTGACAATCCGGAATACACCGATGGATGCGGCGCCGGCCGAAGGGCTGTGCCCGTTTACGGGAGAGCCGGCGGTCGAGCGCATTCTGGTGGCGCGGTCATATTGAGCCTGGCGGCACGGCAGCTCCGGTGCCACCGTGCCGCCCATGATCATTGGTCCTTGGCCATCTCCGCCTTGTAGGCGTCGATCTTGATCGGACGGCCAAGGAAGTCGGCGACCAGTTCTGCGGCAGGCTTTGATCCGCCGGGGCCAAGAACGAGCGTGCGATACCTTTGTGCCGTGGCTTTATCGCGCAGGCCGGTTTTGGCGAAGGCGGTAAACATGTCGTCGGCGATCACCTTCGACCACTGATAGGTGTAATAGATCGCGGAATAGTTGTTGAGGTGGTCGAAGCTGTCCTGGGGCTGGGCGAACTGCGGCAGGGGCACCGGGTTGTAGACTGCATCGAGTTCGCGCGTGCGCGCACCGAGGTCCGCCGGCGCGTCTCCCTGATGGAGCCGAAGCGAGATGTTCGAAAGAGCGAACTGGCGCATGTCGGTCATGCCGATGTTGAAGTACCGGGCTCTGTTCATCTTTTCCACAAGCGAGCGGGGAATCGCGGTGCCTTTTGCGTCAACCGCAAACCGGGCCAGAGTGTCGTAGTCGTATACCCACTCTTCCAGCATCTGTGAGGGTGCCTCGACGAAATCCCATTCGGTAGCAAAGCCGCTCAGGCCTGCCCAGGCCGGGGTCTGGCCGCCGAAGATGAAGTGCAGCATGTGCCCGAATTCGTGGAGGAACGTCTCGACATCGTCGTGCTCCATCAGCCCGGTGTCGTGACCGCCGGCAGGAAGATTCATGACTAGTGCGCCGACCGGCACGGTGCGGCCCGCAATCCCGCTGCGAAGAGGGATCATGTTGGCGTGGGCGTATTTGCCGTCGCGGGGGTGGCTGTCAAAAAAGAAGCGGCCGAGGAGCTTGCCGGCTTCCGGCCCGCTTGCCTCGCGGATCTCGTAGGTCTCGACTTTCGGATCCCACGTCTCGGTCTTCCATGGCGTGATCTTGACGCCGAACAGGTCCTCGGTCAGCCGCAGGATGCCGTCGCGCACGTTGTCGTAGGCGAAGTACTGGCGCGCCTCCTGGGTGTCATAGGCAAAGTCCCGCTTCTGCACGATGTTGGTCAGATAGGCGTTATCCCATGGCTGAAAAGCCGTCGCGCCGGGCCTTTCAGCCTGCAGCACCGCCAGCTTGCGCGCATAATCGCGCTGAGCGGCGGGCCGCGCCGCGCTGGAAAGCTCGCCGAGCAGGCCGACGACCTTGTCCGGGCTGTTGAGCATCTTGTCCTCGAGCACCAGCGTTGCATGGTCCTTGCGTCCGAGGAGGGTCGCAAGTTGCTGACGCAGGTCGATGAGGGTGCGCAGGTTGGCATCGTTGGCGGGAAAGCCGCGGGTCATGTAGGCTTCGTACAAGCGCCTGCGCAGCGCTTCGCTTTGCGCATAGGTCATCGCCGGAATAAAGTCCGGATAGTCGGTGCCGATCTCTACCTTGCCGTCTTTGCCGGGCTTGTGCGCGGCGATGTAGTCGGCGGGCAGGCCCTCCAGCTCAGCCGGATCGGCGCTTACGGTCTTGCGCGATGCCGCGATGGTCTGGTCGAACGCGGTTCCCGCTTGTGCGATCCGGTCTGCCAGGTCCTGCGCCTTGGCGCGCTGGTCCGGGGGAAGCGCGACACCGCTGCGCTCGAACGCACCGAGGGTGCGGGTCAGCAGCAGCCTTGTCGGCGCATCGGCGCTGGCTGGATTGATCGCCATGAGCCGGTCGTAGATCGGACGCGAGAGGTTGAGGCGCGTTGCTGCGCCGTATAGCTTCACCTCGCAGGCCGCAGCCGCATCGCGGCGCTGCGCATCAGCCATGACCTGGCGATAAAGCGTCATCTGGCTGAGCGTGTCGCCGATCACCTTGTTCAAGTCGTCAAAAGCCCGCAATGTCGTCTCGATGCTCGCAGGGCCGGTTTCGCCTTCGAGCGCGGCCTGACGCTTTGCCGCTTCGGCTATCGCCCGATCGCACCACCCGTTGATCGTCGCCGCATCGGAGGGATTGCCGCCGACTTCACCAACGAACGCGTCGGCAGCCGAGGGTTTGAGCGGTGCGGCGCAGGCGGCGGCGGAAAACATGCTGGTGGCAAGAAGCAGGGTGGTGATTGTCTGACGCATCGGATTTCCCAAGCTGTTGGAAACTTCGGCCGGGACGATAGGCATGCCCCAAGGTTCAAGCAATCGGACGATGAGGAGCGCGCAAGAAACCTTGCCCGCGGGGAAAGGCCGTTTAATGTGCAGAAATGCAACGCACGCTTGTCAGCCTCTCCGCCCTTTTTCTGGCGCTACCCGCCTGCGCCCAGCCTGCCTCCGAGCCCACTCAGGCGGTTTCGGAAGCGCGCCTCCGTTTGGATATCGACAAGCTTGTCGCCTTCGGCACACGGCACACGCTTTCTTCGCAGGATGATCCGAAGCGCGGGATCGGCGCGGCGCGGCGCTGGGCGGAAGCGGAATTTCGCAAGACCGGTGCGGAGTGCGGCGGGTGCCTTGAGATCGTGCTGCCCGAGACGGTGGTGCAGGGCAACCGTGTACCCACGCCGACGCGGCTTGTTGACGTGGTGGCGATCCAGCGCGGCGCGGAGCGGCCCAATGAGGTCGTGATTGTGCAGGGGCATATCGACAGCCGCAATTCCGAAGCGCTCGATGCCAAAGGCGATGCGCCGGGGGCGAACGATGACGGATCGGGCACCGCGCTGGTGCTTGAGGCTGCGCGGGTGCTTTCGAAGCAGAAGTTTGCGGGCACGATCGTCTATGCCGTGCTCTCGGGCGAGGAGCAGGGGCTGTATGGCGGCAAGCTGCTCGCGGACTATGCCCTGAAACAGGGCTGGACCGTGAAGGCGGTGCTCAACAATGATATCGTCGGCAATTCGCGTGGGTCTGACGGGCTGGTCGATGATGCCCACGTGCGCGTGTTCTCCGAAGGGCCGCGCGCGGATGCCAGTGAAGGCGCGCGCGATGCGCAGCGGGCGATTGGCGGCGAGAACGACAGCCCGTCGCGCAACCTTTCGCGCTGGATTGCGGGGCTGGGCGATGCGGGACTTGCGGTGCGGCAGGTCTGGCGCGCGGATCGCATGGGGCGCGGCGGGGATCATCTGCCCTTCCAGGAGGCTGGCTATCCGGCGGTGCGCTTTACCGTTGCGGTCGAAAACTATGAGCGCCAGCACCAGAACGTGCGCACTGAAGCCGGACGGCCGTTCGGCGATACGGTGGAGGCGATGGACTTTGCCTATCTAGCCAAGGTGACGCGCCTCAATGTGCGCGCGCTCGCTGCGCTGGCAGGGGCGCCCTTGCCGCCGACCGCCAAGGTGACCGCTGCGGTGCAGACCTTCACCGATGTCGACTGGGCGGCAGTGCCGGGGGCGGCGCGTTACAACGTGTGGCAGCGGCGCACCGATGCGCCGGGCTGGGAGCGCAAGGTTGCCGAGGGCGTGACCGGCACGCACTTGCGGCTTGAGGGTGTGCGCGGTGACGACTGGTTTTTCGGGGTAAGCGCAGTTGCGCCGGATGGGGCGGAAGGACCGGTGGCTTCGGCCGTGCCGGGCGGAGCGTTCGCGCCAGGGAGCGCGGGCAAGCCCTGAGGCGGTTCTTGCCATCGGCCCCGCCAGCGGCCACAGGTTCGGGATGGCAATTCGCAAGCAGACGCCCAATGGCCCCGACGGCCTTCCCACCCGCCAGCAGGTGCTCGATGTTATCGCGCAAAGCGAGGAACCGGCGGGCAAGAAGGAAATCGCCCGTGCCTTCGGGCTCAAGGGTACCGAGAAGATCGCACTGAAGGCGCTGCTCAAGGATATGGCCGAGGAAGGCCTGATCGATGGCAACCGCAGCGCGTTCCACCGCATGGGCGGCGTGCCCAAAGTGACCGTGCTGCGCGTTCTGGAGATCGAGGACGGGCAGCCTTTGGCGATCCCCGACAGCTGGCAGCCTGACGATGGCGCGCCGCCGCCGCGCGTGCGGATCGTGGAGCCGCGCGGCAAGGCGCGCAGCGCACACGGCGCGCTCAAGGTGGGCGACCGGGTGCTGGCGCGCACCGAGGAAGCGGGCCGGGGCCTTGTCGCCCATGTGATGAAGAAGCTGCCGACGCGAACCGAGCAAGTCTTGGGCGTGGTGGAGTTTGACGGAGCCGGTAAGCCGTGGCTTGCGCCTGTGGACAAGCGTGTGCGCAATGCTGTGCAAATCGCAGATCTGGGCGGTGCGGTGGCGGGTCAGCTCGTGTTGGGCGAGCCGGTCAGCAAGTCGCCCAGGGCCGGGCTGAAGGTGACCGAAGTGCTGGGTGATCCGCTGGCGCCGCGCGCGTTCAGCCTGATCGCGATCCACAAGCATGGGATACCGCTCGTGTTCCCGCAGGAAGCGCAGGACGAGGCGGCGGTGGCGGCAGCGATGGCGCTGTCGGAAGGCACGCGCGAGGACTTGCGCGCCCTGCCGATCGTGGCAATCGATCCGGTGGATGCACGCGATCACGACGATGCGATCTGGGCCGAGCCCGACGGCGAGGGCGGTTTCCGCGCCGTGGTCGCGATTGCCGATGTGAGCTTTTACGTGCGGCCGGGCGGCGCGGTCGACCGCGAGGCAAGGAAGCGCGGCAACTCGGTCTATTTCCCGGACCGCGTGGTTCCGATGCTGCCGCATGTCTTGAGCGCGGATGTCTGCTCGCTGAAAGTCGGCGCGGACCGGGCGGCGATGGCCTGCCACCTCACTATCGATGCCCAGGGCCGCGTTACGGGCTGGCGGTTTACGCGGGCGCTGGTGCGGATTGCCGAAGTGATTGCCTATGAAGAAGCGCAGCGGCGGATCGATGCGGGCGAGGCGGCCCCGCACTTGCAAAACCTCTGGGCGGCATGGCGCCTCCTTGAAAAGGCGCGGGATGCGCGAGATCCGCTGGCGCTGGAATTGCCCGAGCGGCGCGTGGTGCTGGATCAGGCGGGCAAGATCGCCGAAATCGCCATTCGCGAACGGCTCGATGCGCACCGCGTGGTCGAGGATTTCATGATCGCGGCCAACGTCGCAGCGGCCAAGGCGCTGGAGGCCAAAGTCGCACCGGTGGTCTACCGGATTCACGAGCCGCCAAGCCGAGAGAAGCTGGTGGCGCTGAAGGACTATCTCGCGACCTTCGGGCGCAAGCTGGCGATGGGGCAGGTGATCACGCCGGGTCTGTTCAACCGCATGCTGAAGGACGTAACCGACGAGGCCGAGAAGGCGCTCGTCATGGAAGCGGTGCTGCGCAGTCAGACCCAGGCCTACTACGGGCCGCGCAATGCCGGGCACTTTGGCCTCGCGCTCGGCAGCTACGCGCATTTCACATCGCCGATCCGGCGCTATTCGGACCTTCTGGTCCACCGCGCGCTGGTCGACAGCTGGCATCTTGAGCAGCCGCGCCCTGAAGCGCACGAGATTCCCGCGACATCGGGCCTGGCGGACCGGGACCGCGAGGATCTGGCGCGGATCAGTGAGGCGATCTCGATGGCCGAACGCCGCGCGATGGAAGCCGAGCGCGAGACAATCGACCGCTATGTCGCGGCCTGGCTTTCGGGTCGGGTTGGCGAAGTGTTCGACACGCGGATTACCGGCGTCCAGAAGTTCGGGCTATTCGCCACGATCATCGGGCTGGGCGGCGACGGGCTGGTGCCGGTTTCGACATTGGGAGCTGAGCGCTTTGGCCACGACGAGAAGCGCCAGGTGCTGGTCGGCGAGGAAACGGGCGAGACCTTTGCCATGGGGATGATCCTCAAGCTCAGGCTGGCCGAAGCCAATCCGCTGACCGGCGCGCTCAAGTTCGAACCCGTGGACTTGCCCGAGGGCGCAGGACGCATCGAACCGCGCGGGCAGCGGCCGCAGGATGGCGGGCCGCGCAAGGCAGGCGGATTCCTGCAGGGTCCGCGCGGGCGGCCGCGCAATATCCGGCATCAGGGGCGGCGGAAGTAGCCGCACATAAGCTCGTTCACCCTGAGCTTGTCGAACGGTGCCTGCGCGGCACTTGTGCCTGATGCTTCGACAAGCTCTGAATGAGCGGGGTTTGGTGTTTAGTGGTCGTTACATCGGAGGCGTTCAGCTGAACGAATCGATGCCGCTTTCGTCGATGCCGCCGGGGACAATCATCAGCACGCAGGGGAGCTGCCCGAGGTGCGAGGTGAAGTGGGTGACGAGAGGGCCGGGGTTGCCGTCGGCTGCGGCGCCCAGCACCAGTGCGGAGACTTCGGGGTGCGCGGCGAGATACTCTCGCACCACTTGCGGGCCGCTGCCGGTGCGCACCGCGACGGCGGGGGAAAGGCCGGATTCGCTGGCAAGGCTGCCGGCTGCGGAGCGGGCGAGGTCTTCGGCGCGTTCGCGGGCCTCTTCCTCGATGGTCGCCTGAATGCTGCCGAAGACGACGAATTCCTGCCGGGGGACAAGCGCGAGGATATGGACCGTCCCGCCGGTGCGCACCGCGCGGCGCGCGGCAAAGCGCAGGGCGCGGCACGATTCCTCGGTATCGTCCATGATGACGAGATAGACGCGCTGCACGGTCCGAGCGTCTGCGCTGGACATGCTTCCTGCCTCGCTTGCGGTGTTCATCCTGCCTGCCCCCTTGCGACCGGTGCGCCATACCGCTCGGACGCATTGCCGGTTATACGGCTGGGTCATGCGTATTGGCCTAATTCGTATGCGGAGCAAGCGCCAAGAGACTTGACCCGCCTTGCCCGGGTGGCGAAATGACGCGCCATGTGCCAAGGGCGTTCGCGTGCAGCGGGCGTTCTTCAAGCCCCGGCAACCAAAACGGAAAAGAGCTGCCCATGCCGATCCAGATCAAGATGCCCGCGCTGTCACCGACGATGGAGGAAGGCACGCTGGCCAAGTGGCTGGTCAAGGTGGGTGACAAGGTTTCGTCCGGCGACATCATGGCAGAGATCGAGACCGACAAGGCGACCATGGAGTTCGAGGCTGTCGACGAGGGCACGGTTGTTGCCATCGAAGTGGCGGAGGGCACCGAGGGTGTGAAGGTCGGCACCGTGATCGCGACGATTGCCGGTGATGATGACGAGGATTCGGCTCCGGCTCCGGCTCCGATTGCTTCGGCTCCGGTTGCCGTCCCGGTGGCGGCGGCTTCTGCTCCGACACCTGCTCCCGCTTCGGCTCCTGTTGCTGCACCGGTTGCCGCCCCTGCTCCGGTCGCAGGTGAGCGCGTGGTTGCAAGCCCGCTCGCCAAGCGCATTGCTGGCGAGAAGGGTATCGACCTGACGCAAATCAAGGGCAGCGGCCCGCATGGGCGGATCATCAAGGCCGATCTTGATGTGACGGCGCCTGCTGCCGTGGCGGCTCCGGCTGCTGTTGTTGCGGCTCCCGCCCCCGTTGCGGCGCCCGCGCTGGTGGCAGCTCCGGCACCGGCGGCGGCGCCTTTCAGCACTGATATCCCGCACGAGGCAGTCAAGCTCTCGGGCATGCGCAAGACCATCGCCCGCCGCCTGACCGAGGCCAAGGCAACGGTGCCGCACTACTACCTCACCGTCGATATCAGCCTGGACAAGCTGCTCAAGCTGCGCGCGGAATTGAATGCTGCGCTGGCAGGTGAGGGCGTGAAGCTCTCGGTCAACGACCTCCTGATCAAGGCGCTGGGCAAGGCGCTGATCCTGGCGCCCGATGCCAATGTGAGCTTCGCGGGCGACAATCTGATCCGTTACTCGCGCGCCGACATTGCTGTCGCGGTCTCGATCCCGGGCGGGCTCATCACGCCGATCGTGACGGGGGCCGACGTAAAGTCGATCTCGGCGATCCAGAAGGATATGGCCGACCTTGCCGCACGCGCAAAGGCGGGCAAGCTGGCTCCGCATGAGTACCAGGGCGGCACGGCGAGCCTTTCCAACCTCGGCATGTTCGGGATCAAGCAGTTCGAGGCGGTGATCAATCCACCGCAGGGCATGATCATGGCAATCGGCGCGGGCGAGAAGCGGCCCTATGTGATCGACGATGCGCTGGGGATTGCCACCGTGATGTCCGCCACCGGTAGCTTCGACCACCGCGCCATCGACGGGGCGGAAGGCGCGCAACTGATGCAGGCGTTCAAGAGCCTGATCGAAGCCCCGCTTTCGCTGGTTGCGTGATGCCACTTCTGACTTCGGTAATGCCTAGAGCGTTCGCGGTTGCGCTTCTCTCTGGGCTTACCGTTGGCATACCCATCGCGGCCTTGCTGACTTACGACACCGACCAGAATATCCGTCTCTTCAGGTTTTTCGCCATTCTGCAGCTCCCACTTTTGGGGAGTATCCTGATCGGCTTGCCCATCGCTATGGTCACCCTGATGGCTTTTGAGGGCGCACGTAACGTTACCTTTGCGCGGGCTCTGGTTTGCGCGAACGCAATGGGCTTTTTGTTGGCTTTGTGTTGTCTTGGACAAGCTGGGTCGTTCGGCATGATCTTTTTTGGCCTGCCGATAGTCGTGACCGCTAATTTGTTTGCCGTCTTTGGCTGGTTGATCGTGCTCCGGCCACTCCAACGAATGGAATCAATGCGAAATGGCTGACCCATACGATCTTCTCGTTCTCGGCTCGGGCCCCGGCGGCTATGTCGCCGCGATCCGCGCGGCGCAGCTTGGCCTCAAGGTCGGCATTGTCGAGCGCGAGCTGCTCGGCGGCATCTGCCTCAACTGGGGATGCATTCCCACGAAGGCGCTGCTGCGCTCGGCAGAAGTGTTCAACCAGATGAAGCATGCGGCCTCGTATGGTCTGGCGGCGGACAACATCCGCGCGGACATCGACGCGGTGGTGAAGCGCTCACGCGGGGTGGCAAAGCAGCTCAATCAGGGCGTGACGCACCTGATGCGCAAGAACAAGATCACCGTGCATATGGGCACCGGCGTTCTGAAGGGCGCGGGCCAGGTCGAAGTGACGGGCGAGAAGGGCACCGAGGTGCTTTCCGCCAAGCACGTGATCATCGCGACCGGAGCACGGGCGCGCGATCTGCCGTTTGCCAAGGCCGATGGGGACCGCATCTGGACCTACCGCCATGCCATGGTGCCGCCTGCGATGCCGACCAAGCTGCTGGTGATCGGCTCGGGCGCGATCGGGATCGAGTTTGCGAGCTTCTACAACGATATGGGCGCCGATGTGACCGTGGTCGAAATGCTCGACCGGATCGTGCCTGTGGAAGATGCAGACGTTTCGGCGTTCCTCGAAAAGTCGCTGACCAAGCAGGGCATGACGATCCTGACCGGGTCGGGCGTCGAGAGCATCGCCACAAGCGCAAACGGCGTGAAGGCGAAGATCAAGGGCAAGGACGGCACCGCAGCCGAGCACGACTTCAGCCATGTTATCGTGGCCGTGGGCATCGTGCCGAACACCGAGAACATCGGCCTGGAAGCGCTGGGCGTGAAGGCGGAGCGCGGGATCATCGCCATCGACGGCTATGGTCGCACCAATGTGCCGGGCGTGTGGGCGATCGGCGACGTCACGCCGGGGCCGTGGCTGGCGCACAAGGCGAGCCACGAGGGCGTGATCGCGGCGGAGGCCATCGCGCAGGCGCTGGGCAACAGCGAGGCCCACCCGCATCCGATGGACCGCACCAACATTCCGGGCTGCACCTACTGCCACCCGCAGGTCGCAAGCGTGGGTCTGACCGAGACCAAGGCCAAGGAAGCGGGCTACGAGCTCAAGGTCGGCACGTTCCCGTTCATCGGCAACGGCAAGGCCATTGCACTTGGTGAGGCTGAGGGCTTCATCAAGACGGTGTTCGACGCCAAGACCGGCGAGCTGCTCGGCGCGCACATGATCGGTGCGGAAGTTACCGAGCTGATCCAGGGTTATGTCGTGGGCAAGACGCTCGAGACGACCGAGGCCGAACTGATGCACACCGTGTTCGCGCATCCAACGCTTTCGGAGATGATGCACGAGAGTGTGCTCGCGGCTTACGGGCGAGCGCTGCATATCTGATTTAGCGGGCGTGCCAGCCACTCACGATGTCATCATCCTCGGCGCCGGGGCGGCCGGGTTGTTCTGTGCGGGGCTGGCGGGCCAGCGCGGCAAGCGGGTCGCGCTGCTCGATCATGCCGATGCACCGGGCAAGAAGATCCTTATCTCGGGGGGAGGGCGGTGCAACTTCACCAACCTGCACACGGGCCCCGAGCGCTATCTCTCTGAAAACCAGCACTTTGCGCGCTCGGCGCTGAGCCGGTACACGCCAGCCGATTTCATCGCGCTGGTCGAGCGCTACGGCATTGCATGGCACGAGAAGACGCTGGGGCAATTGTTCTGCGACGGCTCGGCAAAGCAGATCGTTGCAATGCTGCTGGAAGAGTGCCGGGCTGGCGGCGTGGACTTGCGCTGCGGGCTGCCCGTCAGCGCGGTGGAGCATGCTGACGGACTGTTCCGCGTGGGCTTCGGGGCCGAGACGCTGGCAGCGCCCGCGCTGGTGATCGCGACCGGCGGGTCTTCGATCCCGAAGATGGGCGCGAGCGGCTTTGCCTATGATCTGGCACGGCGCTTCGGCCTCAAGGTGGTGCAGCCGCGCCCGGCGCTGGTGCCGCTTACGCTTACCGGAGAGGATGCGCTTTTCCGTGAGCTTTCCGGGGTTTCCGCCGAAGTCGTGGCGAGCGCGGGGAAGCAGCGGTTCCGCGAGGCGGCGCTGTTCACACATCGCGGGCTTTCCGGCCCGGCGATCCTGCAGGTGTCTTCCTATTGGCGGCCGGGGGAGAGCATCGCCATTGATTTCCTGCCCGATCTGGCGCCGGGCTGGCTCGCGGCGGCCAAACGCGAGCGGCCGCGCGTGCATCTGCCCCGCGTGCTGGGTGCGCTCCTGCCCGAACGGCTCGCGGTGCGCCTTGGCGAGCAACTCGCGATCGGGGCCGAGCTTGGCAACACCGCCGACCGGGCGCTACGCGAGGCCGAGGCGCGGCTTGCCGCATGGCGCTTCACTCCCAATGGCAGCGAGGGCTTTGCCAAGGCCGAGGTGACCGCAGGCGGGATCAGCACAGCGGGTCTGTCGTCGCGCACCATGGGAGCGACTGCGGTTCCGGGTCTCCATGCGATCGGGGAGGCCGTGGACGTGACGGGGTGGCTCGGCGGTTACAACTTCCAGTGGGCCTGGGCGAGCGCACATGCCGCTGCCACCGCTTTGGCCGATTTTTCATGAGGTCGATTTGGCGCTGGGCGGTTATGATGATGGAAACGATTCCCTAAGGGTTGACCAGCGAGAATTGCCTCGCGGCTTCCCCTTGGCGGCTGGCGAGGGACGTGCATCATGACCTTGTACACCGACAAAGCCCCTGCCGCGGGATTTGACCTGACCGGCGATCCGTTCATCGATTCGCTGTACTCGCCCCAGGACTACTTCCGCACAAAGTGGGCCACGGTCGCCGATGGCAAGACGCAGATCAGCTACAGCTTCCCGTTCCTGAACGGGGTCGCCTCCAAATTCACCTCGGGGTACGGCGCTGAACCGACGGCGACACAACATTTCAGCGTGACTGACAAACAGATCACCGGGATCGACCTCGCGTTCCAGAGCTGGGCCGATGTCGCCAACATCAAGTTCACCAAGGTGACCGAAACGGCGGACGGGGTCGTGGGCGATATTCGCATTGCCTTCTCGTCCGAGGTTTCGAGCGATTTCTGGGGCTATACCAAGTTCTTCAGTTACGGCGACGATCCCTCACAGGGCGACATCTGGATCGAGCCGGGCATCAAGACCGCGACCATGCAGCCCTATACTTACGACTACATCGCGGTGATGCACGAGATCGGCCATGCGCTCGGGCTCGACCACCCCTTCGAGGGCAACATCATACCCGACGGCTATGACGACATGCGCTATACGATCATGTCGTATACAACCCCCAAAGGCGTTTTCTACGCCAAGCCCGGCGGAACCAACCAGTTCACCATCCTGACCCCGGGGGTCTACGACATCGCGGCGGTGCAGAAGATCTACGGTGCGAACATGTCGTACCACACCGGGGACGACACCTACACCTTCAAGCCCGACCAGCCCGTATACCAGACGATCTGGGATGCCGGCGGAAACGACACGCTCGACCTCAGCGCCTTCGTGAAAGGTTGCTCGATCACGCTCGTGGCCGGCACCTACTCGCTGCTCGCCTACCCGACGACCACGCTCGACGCCAATATCGGCATCGCCTTCAACTGCACGATCGAGAACGCGCGCGGCGGTGCGGGCAACGATACCATTGTCGGCAACGATGCGACGAACCAGCTCAGGGGCAATGCCGGCGACGACACTATCAGCGGCGGAGCGGGCAACGACCTGATCGACGGCGCAGCCGGGGCTGACACCGAGAAGGGCGAAGGCGGCAACGATGCCTTCCTTGCCGGCACCGACACGGGCAACGACAGCATTGACGGCGGCGACGGGACCGACGTTGTCACCTATCTCGGCGCCAAGGCTGCAGTAACCGTCAATCTCGCAACCGGCACGGCCAGCGGCACCGATGCCGGCGATGCGGCCGGAATCGGCAGCGACTCGCTGGTCAGCATCGAAAGTGTGATCGGCAGCGCCTTCAACGATACGCTCATCGGCAGCGCCGGCGCCGATATCTTCAGCGGTGGGGCCGGGAACGACCGAATGACCGGAAGCAGCGGGCTCGACACCGCCAGCTATGCCAGCGCCAGCGGACCGGTAACGGTGGACCTTTCGGTGACCACCGCGCAGAACACCGTGAGC
Source organism: Novosphingobium sp. (assembly GCF_037133355.1). Lineage (GTDB taxonomy): Bacteria > Pseudomonadota > Alphaproteobacteria > Sphingomonadales > Sphingomonadaceae > Novosphingobium. Next base: position 11,636 of record NZ_JBAXOI010000024.1, on the reverse strand, counting down.
GCCGGCCAGGATACGCTCAGCGGGATCGAGAACCTCATCGGCAGCGCGTTCAACGACACCTTGACCGGCGGCAAGACCGCCAATGTGATCGACGGCGGCGCAGGCGCAGACGCCATGGCAGGCGGGCTGGGCAACGACACCTACCGAGTCGACAATGTCGGCGATACCGTGACCGAAGCGCTCAATGCCGGGCGGGATCTGGTTGTTGCCAACGTCACCTTCACGCTCTCTGCCGACATCGAGAACCTCACTCTGGGCGGCTGGTCGGCGATCGATGGTACGGGGAACGCGCTGGCCAATGTCATCCGCGGCAATGGCGCTGCCAATGTGCTTTCGGGCGGCGCAGGGGCCGACCAATTGCTGGGCGGGGGCGCGGCAGACACGTTGATCGGCGGCGCGGGGCGGGACGTGCTGATCGGGGGAACCGGCGCTGATAGCTTCCGTTTTGCCAATGGCGATTTTGGCGGGCTCACCACATCAAGCTGCGATTTGATTTCGGATTTTTCCCATTCCGATGGCGACAAGATTGACCTCTCCGGGGTCGATGCCAACACGCTCAACGGCTCTGGCGACGATGCCTTCGCGTATATCGGCAGCAGCGCCTTCGGCCATGTGGCGGGGCAGCTGCGCAGTGTCGCGATGTCTGGCGTTACTGTGCTGCAAGGCGATACCAACGGCGACGGCCTTGCCGATTTCTGGATCCGCTGCAACGGCGCCCCGGCTCTGGTGGTTGGTGACCTGATCCTCTGAAGCGGTATCCCCGCGCGGCACGGCCTGATCGGGTTCTGCCGGATCTCTGTAGTTCTTCTGCAACAATCCGGGGGCAGGGCATGACGTCGGGGTTTTCCGCCCGTCTGTTCTGCCGCCCCTGCTCGCTGCGCGGGGCGCGCGCGGTGCGACGAGGCCGGATGCCTTGCCTGCCCAGAGCGCGAAGGATTGCGAAGTGCCCAAGACCATCAAGGGGACCAACTCGGCCGAGACCCTAACGGGTACTTCCGGCGACGACGTGATCGAGGCGCTCGGCGGCAGGGACATCCTGATCGGCCTCAGGGGCAACGACGTGCTCGATGGCGGCTCGGGCGCGGACCGCATGCTGGGCGGACCAGGCAACGACACTTACATGATCGACAGCGTATCCGACCGCGCGGTCGAGCTGGCCAACGAAGGCACGGATACCGTGCTGACCACACTGGCGCAGTACACCCTGCCATCGCATGTCGAGAACCTGACATTCAGCGGCCGTGCCAACCATTCGGGCTTTGGCAATGGCCTGGCCAACGTGATCATCGGCAACCAGGGCAACGACCGCCTGTTCGGCGGTCGCGGTGCCGATACGCTCATCGGCAACGGTGGCCGGGATTACATTTCCGGCGGCGTGGGGAACGATATCTTGCGCGGCGGCAGCGACAGCGACACGCTGAACGGCGGATCGGGCAGCGACCTGCTCGACGGCGGCCTTGGCGATGATCGCATGTTCGGCGGTCTGGGCAACGACATCTATCTTGTCGACAATGCCCGCGACCAGGTGTTTGATGTTGCAAGCGGCGGGGTCGACGAAGTGCGCTCGACGGTCGATTTCAAGCTTGGCTCGCAGATCGAGAAGCTTACGATCGTGGGGGCCTATTCCTCGAACGGGACCGGCAACGAACTCGACAACACGCTTGTCGGCAACGACAAGGTCAACGTGCTGGACGGCGATGACGGGAACGACAGCCTCGACGGGCGCAAGGGCAACGACAAGCTGACGGGCGGGCAGGGCGCGGACAAGTTCGTGTTCTCGACCGCGCCCAACACAACTGCCAATTCCGACCTGATCACCGATTTCTCGCACACCCAGGGCGACAAGATCATGCTCTCGCTGGACATTTTCACCGATTTCGACGGCGCAGGGCGGATTACCGCCGACAACTTCCTCGCCGGCGCCGATGCCATGCGCGCGCAGGAAGACAGCCAGTTCCTGATCTACAACACCACCACCGGCGTGCTCTACTATGATGCGGAAGGCACCTCGGGCCGCGGCCCGATCGCAATCGCGCAAATGGGCCAGGGCGACCATCCCGAACTGACATGGTTGGACTTCCTGATCATTGGCTGAAGTCGGCCCGCTGCCTCCGGGTTCAATGCGTCCCAAGGTCGGATGTACCATCGCTCCACATCGCCAAAGCCTCCGGAATTGTTCGATGGTCCGGCATATTGACGGTTGTCGGTATGCGCTCCAGTTTGATGCGCTTGTTCAGTGTTTTCCTTCCAAGCGGACATGCAAGGCAGATTCCATTTGTTCGACCCCAACCCGACGGAGCGTCTTCTCTATCTCGACGGATGGCGAGGATTGGCGATAATTTCGGTCCTTATCGGGCACTTTCTTAGTCGGAATTTCCCCGCACTATTTGTTTTGGGAGGATATGGCGTCACGCTGTTTTTCGTCCTCAGCGGACGCCTTATGGCGGACATTCTATTTGTAAAGCGCCAACCCATTCAATTGTTTTTTGAGAGAAGAATTGCAAGAATTGCCCCAGCTTTGATTGTGTTGGTGAATTATCTGGCCATTTATTCAATCATGTGGTTCTACTGGCGTGGAACCATCATGATGCACCCATGGGAATATTTCACTGCCCTGACTTTTACCATAAACTATGCTCAAGCGTATTGGGTCGGCGAGGAATCTCGCTATTTAGCCCATATTTGGTCGCTATGCGTTGAAGAGCATTGCTACATTGCTTTGGCGATAATCGCTTGGCTCTGCCCGCGCGGCATCTTCACCGCAAAGTGGATTATCAGCGCAATCGCATGCGCTTCTCTGGTCCATTCCATCCCGCTCTGGTTGGCCAACCCTGGCGGGGTGCATGTCATCTATTGGCGGACGGATGTCAGCGCGGCGCCATTGCTTCTTTCAGCGGCGATCTTCCTTTGGCTGAATGAGGACCGCGCTCGCTCCGTTCATGTGGCGAAGGTACTGGGAGCAATGGCGCCTTGGACCATGGGTGCCAGTCTGCTGCTGTTTTTCACAACCTCCAATTTGATCCACTATACGGTTGGCCCGGTATTGATGGCACTTGCGGTGAATGGACTCGACTCATCGCCAGCGTTCTTCAAGAGGATGCTGGCAAATCCGGTCTTGAGAGCTTTTGGAATATTGTCCTACTCGCTGTACCTCTGGCAGCAACCAATCCTGCGCTACAGTTGGCGATTTCCACCGCTTGCGCTTCTCCTTGCAGCGATACTCATGGGTGTGGTGTCCTTTTTCGTGATCGAAAGGCCTGCTCGCCGATTTCTCAATCGCAGGCCGTGGTCTCGTCAGGTTGAGGCTTCCTGAGCGCGCCAGCCCTGGCCTTGATCGGGCAACAAGTTCTCCACGCCATGGCCGCCAGCGAAGCAAAGGTCATATTCGGCCAAGTGATCCAACTGGCCAGAAATGCCGGATTTTGAGGTAAGGTTGGACGGCCAAGGTCTGCCATGGGCGGACAGAGTCTTGTTTATTCTGGTCTAAGAGATTGTATGGAAATCTAAATTTGGGGGCAGATATTCCAGGTTCCCACACAGGGACCCACAGTGGCATGACGAAGTACGCAATTGGATGCACAGCACCAGATCACCCGGTTGAGCTGCAGCATCGGCAGTGTTTGATCAGGCAATGCTGCCTTGACTTGGCGACATGATTGGTTCTCGTCTTTATTGCGAGGGTTGTGTGGGCCAAGTCTTGGCAGGAGCTATCCGCGCGGCTCGCCCATGCGCACCAGATCGGCGAGCATGCGGGTGGTCGGCGTGGCGACGCCAGCCTGTTCGGCCATGCGCACGATGGCGCCGTTGATGGATTCGATCTCGGTGCGGCGACCGGCCAGGCGGTCCTGCAGCATTGATGGCTTGTGCGTGCGGTGGTTGGCCAGCGCGAAGTCGATCTTGGTGAGCACCCGGGCCGGATCGATAGGCACGCCGAGCGCGATCGCGGTCGCAATCGTTTCTTCGGCGACGGCGGTGGCGATGCGGCGGCCCTCGAGGCAATCGAGCCCGCCGACGGGAAGACCGGTGATGGTCGAGAGCGGGTTGAGCGCGGCGTTGAAGGCGACCTTCTCCCAAACAGAAACCCGCACTTCGGGGTCGATCGCGGCATTGAGTGCAGCCCGGTTCAGCGCTTCGGCCACGGCATCGGTATGGGCATGGGCGCGGTCATTGGCGCCGCCCAGCCAGATGTGCCCTTCGCCGTGCGAGGCGACCCGAGCCGGACCTTCGAGATCGGCGGGAAAGTCGGTCACGCCCCACAGGATGTGATCGGTGTGGAAAACCTCGGCGATCGCTTCCACATTGCCGAGCCCGTTTTGCAGCGTGAGCACCAGCGGGTCGTGCGCCGCAAGGTGGGCGACCGAATGGATCGCGGCCGCGCTGAACATGCCTTTGGTCATCAGCAGCACGAGATCGACCGGCCCCTGCACCTCGGCGGCGAGGCAGGCCTTGACCTGCGCCGTGGAGGTGCCGCTATCATCGTGGAGCGTGATGCCTTCGCGCCCGATAACATCGAGCCGCGCCTGATCGACATCGACCACGGTCACCTCGAGCCCGCCAGCCGCGAGGCGCGCAGCCAGAAAGCAGCCCATGGCGCCAGCGCCGACAATCACGATCTTCGAAAGCATCACCTGGTTCCTCACGTATGCGCGCGAGTGTTTCGGGATCGGATTGGGGGGTCAAGTCCGCAGAGGTAAGTACGCCGCAAACTGCCGCGCGGCCTGCGGCAAAAGCCCCGCGCGGCGGCGATAGAGCAGGACCTCGCGCTCGGTTTCCAGTGCTGGGACTTCGAGTTGGCGCATGGTGCCACTAGCAAGGTGAGGCGCAACCAGTGGGCCGGGCAGCCAGCACAGCAGGCGGCTGGCAGCGGAAACGGCGATCATGCTCTCCACCGAACGGGTTTCGACCGGGACTGTCGGCAGGGGGAGGCCGATCTCGCGGAACCGGGCCGCAAACTGGATCCGCGGCGTGGCGGAAGTCCCCGGCATAACCCACCTCTCTCTGGCCAGGTCCATCATAGAGGGGGTATTCCTGATCGGATTGGCTGAAGCACAAAACACGCCGAACCGGTCCGAATAGGCGCAAGTTCCCATGGCCTCTACCGCATCGGATTCGAGCTGTGATGCCGTCACGACCAGCTCGAGTTTCCGGTCCAGCAGGGCGCTCAGCAGATCGCTGTCGGTACCCTCGGTCATTTCTACCGAGAGGTCGGGATATTCCGAGAGCAGCTTTGCGACGGCCCGGGTCACGAACGTGCGCATCACTGCCGCAACGGCGCCGATCCGCACCACCCCGCGCCGAAGGCCGCGCAAGGCATCGAGCTGGTCGCGCGCGGCCTGCATCTCAAAGGCGAGGAGCCGCGCGTGATCGAGCAGGATTTCCCCCGCGGGAGTGAGATCCATGCCCTTGCTCTGCCTGTCGAACAGGCGGTGACCGAGCCGCTGCTCCATCCCCTGGATCATCCGGCTGAGGGAAGGCTGAGTGAGGTGGACAAGCGCAGCGGCACGACCGAGGCTGCCGGTTTCAGCGATGGCGAGAAATGCCCGAAGCTGGCGTTCGTCGAATTCCATGCGCGACACGTATGCCTTTTAGCGAAGAATGCAATTGCAGCTATGGAGAAGGGCGGGCACTCTGCTGCGCGAAGCTTGCGATGAGGCAGGCCCGCGGGGAGAGACCATGCCTAGCGTTCGCGAGATCACCATCGGCCTGCTGCGCGAGCTGGGCCTGACGACCATCTTCGGCAATCCCGGCTCGACCGAACTGCCGATGTTCCGCGATTTTCCCGAAGATTTCCGGTATGTCATGGGCCTGCAGGAAAGCGTCGTGCTGGGCATGGCGGACGGCTTTGCGCAAGGGACTGGCAATGCCGCCATCGTCAACCTGCACAGCTCAGCGGGCGTGGGCCATGCGCTCGGCAACCTCTTTACCGCCTTCAAGAACCAGACCCCGCTGGTGGTGACGGCCGGCCAGCAGGCGCGCTCGATCCTGCCCTACGAGCCGTTCCTGTTCGCCGAGCGCGCGACCGAGTTTCCGCAGCCATTCGTGAAGTGGTCCTGCGAGCCGGCGCGCGCGCAGGACGTGCCAGCAGCGATTGCGCGGGCCTATGCGGTGGCGATGGCGCCGCCCTATGGCCCGACGTTCGTATCGATCCCCATTGATGATTGGGACCAACCGGGTGAGCCCTTCGCCTCGCGCCGCATCCATGCAGCCCGCGCGCCGGACCGCACGGCAATGGCCGAATGCGCAGAAGCCTTGGGCAAGGCCGCGCGGCCCGCGCTGGTCGTGGGCGCCGGCGTCGCGCGTGATGGCGCATGGGACGCGGTAATCGCGCTCGCCGAAAAGCATCAGGCCGCCGTCTGGGTTGCGCCGATGTCGGCCCGGTGCAGCTTTCCGGAAAACCACCCGCTGTTTGCCGGGTTCCTTACCGCTGGGCGCGAGGCCATCGTCGCGCAGCTGGTGGGCCACGACTTCGTGCTGGCGCTGGGCGGACCGATGAACCTTTACCATGTCGAAGGGCATGGGCCGCATATCGCCGAAGGGACCGAGGTCTGGCTGATCGGCGACAACCATGTCCATGCCGCATGGGCGCCCGTGGGCACGGCGATTGTCGCAAACACGCGTCAGGCGCTAGCCTTGCTGCTGGAAAGCGGCCCTGCGCCTTCACGGACAGCGCCGGCACCGCGCGCGCTGCCACCGGTGCTCGACGGCTCGGCGATGACGGATTCCTATGTGCTACAGCGCCTCGCCGCGCTGCGCGCGCCCGGTAGCGTGATTGTCGAGGAGGCGCCGTCAGCACGCGGGCCGATGCACGATTATCTGCCGATCGTGGCGAAGGACACGTTCTACACCTGCGCCAGCGGCGGGCTGGGGCATGGCCTCCCCGCAGCGGTCGGCATGGCGCTCGCCCGGCCGGGCGACAAGATCATCGCGGTGCTGGGCGACGGGTCATCGATGTACGCCATCCAGGGGCTCCACGCCGCCGCGCAACTGGGCGTGGCCGTCAGCTTCATCGTGCTCAAGAATCGGCGCTACGAGGCGCTCCACAGTTTCGGGCGGTTGTTCGGCCTGCAGACGCTGGTGGGCACGCAGTTCCCCGAGCTCGATTTCTGCGCGCTGGCGCAAGGCCATGGCATCACCGGGCGCAGCGCGGCCGATGCAGCCTCGCTCGATGTGGCGCTCACTTGGTCGCTGGCGGCGGACGGGCCGACGCTGGTCGAAGCCGTGATCGATTGAGGAAGGGCGAGACGATGGATGTGACCCGGTTCGTTGACGACCGCCCAGAGGACGGGGTGTTCCGCGTCAACCGCGCGATTTTCACGGATCAGGCGGTGTTCGACCGCGAGATCGCACAGATATTCGAAGGCGGCTGGGTGTTCCTCGGCATCGAAAGCCAGGCCGAGAACCCCCACGATTTCTTCACCACCACGATGGGCCGCGTGCCGGTCATGGTGCAGCGCGATGGCGAGGGCACCTTGCGCGCCTTCGTCAATTCCTGCCCGCACAAGGGCGCCCGGCTGGCGCAGACCCGCGCCGGCAATGCGCGGCTCCACGTGTGCCCCTATCACAGCTGGAGCTTCGACAGCGCCGGGCGCAGCAAGGCGATCAAGTCCCAGCGCGCGGGCTGCTACAGCGCGGCGTTCGAGCAGGACGACCACGGCCTTGCCGCGCTGCCGCGCTTCGAGGCCTATCGCGGGTTCCTGTTCGGCAGTCTGGCCGCCGATGTCATGCCGCTGGCGGACTATCTGGGCGAGGCGGCCAAGCTGCTCGATCTGGTCGCGGATCAGAGCGAGGAGGGGCTGGAGCTGGTCCCCGGGCAAGTGACATTCACCTATGAGGCCAACTGGAAGCTCCAGCTTGAGAATTGCTCGGACGCCTATCACTTCACCTCGGCGCACCCCTCCTACATCCGCGTGCTGGAGCGGCGGCAGCAGGAAATGAGCGCCGACGTCGTCGCCTCGGTCTGGGAGAACAGCGACTACTGGAAGGAGGAAGCGCAAGGGGTTGCCGGCGGGAGCTACAGCTTCGCGAACGGCCACGTGCTCAACTGGGGCATCTTCGGGATCACCCCGGCGATCCCGCTCTATGAAAGCGCAGGCGCGCTGGCGGAGCGCCACGGCGAGGGCAAGCGCGACTGGATGTTCAACATGCGCAACCTGACGATCTTCCCCAATCTGCAGGTCGCGGAAAACGCCTCCAGCCAATTGCGGGTGATCCGCCCGCTGGCGCCCGGCCTCACCGAAATGCGCACCTGGTGCATCGCGCCCAAGGGCGAAAGCGCCGCCGCGCGCCGCCAGCGCATCCGGCAATACGAGGATTTCTTCAATCCCACAGGCATGGCGACGCCGGATGACACCGTATCCTACGAGAACTGCCAGATCGGCTATGGTGCCATGGTGGAGCCGTGGTTGCAGGGCTACGCACGCGGGATGACGGCGACGGTGGAAGGCGGCAACCGCTTCTCCGACCTGATCGGCATGACGCCCGAACGCAGCGTACTCGCGGACGCGCAGCTGTGCGACGAGACGCTGTTCCATAGCTACTACCGCGCATGGGCCAAGCGCATGGCCGGGGGTGCAGAAGCATGAGCGCGCCCCTGACCCGCGCCGAGGCTGAGGACCTGCTCTACCGCGAGGCGCTGCTGATCGACACGCAGCGCTTTGCCGAATGGCTGGAGCTGTTCACGCCGGACGTCGAGTTCTGGATGCCTGCGTGGCGTGACGAGACGATCACGACCGAGGACCCGGACCGCGAGCTCTCGCTGATCTACTACAAGGGCCGCCGCAATCTCGAGGACCGGGTGATGCGCCTCACCTCTGGGCTCTCCACCGCATCATCCCCGCTGCCACGCGTGGTGCATCAGGTGACCAATGTCATGGTGACGCGCGCGGACGCCGAGAGCGCGGACGTCTCCGCCGCCTTCACCTGCCATCGCTTCGATGTGCGGATGAACCGGACGGACTGCTTCTTCGGTCGGTATGAATACGCCCTCGTGCCGCAGGACGGTGTGTGGCGTATTGCGCGCAAGAAGATCGTGCTGCTCAACGACACGATCCCGACCGTGGTTGATATCAACTCTGTCTAAAGTCGGTGCTGGACCGCCAGGTGCTGACGTCAGATCGCTCTCAAGCAAGTGTCTTTGGGCCAGATATGGAGCTGGCGGACAGGGTGTCCTCCAAGCCATTGTTCGCCGGCATTCAAAATCAACCATATTGCCCTGATAATATGAGGGTATTTTCCAGATTTGCGCTCTCAGGCGTTCAAGGTCGTCCCATTGCGTTCCCATAAAACCGCCTTATTATAGGGGAACTGTTTTGGGAACGGAGACCTACGACGCCATTAAGGGCATCTCGGGCTAGGTTCGGTTCCCGGTTAGGGAGCCATAATGCCAAAGAAGGTCAGCAACGCGCTCACGCCCCTGGGTGTGAAGAATGCCAAGCCTGGTCGCCACGCCGATGGTGGCGGACTGCATTTGCTTGTGAAGGAGAGCGGTGCCCGATCTTGGGTTTACCGCTTCATGCTCAACGGCAAGTCTCGGGATGTTGGCCTTGGCGCGGCTGGCCCTGACGGCATCTCGCTGGCTGACGCGCGTGACGCGCGCGCTGCGCTGCGCCTCAAGGTCAAGGCTGGGGTTGATCCGCTTGCAGAGCGCCAGCAGGAGGCCGCTAAGGCCCTTGCTGCCGCGCAGGCGTCACAGGTTGCGGGGATCACGTTCAAGGCCGTGGCTGAGGCCTATATCGAGGCGAATGAGGGAAGCTGGCGCAATGACAAGCACCGGCAGCAATGGAAGAACACGCTGGCAACCTATGTCTATCCGGTAATCGGGGGGTTGCCTGTTGCGGAGGTCGCCACCGCCCATGTTCTGCAAATCCTTGAACCGATCTGGAAAACGAAGCCCGAGACGGCCAGCCGTGTTCGCGGTCGTATCGAGACCATCCTCGATGCTGCCAAGGCGCGCGGATACCGTGAGGGCGAAAACCCGGCGCGCTGGCGCGGTCATGTCGCGCAAATCTTGCCAGCGCGGGCTAAACTCACACGTGGTCACCATAAGGCCATGCCTTATGACACGATACCGTCCTTTGTAGGCGCTCTGCACAAACGGGAGGCCGTTGCTGCGCTGGCGCTTGAATTTGCCATTCTGACTGCTGCCCGCACTGGAGAAGTGATCGGCGCAAAGTGGGATGAGGTCGATCTGGACAAGGCAGTCTGGACCATCCCGGCAATCCGCATGAAGGCAGGCAAGGAACATCGCGTGCCGCTGTCGGAGCGTGCAGTCGATATTCTGAGATCCACCCGAGGGCTGGGCAAGGAATGGCTGTTTCCGGCGACCAAGGGTGCAGGCATGTCTGGGATGGCAATGGCGATGCTGCTGCGCCGGATGGACATCGATGTGACGGTGCATGGGTTCCGTTCTGGCTTCCGTGATTGGTGTGCTGAATGCACAGGCTACGCCCATGAGGTCGCGGAAATGGCCTTGGCGCACACGATCGATAACAAGGTGGAGCGGGCGTATCGTCGCGGTGACCTGTTCGATAAGCGACGGCGGCTCATGGATGATTGGGCCAGCTATTGCGGCACCGTGGGAAGCGCAGCTGGCGACAATGTGAAGCCGATTCGAGGTGCGGCATGACGCGTCGTAAGCTGCCGGTAGCGAAATCGAAGCATAGCCCCGATGGCGACGGCATCATAACATTACAGACCGACCTCTTGACAAGGTCTGCTGCGACCCAGTCCTTCGATAGTGCGCTCAACGAGTTTCAGGCGCGGCTGGCGATTGCGAAAGCTATATTCGAACATCAAGGCGATGGCGGGCGAACTGGTGCCTATAACGCGATTTTGCACGTCATCGACTTCTTTGCCAGCCAAGGCTTCCCTCTTGCCATTTTGACCCCTCTATCCGCAATTTCCGAGGCGATGATTGATGCCGAACGTGGCGCCTCAAACCCGCTATTGCAGCAGAGGCGTAGGGGAAAGGCTGGGGCGCCTCCGGCGTCTATCGGCCAGTTGGTTATCGAAGGTCAGCTGGCCGTGATCACTGAATGTTGTGTGCGCCATTTTCAGCAAGAAGGCGCATCTCCGTATGTGGGGCCTGCTACTGATGCAGCCGTGAAGCTGGTTAAGGAGTCGAATTGGCCAATTGATCCAACTGCGACGAACATGCGGGAGATAAGGGAGCGGGTCCGCCGTTTGGTTGGAACGCAGTCACCCGACCGCTTAGTTTTTGATGCGCTAATGAACACAGCAGGCGCGAAAAAGGCACCACAAGCTTTTGCTAAGCAGCTGCTGAAAAGTGCGCTGTCCGAGCGCCTCCCCGACACATTTCTCCAGAACCCCTGATTTTATGCGGAACGGTTACCTGTTTGACGGTGTCCTACAGCGACCGGGCGCGTCCGCCTTTGCGTGTTGCTGTAGGGAAAAGCGGAAATGCACACCTACACGCCAAAGCTTGGATATACCATCCGAGAGGCCTGTCAGGCATCCAGCCTAGGCAGGACCACGCTCTACAATCACATCGCGGCAGGCCGTTTGCGCGTCACGCGGGTAGGGGGGCGAACTATTGTCCCCGCCGAGAACCTTCACGCGTTTAGTAACCGTCCGGCGAGGCGCGCTTGCTGCTGCCGTCGGGTGTGTCAGGACGTCCT
>NZ_JBAXOI010000023.1:0-44320 GCF_037133355.1 Novosphingobium sp. | reverse complement strand
GCTCGTCAGGCTCATAACCTGAAGGTCGCAGGTTCAAATCCTGCCCCCGCAACCAGCCTTTGGCTTGGTCGGCGTATAACTTGACAAAAGGCCCCCGCTCGCAAGAGCCGGGGCCTTTTGTCGTTTCTGAAGGGTCCCAGATCGACTGCTTCCATCGGTTCGATGGACTTGGGTTCGATGGACTTGTCGCTGCGGCGACGAAGCATCGGCTAATGTACCGTCGCCGCGTGGAAAATTACCGCTTCACGATGCGCCGCGAGTTAGGTGACGGCACTTATGTCTCGCTGGTTAGGGCTAGTTTCGCACTGATAGCATCTGACGTCTGACCAGATCACCTGGCAAACCAACAATCGATCCCGGGCACCCCAGGGCAAATCTCAGTGACCGCAGCGCAGGCACAACGCGGTCTGGCCCCACTGCCCCACTGACTGGGCTCATCGAGGGCGACTTAGTTCCGCCTGATTCTTTATAGCGCCCCCTGACCAGTCTCGCCCGCAAACAAGGTTGACGTGTTCCCACCAACCCAAAGCGGTCCGCCGGGGTCCTGTGTGATGTGGATCCGGCCTGCGCGGCCGAGGCGGGCGCCTTGTGTGGCAGTGTATGGGGGCGTTACGAGGCCCTCTGCGATCATCCATTGGGCGGCGGAGGCATTGAGACTGCCGGTCACTGGGTCCTCGATCAGTCCGCCGCACGGATCGCTGAAGATCGCGCGCACTTCATAGGCATAAGGACTTTCGGCGCCGTGCAGGCCGACCAGGCCAATGTCGATCCGCCCGCTATGCGACCGTGCCGGTTCGACCGCCAGAACGCAGGCGGCATCCCTCAGCTGAATGCCGAGCCAGCCGGGTCCGTTGTCGATCCACTGCGCAGCGATAACCTCGCTCTCCCCAATCCCCAGCACTTGGCACGCTTCGGCAAGCTTGGCCGTATCGACGGGCCCACTACGCAGCAGCGGCGGCGCGGCGAAGGCAAGGCCGTCCGAGCCCCGGCGCACGCTGATGAGGCCCGCGCCGCATTCCTGCACGACCACGTCTGCATTCTTCGGAACGCCGCCCCACGCAAGCCAGGCATGGCATGAGCCGAGTGTCGGGTGGCCGGCGAAGGGCAGTTCACGGTCGAGCGTGAAAATGCGCACGCGATAATCCGCATCCGGCGTGGTTGGCGGCAGGAGGAAGGCGGTTTCGGAAAGATTGAGCCAGCGGGTTATGGCTTGCAACTCGGCGGTCTCACGATCGGCCTGAAGCGCGATTACGGCGAGCGGGTTACCGGAAAACGGCGCTTCGCCAAAGACGTCGACAAGTTGGAACGGATACTGCGACATGGCTTATGCTTCTCTTCGCGCTGGGATGGTCGGAGAACTGAAGTTTGCCAGCGGGCGCCTATTTGCAAGCGTGAAAAGCGTGTGCGGGTAGCAGCTCAACTATCGGGAAGGGCGAAGCTGAAGCGCAGGCCGGCAACGAGCACATTGCGCGCAGTGGGGTTCCAGCCGGGATGGACCACATATTGCAGATCAGGCTGGACGAGCAGCCACGGTGCAAGCGGGCGCTGCGCGGTGAGTTCGATCACGGTTTCGGCCTGGCGAGCGTGGTCCGTGGCATAGAGAGTGCGGCGCGCAGCGCTACCGAGACTTGCATGCGCCCCGGCGAGGCCAAGCCGCCAGTTGCCAACCGTGGCGACCGCTCCGCCGCCGAAATAGGCAGCGATCTGATTGGCGCGGGGATCTGCGGCGCCGACACGTAGCCACGCGCTGACCTTGCGGGTGATCGCTCCTTCGACGAGCCCATAGACTCCCTGTGAAATCGCGGGCGGGCGTGCCGGATCGAGCGCGTCGAAGCGTGTGGTGTAATGCCATGCGCCGGCTTGAAGCATCCATGTGCCCAGCGGCACGCGCGCTTCGGCGATTAGCAGCGCGCCGGTCGTGCCAGGCAAACGCAGCGCTACCTTGCGCGGATCATGGCTGCTGCCGGCGAGTGCATCGAACACGCCGAGTGCGAGGCCCTTGCGACCGTGTTGCAGGCGCAGCACTGCGGCCGCTGCGGTCATCGGGAAAATCGAAGGGCCGTTGAGTCCGCTTTGCGAGATATCGGGCCCGATGCCAAAGGCGCTGTTGACGAACAGCGCACCGGTGTTCTGGATGTCGAACTCGGCGTTTAGGTCGATCAGGCCGGCCTTGGCCGAGACATGCGGATTGGGCTTCCACAGTGCCCAGGCCTCATAAACATGGGGGAGGGTATCTGCCTCCAGGCTGCTGATCGTTTGGTAGGCGCCGACGCGGCGGCCGGAAAAATCCGGACCATGCACGGCCATCACGTCGATATGTGAGGAGAGCTTGTCGAGGCCGATGGCGGCGCCTTCGAGATCTAGCCAGGCATCGACGCGGCCAACGACGTCGGTGCCGTATTCGGGACTGCCGACCACGGCGGACAGAACATCGACTGTCCACGATGCGCCCGGTTGCACGGCAGATTGCGCAACCGCGGGCGCGGCGAAGCCTGCCGCGACCGAGGCCGCGGCGAGAGCGAAAGCGAGGGTGAACGGGCAGCGCATCATTGAACCGGATACTGCAGGAATGGCTAATCTGAGCCTTTTGCACGATCAGGAAAAGGGCGCAGCATGGGTGCAGCAATCTGTCAGGGTTTGGCGAGAGTGTTGCCCCACTGCACCGCCTTGAAGCCTTGGCGCCCGACCGTCACATATCTCGCAATTTCATGATGACTCCGCCGCATCTATGCGGTAATTGCCCGATCACAATGCAAGTCGTTCACCCGGCGCGGCCTTGGGAGAGGATGCGTAAAATTGCACCGCGCCGGGTGTCCAGATTTTTTTGTCCCCTGACCTTGATCGAGACTCCGAAGCGCGCAGCCGCAAGGTTTTGTGCGTTTTGTTGCTGATTGATCGACGCGGTCGATCATAGTGAGCGGACAAATGAACTGGCCCTGAAAGGGGGCCATGCGCCAGAAGGTAACGGCTCGGTGGCCCCCTCCTCCTCCCGGCCCCGGGCACTTCGATCACGAAACCAGAGCGGTATCCGGCCGGGATGCGCGCGCGGGTCGCCATGCGGGCGGCTGCGTCCCCATGTCCGGCTTCCGCAATACGAGAGGACCATAGAGATGCGCGCTTCGCTTTCTACCCTTGCCATGGCGCTGCTGGCAGCCATGCCGGTGGCCGCACAGGCAGCCGATGCGGCTACGACCGGCCCCGCCTCCACTGCCGAAAAGCCCACAACAAACAAGGACTGGTGGCCTGATCAGCTCGATCTTACGCCGCTGCGGCAGAACGAGAACACCGCCGCCAGCCCCTATGGCGCCGACTTCGACTACACCAAGGCATTCCTCAGCCTCGACCTCAAGGCGGTGAAGGCCGATATCGCCAAGGTGCTGACCACCTCGCAGCCGTGGTGGCCGGCGGACTATGGCAACTATGGCCCGTTCTTCATCCGCATGGCCTGGCACAGCACCGGCACCTATCGCACGATGGACGGGCGCGGCGGCGGTGCGGGCGGTGAACAGCGCTTCGAGCCGCTGAACTCGTGGCCGGACAATGCCAATCTCGACAAGGCGCGGCGCCTGCTCTGGCCGATCAAGCAGAAGTATGGCCGCAAGCTCTCGTGGGGCGATCTCATGGTGCTGACAGGCAACGTCTCGCTCGAGCAGATGGGCTTCAAGACGCTGGGCTTTGGTGGCGGCCGCGCGGATACGTGGCAGCCCGACGCGGTCTACTGGGGCACCGAGAAGAAGTGGCTGGAAGCCAATGGCGACCGCTGGAACGAGAAGCGCCAGCTCAAGGGCCCGCTTGCTGCGGTGCAGATGGGGCTGATCTATGTGAACCCCGAAGGCCCGAACGCGAACGGTGATCCGATTTCGGCGGCGCATGATATCCGCCAGTCGTTCGGCCTCATGGCGATGAACGACGAGGAGATCGTCGCGCTGATCGCGGGCGGCCACACCTTCGGCAAGGCACATGGCGCGCATGCGGCGACCTGCGTCGGCGCGGCACCGGCGGGCGCGGGGATCGAGGCGCAGGGCACTGGCTGGAAGAACAGCTGCGGCACCGGCATGGGCAAGGATGCGGTGACGAGTGGTCTCGAAGGCGCCTGGTCGGCCAACCCGATCGCGTGGACGAGCCAGTACCTCGACAACCTGTTCGGCTTCGAGTGGGTCAAGGTGAAGAGCCCGGCCGGGGCGACGCAGTGGCAGCCAGCCAATGCAGCGGACGTGCAAATCGTGCCCGACGCGCACGAGGCGGGCAAGACCCACGCGCCGATCATGTTCACCACCGACATGGCGATCAAGCAGGACCCGGCGTTCCGCGCGATCGCGCTGCGTTTCAAGGACAAGCCCGAGCTCTATGCCGATGCCTTTGCCCGCGCGTGGTTCAAGCTGACCCACCGCGATATGGGGCCGAAGAGCCACTACATCGGCACGGACGTGCCGGCGCAGACCTTCACCTGGCAGGACCCGCTGCCGGTCGAGAACCACCCGCTGATCGGCACGGCCGAGATCGCTGCGCTCAAGGGCAAGGTTCTGGCCTCGGGCCTCAACCCGGCGCAGCTGGTGCGCACGGCCTGGGCCTCGGCCTCGACCTTCCGCGTGTCCGACTTGCGCGGCGGTGCCAACGGCGCGCGCATCCGGCTTGCTCCGCAGAAGGACTGGGCGGTGAATGAGCCGGCTGAGCTCGCCAAGGTGCTGGCCGCCCTTGAAAAGGTGCGCGCCGATTACAACCGTGCTGCGCAGGGTGGCCGCACGGTGAGCATGGCGGACCTGATCGTGCTGGCGGGCAATGCCGCGGTCGAACAGGCGGCCGGCAAGGCGGGCGTTTCGCTCGAACTGCCGTTCACGCCGGGCCGGGTGGACGCAGGCGCCGAGCAGACCGATCCCGCTGCTTTCGCGCCGATGGAGCCCAAGTCCGACGGCTTCCGCAACTTCCATGCGGCGGATGCGTGGCAGTCGCCTGCCGAGGCGCTGGTCGACAGGGCGAGCTTGCTGGGGCTGACCGTGCCCGAAATGACCGTGTTGGTAGGGGGCCTGCGCGTCCTCGATGCCAATGCGGGCGGATCGAATGCGGGCGAATTCACCAGCCGCCTCGGCACGCTCTCGAACGACTTCTTCGTCAACCTGCTCGGCATGGATACCGTGTGGAGCAGGGCTGGTGCAGCCTTTGAAGGCCGCGACCGGGCGAGCGGCGCGGTGAAGTGGACCGCGACGCCAGTGGACCTGATTTTCGGGTCCAACTCGGAGCTGCGCGCGGTAGCCGAAGCTTATGCCAGCGACGATGCGCGCGAGCAGTTCGTGCGCGATTTCGCCAAGGCCTGGACCAAGGTGATGAACGCCGACCGTTCGTAAGTCGGGCAAAGGAAAAGGGGCCGGATCGCTTGCGCGGTCCGGCCCCTTTTTCGTGTCAGGCGTTCGGGCGGTTCGCCAGCAGGTTGTCGACCACCGACGGATCGGCCAAGGTCGAGGTATCGCCCAGATTGCCGGTGTCGTTCTCGCCGATCTTGCGCAGGATGCGGCGCATGATCTTGCCCGAGCGGGTCTTGGGCAGGCCGGGGGCAAACTGGATCACGTCCGGGGTCGCGATGGGGCCGATTTCGTGGCGAACCCATTGCACGAGTTCCTTGCGCAAGGCCTCGTCCGGCTCGACATCGGCGTTGGTCGTCACGAAGGCGTAGATACCCTGGCCCTTGATTTCGTGCGGCATGCCAACGACTGCGGCTTCGGCGACCTTGGGGTGGGCGACGAGCGCGCTTTCAATTTCTGCGGTGCCCATGCGGTGGCCCGAGACGTTGATCACGTCGTCGATGCGGCCGGTGATCCAGTAGTAGCCGTCCTCGTCGCGGCGGCATCCGTCACCGGTGAAGTAGTAACCCGGGAAAGTGGTGAAATAGGTCTGGAAGAAGCGCTCATGATCGCCCCAGACAGTGCGCATCTGGCCGGGCCAGCTTTGCGTGATGACGAGGCAGCCATCCGCCGCGCCTTCGATGAGCTGGCCCTCCCCGGTGAGGAGCGCGGGCTTGACGCCGAACATCGGTCGCGTGGCCGAGCCTGGCTTCAGGGCGGTAGCGCCGGGAAGCGGAGTGATCATCGCACCGCCGGTTTCGGTCTGCCACCAGGTATCGACGATCGGGCAGCGGCCTTCCCCGACGACCTTGTGGTACCATTCCCAGGCTTCGGGATTGATCGGCTCACCGACCGATCCGAGGAGGCGCAGGGATTGCCGTGCGGTTTTCTTCACCCATTCGTCGCCTTCGCGCATGAGGGCGCGCAGCGCAGTGGGGGCGCCATAGAAAATCTCGACCTGGAACTTGTCGACGACCTGCCAGAAGCGCGACGGCTCGGGGAAGTTGGGCACGCCCTCGAACATGACCGTGGTCGCGCCGTTGAGGAGCGGGCCGTAGACGACGTAGCTGTGGCCCGTCACCCAGCCCACATCCGCCGCGCACCAGTAGATCTGGACAGAACCGTCAGATTTAGGCCGATAATCGAAGACGTACTCATGCGTCATCGAGGCCCAGACGGAATAGCCACCGGTAGAGTGGAGCACGCCCTTGGGCTTGCCGGTGGAGCCCGAGGTGTAAAGGATGAAGAGCGGGTCTTCGGCGCTCATTTCCTCCGGCGGGCAATCGGCGGATTGTGCGGTAACCGCGCTGGCCCAGTCGACATCGCGGCCGTCTACATGCGGCACAGCGGCGCCGGTGTGCTTGAGGACAATGACGGTGTCCACGCCGGGGCATTGGGTCAGCGCTTCATCGACGTTGGTCTTGAGCGGCACACGCTTGCCGCCGCGTAGGCCTTCATCGGCGGTGATGACCAAGCGGCTGTCGCAATCCTTGATGCGGCCGGCGAGGGCATCGGGGGAGAAGCCGGCAAAGACGATCGAGTGGATCGCGCCGATGCGTGCGCAGGCGAGCATGGCGACGGCGGCTTCGGGGACCATCGGCAGGTAGATCGTAACGCGCGAGCCGCGCACGACGCCGCGCGACTTGAGCAGATTGGCAAAGCGGCAGACAGCTTCGTGAAGCTCGCGGTAGGTGATGCGGCGGTCGGGCGTTTCCGGGCTGTCGGGTTCCCAAAGTATGGCGATTTGGTCGCCGCGCTCCGCGAGGTGGCGATCGAGGCAATTGGCGGCGAGGTTGAGCGTGCCATCCTCGAACCACTTGATGCCGAAATCGGCCTCGTGGAAGCTGGTGGTGCTGACCTTGGTGAAGGGCTTGATCCAGTCAATGCGCTGCGCTTCCTCGCGCCAGAAAGCGTCGGGTTCGGCCAAGGAGCGCGCGTACATGGCCTGATAGCGTGCATCGTCGATCAGGGCGCCCTTGGCCCAGTCTTCGGGGACCGGATAGGTGGTCTGGCTCATGGGGGCGTCCTCTCGGCTAGTTTGGTTTGGCGCCGTATAAGACGCAATCACCGGGGTTTGCCAAGCCTTGAAATCGTCCCTCCGACCCGCCTGCGGCGGGCCACCTCCCCGAGACAAGCTCGGGGAGGGATGGGCGATCAGTGCGCTGCGGCCATGGCGGTGAGGAACATGAGGACGACGGGGTGGGGTTCGATAGTGGCCAGCTGCGCTTTCACCGAGGCGAAGGCTTCGTCGGCAGCGGTGAGGGCGAATTCGACATCGGCCTCGGTCATCGCGGCGCAGAAGAACATGTTGTGCCAGGGGTGGACGTAGACGCCGCGCTTCAGCATCGCCTCGCCCCATGCGAAGCCCACGCGGTAGTCCGGATCATTGTCGAACAGGATCTGCGGCATCTGGACAGGGCCGGTTTGGCGCAGGGCAAAGCTGTGTTTGGCGGCGAGGGTGTCGAGGCCTTCGCGCCACATTGTGCCGAGGCGGATGGACTTTTCAAGGTAGTCGCTCTCGCGCAGGATCTTCAGCGTTTCGACCCCGGCAGCCATCGGCACAGCGGCGAACCAGAACGAGCCGGTGACGTAGATATGGCTCGCGCCTTCGCGGCAGCGGTCGTTGCCGAGGAGGGCCGAGATCGGATGGCCGTTGGCGAAGGACTTGCCCCAGCAGCTCATGTCCGGCCGCACGCCGACCAGTTCCCAGCTGCAATCGCGGATCAGGCGGAAACCGGCGCGCACGTCGTCGACGATGAGCATGGCGCCGGTCTCGTCGCACAGTTCGCGGGCGCGCTTGGCATAGGCGGGATCAGGCAGCGCCTGATCGACGAAGGCATCGTGCTTGAAGGGCGAGGCGAAGATCGCGGCGAGATCATCGCCCGCTTCGGCGACCGCGGCTTCGAGGCTGGCGATATCGTTGAACTGGTACTTGGAGATGAACGCACGCTCTTCGGGGACGATCCCGGCGGGCATCGGCGTGCACCATGGCGCGGCGCCGTGATAGGCGCCTTCCGCCACGAGAACGCGGCGCTTGCCGGTCTGCGCGCGGGCGGTGGTCATCGCCATGGTGGTGGCGTCGGTGCCGTTCTTGCAGAACATCGCCCAATCGGCGTGGCTGATCATGCTCACCAGCGTCTCGGCAAGCTCGACGAAATGGGCGCTGGGGCCGGTAAGCGTATCGCCCTTGGCGAGTTGGGCGACGGCGACATCGTTTACCTGCCGGTTGTTGTAGCCGAGCAGGTTGGGGCCATAGGCGCACATGAAGTCGAGGTAGCGGTTGCCATCGACGTCCCAGATGTAGGCGCCTTCACCGCGCTCGAAGAACTGCGGGTAGGAGGCGGGAAGCAACTGGGTCGATTCATGGCCATACATCCCGCCCGGCACGACTTTGAGGGCGCGCTGGCGCAGGGCTTGGTCGGCGGCGTTCGTTGTCATTGGACTCTCCCTCTTGTCGTTCAGGCGGCTTGCTCCGCTGCGGCGCGCAGCGGCAGGTGTTCGGGCAGGAAGGTGCGGGCATAGGCTTCACGCGCGAGGCGGGCCTGCTCTTCATAGGCGTCGGTGATCGCACCGTGGCGGTGGACCGAGAGAGTCCAGATCGCATCGTTGATCACGAGGAGTTCGGTGAAGCGCTCGACCAGGTCGGCGCTGGGGGCCACATCGAACAGCTGGCAGAATTCGGCCATGCTGCGCTCCGCCAGCACACTGTCGTTTTCGAGATCGCGGGCGCGGATCGAGGCCGAGAGGCCAGAGCCGAGCAGAAGCCGGCGTGCAGCGCCGTGGGCGTTGTAGTGATCGCGGCCGTGGCCATAGCGCGCGGCAAAGAAGGCCTGCCAGGTGGTGACGCCGGGCGGCAGCGGCTTGTCCAGCAGTTCGACAAACTGGCGCGTGTAACGTTCGGAAAGGGCTACGAAGACTTGCCCCGCATCGGGGAAGAAATGGTAGATCGAAGGGGCGGAGAGGCCTGCTTCCTCGGCGAGGGTGTAGATGCTGATGGCCTCGGGTTCGAGCGTCTCAAGCAGGCGGTCGGCCGAATCGAGAATCGCCTCGAAGCGCTGCTGGCTGCGCTTCTGGCGCGGGCGGCGGATCGCTTCGGCTGTGCCGGGCGCCGCGGGCCGGGGGATCATCGTGACCATCGCGCCAAGCCTAGCGCCAATCGCGCGCCATTCAACCCAGTTTCGGATAAAAATCCGAATTTATGTCAGATTCGGCTTGACGCTGCGGGCGAATGGGGGAAGTTTTGCACCGTGGGATCACGGCCCGCGCCTTTGCGCTGCGGAGCCGAAGCGGGGGAAAGACTATGCGTCGGGCCAATGTGAAGCGGTGCCTCGGGTTCATTCTGGCGGGGAGCGCGCTCGCGCTGGCCATGCCGGCCTTTGCGCAGGACGCCGCGCCGCCCGCCAGGGATGACGTGGTGGCGGAAATCGTCGTTACAGCGCAGCGCCGCGCGCAGAACGTGCAGGACGTGCCCATCGCCATCGCGGCGATCAGCGGCGATGCGCTGAGCGAGACCGGCATCCGCGATCCGCGCGATCTCACGCTGCTCGTGCCGAGCCTTTCGATGCAGGCGGGCACCGCGGCTTCGACCACCTCGCTCTTCATCCGCGGCGTGGGCATCGGCGATTTCAATTCGAACACGACGGGCGCGGTCGGCGTCTATGTCGATGACGTGTTCCTCGGCGCCAATGCGGGCAAGCTGTTCAACGTGTTCGATTCCGACGGGATCGAGGTGCTGAAAGGGCCGCAGGGTACGCTCTATGGCCGCAACACCACGGCGGGCGCGATCCGCTTTGCCAGCCGCAAGCCGACCGACGAACTGAGCGGTGATTTCTCCGCGCTCTATGGCCGGTTCAACGAAGTGCAGCTTGAAGGCGGAATTGGCGGTCCGATCGTCAAGGACTTGCTCAAGGTGCGCGTGGCGGGCTTCTACAACCGGCGCGACGGGACGACCTTCAACCGCCTGACGGGCAACAAGGTCAACAACATCAACCTCTGGGCGCTGCGCGGCATTGCCGATCTGACGCCCGCGCCCAATGTGCTGCTGCGGCTTTCGGTGCACGGCGGCAACAACACCGGCGGGGCGCGGCAGTTCCAACATCGGGGGTCGGGGGTCGACTTCTTCGGGAATACGGCGGTGCTGCCTGATGGCACGCCGACCGACGCCTTCGGCTATGCCGATACCGACAACAACGTCTATGCCGGCGACTACAATGTCGAAGGTAAGGAGCGGATCGGCGTGTTCGGCGCTTCGCTGATGGGCCAAGTCGATTTCGGCGGTGTGCAGCTCACCTCCATCACCGCCTACGAGCAGGTCAACCGCGCGACGCTGGAGGATACCGACGCGAGCCCGGCAGACTTCGTGGTGGCCTATTACGAAGACCGACCGCGCCAGTGGAGCCAGGAGCTGCGGCTGCAATCGACCGGCGACAAGGCGCTCAACTGGATCGTCGGCGGGTACTATTTCCATGATACTCTCGCGACCGACAGCAGCTTCGATTTGCTGCGCAGCCTGCGCGATCCCAATGATCTCCTCGGCACGTTCGATCCGGTCAATTCGCTGGGCCTGCTGCGCTATCCCTATACCCAGCGGACACGCAGCTTCGCCCTGTTCGGCCAGGCGGATTACAAGCTGACCGACAAGCTTACCGCGACGGTGGGGCTGCGCTGGTCGAACGACCGCATCAGCATGGATTACCACAGCCTGTTCGATGCGGTGGGCGGCGTTGTGCCGGTGAAGGCCTATTCGGACGTGACCTTGCCGTTGCTCGACTTCAAGGGCACCAAGACCTTCCGCGATCTCTCGTGGCGTGCGGCGCTCAACTACAAGACGGGTGACACGCTGGTCTACGCCTCGTTCTCCAAGGGCTACAACAGCGGCGGATTTGCAGGCGGCGCCTCGACCGACCCGTTGCAGCTCACGCCGTTCAATTCCGAGAAGCTCTACGCCTATGAAGTGGGGCTGAAGACCGAGTTCCTCGACCGCAAGGTGCGGTTCAACACCTCGGCGTTCTATTATGACTACCGCGATCTGCAGGTCTTCGTGTTCGATCTCACCGGCCCGATCCCGGTGCAGCGCAAGCTCAACGCCGGCAATGCCGAGATCTATGGCCTTGAGGCCGAGCTGACCGTCCGGCCGACGCGGAACCTCGACCTGTTCGGCGCGGTGACTGTGATGCACAGCGAATACAAGAAGTTCGCGGCCTTGGGCGGGGTGAGCTACAACGGCAACCGGCTAGTCAATGCGCCAAAGTTCGCGTTCTCGGGCGGGGTCAATCTGACGGTGCCGCTGTCTGGTGGATCGGCGATCAAGGCGCGCGTGGATGGGACCTATGTCTCCTCGATCGCGCTGTTCCCGGACAATGCGGCGAGCACCGAGGTCAAGGGCAACGGCCGGATCAACGCGCGACTCGCCTGGCAATCGGCCTCCAAGGTCTACGAGGCGGCGCTCTGGGTGAAGAACCTCAATTCGGCGCGGGTGATATCCTCAATTGCGCCAGTCATCACGCAGGACCAGATCAACTACAACGATCCGCGCACCTTCGGGGTGCACCTGGTCGCGCATTTCTGATCAGCGTGGTGTCAATAGAAAAGGCAATAGTTCCAAATGCTTGACGTACATGGCTGGCTCGCAAAGCTTGGCGCCGCGCTTGATGCAGGGAACGGGGCCGCAGCGGCGGCGTTGTTTCTGCCCGACGGGCTTTGGCGCGATTACCTCGCGCTCGGCTGGACTCTGGCGACGCATGAAGGAACGGAGGCGATTGCGGCCTTCGTCAACGCGCGTGCGCCGGGATCGGGTATCGGCCAGTGGGCAAGCGATGCCGCGCCGGGCGCGAGCGAGGGCTTCATCACCTTCGAGACCGCGCAAGGGCGGGGCGAAGGCTATGTGCGGCTGGTGGGCGAGCATTGCCTGACCTTCCTCACCGCGCTGGGTGAACTCAAGGGCTTCGAGGAGCCGCTGCGCGGGCGGCGCCATTCGGGCGTGGTGGACGAGACCGGGCAGCGCACCTGGGAAGACGTGCGCCATGACGATGTGGAGCAGTGGAACGAAGCCAATCCGCCCTATGTGCTAGTGATCGGCGCGGGGCAGGGCGGCCTTGCCTTGGGCGCGCGGCTCAAGATGCTGGGCGTGCCTTGCCTGCTCATCGACAAGTATCCGCGCGTGGGCGACCAGTGGCGCTCGCGCTACAAGTCGCTGCTGCTGCACGATCCGGTGTGGTACGACCATATGCCCTACGTGCCGTTCCCCGATCACTGGCCGGTCTATACGCCCAAGCAGAAGATGGGTGATTGGCTGGAATACTACGCCGGGATTATGGAACTGGGCGTGTGGACCAGCACCGAATGCAAGGGCATTTCGCGCGATCCGGCGAGCGGCAAGTGGCAGGTTGCGCTGGAGCGTGAGGGCAAGCCCGTGACGCTTTCGCCCGAGCATGTGGTCATGGCGGTGGGCAATGCGGGCTTTGCGATCACGCCCGAGTTTCCCGGACAGGACACGTTCAAGGGCCACCAGTGCCATTCGAGCGCACATCCCGGCGGCGAGGGATTGGCCGGCAAGCGGGTGATTGTCGTCGGCGCGAACAACAGCGCGCATGACATCTGCGCCGATCTTGTGAGCCACGGCGCCGAGCCGCTGATGATCCAGCGGTCCTCCACTTTGATCGTGCGGCAAAGCACGATGGAGAAGATCCTGGGCGGGGCCTATTCGCAGGAAGTGGTCGATGCCGGGCTCACCACCGAGAAGGCGGACCTGCTGGGTGCCTCGGTGCCCTTCCGCTTGTCGGAAAAGGTCAACAAGGCGGCGTGGGACCAGATCCAGATCGAGGAGGCACCGTTCTACCAGCGGCTGACCGATGCGGGTTTCCAGGTCGATTTCGGGCCGGACGGCACGGGCATCGCAATGAAGTTCCAGCGCACATCCTCGGGCTATTACGTCGATGTCGGCGCCTCGGACATGGTGGCCGACGGTCTCATCAAGGTGCGATCGGGCGTTAGCATCGAGCGGATCGTCGAGGACGGCATGGTGCTTTCGGACGGGAGCCATGAGCGGGCCGACGTGATTATCTATGCGACCGGCTTCGGCGACATGAAGCAGTGGGTAGCACGGTTGATCAACCCCGAGGTCGCCGAGCGGATCGGCAAGACCTGGGGCTACGGCTCGGGCTTCCCCGGCGACGAGGGCCCGTGGGAAGGCGAGATGAAGAACCTGTGGAAGCCGACGCCGGAGCCGGGTCTGTGGTTCATGGCAGGCAATCTTGCCATGGCGCGCAGCTATTCGCGCTATCTGGGGCTGCAGCTGAAGGCGCGGTTCGAAGGGCTTCCGGTCGAGCCCTACGCCGGGTAGGCGGAAGGGCGCGGGCGGGCGGCAAACGCTGCGAGGATCAGGGCGAGGCTGGCGACCAGCGCGATGGCGCTGGCGAGGATCACGGTGTCGAGCCCCTGTTCGGCGAACAGTACGCCGACAAGGGTGGGCAGGATCGCAGCGCCCAGGAGCTGCGCCGAAGCCCCGAATGGCAAACTGCGGCGGGTCGGGTCTGCCTCCAGCAGGAAGCCTGTGAGCGCCGGGCTGACCACCATCCACACGAACCCGTAGCCGACCACCAACGCCCAGCCTGCCGCGCCCTCGGCACCGCGCAGCAGGAGCGCGGCGACAATGCCCAGCAGCAGGATGGCCATGGCGATGACCCGCGTGCCGCTGTGGCCGCGCTCGCCGATGGCGATGGCGCTCAGCGTGCCGATCATCTGGCCGACCATCGAGGCAGTGAGCATCGGTGTGATCCGCTCCGCAGCAATACCGCGCGCCTCGAGCCACAGGCCCATGTAGGCCCAGACACCGATGCACGCGCCTGCCACCAACCCCACGGCGACGAGCGCGATCCAGCCCGAGAGCGGGGGCAGGCGGGTTGCGGGTTGTCCGGCCAGCTCGGCGTGCAGGGGCGCGAGGCTTGCGGGAACGAGCGGCAGCACGAGCACCGTTATTGCGACGATCACGGCCAGCGACTGCTGCACTGCGGCCGCCGAGGCTGCGCCGGTCTGGGCCGAGAACCATTGCAGGATTGCGTACTGGCTGGCTGCCTGGAGGAACAGAAACGCCGCTGCGGCAGCGTTGAGCCCGCTGCGCCGGGCGATCGCAGCGGCCGCGATGGCAACGAGCAGACCCCCGCCTGCGCCCGACAGCGCGCGGGCCAGAAGCAGCGGCACCATGGCCGGGAGCAGATTGGCCGCGATCGTCAGGATCACGCCGGCCAGCGCCACGAGCCGAGCCGGCATCCGTCCCAGCAGAGCAATGCCGCCCGCGCTGCCGAGCGCAATCGCGGAAATCTCGATGGCGGCGAGCAGGCCGAGGCTGGCTTCGGTTATCCGCCCCTCGTGCACATAGCTGCCATAGAGCAGCGGCTGCACTCCCAGCACAAGAAGGCCCACCGCGCCCAGGATCAGGCTGGCAGCAAGCGGCAGCAGCCCTTCGCGCATGCCGGCAGGCTTCGGGCCAGTTCCGTGCACGTCCCGCATTTCGCTGCCCACCCCTCCGCAACCGGATAATTATCCAATTCATCGCGGAGCCCCGCAAAGGTGTCAAGGAACCAGCGGTGGCTGTCTTTTGAGGTGGCTGGCCGGAAGGAATGGTCGGGGAGACAAGATTCGAACTTGCGACCCTCTGCTCCCAAAGCAGATGCGCTACCAGGCTGCGCTACTCCCCGACTGATGCGAGCCCTAGTGCAAGCGGACCCGTTGCGGCAAGGTGCAATTCTCTGTCACGCGCGGATGCCCCGAAGGGGGCTTGGGACGCCGACCGATTGCTGCCATAATCTAGGGGTTCGGTTCCATCTCGGTGATGGAATGTGCTGAGGGGGCACCGGGCTCGTGGCGGAATTGTTGAAACGGTTGGGATGCCTTGCGGGCCGCCATTCACCCGTGCGCCGCGAGGTGCACTATCAGGGGCACGCGAAGACCGGGCCCTGCCGCTATTGCGGCGCCATGCTTGAGAAGCGCGGGGACGGGCGCTGGGCGCGGCGGCGCGGGGTCTGATCGGTTCCGGCCTGGCGCCACGTGGCGGTTGACCTTCGCGCTGGGCGCGCCCAAGTCGGCGGCTCGTTGACCCATGTGCAAGGAGCGCCCCATGACCAACCCGACGACCGGCTGGATTTCCACCGACCCCATGACCGGCGATGTGCTGTGGCAGGGTGAGGACGCGGACGTCGACGCGGCGGTGGCGGCGGCGCGCGCGGCGCAGGGGGATTGGGCGCTGCGTCCGCTGGCCGAACGGATCGCGATTGCCGAGCGTTATGCCGCAGTGGTCAAGGCACATGCCGAGGCCTTTGCGCAAGTGATCGCGCGCGAAACGGGCAAGCCTTTGTGGGAGGCGCGCACCGAGGTCGGCACAGTGGCCGCCAAGGTTGCCATTTCGATCACCGCACAGGCCGAGCGCGCAGGCGAGCGCCATGGCGAGGCGGCGGGCGTGCCGCAGGCGCTGCGGCACAAGCCGCATGGAGTTCTTGCCGTGCTGGGGCCCTACAATTTCCCTGCGCACCTGCCCAACGGCCATATCGTGCCCGCCCTGCTGGCGGGCAATGCGGTGGTGTTCAAGCCTTCGGAACTGACCCCGGCGTCGGGTGCGTTCATGGCGGACATGTGGAAGGAAGCAGGGCTGGCCGAGGGGCTGCTGGTGCTGGCGCAGGGCCGCGCCGATACGGGGCGCGCGCTGGCGGCGCATCCGGAGCTCGACGGACTGCTATTTACCGGATCGTCGAACACCGGACTTGCGCTGCACCAATCCTTCTCAGCGCGGCCCGACCGCATTCTCGCGATCGAGACAGGCGGCAACAATCCCCTGGTCGCCTGGGACATTGCCGAAGCAGATGTGGCGGCTGCGGCTTCGCTGGTGGTGCAGTCGGCGTTTCTTTCCGCCGGCCAGCGCTGCACCTGCGCGAGGCGGCTGATCGTGGGACCGGATAGCGATGCGCTGCTGGAGGCGGTCGCTGCCATGGCTGACCGCATCATCGTTGGCGGACCGTTCGACGAGCCTGCGCCATTCATGGGGCCGGTGGTTGACATGAACGCGGCGGCGCGGGTGGTGAAGGCGTGGGAGGCGCTGGTGGCCATGGGCGGCAAAGTGATCCGCCCGCTCGAGCAGCTGCGCGAAGGTACGCCGCTGCTCTCGCCCGCGATGATCGACGTGACCGGGCTGCCGGTGCCCGACGAGGAGATCTTCGGGCCCGTGCTGCAAGTGATCCGCGTGCCCGATTTCGAAAGCGCCATGGCATCCGCCAATGCGACGCGCTTCGGCCTTGCCGCCAGCCTCATCGGCGGGGACGAGGCGCTCTACCGCCGCTTCTGGGCTGCCTCGCGCGCAGGCGTGGTCAACTGGAACCGGCCGACGAACGGTGCGGCGTCCTCCGCTCCGTTCGGCGGTGTCGGGATTTCGGGCAACCACCGCCCGAGCGCCTATTACGCGGCGGATTACTGCGCGTGGCCGGTGGCGAGCCTCGAAAGCCCCGCCATCGCGCCGGCGGCGCTGACGGGGCTGCGCTGAGGATTCCGCCTTCAGCAAGGAAGGATCAGCACCCGCCTATCGCTTCCTCCTGTCGACGCCGTGCGTGCAGCGACAACAGGACGGATGCGTCTCCAGGCTGACCTTCTTGGTTCCAGAAATGCCCGGATGAGGTGGTGGCCGGTGCCTGCATTACCGTAAGGTCAGGCGTGCCGGGTTAGCGGTCGACGCGCCTTGTAGAAGACTGTCCGGAATTTCGAGTGCCATGGTAGCGGCACAGAGATCCGCCCGCGGAGCGCATTCCTTACTGCTACCTTGGCACACCAGAGCAGGCTGTCGACGGCCCGCTCATCCTTGCTCTCGAGCACAAGGCCGATTTGTTCGAATGTTCGCCGCATCTGCCCGGGGCCGGAGAAAACAAGGTGGTCCGGCAGGTAAAGCTTGTCGGCAAACTGTTCGCGGTTTGCCAGATCGGCGATGTTTCCGGTCTCGACAAACAAGACCCCGCCCGGCCGAAGTTTCGCCACAAGCTCTGCGCCAAAACTCAGGAAATCGGGGACATGGGAATAGACGTTGATCAGCGAGATCACGTCATATGGCCCGGTCATGTCCTTGAGCAGGCGGCTCGACACCGGCAAACCGAGCGACTGCGCTCGTTCGACCTTCGGCTGCATGGGTTCAATGCCGCAAACAGTGCTGCCTGCGGGCGCGACCTGCTGGACTGCTGCCACAACCTCGCCGTAACCGGCGCCCACGTCGAACCAGCTGATCGGCTTGCCCTCGCTCCAGTCGTGACCGAACAGCTTGCGGATTATGGCGGCGTATTGTCTGGTCTTTGACGCTCGATAGTGGCTTCGGACGTCCAATGCGCCGTCTTCTCCCCGATGCACACCGACCTTGTTTGCGTCGTTGATCTCGTCGTCTGATGGACGGGGATCTACATAGAGCAGGCCGCATTGCTGGCACTTGCCCATGGCAAAGCCATTCTCTTGAGCCCACGGCACGGCTACATCGCTCTTACAGAGTGGACACGTAGTGTGCATGGTTTTTTCCCATCAAGTCAGAGGCTTATGTGAGATCTATAGAAGAGTCCTGGTCCATCTAGCAGTGGGTACCACATAACTTTTATTTATAATAATAGTTATATATTGAATATATAAAAGGTAAGGCCGTGAGACGAATCCGCAGGGGGGACGCCGCACTACGCAGCGGGGTTATGGATCGCCGCCTCAGGTAAGGTCGCGCGCGTCCGGGTTGATGGGGCAACGGCCGCAAGCGGTGGGGCCCCCCAGAGGGGTGGAGCGTTACGCATCGCCCAGCGGGTGCCGGCGCCGATGGAAAGGCCCAGCTTGCGATTCACCCAGACTGGGAAACAGGCCCACGCCGGGAATCTGGCAACGCCGGGCGATAAGGGGGATGTGGTGGGCCCGGCAGGAAGGCCCACAACTTGTTCTAGAGGCATGAAAATCAAGGCATTATCGTTGCAACGGGTTGCACGATAGGACCACGTTTAGGACCACGCAAGGGGTCAGGGCGCATTGTCAGAGAGCACCACCCACCCTTTGTTTTCAGTGGCATGAAGCGTTTGGCGCGTACCTCGATATTCGCTGCTCGATGCGCCAGAAAGCCCGCTTGAAGCACTGTGGGTCTATTCCGGCACTGCGCGCCAACGGCGCTCGGGTTCGCTCTATGCGGGCAAAATCAGCCGGGGGTGCAGCGGTGCTTCCGTGTTCCAGCGTTTCATTTGCGTAGTTGTTACGTCGCTCGTTACATGGAAGGCTGATCCGCGATTTGTTGGCAGGAGGCTGACTGTTCTCGGAAGGGAACCGCGCGTGATTTCAAGCGCCAGCCCTCGCATCACCGCCAATCGTAGAGAAGCCTACTTGATGGATTGGTAGGGCGTTTCGGCATCCGGTTAGGCGAATGTAAACTCTGCTTCGCCATTGTTGCTGGATGGCTTCGGAACCTCCTACGGCGATCCGGCGAACACCGCTGCATCCGTTGCCTGCGATGCCGCAAGGGGCCACGGCGGAACGTGATGCGAGGCCATCTTCTGGTCGATCCCCGATCTATTCGCGGTCGCACCTCAATCGACCGACAGGCCAGCCGCCTAGCGAGCCGTCGCCGCGAACACGAGCCTATCAGGATTTCGCCACAGCATATCCCGACTTCATCAGGCAGATGGCCGTCGCTCGGCGTTACAAGACGACCGCGATGTCCCGGCTTTCCGGAATGGGCCGCCAGCAACAGCGCAGCGAGATACGCCGACTGCTCTCGTCTCGCCGGTTAGCTCGCTATTACGCCTATCAGGCTGTCCTTCGTTGCGGGCAGATCGGCAACGCCACGCCCGCGTCGATTGAAGCCATCGCCGACCAGTGCGACCCGTTTGCGCCTTGCCGTGAGCGCACAACGTGGCGGCACGTCCAGAAAGGCGGCAAGGTCCGCCTTGTCCAGCAGTTCCGCCCCATCAAGCGCATGATGCAGGCATTTGTTGCTGACATCATCAGCGCCATCCATTCTCCCCGTGCAGAGCAATATCTCTTCCACGGTGGGATACCGGCAGCCCTCAAGGCCGCCGAAGCCGCCTACACTGATGGATACACGCACGCTGTGGAGGTTGACGCGGTCGGCTTCTACCACAACGTGCGCCAAGACGTGTTGGCGGGATTGCTGCTGCCCTTACCGGCAGCGGTCACGCACTACGTGGTCTGTGATGCGGTGACACCCATGCCGTCATCGACGACTACTGTATCTATGCGTGGCATCAGTCCTCTCCCCGATGCTCAAATGGGCATACCGTTGGGTGCCGGTTCTTCTCCAGTTGCCGGAGAGGTCGTGATCGCCAACCTGCTGGCCGCAGCCCCAACCGCGATGGGCTGCAAGATCATTACCTATGCCGACAATCTGCTCGTCTTCGGACGATCTGCGCAGGAAGCGACCGAGAACGCAGAACACCTGTTGACGTTGGCCAGCGCGCCAGCCGATCCTGCCGAAGGGGCATCGGGGTCGAGGACATCACCATATCCAACATTGCGCGTGATTGGGCGCGGACGGTTCGCGGGCGGCGGCTCGTCGGACGATGACTTTTGGGCAGGCGTCAGCTTTGTCGGCCAGGTTGGCGAAGTGCAGCCAGACGGCTCGTTTTCGTGGCGGCCATCTGACGGCAAGATGGAAGAGCATAGCGACGCCGACATGCTGCACACGCCGCAGCATCGCCCGATTGACCGCCTCGCTCCGATAGCCCGCATTACGCTGGCCGAACGAAAGGTGGCCGCACGCCGTCGCGCCTACCCCTTTTGGCAAGACGGTGACGTATGGGAAGCTCGCAGGCTGGCCGATCTAGCCAGTGCCCGTTTTCTCCACCAGCCCAACGCCGCCAACCGGGCGGCGGCCTGCCAAGCCTTGATGGTCGCCTTCCTCTTTTCTGGCCAAAGCGAGCCTATCACGGACTTGATACCCGACTATGGGCGGCGGTGGGAAGATAGGCGACAACAACTCACCGACGCAGCCAATGCTCTGCTGGAGCGTATCGGCTCGCTTCGAGCCACCGATGAGGCCGCAGAATAGCGCATCAGGTTTACGACGCCGGTTGCGCCAGCAACTTCGTCGGTGACGCTCACCCGAGTTGGCTCACGTCAAACGGGTCGTCTTGCGTGGCGAGCCAAAGCGACTGCTCGCGGGAAAGCTCGGTCATGGCGATTTTCGTGAACCAAGCGCCCTCGTATGCGTGCTCGTGTGCGCGGGCCATCCATGCCGAGGGATCGTAGAACCTGCGGTGGATGAGCCGGTGACAAGACCGGCAGATTGGCATGGCGCTGCACGGGCGGAAGTAGTTACAGTTGTGCGCGCCGACAAACCGGGTGGAGCAACAGACCGAGCAGAACTTGGGCCATGGGATCAGACCAAGCTCCCTACCGACTACGTACCGGTTGCCGCAGTCGCGGCGTTCCTGCCCGGTCGCGCCATTGTAGCTTTTCAGGATCGGGTAGCGGCTGATCGGGATTGGGTGCCCGGCACGAATGGCGGCGCGCACCTGAACATCAACCGCCCGGTCATCCCATCCGTCCATTTCCCAATAGCCAACTGGCCGCACCGGCTTGTCGCCGAGATCGAGCTTGGACTGCGCGATGAAACGCTGCTTGCGATCAGTCATCGGCTTCGCCAAGCCTGATTTTGATCTCGCCGACGATGCCATCCATGGCGGTGATGGCCATCCGGAGGTGGCAGGCCATTGCCCGCTGCATGTCCTGTGAGTTGTCCCTGCGTTGGCCCTCCACGGTGATCGCTATGGCGTCCTCCAGCATGGCAGTGGCGTCCGCGAACATGTGCGGGACGGTCTTCACGCTGCGCGCTCGGCAACGATCCTGTGCACCGATGCCCGGCTGATCCCTAGCCGTTCCGCGATGGCGGTAGCGCCGACACCCGAAGCCCTCATTTCGTGGACCTGCGGAGCAAGCCGCTTCGCGGTCGGTGCCCGGCCCCGGTATTTCCCATCGGCCTTGGCTTTGGCGATGCCGATCTTCTGGCGTTCGAGCATGACAGCGCGTTCAAACTCGGCGACAGCGGCGAACATGGTCAGCAACATCCGGCCTGTCGGAGATTTTGTGTCAACCTCGGTCCCGCCGAAGTCGAGGATGCGCAAGCCGACACCCTTCGCCTCCAGCTTTGCGACAATGGCCAGCAGGTCCGACGTGGAGCGGGCAAGGCGGTCGATCTTGCAGACCACTAGCGTATCGCCCTCGCGCACGTAATCGAGCGCCGCCTCCAGTTGGTCGCGCTGGACGACTGATGACACCATCTCCCCGAAGACCTTGGAGCAACCTGCCGCCGCCAGTTGCGCGTGTTGGGCTTCGTATCCGGCGACCTGCTCACTGGTGGATGATCGCCGATAACCAACCTGTGTAAGCATCTGATAAGCCTCGCTTTTCGTCTATGAAGCGATGCCACAAAGTCGAGCCCAAGTCACTATTCGGACATGATTTTTTGTCAGACGAAGGCCCCGCAGAGGCCGGATTGCAGGACTTGAGAGCAACGCTCTACGGTCACGCCTAGAGGGCCAACACGGTGCAGCGGCGCACATGGTTCTATGATCCTGCGCGACAATGCCTCACTCGGTTCCAGCCCATTCCAGTGAGACGGGTTTTCGCGGTCGCGCGCTTGTCGCGCTGGGGCAAGGTCTTTTGATGCGAGACGCCAGCGGTGGTGGTGACGGAATAGATGATGTAACTGGCCGTCATTCAGATCATGGAGGTACGAGTTTGGACCCGAGGGCGCTCGAAAAGGCAAGGAGTAGGCTTCGGAACATCGACAAGGCTATCCGGGAGCTAGATGCGGGCGGCACCTTCGAGGCGTTTACCGATGCGTGGTTCTCATTTCTGACGGCCTACAAGTCGATCTACACGGCTCTCGAACAAGGTGCGAAAGTCTCACCGCAGTCCCGTCAGTGGTTTGGTTCAAAATCTAGCGAACGCAGGGCCGATGAACTGCTTCAATACCTGTATCAAGCGCGTAACGATGAAGAGCACGGACTTGAGAACGCAACGAAAGCGGTGCCCGGACGGGCGACCTTGGAGATCGTAGTTCCGGACAGTCTGCAAATCGACCTCTCCAATGTCGTTTTCGATGGCAATACCGCGCGACTGCCAAACGGCGATATGGCCAAGGTCATTGAGAACATACCGCCGCACGTCATCCTCATCCCTGTTCAAGATCGTGGCCGGAATGAGTATCGGCCTCCAACAGCGCATCTTGGCAAGTCCATACAGGATGCGTCGCCGTTGGGAGTTGCTAGGCTGGCGCAAAGCTACATGGTGCGGATGGCCTATGAAGCCGAGCAACTTATTGCTGGCGACAATCGGGCTTCTGCCGATCACAAAGAGGAATGAGCCGATGGCGCTGCATGATACCGTTACTGCAATACGTCAGAAAACCGGTGGCACTCCGGATAGCTTCCAAGGCGTGACGAAGGTACGCATCCGCGAAGTTCTGACCGCGCTGCACCTCGGCACAAACAACGATCTCGTGGATGGCGTTTTCGCGCTGCTCGACGATCAGACGGATAGCTGGTTCTCCAAGGCTCCCGCTGGAACGAAGTTCGCGGATGGCGCTACCACGGCCCATCTGGCCTGCCACATAGGCATCCTGCAACGTGGGCATACCAAACTAGACCGCGAGGGCCGGGATTATTGGATCAAGCCGCTGCGCGAGCTTGGCGGGTTCGAGGCCATCACGTTGCAGGATGGCGCGTTCATCTCCGGGCACGTCAAAGCCAAGTCGCCCAACTCCAGCTATCGCCTGAACGAGGGCTTGAAAGCGATCTTGAAGGCCCCAGCGGGTAAATGGGCGGCGATGCTGCGCGAATGGGCACAAGAGGACGTGGCTCGCGAACGGCGTTCGTTTCAGGCCGAGATGGCCGAAGCTGCCCGCAAGCAAATCGACAACGGGCACGCGGACCTCATCCGCGCCAGCGCCGATCACTATGCGCCCCGCTTCTTGCCCGGCTTTCAGGTGCTTTACATCGACGATAGCGATGGCGACCGGATCACAGCGGCGGAGCGCAAGAAACTGGCCGCAGCCGGGATCGAGCTACTGTTGGAGGATGCCATGCCTGACGTGCTGCTTTGGCATCCCGAGACCGACCATATTTGGGTGATAGAGGCCGTGACCAGCGACGGAGAGGTCGATCTGCACAAGGTGGCGCAGATGACAAGGCTCGCCGCCCGATGCGGCAAGGCAGGCGTCGGCTTCACTACGACCTATCGTTCATGGAAAGAGGCCGCTGCCCGGCAAGGGGTTCAGACCAATCTCGCCGTTGGCAGCTACCTCTGGATACAAGGCGACCCGGCCAAGCAGTTCAAAGTGGAAGGCTAGAGCAGCGCGCGCACGGCGGCGTCGATGTCGGCGGCGTCCGCTAGTGCCTCAAGCTGGGCGATGGTCGGGTAGTGCAGGTTCCGCAGGTCGGTCGCGTTGACCTGCGTGTGGCCGGAGAACGTGCGGAAATACTCATCCACGGCTTCGGAGTTGAGGTAGGCGGCAAGGCCCAGCGCAAGCCGCTGCGGCAAACCGCGCCCACCTGCGTGAAAGTAGTTCAGGTGGTTCTCGAACCCCACGCGCCCACCTTCATAGATGGCGGCAACAAGGCGGCGCTTCTCTTCCTTTGCCGAGAACCGCTTGGTCAGGACGTAGGTTCCGCCCGGCACGATCAGCGATGCCGTGGCCGGATTGTCGGCCAGCGCGTTATGCTTTTTGAAGTCCGAGATTGCGCCACCGACGCGCCCGTTCTCGAAGTGAGCCGGGTAGATCAGCGGGACGGTGCCCACGCCGGGCATCTTGCGGAGGTGTTCTTTCGCACGAAAGTCCACGACCCGCCCCGTGGAAACGGCAATGCCGAGATCAACCAATCGGCATGGCAGTGCCTGCACCTGTTGGGCCAGGTCGTTTCCGGCCACCGGCAAGCGGATGAAGCGATGACGATCTTGCGGGGAGACAATCTCTGCGAACGCAACATCGCGGGCCATGCCAGCGTCGGTTGACAGCCGAACTGTGCCCTGATCGCCGTCCTTGCGGAGTTGGAAGATCAGGTTCTCTTGCAGGACATCGTCATCTTTGAAGGTCGTACGCCGATCCTCAAAAACGTGAAGTGCCTGCAAGGCGCACTCGCCAAGGATTAGATCGCGGATCGGCTGGTAGTAGGGGCCGTTGCAGAATGACCGGGGCGTGATGGCGACCAGTTCGCCACCCCGTTCCATTTGGAGCACGGCGAGGCCGACGAAGGCGGTATAGAGGTTGACTGTTTCGATCCCCAGCGTGCGCAATGCCGCCCGCCAATCCGAACCGGAGCCGATCTTTGCATACGGCGGATTGAGGATCACGCAGTTGTAGGCGCGCCGTTCTGCGAGCAACGGTTGGCAAGTGTCCAAGATGTAGTCAGCGAGCATAACGCGCGATTGGAATGCGATACCAATCTCTGCGCACTGGTCGGCGCAGGCCGCCAAAGTCTCGCGCAAGATCACCGCCAGCGACGGATCAACCTCATAGGCGGTGACGTCTATCGACTTCGGCTTTCGGGTCCGCTTACACGCCTCCAGAACGAAGGCTGCGGTGAGCGCGCCCATGCCCGCGCCCGCGTCGAGCAAGCGCACGTCGTCTGGTAGTTCGCCGAACTTGGATGCCATAAACTCGGCGATCTTGCCCGGCGTCATGAACTGCCCCAGCTTGGACCGCTTCTTGGGGTCGAGCGTTGGCGATACGTCGAGGCGGGTTTGATCGAGTTGGGCAGTCAGCATGATCGTTCCTTACGTCGTGAACATAGCAGGAACACAAAGTGATGCCAAGCAGCACTCCCATCGCCCGTCACACGCTTCAAACACAGCCTAGCTCCAGTTTAGCTCCATGTCGTGGCTCTGGGGCCTCTCCTTCCACAGTTGGACCACCGGAAAGGTGTCCTGTCGGCAGCCGAGATCGTCCCCGGACCAGAACAGAGGTGAACCGCCTTTGGCTCCGTTTTCGCCTGTTTTCCCTGCTGTGGACGTGCTCTAAGGACAGAACTTCTTCCGGAAGTTGCAAGGCCGAAACGAGCGTGAGCGAACTTAGACCACCACGACCGGGAACGAAGCAGGCATTGCTGATAGGACTTCTGCGCAGCGAAGCCGGAATATCCATCCGTGACTTGGCCTTGGCCACCGGTTGGCAAGCCAACACTGTGCACGCTGCGCTGACCACTCTGCGGAAAGTAGGCTACCCGATTACCTCCTGCATGGCAGATGGTGGATCTCGTTATCGGTTGGTTGACCAGCCCAAGCCTTTGAACCCCGGATATGAGCGCATCCGAGGCGAAGGACGGGCCGAGAGCTAGTTTCGGTTCATACGGCGCTTCCCGTTGTGAACATCACCTCGGGCAACTCCAGTCCCTTGAAATCAACCCTCCCGATGGCAGCGGCCAGTTTCGTCACCGTGTATTTTGAGCCGTAGTTCTTCGACACTCCCGGCGATACCCGGCCCGTGATGACGTTGCCTATGGGAGTGTCGGCAAAGTCGATCTCCTTGAGACCATCCTCGAAGGTGTGGCGAAAGCTGTGAAAGCACAACGCGGTCCCCTTCAAACCCAGCCGATCAATCAGCCGGGTGAACCACTTGGATGTTGGATCGCCCCAGTTACCCAGCTTGTTAGGCGATACATCCGGGAACAGCAACTCGCGCCCCGATGCGCGGGCTTCTTCGACGTAATCCCAGAAGCCTAGCTTGATCAGACTTGGATGGACCGGCACCATGCGGCTCTTGTCATTCTTCATGTCCCGGACGCCGGGCCGATGACGAAAATCGAACAGGCGAACCCCGTGTTCTTCGATCATCTCGCTGACCAACTGGCCGCATATCTCGGTAAGGCGCGCGCCGGAGAAGAGCGAGATCAAAGGTGCCCAGTAGCGAGACGGGCGCGTCACAGCCGCGCCGGGACCGCTGCTCCAAGGTTCGCAGGCAAAGATGGCATTGAGTTGGTGGACCTTGAACGGGTCACGCTTGTCTTCGTCGGCGACGGGGTCTTTGACCTCGATCTTGGCCATGGGGTTGCCGACGATCCAGCCCTGATCGCGCCCGTAGCGGATGATCGCGCCTAGCTTGCTCAAGTGGCTGTTGACGGTTGCCGGGCTGATCTTTGGGAGACCCTCACGAGCGGCGATGTCTATTGCTTCCATCAGCGTCTTGCCGCGTGTGGCGGGGCGTTTCTGATAGTTGGACGGCACCTCAAGCAGATGTTTTCGGACGCCGATACAGAAGTCGGTGTCAATATCAGCGAGTGGGGTGTCCTTGCCGCACAGTTCTTCGATCACCCGGAAGATGATGGTGTAGTTCTTGGTGGTCGAGGTTGACCAGTTGACATCGCGCGCCGACGTGAACTTGGTGACGAGATCGCCCAAGGTCATGGAGGGCTTTGAAGGGACGGGCGGGGCAGGTCCGAACATTGGGTCGGCGTCTGGGTCCGGTCCCCTGATGCCCTGCAACTGCCTTACCTCATTCCGATAGCACTGGGTGCGTGCTCGGATCATCAAGCCGCAGAGATCGTAAAACAACTCGTCGTCAGGGGCGAGCGTCCAGCCATACTCATCGCAAAGGCGCTCGGCATCACCAGCCATGATCGACCAAGCGCCATTTTCGTGGGCGCTGACCTGATTTTCGATCATGGATTGAAAGCCCGCAATCCGGTTCGGGAGTGTTCGAGGATTATCTCCTGTGGGGTAGGCCACTTTGCCGCGCATGTTCCGGGACATTCGCAGAAAGTGAGCGTAGCAAGCCGCGTGCACCTGCTCCGGCGTCGGTCGATTGCGGGTGTGATTTGGTCGGTGATTATCGGTGCTGCCACTTTCCCGCGCGGCCTCAAGTTGAGCCAAAAACCCAGCCAGAACACCGGGGTGCTTTTTGCCCACCTGCCTCATGTCGCTTCCCAGCGACTTTTTCAGTTCCCCTTTACCAACAATGGCCTTCAACGGCTGCGGCACTTGCACGCGCACCTCATAACTGTGGCCGCGCTGATACAGGTAGTCGTAGCCTTCGACCCGCCGCTTTGATGCACTCATGTTTGGCCCCTATTTAGGACCAACCATAGGACCAAGTGGTTGACGAAACCCCAACACTTCCGGGAGTTTCCGGGAAATGCTGGGGTTTGGGAGGCGGTGGTGGGCCCGGCAGGATTCGAACCCGCGACCTAGCCGTTATGAGCGGCCAGCTCTAACCGCTGAGCTACAGGCCCACCTTGGCCGCGTGAGTTAGTGCGCCGGTGCGGGCTTGGCAAGCGGGGCTCAAACTTGCGCGGCGGCCATGATCTCGGCGACGCTGGCGGGGCGGACATGCCGCTGCTTGAGATAGGCGAAGACCGCGCGCCACCAGTCGTAGAGCTGGTCGAGCCCGTCCGCATCTCGCACGTAGGGGGTAAGGCCGGGGCGCAGCGAGGGGCTGTGGAACGAGAACACCAGCAGCGGCAGGTGGTCGTCGAGCGCGATGTCGATGCCCTTGATCGCCTCCTCGATGCTCACGCCTTCGGGGGTGAGCGGAATACGCTCGAGCAGTGACATGCGCGCAAGCAGACCGCGCAACTTGGGCATGCGCCACATAGCGGGATACAACAGCGGGCCCTGACGGCGCAGCACACCCCAATAGACTGTGGTGAGCGGTACTTCCATCAGCCCGGCGGCGCGGTCGATCCACCAAGGCACGACCGGGTGGTCGCGGAAATTGGGGCCGCCAGTTGAACTGTAGTCAAAGCGGGCGCGCACCGACGTGTCGATGGCGAGACCTGCCTCGCGCAGAATGCCCGCGCTGGCCGGACCGACGCCGTAGCGCCCTGCGCGGTAGATCAGCGGGGCGGTGCCGAAAGCGCGTTCGATCGCGTCTTTCAGGGTATTGAACTTGGCCGCTTCCAGTTCGGGCGGCAAATTGCCGGCGTAGCTGTTGAAGCCGTTCACTTCCTCGTCGTGCGGCGGGCTGACCCAGGGGTGGAGCTGCACACCGATCTCGGCGCGACCTGCGGTAACCGCCGCCCCCAGCGCCTCGACCACGGTGGGATCGGTCGCGATGGGGTAGTCGATCAGGTAGATCGGCGCGATCCCGAGCCCCTCGCAGAACTGCTGGAACCTGGCGAGGCGCGGCACGTGGCTGAGGCCGTGGCCGGTGCGGCCGAGCGGTTGGGTCCAGTCGAACTCTTCCTCGGTATCGACGGTGACGATGAAGCGCTGGCCGAAGCCCGCGTCAAAGCGCACGCGATCCGCCTCGCCCGGCACATCGAGAATATTCGGCAGCGCCACTCCCCGGATGTCTCCTAGCACGTCTGGTCCATGGCTCGGCCGACCTGCATTTACTTAAAGGATGTGGCTAAGTGTCTGCGGCGCGTCGGTCAAGAGTGGCAGCGTGACGTCAATCGTCGCGGCGCCTCGCTCCGCGACCCCGCCCAGGGCGCGGAACTCGGCCAGGGCGAGGCGCAGGGCAAAGCCGCCGCCCAGCATGGCCGCGCCGCCGCCAGCCATTCCGGCCATTCCCTCGCCCCCCGTAAGTGCGGCATCTTCGCGACCGGCGATCGCGGCGGGCAGCGGCAGCACGAGCCGCGCCTGACCAGTGGCGGCTTGCAAGGTCAGCGCCAGATCCTCGCCGGGGACGGCCATGCTCGCAGCGAGCGAAAGGAGCCGCCACAGCGGTCGTTCCAGCTCCTCGCTCGCCGCACCGACGGGAAGCGGCCCATCGGGCAGAACGCAGCGCAGGCGCACTTCGCGCGGGGCGAGCACCGGATCGAGCTGGTGCACCAGCCGGCCCACCAGCGCGCCGATGTCAGTCTCGTCCGCAGCGTTGGCAGGCGCCTTGCCGGCCGGTGCGGCTTCGAGCACGGCCAGGCGCTCGACATCCTCGAAGCCCGCCAGCATGCGCGCCGCATCGGACGCGATCCCGGCGGCGAGGCTGCGGTACTGGTGGGGCGTGGGGCCGAGCAACTGCTGCTGGATCAGTTCGGCAAAGCCCTGGATCGCATTGATCGGCGTGCGCAGCTCGTGCAGCATCTGGCGCAGGCGATCGGCGCTGCGGCCGGGCGTGTCGTCGTTGGCCGGCTTGGCGGTTGCTGCGGCAGGCGGGCGTCGCAGGCGTGCATGGTACCCCATGAAATGCCCCGCATCGGCGGAAAAGCGCGGTACCGCATCGATCCGCCAGGTTCCCTTAACGTCCGCCGTAGCCCCGGTGCCTTCCAGCGTGAGGTGCCCGCCCGCAATTGGCAGCCGCGCAAGTGCTGCACCGCGAGTGGCTGGATCGCATGCAATCGGCGCATCGGGATCGGCAGCGAAGGGCCTGAGGCCGACGAACGCCGGAGCGCAGGCGCGGTCCGCTGCGACCACGGTGCCATAGGCATCAAGCGTAAGGTCGATCGCGGTGACCGGGCGCGGGGCGGGCTGCGGTTCGTCGGCGAAAGGCAGTCGGGTCTGCATCGCCGGTTCGCCCGGGGCATCGACGGTCTGCGCCGCACGTGCGCGCTGAAAGGCCTCTATCCGGCGGATGATCGCGCTGATGCCCTCTCCCGCCGCGAAGGGCGCCGGGCGTGGCGGAGCGAGCGGGGCCGGCTCTTCCGGAGCGGGAGGGGCGGCTGGTGCAAGGACGGGCGGCATGTCCTCAACGGGGGCAGTCTGCGGCAGCGGCGCCAGTTCCGGCTGCTGAGCCAGCGCCAGCGGTTCGAACCCTTCCGGCAGGGGCAGAGCGAAATCAGTGATCCCCAGCCGCGCGAGCAGTGCCTCGACCGCTTGGCCAAGATCGCGGCGGTGGCGCAGGAAGCCGCGTGCAGGCACCGGCAGGTTGGGGATCAGGCTGAGCCATTCCTGCTCGGCAAGGCGGGCGCTCATCATCGCGGCCAGTGCCGTTTTGGGACTGGCCGCGGCAAGGTGCGCAACAAGATGTGGTGAACGCAGGCTGCAGGTGCGGATCAGTGCGGCACTTGGCGCATCGCCGAGCATGGCGCCCAGCGAATCGATCCGGTCCAGCGCGGCAGCGTGCGTGCCGGTCCAATGCGGGGTGGGCGTGCGGCCGAGCAAGTCCACAAGCTGGCGCATCTGCGTGGCAATCGCGCCTGGTCCGGCCGCGACGGTGCGCAGCACGGTTTCAAGGCGATCGTCGACAATCATGCGCTCTCCGCGTCGCGGACGCGCGCGAAGGCGCCGCCCGTGGTGGTTACCGGGACCCTAACAAAATGCGCGGGGTCGGGAAGGGTCCTGTTGATTGCGTTGCATTGTGGGACGATTGCGATATTAAACAACAAAATTATCGTTCGCAGCCGCACAAGGTGTGGAAAGTTACCAAGATTGGCCGGATTACCCCCTGCATGCCGACCGCTGCGGCGGCATGATGCGGTAGGCCGTTAACCAGTGACCGGATCGCTTTTGGCAGGTTCGGCGGCGGGGTGGCGGAATTCG
Source organism: Novosphingobium sp. (assembly GCF_037133355.1). Lineage (GTDB taxonomy): Bacteria > Pseudomonadota > Alphaproteobacteria > Sphingomonadales > Sphingomonadaceae > Novosphingobium. The sequence goes on along the minus strand of NZ_JBAXOI010000023.1, from coordinate 13,568 downwards.
GGCAACCGGGCACACGCAGGGCACAAGAGGATCATGGCAACACTCGACGGGATCGATCGGCGGCTGCTCGCCGAACTGCAGGACGAAGGCCGCGTGACCAATGTGGAGCTGGCGCAGCGCGTCGGCCTCACCGCGCCGCCCTGCCTGCGGCGGGTGCGAGCGCTGGAAGAAGCCGGGGTAATCCGCGGTTATCATGCCGATCTGGACCCTTCCAAACTGGGCTTTGCCATCACCGTTTTCGCGCTCGTCAGCCTGAAGAGCCAGGCCGAGGAATCGCTTCGCCAGTTCGAGGAGCACATGCGCACCCTCCCCGAAGTGCGCGAATGCCACATGCTCAACGGCGAGATCGACTTCATCCTCAAGATCGTCAGCCGCGACCTGCAGAGCTTCCAGGAGTTCCTCACGAGCAAGTTGACGCCTGCGCCCAATGTGGCGAGCGTCAAGACCTCGCTTACCATCCGCACCGCCAAGCAGCTGCCCGGCGTGCCACTGGGCGATTAAGCGGGGCGGTCACCGCCCTCTACGTAGATATCCTGATCATCGCGCAAGGAATGCGGCCAGGTACGCTTTACCTTGCCGGCCTGCAGATTGCCTGCATTTCCCCGCATATCCGCCGCTTGCGCCGCGCTGAAAGCCCCGCGGTGCAGCGGAGAATTTTAACGCTTATCCGCTAGGTCCGGCCCGAATGGCATGACGTGCACCTGCCGCCGTTAACGAGGCCCCGTGCCTGTTAACCAGCAAGCGGCGCGGGGGCAGTTGGGGACGCGGAATGGTGGAATTTGTAAAATCTGGCAGCGAGTTCCTGGTCAACACCCAGGTCACGGGCTTCCAGGACCTGCCTTCGATCACGGGTTTGACCGGCGGCGGTTTCGTCGCGACCTGGGTGGACTATTCCGCGCCCAGCGGGCTCGGCGTGGCCAAGGCACAGATCTACAACGCAGCCGGTGCCAAGGTCGGCAGCGAGTTCGCCGTGCTGAATGGCATGACAGCCGATCAGTCTCTCCCAACGATCGCCAGCCTTTCCAGCGGCGGGTTCGTGGTGACCTGGACCGAAGCGGGCATCCAGTCGGATTACAAGATCAAGGCTCAGGTCTACAGCGCGGCAGGCGCGGTGACGACGCCGGCATTCCTGGTCAATTCACAGACGTGGACACAGCAGGGCGGCAACAACCTGCCCGGAAATCACAATCCGACGATCACCGGCCTTGCCGGCGGCGGCTTCGTGGTGACCTTGCAGGATTATGCCGGATCGGCCGGCGATACGAGCGGTGCCGGCGTGCTGGCGCAGGTCTATAGCGCCGCAGGTGTGGCGGCTGGCAGCGCGGTGCGGGTCAATACCCAGACCACCGGCGACCAGACCCAACCCATGGTGACGAGCCTGACGGGCGGCGGCTTCGTGGTGACGTGGATCGACGGCAATGCCACCGATCCCCAGACGGGCCAGCCCGCCGTGACCATGAAGGCGCAACTGTTCGACGCGGGCGGCGTCAAGGTAGGCGGGGAGCTGACCGTCGATGCCGAAGTGCAGAGCGATCAGTCGCTGCCTGCGGTGACCGGGCTTTCGACCGGCGGCTTCGTGGTGACCTGGCAGGATTCGAAGCCCGGCGTGGGCGAGCCCGATACACTCATCAAGGCGCAGATGTTCGACAGCGCCGGGGCCAAGGTGGGCACCGCGCTGACGGTGAGCGCGGCTAGTGCCGGCGAGCGCGATTTCCCTTCGGTCACCAGCCTGCCGAACGGCGGCTTCGTAGTGACCTGGCAGCATTTCGTGACCGCCACCGACAGCGACATCAAGGCGCAGATCTTCAACGGCGACGGCTCCAAAAACGGCACCGAACTGGTGATCAACACCGTCACCTCCGACTATCAGGAGCGCCCGGTGGTGAGCAGCCTGCTGGGCGGCGGCTTCGTGATCGCATGGGGCGACGGAAGCGGCCTGGGCGGGGATGCGGACGGCACGAGCATCAAGGCGCAGGTCTACAGCTACGGCGCCTACAGGATCATCACCGGCACCGCCGGCGTCGATACGCTGACCGGCGACGGGCGCGACGACCAGATCCTTGGTCTTGGCAGCAATGACACGCTGAACGGGATGGGCGGCAACGACCTGCTCGACGGAGGCACCGGCAACGACACCATGGTCGGCGGGCTGGGCGATGACCTATATGTCGTCGATGCGGCCGGCGACGTGGTCACCGAACAGGCCGGGCAGGGCACCGATACGGTCGAGACGACGCTGGCAAGCTATACGCTGGGCAGCAATGTCGAAAACCTGACCTTCACCAATGGCGGCGCCCACAGCGGCACGGGCAACACGCTGAACAACGTGCTGATCGGCAATACCGGCAACGATTCGCTTAATGGCGGAACGGGCGCGGACCGCATGGTCGGCGGACAAGGCAACGATACCTACACCGTCGACAATGCGGGCGACACGACGATCGAGGCGGTGGGCGAGGGCACCGATACCGTCTCCTCCTCGATCAGCTGGACGCTTGCCGCCAATGTCGAAAACCTGACTCTGACAGGTACTGCCGCGCTCAGCGGCACTGGCAATGCCGATGCCAATGTGCTCACCGGCAACGGCGCGAACAGCGTGCTGATCGGGCTTGGCGGCAACGATACGATCAACGGCGCGGCGGGTTCCGACACGATGGTCGGCGGGCAGGGCAACGATACCTATTTCGTCGAGAACGCAGGCGACGTGGTCACCGAACTGGCGGGCGAGGGGACCGATCTGGTCAACACCTCGATCAGCTGGACACTGTCTGCCAATGTCGAGAATCTGACGCTGAGCGGCACTGCCGCGGTCAACGGCACCGGAAACGGCGATGCCAATGTGCTCACGGGAAACAGCGGCAATAACGTCCTGACCGGCCTTGGCGGCAACGATACGTTGAACGGCGGCGCGGGCGTGGATACCATGGTCGGCGGGCTCGGCGACGACAGCTATGTGGTCGACAACGTGGGCGACGTGGTCACCGAACTCGCCGCGCAAGGTACCGATCTCGTGACGAGCGCGGTGACCTACACGCTTTCGGCCAATGTCGAGAACCTCACGCTGTCCGGGAGCGCGGTGATCAACGGCACCGGCAACGGCGATGCCAATGTGCTTGTCGGCAACAGTGCGAACAACGTGCTGACGGGGCTTGGCGGCAACGACACGCTGAACGGCGGCAGCGGCAACGACACCATGGTCGGCGGGCTGGGCGATGACACCTATGTCGTCGATGCGACCGGTGATGTGGTGACCGAAGCGGTGGGCGAAGGCACCGACACGGTGCAGACCGTGCTCGCAGCCTATACGCTCGCCGCCAATGTCGAGAACCTGACCTTCACCAACAGCTCGGCGCACAGCGGGATCGGCAATGCGCTCAACAACGTCATCACCGGCAACAGCGGCAACGACGTGCTCGATGGCGGCGCGGGGGCCGACACGCTGATCGGCGGCGCGGGCAATGACAGCTATGTCGTGGACAATGCCAGCGACGTGGTGACCGAGGCGGCCGGCGGGGGGACCGATCTCGTGACGAGTTCGGTGACCTGGGTGCTCGGGGCCAATATCGAGAACCTCACGCTTTCGGGCTCGGCGGCGCTGGGCGGCAGCGGCAATGACAATGCCAACGTGCTCACCGGCAACAGCGCGAACAACGTGCTGAGCGGGCTTGGCGGCAATGACACGCTGAACGGCGGAGCGGGCAACGACACCATGGCTGGCGGGCTTGGCGATGACATCTACGTCGTCGATGCCAGCGGCGACGTGGTCAGCGAGCAGGCCGGGCAGGGCACCGATACAGTGCAGACCGTGCTGGCGGCCTACACTCTGACCACCAATGTCGAGAACCTGACTTTCACCAACAGCTCGGCGCACAGCGGGACAGGCAACACGCTCAACAACGTGATCACCGGCAACAGCGGTAACGACGTGCTTGATGGCGGAGCGGGGGCGGACACGCTGATCGGCGGCGCGGGCAACGACAGCTACGTGGTCGACAACGTGGGCGACGTGGTGACCGAAGCGGCGGCGCAGGGCACCGACCTCGTCACCGCCTCGATCAGCTGGACGTTGGGGGCCAATCTCGAGAACCTCACGCTTTCGGGCACCTCGGCCATCAACGGCACCGGCAACGGCGATGCCAACGTGCTGACCGGCAACAGTGCCAACAACGTCCTTACCGGCCTTGGCGGCAACGACACGCTCAACGGTGGTACGGGCAACGACACGCTGGTCGGCGGGCTGGGCGATGATATCTATGTCGTCGATGTGGCCGGCGATGTGGTCACCGAAGCGGTCGGCGAGGGCACCGATGCGGTTCAGACCGTGCTCGCCGCCTACACGCTGGGCGCCAATCTCGAGAACCTGACCTTCACGAACAGTTCCTCGCATAGCGGGACCGGCAACACGCTGGCCAATGTGATCACCGGCAACAGCGGCGCCGATGTGCTCGATGGCGGCGCTGGGGCCGATACGCTGGTCGGCGGCGCTGGCAACGACAGCTATGTGGTCGACAACGCGGGCGACGTGACCACCGAGGTGGCGGGCGGGGGAACCGATCTTGTCACCGCCTCGCTGAGCTGGACGCTGGCCGCCAACGTCGACAATCTCACGCTTTCGGGGACTTCGGCCATCGACGGCACCGGCAATGCTGATGCGAACCTGATCACCGGCAATACGGCAAACAATGTGCTGGCCGGCATGGACGGCAACGATACGCTGATCGGCGGGCTGGGCAACGACACGCTGCAGGGCGGCATCGGCAACGACCGGCTGACCGGCGGTAATGGCAACGATACATTGAACGGCGGCGCCGGGGCAGACACCTTCGTGTTCGACACCGCGCCCAATGCGTCAACCAATCTCGACACGGTGCAGGACTTCACCTCGGCGAGCGATGTGCTTTCGATCAGCCGCGCGGTGTTCACCGGCTTTGCCGCGACGGGTGCGATGAGCGTGGACGCCTTCTGGTCGGGCAACGGGGTGAACGCGGCGCACGATGCGACCGACCGGTTCATCTACAACACCGCGACCGGGGCGCTGTGGTATGACGCCGATGGCACCGGCGCGACCGCCGCGGTTCAGGTGGCAGTGCTGACAGGGGCGCCGACGCTTGCCTTCAGTGACTTCCTGATCGCGGTCTAGGAGCTCCCAATTCCGCTCACCCCGAGCTTGTCGAAGGGTTAGCAGGGGTGGGGTACCGTCTGCGGGAAGCTCAGCCTGCTGCCGCGATCATCCGCGCCAGCGTTTGGCGGAAGCGGTGCGAGGCGAGGTCGTTCTTGAGGTCGATCGTCGGCGTGGCGCTGGAGTCCATGCCGACTTGCACTGCGTTCAGGATCACGCGGTCTTCCTCGAAAGCGTGCCGCACGTCGTCAGTGAACTCGCGCGAGACGGCATCGTCATCAGGCGCGAAGTTCCGCAGCTGGAACCAGAAATAGCGCGTCTGCCGCGCGTTGACCGGGGTGAGGAAATTGAAGCTGTCCATCAGGAAAGCATCGGGGTGGAGCGGCCGGCCATGCCCGCCGGTGCCCGCCGGCACGAACACCGCCTTGATCACCGCGTTCGAGGGATAGCGCATCTCGTAATGCTGGTGGCGGTCGGCGCGGCCGGAGAATTTCAGATGCTTGGCGTAAAACGGTGCAGGCTCGACATCGACCAGCCAGCGTGACGCCGTCACACCCCCGGGCGCGGAAGTCGTCTCGATCGGCACCGCCCCGCAGGCCGCGTCGCCAAACGAGCCGGGGTGGACCCAGGTTACGTGGGTCGGATCAAGCAGGTTGTCGACCACGTAGAGGTAGTGGCAATCGACCGTCATCACCGGGCCGCGATTGTAACCCCAATCGGGGGCGCCCCATTGCGGGATGTCGATAAGTGTCGCCGGATCGGCGCGTGCGGGATCGCCCATCCAGATCCACACGAGGCCGTAGCGTTCGGCAAGCGGAAAGGCGCGTACGCAGGCCTTGGGCGGGATCGCCGCCTGGGTCGGCGCGGCTATGCAGGTGCCGACGGCATTGAACGTGAGGCCGTGGTAGCCGCAGACCACCGCATCATCCGCCAGCCGCCCCATCGAGAGCGGCAGCTTGCGGTGGGGGCAGGCATCCTCGAGCGCGGCGGGTGTGCCATCGGCGCGGCGGAAGAGGACCACGCGCGTCCCCAGAATTTCCAGCGGCACAAGCTGCCCGGGCGCTATCTCCTCCGCCCAGGCCGCGACGTACCACGCATTCTCGAGGTAGCTCACCCCGCCGCCCCGGCGGCCTGCTCGTGATGGCGGATCACTTCCTCGATAATGAAGCGCAGGAACTTCTCGCTGAATTCGGGATCGAGCTTGGCATCGACCGCAAGGGCACGCAGCCGGGCGATCTGGCGCTCCTCCCGCGAGGGGTCGCTGGCCGGCAACTGGTGCGCCGCCTTGTAGGCGCCGACCGCCTGGGTGATGCGGAATCGCTCGGCGAGGATGTGGATCATCGCCGCGTCGATATTGTCGATGCTCTGGCGAAAGCCTGCCAGCACCGGGTCTTCGCTCATCCCAAATCTCCCTTCGACGACCCTGTGCCGAGGGGCATGGGCCCCACAGTGGCACAACTTGCATCTTGCCAAGCGCCGGTGGGCAGGCCAAGCGAGCGGGTGATGACCGCGACCATCCATCCGCTCCCCCGCCGCGCCGAGCCTTCGCTGCAGCCGCTCATGGCGCTCGTGGCCGATGACATGAACAGTGTCAACGAAGTGATCCTGAGCCGGATGCAATCGCGCATCCCGCTGATCCCGGCGCTTGCCGGCCATCTCATCGCCGGCGGCGGCAAGCGCATGCGCCCGATGCTGACCCTCGCGAGCGCCTCGCTGCTGGGCTACGGCGGCAGCCGGCACTACAAGCTGGCGGCGACGGTGGAGTTCATCCACACCGCGACCTTGCTGCACGACGATGTTGTCGACGGCTCAGACATGCGGCGCGGCAAGAAGGCCGCCAACATCATCTATGGCAATCCCGCGACCGTGCTTGTCGGCGATTTCCTTTTCAGCCGCAGCTTTGAACTGATGGTCGAGGACGGCAGCCTCAAGGTGCTGCGCATTTTGTCCAACGCCTCGGCCGTGATCGCGGAAGGCGAAGTCGACCAGCTCGTCGCGCAGCGGCAGGTGGAAACGAGCGAGGAGCGCTACCTCGCGATCATCAACGCCAAGACTGCCGCACTGTTTGCCGCCGCCTGCCGCATCGCTGCGGTTGTCGCGGAGCGCAACGAGGCGGACGAGCTCGCGCTCGATTCCTACGGCCGCAACCTCGGCATCGCGTTCCAGTTGGCAGACGATGCGATCGACTACGATTCGGACGCCTCCGAAATGGGCAAGGACCAAGGCGACGACTTCCGTGAAGGCAAGATGACGCTGCCGGTGATCCTCGCCTACGCGCGCGGATCGGCAGAGGAGCGTGCGTTCTGGCAGGAAGCAATTGCCGGAGACCGCAACAGCGATGCGGATCTGGCCCATGCCGTTTCGTTGATCCGCAAGCACGAGGCGGTGAACGCCACCCGCGAACGCGCGCGGCACTATGCCCAGCGCGCGATCGATGCGATTGCCAAATTCCCTGCGGGCGCGGCCAAGGCTGCGATGACCGAGGCGGCGGAGTTCGCCGTGGCCCGGCGGTACTAACGCACCTTCCGAACATTCGTGATCACCGCAACAGAGCCGATTTCGGCCCGGCCTGACGCGCGCGCACTACTCGTCCACGATGACAGGCGCCAGCGGTCTTCCCGATGCGATCGCGGTTAATCAGATTGGTCGGGCGGCGCTCCGAAAATGAACAAATGTTCATTTGCTTTTTGGCCATTCTATTTTTGCGCGCGACGCGCTGGTTACCTTGGTTATTGGGGCGATAAACTTTAACCGTACGGAGCGTTAAAGAATACTTAGGTATCTGTACTAAATCACGCGTGATCAATAAAGCGCGCTAGTTGTGCTGCGTGCGGACGATATTCACGCCGAAAGCTGGTAAGATTGCCTTTATTGATTATCGTGTCAAAGTGTGTCTGAAATATAAAATCCTATTGAATTTCGAGGTTATTGCAACCGGCGTTCAGAACTAGGTTGTTGTGCCGCAAACAGTCTTTGGAATGGCTGCAGAACCGTGCTGACACATTGGCAGTGTCACAGGAATTTCACGAATCACGGTTAGGTCCCGGTTAACAAGGGATTTCGTTTTTTAGATCGTCGGCCTGCGCGCGTAAACCGTGCGGCGGGTAGTCGTGTCTGAACTAACAGTCCTGCTTTTTATTGACCGTTGATTTCGGAGTATCGAAAATTCGGAAAATACGGTCGAACTATTCTATTTTTCTCGCCATCATTTACCTGTTCCGACCCTAACGCAATCACAAGATCTGAACCTCTGCTGAGAGCAAATCTATGCCTGCAATGATCGCCGGAACCGTCATTGACGACGTGGCCGATTCCACCCTCCAGGGGGTGAGCTCGCCGACCGCGACCAATGATGCCGTGCTGCTGCGCCTTGGCAATGTCGCCTCGGTGTTCAGCGGCGTCGGCGCCGAAATCATCGCATCCACTCAAGGCGGCGGGGCCGGGTCGATCCGTGCGTCGCTGGCCAGGCCGCTCATGCAAATCATTCCATAAGCCACGTGCGCCCTGATCGGACCGCACGCGACGACCTTACGCCACAACAAACACAACCAATCTTCTGGGGATCAAAATCATGCCGTTGACCACGACTCCTTCGAACGCCTTGGGCCTTACCCAGGTAAGCGCGTTGAAACTGCCGGGTGCTGAAATCTCGGCTTTCGATGCGGCCACCAAGACCCTCTGGGTGACGTCGCTCTCGGGCGTGCGGGTGGTCGATCTGTCCAATCCGGCCAGCCCGACGGTTACCCAGACGATTACCTTCACTGGCACTGCCGGCTCTTCAAATGACGTCAACAGCGTGGCGATCAAGAACGGAATTGTTGCCGTTGCTGTCAACGCGGCGACACCCACCGACAACGGCAAGGTGTTCCTGTTCAACACCGCTGGCACTCTGCTCAAGACCGTCGACGTCGGCGCGGTGCCCGACAATCTCGTGTTCACGCCCGACGGCACCAAGATCCTTGTCGCCAACGAGGGCGAACCGAACCTTGAGACGGCGGGTGCGCAGCTGACCACCAACCCGGTTGGCTCGATCAGCATCATCGACATCTCGACCGGCGCCGCCAATGCGACGGTGCAGACCGCCGGGTTCGATGCCTACAACAGCCAGGCCGCAACGCTGATTTCCAACGGCGTCCGCCTGTTCACGTCGGTTCCCGCCTTCTCGAGCGCCGGCACCACCGTCGCGCAGGATCTTGAGCCTGAATACATCGCCATTTCGCCGGACGGGACCAAGGCGCTGGTCACGCTGCAGGAAGCCAACAGCATCGCCATCGTCGATATCGCGACGGCCACCGTCACCGATATCAAGCCGCTGGGTCTGAAGGACTTCAGCACGCTGAAGTTTGACGGCAGCGACCGCGACAATGCTGCCGGCAACGGCACTTCGATCAACCTCCAGACCGGCGTGAAGGTGTTCGGCCTTTACCAGCCCGATGCCATCGCCAGCTTCACCACAGGCGGCCAGACCTATTACATCATCGCTAACGAGGGTGATGATCGCAACGACTTCCTCAACCCGGACGAGACCACCACGGTAGGCAACGCCGGTTATATCCTTGATCCGACCATCTTTCCCAACGCTGCGACGCTGAAGGGCACTGGCCCCAATGGTATCGGCCGACTGACCGTCTCCAATCTGCCCGGCCTGCGCGGCGATATCGACAATGACGGCAAAATCGACCAGATCATCACCTACGGCGGACGGTCGTTCTCGATCCTGGATGCCAACGGCAACCGCGTGTTCGACAGCGGCTCGCACATCGATGAGACCGTTGCTGCGATCTCGCCGCAGAACTTTGACGACACCCGCAGCGACAACAAGGGATCCGAACCCGAAGGCGTAACCACCGCCGTGATCGGCGGCAAGGTCTATGCCTTCGTCGGGCTCGAGCGCTTCGCCGGCACGATGGTCTACGACGTGACCAATCCGACCGACCCGAGCTTCGTGACGTTTGCCAGCAGCCCATCGGCCTTCACCGCCGGAGCCACCAACGGTTCGGGCTTCGGCACCGGTGACACGGCTTACCAGCGCCCCGAAGGCGGCATCTACATCAGTGCAGCAGACAGCCCGACCGGCAAGGCGCTCTATGTGGTGTCGAACGAAGGCACCGGCGGCACCAGCCAGGGCTCGATCGTGACCTATGAGGTCGCCGAAGCCGGCAACAGCGCGCCGACGATCACCAGCAACGACGGCGGGGATACCGCTTCGATCAACGTTGCCGAGAACAGCGCCGTGGTGACCACGGTAACCGCAAACGATGTCGATGCGGGCACGACGATCACTTATACGATTGCGGGCGGCGCGGATGCGGCCAAGTTTGCGATCAACTCCACGACGGGTGCGCTGAGCTTTGTCAACGCGCCGAACTTCGAGCGTCCGACCGATGCGGGCGGCAACAACGTCTATGACGTGATTGTCCGGGCCTCGGACAGCACCCTGAGCGACACGCAGGCGCTGGCGGTGACGGTGACGAACGTTGCGGACACGACGAGCAGCCAGACGCCTTATCTGGTTGGGACGCAGTCGAACGTGACGTTCCAGGCGATCATCACGACGGGCGATGCGACGAGCAAGGTTGGTGGTGGCACCTATCTGTTCGGCGGCATCCCCGATGGTCTGGGCATGTTCGACAACGGCGACGGCACGGTGACGGTGCTGACCAACCACGAGATCGGCAACACGCTGGGTGTGGTGCGCGATCACGGGGCGAAGGGCGCCTATGTTTCCAAGCTGATCATCAACAAGACCGACCTTTCGGTGATTTCGGGCGGCGATGCCTTCTCGACCTACAAGGCGTACAACCCCGTAACCGGGGCGTTCGAGACGGCGACCTTTGCGTTCACCCGCTTCTGCTCGGCTGATCTGGCCCCGACCAACGCGTTCTACAACGCGGCAACCGGCAAGGGCACGCAGGAGAAGATCTTTCTCACTGGCGAGGAAAGCGGCGCGGAAGGCAAGCTTCTTGGCGTGGTGGCGAGCGGTGCGGAGAATGGCACGGCTTACGAGCTGGCCGGGCTGGGCAAGTTCAGCCACGAAAATGCGGTCGCCAACGGCTTTGTGACGCAGGACAAGACGATCGTTCTGGGCACCGACGATTCGACGCCCGGCCAAGTCTATGTCTATATCGGCACTAAGACGGACACCGGCACTGCGGTGGAGAAGGCCGGCCTCACCAACGGCAAGCTCTTTGGCTTCAAGGTCGACAACCTCAACGCCTCGGGCAACGCGGAGACGAACGCAACCGCGGCGAACGGCACATTCTCGCTGGTCGATCTCGGCGATGTGAAGAGCAAGACCGGAGCCCAGCTGCAGTCCGCAAGCGATGCTGCCGGCGTGACGACCTTCCTGCGTCCGGAAGATATCAGCTGGGATCCTACCAACCCGGCGCGCGGCTACTTCGTGACCACGAACAACTTCACGTCGCCCTCGCGGCTCTATCAGTTCACCTTCAACGACATCGCCAATCCGGAAGCGGGCGGCACGATCACCGCGGTGCTTGATGGCACCGAAGGCCAGAAGATGCTGGACAACATCACGGTGAACGCCGACGGTAAGGTGATCCTGCAGGAAGACGTCGGCACTCAGGACCACTTGGGCAAGATCTGGCAGTACGATCCGGTGACGGACAAGCTGACGCAGATCGCGGTGCATGATCCGGCCCGCTTCCAGCCCGGCGGCGCGAACTTCATCACGAACGACGAGGAATCCTCGGGCGTCATCGATGTGACCGCGACGTTCGGCGATGCCAACACCAAGGCCTATCTGCTCGACGTTCAGTCGCACAAGTCGGTGGGCGGCGAACTGGTCGAGGGCGGCCAGCTGCTGCTGATGAAGGTGGCGCTCAACGCGCCGGTGATCACCAGCAACGGCGGCAATGCCACGGCCTCGATCTCGGTGGCGGAGAACGGCACGGCGGTTACCACGGTCGTCGCCACCGACGACGCAATCGACACGGTGACTTATGCGATCACCGGCGGCGCGGACGCCTCCGCGTTCGACATCAACGCCGCGACCGGCGTGCTCACCTTCAAGACCGCGCCCGACTTCGAGACGAAAGCCGATGCGGGCGCTGACAACGTCTACGATGTGACCATCACCGCTTCTGACGGCCTCAAGACCGACACACAGGACCTTGCGATCACGGTCACGAACGTGAACGAAGCGCCGGCGCCCACCGGCACCAAGGCCACTCTGGCGAACGGGACTGAGGACACCAGCTACACGGTGACCAAGGCGCAGCTGCTGCAGGGCTTCACCGACGTTGATGGCGATACGCTTTCGATCGGCTCGCTGAGCGTCAATAACGGCTCCGCGAGCCAGAACCTGGACGGCAGCTGGACGGTCTCGCTTCCTGCCAACTACAACGGCGCACTGGCCTTCACCTACTCGGTGGTTGACGGCAACGGTGGCAGCGTGGCCGCCTCGCTCACAGCAACCGTCGATGCCGTGAACGACGCCCCGGCGTTGACGGGCACCAAGGCCACGCTGGCGAACGGGACCGAGGACACCGACTACACGGTAACCAAGGCGCAGCTGCTGCAAGGCTTCACCGACGTTGACGGCGATACGCTCTCGATCGGTTCGCTGAGCGTCAATAACGGCTCCGCCAGCCAGAACCCGGACGGCAGCTGGACGGTCTCGCTTCCTGCCAACTACAACGGCGCGCTGGCCTTCACCTACTCGGTTGTCGATGGCAACGGCGGCAGCGTGGCCGGCTCGCTCACGACCACGGTCAATGCCGTGAACGACGCCCCGGCGCTCACCGGCACCAAGGCCACGCTGGCGAACGGGACCGAGGACACCGCCTACACGGTGACCAAGGCGCAGCTGCTGCAGGGCTTCACCGACGTTGAAGGCGATACGCTTTCGATCGGCTCGCTGAGCGTCAATAACGGCTCCGCGAGCCAGAACCTGGACGGCAGCTGGACGGTCTCGCTTCCTGCCAACTACAACGGCGCACTGGCCTTCACCTACTCGGTGGTTGACGGCAACGGTGGCAGCGTGGCCGCCTCGCTCACAGCAACGATCAACGCGGTGAATGATGTCCCGGTGATCGATTCCAACCTCGGCGGGGCCACCGCGGCCATCTCGCTCGCGGAAAACACCACCGCGGTGACGACCGTCCACGCGGTCGATGCCGATACCGGGACGACGCCGGCCTATTCGGTCGGCGGTGCCGATGCGGCGCTGTTTGCCATCGATGCGGTGACCGGCGCGCTGACGTTCAAGGTCGCCCCGAACTTCGAAGCTCCGGGCGATGTCGGCGCCAACAATGTCTACGATGTGGTCGTGACCGCCAGTGACGGCACGGCGACCGACACCCAGACGCTGACCATCACGGTAACCGATGTGCTCGAAACCACCGACCCGGTCGGCACGGCGGGCAACGACAAGATCATCGGCACGTCCGGTGCGGACAGCCTCTACGGCCTTCTCGGCAACGACACG
>NZ_JBAXOI010000022.1:0-56926 GCF_037133355.1 Novosphingobium sp. | reverse complement strand
CGCGCGTGATGCTGCTGCCGCCACGCTCTTGGTCGCGCGCGCCGCCGCCGCCAACGCTGCCAACGAACGTGGTTATGCTGTGCTCGTCGCCGATGCCGACGGCGTCGTCACGGAAGTACTCGCCGAGGCCGGGCAGGTTGTCGCCGCTGGCACTCCCGTCCTTCGTATAGCGCGCAGCGGCGCGCGTGAGGCGCTCGTCGCCGTGCCCGAGACTGCGCTCGCTGGCTTGCCAAAGTCTGCCCAGGCCACCGTCTATGGCCGGAGCACCCCCGTCGGCGCCACCTTGCGCGAGGTCGCGGGCGCGGCCGATCCCCTGACCCGCACCTTTGCCGCGCGCTACGTCCTCGCCGGTTCCCCGGAGGACGCCCCGCTCGGCACAACGGTCACCGTCCGCGTTCACAGCGGCGCCTCGGGCACCACCCGCGTGCCCCTTGGCGCGCTCGTTGATCTCGGCGCCGGGCAAGGCGTGTGGGTGATCCAGCCAGACCGCAGCGTCCGCTTCCAGCGCGCCCAACCGCTGCGCCTTACCGAAGAGGAAGCCTTCCTACCCGCCTCAGCCTTGCCCGCTGGCGCCCGCGTGGTCGCGCTCGGCGGCCAACTCCTCCTTGCCGGACAGAAGGTCCGCCCGGCCGAAGGTGCAAAGCCATGAAGGGGCCTAACCTCTCCGCGATCGCGGTCAAGGAACCCTCGGTCACGCTGTTCCTGCTGCTGGCCGCCATGGCCGCGGGGATCTTCGCGTTCTTCCAGCTGGGCCGCGCCGAAGATCCCAGCTTCACGCTCAAGGTGCTCACGGTCACCGCGGCCTGGCCCGGCGCCACCGCGCGCGAGATGCAAGACCAGGTCGCCGACCGGCTTGAGAAGCGCATCCAGGAGCTGCCCTGGTCGGACCGGATCGAAACCCAGGCCCGCCCCGGCCTCGTCACGCTAACCGTCATCTTGAGCGACAAGACGCCGCCCAAGGACGTGCCCGAGATGCTTTACCAGGCGCGCAAGAAGATGAGCGACGAGGCGCTCAATCTGCCGCGCGGGGTGGTCGGGCCGATCGTCAACGACGAGTACTCGGACGTCTATTTCTCGCTCATTGCCGTGCAGGCCAAGGGCCTTCCCCACCGCGCGTTGATCGAGCGGACCGAGGCGATCCGCAGCGAGCTGCAGCAAGTTGCGGGCGTCAAGAAAGTCTCGCTCATCGGCGAGCAGCGCCCGCGCATTTATGTCGAGCTCTCCAACCGCAAGCTCGCCACCTTGGGGGTCGGTGCCGATGCGGTCATGGCCGCGCTCGCCAACCAGAACCTGATCCAGCCCGCCGCCCAGTTCGAGACGCCCTCGCGCCTCGTTCCGGTGCGCGTGACCGGCGGCTTCGATGATCTCGATGCGGTGCGCGCCGCGCCCATTTCCGCAGGCGGGCGCGTGCTGCGCCTGGGCGATATCGCCGAGGTCAGGCGCGGCTATGAAGATCCGCCAAGCTATCAGGTGCGCCACCAGGGCGGCGAGGCCGTCATGCTCGGCGTTGTGATGCGCGAGAACTACAACGGCCTCGTGCTCGGCAAGGCGCTGAGCAGCAAGCTCGACGAAGTGCGCGCGCAGCTGCCGCTCGGCATCTCGGTCGCCGAAGTCGCCGATCAGGCCGCCAATATCGAGGAAGCCTACGGCGAGTTCATGCTCAAGTTCGCGGTCGCGCTGAGCGTGGTCATGGTTGTCAGCCTCATCGCGCTCGGCTGGCGCGTGGGGATCGTCGTCGCGCTCTCGGTCCCGCTCACGCTCGCCGCCGTCTTCGTGATCATGCTGATGACCGACCGCCAGTTCGATCGCATCACCTTGGGCGCCTTGATCCTCAGCCTCGGCCTCCTTGTCGACGACGCGATCATCGCGATCGAGATGATGGTGGTGAAGCTCGAGGAAGGGATGAGCCGGATCGAGGCCGCCACCTTCGCCTGGGGCGCCACCGCCGGGCCGATGCTTGCGGGCACCATCGTCACCATCGTCGGCTTCCTCCCGGTCGGCTTCGCGCGCTCCACGGCGGGCGAATATGCCGGCAACATCTTCTGGATCGTCGGCTTTGCCCTCCTCGTCTCGTGGATCGTCGCGGTCTATTTTACCCCCTACCTCGGCGTGAAGCTGCTGCCCGAGATCAAGCCGGTGGCGGGCGGGCACGATGCGATCTACGCCACGCCCCGCTACGAGCAGCTGCGCCAATGGGTGACCCGCAGCGTCGCGCAGCGCGGCCGCCTCACCATCGGCGTTGTCCTTGCCATGGTGCTCGCCGGCGTGCTCCTCGTCGTCGCCATCCCCAAGCAGTTCTTCCCCGTCTCAGACCGGCCCGAGCTGCTGGTCGAGGTCTACAACCCCCACGGCTCCAGCCTCGCTGCCACCCGCAGCGTGGTCGAGAAGCTCGAGCAGGATCTCCTCACCCGGCCCGAACTCAAGTCCGAAGTCCGCTACGTCGATGCCTACCTTGGCGGCGGCGCTCCGCGCTTCTTCCTCTCGCTCAACCCCGAACCGGCCGACCCCTCGTTCGCCAAGCTCATCGTGCTGACCCACGGCCCCGCCGCGCGCGAGCGGCTGCGTCTCGCGCTGCAGAAGCTTGCCGCCGAAGGCCGCTATCCCGGCGCCCGGGTGCGCGCACTCAGCCTGCTGTTCGGCCCGCCGGTGCCCTATCCCGTGGCCTTCCGCGTCACCGGTCCCGATGCGGACCAGCTGCGCCGCATCTCCGCCGAGGTCGCCGATGTGGTCCGCGCCAATCCGAATGCGGTCGCGGTCAACACCGACTGGGGCGACCGCAGCCCCGCCGTCACGCTCCAGTTCGACAACGACCGCCTGCGCCTCATCGGGCTCGATCCCGCCAGTGTCTCGCGGCAGGTCCATGCGCTCATCTCCGGCGCCACGGTCACGCAGGCGCGCTACGGGGACCGCACCACCGATGTCGTCGTGCGCACCCCGGCCGCTGAACGCCGCGCGCTCGGCGATCTCGGCAGCCTTGTCATCGGCACCGCGGGCGGCACCGGCGTCACGCTCTCCCAAGTCGCCAGGATCGTCCCCTCGAGCGAGGACCCGCTGCTCGTGCGCCGCAACCGCGTGCCGACGATGACCGTGCGCGCCGATATCACCAAGGGCGTGCAGCCGGCCGACGTGACCGCCGCGATCCTGCCCAGGCTGCAGCCGCTGATGGACAAGCTCCCCGCCGGCTATGCGATCACCGCTGCCGGTTCGGTCGAGGAAGCAGGCAAGGCCAACACCGCGCTCGCTCCGCTGTTCCCGGTCATGATCGGGCTCATGCTGCTCGTGCTCATGCTGCAGACGCGCTCGTTCCGCATGACCGGCCTCGTCTTCGCCACCGCACCACTCGGCCTGCTCGGCGCGATCCCGGCGCTGATCCTCACCGGCTTCCCCTTCGGCTTCAATGCGATCCTCGGCCTCATCGGCCTCGCCGGGATCCTCATGCGCAACACGCTGATCCTCGTCGACCAGATCGATTCCGAACGCGCGCGCGGGCTGGGGCTGGAAGCGGCGGTCATCGAGGCCACCGTCCGCCGCGCCCGCCCGGTGCTGCTCACCGCACTCGCCGCCGTCCTCGCCTTCCTCCCGCTCACGCTCTCAAGCTTCTGGGGCCCCCTCGCGGTCGTGCTCATCGGCGGCACACTCGTCGGAACCGCACTCACCCTGTTCTTCCTCCCCGCACTCTACGCCCTGTGGATGGTGCGGCGCGGCGCGGCGGCCTGAAGCTGCTAAAGCCCTCTCCCCTTCAGGGGAGAGGGTTGGGAGAGGGGCAAGCCTGACCCCTCACCAGGTCCCGGTGTTCTCCATGCTAGCCCATGGCTCGGCGGGTTCGAGATGCCCGTCCTGCAAGAGCTCGATCGAAATGCCGTCCGGGCTCTTCACGAAGGCCATGTGGCCGTCGCGCGGGGGGCGGTGAACGATGTGGCCGGCAGCCATGATCTTCGCGCAAGTCTCGTAGATATCGCTCACCCGGTAGGCGAGGTGCCCGAAGTTGCGCCCGCCGGAATACACTTCCGGCGGGCTGCCATCTTCGGGCGGCCAGTTGTAGGTCAGTTCGACCTCGGCAATCCCTTCCTCGCCGGGCGCGGCGAGGAAGATCAGCGTGAAGCGGCCCTTGTCGCTTGAGAAGCGGCGCACTTCCTTCACCCCGAACAGCTCGAAGAAGGCGATTGTCGCCTCGGGGTCGGTCACGCGGATCATTGCGTGGAGGAACTTGGTCACGACAGAGTCTCCTTATCCATTCAAACTCGGTTCATCGACAGAATCGCACAGTTCACCGCAGGGCGAGAGGCCCGACAGGGAGACCATACCGTGACCGATATCGATAGTGAGGCCGCCGCCGATTCCCAAACCTTTCTTGCGAAGCTGGCCCCATCGGGCTGGCAGCGACCGGCGCTTGCAGTGGCCGGCGTCCTCGCGCTCGGCATGGTAGCGGGCGGCTATCTGCTGGGCGACGGCCTCAGGCGCAGCCGCGAGGCAGACCGCGCCGTCACCGTAAGGGGCTTGGCCGAGCGCGAGGTGACCGCCGATCTTGCTACCTGGACGATCGCCTATTCCGCCACCGCGTCGGACATGTCGAGCGCGCAGGCCAGCGTCGATCACGACAGCCAGGAGATCCGGGCCTTCTTCGCAGGCCTTGGCTTCCCCGCCGAAGCGCTCCAGCCCACCGGCGTCAATGTCAGCACCAGCACCGACAATGGCGTGACCAGCTTTACCGTGCGCCAGCGCATGGCGCTGCGCACCACCGACATCAAGCGCGCGCAGGATGCCGTGCGCCGCCAGTTCGATCTGGTGCGCCGCGGCGTGATGCTCGAGGAAGGGTCGGGCATGGCCTATACCTTCACCGGGCTCGACAAGATCAAGCCGGAAATGGTGGCTGCGGCGACCAAGGACGCGCGCCGCTCCGCTGAGCAATTCGCGCAGGACAGCGGCACAGGCGTCGGCGGGATCAAGAACGCGACGCAGGGCTATTTCGAAGTCACCGCGCGTGATGGCGACTCGGGCGGCGGCTGGGGTGTTTCGGACACGCCCTTCAAGAAGGTTCGCGTCGTCACCACGATCGACTTCTACTTGCGCTGATCATCGAGACGAAAGGGGGCGGACCGCGCTGCGGCTCGCCCCCTTTACGTTTACGCTACGCCCGCGTTCAGAAGGAAGCGGTCAGCGAGATCACGCCGACCGGCTTGGTCGTGCGGTAGAACGAGTTCGAGCAGACATTGACCGCAGTGGCAGAGCCTGCGCCGCTGCACAGCCCGCTGTTGGCAAAGTCGCTCTGGTGCATGTTGGTGCCAACCACTGAGGCATCAAGCGCAAGGTTCTTATACTTCGCGGTAATCCCGACGTTGTAGTCGAAGAACGGCTTTGGCAGGTCGAAGCCGCCGCCGGTGTGCGCGAGGTGCGAGTGGATGCTCAGCGGAGTGCCCGGGATCGCTGCGCCCAGTTCGCCGTAGACGTAGAGATTGCTGCGATGAGTCGAGGTGAAGTTGTAGTTGAACACCTTCTGAGCGGGCGCAAAGTTTGCACCGACCTTGGCCGTCACCGGGCCCAGCGTCTTGGCGAGCGAGCCGTAGACTTCCCAGTAGTTGCCGACGGTTGCCCCCGGATAGATGTAGCCATAGAGGCCGCCGTCGAAGACGAAGCCGCTCTTGCCCAGACCATGGGTATAGCCGCCATACACGTCGATCTCGGTCCCGCCGATGTTGATCGGGCTGTTTCCGGCAGAGGCGCTCGAACCCCATGTCGTAATGTAGAAACCCGAGCTGTGCGCGATGGTGAAGGTACCTTGAACGACCGGCTTGTTGTCCGACTGCGCCACGCCGCGGAAACGGTACTGGCTGGCGATCGTTGCAGCGCCGGTAACGGTAATGTCGCTGGGAGGTGCAGCTTCATCGGCAAGGGCGGGCGCAGCAGCGGCAAAGCTAAGCGCAGCAAAAGTTGCGGCCACAAGGGCCTTGCTGGACGTACGCATGGGAAATCCTTTGTTCTTGGTGTCGCGTCGTCCCACCTGCACAGACCGTGGCGACTCGATAAAAGAGGACGTCCTTCGGTTTGTAACTTTTTGTTGCCGGATTATGCTGCATTGCACAAGGGCGCTACAACGGCTTATCGTGCCTTTCCCACGGTCTGTTGCAATTCCGCACCACGGCCATCGGGTGCCTTGTATGGCAGTCATTCAGGCCCATATAACTTTAGTCAGGCCCGTCATTGATGCTGAAGCTGTTGCGTTCCCTTTTTGAAAGCCGCGCCGAGCCCGAGGTGATCCCCACGGTGCCCGAGGGTCAACGCGTATACGCCGTCGGGGACATCCACGGGCGTTGCGACCTGCTGTACCGGATGATCGCGCGAATCGAGGCGGACGAGGCAGCGCGTGCGCCGGCCGACACCACGGTGATCCTGCTCGGCGACCTCGTTGATCGCGGGCCCGACAGCGCCGGGGTCATCGCCACCGCTCGCGAATGGGCAAAGCGGCGGCGGGTGCGCATTCTGGCCGGTAACCACGAGGAAATGTTCCTCGGCAGCTTCGAGCGCGAGGATACGCTGCGCCATTTCCTGCGCCACGGTGGCCGCGAAACCTTGCTCAGCTACCCCATCGACCCCGAACTCTACACCCGCACAACGCTCGATGAGTTGCAGGCGATCATGCGCGAGGCGGTACCGGCCGAGGACATCGCCTTCATGGAGGCGATGGAAGACCGCATCCAGATCGGCGACTATGTCTTCGTCCATGCCGGAGTGCGCCCGGGCATCCCGCTCGAGGAGCAGAAAATCTCGGACTTGCGCTGGATCCGCGGCGAATTCATCGAAAGCCCGGAACTGCGCGAATTCGCAGTGGTCCACGGCCACACGATCATGGAAGCACCGCACGTCTCGCAGATGCGCATCGGGCTCGATACAGGCGCCTTCTCTTCAGGCCTGCTGAGCGCGGTCGGGCTGGAGGGCACCGCTCGCTGGCTGATTTCGGTGCAGGGCGAGCCGGCGGCCGAGGCGGCCTGAGGCTTCAGGGCCCTTCGAACAGCACAGTGCGGACGGCGCCGTTCTCCTGATAAACCGGCGAATCCTGCCCGACCTCGTACATCCGGTTCCACAGCGCGGTTGGCCCAAGAGCAACCATCGCATCGCGCATCGCCGCATAGCAGGGGTGCTGGAAATGCGCGACGAGCGAGGCATGGTCCTCCCAGAGCTCATGGATGGTCACGCGATGGGGAATGCAGGGATCGGCCGCGAAGCAGTATTCGAGGCAGCCCGGTTCCTCTGTGCGTGAAGTCCACTGGATCGGCGTGCCCAGCCGCACCGCCTCATCCCGCGTGGCCTGGTCGGCAAACTCGATCCATGCGTGAATAATGACCTGCGGCATGACTGGCTCTCCGATTGGCCCGGCACTGCGGGACCTTCCTTGATCCCGCGAGTTAAGCAGACCGCGGCGCCGCCCGCCCCTATTGATAAACGCAGGTATCGTAATCCGCTCGCACCGTGTTCACCCGCGCGGCGATCACGTTGCCGTGCCGACGGGTGGACCCGGTCGCCCCGGTCACTGCGCGCACCTTGGGCTGCGGGAAGGCCGCTGCGATCCGCGCCGCTTCCACGCGGTTAAGCTTGGCTGCCGGCTTGCGGTAGTAGCGCTGTGCCCCGGCCTCGACGCCGTAGGTTCCGATCCCGGTCTCGGCGACGTTGAGATAGACTTCCATGATCCGCCGCTTGCCCCAGATCGTCTCGATCAGCACGGTGAACCAAGCCTCCAGCGCCTTGCGCAGATAGCCGCCGCCCTGCCACAGGAACACGTTCTTGGCAGTCTGCTGGCTGATCGTCGAACCGCCGCGGATACGTCCGCCTTCCTGGTTGCGCTCCCACGCCTTGAGGATCGCTTCCTGATCGAACCCGTTGTGCTGGCAGAACTTGCCGTCCTCGCCCGCGATCGCGGCATCGACCATGTTGCGGTCGATCTGGGAAAGCGGCACCCAGCTCTTGGTAATGCCGTTGGGATCCATGATCATCGTCATGGTCACCGGCACGGGCACGAAGCGGTAGATCACCACAAGCGCCACGCTGAGAAACAGGAACGCGGCCACCAGCCGCGCCAGCAGCCAGCCGAGCCGGTGGAGCAGCCCGGGCGGGCGCGCCCTGACCGGCTCCGGGTTCCTGAGTTTGAGCAATGCATCATCCATCGGGTGCAACTATGCCCAAGCACGCCGCGCATGGCAATCGGGCGCGCGCGGCTTTGCGTGCACTCTGCTTTGCAGGGGGCACAGTGCCTGATAGGTCCGCTCTTGCGATGATCCTGAAGCGACTTGCCGCCCTTGCCTTCTTCCTGCTTGCGCCGGGCCTTGCCCGAGCGGACGAGGCGCCCGAGATGTGCTTCGACCGCCCGGGAATCAATACTCCGCCCTGCACGCTCCACACCGGGCAGGTCATGGCAGAGTTCGGCGCGCTCGAATGGGACCATAGCGCCGCGCCGAGCATGCGCGACGATACGCTGACATTCGGCGACACGCTGGTGCGTATAGGCCTTGGCGGCGCCACCGAAGCGCAAGTCGGGCTCGGCGGCTGGGGCCATCAGCGCAGCCGCAGCGTCGCCGCCGTCACCACCACGCGCGGGGTCGGCGATGCCACAATCGGCCTGCGCCACGGCTTCGGCAGCGAGGAAGATGCCAAGCTCGCCGTGCAGGCTTTCATCAGCCTCCCCATCGGCGAGGCGCCGGGGGGCGCAGGCGATTGGGGCGCAGGGTTTCTGGTTCCGGTCTCGCTTCCGCTGCCTTCCGGCTTCTCTCTCAGCATGACCCCGGAAGTGGACGCCGCTGTCAACGGCTCGGGCAAGGGGCGCCACCTCGCCTGGGGCGGAGTCGTCGGCGTCTCGCACGCGCTGACCCCCGCAGTATCGGCCTCTGCCGAAGTCGCCGCCTACCGCGACGAGGACCCGGACGGCGCCTCAACCGACGCACGCGCAGCGCTATCCGCCGCCTGGCGCGCCGGACGCCGCTTCCAGCTCGATGTCGAGCTAGATCTCGGCCAGACGCAAGGTGCGCCCGACCACGCCCTGATGCTGGGCGTTGCCCGCCAGTTCTGAACCGCCGGCTCAGTCGCGCGTATCGAACGCCGCCCGCGCCGTTTCCACCGCGCCCAAGTGCGCCTCGGCCCAAAGCCATACCCCGCAAAACGCCTCACTCAGGCTGCTGCCAAGCGGGGTCAGGCAATAGTCGACATGTGGTGGCACCACCGGATGCACCGTTCGCTCAACCAGCCCGTCGCGCTCCATCTGCCGCAGCGTCTGTGTCAGCATCTTCTGGCTGATCCCCGGCACCCGCCGCCCCAGTTCGGTGAAGCGCTGCTTGCCATGTTCCTCCAGCGCTTCCAGCACCAGCATGGTCCATTTGTCCGCCACCCGGCCTATCAGATCATCGACCAGCGCGCTTACCCGCTCGTCGCCCATCACTTCCGCTTCGCTGCGCATCTTACACTTACCCCATGGTTAGTACCGCACAAAAAGGTGCCTACTTTGCAAAAGAGAGTGCAGTGATAGAACCGCGCCACACGCCCCGCAAGAAAGGATTCGCGCTCATGAAACCCTCCGGCAACACCATCCTCATCTCCGGCGGCGGCACCGGCATCGGCCGCCGTCTTGCACAGCGCTGGCACGATGCCGGCAATGTCGTGATCGTCACCGGCCGGACGCTGGCGAGCCTTGAGGACACCATCGCGGGCCGCGCCAATCTCCACGCGCGCGTGCTGGACGTGACTGATGCAGCCGCGATTGCCGCCTTCACCGCCGGCATCGTCACAGAATTTCCCTCGCTCAACGTGCTGGTCAACAACGCAGGCATCATGCGCTTCGAGGACCTGACTGCCCCGCGCGATCTCGGCGATGTCGAGGCCACGATTGCCACCAACCTCATGGCCCCCATCCGCCTCACCGATGCGCTCATCACGCACCTCAAGGCGCAGGGCGACCCGGCCATCGTGATGGTCTCCTCAGGCCTCGCCTTCGTGCCGATGGCCGTGACCGCGACCTACTGCGCCACCAAGGCCGCGATCCATTCCTACAGCCAGTCGTTGCGCCACCAGCTGGCCGGAAAGATCGAAGTGATCGAGCTTGCTCCGCCAGCGGTCCAGACCGACCTCACCCCGGGCCAGTCGACCCGCGCCAACTATCTGCCGCTTGAGACATTCATCGACCAGACAATGGCGCTGTTCGAGCAGGAGCCGACTCCGCCGGAAGTGCTCGTGCCCAATGTGCTGTTCCTCCGGAACGCCGAGGCAGAGGGCCGCTACACCGCGACGTTCGAAATCCTCAACCGCGATTTCGGCCACAACTGAGGCACGCCCTCATACCACACGCCTCGTCGCCCCCGCACCCTTCGCAATCGCAAGGAGCGCAGCAACGGAGCACGCCAGAGTGGCCGTGCGCACTGCTCTGGTTTGCTTCGCTTAGCTCGATATGACGAGACTGGGGGGCTAACCAATACATCCTGAACCCGCTGGCGCTGCGCTTGTCGAAGGATCTGGCGCGAAGGCGCGTTTGCACGAGCCATGAGCGGGGAGGGTCGTGCATCCCCGCACACCCCAAAACAAAGGCGGCCGGAGTTTCCCCCGACCGCCTTTGCAATCTCGTCAGGTCACAGCCTCAGGCCGGCAGCAGATGCCGCTCGCCGGCAATGCGCTGCATCGCCTTCTGCAGCTTCTCGAAGGCGCGCACTTCGATTTGGCGCACGCGCTCGCGGCTGACGTTGTAGACCTGGCTCAGTTCCTCGAGCGTCTTGGGCTCGTCGACCAGCCGCCGATCCGTCAGGATATGGCGCTCGCGGTCCGAAAGACTGTCCATCGCCTCGACCAACAGGGCGTGGCGCATGTGCGCTTCCTCGGCGTCGGCCACGGTCTCGTCCTGCAGCGGGCCGTCATCGACCAGCCAGTCCTGCCACGAGCCTTCGCCGTCTTCGCGCACCGACACGTTCAGGCTGGCATCGCCGCCCATCATCATGCGCCGGTTCATGTTCACGACTTCGGTCTCGGACACGCCGAGGTCGGTCGCGATCTTGCGCACGTCGTCCGGGTGGAGATCGGTATCCTCGAACGCCTCGAGGTTCTTCTTCATCCGCCGGAGGTTGAAGAACAGCTTCTTCTGCGCCGCGGTGGTGCCCATCTTCACGAGGCTCCACGAGCGCAGGATGAACTCCTGGATCGAGGCCTTGATCCACCACATGGCATAAGTCGCCAGACGGAAGCCCCGGTCGGGCTCGAACTTCTTGACGCCCTGCATGAGGCCGATGTTGCCTTCGGAGATCAGCTCGCTCACGGGCAAACCATAGCCGCGATAGCCCATCGCGATCTTCGCGACGAGGCGCAGGTGGCTTGTCACCAGCTGTGCAGCCGCCTCGGGGTCAGCATGCTCCTGATAGCGCTTGGCGAGCATGTATTCCTGCTCGGCCGTAAGCACCGGGAACTTGCGGATCTCGGCAAGGTAGCGGTTCAGTCCGGCTTCCCCGCCCAGCGCAGGGACGAGCGCGGTGGATTTCTTCTCGGTCACCAGAACACATCCTTTCGTTGCGCCAGCTTTTCCCCACGCTTTTTTGTAGCGGATCGGGGTCCAGCCAACCACACACCAAATCTATTCGCTCGCGAAGCCGCAATCGATACAGCCCGTTTTTGGGGCATTGCACCTTTGGCCGGGGCGCCGGGAGAGTCAGATTCTACGCATGCCACGGCTTCAGCCATCACGCCCTCCCAGTTCGACCACCAGCGTCCTGAGATCGACGGGCGTCGAACTGCGAAAATGCACCATCTCCCCGCTCGCCGGATGGACAAAGCCAAGTTCGGCCGCATGGAGCGCCTGTCGGTGAAATCCGAGGCGGGCGAGCAGCGGTTTGAGCGAGGGAGGAGCGCGTCCATAGACTGGATCGCCCAATAACGCATGACCGATTGATGCAAGGTGAACGCGCACCTGGTGGGTTCGCCCGGTCTCGAGTCGGCATTCGATCAGTGCCGCACCGCTGAGCACTTCCAGCGTGCGGTAATGCGTGACGGCGCGCTTGCCGCGCCCCTCGCTCACCAGCGCCATCTTCTTGCGGTCGCGCTCGCTGCGCCCGATCGCGCCGCGCACGGTGCCCGAAGCCGGGACCGGCACCCCGGCCGTCACCGCCTGATAGACGCGGTGGATCGAATGGTCGGCGAACTGCTTCGCCAGCCCCTCATGCGCCGCGTTTGTCTTGGCAACCACCAGCAGCCCGGAGGTGTCCTTGTCGATCCGGTGCACGATCCCCGGCCGCGCCACTCCGCCGATCCCGGAAAGCTGGCCCCGGCAATGGTGCAGCAGGGCATTGACCAGCGTCCCGTCCGGATTGCCCGCCGCCGGATGCACCACCAGCCCGGCGGGCTTGTCCACCACGATGAGGTGCTCGTCCTCGTAGACGACAACAAGCGGAATATCCTGCGCCGCGGCTTCGGCGGGCACGGCTTCGGGCACGCGGATGGTGAAAGGCGTGCCCTCAGCCGCCTTGAGCGAAGCCTGCGCCGCCGGCTTGCCGCCCAGCGCCACGCGGCCCTCGTCCATCAAGGCCTTGATCCGCTCGCGCGAGAGGCCCGAGACATCCGCCAACGCCCGGTCGAGCCGCAGCCCGCCGGCGGGAATGGTACCCTCGATGATGGTCTCGCATGCCCCCATGGTTCGTCCGATATGGGGAGGCTTGTGGGGCCTGCAAGGGGGCCGCAGGACCCCGCGCGCTCAATACCCCGACATCGCAAGCGCCGAAATCACGGCCAGACCCCAGTTCACAAGGAGGGCAAGTACCAACGCAATCTTCCACCCGGTGGCAGCATTCTTCATGCCCGCATTGAACGTCATGTTCAGTATCCAGCCGCTGGCCATAAGGGTCGTCGTGATCGGGAAGAAGGGATGCTTTGTTCCGAGCAGCCCAACCAGCAGGATCATCGCGATACTATGCATCACCCAGGCAGAAACCAGCCAAACGATGGGAATGGGCCGATAGGACCCCTCAGGCATGAACGAGCCGATGTTCGATGAGCGGATGCCCATGTCGATTGGCTCGCCGTAGTCCTCATCGGGTCTTCGTGGGGTCATTTCGGGTTTCTCCAGAGATCAGATCAGCACGACAGACCAGAGAAAGCAATCCGGCGTACCTCCGGTGTTAACCCAAGAAAACTGTCGAATAACCCCGCGCTGCGCTAGGCTTGCGCGCGATGCCGTCCACCCTCACATCCGCTGCCCACACCGCGATTCTCGCCGCCGCCGAAGCAGCCCACCCGCACGAAGCCTGCGGCCTCCTCCTCGGCCATGGCGGCCACATCGAAACCGCACTCCCCGCCGCCAACGTCCACCCGGAACCACAGCACCACTTCGAGATCGACCCCGCCGCCCTCATCGCGGCACACAAGGCCGCACGCTCTGGCGGGCCGCAAGTGATCGGCTACTTCCATTCGCACCCGAACGGCCTCGCCCGCCCTTCCGCCACCGATGCCGCGCAGGCCTCGGGCGATAGCCGTATCTGGGCAATTGCCGCAGCCGGGGTGGTTACCTTGTGGCGCGATTCCCCATCCGGGTTCGAACCGCTTTCCTACGCGATCAAGGAGAGTTAAGGCAGGGAGGTGACGCCACACCCGACCCACCCTAGCGCGCTCCGCGGCCGCCCCGGTCAGGGCCTTGCCCGCCCCCGCAGCGTTTTGCTCAGGACTGTGTCAACCTATTCAGCTAGAAGGCCGATATCCTGAACATGAACACTGCCGTTCCCGATCTCGCCAGCCTGCTCTGTTCGCGCCTGTGCCACGACATGCTCTCCCCCGTCGGCGCGCTGTCCAACGGCCTTGAACTCCTCGCCGAGGAGAAGGATCCGGACATGCGCCAGAAGTGCTTCGAACTGCTCGAGCAAAGCGCGCGCATCTCGGCTGACAAGCTGCGCTTCTTCCGCCTCGCCTTCGGCGCTGCGGGCGGCTTCGGCGAAATGGTTCCCATCGCCGAGCCGCGCGCGCTGATCGACGCTCTGGTCGGAAACAACGGACGCATCCAGGCCAATTGGGCGCTCGGCGGCGACAGTCTGCCCAAGCCCGCGGTCAAGACCCTGCTCAACCTCGCGCTCATCGGGATCGAGGCGCTGGTGCGCGGGGGCACGCTTGATATTGCCGCCGAGCTCAGGACGGACGGCGCCAGGCCCTCCAGCGAGATCGTGATCCGCGCCAGCGGCATGCGCGTGGTGTTCGACCGGACGATCGGCCTTGCGCTCGAAGGCATGCTCCCGCCAGATGAGCTCTCCAGCCGCACTGCACCGGCCGCGATGCTGCGCCAGCTGGTCGATAGCCTCGGCGGCACGCTGCAGTATCATGCCGCACCCGAGGCACTGGTCATGGGGGCCATGCTTCCGGTTGCCGCGTAAGCTGCCATGAACCGCTGGCTGGTCCACCGCGAGATCCCCTCGCCCAACTGGAACGAGCGCAAGCAGCGCGTTTCCATGGTGGTCCTGCACTACACCGGCATGCGCACCGCTGCCGAAGCGCTCGAGCGGCTTTGCGATCCGGCAGCGGAAGTCTCCGCGCACTATCTGATCGACGAGGACGGCATGGTCACCCGCCTCGTCGCCGAGGACAAGCGGGCCTGGCACGCGGGCCGTTCCTACTGGCGGGGGATTACCGACGTGAACTCGGCAAGCGTCGGGATCGAGCTCGTCAATCCCGGCCACGAGTTCGGCTACCGCCCCTTCCCGCAAGCGCAGATCGAAGCGCTGATCCCGCTGCTCGCCGATATCGTGAAGCGCCACGATGTGCCCCGCGCCAACATTGTCGGCCATTCCGATGTTGCCCCGGCACGGAAGGAGGATCCGGGCGAGCTGTTTCCGTGGGACCTCCTCGCGCGCTACCGCCTCGCGCTCGCCAAGCCCGGACTCACCATGCGTCTGGTCTACGACAATCCCGGCGCCTTCTACCTTGCGCTCGAACGCTTCGGCTACGACATCACCGATCCCGCCGCCGCCGTCCGCGCCTTCCAGCGCCGCTGGCGCCCCTCGCGCATCGACGGCGAAATCGACGGACAGATCGGCGCGCTGCTGTTCGAGCTTCTGTTGGAACGTGACCTCGGGCGTGCTAGGTGACCCCTTGCCAGGGGGCCGGGCAGCCGCGTCATCGCAAGATGCCGAGGAAAGTCCGGGCTCCACGAAACAAGGGTGGCGGGTAACGCCCGCCGGCCCCGGACTTGCTCCGGGGTTAGGGAAAGTGCCACAGAGAGCAGACCGCTAACCCGGAAACGGGCAGCAAGGGTGAAAGGGTGCGGCAAGAGCGCACCGCGCGACTGGTAACAGAAGCGGCACGGCAAACCCCACCCGGAGCAAGACCGAATAGGGACTGCGCGCTTCTTCGGAAGCAGGCCTGTTTCGGGCCAGCAGTCCGGGTTGGTCGCTTGAGCGCGCCCGGCAACGGGCCGCCTAGAGGAATGGTTGCCAGTGCGGATACGGTCCACATGTCAAGGGTGACCTTGGGGGATACCGTCCGCGCTACAGAACCCGGCTTACAGGCCCCCTGGCATTCAAAGCGTTTTCCTAGCGTTGCGGAAGGCGCTAGGAACCCGTCCATGTCGGGCGCGCACCACCATCACCACAATCACGGGCATGAGCATGGCCACGCGCACGGCCATCACCACCACGCCCCCGCCAGCTTCGGCCGCGCCTTTGCCATCGGCATCGCGCTCAATTCGGCGTTCGTGGCGATCGAGGCGGGTTACGGGTTTGCCGCAGGCTCGATGGCGCTCGTCGCCGATGCCGGGCACAACCTTTCCGATGTGCTCAGCCTGGCCATTGCCTGGGCCGCCAGCATGCTCGCCGCCCGCCCACCGTCGGCGCGCTTCACCTATGGCTACAAGTCGAGCTCGATCCTCGCCGCGCTGTTCAACGCCGCGCTGCTCCTTGTCGCCCTTGGCGCCATTCTCGTCGAGACGATCCACCGCCTGATCGCGCCCCAGCCCGTCGCGGCGGGTCCGGTCATGATCGTCGCTGGCATCGGCATAGCGGTCAACACGCTCACCGCACTGCTTTTCCTGCGCGGCCGCGATAGCGACATCAACATCCGCGGTGCCTACATGCACATGGCCGCCGACGCTGCGGTTTCGGCGGGTGTGGTCGCCGCAGGCTTCGTCATCGCGTTGACGGGCGCATGGTGGATCGACCCGGTCACCAGCCTCGTCATCGTCGGCATCATCGCGGCAGGCACCTGGGGCCTCCTCAAGGATTCGCTCAAGATGGGCCTCCACGGCGTCCCCGCTTCGGTCGATGGCCACGCGGTGCGCCACTATCTCGCGGGCCTGCCCGGGGTCAGTGCTGTCCACGATCTCCATATCTGGCCGATGAGCACGACCGAAACCGCGATGACCGCACATCTCGTGATCCCCGCCGGTCACCCGGGCGATGCTTTCCTCACCAGCCTCGCCCACACCCTGGAGCATGATTTCAGCATCTGCCATTCGACCGTGCAGATCGAAACCAGCGACCACGCAGGCCACGCCTGCGCGCCCGCCTGCCAGCCCCGCGCCAAGGTGGCCTAGGAGACTGCTGGACAGGGCCGGGGGCGGGGCCGTACTCTCGTGCGAACCCTCCGAAGGAGCCCCCCATGTCCATCGACCGCCGCACCGCCCTCACCGCCGCGCTCACCGCCGCCGCCGCCAGCGCGCTCCCCGCCGCCGCGCAGACCGCCGCCCCCGCCCCCCAAGGCCCGGTCTTCGCACCCGCTCCGGCCCCGCTGCCCTTCGATCCGGCCACGATCCCCGGCCTGTCCGCCAAGCTCCTCACCAGCCACCATGACAACAACTACGTCAGCGCGGTGAAGCGCATCGGCGCGATCAAGGGGGAACTCGCCAAGCTCGACATGGCAACCGCCCCCGGCTTCATGCTCAACGGCCTGAAGCGCGAGGAACTCATCGCGTGGAACTCGATGCTACTGCACGAAGTCTACTTCTCGTGCCTCGGAACCGGCGGCAAGCCGGGCGCCAAACTCGGCGCAGCGATCGAGCGCGATTTCGGCAGCGTCAGCCGCTGGGCGGCCGAGTTTTCCGCGATGGGCAAGGCGCTCGGTGGCGGCTCGGGCTGGGTCCTGCTGCAATGGTCCCCGCACGATGGCCGCCTCACCAACCAGTGGGCGAGCGACCACACCCAGACCCTCGCGGGCGGCACCCCGATCCTCGCCATGGACATGTACGAACACGCCTACGCCATGGACTACGGCGCGAAGGCCGCGGCCTATGTCGATGCGTTCATGGCCGCCGCGACGTGGGGCGCCGCGGATGCGCGGTTTGCGAAGGTGGCCGCCTGACCCAGATCCTCCTCGTCCTGACGGGATGGGGAGGATACACACAGCTAGATGCGAACTGGCTCCAGACCCACATTTGTGGTAATGTGCACCCATGAGCAGGTTGTCCATTGATCTCACCGAACAACAGCACAAGAGCCTCAAGGCAATTGCCGCTCTTCAAGGCAAGACGATTAGGCAGTATGCCGTCGAGCGCCTGTTCCCGGCTGAACCCGGCGAGGAAGGGGCATGGGACCAGCTTAGGGACTTGCTCAATGCCCGCATGGATGGCCCGCTCTCGACCAAGAATGTGGATGATATCCTTCGCGAAGAGCTTGGCGGCGAATATCCGGCTTGAAACGCTCCTACGACCTGTTCGAAGCCGCAGAACAGGATCTGCGGGGCATCATTCGCTACACCCGCGAGCAATGGGGATCGCAGCAGGCCGCGCGATACGTAAGAGACCTTGAACAGGCCATGGCAGCCCTGGCTGCCGGAGATCCTCCACACCGCGACGTAAGTGACCTCGGGCCAGGGCTACGGGTGCGACGCTGTCAGCACCATCACATCTTTTGCCGCTTGCAGGAGGGAAAGCGGCCACAGATCGTCGCAGTGCTTCACGAGCGCATGGACCTAATAACCCGCGTGGCCGCCCGTCTGGAATAGCGGCACCCCAAAAGCAGATCGCCCGCCGATGGTGCCGGCGGGCGATCAGAGCTTAGCGCTTCGGCGAAGCTGATTAAGCCGCCTGATCCTTGCCCTTCAGAACCTGCACCGGTTCCTTGCGGCCATCGACCACGTCCTTGTCGACCACCACTTCGGTCACGCCTTCCAGCGTGGGCAGGTCGAACATCGTGTCGAGCAGCAGCCCTTCGACGATCGAGCGCAGCCCGCGTGCGCCGGTCTTGCGTTCGATTGCCCTCTTGGCGATCGCTTCGAGCGCCTCGTCGGTGAAGGTCAGCTGCACGTCCTCAAGGTCGAACAGCTTCTGGTACTGCTTGATCAGCGCGTTTTTGGGCTCGCGCAGGATCTTGACCAGCGCCTCGATATCGAGGTCGTTGAGCGTGGCGATCACCGGTAGACGGCCGACGAATTCGGGGATCAGGCCGAACTTGAGCAAGTCCTCCGGTTCCGCCTTCTGGAGCAATTCACCCACCTTGCGCTTGTCCGGGTCCGCGACATGCGCGCCAAAGCCGATCGAGCGCTTTTGCAAGCGGTCCGAGATGATCTTTTCAAGGCCGGCAAAGGCGCCGCCGCAGATGAACAGGATGTTGGTCGTGTCCACCTGCAGGAATTCCTGCTGCGGATGCTTGCGCCCGCCCTGCGGCGGCACGCTCGCAGTCGTGCCTTCCATCAGCTTGAGCAGCGCCTGCTGCACGCCTTCGCCCGAAACATCGCGGGTGATGGAGGGGTTCTCGGCCTTGCGGCTGATCTTGTCGATCTCGTCGATGTAGACGATGCCGTGCTGCGCCTTCTCGACGTTGTAGTCGGAGGCCTGGAGCAGCTTGAGGATGATGTTCTCGACGTCCTCGCCCACATAGCCGGCTTCGGTCAGCGTGGTCGCGTCGGCCATGGTGAAGGGCACGTCGAACGTCTTGGCCAAGGTCTGCGCCAGCAGCGTCTTGCCCGAGCCCGTGGGCCCGACGAGCAGGATGTTCGACTTCGAAAGCTCGACGTCGCCGCCCTTGCCGCTGTGCTTCAGGCGCTTGTAGTGGTTGTGCACCGCCACCGAGAGCACGCGCTTGGCGCGGTCCTGGCCGATCACGTAATCGTTAAGCGTCGCAAAGATATCGCGCGGGGTAGGGACGCCGCCGTCCTTCTTTCCGGCGAGACCGGCCTTGGTCTCCTCGCGGATGATGTCGTTGCACAGCTCGACGCATTCATCACAGATGAACACGGTGGGGCCGGCAATGAGCTTGCGTACCTCGTGCTGCGACTTGCCGCAGAAACTGCAGTACAGCGTGCTCTTGGTATCCGATCCGGAAAGCTTGGTCATTCTTCAATCCCAGACGCCTCTCCACGAGAGGCGGACCCGGTTATCCTACTACCCGGAGGGCATTAATCAACCGGACACGAAAATAGCGAATATTCCCTGATCCAGCACCCTGTCATTTTAGGGCAAGATGCTGGGAACAGGACGAAATCACGGCGTGGGTGCACCACCCGAACCTGCCTCGCCGTCGATCTGGTCGGACGCGGGGCGCGATTCGTAGACCTTGTCGACGAGTCCGAACTTCAGCGCTTCCTCGGCCTCGAGGAAGGTATCGCGGTCCATCGCCTTCTCGATTTCCTCAAGCGTGCGGCCGGTGAACTTCACGTAAAGCTCGTTCATCCGCGCCCGGATTCGCAGGATCTCACGCGCCTGGATCTCGATATCCGACGCCATGCCACGCGCCCCGCCCGAAGGCTGGTGTACCATGATCCGGGCGTTGGGCAGCGCTACACGCAGGCCCGGCTCGCCCGCAGCCAGCAGGAAGCTGCCCATCGAGGCTGCCTGGCCGATGCAGACGGTGGAGATGCGCGGACGGATGTACTGCATGGTATCATAGATCGCCAGGCCCGCGGTCACCGCGCCGCCCGGCGAGTTGATGTACATCGCGATGTCCTTCGAGGGGTTCTCGGATTCCAGGAACAAGAGCTGCGCCACGATCAGCGAGGCCATGTTGTCCTCGATCTCGCCGGTCACGAAAACGATGCGTTCGCGCAGGAGGCGCGAGAAGATGTCGAAGCTGCGTTCGCCGCGGCTGGTCTGCTCGACCACGACCGGAACGAGCGCCCCGGTGACGGGATCGTGGGTGAACTTGCCGTGATTGCCATAGACCGATGCGCCGCTGGCGCCATAAAGATCGAGCATAGAGTCCTCTTGAATGTGCCGGGTCTATGTCGCGTGCCACGCCGGGATGTTCAAGGGCATTAACCGATCATCCGGGCAAACCACGCGAAAAGTCGTGCATGGCGCGGCAATGGTGGCGAAAAACCGGGAGTCTTGCCCCTCGATGCGCTTGCAAGGGGCCCCGCTTCGCCCCAGCATCGCCCGATCATTCCATCGGGGGCTTCCATGACCAGACTCGCAACCCAAGCGCTCGGCGCCGTTCTTCTGGCCGCGACCGCGCTTGGCGGCACCGCGTTGCACGCCGAGGACGGCGTCGCGACCTACCTCGCGCGGATCAAGGCGATCGACAAGGCGGGGCCAAAGATCAACGCGGTGATCGCGCTCAATCCCGACGCCGCCAAGGCCGAAGCAGCCGCCGCCAAGGTGCAGGGGCCGCTCGCGGGCAAGGTCATCCTCGTGAAGGACAACGTCGAGACCGCCGATCCCATGCCGACCACCGCCGGCAGCCTGCTCCTGAAGGACAACCTCGCCGGGCGGGATGCGCCCTTCATGCTCGGCCTGCGCGCTGCAGGCGTGGTGGTGCTGGGCAAGACCAACCTTTCCGAATGGGCCAACATGCGTTCGGGCCAGTCCTCCAGCGGCTGGAGCGCGGTCGGCGGGCAGACCCGCAATCCCCATGCGCTTGATCGGTCGCCCTGCGGCTCTTCCTCGGGCAGCGGCGCGGCGGTCGCGGCGGGGCTCGCATGGGGCGCGATCGGCAGCGAGACCGACGGCTCGATCACCTGCCCCGCCTCCGTGAACGGTATTGTCGGCTTCAAGCCCACCGTCGGCATGGTCAGCCGCACTCATGTCGTGCCTATCAGCCATAGTCAGGACACCGTCGGCCCGATGACGACGAGCGTGCGCGACGCCGCGCTCATGCTCACCGCCATGGCCGGCACCGATCCCGCCGATGCCGCGACGGCCGAGGCCAATGCCCACAAGACCGACTTTGCCGCCGGCCTTGCCGCCGCCAGCCTCAAGGGCGTGCGGCTTGGCGTGCTGCGCAGCGCGGTGGGCAACAACCCCAAGGTTGCCGCGCTGTTCGAAAAGGCACTGGCCGATCTCAAGGCTGCGGGCGCCACTCTGGTCGATATCGACTACACCCCGCCCGCCGAAATGGGCCGCGATGAGTACACCGTGCTGCTCTACGAACTGCGCACCGATCTTGCCGCCTATCTCCAGTCGGTGCCCGCATCCTCGTTCAAGAACACGCCGCCCGCACGCACGCTGGCGGACGCCATCGCCTTCAACAAGGCGCACCCCGAAGAACTCAGGTGGTTCGGTCAGAACGAGTTCGAGGAAGCCGAGGCGATGACAGACACCGCCGTCTACAAGAAGGCGCGCGAGAACTCGCTGCGCCTTGCCGGCGTGGAGGGGATTGACAAGCTGCTCGCCGATAATGCCGTCTCCTTCCTCGTCGCCCCGACCGGGGCACCCGCTTGGGCGATCGATCTCGTGACGGGCGATCACAGCATCGATGTCGGCATGGGCAGCCTTGCGGCGATCGCGGGCTATCCGCACCTTACCGTGCCGATGGGCGCGGTCGAGGGGCTGCCAATGGGCCTCTCGTTCATGGGCGGCAAATGGGACGACAAGCGCGTGCTCGAAGCGGGCGCGGCCTATGAACGGGCGCGGACGGTGGCCGTGCCCAAGCCCTCGCTCAAGCGCTGGGGCGAATAGTCAGCCCTTGTTACGGTGCAGCGCCTCGAGCGCTTCGAGCTCGCGCTGCAGGTTGATCTGACGCGCCTCCTCGATTCGCAGAACCGAGCGCTGGGCCTTCGACTTGTGCCGATGCGAAGACCAGCGCGCGAGCCGCCGCCCGGAATCGCGCAGCAGGAAGGCGATCACATCGACAAGCCCCTGCCGCCGCGCCGGGACCAGCGCCCGTGCGCGCGGCAGCGGTTCGTCCGCCGGAGCGGCGGCCGCTGCTTCGGGCTCGGGCGTAATCGGCAGAGTTTCCGCCAGTGGCTTGGGTAGAGCAGGCAGTGCGGGGGCATCGATCCGGAGATCGGGCAGCACATCGCGCGCTTCCACCACAAGCGGTTCAGGCCGCGCGGGCAAAGTCAGCGCCAGGGCTGGTTCGGCGGCAAGGCACTGCTGCAGGAGCGCGCTGTCTTCCTGCGCGGCGATCGTCGGCGCGGTTTCTGCCTTCACGGTCGCGGCCGGCCCGGTCTTGATTTTCGCTGCGCCGACCTTGGCAGCCCCGCCCTTGCCGCGCGTCTTTGGCGGGCGACTGGTGGTCACATCGTGACCCGTGGCCAGCGCCTGCGCCTCACGCGCTGCGGCGAGCCGTGCGGCAGCCTTGCGCGCCTTCTTCCCCTTGGCGGTTCGCCGCTTGGCGAGGCGGGCCTCGATCAGCCCGGACGCATCCGGAATAGCCAGCGGCACAGCCATCGAGCCGCGCTGGAGATAGGCAAGTTCGTGCTGCAAGGCAGCGGTATGCGGCGGTTTGTGCCCGGACGGAGCGGGCTGTTTGATCGGCGGACGCGAAGCGAGGCGATTGCGAACGGTATGCATCGGATGCCCTCCCAGGAACCGAGCCTGCCCGAATCTCTCACGCACTGATTCGCCGGGTCAATCCGCGCGAATACGGATGGCACACGCACGCCAAAAGGGGCGCCCCTTGCGAGGAGCGCCCCTTTTGTTTTTCAATGCCTTACGGCTGAAATCAGGCCTCGGCAGCCTTCTTCTTGGCCGGGGCCTTCTTCTTCGGAGCCGGGGCGGCCTCCTCGGCAGGCGCCGCTTCGGCGTCTGCGGCAGGCTCGGCCGCCTTCTTCTTGGCAGGTGCCTTCTTGGCAGGCTTGGCTTCAGCTTCAGCTTCGGCCGGAGCCGCTTCTTCCGCAGCCGGGGCTTCTTCGGCCGTCTCGGCCTTCGCGGCCTTCTTGGCAGCCTTCTTCGGCGCGGCCTTCTCGGCCGGCTTCACCTCGGCAGGCGTGCCGTTCTCGTCTGCTTCGATCGCGGCCTGGAGCTCCTCGCGGGTCACGTTGCGCTCGGTCACTTCGGCCTTGTCGAACAGGAAGTCGACGACCTTGTCCTCATAGAGCGGCGCGCGCAGCTGGGCAGCGGCGAGTGCATCCGAACGGATGTAGTCGATGAAGCGCTGGCGGTCCTGCTCACGGTACTGCTGTGCCGCCTGGCGCATCAGCATTTCCATTTCCTGCGCGGTGACCTGCACGCCATTGGCCTGGCCGATTTCCGAAAGCAGCAGGCCAAGGCGCACGCGGCGCTCGGCGATCTTGCGGTAATCGTCCTTCTCGCCGTCGATCTCGGCGAGTGCGGCGGCGGGGTCTTCTTCCTTGGCGGCTTCGTCGGTCAGCTGCTGCCAGATCTGCGCAAACTCGGCCTCGACCATCGAGGGCGGCACCGCGAAATCGTGACCGGCGGCGAGCTGGTCAAGCAGCGCGCGCTTCATCGCCGTGCGGGTGAGCCCGGCGGTTTCCTGCTCCATCTGACCCTTGATCAGGCCGCGCAGCTGGTCGATGCCCTCAAGGCCCAGCGACTTGGCAAAGTCATCGTCCGCGACGAAGTCGGCCGCGTGCTTCACAGCCTTCACGACGATGGCAAACTGCGCTTCCTTGCCCGCAAGGTTCTCGGCCGGATAATCATCCGGGAACGTAACGGTGATCGTGCGTTCGTCGCCCGCCGAAACGCCGACAAGCTGTTCCTCGAAGCCGGGAATGAAGCGGCCCGAACCCAGTTCGAGCGGCTGGTCGCTGGCCGTGCCGCCGTCGAAGGCGACGCCGTCGACCGAACCGGCAAAATCAATGATCAGCTGGTCGCCATCGGCGGAAACCGTGCCCTCGGGCGCGTCCTCGAAGCGCTTCTGGCCTGCGGCGATGCGCTCGATCGCCTCGTCAACCTGGCTCTCGCTGACCTCGACAACGAGGCGTTCAAGCTTGAGGCCGTCGATTGCCGGCGCAGCGATTTCGGGCAGCACTTCGACGCTGACGGTCAGCTCGACATCCTTGCCCTGCTCATAGCCCTCGGCGAGCGACACATCGGGCTGAGTCGCCGGGCGCAGGCCCTTTTCGGCGACAAGCTTGTCCATCGCTTCACGGATGGAGCCTTCGAGCGCCTGCTGGTGCAGCGCGGGGCCATGCATCTTGCGCACGAGGTTCGCGGGCACCTTGCCGGGGCGGAAGCCGGGCATGCGCACTTGCGGGGTCATCTTCTTGACCTCACCCTCGACTCGCGCGGCGATGTCCGTCGCGGCGATAGTCAGGGCATAGGCGCGCTTGAGGCCCTCATTGCTGGTTTCGACGATCTGCATCAGTGTTCCAACTTTCTCGTAACGACGCCTGGTCATCAATCTCTCGGCCCTGCCACTGAGGTGGCAGGGCCATATTGCTGGAAAGGCCGGGCGGGTCTGGTGCGGGCGAAGGGACTCGAACCCCCACATCTTGCGATACTGGAACCTAAATCCAGCGCGTCTACCAGTTCCGCCACGCCCGCGTCCGGCGAAAAGCGAGGGCCGCCCCTATCGCAGCGGCGGGCAAAGGGCAAGCCTTGGCAAAGGCCCTTCAGGACATGGCATGCGCCCTACCCGGCCAGCCGCGCCAGGAGCGCCAGCCAGCCCGGTAGGGCAGGCGTTGCCGTGGAAGGGGCGGCAGAGGTCAGACCGGCGCATTCGAGGCAGTAGACCTGCGCCCCTGCACCGCCCATCAGCCGGCCCAGATCGGCCGCCAGCTGGCCAGCCAGCGCGCCCTGTCGCCGCGCCGCCAGCGCCGCGAAATCGGGCGGCGCCGCGCCGTTTGCGGCACTGGCTTCGCTATCCGCGAGCTGCGCGAAGAGCGCGCCGACGGGATCGGGCTCACTACCGAGATAGACCGCGTGCCAGCTAGGCGCCCCTGCTGCTTTCGCCGCCCAGGCGAGCGCTTCATCGACCCCGCCGAGCTCATCGACCAGGCCCAGCTGGCGCGCCGTGCCGCCATCCCACACGCGTCCCTGTGCAATCTTGTCGATCTCGGCCGGAGTCTTGTGCCGCGCTTCGGCAACAAGGCCGATGAAGCGGCCATAGCCCGATTCGATCTGCTGCTGGATCACGGCTTCGGCCGTGGGTGAGAACCCGCCAAACACGTCAGGCTGGCCAGAAAGCGGCGTCGTGCGCACGCCGTCGGTGCCGACGCCGATGCGGCCAAGCGCCTCCTCGAAGCTCGGGATGATGGCGAAAATGCCGATCGAGCCGGTGATCGTTGCCGGTTCGGCAAAAATCCGGTCGGCCGGGGTCGAGACCCAATAGCCACCGCTCGCCGCAAGGCCCGCCATCGAAACCGCAACAGGCAGCTTCTTCGCCTTCATCCGCGCAACGGCGGCGCGGATGCGCTCGGCCGCCGTCACCGAGCCGCCTGGCGAATCGACCCGCAAGACAAGCGCGGCGTAGTCCCCGCTTGCCGCCGCCTTGTCGATGATCGCGGCAATCCGGTCGCCGCCCGCAGTACCCGGCCCTGCCTCGCCATCAACAATATTGCCCGCAACCGTCACCACCGCGATCGCCTTGCCTTCGGTCGAAGGTTTCCGGTCGGCGAGATAGGTCCCGAGCGCTGTCGCCTTGAACGCAGCATCATCGCCCGCTGGATCCTTGCCGACGATTTCGGCAACGCGCTTGCCGAAGGCAACCTTGTCGCCGATGCGGTCGACCAGGCCCGCCGCGAGCGCCGCCTTGGCCGCATCGCCGCCGGACGCCGAGAGCCACCTGACCGGATCGGTCGTTACCAGCGCGATGTCCGCCTTGGGGCGCGCCTTCTTCACGTCGGCCTGCCAGGTTTCCCACAGCGCCGCATAAACCGCGCCAAGGGCTTCCTTGGCTTCTGGCGAGGCATTCTCGCGGGTGAAGGGCTCCACTGCGCTCTTGTACGTGCCCACCTTGAACACATGCGCCTTCACCTTCAGCCGGTCGAGCAGCGCCTTGAAATAGAGGTTCGTGCCGCCCGGCCCCGCCACCAGTGCGCCGCCCAGCGGGTCGACCCAGGCTTCGCTTGCATGCGCGGCCAGCTGCACCGCGTCGTCGGTATAGAGCCCGGCGCGCACCAGCACCGGCTTTTTCGCCGCGCGGACCTTGTCCATCGCCGCGCCGATGCGGGACATTGCCACCTGGCTGCCGCCGCCGAACTCCTCGAGATCGAGCACGACCGCCTTGATCCGATCGTCGCTTGCCGCGGCCTCCACCGCGCGGACCAGATCGCGTTCCTGCACCGATTTCTCGGGCGTTTCTCCTGCCAGCAGCCGTGCCGGCCGGAAGCGCGCGCGCTCCTCGACCACCGGGCCTTCGAGCGCGATGTAGAGCGCGCCCGGATGGACCAGGCCGGGCGCCGGCCGCAGCGTGAGCAGCACATAAAGCGCGCCGAAAAACAGGAGCAGCAGGAGCAGCACAAGGCCGTCCTTGATGGCGACGAGGATCTTCCAGACCGAGCGGGCAAACGTCATGGGGGATATCTAGGTGCGCGCGCCCCCCGATACCAGCCGAAACACTTGAGCCGCCCCAAGAGGCGCTCTAGGGGCATGGTTTCGATGGCCATATCGATCCCAGACGCCGAAAGCCGCTACCCGGAAGGTGGCCTTGCCTTCCCGCACCGCGATCTCACCGGCATTGCACATCTCGCGCGGCACGAGATTCTCTACCTGCTGGATGAGGCCGAGCAGTGGCTCGCGCTCAATCGCCAGCGCCACAAGCGGGCCGAGTTGCTCTCGGGCCTCACCATCATCAACGCCTTCTTCGAGAACTCGACCCGCACGCTGCTGTCGTTCGAGATTGCGGGCAAACGCCTCGGCGCCGATGTGGTCAACATGCACGCCGCCACCAGCAGCGTGAAGAAGGGCGAGACGCTGATCGATACGGCGATGACACTCAACGCCATGCGCGCGGATGCCATTGTCATCCGCCATGCCAGCTCGGGCGCGGTGCGCCTGATCGCCGACAAGGTCGATTGCCCGGTGCTCAATGCGGGCGACGGCAGTCACGAGCATCCGACGCAGGCGCTGCTCGATGCGCTCACCATCCGCCACGCACTCGGCCTTGCGCCGGGAAGCGATCTCAACGGCCTCAAGGTGACAATCTGCGGCGATATCCTCCACAGCCGCGTCGCGCGCTCCAACATCCTTTCGCTCACTGCGCTCGGCGCTGTCGTCAATGTCTGCGCTCCGCCCGCCCTGATGCCGGCTGAAATCACCGCAATGGGCGTGCGCCCGTTCCACGATTTCGACGCCGCTCTCGAAGGCGCCGAAGTGGTCATGATGCTGCGCCTTCAGCAGGAGCGCATGGCGGGACAGTTCATCCCCTCCCCGCGCGAATACCGCCATCTCTACGGCCTCACGCTGGACCGCTTCGCCAAGTTGCCGCCCGACGTCCTCGTAATGCATCCCGGCCCGATGAACCGTGGGATCGAGATCGACAGCCAGGTCGCCGACCATCCGACCCGCAGCCTTATCACCCGCCAGGTCGAAAGCGGTGTCGCGATCCGCATGGCCTGCCTCGACGTGCTGACCCGCCGCGCGCGGGGTTTGCCAGGCTGGGCCGAAACCGCAGGAGCGGCGGCATGACCCCGCGCCCGCTCACGATCATCGGCGGCAGCCTCGTGCTCCCCACCGGCGCGCCCCGGCCCGGCGCGCTGCGCTGCACCGAAGGGCGCATCGTCGCGCTCGGCGATGTGGCGCCCGAAGCCGGCGACGAGGTGCTCGACGCCAAGGGCGCGCTCGTCGCTCCCGGCCTTGTCGACCTTGGCGTCTTCGCGATCGACAAGCCCGCCTTCCACTTCGGCGGGATCACCCGCGCCGCGCTCATGCCCGATCAGGGCCCGCCGCTCGATCACCCGGCCCGCGTCCGCTTCGCCGCGCAATCAGGCAAGCCAGACATGTGGGTCCACCCCCTTGCCGCAGCGACACGCGCGCTGGAAGGCAGGGAACTCGCCGAACTCGCCCTGATGCGCGAGGCGGGCGCCAAGGCGGTTGCCACCGGGCGGCGCTGGATCGCCGATTCGGGTGTGATGCACCGCCTGATGAGCTACTGCGCGATGCTCGGCCTCGTGCTCGTGACACATGCCGAGGACGCAGGCCTTGCCGGCCATGCCGTTGCGACGGCGGGCGAGATGGCGACCCGTCTCGGCCTTCCCTCCGCCCCTGCCGAAGCCGAGGCGCTGGCCGTGGCGCGCGACCTTGCACTGGCCGAACTCACCGGTTGCCGCCTCCATTTCCGGCAAGTGACCACCTCCGCCGCGCTCGAACTGGTCCGCACCGCCAAGGCGCGCGGCGTGCGCGTGACCGCCGGTGTCACCCCGGCACACTTCATGCTCTCGGATCTGGAGCTCGCCGAGTTCCGCACTTTTTGCCGCCTCTCGCCGCCGCTGCGCAGCGATGCCGACCGGCTGGCGGTGATCGCCGCCGTCGCCGACGGCACGATCGACGTCATCGCCTCCGGCCACGATCCGCGCGGCGCCGAAGACAAGCGCCTCCCCTTCGCCGATGCCGAGCCGGGCATGGCAGGAGCCGAGACGCTCCTCCCGCTCACGCTCACGCTGGTGCGCGACGGCCATATCGATCTGGCCCGCGCTTTCGCGCTCCTCGCGGGCAATCCTGCAAGCCTGCTGGGGGTTCAGGCCGGGCGTCTTGAAGTGGGGCTGGAGGCCGATCTGGCCCTGGTCGAGCCCGAGCGGCCATGGATCGTCGATCGCAGCAAGATGGCCGCAACCGCTGGCAACACCCCGTTCGACCGCCGGCCGGTGGAAGGCCGTGTCACGGCGCTGTTCAAGGGCGGCAACCGGATCGCCTGAAGGGGCGGTTCAGCCCGGCAGATACGCAAAAGGCGGCACCGCCCCCGGTGCCGCCTTCAACGT
The DNA here is from genome assembly GCF_037133355.1 of Novosphingobium sp. Classification (GTDB taxonomy): domain Bacteria; phylum Pseudomonadota; class Alphaproteobacteria; order Sphingomonadales; family Sphingomonadaceae; genus Novosphingobium. Next base: position 27,967 of record NZ_JBAXOI010000022.1, on the reverse strand, counting down.
GAAACGGATACTCGGTTCAGCGGCGCGCCATGCGGGTTTCGCTGGGCTTGCCCTCGGGGCTAAGGCCGCGCGGTTCGGCCATCACGAGGCAGACGCCGCCCTTGGCCTTGACCGTCTGACACATCTGCCGCGCCGAAGCGAAGCCGCTGAAGCCCGCAGCCTGGACCCGCCAGAACTGCTTGCCCTTCACCGCCACCTGCGTGATCTGGCTGTGGTAGCCGACAAGACCCGGATTGCGCGCGGCGAAATGCCGCCAGGCGCGCTGGGCCCCTTCGGCCGAGGCAAACGAGCCAAGCTGGACCACGTGGCTGCCATGACCGGCAGGCGCAGCGGTAGCGGCAGCGGCCGGAATCGGTTGGACAACCGGGTTCGAAACCACTTGCGCCGGAGCGGCTGGCGCGGCCGAAGGCGCGAGATCGATCGAAGCAAGCTGCACAGCGGCCGGCGCGGTGGAGGCATCGGCCAGCGCGGGGGCCGGCGCGGCCGGGGTCTCGGCAGGCGCGGCGGGCATTGCCGTCACCGCCGCCTTGGCAAGCGCTTCGGCATCGGCACCGGCAGCCTGGTCGGCCGCAGCCTTGGCAGCGGCTTCATCGGCCAGCTTCTGCGGCTCGGGGAAGTTCGCCAGAGCCAGCGCGGTCGGCTGGCCGCCATCGGTGCGCAGCGGCGCGCCCAGCAGGCTCGCGACCCGGCGGCGGGTTTCTTCGGGGCTCGCCATGGCAGCCCATGTCTGCAGCCGCTCGTTGAGCTTGTCGGCCGGCACGTCCTGCCCGGCCATGAGCTTGGCTTCGCGCCAGCTGCCATCGAGCGCATAGGCATATGCAAGGTTCTGGCGCACCTTGGGAGTGTTCTCGCCGTTGCGCAGCGCGTCGGTCAGCGCAGCGATGCCGGTCTGGGTCTGGCCAGCCATCGCCAAGGCCAGGCCGTAGTCCGATGCCGGGATCGCATCGCGATAGGTGTTCAGCGTGTCGACCGCATCGGCGCCGCGGCCGAGCGCGATATCCGCCAGCGCCAGGCTCAGCGCAGCCTTGCCGCTGTCCTCACCAAGCTGCATCGCCTCGTCAAACGCCTGACGTGCCGCCTCGAAGCGGCCGGCGCGAAGATAGGCCGAGCCCAGCAGCGTGCGATAGGCCGCAGTGCGCGGCGCCGTCAGCACAGCCTGTTCGGCCAGCGCGATCGCCTTTTCCGTGCTGCCCTTGCCGAGCGCGGTCTGGGCGCTTGCGGCAAACTTCGCGTGGTTCGGACCGCCGGCGGCACAGCCCGCCAGCAGCCCTGCGGCCAGCGCGGTGGTCAGGCACAGGCGGGCAAGGCGGAAGGCCGCCTTGCGATCATTCGAGCTCTGGGTAGCGGTGGTCATGGCGTATAGTCCCGGCTGGAGGCGGTTCACGAGTGCCGCGCGCGGCGCGCCAGGTCATCGAGACCCGGCTTGGTTTCAAGGAATTGGTCGAGAGCCTCGACCACGATTTGCTGGGCACTGCGATTGTCGATCGTGCAGGCAAGACGCAGGCGCAGATGACGGACTGCATCGAGGCGCAGCGTGAAGGCGGCCTTGCGGCCATCTTTCAGCGCAGCACCGCGCTCACGGCGGGCGCGGCGTACCGGCTCGCGTGCGGCCGGGGCAGACAGGACGTCGGCGAGCGATTCGATTCGCCGCAGCACTTCAGGCTGGGCCGGTTCGGGAAGCGGGTCCGCAGCGATCGCGACCACTTCTGCAGCGGGCGCTGTTTCAGGTGCAGCCGCTTCCTCGCCAAGGTCGTTCCAGCCCAGATCGTCGCCGTCCAGCGGGGCAAAGTCATCGCGCGACGACGCCAGCACTGCAGCGCCGAAGCCCATGCGGCGCTGGTCCTCGGCCGTCAGCGGCAGGATCTGCGGGCGCATGGCCGGGCGCGCCGCGCCCTTGCGGGCAAGCAGGCTCGGGCTGAGCGAGGCGAAAGGCTTGGGTTCGGTCATGGCCGCTCCTCTCCCCTCACGAACCGATCACGCGGCGGCCGAAGCCGCCACCGGGACGCGGCGAACCGGGCATCGCGGATGCTGCCGGGTTCGGCTGGGGCACGGCAAACACCGTGCGGCGGAAATTCTTCTCGAGCCGCTCCGAGACATAGGTCCACAGCGCCGTGACTTCGGCGGCGGACTTGCCGGTTGGATCGACTTCCATGACAGTACGGCCATCGATCATCGAGGCCGCGAAATCGGTGCGATGGTGCAGCGTGATCGGCGCGACTGTGCCGTGCTGCGAGAGCGCGACAGCGGCTTCCGACGTGATCCGCGCCTTGGGCGTCGCGGCATTGACCACGAAGACCAGCGGCTTGCCCGCGCGCTCGCACAGATCGACCGTCGCGCCCACGGCGCGGAGGTCATGCGGGCTCGGGCGGGTCGGCACGACGATCAGTTCCGCCACCGAGATCACCGACTGGATCGCCATGGTGATCGCGGGCGGGGTATCGATCACCGCCAGCTTGAAGCCCTGCTGGCGCAGCACGGCAAGGTCGCTGGCGAGCCGGGCGACGGTGGTTTGGGCAAAGGCGGGATACTCGGCCTCGCGCTCGTTCCACCAGTCGGACAACGAGCCTTGCGGGTCGATATCGATGAGCACGACCGGCCCGGCCCCGGCGCGCTGCGCCTGAACGGCGAGATGCCCGGACAAGGTCGTCTTGCCGGAACCCCCCTTCTGCGATGCCAAAGCCAATACGCGCAAAGTAACCCCCCTTTGGGAAAGACTGGACGGTCTCCTTTCGGGGGATCGCAGAAGACCCTCAAATTTTGGTTAACAGCAGGGTTCCGGAGCGCGTGAAGCAGCGCGTCGCACTGACCCGATAGCGCGCAAAGTCCTGTCTTTATTGCATTAACCATCTATGGTAATTTACTTAGGACCGTCAGCCCGCACGGCGCTGCAAGGGCCGCCCCTTGCGCGCCGGTGCGGCGCACGGCATCGTTAACCCTCGAGGTTCAGGGGCGGCGGGCCCCGAAGGAGAATCAACCGGCCATGCGCGGACTTGCTCTCTTGCCGGCAACCATACTCGGAACCTGCGCCATGGCCATCTGCGCACCCGCCGGAGCGGCGGGCCCGGCCAAGCCGGCAGAAACAGCGCTTCCCACCGCGCCAAGCGCCGCCGGCGCTGCGCAAGTGCGCGCCGGAGTCGATGCCTGGAGCGCGGGGAACTACGAGGCCGCGATCAAGGCCTGGCAAGGCCCCGCGGCGAAAGGCGATGCCGATGCGCTGTTCAATCTCGGCCAAGCCTACAAGCTGGGTCGCGGCGTGCCCAAGGACCTTGTCAAGGCCGAGGCCTACTACGGCAAGGCCGCCAGGCTCGGCCATGTTCAAGCGGCGGACAACTACGGCATCATCCTGTTCCAGACGAACCGCCAGCTGGCGGCGATCCCCTGGCTGCAGGCCGCAGCCGACCGGGGCGAGCCCCGCGCGATGTATGTACTGGGCATCGCCCACTACAACGGCGACTACGCGTCCAAGGACTGGGTGCGCGCCTATGCGCTGATCGCCCGCGCCGCAGCCACGGGCCTGCCGCAGGCCACGGCCAGCCTCGCGACGATGAACCAGACGATCCCCCTGGCGCAGCGCCAGATGGGTGTCAGCCTTGCCGCCGAACTTGAGGAGCAAGCGGCCCAGGCACGTGGTCGCGAATTGGCCGCCGCCGACCTCGATGCACAAGGCTTGCCGGTCAGGCCCGCCGAACCCCGGCCCTCACCGCCCACTCCGCCGCAGCTGGCGCCCACCGCAATCGAAACGGCCTACCTGCCGCCCTCGGCAGCATCGGAGCAAGCGCCCCTGCCCGAGGCCGAACCCGAGACCCAGCCTGCCCCGGCACCGAAACCCGCGCCCAAGCCGGTCCAGCCCAAGCCTGCGCCGCCCAGACCCGCCGCCCCGGCTACCGCTGCGCAAACGACCCCCGCCGCCAAACCAGCTGCAGAGGGCGGCGCATGGCGGATCCAGCTCGGCGCGTTCGGCGTGAAGGCCAATGCCGATGCGCTCTGGGCCAAGGTTCGCGGGCGCCCCGAAGTGGCCGGCCACCCGCGCATTGACATCCCCGGCACTGTCACCCGGCTGCTGGCTGGCGGTTACTCGCAAAGCGCCGCCCAGCATGCCTGCGCCGCGCTCAAGGCCGGCGGCCTTGCCTGCCTGGCGGTCGGGCCCTGAACGCTTGAGCGGCGCACCGAATGAACGCATAGCCGCGCTTGATTTCGTGCGCGGCGTCGCCGTGCTCGGCATTCTCGCGATCAACGTCACCGGCTTCTGGGGTCCGACGCTCGCCACATTCAGCCCCGCGATCCCCTGCCCGGATCGCGCGGGGTCACTGTGGTTCATCGCTGCCTATGTGCTGTTCGAAGGCAAGATGCGCGGGCTGTTCACCCTGCTGTTCGGGGCCAGCATGGTGCTCTTCGCGCAAGCGGCGGAGCGGCGCGGTGCCAATCCCGATTTCGCGCAAGTCCGCCGCCTCGGCTGGCTCATGGCCTTTGGCTATGCCCATTATGCGCTGCTGTGGTGGGGCGATATCCTGCTGCCCTATGCGATCTGCGGGCTCCTCGCGCTAGCTTGCCGCCGCCTCGCACCCGAACCGCTGGCGGCAAGCGCGGTGCTTGTCTTCCTCGTCAGCCACGGGCTCGATCTCGTCGGCGATCTGGCCTTTACCCAGGCCGAGGCCCGCGTGCTCGCCGGGCAGGGCAGCGGCGCTGAAATGGCCGAGCACGCGGCGATGATGGGCCGCATCGGCGCCTCAATCACGGCGGACCTGCGCATACTCCATTCCGGCTTCCTCGAAGCCGTGCGCCTGCGCCTCACCACCGAGCCGCTGTTCCCATTCGAGAGCCTCGGCGCGACCTTTTTCGAAACCTTTCCGCTCATGCTGCTCGGCCAGTCCCTGATGCGCCTCGGCCTCTTCACCGGCGAATGGGAGCCCGCCGCCCTGCGCCGCATCGCCCGCATCGGCATCGGCGCAGGCGGAGCAATGAGCGCGGGCCTGATCGGCTGGGCCGCCTTGCAGGGCTTTCCTCCGGCCGCGATGTTTGCCGTGATGGGCTCCTTCGCTGCCGTGCCGCACCTGCTGATGACCATGGGCTATCTCGCCGCGCTGCTGCTGCTCTGGCCAAGGGTTGCAGGAACTGCCACCGGGCAGCGCCTCGCGGCGGCCGGGCGCTGCGCCTTCACCAACTACCTCGGGACGACCCTCGTTATGTCCGCGCTGTTCGCAGGCTGGGGGCTAGGCCTTGGCATGGTCCTGCCCCGCGCAGCGCTTCCGCTCGCGGTCCTCTTCGGCTGGGCGCTGATGCTGGCCTGGCCGCAAGGCTGGCTCGCCCGCTTCGGGCAGGGCCCCCTCGAAGCCCTTTGGCGCCGCCTTACCTGGTTGAGGTTTCCTCGGCGGGCTGCGGACGGTGGGGCGTAAGGATCAGTACGCCATCTTCCACCCGCCAGCCCTTTAGCCGGGTCAGAAAGTTCATACCGATCACATTGGGCCCGTCTGCCCCGGGCATGACAATCGCATCGAGATCGCGCGCCGCGATCGAGCCGAAGCGCAAGGTTTCGATGCTCGCAGGCGCCGCTGTCACCGTGCCGTTCGCCGTCTCGACACGGGCCTCGGGCCGCAGCGGATCGGGCTCGATCCCAGCCGCTTCCGCGACATCGGTCGAGATCGCCGTTACCGTCGCCCCGGTATCGACCATCAGCCGCAGCGGTGTGCCATTGAGCTTCGCGGTGATCCAATAGTGCCCGTCCGCCGAGAGCGGAATGCGGGTCTCGCCGCCGGAGACCGTCTGCACCGGCCCACCGACGGCGTGAAGCGCGGCATCGAACGAGGGGTCCATCCGCACGAAGCGCATGACCGCAAGGCCGAACACCGCGAGCATCAGCCCATTGCCCAGCAGCCGCACCATCCCGCCCGTGCGCGGCGACCGCGCTGCCAGCACGCCGCCCGCGATCACCAGCACAAGCGCCCCGCAAGTCGCGACAAACAGGGGCGAAAGCTGGCCCAGCCAGGGCGCTCCGGTTTCGAGCCAAGTGTATATCTGGGTCATCGTGGGCATTTTAGCCGATCGAACCTTTCTTCGTCCTGAAACGCGGCCTATCCATGCTGAACATCCGCCCCATCCGGCGCGGCTCTCCGGGCTTCTGCATGCGACTAGCGATAACCGCCGACCTTGCCTGGCACTGCCAGGAGCCTACCGACATTCTCCTGCAGATCGAGGCCGCCGCCTCGTCCGACCAACGCGTGCTGTCAAGCGCGCTCGATTGCACCTCGGCGGGCCACCTCGCCCGCGTCCCCGCGCAGGATGGCATCGGTGAGCGCATCTGGCTCCACCAGGAAGGCGACTTCGCCGTTTCCTACCGCGCCGAAGTCGAAGTGCTGCGCCGCGCCGAACCGCTTGAAACGCTGGCCGCGGTGCCGCCGCATCGCCTTCCGGGAGAGACGGTGGCCTATCTCATGGATTCGCACTACTGCCCGGCCAGCCGCTTCGTACCCTTCGCCGATGAGGAATTCGCCGCAGTCGAAGGCGGGGCCCGCGTGGTGGCGATGCGCGACTGGATCGCCCGCCACTTCCGCTATGTGCCGGGGGCGAGCAATGCCTCGACCACCGCGATCGACAGCTTCGTCGAGCGGCGCGGAGTGTGCCGCGACTATGCCCATGTGCTGATCTGCCTCGCCCGCGCGGCAGCGATCCCGGCGCGCTTTTCCAGCGGCTATGGCCACGCGGTCAAGCCGCAGGATTTTCACGCGCTGGCCGAGGTCTGGCTGGCCGATGCGGCAGGAAAGGGCGCCTGGCGCGTGGTCGATGCGACCGGCATGGCCACGGCCGAAGACTTCGCGCGGATCGCTGTGGGCCGCGATGCCGCCGACACCAGTTTCCTCACCAGCTTCGGCGAAGCGGAACTGCGCAGCCTTGCCATAACGGTGCGCACGGTCTGATCGCGCCCGGCGCGTTAACCCTGCCCCTTAACGAGCGTCTGGCTCGGCGTCCCCAGGCGGGACGGCCCCGGAATGGCGCTCGCCTTGCTCCCCGTTTACGCTATTTTTAAGGGGAAAGGAGCGCCCCTCACAATGTCCGCCCAAAGCCTTGTCGATCTGCTGCGGACCCGCTGGGTAAGCGCGCCGCTGGGCTTCGTCGCGATGGCGCTCGCCTCGCTCCTCGCGTTCCATGTCGGCAAGGACGTGGCGCAGGTGCTATTCGGCGGGTCAGAGGCCGAGGCCCACGTTGTCGCGCCAACCGCCGCAGACCCTGCCCCCAGGCCCGCGCTCGCCGCAGCCCCCGCACCTGCCCCGGCCAACAGTCCCTTTGTGGTCAAATCGATCCTCAAGATCGACGAGCCGATCAAGTTCGGCCAGTACTTCTGGGACGAGAGCGCGGCGGCCACCGGCCCGATCGTGGTCACCGTCGACCTCGAAGCCCGCACCCTCTCTGTCTTCCGCGACGGGCACGAGATCGGCGCCACCGCCATCCTCAAGGGCTATGGCAACAAGCCCACCCCCACCGGCGTGTTCCCGATCAGCGAGAAGGACGCCGACCACGTCTCCAACATCTACGATGCGCCGATGCCGTGGATGCTGCGCCTGACCAGCGACGGCATCACGATCCACGGCAGCAAGGTCGAGCGCGGCTATGCCACCAACGGCTGCATCGGCGTGCCCGATGCGTTCGCCAAGCGCCTGTTCGGCGTCGCCAGCCTGGGCGACCGGGTGATCATCACCGATGGCAAGCGGCTCGGCGTTGGCCAACCCATCATCGAGAACGCGGCGCCTGCGCCGACCGGACCCGCCGCACTCGCCAGCCGCGATTCTTGATCCAGATCCTTTTTCTCCTGTCCCTCCGGTGCCATCAGGACCATGGACGGGCCAAGGAGAAGATTGGATGCGACCCCACGACGAACGCCATCTCGTAAGCCGGATCGGCTGGCTGCGCGCAGCGGTGCTGGGCGCGAATGACGGGATCGTCTCGACCGCCAGCCTGATCCTCGGCGTCGCCGCCTCGGGCGCGGGCCGCCAAGCGCTGCTCGTTGCGGGTGCGGCGGGGCTTGTGGCGGGCGCGATGGCGATGGCGGCGGGCGAATATGTCTCGGTGTCCAGCCAGGCCGATACCGAAGCCGCCGATCTCGCGCGCGAACGCGCCGAACTTGCATCCGATCCTGCGCACGAACACGCAGAGCTTGCCGCGATCTACGAGGAGCGCGGCGTCGATCCGATGACCGCCAGGGAAGTCGCCCGCCAGATGATGGCGAAGGACGCCCTCGCCGCCCACGCGCGTGACGAGCTCCACCTCAACGAGACGACCAAGGCGCAGCCGGTGCTCGCCGCCATGGCCTCGGCTCTCATGTTCACCGGCGGCGCCTCCCTGCCGCTGCTGCTCGCCGCGATCCTGCCGATGGGCCTGATGGTTGCCGGCATGGCCACCGGCTCGATCCTCTTCCTCGCCCTCCTCGGCGCATTCGGCGCGCGCGCGGGCGGTGCGGCGATCGGCAGACCGGTGCTGCGCGTCGTCGTCTGGGGCGCGCTTGCCATGGCGATCACTGCCGGGATCGGCAGGCTGGTAGGAACCGCCGTCTAGGTGGAAGGCGACCTCAACCTTGCCGGCTTCGCAGCGGCGGTCCTGCTGATCGAGCTGACGCCGGGGCCCAACATGGCATGGCTCGCGGGCCTTGCCGCAACGGAGGGCAAGCGCAGCGGACTCGCTGCGGTGGCGGGGGTGGCGCTTGGCCTCCTCGCCAATGGCGCGCTCGCCGCGCTCGGCCTTGCTACGCTGTTGAGCGCCATGCCCGCGCTGCTTCACGGCCTGCGCCTAGCGGGCGCGGCGATGATGGTCTGGCTTGCGATCGAGGCGTGGCGCGGCGCGGAGAAAGCCCCGCCGCCCACCGCCACGCGGCGCGCCTTCGCCACCGGCGCGCTGCTCAATCTGCTGAACCCGAAGGCCTACCTGTTCTTCGTGGTCGTCGCGCCGGAGTTTCTGAACGGCCGCGCCCTCGGCCTCACCGAAGCGCTCACGCTCGCGCTCGTCAGCACGGTGATCGCCACCGCAATCCACCTCGCCATCGTCCTCGCCGGCAGCCACGCGCAGGCATGGCTGGCAGACCCCCAACGCACCAAGTGGGTACGCCGGGGCTTTGCCGTGGTGATGCTGGGCGTCGCCGCCTCATTTCTCGCGATAAAAGCGGGCTAGACCCGCAAGACTCCTCCCGCCCCCATATCGGTCACCCCGTGCTTGACCCCACCTTTTCGTCACCCCGGGCTTGACCCGGGGTTAGGCTTCTCTTCCAGCGCGACGCCGCAAAAAGAAGCCAAGGCCCGTGTCAAGCACGGGCCGACGAGGTGAGTGACGGGCGGTCAGCGCCTCAGCGCGGCGCCATCCTGATCCCGCCATCCAGCCGGATCGCCTGCGCGTTGAAGTACGAATTGCGCACCAGCTCCATCGCGAGGCTGGCGAACTCCTCCGGGTGCCCCAGCCGCTTGGGGAACGGCACCGAGGCATTGAGGCCAGCGCGCACCTTCTCCGGCACGCGGCCCAGCAGCGGCGTATCGAAGATGCCCGGCAGAATCGCATTCACGCGGATGCCAAGGTCCATCAGATCGCGCGCCATCGGCAGCACGAGGCCGACCACGCCCGCCTTGAGCGAACCATAAGCCACCTGCCCGATCTGCGCATCCTGCGCCGCGACCGAACCCGTCAGGATGATCGTCCCGCGCTCGCCGTCGCCTTCCAGCGGTTCGGCATGGGCCATGCCCAGCGCCGAAAGGCTCGCCACGCGGTAGCTGGCGATCAGCACGCCGTTCGCGGCGAAGGCATAGTCCTCGGTCGAAAGCCGGGTGAACTCGCCCGTCTCCTTGTTGCGGCCCACGGTCTTGCCCTTGCGGTGCACCACCGCGCAGTGGACGGTGATCCGCTCCTGCCCGTGCGCTGCGCGCGCCTTGGCAAAGCCCTCGACCACCGACTCTTCGCTGGTGATGTCGACATGGCAGAACAGCCCGCCAATCGCATGCGCGACTTCCTCGCCCGCCTCATCATTCACATCGAAAATCGCAACTTTTGCCCCCGCCGCCGCGAGCGCATAAGCGGTCGCCCGCCCCAGACCCGAAGCCGCGCCGGTCACGACGGCCGCCATACCCTGTTCGATCTTCATGGCATCTCTCCTTTAACCGCGCGATTAAGCCGGAGGAGGAGCGGGTGCAAGTGCCACAAATGCTAAAAGCCTTGTCCCCTTGAGGGGAGAGGGTTGGGAGGGAGGGAATGGGGCTGTCCCGACTCCACTAAACTCTGGCTAAGCAGCACAATAAAGTCGAATCACAACCGAACGAAGTTTGGCAGTTGTATATCTCCGAAGATTCTAAAATTCGGCTCGGACCCCATAGCATTGTCGAGCGAAATCTGTGATTTCGTCTCGTACTGTTGGCAAATCCAAAGGCGCTCCATATCGAACTGCACCAAATCCGTCGATCCAAGCGTCCATTCTGTTCGCATTGATAATTTGCCGAACTTGACTTGGCGTCAGTTCCCGTTCGAGCCAAGTGGTGCTATCCTGCGCTGTAGCACCGCCTCGACCCTCCACAACCATGAATTCAGAGTTATCCAACTCAAAATATGATCGCTTCTGATTTTGCGCAAACATAGCAGCCGTAGTAGGTTCGGTCACAATTCCATATTGGACTGCCATTTTTTGATTAAAGCAGAGAAATAATACTCTCGTAGTTACGTTATAATGATTTTGCTGAATTCTTAGATAAGGCTGCATATCAGCCAACTTTATCTCAGCCGTCGGCAACTCACTCCCATTATTTGCGAAGCGAAGTGTCCTCGCATCTTCGGGATTCAGCCAAACCATCCCATCACGATTCGCGGTCGTCGATATCGCAAACGCTTTTGCATCCACCCCCATCGCATCCAGATAGGTGACCAAAAGGCCGCTGATCTGCTGGGCCATTTCCCCAGACAGGTCATCAGCAGTATTGCCATAAAACTGGTGCAGCCCAAGCTTTCCGGATGACTCATCAAGGAACCTGTTGACGCCACCTGCAAATGAGTAGGCGCAGGCGCTGGCGCAAATGGACTGGCTATTGGCTTTTTGATCAATGTCATGGGAGTAAACGCCAATCCCGGTGTCGAACCCAAGGGAACGAATTAATCTGCCAAGCTTTATGCCTTCCAGAAGAGAGCCGCCCGGTGAATTAAAAAACACTCTGGCATTGGTGATGTCTTCACGCTTCACAAATGCTGCAAATTGCTCCGCCGTTCCCTGGCTGATCTCTCCTTCGGCGTAGATATAGTCCTCGCCATGAAGCAGCTTGTTCGACACTCTCGTCGCAGCGTCCGACGCGATCCAGAACTTCATGCTTGCATCCTCGGCTTCCGCGTGCGTCGTGAATAGAAGCCACAAGGTTGCCACGAGGAAAGATGATTTCAAGTATTGCAAGCACCTGCCCCCTCGCGATGATGATCGAAGCAATCTGAACGTTAAAACGCAGTCATAGGCAAGCCAAGTCGGTCAAATGGCCACGGTTTTCACCCGAAAGCCCGGATGACGCCACTCCCCCTAATCCACATCAAACTCATCCCCCAGCGCGGCCCGCAGCTTGTCCAGCGCCTGCGCTTTCAGCTGGTGCACACGCGGCACGCTGACTGACAGCACCTCGGCGATTTCCGCGAGGTTCAGTTCCTCCACGAAATAGAGCTGGATCACCATCTGCAGCCGCTCCGGCAGGCCGGCAATCGCCGCCACCACCGCCGCGCGGGATTGCTCGTCGGCGAGGATCTCGAAGCTGTCCGGCCGATCGTCGGCGAAGGCCATGTCGCTGTCGGAATAAGTGTCGTCGATGGGCTCGAAGCGCATCGGCTCGCTCGAGGCGCGCAGTTCGCCCAGCGCCGCCGTGGTCATGCCCATCGCTTCAGCCAGTTCGTCCTCGGTGGGTACGCGGCCCAGCGTCGTCGTAAGCGCCTGCGCCGCGCCGGCCAGCAGCCGCCGCCGGTCGCTCGCCGCGCGGGACAGGGGCGTGGAGCGCCGCACCAGATCGACCATCGCGCCGCGCACGCGCAGCTTGGCATAGGCGGCAAAGCCGTCCTCGGTCGGCCCATGGTGCTTCTGCGCGCATTTGGTGAGGGCGACGAGCCCGGCCTGCACGAGGTCTTCGACTTCGATCCCCGCCCGGCCCGAGCCGTGGACGTGCCAGGCAAGGCGGCGCACCATCGGCAGGAAGCGGCGGATGCGGTCCGCCGCCCCGCCCTGATAGGCGCGCGCGGCGGCAAAGCTGCGGTGGTCGTGGTTCATGCGGCAAGGTCCTGTGGCGGGTTGGCCATGGGTTCGGGGTCTTGGCCGCCGATCACCTCGATCACTTCGATCGGCTGGCTCGGCGGCAGTTCGGAAATCGAAAGCACGGCGCAACCCGGCGCGCGCTGGCCCAGCAAGGCGGCGAGCGCCCGGCGCGCGCGCGGCTGGACAATGAGCGCAAGCGGCGGCGCGGCAGGCCCGCGTGTCGCAATCAGCGCCGCGATCCGCTCGGCAATGGAGCGCGAAAGGTCAGGCTCGATCACCGGCTGCCCGGTGACGGGATCGTGCATCCCGCCCACGATCATCTGCTCCAGCCCGGCATCGAGCGTTATGACGGCCAGCCGCTCGCCGGGCCCGCAGATGCGCGCCACCAGCAGCCCGCCAAGGTCCGCGCGGACAAGGTCCACCAGCCGCTCGTGATCGGTCGTCTGCAGCACCGCTTCGGCGAGCGCCGACAGGATCGGCAGCGGGTGCGCGATGCTCACCCCGTCTTCCAGCAGCGCGTGGAAGAGCCGCGTCATCGCGCCCAGCGAGATCGGCGCGGGATGCACGGTCTCGACCAGCCCCGGCGAACGCTCGCGCACCCCTTCGAGGATCGCACGGACTTCGTCGGGCCCGAGCAGCGCCTGTGGCCGCTCGCCGAGCGCCTGGTTGAGATGCGTCGCGATGACGGTGGAGGCATCGACCGTGAGGAACCCCTCGGCAATCGCATGGTCACGCTGGCCGGGTTCGATCCACATGGCCGGGCAGCCGAAGCTCGGGTCGGTGGTCGCCTCGCCGCGCAAGCTGTGCTGCGGATTGGCCTCGCCGGCATCGATCGCCAGCACCTTGTCGGCGCGGATGCTCGCCCCGCCCAGCGCCACCCCGCCGAGCACGATGCTGTAGGCATCCGGCATAAGGTCCAGGCTGTCACGCATGCGAAACTGCGGCACGACAAAGCCGAAGCCCTGGCTGAGCTGCTTCCTCACCCCCGTTACGCGCGCCACAAGCGGTGCCCCGCGCTTCTCGTCGACAAGGTGCACAAGGCCATAGCCAAGCTCGATGGTGACGAGCGTGTGGTCGGAAACCTCCTCCAGCGTGATCTTCGCCGGGTCCACCTGCTCCACCACCACCGGCGGCGGCACGGCGAGGCGCGCCTCGCGCTTCCTGAGGCTCCACCAAATCCACCCGGTCATGCCGGCGGCGGGCAGAAACACCAGCTGCGGCATTGCCGGGATCATCCCGATGGCGCCGAGGATCACAGCAACCGGCAACCACGTGCCGGGGGCGGCAAACTGCCCGCCGATCTGCCCGGCCAGATCGCGCGTACGTTGTGCTCTTCGTCGGCGATTGGCACTTCGATCTGTTCCGCCTGATGCCGCGGCAACTCCCCGTGCTGCTGGTGGTCCTCGCCATTTCCTACGTGCTGCTGTCCGTGAGTGCGGTCGCAGCGCGCAAAGGCATCCTCGCCTGAAGAGCTGGTCAGGCCTCGTCCCAAACCCCTTGCACGCGAGCCCCCACCGCGCCTAGCCTGCGCCCGGGTTAAGCAGGGGGAAGACAGCAATGCGGACGGGGCTTGCAGCACTGGCGGGCGCGGCCATTCTGGCGCTAACGGCGCCGGCCGCCGCCTCCACCCTTATCACCGGCGCCGAAGTCTTTGACGGCACCGGCGCCCCTGCCCGAAAGGTCTCGGTCCGCATCGAGGGTGACAAGATCCTCGCCATCGGCGCGCTGAAGCCGCGCAAGGGCGAAACGGTCATCAAGGCGCAGGGCCTCGCGCTCGCGCCCGGCTTTATCGATGCGCACAGCCACCACGATGTCGGTGATTACAAGGATCGCAACATGCCGATGCTCCTCGCGCAGGGCGTCACCACGATCGTCGTCGGGCAGGACGGCTACGGCGCCGGTCCCTTTGCCGAAGTCGCCGCCAAGTACGCCGCCCGTCCCGCCGCAATCAATGTCGCCTCCTACACCGGCCACGGCTGGCTCAGGAGTCAGGCGCTGGGTGCTGACTACAAGCGCCACGCTACCCCCGCCGAGCTGGCGAAGATGGAAGGGCTCCTTGCCGCCGACATGAAGGCCGGCTCACTCGGGCTTTCCAGCGGCCTCGAATACGATCCCGGCATTTATTCCGATCACGCCGAACTCGTCGATCTCGCCCGCACCGCGGCCGCGGGCAGGGGGCGCTATATCAGCCACATGCGCAGCGAGGATGTCGCCTTCGACGCCGCGCTCGATGAGCTGCTCGATATCGGCGAGAAGGCCCACATCCCGGTGCAGATATCGCACATCAAGCTCGGCATCGCCGACCGCTGGGGCGAGGCGAAGACGGTGCTCGCCAAACTCGATGCCGCCCGCGCGCGCGGCATCGATGTCACTGCCGATATCTACCCTTACGAGTACTGGCACTCGACACTGACGGTGCTGTTCCCCAAGCGCGACTTCACCGATCTTTCTGCTGCCCGCTTCGCGCTCCAGCACCTCACCACGCCAGAGGGCATGCTGCTCGATTACTATGCGCCCGAGCCCGCGTTCGAAGGCAAGACCATTGCCCAGATCGCCGCCCAGCGTGGCGAGGAGCCCGCGGTCACCTACCTCTGGCTGATCAACCGCGCGCAGGAATGGGAAAAGGCGCACCCTGAAGCAGATGGCGGCGAATCGGTCATCGGCACTGCCATGGCTCCCGCCGATGTCGCCGCGTTCCTGGCCTGGAAGCACACCGTGGTCTGCTCTGACGGCGTGATCGGCTCGCGCCACCCGCGCGGCGCGGGCGCCATGGCCAAGATCCTGCGCTATTTCGTGCGCGAACAGCATGTCCTGACCCTGCCCGAAGCCATCCACAAGATGACCGGGCAGACCGCCGCGCAGCTGGGGATCGCCGGGCGCGGCGTGATCAAGACGGGCTACAAGGCCGATCTCGTGCTGTTTGATCCCGCAACAATCGCGGATCACGCGGTGGTCGGCGATTCCGCCGCGCTCGCGACCGGCGTCTCGCGCGTCTGGGTGAATGGCGCCGCAGTCTACACGGGCGGCAAGCCCACCGGCACCTGGCCTGGCCGGTTCCTCAAGCGGGGTCAGCCCTGATGCATCGCCGCGCTTTCCTTGCAGCCGGAGCGGCGGGTGCCGCCCTTGCCGCCGCCCGTGCTACCGCCGCGCCGATCCTCTCGGCCAACAACTTCGGCCTCACCCTTGCACAGGCGCAGCGGCGCAACGGCTGGATTGAAGTCGATGCCGCCGCTTTCACGGCCAATATCGCCACCTTGCGCAAGATCGTTGACCCGACGCGCATCTGCGCGGTGATGAAGGCGGACGCCTATGGCAACGGCATCGCCCTCCTCATCCCCTCGGTGATCGCTGCCGGGATCACCGATGTCGCGATCACTTCCAACGACGAAGCCCGCGTCGCACGCCAATTGGGCTATCGTGGCCGGCTCTACCGCATCCGCCTCGCCGCGCCGGAGGAAATGGAAGACGCCATGGGCACCGGCCTTGTCGAACTCATCGGCAATCCCGAAGCCGCCGCCCGGCTCGAGGCGCTCTGGCGCCAGCGCCGCCCGCGCTTTCCCTTGCCTGTCCACCTCGCGCTCAATGCCGGCGGCATGTCGCGCAATGGCGTGGAGCTTTCCACCGACTACGGCAAGGCCGATGCCCGCGCGATGCTGGCGCTGAAAGGCCTGAGAATCGCCGGCGCGATGACGCACTACCCCAGCGAAGAAGCGCCCGACATTCTCGGCCAGCTCGCGCGCTACAAGGAAGACCTCGCCTGGCTGCAGGGCGAAGGCCTCAAGACGGAAGGCTTCACCCGCCACACCGCCAACACCTTCGCCGCGCTGACGCAAGCCGATACCCGGCTCGACATGGTCCGCGTGGGCGGCGCGATCTATGGCGATCCCGGCTCGGTCAAGACCTCCGCCTTCATCCCCGTCCCCACGATCAAGTCGCGCGTCGCTGCGGTCAACCACTACCCCGCCGGGCAGACCGTGGCGTACGACCGCACCTTCCGGCTGGAGCGCGAAAGCTGGCTGGCAAACGTCCCCATCGGCTATTCGGACGGCGTGCGGCGCGGCTTCAGCCACGCCAATCGCCCCCAGTTCCCCGCCGAAGGCAAGAACCAAACCGAAGTCCTCATCCGCGGCCGCCGCGCGCCTGTCGTCGGCCGCGTGACCATGAACACGCTGATGGTCGATGTGACGGAACACCGCGATGTGAAGTTCGACGATGAAGTCGTCCTTTTCGGCGCGCAGGGCGCCGACCGGATCACGCAGGCCGAATTCGAAGCCAACTCCAGCGCCTACGCTCCCGAAATGCTTGCCGTGCTTGGCGCGACTTTGCCGCGGGTGCTGAAGGCGCGCTAAAACCAAAAGCCCGGCGATCCCTGGGACGGGGATCGCCGGGCAAGGCGCGGCCCGGTGGAGAGCGGGCCAGCGGGGGGGGCCGGTTCTTAACGCAGCAGCGAAAGCACGTTCTGCTGGCTCTGGTTCGCCTGCGCGATCATCGCAGTCGACGCCTGGCTCAGGATCTGGGCCTTGGCCATCGCGGTTGTTTCCGCCGAGTAGTCGGTGTCCTGGATGCGCGAACGGGCGTCCGACAGGTTGGTGATATTGTCGTTGAGGTTGTTCACCGCCGATTCCAGACGGTTCTGGCCGGCACCCAGCGTCGCACGGGTCGAGTTGACGTTGGCAAGCGCGGTATCGACATTGTCGATCGTGGTCGAGGCACTGCCGGTCGAGGACACGTCGAGCGCCTGGCTGGTCGAAGCCGGATCATAGGAAGTATCGGTGCCGCCGAACAGCTTGGTACCGTCGAACGCCTTGCTGACGATGTCGACCGTATCGGCAGGGTTTGCACCGGTCTGGATCGAGAACTTCTTGTCGTCCGAGCCGTCGGCCGCCGGCGCCGCGCCGACCACAGAGAACACCGCGTTGCCGTTGAACTTGGTGTTGTTGAGCACGTCCGAGATCTGGGCGTTGAGGTTGCCGACTTCCGACTGCATCGCATCGCGGTCGGACTGCTGATATGTGCCCGACTTCGATTGTACTGCCAGTTCGCGCACGCGCTGCAGCATGTTGGTCACTTCGTTGAGCGCACCTTCCGCAGTCTGTGCAAGGCTGATGCCATCGTTGGCGTTGCGCACGCCCTGGCTCATGCCCTTGATCTGCGAGGTCATCGTGGTGGCGATGGCAAGGCCCGCCGCGTCGTCCTTCGCGCCGTTGATGCGCTTGCCGGTCGAAAGGCGTTCCATTGCCTGGCCGGCCATCTTGGCCGCGCTGTTCGAAGCGTTGGCCGCCTTGATGGCGCCGATGTTGGTATTGATTACCGCCATGGTCTGTCTCCAGTGAGAGGGGTCGTTCCCCGGTTGACGCCGGTCGGGGATCGACGCGGCAGCCACGGCAAAGACCGGCAAAACGCTGCCGGGTTTAAGGGGGGGATCGGCAGCAGCCTGCCGGTTCTAGGCACTTGCCCCTAGTGTTTTCGCGGAGCTTAAAGTTTCGGCCCGCTTGACGTTTTCGCGCGAAAAACAGCCCGCCACGATGGTTAAAGCAGGGCTCAAGATTATGAACACGGATCAGGCAGCGCAGGTCCACGCAGCAGGCACCGTTTCACCGCCTATGTGGCGAGCGGCGCGAACGGCGCCCAGCTCGTACTCAAGGGTCAGGACGGCGCCGCCAACGCCTTCACCTTGGAAGCCACCGAAAGCCCCACCGAACCCGGCCTTGCTGCCCTCGCCTGGGACCCGTCGGGCGATGCCGCCCGCCTTACCGCCAAAGCCTCGGACGCGGCCTTCAAGCTCGACGGCGTGCCCCGCACCTCGCCCGTCAACAGCATCCACGACGCCGCCCCCGGCCTCTCGCTGAAGCTCACCGGCACCAACCCCGGCGCCCCCACCACCATCAGCTACAGCGATCCGGGCACCGCCGTCACCGGCGCGATGCAGGACCTCACCGCCGCGCTCAATGAAATGGTCGCCGAACTCAACAAGGACACCGATCCCAACAGCGGCGTACTGGCAAGCGATCCCGGCGCGCGCACCCTGCGCCGTCAGCTTACCACGCTGGCAGGCGCGCAGGTCATGCCCGCCAGCACCAGCAGCGCGCCCGCCACGCTTGCCGATCTTGGCCTGAAAACCAATCGCAACGGAACGTTCAGCCTTGATACCGACCGCTTGGCCGCTACCTTGAAGCGTGATCCTGTCGGCACAGGCGCCATGTTCACCACCGGGCTCTACGGCGTCTACGCGAGCTTCGACAAGCTCGCCCGCACTGTCGGCTCCAGCAGCGATCCCGGCTCGCTCGGCGGCACGATCGCGCGCCTTACCAAGCTGCAAACCAGCCTCGGCGCACAGAAAAACTCCATCGAGACCAAGCAGGAAGACCTGCGCCAGCGCCTCGTTTCGCGCTTCGCCAAGCTCGATACGAACGTCACCGGCTCCAGATCGACGCTTTCGTTCCTGCAGGCGCAGGTCGACGCGTGGAACGGAAAGAACAACTGATGCTCCTGCGCAAGGATCCGGGCGAAACCTACCGCCGCGTCGATTTCGATGCCCGGGTCAAGGGCGCAAGCTCGCTTCAACTCGTGGCGCTCTGCCTGGAACAGGCGGCCGGCTCGCTCGGCCGCGCGATCTATGCGCAAGGCCATGCCGACAACGCCGCCAAGAGCGCCGCCCTCACCCGCGCCGTTGCCGCGATCACCGCTCTGGAACTCGGCGTGGATTCCAGCCACCCGGCCGGGCAGCCGCTGCTTCAGGTCTACCAGGCCGCTCGCCGCTCGATCCTCGACAGCGCCCTGCGCTTCGACACGGCCCAGCTGGAAACCATCCGCGCCGACCTCCTCGATATCCGCGAGGCCCTGCTCCAAACCGCGAATTGAAGCCGGCGCCTAATTCGCCGTCTTAAGCGCCATCTCGTCAAACAGCTTCTGTGCCATCAGCACGGCCGTCGGCGCATTGGAGGCAGTGCCGTCCGCGCCAACTTCCTTCGCCAGCGCGGGATTGGCAGTGAACAGCGGGCCGCCCACCATCACCCCGATCATCTGGTTGCGCGATTCGCGGCGGATCAGCCGGATCGTCTCTTCCAGCGAGGGGAGCGACCGTTCCGAGCCGACCGTCAGCCCGGCCACCGCAAACCACTGCGAGCTCGCCACCCGCGCAATCTCGGCGGCGCTACGGTCAAACGCCGGCTCCACATCCCAGCCCGCGCCTTCCAGAAACCGCTGCACCATGCTCGCGCCGAAATAGTGCTGGTCACCCGGCGTCATCGCCATGAGCACGTTGCGCCGGCTGTCGAGCCCCGGCAACATGTGCGAACCGTTGAACGTCGCCAGCAGCTTCTGCAACCGCGCCACGCCCAGCGTGACATCGATGAAGTCGCACTCGTCGTTGTCCCACAAGTGCCCCAGGTGCCGCGCGGCGGGCTCCAGCAGTTCGAGGAACAGCGTCTCCATGGCAAGGCCGCGGTCGCGCAGCATCAGCACATAGGCAACGGCCGCTTCCAGATCATCGCCCAGCACGATGTGGGCAAGGCCCGAGATATCCGAAATGCTCGGCGCCAGCGCCTCGACCAGCGCGTCGATCGGCGGCGCATCCGGCAGGACCTCGGTGTGGAGCCGCACCAGCTGCGGAATGATCCGCTCGGCCACGACTTGTGCAAGCCGCACTTGCCGCTCGGCCACATCCTCGCGCCGATAGACCTCGGGCGCGACGAAATGCGCTTCGAGCCGATCAATCCCTCGCCGGTCAATCGCCGGAATGGTTACTCTGGCAGACCGTCCCATGCCGATAAATGCCCCAATCCTCTCAACTGCTTATGAGTCGTTAGCCATAAGACAACACAACAGCATCGCCCTGTCGAGCGCTGTTTCCCGGAATGTTGACTGCCCATTATGCCGCGCGGGGCGAAGGCACGGATTTCTGCGGGGTGAGCGTGGAAGGGAGAGGGCAGCAATGAAAAATCACGCTGATGCCATCGTCCCGGCCCTTGAATAATTGCGGTCATGACCGTGCAGCGCAGGCCGCCCCCCGGAAGCGGTCACCCCAGCGGACCAGACCTGCCGCGATCCATCATTTCGGACGCGAAATGAACCCCTTGTCCTTCCGGTCTTGCTGGCAAGTCCCCGCCACTTGCTCTAGATCATCCCCCGCACCGCGCACATGGACGCTGCGGCGCCAGAGGTGCCATGTTCGACTTGATCTGGATCACGGCCTATTCGGCGGCGGCGCTCGGCGTCGTCTTTCTCGTCTACCTCTCCGGCATCATCCGGTACGTTGGCAACAACCGGGTTGCGATTGTCGAGAAGCTGTGGAGCGGCAGCGGCTCGATCACCGGCGGGCTCATCGCGCTGAACGGCGAAGCGGGGTTTCAGCCCGAAGTGCTGCGCGGCGGCTTCCACTTCTTCGTCCCCTTCCAGTACCGCGTCCACAGCCAGTCACTCGTCACGATCCCGCAGGGGCAGGTCGGCTACGTCTTCGCGCGCGACGGCCTGCCGCTGGAGCCTACGCAGACGCTGGCCAGCAATATCAAGGCGCAGGATTTCCTCGACGCCCGGTCCTTCCTCCTCGCCGGCGGGCAAAAGGGGCCGCAGCGCGCCATCCTGCGCGAAGGCACCTATGCCCTCAATCTCGCGCAGTTCGTGATCATCACGCGCGAGCGGATCTACGGCCTGATGATGGAAGCGGCCGACGCCACGCTGTTCACCGAAATGGCCACCGTGATCCAGACCCGCACAGGCTTCGATGCGGTGGTGATCAAGGATGCCGACGACGTGATCGGCATCGTCACCGTCCACGATGGCCCCGCGCTCCCGGCAGACCAGATCATCGCCCCTTCGGTCGGCTCCGACCAGCAAGACCCGGCGACCTTCCACAACAGCTTCCAGGATCCGGAAAAGTTCATCGCCGCGGGCGGCTGCCGTGGCCGCCAGTTGCAGGTGCTGGTCGAGGGCAGCTATTTCATCAACCGCCTCTTCGCCACGGTCGAAAAGGTCAAGAAGACCATCATCGAGGTCGGCCACGTCGGCGTCGTCATTTCCTATACCGGCGAGGTGGGCAAGGACACATCCGGCGCGGAATACCGCCACGGCGAGCTCGTCGCCCCCGGCAACCGCGGCGTGTGGAGCGAGCCGCTGCTGCCCGGCAAATACGCGTTCAATACCTATGCCGCCGGCATCCTCATGGTCCCCACCACCAACTTCATCCTGAAGTGGGACCAGTCCAACGTCGGCCCGCACAAGTTCGACGAGAACCTTTCCGAAGTCTCGCTCATCACCAAGGACGCGTTCGAGCCGATCCTGCCGCTCTCGGTCGTGGTGCACATCGATTATCGCAAGGCCCCGCTCGTCGTGCAGCGCTTCGGCGATATCAAGCGGCTGGTCGAACAAACGCTCGATCCAATGGTATCGGCCTATTTCAAGAACATCGCCCAGAAGCGTACGCTGATCGAGCTGCTTCAGGAACGCAGCGATATCCAGGAGCAATCCGCGCTCGAGATGCGCAGCAAGTTCGCCGCCTACAATCTCGAGCTGCAGGAAGTGCTGATCGGCACCCCGCGTGCGGCGCAGGGCAACGACCAGATCGAGCAGATCCTCCAGCAGCTGCGCCAGCGCCAGCTGGCCGACGAAAAGGTCGGCACCTACGAGCG
The DNA here is from genome assembly GCF_037133355.1 of Novosphingobium sp. Classification (GTDB taxonomy): domain Bacteria; phylum Pseudomonadota; class Alphaproteobacteria; order Sphingomonadales; family Sphingomonadaceae; genus Novosphingobium. The sequence continues at coordinate 6,106 of NZ_JBAXOI010000022.1, read as the reverse complement.
CCAGGTCATCGCCGCGCAAAAGGAACGCGAACTGCGCGAAGCCGAAGCCCAGGCCAAGCAGCAGACCGCGATTACCGAATCCGTGCTCTCGATCCAGGTGCAGGAAAACCAGGGCAAGGCCAACCTCGCCCGCTCGCAGCAGGAAGCCGCGCAGACCCGCACCCTCGCTCAGGCCGAGGCAGACCGCATCCAGCTGCTCGGCGAAGGCGAGGCCAAGAAGATCGTCGCGCTCGCCTCGGCCGAGGCGGAGAAAGTCACCAAGGTCGGTCTCGCCCAGGCCGAAGCGATCGAGAAGCAGGCCGCAGCATCGGGCGGCGCGCGCTACCAGCTCACCCGCCAGATCGCCGAACGCTTCGCCGAGGCGCTGGAGAAATCAGGCGTGGATATTGTCCCGCGTATCCAGGTTTCGGGTGGTGGCGGCAACGAAGGCGCGGGCGGCATGGGCGGCGGCCCGCTGCTGCAAACACTGATGGCGATGCTGGTGGCGGAGCGCGGCGAGGGGCTGATTGGTGGGGATGGGGCGGCGAAGGGGGAGTAGGGACGGTGCTTTGCGGAAGTGGACTTCGGGACCAAACTGCCACTTACGGTTCTGCCGGCGGGTGGCAGGTTCGGCCATGAGCCGACGTTACCGGTGCTGCATCGGATTGGTGAGCGTTGGCCGCCTGCCGCGGGAAGTTCACAAGAAGGACCGTTAGACCAGACCGGATCATCAAGCGGCATCGGACGCCGACGGGGGGCGTCCGCCGCTCCTCGTTACTTGCGCTTGACTGCCATTATGATCACATGCTGTTCGCATTGCCCGGTCGGGGACGCCCCCGAGCCCCTATCGGTCTCGATCACCGTAACCGCGAAGCCACTGCGGGCGAGTGCTCCGGCAAATCTGTCGTCGTGAGACGCAGACCAGACGCCGAGTATTCCGCCCTCCTTCAAGGCAGACCACGCGGCCGCTACCCCCTCCCGGGAATAGAGCCAATCGTTCGCCCGGCGCGTGAGGCCTTCTGGTCCATTGTCGACATCGAGCAGGATGCAATCGTAACCTTGCACCGCGGATTCAATCAACAAGGCCACGTCTTGCTGCACGAGTTGCACACGCGGGTCATCGAGACACCCGTCGGTGATGCGCGCCATGGGCCCTTTCGCCCACTCGACGACCTTCGGCACGATTTCCGCGACCGTCACTTCAGCATCGCTTCCGAGCAACCGGAGAGCGGATCTCAGCGTGTACCCCATGCCGTAGCCGCCGATGAGCATGTGGACCGGGTCGCGATCGCCGAGTTCTGCGCACACCGCGCTGGCGAGCACACCTTCCGAGGCCGAAAAGTCTGTGCTCATCAATTCGGTGTCGTCGAGAAGGATCGCGAAATCAGTACCACTACGGATGAGGCGGAGCCTGGTCCCATCCGGAACGAAAGCGGTGTCGACGAGGTGCTCGCCGGCATTCAGAGCGGATACGCCGTTGGCGTTTGCAGAATGCTTCAAGCGCTACTTCTTGCGTGCCTTGCGGGCCGCATACTTTGCGTCCCGAGCCGCCTTGCGCTCCGCTTCGGTTTGAACAGGCGTTACCTTGGCAGCGCGATCAGCCTTCTCGGCCAGTTCCTGTGCCTTTTTTGCCTTCAGCAACTCCCGCTTTTCGGCCTGCAATTTCTCGCGCGCCTCAGCCGCGGCAATGCGTTCAGCCAGCGCTGCGGGATCCAGCGGGGTTCGTGCCTTGAGTTTTGCGAGTGCCGTTTCTCGCGCTGACGCTGCCGCCGCGCGCCGGGCCTCGAGCCCGGGCTCCCTGTAACCTGCCATAAACGGGGTTGTCTCCGAAGGGGGGCGCTTGCATTTCCGTAGGACGGGATCGCAATCCGCCAGGATACATCTGATGGTGAGCGACGCCCACGCCTGAGAACTCAACCGGCGTGGCGGCGTGGCTGCACCGATCTCGCGGCCCTCTACGCCGTGTCGCGGCAAATGTCACGGATTGTTGTTCAACGGGATCCAAGCGCTGGGTCGAGTGGCACTAAGTCGCGCAGGGCAAGCCGATGCAGAACAGCTTCGTCGAGAGCTTCAATGGCCGCCTTCGAGACGAATGCCTCAATCAGACGCCGTTCACCTCGCTGGCTCACGGTCGGTTCGTCCTTGCTGTCTGGCGTCACGACTACAAAACGGTCAGGTCACACTCGAAACCGGGCGGGAGGACCCATGCCGAGATCGCCAGCCAACGTGTCTGGGGAAATGCCCATAGACACGTTGGCATCCCATCAAGCAACCAGCATCAAAGAGCAAGACTATGCCACTGACTGGTAACAATCAGGTCAGCCCATTGCGGCGGCCCTGGCCGTCGCTTCGATGAACGCCTGGTACGGGCCAACGGCTTCGTCGGCCTAAACCAGTTGTGCCGGTAGATGCTGTTCGAGGAAGGCGATCACGGAGCCGTTGAAGGCGTCGTTGCGGTCCCCGGCGACCATATGGCCGGCGCCGCCGACATCCGCCACTTCAAGCGCTGGCAGGATTGCGCGGAAAGAGGCGATGCCTGCATCGCTAACCACGTCACTTTTGAGGCCGCGAACCAGCAGTACCGGCAAACCGGTCTCTGCAAGCGTTGCCGCGGAGGTCTGCACAACCTCGTGGATATCCTGCGGTCGGCCGCTCATGATGCGCGGATCCCAGTGCCAGTAGAACCGTCCATTCTCGCGCTGCCGCAGATTGCGCAGGAGCCCGTTTGGATCGCGTGGTCGCGGGCGATCCGGATTGTAGGCGGCAACGGCGTCCACCGCAGCCTCATGCGTCGCGAAACCGTCGGGGTGCCCCCGCATGAACGACACGATGCGGCTGACTCCCTCCGGCTCGGGATGGGGCACGATATCAACGAGCACCACCGCGGCCGGTCGCATCTCCTGTGCGACGGCATGGATCGCGGTCGCCCCGCCGAGCGAGGCCCCGACCAGCGCAAAGGGCTGATCGATCTGCGCGACGATGGCCTCGAGGTCGGCAACGCGGTCATCGAGCGAATAAGCACCCGCTGGCGACCATTCGCTTTCGCCATGGCCGCGAGCATCGAAGTTGATCACCCGGTAGCCCCGCCGTGCCAGCGCATCGGCAGCACCGGACCAGCTGTGCCGCGTCTGCCCACCGCCATGGAGCAGAATCACGACCGGTGCGGTGAGCGGACCAGTATCGTCCGCTGCCAATGCCAGCAGATCGCGCGAGACAATCCGGTGCAGCCGACCGGATGGTGCTGCGTCTGTCAGGCCGCTCGGGTCATGAGTCATCGTTGTCCGTTTTTGGTTAGGATTGGCAGCAATGGGCGACTTGTCCGGCCCATGACACAGTCATTGGGCCGCGGCACTTCCCGTTATGGCTAGGACCATTGCGCGGGGCTCCAAAGCTCCGCCATCTGCGAGGGTTACGCGGACATCACCCCGCGCGCTCGAGCGCCGCGCGGATCGTTTCGGCGATACGGGTCATGTGGTCGGGCTCGATGATCAGTGGCGGGGAAAGGGCGATGATGTCGCCCGTCACGCGGATCAGCAGGCCGGCGCGGAAGCAGTCGGTGAAGACATCGTAGGCCCGCGCGCCCGGCGCCCCATCGCGCGAGGCGAGCTCGATCCCGCCCACCAGGCCGATGGTGCGCACGTCGATCACGTTCGGCGCATCGCGCAGGCCGTGGAGCGTATCGGCCCAGAGCGTCGCCAGTTCGGCCCCGCGCGTCAGCAGCCCTTCGCGGGCATAGATGTCGAGCGTGGCAAGGCCCGCAGCGCAGGCGACCGGGTGGCCCGTGTAGGTATAGCCGTGGAACAGTTCGATGACGTTTTCCGGACCTTGCATCATCCCGTCGTGCACCATGCGGCTGCAGAACACAGCGCCCATCGGCAGCGTGCCGTTGGTGATGCCCTTGGCGGTGGTGATGATATCCGGCGTCACACCGAAATACTCCGCCGCAAACGGAGTGCCGAGGCGGCCGAAGCCGGTGATGACCTCGTCGAAGATCAGCAGGATGCCGTGGCGCGTCGCGATCTCGCGCAGGCGCTCGAGATAGCCCTTGGGCGGCGGGAGCACGCCGGTCGAGCCCGCAACCGGCTCGACGATCACCGCGGCAATGGTCTCGGCCCCATGGAGCTGGACCAGCCGTTCGAGATCGTCGGCAAGCTCGGCGCCGTGCTCGGGCATGTCGCGGGTAAAGCGGTTGCGCGCGGGATCGTGGGTGTGGCGCAAGTGGTCGGTGCCCGGGAGGGTGGTGAAGACCCGCCGGTTGTTGAGCATGCCGCCGACCGAGACGCCACCGAAGCCGACGCCGTGATAGCCGCGTTCGCGCCCGATGAGGCGGGTGCGCGTGCCCTGGCCAATGGCGCGCTGGTAGGCGAGCGCGATCTTGAGCGCGGTATCGACTGATTCCGAACCCGAGCCGGTGAAGAACACCCGGTCGAGCCCCGCCGGCGCGATCTCGGCCAGGCGGCTGGCGAATTCGAAGCCGATGGGGTGGCCCATCTGGAAGGCGGGCGCGAAATCCATCGTGCGGATCTGGTGCGCGACCGCGTCCGCAATCTCATCGCGCCCATGCCCGGCGTTGACGCACCACAGGCCCGCAGTGCCGTCGAGAATTTCGCGGTCATCGTCCGAGCGGTAGAACATGCCGCGTGCCTCGGCGAGGAGGCGCGGGTTCGACTTGAACTGGCGGTTGGCGGTGAAGGGCATCCACCAGGCGGCAAGATCGGGCTTGTTCATCGGTCAGGACTTTCGCAGCAGGCACACAAACAGGCATAGCGTGGCACGTTCCGGCCGGTTCGAAAAGCCTAGACCAGCTTGTAGATCGCCAGCCGCACCGCAGGCACCTTGCCATCCCCCGGCGCGACGGTGCCGGCGAAGATCAATTGGTTGAGCCAGCCGTACTTCCCCATCGGCGCCTCGAAGCGCGGTGTGGTCATCGCATAGCGCTGGCCGTCCGCGCCCGGCACGGTCTGGATCAGGCCCCGGTTGGTGACCTTGATCTGGACCTTGTCGTCGGTCTCCATGAAGTAATCGGCGACGAGTTCGAGATAGCCGTCGGTGCGCAGCAGCTGCCAATCCGCGCCGCCGGGAACGATGCGGCCACGAATATCGGGGCCTTCGAAGCTGCCACCGATGATCGGCACGCGAAACCGCTCGCCATAGGGCGAGGTGCCATGGGGCACGCGCTCCTCCAGCAGGGCAACCGCCTGGTAGACGAGGACGGAGCGCGGCCCGGCGGGCGGCTGAGCTGCAGCGGCCGAAGCCCCCGCCGCCAGCGCCGCGCCGCCCACCGCCAGAGCGCCGATCAACCCGCGCCGATCAACGTCCGCCGCCATCAGGCCACTTCGCGAAGTGCCGGCAGCGCGCAGACCGCATCGAGCCCGAGCACATGGGCAACGCGCCCGAGGCCCATCCACACCGCGACGCAGAACGCGAGATCGACAATCTCGTCATCGCTGAGCGCGGCCTTGTAGCGCGCCCAGAAGTCCTCGTCGGCGGCAAGGCCCTGCGGATCGAGGCCGACCTTCTCGGCATATTCGATGGCCAGCTTCTCGCGCTCCGTAAGGACGGACGAGGTGCGCCAATCGTGCACGGCGGCATAGAACGCCTCGTCCGGCGCGGGGCCGTTGGTGCGCTCGATATCGGGCCGGTCGCGGATCACGCGGAAGTTCTGGCAGAGCTGGCAGCCGTTGATCAGCGCGGTGCGCATCCGCGCGCCTTCGAACAGGCGCGTGGGCAGCTTCGACATGCGGTAGGTGACATCGGAAAAGCCGAAAGCGGCGTTCACGATCTCGGGGGCGTAATGCTCCGAAAGGTGGCCGAGCGGGTTCTGATGGTGGGCTTCTGGCAGAGCAACACGCATGGCATTCTCCCTATCTTATGGCCGGCATGAAACGCGCGCGTGCGCCCCTTGCCCACTCCCCATTCTGACAGGCGGCAGAGGCTGAAAAGCGGGGAGGTTGACACCGGTTGACACAGTCCAGAGCGAAAACTGTCAACCCCGGCGCGGCCGCCGCGAGCCTGCCGGGGCGGGATGAAGAACGGCGGTTTGCGGCGGATTCGCGGGGCATTTGGGCCTTATTGACGTGACCCCCAACCTTCATCCGGTTGCGATTAGAGCCTCGGCATTGTTGTT
>NZ_JBAXOI010000021.1:0-59973 GCF_037133355.1 Novosphingobium sp. | reverse complement strand
CTTCCAATGGGCAGACTCTACATCAGATCGAGGGATCTTTCGGGGGGCAGGTCAAGGGGGTTCCGACCTGTGAAAGCAGGGCGATTGTACCGCGTGCTAGATAATTGGGCATGCTTGGTCCTTGGCTGATTTACCATCCTTCTTTTCCGCGAGGTGACGTCAGTTTCATGACGTTGCGACACCGAGGTGACATTCGGCGGATTGATCCTGCCCGGACTATCTCTTTCGTTAGACCGAACCAACTTAAGGGGTGGTCGTGGACTTTCTTTCTCATTTTTTCGCCCCCGGAAACCGGCCCATCGCCGGGAATGGGCGGTGGTTGGCTGGCGAGGGCGGGGGCGTGGCTGGCGAAATCGTGCCCGACTTTGGAAACGCCAGTGTTCGTAATACGTCACCGATGGGCGATGGGTGGTTGGTATCAAAAATTGTGGCTTAGAATCAGAAATTTGTGTTGAAATTAATCAATTTTACAACCGATATGGTTAGATCTGATGATGCTGGTCAGCGCGCTGATGGGCCTGGAGCGGATGCGGGCGGCCTACGCCCATGCGATTGCCAATGAGTACCGCTTCTACAGCTACGGCGATTCGAGTTTGTTGCTGCCGGGGGAATGAGCCGGAAGCCCCTTCCCCCGGGACAGCCCTACGCGATGATGTCAAAGTACCCATAAACAAGGTCGGGATGGGCCGATTTAGCCAGCAGGGCGATCTGGACAGCGGCGGTGCCGCCCTTACCATCGGGATCATAGTACAAGATGCCCGTGGTTGTGTTGTAGATCAGCCGGTCAGTGGAATCGTGCGCTTTGGTGGCCCCTGCCGCCGCATAGAAGTCGTCCTCATGCAAAGCTCCAGTGTAGGTAAATCCGGTGAATACGGCCTTACTCAGCTGGATCTTGTCGCCATCCGAATTGCTGAAATCGGTGATCGTATCCCGGCTGGTCGGGGTGGTGTCAAAGATGAAGAAGTCCTTGCCGGTTCCGCCGATCAGGGTGTCCTTGCCCTCGCCGCCATAGAGCATGTCGTTGCCTGCCTCGCCCTTGAGACTGTCGTTCCCAGCGCCGCCTTTGACCAGGTCGTCGCCTGCGCCGCCCCTAAGCGTGTCGTTTCCGGCCAAGCCGAGGAGGGTGTTTGCACCCCTGTTGCCGATGATCGTGTTTACCAGATCATTGCCGGTGCCCTTGATGTCGGCCTTGCCGCTCAGGGTCAGGTTTTCGACAAACTGGCCCAACGTGAACATGACCGAGCTGACAACTGTGTCCGTTCCGCCAAGATCGGTCGTATCGGAAGCTGAGGCTGTCTCGTAAACTTGGTCCCCGCTGGCATTGACGTTGTAGGTGTCGTTGCCGGACCCGCCGAACAACTGGTCGGAACCCGAGCCACCGTCCAGCTTGTCATTGCCATCGCCGCCATACAGGGTGTCGTTGCCAGACCGGCCGACCAACTTGTTGTTACCCGCGTTCCCGTTGATCGTGTTGCCAAGAGCGTTGCCGGTGCCGTCCAGATTGTCGGACCCGGTCAAAGTCAGAACCTCGACACGGTCACCAAGCGCGTACGATGTAGCGGCCATAACGGTATCTGTGCCGCCTGCTGCAAGCTCCACAGTGGTGTCGCTGGCGCTATCGACCAAGTAGGTATCGTCGCCCGCACCACCGGTCATCTTATCCGCACCCGCGCCGCCATCGAGCGTATCATTGCCATCACCGCCAACCAGGGTGTCGTTGCCGGCCATTCCCGACAAATGGTTGTTGCCAGTGTTGCCGGTGATCACGTTGTCCAGTTCGTTTCCGGTGCCGCTGATGTCCATGGTAAGGTCGACATAATCGGCACCAAGCATCGTGAGATTTTCAATATTGCTACCCAGAACGTAACCATCTATATTTGTCAGAACGGTATCAGTCCCGCTGTCTGCATTTTCAATAGGGTTGTCAATTTCATAATGACTACGGAAATAGTACTTATCAAAGTAAGTGTCATCGCCAAGGCCACCTTCCAGTGTGTTGACGCCGTAGCCGCCATCAAGCGTGTCATTGCCTGCGAGGCCTTTCAGTGTATCATCGCCATCGCCTCCGGACAGCACATTGTCTGTGTTTGACCCTATGAGAGTATCGTTGTTCGGGCTGCCTATGAGATTCTCGATGTTAAGAAGCGTATCGGTTCCCGCATACGTGTCCTGCGGCCCGAGTTTTTCCAAGGAGACATTAGCGCCCCAGCCGATGTCCTCGAAACTGGCTGTATCGTTGCCCTCGCCGCCATCCAGTCGGTCGTTGCCGAAACCGCCTTGAAGTAGGTCATTGCCTTTGCCGCCGAGCACGATGTCGTCGCCACCATTGGCATAAAGCTTGTCGTCGCCTTCGCCGCCGCGCAGCAGGTTGGTCGCCTCGTTGCCCGTCAAAATGTCGTTGCCGCGATAGCCATCGACGATGGCGTATTGGGCTCCAGCGGGAACCACGTAATTGTTGAGGTTGTCATCCCAGATTTGATCAGCTGACGTGGCCGTAAGCACGTCGTCGATCGGGTCCGTGTTGCCATTGTCCCCGGCCAAATGCTCGCCCGAGGTCAAAGTTAACAGATTCGCACTGGCGGCATCGTATCCGGGAAATGCTACCGAGTGATCAAAATGCGTAAAGCAGTTGTTCAATTCATTGGTAAAATTCGTAGCATATGGTTCTGCAAGATTTGATTTAAACAAGTTTATGAACTCAGTTTTGTCATGGTTCGTATTAAATTTTGAAATTGCGTCGTCAAGATTGATAGTAATTCCAGGTTTTCCATATGAACTATAATATTTTACGGCTTGATATTCAGACGGAAAATCTGGAGATGTCATCCAAACAGTTGTATAAAATCCTAATGAATCAAATTTAACAAAAGAGTCGCTTTTTATTGTAATGCTTTCAAAGCAGATTTTATCGAGATAGGGTATTAATTTTTCAAGTGCCGCCTTTGCCCTGTCGAGTTCGTTCTTGTAATCATATGAAAAAGATCCGTCACCCAACTCCCAAATTACTTCTTCCCTTACAGCAATCGCGGAAAGAAGTATGGGGGCTACTACACTTGCGTCAACATCTACACTACTAATGTAGTTTATAACGTTTACGAGAGTGTCATGAGATTTATCAAGCGCATTAAAATAATATTTTTCCTTATTTGGTTGATCTGCATAATGGTAATATAGCATGTATTCCAGGCTATTTTGAAGTTCTGATCTGAAAGCGGACAGGTCTCTATTTATGTCATACCAGTGATTTTTATCGATATCTCCTAGTATTTCTTTGGAATAGTTTACAACATCATCGAGTTTTGCATTGATCTGATCAAGTTTTGCATTGATCTCAGCAGTGCTGTCATCCTGTTTGAGGCCAAGAATTCCATCCAAACCGAAGACAGAAGCGAGTTGCGCCGCGTCTGCGGTTGCGCCTAGGACTTCTAAGCCAACCTTGAGGGCTATTCTAGCTGCGGCAATCTTGGACATCTGAAAAAAAATCCCCTGTTCGCGTGCGCTGGTTCAAAGTCCGGGTCGGTAACAAACCCCGGCCTGAAATCGACAAGGGGTGTCGCACAGGGTCTGCACTGCCGCAACAATAACCTGAAGAAGACCTCAGTAGAGTCGCGAAGAGCATGCGAGCGGATCGTGTACTACCTGCGATACCTTCAGAAATTTGGCCTGATTATCAGCTAAGGTTTGATCATAACTAAGTAATATTTTTACGTATATATACTTCCGTATTCTTTTTATCTGCACCTTCGTGCGAAGCTGTATCCCGTCTCTTGATGCCTTGCTCGCGGGTGGATGTGGGAAATCTATGACCGGCCTCTCCCAGACATCGGGCAGGAGCCATGCGCAAACAGGTATGCCCGGTGGTTGGCCTGTCGAGGGTTTGCCAAAGTGCACCGGTCATCAAGCACAGGCCGTACAGCCAAATATGAGCAGGTTGGCGTATGCTGCCGATGGTGAGAGTGTGTGGGACAACCGCGTCTGCTGACCACCAGCGCCTTGCCGCTCAGCCTGTGAACCAGCCCCAGACCAGCCGCCCCGTGAGCGCAAGGCTGGCAGTAACGAGCAGCGGACGGATGATGCGCGCGCCGTAGCGGGTCGCGAGGCGCGTGCCGATGAGAGCGCCGAGCATCGAGCCCGCGCCCATCAGCAGGCCAAGCAGCAAGAGAACCTGACCGCCAGCAGCGAACACGATCAGGCTGGCGGCATTGCTGGCAAGGTTGAGCAGCTTGGTGAGGCCGGTGGCGCGGGTCAGGCCTAGACCGCGAAAGCCGACAAGCGTTGCGGCGAAGAATTGGCCGGTGCCTGGCCCAAAGAAGCCGTCGTAGAACCCGATCCCACCTGCGACGGGGAGATAGCCGCGTTCGGTTATGCGGGGCTTGCCCGGCGCGTCGTCCATGCGCGGCGAAAGCAGCGTGTAGAGCGCGGCACCCATCAAGAGCAGGGGGACAACCAGGCGCAGGGCATGGGTATCAAAGCGCTGGATGACCAGCGCGCCCGCCGCCGCGCCTCCAAAAGCGGCGAGCGTTGCCGGAAGGTTGGGCCGCAGTGCAAAAAGCCCGGCGCGGTGATAGCGCGTGGTGGCGACTGTGGCGCCCATGGCCGACTGGAGCTTGTTGGTGCCGAGCACGAGATGCGGCGGAAGCCCGGCATAGATCAGCGCGGGCAGGGTGAGCAGCCCGCCGCCCCCGGCAATGGCATCGATGCAGCCCGTCAGCACGGCGAGCGCGGTAAGCGGGCCGTAGAGCCAGGGATCGAGAGCGAAGGCTTCGTGCATTTGCGCCCCATGGCGTTTGTGCGTAAGGCGCACAACCCCAAGGCGCTTTGGCCAGCCGTACCCCGGAACCCGCGAATGACCCGCTTTTCCTTCACCGTCCACGCCACCGACGGCCGCGCGCGCACCGGCGCGATCGCGATGCAACGCGGCACGATCCGCACGCCGGCGTTCATGCCGGTTGGAACGGCGGGCACGGTCAAGGCGATGAAGGTGGAGGACGTGGCGGCGACGGGGGCGGACATCATCCTTGGCAATACCTACCACCTCATGCTGCGGCCCGGCGCGGAGCGCATGGCGCGGCTGGGCGGGCTGCACAGGTTCATGGGCTGGGACAAACCGATCCTGACCGATAGCGGCGGCTATCAAGTCATGAGCCTTAGCGAGCTGCGCAAGATCACCGAGGAAGGCGTGACTTTCGCCAGCCACATCGACGGATCGCGCCACATGCTGAGCCCGGAGCGCTCGATGGAGATCCAGCGGCTGCTCGGCAGCGACATCGTGATGGCCTTCGATGAATGCCCCCGCGCCGATGCCCCGCGCGATGTGATGGCCAAGAGCATGGCAATGTCGATGCGCTGGGCAAAGCGCAGCCGCGATGCGTTCGACGCGGGCGGGAGCCATGCGGAAGGCGCCGCGCTGTTCGGCATCCAGCAAGGCGGGCTGGATGAGCAGTTGCGCGGCGAAAGTGCGGGCCTTCTGCGCGACATCGGCTTCGACGGCTATGCCATCGGCGGCCTCGCCGTGGGCGAAGGGCAAGAGGCGATGTTCGCCACCCTGGACTTCGCGCCGGGGCAACTGCCGGAGGACCGCCCGCGCTATCTGATGGGCGTGGGCAAGCCGGATGACATCGTGGGGGCGGTGGAGCGCGGGGTCGACATGTTCGACTGTGTGCTGCCGACGCGATCAGGGCGGAACGGGCAGGGCTTCACCTGGGACGGGCCGCTCAATCTTCGCAATGCGAAGCATACTGAGGACGTGGGACCGCTTGATCCCGATTGTTCCTGCCCGGTCTGCGCGAAGTACAGCCGGGCCTATCTGCATCACTTGTTCAAGGCTGGCGAAATGCTCGGGCCGATGCTGCTGACCGAGCACAACCTCTCGTTCTACCAGCAGCTGATGGCGGGGATGCGCGGCGCGATTGCCGAGGGGCGGTTTGCAGCATGGGCTTCGGCGTTTCGCGCGCGCTATCTGGCGAAACGCTAGCCCGCTGCCGCGACCCAGCCGACCTTGCTGTCGGTGAAATCCACGATCTCTCCCAACTCGTAGACATTGTCGTAGCCATAGGCCTTCAGGTTGATGAAGGTCTGGATATTGAGCGAAACCGGCGGGGCCTTGAGCATGACCGGCGGGCGGTCGTTGCGGAAATTGTTGTTGCAGTAGATCAGGATCGGCCGGGTGCGATCGGGCAGGGCGGCGGCCAGCGCTTCGGCGGTGAAATCGGTCAGCGGCAGATTGATGGCGCCGGCGATATGGCCCTGCGCGAAAGCGGGGGCGGAGCGCGCGTCGAGAATGATCGCGCCTTCCTGCGCCGCCATGGCCTGAAACCGTGCAAGGCTGACGCGGCGCTTTTCGCGCTGCGAGCGCACGGCATGGGTGAGGCGCTCGAAGGCAGCGTAGTCGATCTGCCGCTCCGTGGCGGGGACGGGCATCGCCGCAGCGGCGGCTGCAGCCAACAGCAGAATCATCGCGCTCTCCCTTGGCAGCGGACTGCAAGGATATCGCGCGCGGCTGGACCCACGCTGAACGACTGCGCCATGAAAACAAGAATGGCGGAGCTTGCGCCCCGCCATCTCGTCTTGGTCCGGACCTGGCTGGCGCCAGTGATCAGAACTTGTAGTTGGCGCTCAGGAAGGCCGCGCGCGGCTGGATGCCGAGGATCGGGTAGAGCCCGTTGGGATTGTAGGCCCCCTTGGCAAGGCCTTGGCGGTCGATGCTGGCAAGCAGGCTGTCCGACCGCGACCACGACATCACGCCGAGCGCGTTTGTGACGTTGACCATGTTGAACTGCAGCTTGAACCGGTCGGTCACGTCCCACGAAGCGCCCAGATCGAGCGTGGTATAGGCCGGCAGGTAGAACGCATTGGCCTGATTGGCCGCGCGCTTGCCGAGGTGGTTGACCTCGCCGAACAGCGTGACGCCCTTGATCGGGGTCCAGTCCAGACCACCGCGCGCGATGATCTTGGGGTTGTTGTCGGCATCGCCCGGCGCGATCAGCGTGAGCGCGTCATCGGTGCCGTCACCCTTGGGGCCCTGAGCCCACGAACCGAAGTAGCGCGACTTGGGGCTTTGCAGGGTGAGGTTGATGCGGGTCGACAGGGTCGAAGTGATCCGTGCCGACAGCGCCATTTCGACGCCGTAGGTCTCGATCTCTCCGGCTACCGGCGGCGGCGAGTAGAACTGGCCCGTCTGTGCACCCGCCGTGTAGGTGAAGGTCTGCGGCGTGGTGACGTTCGAGAGCTTCGAGTAGAACGGGAAGATCTGCAGGTTGATCCCGCCCTGCGAATACTTCAGGCCCAGTTCGATCTGCTGGATCTTCTGCGGCTTGGGGAACACCGTGGCGATCTGCGCCGGGGTGTTGATCGCGACGATGCCGCCGAAGTCCGGCGCCTTCTTGCCGTTGGTAAAGCGAACATAGGCGTTGAAATTGTTCGAGAACTCGTACGCGAGCGAGAACGAGTAGTTGAACATCCGGTAGCTGCGCTTGGTGTTGTAGAGCGGGCCGACCGAGGGGACGTTGTTGTCATAGAGCGTCAGCGCATCGCCGTCCGCGCCGGTCGGGCTGAAGCCTGCCGCGTAGGTCTGGTTGAACACATCGTAGTTGATGCTCTCCCAGCGCCCGCCGGCATCGAGCGTGAGCTGCGGCGTGATCTGCCAGGTGTCGCCGAAGAACACCGAGTATTGCTTCTGGGTGCCGCGATAGTCGTTGCCGCCCACGGTGCCGAGCGCCTGGAAGCCGGTCGGATCGGTGAGCTGGAAGACCTTGCCGGCAGTGTCAGTGAAAGTTGCGGTCAGCATCTCGGGCTGGGGTGCCAGCGTCGAGAAGCCGATGCCGCCGCCGCCCTGGCGCAGGCGCAGCTTCGACAGCGCGATATAGCCGCCGAGTGCGAGGTGGTGGTTGCCCCAGTCCTTGGTCAGCGTCGCCTGATCGACGAAGTTTTCCGACTTGTAGTGCTGCACGAAGGCGACCTGGGTGAAGATGCCGCCGGCCAGCAGGTTCTGGTTGGGCAGGTTGTTCTGTGTGATCGCCTGCACGCTGAACCCGAACGGGGTGGGAATCACAGCGTTGCTGGTGGCCAGCTTGCCGTTGTTCTTGAAAAAGTAGTTGATCGTGCCCGCGGGCAGGAAGGCGTTGGTGTTGATGAACGAGGTCACCACGTCGGTCATCGGGCTCGCCGAGATCAGCGCGCCGGTGTTCCAGTCTGCCTTGGAGCTGGTGTAACGGCCGTTGTTCTCGAACTTCCAGCCATCGCCCAGTTCGTGGTTCCACTTGAGGCCGAACGCCGCGCTACGCGAATGGACCAGCTTGGTGGGGTCCCAGCATTCGTTGGTGCCACCGGCGCCGGGGAAGCAGTGCGCGCCATCGGCGGGCGGGAGGACGGACGAAGTCTTGCTGAAGCCCGGCGCGATGCGCGTGGCACCGATCGCGGGCGTGAACTCGTTCCACGCGTTGTGGTCATCGAGATACTTGGCGGTGAACAGCAGCGAGCCGGCGGCATAGTCATAGAGGATGTTGCCGTGGATCTGGCCGCCCTTGTTCATGGCATAGCCCGGATCGCGCGCGCCGCGATCCCAACGGTAGAAGCCGCCGATCGAATAGTAGAGCCCGTTTTCGTTAAGCTTGCCGCCCAGATAGACGTCGCCGCGATAATAGGGGTTGGCGAGATCGCCCTGCAATCCGCCCTTGAGCTGGACTTCCACGCCCGGATTGCTTTTCCCGGTGCGGGAAATGTAGTTGAAAATGCCGCCCGGCGCGTTGGGCCCGGTGATCGCCGCCGTACCGCCGCGCAGACCTTCCACGCGGGCAAGGTTGAGATCGGGGCGCAGGAAATAGTCGGGGCCGAAGTTGTTGGCCGTGGCCAGTTCCACCGGCAGGCCGTCTTCCTGCAGCGAGACATAGTAGTAGCCGCTCGCGCCATCGAGCGAGTTGGCCGAGATGCCACGCGAGAAGACGACGTTGCGGATTTCGCCGAGCGAGGAGTTCACGAAGACGCCGGGGACGTTCCGGAGCAGGTCAGCCGCCGAGACGGACGCGTGCTGCGCCAGCTGCTGGCTAGAGACGACGTTGATCGAGATCGGGGCGTTTTCAATCGCGCGCGAGCCGAACACGCCGGTGACGATGATTTCGCGGTTGTCAGGTGCCTCGGCGGCGGTGTCGGCTTGTGCGGCCGTCTCACCGGCGGCATCGGGCGCGGCCGGTGCGGCAAGCGCGGCCGTGCTTGTGCTGGCCAGCATGATTGCGGCCACTGTCAGACCGACGCGCGAATTAGGCTTCCCCATTGATTTCCTCCAACCATCCTCGGTGATCCGGATGTGCCCCCGGACCGAGAGGTTAGTATCACAAACAAACTGCTATGATCAATACCAATCAATAACAATCGTTGATACGTCATAAATGATTGATTTTGGTGGATTGACGGTGATCATTGGCTCGCTCCGGCCTTGGCTCCGGATCATGCGGGGTGAAGCGCAAGCGGCGCTGGTCCCGGATTCGGCGCGCGGGCGTGCAGGGACGGGGCGCACCGCCAGGTGAGGATGGAAGCTTTGCGCTGTGTACCGATTGCAGGAAGGCGATTGCCAAAGGCGCGCAAGCGCCGCACCCTTGGGCCGGAACAAGGGCTTGCGGGGGGGGCATGGTTTGATGCGGCGAGTTGGGATCGTTTTGGCGGGGCTGCTGGCGACGACATCGGCCGCAGCCGCCGAGGAAGTGCCGCCTTCGGTAGCGCGCGAGGCGCGCAGCGTGCCCGGCCTCTCAGCGCCCGGCGAGATCGTGATCGACCGGGCGGGCATTCCGCATATCTATGCCGCGAGCGCGCGCGACGGGTTTTTCCTCCAGGGCTATGCGGTGGCGCGCGACCGGCTGTGGCAGATCGACTTGTGGCGCAAGCGCGGGCTGGGGCGGCTTTCGGCGAGTTTCGGCCCGGCATATGTGGCGCAGGATCGGGCCTCGCGAATGCTGCTCTATCGCGGCGACATGGGCAAGGAGTGGGCAGCCTATCCGGCGGCGGCCAAGGGCTGGACCGAGGCCTTTGTCGCCGGGATCAATGCCTTCGTTGGTGAGGTTGAGGCTGGCAAACAGCCCCTGCCTATAGAGTTTTCCGCGACGGGGAGTCGCCCGGAGCGCTGGACGGCGGACGATGTCGTGCGCATCCGCTCCAATGCGCTCGCCAGCAATCTCGCCAGTGAGGTCGACCGTGCGCGGGCGCTGTGCGGGGGCGATGTGAAGTACGAACCGCTGCGCAGTCCGCTGGAGCCGGCACATAAGGTAACGGTGCCCAAGGGACTCGATCCGTGCAGCATTCCCCAGGACGTGCTGGCGGAATATCTGCTGGGCACGGGCGACGTGCGCTTTGACGGCAAGGTGCTGGCCATGGTGCCGCGCGATCTCGAGGTGCAGGAAGGCTCGAACAACTGGGTCATCGCGCCCTCGCGCAGCACCACGGGCCGCGCGATCATGGCCAACGATCCCCACCGCGCGCACAGCGTGCCCAACTTGCGCTATCTATCACATATCGACACGCCCGAGCTGAAGATTGCGGGCGCGGGCGAGCCTGCGCTGCCGGGGATGAGCCTGGGGCACAACGAGGATGCCGCCTGGGCGCTGACGATTTTTGCCATCGACCAGCAGGACCTTGTGGTGAACCCCAAGGGCGCCGGACTGACCGAGGTGAGCGAGACCATCGAGGTGAAAGGCGAAGCGCCGCGCACCGTCGTCCTGAAGTTCAGCGCGGATGGGCCGATCATCCATGAAGATGCGGCGAGCGGGCGCAGCTTTGCCTTGCGGGCGACTTGGAACCAACCCGGCGCCTCGGCCTATTTCAACGCGGCCTGGGCCTTTACCGCGAAGAGCTGGGACGATTTCCGCGTGGCGCAGCGCCATTGGGGCGCGCCGCCGCTCAATCTGCTCTATGCCGACAAGGGGGGCACGATCGGCTGGGCCGCCGCCGGTTTCGTGCCAAAGCGCGCGGCCGGCGATGGGCTGCTGCCGGTGCCGGCGGGCAAGGCCTATGGCTGGAACGGGCTGCTTGACGGGGCACTGATGCCAGCGATCAAGGACCCGGTCGAGGGGTGGTTCGCAACGGCAAACCAGTACAACGTGCCGCAGGGCTATCCGCATCTTCTGGGCCTCGAATGGTCCAATCCAAGCCGGATGGATCGGATATCGGAAGTGATCTCGGCCAAACCCAGGTTCGGCATCGCGGAATCGATGGCGCTGCAGAACGATGTGACTTCACCGATTGCGCGGCGGGTGGTGAGGCTGCTTGATGGGATCGAGGGGCGCAATGACGCCGAGAAGGGCGCGCTGGCGTTGCTGCGGGGCTGGAACGGCGAACTCGGCGCAGGCAGCGCGGCGGCGACGCTCTACGAGATCTGGGCGCGGCGCTATTTGCCGGTGAGCGCGGTCAAGGCGATCGTGCCTGAGCCTGCTTGGCTTGGATTCGGCCAGGCCGCGCTGCTCGGTGTGGTTCAGACGCTGGAGAGCGGCGCTTTGCTCGGCAAGGACCCGGGAGCGGTTCGCCGCGCTATCCTGCTCGATTCGCTCGGCCTTGCGTGGGCAGAAGCCGCGCGGCTCATGGGGCCCGATGCGGCGGACTGGCGCTGGGGCCGCCTTCACACCGCCGATTTCCGACCGGCGCTGCCGATTGCGGGGCGCGAGGCGGATCGCCGGGTGGGGCCTCTGCCAATCGGTGGCGGCAGCTCGACACCCAATGCGGCGAGCTGGGGAGCAGACTTTGCGCTGGTTTCCGGGCCTTCCGTGCGCGTCGTGATGGACGTCGGCGCGTGGGACAACAGCGTGGCGATCAACACGCCGGGGCAATCGGGTGACCCCGCGAGCCCGCATTACCGCGACTTGTTCGCGCGTTGGGCGGGCGGGGGCTATGTTCCGTTTGTGTGGAGCCGGGCGCGGGTGCTGCAGGAGGCGGAGCGGATCATTGCGGTGACGCCCGGGAACTAACCCCTCCGACCTGCCTTCGGCGGGCCACCTTCCCATTTGCCCCTTCGACAAGGTCAGGGGAAAATGGGGAGGGGTGGGCTCAGGCGGGCAGCAGCATCGCGGCCGTCTCGTTGCGGTGCTTCTTGAGGTACTTCATGAAGGGGGTGCCGCCGGTGCCGACATCGGGGTTGTTGCCGGCCGACTTGCTGCCCTGCTTGTTGATGTAGCTGGCGGCATATTCGAGGTGGCGGCTGCGGAAATCGGCAACGGCCTGGACCGCAGCATTATAGGCATCGGTGAGGCCTTTGTGGCCGGTGCGGCTGACGAAGCCGCGCAAGGTGGACGCGGCGCGCACGTCCTCGATAAAGCGGCGGTGGCCGGTGGGGCGGTAGATGTGAAGCTCGTCGAGATAGGCTTTCAGCGGATCGGCGGCGTGGCCGACGCCGAGCAGCGCGTCCATCGAGGGGACGATCGAGGACTGCGAACCGGTCTGGCCGCGATAAGCCTGGGGGCGGCCGCCGAGGCGCTCCACGCCTTCGTAGACGAGGCCGGCGCCCAGTGCGGGGTTGTCCTTCCAGCCGTGGATATAGGGGCGCACGCGGCGGAAATAGATATAGGGATCGCACTGTTCGGGCATGCGGTCGAAGATCGCGTTGATACCGGCCCAGATGCCGACCATCTGATCGAGCTGGCCGCGCGCGGCTCCTGCGTCGCCAGCTTCGGCGGCAGCGATCAGCGGCGCGAAGAGCGCGAGCGCGCCGCCGGCCTGCGCTTCGATGGCGACGTGGATCAGCACGAACCAGGCCTCGTCGGTGCCGGCTGCGAACTTCTGGATCATGTAGATATTGTCGAGATGGACGGGGGCAGCGGGATCGATCAGGCCCCAGTTGTCCAGCACATAGCCACTGTATTGAAGCAGCGGTTGCTGATCGAGCCGATTGGCCAGCGCCACCATCGGCACGGCGAGGACGGCGGGAAGCATGGCGGGCGCGTCCGGTGCGCCCCAGACATAGGCCTGCACCAGGAACGAATAATGGACCATCGCCATCCGCGCGGCAGGCTCGCCCAGCGCGGCGATCTCTTCCGGCGCGATGGCGGGGAGGCTGGTCTCCAGCACCTCGCGCACTTTGCCGGTGGGGAGGATTTCTGGCAGGCGCAACGCGGTGGCGCCAGCCTCGGCAAGCGCGCCGCCGAGCGTCACGGCGCTTGCATCGTAGGCGCAGAGAAAGCCGCGCGCGGGGGTGATGTCGTAGCTCGCGAGGGGGGCAATGGGCATGGCGCTCTCCGTGATGAATTTGGCGCAATGATATGCGGATTTGCATCGCAAGAGGTTGCGTATTGACGCGCTGGAGTAATCCGAGGCACAATAATCGGCGATATGGACGCGATTGACAGCAAGATATTGCGTGTGCTGGAGGCCGAGGGTCGAATCAGCAATCTGCAGTTGGCGGAGCGCGTCGGCCTCTCGCCCTCGGCCTGTCTGCGCCGGGTGCAGGCGCTGGAGGCGGGCGGGGTGATCAAGGGCTACCGCGCGGTGCTCGACCGGGCGCAGCTGGGTGGCGGCGTGACGATCTTCGTGATGGTGGGGCTGGGTGGCCAGCTCAAGGCGGATTCGCTCTCGTTCGAGGCGGCGATGGCCGCAGCGAGCGAAGTCCGCGAGTGCCACAACGTGACCGGTGCGGTCGAGTATCTGCTGCGCGTGGAAGTGGCGGATCTGGAAGCCTACAAGCGGTTCCATTCGGACACGCTGGGGACTTTGCCGCAAGTGCGCAGCATCACCAGCCATGTCTCGCTGGGAACGTCCAAGGACTTGCGCGGCTGAAACGAAAAAAGGCGGGACTTTTGCCCCGCCTTCTTCGTGTTCGGTATGAGCCGCTGGATCAGCGCGAGTAGAACTCGACGACCAGGTTCGGTTCCATCTTCACCGGGTAGGGCACTTCGTCGAGCGTGGGGACGCGCACGAAAGTGGCCTTGTCCGCCTCGGCGGCGACGTAGTCGGGAATGTCACGCTCGGCCAGCGACTGGGCTTCGGCGATCAGCGCCATTTCCTTGGCCTTGGGGCCCAGGGTCAGGATATCGCCCGGGCGCACGCGGCGGCTGGCGATGTTGCACTTCACGCCGTTGACGCGGATGTGGCCGTGGCTGACGATCTGGCGGGCCGAGAAAATCGTCGGCGCGAACTTGGCGCGGTAGACGATCATGTCGAGGCGCTGTTCGAGCAGGCCGATGAGGTTCTGGCCGGTGTCACCCTTCATGCTCGCCGCTTCCTGATAGGTGCGCTTGAACTGCTTTTCGGTGACGTCGCCGTAGTAGCCCTTGAGCTTCTGCTTGGCGCGCAGCTGGATGCCGAAGTCCGACACCTTGCTCTTGCGGCGCTGGCCGTGCTGGCCGGGGCCGTAGCTGCGGCGGTTGACCGAGCTCTTCGGGCGGCCCCAGATGTTTTCGCCAAGACGGCGGTCAATCTTATGCTTCGATGCCTTGCGCTTCGACATGGCAAGTCCTTTCAATTTGCTATGCGGCCAGCGTGAAGCCGACCGATGGGAACTAGCCTTGTGGCCAGCGTTTCGTAGACCCGGAACCGCACCATTTCCCCATGCGGGGAATGCGGCCACTGCTTCACCGGGCGTGCAGGGCCAATTGCGAAGGCGCGCCTAGACACGGCATTGGGCGGAATGTCAAGGCAGGAGTGGGCCTGAACGCATATACCAGCCTCTTCACCCCGGACTTGATCCGGGGTCCCGCTTTTGCGGCGAGCGCAGCGATTGTGGCTAGCGGGACCCCGGGTCAAGCCCGGGGTGACGAGAAGAGCGAAGCTAGCGCGGCGTGCGCATCAGGGCGGTGATGATGCCGCGCATGGTGCGCACTTCAAGGTGGTTCCAGGCGGGCTTGGTGAGAATGTTGCGCAAGGTGAGACGGGTGGCATGCGCGCGGCCCTGCGGCTTGAAGTAGTCGCGCGGTTCAAGATGCTCGGTGATCTGGGCGATCAGGCCTTCGAGGTCTTCCTGCGGGGCGGGGGGCAGGATGTCCTCGGCCGGGGGTTGGGCAAGACCCGCATCGGGCGCGTGCTTTGACCACTCGTAGGCGCAGAGGATCACCGCTTGCGCGAGGTTGAGCGAGCCGAATTCCGGATTGATCGGCACGGTGATGATGCTGCGGGCGAGCGCGACATCGTCGGTTTCGAGGCCGGAGCGTTCGGGGCCGAACACGAAGGCGGTGCCGCCGACGGCCATGGCTGCTTCCTGCGCGGCCGCTTCGGGGGTGAGGACGGGCTTTGTGACGCCGCGTTTGCGCACCGTGGTGGCGTAGACATGCGCGCAATCGGCGACGGCTTCGGCAAGGGTTTCGTAGACCTCGGCCTGCGCCAGCACGATGTCCGCCCCCGCAGCGGCGGGGCCGGCGCTGGGATTTGGCCAGCCGTCGCGCGGGGAAACCAGGCGCATACTTGTGAGCCCGAAATTGAGCATCGCGCGCGCGGCCTTGCCGATATTCTCGCCAAGTTGCGGGCGGACGAGGACTATGACGGGGGCATTGCTCACGTACCCCCCACCTCGCGCACAGTGCTGGCGAATTCCTCGAAATCGCGGGCCTCGGTGAAATCGCGGTAGACGCTGGCGAAGCGGATATAGGCGACGCTGTCGAGCTGGCGCAGGCCTTCCATGACCATTTCGCCGATCTGGCGGCTCTCGACTTCGGGATCGCCCAAGGTTTCGAGCTGGCGCTGGATGCCCGAGACAAGGCGCTCTATGCGGTCGGGGCTGACCGGGCGTTTGCGGCAGGCGAGCGCGACGGATTGCTCGATCTTGCTGCGCTCGAAGGGTTCGCGGCGCACATCGCCGCTGGCGCCGCCGCTCTTGATCACCATGACTTCGCGCAGCTGCACGCGCTCGAACGTGGTGAAGCGCGCACCGCAACCTTCGCACTGGCGGCGCCGGCGGATCGAGGTGTTGTCCTCGCTCGGCCGGCTGTCCTTTACCTGGCTTTCCTCATGGGCACAGAAGGGGCAGCGCATGCGCTGTTACTTGATCCTCTGCCAGAACGCGTAGCCCGCGCCGACCGCGAGGCCGAGCGGGAGCGAAACGAAAGGCAGCAGCGCTCCAGCCACCGCGCCGATGCCGGCGCCGATCAGCACCGGCTTGGTCGAGGGGTGGTCCATGCCCTGCTTGGCCATGCCGCTGATTTCGGACTGGGCGCGGCCCAGAAGATCGTTGTTGTCAGACATGATTTCAAAGCTCCGGATAGATCGGGAAGCGGGCGCAGAGGGCTTCGACGCGTGCGCGGACGGCCTGTTCGACCTGACCGTCGCCTTCATCGCCGTTGCGCGAAAGGCCGTCGACCACTTCGGCGATGAGCGCGCCGATCTGGCGGAATTCCTCTTCGCGGAAGCCGCGGGTGGTGCCGGCGGGGGTGCCGAGGCGGATGCCCGAGGTGACGAAGGGCGAGCGCGTGTCGAACGGGATGCCGTTCTTGTTGCAGGTGAGCCAGGCGCGGTCGAGGCCCTTCTCGGCGGCCTTGCCGGTCACGTCCTTCGGGGTGAGATCGACGAGCATCGAGTGGTTGTCAGTGCCGCCCGAGACAATGCCGAGCCCGGCGTCCTGCAGGCTCGCGGCAAGCGCGCGGGCGTTGGCAACGACCTGATGGGCATAGGCTGCAAATTCGGGCTTCAGCGCTTCGGCGAAGGCGACGGCCTTGGCGGCGATGATGTGCATCAGCGGGCCGCCCTGCATGCCGGGGAACACCGCCATGTTGATCTTTTTGGCGAGCGCCTCGTCATTGGTGAGGATCACGCCCGAGCGGGGCCCGCGCAAGGACTTGTGCGTCGTGGTGGTGACGACATGCGCGTGCGGGATCGGCGAGGGATGCGCGCCGCCCGCGACAAGGCCCGAGATGTGCGACATGTCGACGAGCAGGTACGCGCCGATCTCGTCAGCGATGGTGCGGAACGCTTCCCAGTCCCACACGCGCGAATAGGCGGTGCCGCCCGCGATGATGAGCTTGGGCTTGTGTTCGTGAGCGGTGGCGCGGACGGCGTCCATATCGATCTGATGGTCCTCGCGGCGCACGCCATAGGCGACCGGCTTGAACCACTTGCCGCTCATGTTGACCGGCGAGCCATGGGTAAGGTGCCCGCCTGAGTTGAGATCGAGGCCCATGAACGTATCACCCGGCTCGAGCAAGGCGAGAAATACGGCCTGGTTCATCTGGCTACCCGAATTGGGCTGCACAT
Organism: Novosphingobium sp.; assembly: GCF_037133355.1. GTDB lineage: Bacteria > Pseudomonadota > Alphaproteobacteria > Sphingomonadales > Sphingomonadaceae > Novosphingobium. Next base: position 42,825 of record NZ_JBAXOI010000021.1, on the reverse strand, counting down.
TGGCGAACTGGCAGCCGAACAGCGCCTTCGCGCGCTCGATGGCAAGGGTTTCCACGACGTCGGCATATTCGCAGCCGCCGTAGTAGCGCTTGCCGGGGTAGCCTTCGGCGTACTTGTTGGTGAAGACCGAACCGGCCGCTTCGAGGCAGGCGAGGCTGGTGATGTTTTCCGAGGCGATCAGCTCGATCTTGGTCTGCTGGCGGTTGAGTTCGCCGCGGATCGCGGCGTAGACTTCGGGATCGGCAGCGGCGAGGTGCTCGGTGAAGAAGCCGACCTTGCGGATTTCCTGTGAGGGGGCTGCAACGTTCATCAGCAGGGCTCCTTTGCGAAAGCGGGGTTGGCAAGCTTGTCGACGCGGCCTTCGTGGCGGCCGCCGAGGAATTCGCCCGCGAGGAAAGCCTCGAGGCAGGCCTTGGCCATTTCGGGGCCGATGAGGCGCGCGCCCATGGCAATGGCGTTGGCATTGTTGTGCGAGCGGCTGAGCGTGGCCGAGAGCGGCTCGCTGACGAGGGCGCAGCGCAGGGCGGGGTGGCGGTTTACCGCGATTGCAATGCCGATGCCCGAGCCGCAGAGCGCGACGCCGCGTGCCGCCTCGCCTGAAGCGACCGCTTCGGCGAGCTTGTAGCCGTAATCCGGATAGTCGACGCTGGCCGTGCTGTCGGGCCCGAGATCGAGCACATCGTGGCCGAGAGTAGCGAGATGGGCGACGAGTTCAGCCTTCAGGTCGAACGCGGCGTGGTCCGAGGCGATTGCAATACGCATGGGCGGGCGGGTAGTCCTGCAGCGGAAGATTCGGGTGTTCCAGTGCTTTAGGAGGGTTGGCCCGGCTTTGCCAGTGCGGGTGGGCGCCTTAAGTTTAGTATTAGAAAGAATGATAGAAAGAAAAGGTACCCCTCCGCCCCGCCTGTGGCGGGGCACCGCCCGGTTTGCACTTCGTGAAAATGGAGAGTGACTCCCTTTCCCCTACCCGTTTTGGTGAAGCCCAAATAGCGCGAAGGGGTTAATCAGCCGGGCGGAGGACCAGTTCCATCTGGCTCAGCGGCGCAAACGGGCGGCGCAGGAAATCGAAGGCGGCGCTGGCGGCCTGGAGCGCCGGGATAAGTGGGTGCGTCACTGCGGGGCGATCTGCATTGATCTTCACGACGCCAAGCTTGCGCAGTTCCTCAAGCAGCGAGACCGACCAGAAGGGCGCGCCTTGCGTGTAGCTGAAGCTGGTGGGCTCAAGGCCGCACTCGTTGCACAGCGCTTCAAGGCTGCGGCGCTGGAACAGGACAAAGTGACGGGGGGTGTGGAAGCCCGCCCACGAGCGGTGACGGAACAGGCGTGCATCGAGCGAATTGTAGTTGGGCGTCTTGATGAAGAGCTGGCCGCCGGGCTTGAGCAGGCGGCGCACCTTGGCGAGCATGGCCCGCGGGTCCGAGACATGCTCTATCAGGTTGAGCATGAGGATGAAATCAAACTGGCCCTCGAGCTCGGCATCCTCGATACGGCCTTGAACGAAGGTGTGGCCCTTGGCGCGGGCGAGGTCGGCAGCGCCGGCGTCGAGATCGACCACGGTGGTGTGCGTGACACGCCGGTCAGCGCCCTTGACCATATCGAGCAACCAGCCGCTGCCGCCGCCGATATCGAGGACCGAGAGCTCCGTGCCGGGGATGGCGGAAAGCAGGCCCTTGAAGCGGCGGCGATCGAGCGCTTCCTTGATCTTCTGGACTGTGGAGGCCTTTCCGGCGCCATAGGAATAATAGTTCGCCGGGTAGATCTCGCTGAGCCGGTCCACCGGCATGGGATCGATGAACAGGACGCCGCAGTGGTCGCAGGCATGCCAGACCCAGCTTTCATCGCTGGTGCAATACTCGATGTCGTGCGCTTCAGCATGGAAGCGTGTCTCGGCCTTGCCGCAGAGTGGGCAGGCGGGGCGGTGGCCGGTCATTTCGGCAAGCTCGGGGAAATGCGCGGGGGCGTTCATGAAAGGGCTTCTCAGCGGCGGTTGTATAGCGCGCGAAAGGCGGCGCCATAGGTGGTGCGGCGTCCGTCCATCGCGGGGCCCATGCCGACGCGTTCAAACACCTGCTCAAGATCATCGAACGCGGTGTAGGACACGCTCGGTTCCCAGTGGTGGAGCAAGTGGCGGTTGAACCCGGCAGCGCCGAAGATGCGCGCGAAGGTGCTGTGGCCGAACATGCGGGTATAAGCGCCATGATCGACCTCACGGTAATCGACAGGCCCGCGCGCTTCGAGCGAACGGTGCTCGAGCAGCTGGCGCAGCGCGCCAAAGAAGGGGAAGACAACGCCGACGCCTGCGATCCAGGCGAGAGCGGCAGCGGGGCCGCCGGCGAGGAACAGCGCGGCGAGGATGGCGAGGTGCGCGGTCACGCCGCCGAGGAGGACGAGCTTGTCGCGGCCTGCGCCTTCGTTCGCCGTCGCCGCTGCCTTGGGTGCGGTCAGCCGGGCGCGGGCAACGAGCACTTCGACAACACGCCAGCCGGTGAGCGCCTTGACGATGAAGGCGAGGTCCAGCGGGCGGAAATAGGTGTTCTCGGCGTCCGAGGTCGTGCCGAAAGCACGGTGGTGCTCGAAATGCACCTTGCGGTACTTGCGTACGCTGGTGCCGATCATCCAGCCGACAAGGAGGTCGCACAGCAGATCGCTGGTCTTGCGGCCCTGCGCGAGATTGGCATGGGCGCCTTCGTGGATGAAGAGCTGGACGTAGGCGATCCAGAAGCCGAACCCGGCGGCGCCAAGGGCCACTGCTGCCAGCGCGCCGCCAAGGCCGCTGCGCGCGAGGAGCACAGTAAGCGCGGCGGTCAGCCCCAACGCAGCATAGCCGAGCGCCAGATCACGCCAGACGCGGGGGTAATCCGCCTTCAGGTCCTTGATGAGCGCCGTGAAGGGCGTACCATCGGCATCACGCAGTTCACCGCGGATCGCGGCGAAGGTGGCCGAATGGTCCTCGTGCGGAGTGAACTCGTGGGAAATGAACAAGGCGTCACTCCGGCGTTTCGGATCTTGCGCACAATTCGTAATCAAGCTTGGTTAACAAAATCTCACCGCCACCCATTCGGGCAGAGCGGAAAAGCGGGAGAAGAGTGGTGGGCAAACGGTTGATCCTCGTCGCGGCGCTGGTGCTGTCGGTGCTGCTGGGCGTGCGGGCGACAACACCGCCAGCGCCGCTCGGAGCCGATGCAGCGCCGCAGGTCTTTGCCGCCGGGCGCGCCATGGCCGACGTGCGCGTGATTGCCGCAGGGCCGCATCTGGCCGCCTCGCCCGAGAATGCCGCGGTGCGCGCGCACATCGCGCGGCGGATGCAGGCGATGGGCATGGCAGTGCACGAGACGGCGTTCGCTGCGCCCAAGGCGAGCGCAGACCGGTTGGCGTGGTGGAGCGGCAAGCCCGACCCGGCGCCGACCCTTACCAATGTGATCGGCATTCTGCCGGGCCGCGATCGCAGCCTGCCGGCGGTGTTGCTGATGGCGCACCACGATACGGTGGGCGGATCGCCCGGCGCGGCGGATGACACGGCGGGGGTTTCCGCCCTGCTCGAGACGGCTCGCGCGGTCCGCAGTGGCGGGGTGCCAGCGCGCGATCTGATCGTGCTCATCACCGATGGCGAGGAACTGGGGCTCGATGGGGCGCATCATTTCTTCACCAGCGATCCGCTGCGCGCGCATGTCGGTGCGGTGATCAATGTCGAGGCGCGCGGCGGCGGGGGGCGGACGACCTTGTTCGAGACCTCGGCGGACAACGGCGCGGCCATTGCCCGCGCGGCAGGCGCAATCGCGCGGCCGGGCGGCTCTTCGCTTGCGGTCTATATCTATAAGGTCCTGCCCAACGACACCGACCTGACCGAAACGCGCGGCGGACCATGGACCGGCTACAACTTTGCGTTCATCGGCCGCCCGCAGCTCTATCATTCGCCCAAGGCCACGCCCGATGCGCTCGATCAGGGCGCGCTGCAGGACATGGGCGCACAAGTGCTTGATCTGACCCGCGCGCTGCTGGTGGCGGCGCCGCTGCCGGGCAAGGCGCCGGATGTGGTGTTCTTCGATGCGCTCGGCACCATGCTGGTCGTCTATCCGGCCTGGGCGGGGTGGGTGATGCTGGCAGTAGCAGCGCTGGGGCTGGGCCTTGCGGCGCGGCGCGGCGGCGGAGTGCGTGCAGGCGCTGCGGGGGCAGGGCGGATGCTGGCGCTGATGGTGCTGGCAGGGCTGGTGCTCTGGGCGGTGAACCAGCTCTCGCTGGGCGCAGGCAAGCCCAATTACTACGACCGGCTGGCAGCGATCCCGCGCCTTGAAGTCATGGCGCTGTGCGGCGGCGTGGCGGCGTTTCTGCTCACCCTGGGAGCGTGGAAGATCGAGCCCAAGTCGCGCGGTGCGGCCATGGCGGGAGCAGCGCTTCCTCTATTCGTCCTGGGGCTGGCGGGGCAGGTGCTGGCGCCGACAGCGGCCTATGTCGTGGTCGTGCCGGTGCTGCTCGCGGCGCTGGCTGTGGCGGCGGGGGATGGTGTGGGCGGTCGGCTGGTGGCGCTGATCCTTGGGGCGCCGGTGATCGGCTACATGATCTCGTTTGGCCACTTCGTGATGCAGGGCGTGGGGCCGAACATGCCGATGGCGGCGGCCTTGCCGCTGGCGATTTCGGCGATGGCGCTGCTGCCGTTATGGGATGCGCTCTCGGCGCGCGCGGCGCGGATCGGCGCGGCGGTGCTGCTGGTGGTGGCGCTGGGGACCGCACTGACGGTGCGGCTTGATCCGATGGCGGATACGGTGGCGGTCTATAGCGCGGACAAGTAGGGCAAACAGTCCTCCCTGTTTTGGCGAAGCCCAAACGGGGAGGTGGCATCGACGCAGTCGATGACGGAGGGGTCTTCTTACCCCTCCACCACCGCCTTCGGCGGCGGTCCCCTCCCCATTTGCGTCTTCGACGAAAATGGGGAGGATCTGGCACGTTGCAACGCAGGCGCCTCGCCTGTAGCGGCGCTATCGAACATAACATTCGGGAAGATGGATGGCCCAGAACGAGGTCTTGATTGCGGGCGGCGGGATCGGCGGGCTGGTCATGGCGCTGACGCTGCACCAGATCGGCGTGCGCTGCACTGTGCTCGAAAGCGTGCGCGAACTGAAGCCGCTGGGGGTGGGGATCAACTTGCAGCCCAATGCGGTGCGCGAACTGGAAGACCTCGGCATCGGCGAGGCAGCGCTCGACGCGGTGGGCATGCCGGCGCGCGAGTGGGCGCTGGTGGGGCTGAACGGCAAGGATATCTATGCCGAGCCGAGGGGGAAGCTCGCTGGCTACCGCTGGCACCAGTATGCGGTGCATCGCGGGCACTTCCACATGCTGCTTTACCGGACGGTGCTGGAGCGGCTCGGGCCGGATGCGGTGCGGCTGGGAGCCCGCGTTTCAGGCTATCGCAAGGAAGCCGATGGCGGCGTTACGGCGCTGGTCGAGCGGGCAGACGGCGTCAGCGAAGAGCTGGGCGGGGCGCTGCTGATTGGGGCAGATGGTATCCATTCGGCGATCCGCGCGCAGATGCACCCCGATCAGCCGCCGATCCACTGGGGCGGGACGATCATGTGGCGCGGCACCGCGCGGGGCGTGCCGATCCGCAGCGGCTCCTCGTTCGTGGGGCTGGGCACAAGCAAGCACCGGGTGGTGCTCTATCCGATCTCGCATCCGGACGCCGATGGGCTGGCCGATATCAACTGGATTGCCGAGCAGACCTTTGACGAGGGCCATGACTGGACGCAATCGGGCTGGTTCCGGCCTGTCGCGCTGTCCGAGTTTGCGCATGAGTTCGAGGGGTTTGTCTACGATTGGCTCGATCTTCCGGCGCTGCTGGCGGGTTCGGACGCAGTGTACGAGAACCCGATGATCGACCGCGATCCGCTGCCGACATGGGCGGACGGGCCGGTCCTGCTGATCGGGGATGCGGCGCACCCGATGTATCCCACCGGCTCCAATGGCGCTTCGCAGGCGATCATCGATGCGCGGGTGCTGGGGCGGATCATGACGCAGCAGGGGGTGAACGCGGGGGCGTTGGCGGCCTTCGATGCCGAGCTGTGCGGCCCCATCGGCGCGGTGGCGATGCGCAACCGGGGGGCGGGGCCGTTTGGCTTGCTCAACATGGTCGACGAGCGCTGCGGCGGGCAGTTCGACGATATCAATGCGGTGATCCCGGCGGAGGAACGCGCGGCCTTCATGCTGGCGTACCAGAAGGCGGCGGGGTTTGCGAAAGAGCAGCTCAACGCCGCGCCGCCGACGATTCCGGCGGGGGCGAGGGTTTTGGCATGACGATAGCGCTGGAACACGTCTGCGATCTGGTGGTCGAGCTTTCGCTGCCGCACGAAATGGGCGCTGCGCTTTCGGGCACGCGGCGGATCATCCCGATTGTGGGCGGGACCGCGACGGGTGCGCGGATCAATGGACGCATCCTGAACGTGGGCGCGGATTGGCAAACCGTGCAGGCGGGCGGCGTGGCGCAGCTTGATGCGCGCTATGCCATCGAGACGGACGACGGCGCGGTGATCGAAGTTGTGAGCCAGGGCATCCGGCATGCCTCGGCGGAAGTGGCCGCGCGGATCGTGGCGGGGGAAGTGGTGCCGCCTTCGGAATACTACATGCGCACAGCGATCCGGCTGGACAGCGGGCATTCGGACTACGCGTGGGTCGCGCGCTCGATCTATGTCGCCGATGGCGGGAAGGTGGGGAATACCGTGCGGCTGGCGGTTTATAGAGTGGGGTGAACATGACAGTCGCCCGAACCGCTTGTCGGATCGCCATACGCCTGACCCTGATAGCTGCTTTGGCCGAGGCGGTTTTTGATGGGGCTATGTATCTTGCACTTGGGAAGTTGCCATTGCCCGGATTTTTCGGCGTGGCGATGTCAGCGGTATTACTGCCGTTTGTCGTTTTTTCTCCGGCCCTCGACAACCCGGATTTTGGAACGACCATAAGTGCGCGCGTAGGCATCGCGATTTGCCTGTTCGGCTTGATCTGCCTAGAAACCGCAGCCGTTTCTTGGATCAACGCTGGCGTCACCAGTATCGGCGATGTTTCGCTCGGGGTCCTGCCGACATGGTATGCAATGACCTGGGCCGTTCTGGGGGTAGCCAAGCTTCGCATTAAATAGGGACAGTCCCTATTTAATGCGTCTCGGGCGGCCTCGGGGTCTTGGCTCAGTCACAGTGCTTTCCGCCCCCTCAACTCGCCCAAGCGGACGACCCGAGCGCATCGCCGCCTCGACTTCGTCATCACGCTCGCTGGCTTCGACACCATCCGCCAGATAGGCGCGCCAGTTGGTGACCGGGAATTCGTGCTCCAGATCGGTCAGGCCATCTGGCGCGCCGGTAATGTGGGCCCTTGCGCTGGACCAGGGCCATTGCTCCGCGCTGCCAACGAGCCCGGCCTTTACCGGATTGTTCTCGATGTAGCGGACAGCAATGGCAAAATGCGCGGCATCCATGGGATAGCTGGCATAGCGTCCCTGAAAGAGATGGCCTGAGACACCTTCGCGCAAATTGATGCGCTGGGCATAACTGGTGTGCGTGCGCGAGAGGATCGCGCGCAAAGCATCAGCCGATGGCGGCACGAGCACAAGGTGGACGTGGTTGCCCATGAGGCACCAAGCGAGGCAGCGCACGGCGTGATCGGTGCAGTTCTTCGCCAGCAGCGCCAGATATCTGCGCCGGTCGTTGTCGGTGAAGAAGATCTGCTGCTGGCGATTGCCACGCTGGATCACGTGGTGGGGGATGTCTGGGATGACAAGTCTGGCGGCACGCGGCATGGCACAACCTCAAAAATAGGGACAGTCCCCATTTATTCTACGCTTGTGGTGAGCGCAATATAAATAGGGACTGTCCCTATTTTTGGGCGCAGAGAGCGGCGTTGGCCGGCACAAACGAAAAGGGCCCCGCCACAGCGGAGCCCTCTTCATAAATAGGGACTGTCCCTATTTATTTGTCCCTATTTATTGATCAAGGAACGAACGCATCTTCCGTGACCGCGACGGGTGCTTCAGCTTGCGCAGCGCCTTGGCTTCGATCTGGCGGATGCGTTCGCGGGTCACCGAGAACTGCTGGCCGACTTCCTCGAGCGTGTGATCGGTGTTCATGCCGATGCCGAAGCGCATGCGCAGCACGCGTTCCTCGCGCGGGGTGAGGCTGGCGAGGACGCGGGTGACGGTTTCCTTGAGGTTGGCCTGGATGGCCGCATCCACCGGGATAACTGCGTTCTTGTCCTCGATGAAATCGCCGAGGTGGCTGTCTTCCTCGTCGCCGATCGGCGTTTCGAGGGAGATCGGCTCCTTGGCGATCTTCATCACCTTGCGGACCTTTTCGAGCGGCATCGAAAGACGCTCGGCCATTTCCTCCGGCGTCGGCTCGCGGCCCTGCTCGTGCAGGAACTGGCGGCTGGTTCGCACCAGCTTGTTGATCGTCTCGATCATGTGGACCGGGATGCGGATCGTGCGCGCCTGATCAGCGATCGAGCGGGTGATCGCCTGCCGGATCCACCACGTGGCATAAGTGCTGAACTTGTAGCCACGGCGATACTCGAACTTGTCGACCGCCTTCATCAGGCCGATGTTGCCTTCCTGAATGAGATCAAGGAATTGCAGACCGCGGTTGGTGTACTTCTTGGCGATCGAGATCACGAGCCTGAGGTTCGCCTCGACCATTTCCTTCTTGGCAATGCGCGCCTCGCGCTCGCCCTTCTGGACCATGTTGACGATACGGCGGAACTCACCGAGCGACATGCCGGTGGCGGCCGCGATATCGGCGATCTCGGCACGGATGCGCTCGACCGGATCCGCCTCGTTCAAGGCGAAGGCGGCCCACTTCTTGTCCTTGTTCGCGAACGCCTGCAGCCAGCCTTCATCGAGCTCGCGCCCGACGTACTGATCGAGGAAGTCCTTGCGGGGAACCTTGTGGCGTTCGGCAAGGCGCAGCATCTGGCCGCCCAGCGTGGTGAGGCGGCGGTTGAAGGCGTAGAGGTTGTCGACCAGATATTCGATCTTGGTCGCGTGGAACTGCACGCTTTCGACCTGCGCGGTGAGGTCTTCGCGCAGCTGCTGGTACTGCTGTTCCTTGCCGCCGGGGAAATCGTTGCCCGCACCCAGCGCGTTGAGCCGCTCGGCCTGGATCTTTTCAAAAGCGCGGAACAGGCTGGTGATCTGCGCGAACTTCTCCAGAGCCTCGGGCTTTAGCTGCGCTTCCATCTGCGCGAGGCTGAGGGTGTTGTCCTCCTCCTCTTCCTCGACCGGGCGCTTGGCGCGGCGTTCGGTGAGCTCGTCGTCCTCGTCCTCGGCGGCCTCTTCCTCCTCGACGTCCTCTTCTTCCTTGAAAGAGGGGCCGGCAGTCGCCTCGCTGATCTCGCCGTCACCGGTTTCCTCGCCGTCTTCGGAGAGGTTTTCCGGCTGCGGTTCCTTCGAAAGCATGGCGTCGAGATCGAGAATCTCGCGCAGCTGCATTTCGCCCGCGTTCAGGGCTTCGGACCACTGGATGATCGCGTGGAAGGTGATCGGGCTTTCGCAAAGGCCCAGGATCATGGTGTCGCGGCCCGCCTCGATGCGCTTGGCAATCGCGATTTCGCCTTCGCGGCTGAGGAGCTCGACCGCGCCCATCTCGCGCAAGTACATGCGCACCGGATCATCGGTGCGCTCGATGGTTTCCTTGCGCTTCGAAACGAGGTCCGGGCGTTCGTCGACCGGGTCCTGCTCCTCGACCTCGTCGTCGGCGTTCTTGTCCTCGGGATCGACCGCGTCCTCGTCGCTTTCGACGATGTTGACGCCCATCTCCGAGATCGCGGCCATGATGTCCTCGATCTGGTCGGCGGACATCTGGTCCTGCGGCAGGGCCTCGTTGAGCTCGTCCACAGTGATGATCCCGCGCCGCTTGGCGCGGGCGATCAGCTTCCGGATGGAAGCATCGTTGAGATCGATCAGCGGAGCATCGCCGGTTTCAGTCGTGTCGTTCGAAGCCATCTATTCCCGGTACCATCTGTGCGCGCCAAGGTTAACCGAGCCCGGCGCGGGTGCGGCCCATTTGCCCCAACCGGGCCAGCAAGGCCAGCCTTCGTTGCAGCAATCGTTGCTGTTCGGCAAAGGTTTCGTCGGAAAACTCCGCCTCGTGACGCCGCGTGGCTTCGGCCAGCGCGGCTTCGACGGCCGGCAGTCCGACCAGCAGATCGACCGCTTCGGCGAGTTCCCCCGCCGCATCCGGTGCCTTGCTGTCCAGAAAACCGAATCGCATTCCGGCATAATCATCCGCCGTCGGCGCCCGGAGGCCCCGTCTTGCCAATATGGTAAGAACGTCGCTGCTTTCAAGCGGCTGAGTGGCATTGTGAGCCCCGCTCTCCACCACATCGATGAGGCCATCGAGCAGCGCGGCGAGCGCGGGGTCCGTCACGCCCAGCCGGGCGAGCGTTTCGGCATGGCGCGCGATCTGTTGCGGCTGGGCAATAAGCCCGGCGAGGACGGCGGCGAGCAGAGGGCGGCCTTCGCCCACGGCCTGCATTCTTGCGGTCGTCGCGGCGGACAGCGGGGGCGGTGCGGGCTGCCAGGGGCCCTTGCGTCCGGCTTGGTTGCCGCGCGGCGATGGCTGAAAGGCTGGCCGTTCGCGCTGCGGATAGGCGAGCGCGCCGAACCGGTCGAGCAGTTCGCGGCGATAGAGCGCCTTGATGTCATTGTCGCCGATGGTTTCGACGTGGGTCATAAGGCGGGCCTTGAGCCCGGCCTTATCTTCCGGCGTGGCGAACGGAGCGGCCTTCTGCTCGATGTCCCACAGCACCTCGACCATGGGCCGCGCGGCGCCGAGCACGGCTTCCATCGCGGCGAGGCCTTGCTGCTTGATGAGATCGTCGGGATCGAGCCCGGCAGGGAGGACGGCAATCCTCAGCGAATGGCCCGGGCGCAGCAGTGGCAGCGCGCGGACAATGGCGCGCGCGGCGGCGCGCTGGCCGGCAGCATCGCCATCGAAACATAGGGTCGGCGTCTCGGTCAGGCGCCAGAGCCGCTCGATCTGCTCTTCGGTCAGCGCGGTGCCGAGCGGGGCAACGGCCTCGCCGATGCCCGCCGCCGCCAGCGCGACGACGTCCATATAGCCTTCGACCACCACCACCCGGCCCGATTGGCGCGATGCGGGGGAGGCGCGGTGCAGGTTATAGACCGTGCGGCCCTTGTCGAAGAGCGGGGTGTCCGGTGAATTCAGATACTTGGGCGCGTCTGTTTTCGTCTTGTCGAGAATGCGCCCGCCGAACGCGATCACGCGGCCGCGCGGATCGCATATGGGGAGCATGAGGCGGCCGCGGAACCGGTCATAGGGATCGCGGCCTTCGACGACGATCCTGAGGCCTGCCTCGATCAGCATGGCTTCGGGGAATTGGCTGAGCGCCTCTTTCAGCGCGGTGCGGCTGTCGGGGGCGTAGCCGAAACCGAAGTCCTTGACGGTGTGGGCAGGAAAGCCGCGCGAGGCGAGGTAGCTGCGGGCGGCAGCCCCTTGTTCTTCGGCGAGGCTTTGCACGAAAAAGGCCTGCGCTGCCGCCATAACGTCATGCAGCGACTTCGCTTCCTCGGCGCGTTTGGCCGCACGCGGATCGGGGGCGGGAACTTCCATTCCCGCGAGCGCGGCGAGTTCCTTGACCGCATCGAGGAACGGCAGGCCCTGATGGTCGGTCATCCAGCGGATGGCATCGCCGTGGGCACCGCAGCCGAAGCAGTGATAGAAGCCTTTCTCGTCGTTGATCGTGAAGCTGGGCGTCTTCTCGTTGTGGAACGGGCAGCAGGCCTTGAACTCGCGCCCCGCCTTCTGGACACGCACGCTGCGCCCGATCAGCCCGGACAGCGAGATGCGGGCACGCAGTTCATCAAGCCATTGGGGGGTCAGGGACATGGCGACTTTATGGGCATCGGTACGGTGTCTCGACTTCGCTCGACACGAACGGGGAGTGGAGATGCCCTTTCATGTCTGGCGTGCTCATACTCAAACTCCGTTCGTGTCGAGCGAAGTCGAGACACGCTCGCGTGGCGGGCGGGCGTACCACGAGAGTTTTGGCCAATCGCCCGACATCAAGGCCTCCTTCTTGGCACGTGACCATTTGCCAACCTTGATCTCGCAATCCAGTGCTTCGTAGCGCGTGGGAAACTCGGAACACCACACCAGTTCGACCGGCCTTCGTTTCGAGGTGAAGGCGCAGTATCCGCCGTGCAGGTGCTCGGCGTATCGGCGTTCCAGATCGTCCGTATGCCCGGTGTAGTATTTTCCGTCCGCACATTTGAGGATGTAGGTCCAGAAAGCCATCGGTCGGCTCCTTAACGCACCGTGTCTCGACTTCGCTCGACACGAACGGAATTGCGTTCGGTTTGTGTTAAGCCAGCGCCGCCTTCACCAGCCCGCTTGCCTTGCCCATGTCGAGCTGGCTGCCGTGGCGGGCCTTCAGTTCGGCAACGACGCGCCCCATGTCCTTCATGCTGGTCGCGCCCAGTTCGGCCTTGATCGCCTCGATCGCGGCCTTCACTTCGTCCTCGCCGAGCTGCTGGGGCAGGAATTCCTCGATCACGGCAAGTTCGGCATGCTCGATATCGGCGAGTTCCTGGCGGCCGCCCTCCAGATAGAGCGTGATCGATTCGCGGCGCTGCTTGGCCATTTTCTGGAGGACATCGACCACGAGCACGTCGTCGTCCGGCACCGATGAGCCGGTGCGCAGTTCGATGTCCTTGTCTTTCAACTTGGCGAGAATCAGCCGTACGGCTGCGAGGCGGGGCTTGTCGCCCGATTTCATCGCCGCGATCTGCGCGGCCTTGATCGTATCGCGGATCATGAGGGTGCGAATTCCTGTGGATGGAGCGCCTGTCAACGGCGCGAGACCCTGTCACTTAGGCGAAACTTTCTGCCACCGCTAGGTTGACGGCAAGGGGCGAGGGGCCTAGCGACCGAGCCTTAGCGACATCGCCAGACCCATGCCAACGGAGCGCCCCATATCATGGCCGACCCCGCCCACTCGCACGCGCCCAAGCCAGCCGGCGCGACCGGCTGTCTCGTGCTGGCCGATGGTTCGGTGGCCTGGGGTCGCGGCTTTGGCGCGGCGGGCACGGCGGTGGGCGAAGTGTGCTTCAACACCGCGATGTCCGGCTATCAGGAAGTGCTGACTGACCCCTCCTATGCCGGGCAGGTGGTGACCTTCACGTTCCCGCATATCGGCAATGTCGGCACCAATCCTGAAGACATGGAAAGCCATGACGTGCCGGGCGCAGTGGGCTGCGTGGTGCGCGAGGATGTGACTGATCCCGCCAATTTCCGCAGCGTGGAGCCGCTGCAGGCCTGGCTCGCGGCGCGGGGCAAAATCGGCCTTGCCGGGGTCGACACCCGCGCGCTCACGCGGCGCATCCGGATGCTGGGCGCACCCAACGCGGTGATTGCGCATGATCCTGATGGCGATTTCGACATTCCGGCGCTGATCGCCGAAGCGCGCGGCTGGCCGGGCCTCGAAGGCATGGACCTTGCCCGCGTGGTGAGCCGTGACGAGCAGGCCGAGTGGGAAGGTGGCATCTGGCGGCTGGGGCAGGGTTATGCCCGCTCGCCCCACGATCCCCGGCCGCATGTGGTGGCCGTCGATTACGGTGCCAAGGACAATATCTTCCGCAATCTGGTGAAAGCCGGGGCGCAAGTGACGGTGGTTCCCGCCGAGACTTCGCTCGAGACCGTGCTGGCGCTCTCGCCGGCGGGCGTGTTCCTCTCGAACGGGCCGGGCGATCCGGCTGCGACGGGCGTCTATGCCGTGCCGATGATCCAGGGCCTCCTGGAGCGCGACATTCCGGTGTTCGGCATCTGCCTCGGCCACCAGATGCTCGCGCTCGCGGCGGGCGCGAAGACGATCAAGATGCACCAGGGCCACCGCGGCGCGAACCACCCGGTGAAGCGCCATGCCGACGGCGTGGTCGAGATTACCTCGATGAACCACGGCTTCGCGGTCGACAATTCGGCGCTGCCGGAGGGCGTGGAGGAGACGCATGTCTCGCTGTTCGATGGTTCGAACTGCGGGATTTCGGTTGTCGGCAAACGCGCGTTTGGCGTGCAGTATCACCCCGAGGCGAGCCCGGGGCCGCAGGACAGCTTCTATCTTTTCGAGAAGTTTGTGGGGATGCTGGGGTGAACATCGGGTGGGCCATCTCGATAGCGATGTGCTGCCTGATTTGTGGTTGTTCCGGTCCCGGCCCACTGGACGGCGATGAAGTTGAATTTACGCCTGAACTGAAACGTCGCATTGAACAGCAGGTGCGAGCCTGCGGCATGAACATGCAAAACCCGAAGTGGGTACGGATCGAGGAGCTTTCGCAGTGGGAGTTTGGCTTTACAACGACGTCTGCGGACTTTGCCAACACCACGAAAAAGCATTGCGTCGATATCGTCGCGCTTCCCGCTGATCATTCGATAATGATCGCCTTTTCGGCTCCAAATGGTTAGAAAAAATGCCCAAACGCACTGACATCTCCTCGATCCTGATCATCGGCGCCGGGCCGATCGTCATCGGCCAGGCTTGCGAGTTCGATTATTCGGGCACGCAGGCGGTCAAGGCGCTCAAGGAAGAGGGCTACCGAGTGGTCCTCGTCAACTCGAACCCCGCCACGATCATGACCGATCCGGACATGGCGCACGCGACCTATGTCGAGCCGATCACGCCCGAGATCGTGGCGAAGATCATCGCCAAGGAGCGCCCCGATGCGGTGCTGCCGACGATGGGCGGGCAGACTGCGCTGAACACGGCGCTGGCGCTCGCGAACGACGGCACGCTGGAAAAGTACGGCTGCATCATGATCGGCGCGGATGCCGAGGCCATCGACAAGGCCGAGGACCGCATGAAGTTCCGCGATGCGATGGACAAGATCGGGCTCGAATCCGCCCGTTCCGGCATCGCGCATACGGTCGAGGAAGCACTCGCCGTGCTGGAGCGCACCGGGCTGCCCTCGATCATCCGGCCGAGCTTCACGATGGGCGGCACCGGCGGCGGGATTGCCTACAACAAGGACGAGTTCGTCAAGATCGTGCGCGGGGGGCTCGAAGCTTCGCCGACCACCGAAGTGTTGATCGAGGAATCGCTGCTCGGCTGGAAAGAGTACGAGATGGAAGTCGTGCGCGACAAGCACGACAACGCCATCATCATCTGCTCGATCGAGAACGTCGATCCGATGGGCGTGCACACCGGCGATTCCATCACCGTCGCCCCGGCGCTGACGCTGACCGACAAGGAATACCAGATCATGCGCAATGCATCGATCGCGGTCTTGCGGGAAATCGGTGTCGAAACAGGCGGTTCCAACGTGCAGTTCGCGGTCAACCCGAAGGACGGGCGGCTGATCGTGATCGAGATGAACCCGCGCGTCTCGCGCTCCTCGGCGCTGGCGTCGAAGGCGACCGGCTTCCCGATCGCCAAGGTCGCGGCGAAGCTTGCGGTGGGCTACACGCTCGACGAGATCATGAACGACATCACCGGGGCGACCCCGGCCGCGTTCGAGCCGACGCTCGATTATGTCGTCACCAAGATCCCGCGCTTTGCTTTCGAGAAGTTCAAGGGCGCGGTGCCGCTGCTGGGTACGGCGATGAAGTCGGTCGGCGAAGTCATGGCGATTGGCCGCAATTTCCAGGAATCAGTGCAGAAGGCGCTGCGTGGGCTGGAAACCGGGCTCGACGGGTTCAACCGCGTGGTGGAACTCGAAGGCGCGACGCGGGACCAGATTGTCGCGGCGCTGAGCCGGGCGACGCCGGAGCAGCTGCTCGTCATCGGGCAGGCCTTCCGCGAGGGGCTGAGCGTGGAAGAGATCCACGCCGTCACCAAGTACGAGCCGTGGTTCCTGCGCCAGATCGAGGCGATCATCGCCGAGGAAAAGCGCATCAGCGCCGAAGGGCTGCCGATCGACGCGGCGGGCCTCAGGCGCCTCAAGTCCATGGGCTTTTCGGACAAGCGGCTGGCGACCCTCGCGGTGCGTTCGGTCGGCGTGGCCGGCGGCATGGGTGAAACGCAGGCGCGCCGCTCGGGCCTGATCCATGATGTGCTCAACGCCATGGCGGGCGCGACGAGTGAGGAAGAAGTCCGCGCGCTGCGCCACAGGCTGGGCGTGCGCCCGGTGTTCAAGCGCATTGACAGCTGCGCGGCCGAGTTCGAGGCGGTGACGCCCTATATGTACTCGACCTATGAAAGCGGCCTGTTCGGCGCGCCCGAATGCGAATCGGCGCCGACCGACAAGAAGAAGATCGTGATTCTGGGCGGCGGGCCCAATCGCATCGGGCAGGGCATCGAGTTCGACTACTGCTGCTGCCACGCCTGCTTTGCGCTGGGCGAGACGGACCCGGCGAGCGGCGAGGCCGGCGCGGGCTTCGAGACGATCATGATCAACTGCAACCCCGAGACCGTCTCGACCGACTACGACACCTCGGACCGGCTCTATTTCGAACCGCTGACCGCCGAAGACGTGCTCGAAGTGCTGGAGGCCGAGAAGGCGAACGGCACACTGGTCGGCGTGATCGTACAGTTTGGCGGGCAGACGCCCTTGAAGCTCGCGCAGGCGCTGGAGGATGCGGGTATTCCGATCCTGGGCACATCGCCCGATGCGATCGATCTCGCCGAGGACCGCGAGCGGTTCAACCATCTGGTCGAGAAGCTCGGCCTGCGGCAGCCGCTGGGCGGCATGGCGCGCAGCCGTGACGAGGCGGTCGCGGTGGCGACACGCATCGGCTACCCGGTGCTGATCCGCCCGAGCTATGTGCTCGGCGGCCGCGCGATGGAGATCGTCGACAGCCAGGCGCAGCTCGATGACTATATCGCGACCGCCGTGAAGGTCTCGGGCGACAGCCCCGTGCTGATCGACCAGTATTTGCGCGATGCGATCGAGTGCGATGTCGATGCGCTGGCGGATGGCGACGATGTCGTCGTCGCGGGCGTGATGCAGCATATCGAGGAAGCGGGCATCCATTCGGGCGACAGCGCCTGCACGCTGCCGCCCTATAGCCTGCCGGCCGAGATCATCGCCGAGATGGAGCGGCAGGCGGTGCTGCTGGCCAAGGCGCTTGGCGTGCGCGGCCTCATGAACATCCAGTTCGCGGTGAAGGACGGGCTCGTCTATCTCATCGAGGTGAACCCGCGGGCCAGCCGCACGGTGCCCTTCGTCGCCAAGGCCATCGGCCAGCCGATTGCCAAGTATGCCGCGCGGATCATGGCGGGCGAAAAGCTCAAGAACCTGCCGCCGATCAAGCGCGACATCGGCTACATGGCGGTAAAGGAGGCAGTGTTCCCCTTCGCGCGCTTCCCCGGCGTCGATCCGGTGCTATCGCCCGAAATGAAATCGACGGGCGAAGTCATGGGTATCGACAGCGGCTTCCCGGTCGCTTTTGCGAAGGCGCAGCTGGGGGCTGGCATGGTGCTGCCCGAGGGCGGCACAGTGTTCGTTTCGGTCAAGGACAGCGACAAGCCGGTGATCCTGCCAGCGGTTCAGAAGCTCGATGCACTGGGCTTCCGCATCGTGGCGACGGGCGGGACGGCGACGTTCCTGACCGCGGCGGGGGTGAAAGTCGAGCGGGTCAACAAAGTGGCGGAAGGCCGTCCGCATATCGTCGACCGGATCATCGACGGCGAGATCGCGCTGATCTTCAACACCACAGAAGGCTGGCAGAGCCACAAGGATTCGCAATCGATCCGCGGTTCCGCGCTCTACGGCAAGGTCCCCTATTTCACCACTGCGGCGGCATCTGTCGCGGCCGCAGGTGCAATCGAGGCTCTGCGCAGCGCCGAACTTGCGGTACGCTCATTGCAGGATTATTATCAGCCCTCCATGTGATCCCCATCATTGCGGCGATTGGGGCCCGGTTCGGCATCGTGCCGACTGGGGTGGGACTGTTTTCCTCTTGTCCGGCGTGACAAGGGACTGAAAGGGTAAGGGATTAGGGATGGCAAGTGTTGAGAAGCTGCCGATGCTGGCTGAAGGCTACGAAAAGCTGACGGCGGAGCTGAAGGCGCTGCGCGAGGAACGCCCCCTGATCATCGATGCGATCGAGGAAGCCCGCGCGCACGGCGATCTCTCTGAAAATGCCGAGTATCACGCCGCCAAGGAGCGGCAGGGTCAGGTCGAGGCCTCTATTGGCGATCTGGAAGACAAGCTCAGCCGCGCGCAGATCATCGATCCGACGACACTTTCGGGCGATCGCATCGTGTTCGGCGCAACAGTTACGCTGCTCGACGATGCCGACAAGCCGGTGCGTTACCAGATCGTGGGCCAGGCTGAGGCGGACGCCAAGATCGGGCGAATCAGCTACAACTCCCCGCTCGGCCGCGCGCTGATCGGGCGCCGCGTGGACGACGAGATCGAAGTGACGGTGCCTTCGGGTGACCGCTTCTATGTGGTCGAGAAGATCGAGTTTATCTGAAGGCTTGGGCCTCGCGACTGCGTTGGCTGCCCGCGAGTTCGGCAGGGCAGGAGGGTGATTGCGCTTGCTGCCCTGGATTGCTTCGTCGGCTTTGCCTCTTCGCAATGACGAGGGGGAGGGGCTGACACATTAGCAGGGGCCTATTCCCAGTTGCTTCGTCATTGCGAGCGCAGCGAAGCAATCCAGGGCGGTATGCACTGCGCTCTGGATTGCTTCGCTTCGCTCGCAATGACGAGGTAAGTCATTTGGGAGCTGGCGCTCACTCCGGCTTGTGCAGGTCCGGTTCCAGCAAGCGGTGGAGGTGGACCACCACATAACGCATCTCGGCATCGTCCACGGTGCGCTGGGCGCGGCCGCGCCAGGCATCCTCGGCGCTGGCATAGTCGGGATAGACCCCGACGAGGTCGATGGCATTGAGATCGACGAATTCAAGGTGCTGCGGGTCCTTGACCCGCCCGCCCATGACGAGGTGCAGCTTCTGCATGGTTGGTTGGTCCGCTTTCTTGGGGAGGAGGCGAGACCTGCCACTGGCAAAATGGTGAGGGGCGCGCAAGCCCCGCCGAATGCGGAGAGGGCTGTTTACTCGCCCCTCTTGCCCGGCAGACGGCGGGTGATCAGCGGGCCCAGCGTGCGCAGGGCCTTGCCGGCAAGCGAGGGCAGGCGCGAGCTCTCAGGCTTTGCAGGTTCTTCCGGATCGGCAGAGGCGGCGGCGGCCTTTTCTCCGGCGGCGCCGGCGGCATAAGCTGCAGCGAGTTCGAGGCCCAGCGATGCCACTTCGAGCGCGCGCCGGGGCAGCGAGGTGCGTGAGAGCGAGCTCTTGGCCGAAGGCTTGGGCCCTCCGCTCGCCGAACGGGGACGTGCGAGCGCCCCAGCAACAAGCGCGCCGAGCAGGATGCCGCCCGCGACCATGGCGACGGGGTGTTCCTCGACGAAGCCCTTGACCTTGCCGAGCGGATCGGTCGCCGGTTCGGAAGTCGGGGCGGTTTCGGGGGTTTCGCTCTCGGTCATGTCACATCCTCGTCGGCTTGCGCGGCGTCGTTGTCGCTTGTGGCGGCGAAGCGGTTCTTGATCAGGCGCATCAGGGGACGGCGGAAAAACCATCCGGCAAGCAGCGCGGCGGTGCCCGCGATCACCGGGATGTTGCCCAGCGCTACGGCCTTGGCTTCGCCCAGCACGCCAAGCGCGCGCGACTTGGCCTCATCTTTTACGCGCGCGGTGATCGGCCGTTCGGCCACGCTGCCGCGCAGCACGGCCAGATTGCCGCGAACGCGGGTCCATGCCGCGTCGCGCCGCGCGCGGACCAGCTCGAAGGGTTCGCCGCTCATGTCGTCTCGTCCTTCCGGGCCGGGCCCTTGAGCACGCGGACCACTGTGCGCACGCGGTGGATGGCGCCGAGTATGCACAGGCCGGTTAGCGCCAACAGGCCGAGCACGACGACCGCCAGCGCGCCCCACGGCCCGATCAGGGGCGCGAGTGCAAGCAGCAGGCCTACGACCAGCGCCATGAGTGCGAAGAACAGGAGCGCCAGCGCCAGTGCAGCGAGTGCGAGGATGCCCTTGGCGCGGCCAAACACGAAGCCGGCGCGCGCCTTCTGGAAAGCCAGCTCGGCCTCGAACAGTGCCTGCCCGTTTTCAAACAAGGCGCGGGCATTGCCGAGCAGGCTGTCGTCAGCCGGACGGGAATCGGGATCGGTCACGCGCGGCGATCAGGCTTCCGAGGTTTCGGATGCGGGCTCGGCCGCCGCAGGCTTGCGGCGCAGGAAGCGCGAGAGCACGAAGCCGGTGACGGCGGCGATGCCAAGCGCCTTGACCGGGCTCTTGCGCACGAAACCGACGATTTCCTCGCCGATTTCGGGGATGTCCTTGGCTTCGAGCGTCGCGGCGGTCGATTGCAAGGTGTGTGCGGCGCCGCGGGCATAGTCGCCGTATTGCACCCCAAGCTTCTCGTCGATCACGCCGGCGTTGCTCTCGATGGTCTCGCCGATGGTAGAGAGCGCGGCGGTCGCCTTGTCCTTGCCCTGACGTGCGAGATCAAGTGCAACGACCTTGGCCTGCTCGGCATAGACGCCGGCTTTCTCGCCGATTTCGCTGGCCGTGGAGGTTACGGTCTCTGTGAGCGCAGCAGTCCGCTCGCGTGCTTCGCCGGTGAGATTGGCGGCGCTGACCTTGGCATCCTCGATCGCCTTGCCAAAGCGGCTGGTGACGGCTCCGGCGGTTTTGGCAGCAGCGTCCTCGATCTGGGCGACCTCGGCGGGCACACCTTCGAGGGCGGGCGCGGCTTCGGCAGCGACAGTCTCGACGACCTTGAGCGCGGCCTTCTTGCGGGTCTTCGCGGGCTTGGGAGCGGCGTCTTCGGGGGTTTCGGCCATGGTTGCGGATCCTTTGCTGCAGCGATTCTGCACGTTGGGGTCCTACTACTCCAATTGCCGCAAGTGCGAAAGGAGATGGCGGGCGGTTTTGCCCCTATCCGCGGGGCGCCCGGGGCGTTCCGGCTTGCTCCGGCGGCCAACCGCCGATAGGGGCGCGAGGGAAGCGGGCGGGACATGGGGGTCCAGCCTGCCAGACAGATCCAAAGCATAGGGAAACCGCCATGACCGCGATCATCGACATTCACGCCCGCGAAATCCTCGACAGCCGGGGCAACCCGACCGTGGAAGTCGATGTCCTGCTTGAAGACGGCTCGTTCGGCCGAGCGGCGGTGCCTTCGGGCGCTTCGACCGGCGCGCACGAGGCGGTCGAGCTGCGCGATGGCGATCCCGCGCGCTACAAGGGCAAGGGCGTGCTGCAGGCTGTGGGCGCGGTGAATGGCGAGATCGCCGGTGCGCTTGTCGATATGGACGCCGAGGACCAGCGCGACATCGACATGGCGATGATTACGCTCGACGGCACCGAGAACAAGAGCCGCCTTGGCGCCAACGCGATCCTCGGCACCAGCCTCGCGGTGGCCAAGGCTGCGGCGGATGCGCGCGGGCTGCCGCTCTACAGCTACGTCGGCGGGGTTTCGGCGCATCTGCTGCCGGTGCCGATGATGAACATCATCAACGGCGGCGAACATGCCGACAACCCGATCGACTTCCAGGAATTCATGATCATGCCGGTCGGCGCGCCGACGCTTGCAGAGGCGGTGCGTTGGGGTTCGGAAGTGTTCCACACCCTCAAGAAGGCGCTGCACCAGAAGGGCCTCGCCACCGGTGTGGGCGACGAAGGCGGCTTTGCGCCCAACATCGCCAGCACGCGCGATGCGCTCGATTTCGTCATGGCCTCGATCGAACAGGCCGGGTTCAAGCCGGGTGAGGATATCGTGCTCGCGCTCGATTGCGCGGCGACCGAATTCTTCAAGAACGGCAAGTACGAGATCAGCGGCGAGGGGCTCTCGCTCTCGCCCGAGGCGATGGCGGATTACCTCGCCGCGCTGACCGACGCCTACCCGATACGCTCGATCGAGGACGGCATGAGCGAGGACGATTTCGAAGGCTGGGCCGCGCTCACCGCCAAGATCGGCAAGAAGGTGCAGCTGGTGGGCGACGACCTTTTCGTCACCAACCCCAAGCGCCTGACGATGGGCATCGGCATGGGCCTTGCCAATTCGCTGCTCGTGAAGGTCAACCAGATCGGCACGCTGACCGAGACGCTTGAAGCGGTGAGTATTGCACAGCGCAATGGCTATACCGCAGTCATGTCGCACCGTTCGGGCGAGACCGAGGACGCGACCATCGCCGACCTCGCGGTTGCGACCAACTGCGGCCAGATCAAGACGGGCTCGCTCGCGCGGTCGGACCGGCTGGCCAAGTACAACCAGCTGATCCGCATCGAGGAAGAGCTGGGCCAGTCGGCGCGCTATGCGGGCAAGGCTGCGTTTGGTAGGCTCGCCGGATAAGACCGCCCGATCGCGGCGGTTCATCCGGAAGGGCCTGGTCGATGAGACGAAGGTTGATGATCGCCGCAGCGCTGCTGGCGATGCCGACAACGGGTCAGGCCCATCCGGATCATGCTGCAGGACCTGCAGGTACACCCGCGCGCGCTGCGGTCACTCCGCTCCTGCAGAACGCTATCGAGGGCGGCGGTGACAAGGAAGCGGCGCTGCTGCTGGTGACATACGCGCCAGGCGCGGCGGACCCTATCCACCGCCACAATGCGCTCGTTTATGTCTACGTGCTCGAAGGTTCGGTCGTGATGCAGGTGCGGGGCGGCCCGGAAGTGACCCTGAAGGCCGGCCAGACTTTCATGGAAAAGCCCAGCGACATTCATGTCGTCGGCCGCAATGCCAGCAAGACCAAGCCGGCCAAGTTTCTGGCCTATTTTGTCAAGGACAAGGGCGCGCCGCCGGTCGTTCCTGCCGAGTGACGCTTTCGCCGCGCTTTGCGGTGGGGTTTAGACTGCCTTTGCCATGATCACCTGCGTGCGGGCGAGGACGTTCATCCCTGGCGGCGCTGGTGCATCGGTAAAGCCCATGCGTTCGTAGAGCCCGAGGGCGACATCGAGCGCCTTGAACGATTGCAGATAGAGCGCGGGGCCGCCCTGCTCGGCAGCGAAATCGAGGCACTTCTGCACGAGTGCGCGCCCGGCGCCATGCCCGCGCGCTGCTTCGGTGACGACCAGCTTGCAGAACTCGAAGCCGCTATCGCCAAGACCCTTCACGGCGACCGCGCCGACCGTTTCCTCGCCGATCCGGGCAAGGAAGGCCTCGCCGCCGCTGGCGCCGTAGTAGGTGGCGGGATCGGCCATGATCGCGGCGTCCTCGGCCTCGACCACCCGGCCCATGCCCTCGAGCCAGGGGATCCAGATCGCGGCGAATTCGTGGGCTTGCTCGGGTGTCATAGGGGCGATGGTCAGCATGGATTTACTTCTAGCAGCGCGCGGTGCCGATAGGCCACGAATTTTGCCGGATCACTTTAATCGAGCGCTTAAAGCCTCTTCCCAAGTGCGCTCCGGCCTGCCAGCTTGGGGTCAGGAGAGAGAACCGATGGCAGAATTTCCAACCGCGCCAGGCGAGGTGGACTCGGCGTGGCTTGAATTGCAGCTCGGCAAGGCGGGGTTGCTCGGCCAGGCGCGCATCGCCGATTTTACATGGGCTTCCATCGGCACGGGCCAAGTGGGCGATACCGCACGCTTTGCGCTGCGCTATGACCGCCCGACGGCGGCGCCCGCGACGCTCGCGGGCAAGTTCGCCTCGGCCGATCCGACCAGCCGGGGCACGGCGGCTTCGATGCAGCTCTATGTCAAGGAAGTGGGTTTCTATCGTGACCTGGCGGGGCTGATCGAGGTTCGCACGCCGCGCGTCTATGCGGCGGAAATCAACGCGGATGGCACCGATTTTGTGCTGCTGTTCGAAGACCTTGCACCGGAGCGTGGGGGTAATCAGCTCGAAGGCTGCGGCCTCGCCGATTCCGAAGCGGCGGTGCGGCAGGCGGCCGCGCTCCACGGTGCGACCAAAGCGCACCCGGCGGTGCTCGGGGCAAACTGGCTGCACGGGCGTGAGGGCCTGCTGGGCGAGATCGGGCGGCTTTATCATCAGGCCCATGTGATTTTCCGCGAGCGCTATGACGGACAACTGGCAAGCGATGCCCTGGCGCTGTGCGATGCGCTCGATCTGCGGGTGGAGCGATGGCTGAACCGCCAGCCCGAGGAGCCCTGCCTGATCCACGGCGACTTCCGGCTCGACAACATGCTGTTCGGCGTGGGCAGCGGGGCGGAGCCCATTGCGATTGTCGATTGGCAGACATGTGCCATCGGCTGCGGGATGACGGACGTCGGGTATTTCATGGGCTGCGGGATCGGCAGCGATTTGCGGCGGCCCAACGAGGCGGCCCTGCTGGCGCTCTATGCCGAGGAAATGGCGCGGCATGGGGCCCCGATTGCGCAGGATGTCATGATGCGGCGCTACCGCATCGGTGCGCTGCATGGCCTCTTCACCGCCGTGTTCAGCGCGGCCTTCGTGGTGCGCACCGAGCGGGGCGATGCCAACTTCCTTTCGATGGCGCGCGGCGCGGCCGAACTCGCGCTGGATCACGATAGCATCGGCGCTTTGGACGCCATGATGGAGACCGGACAATGCTGACCAAGGGCGACGATTTCCCGCTGCACCAGACCCCGGAGCCGGTCGCCTATTCCGGCACGGACCGCAATTTCTACGACCGCTATTTCTTCAACGGCTATGCGCCCGACAGCAGCAACTTCTTCGCGGCGGCCTTCGGCATTTATCCGCACCTCAATGTGGCGGACGCGCATTTCTGCTTTATCCGGGACGGAGTGCAACATTCGCTGCATGCCTCGCGCGAACTCGCGATGGAACGGCTGGATCTGACTTGCGGGCCCATTGCCATCCGCGTGGAGGAGCCGCTCAAGCGCCTTTCG
This sequence comes from Novosphingobium sp., assembly GCF_037133355.1. GTDB lineage: Bacteria > Pseudomonadota > Alphaproteobacteria > Sphingomonadales > Sphingomonadaceae > Novosphingobium. The sequence goes on along the minus strand of NZ_JBAXOI010000021.1, from coordinate 18,071 downwards.
ATCAGCGTGGAGGGCGAGGGGATCCGCGCCGAGATCGTCTTTACCGGGCGCGCCTTTCCGATCGAGGAGCCGCGCTTCATCCACCGCATCGGCCCGCGCACTTTCATGGACTACACGCGGCTGACGCAGAACGGGCACTACACCGGCTGGGTCGAGATCGACGGGGTGCGTACAGTTCTGACGCCGGGGACGGCGGGCACGCGCGACCGCAGTTGGGGCGTGCGGCCTGTGGGCACGAGCGATACCCAGCCGCACGGGCACGGCGTGGTGCCGCAGTTCTTCTGGCAGTGGACGCCGGTGAATCTGCCCGCGCGCAGCCTGTTCTTCCACATCAACGCGGACGCCCACGGCGCCCCATGGAACACCCGCGCTGTGATCGCGCCCGATGGAGCGGGCCATGACGGGTTTGTCGAGACACCGTCCGCAAGGCTCGATACCCAGCTGGAGCCGGGCACGTTGTGGCCTGCCGGCGGGACCTTGACCGTCGGCGGCGGCGAGGATGTGCTGACCGCGACATTCGAGCCGCTGGTGCGCTTCCAGATGCGCGGCCTTGGCTATACCTCGCCGACCTGGGGCCATGGGCTCTATCACGGGGTGCTGGCCGTGGAGCGGGAGGACATCGTGCTCGCCGAGGTGGACCCGAAGCGGATGGACAACTTCCACGTGCAGATGGTCTGCCGCGTGGCGACGAGCGCGGGCGAGGTTGGCACCGGGGTGTTCGAGCAGCTGATCTTCGGTGCCTACGCACCGCTGGGGCTGGGATAGCGCCCTTCCCTCGCAAAGCCTGCCAGTCTGGGCGGAAACCGCATGTTCGGCCAACTGCGATCCGTCTCGGACCAAAAAGTCGATGGCATGACAATCGGCCTCACACGCACGCCATTTGGCCCGATCCTGTGGCCATCCGGCCGCCACCATCGCGCAGTCTATGGCAAGACTGGACGATGATACTGCCAAATTGGACGCGACGCCGATTGATCACCGTCAGCCATGACCTAAGCGTCTGTCGAGATCCCGGTTCCGGGATATGCTGACTGCGCTGGAGGTCGCCCGTGGCACGATTTGAGGCTTACTCATCGTTCGACATCAACCACGTGTACTTCTGGCTCCTCAATCCCGGGGAAGATCCGATCAGCTGGGGGACGGGTACGACCGAGTTCGCCGGAGTGACCTATCGTGCTGCGGTCGGCTACTACTACTATGCCTTTGATAATCCCGAAGCAACGCTGCTGGGCGGGGCTGACCTAGGGCTGGGCTCGGCTGCAAACCTGACAGGTACTACGATCCAGCTCATTCAAGGCTTCACGGGAGATTTCAGCTCCGGCACACCGATTTACTCCCTTGTCGCAAATGTGCCGGTCAGCCTGTTCAATGATGCTGTCTACAGCAGGGTTGAGAGTACTTCTGTCTTCTCCGAAGCGCTCAAAGGAGACGATGTCATCGAATTGTCCAGCGAAAACGATGTGATGAGCGGATATGCCGGTGCTGATCGCATCAATGGATATGCCGGGAACGACAGCCTCTACGGCGGCGATGGCAATGATCGCATTTGGGGCGGCGCGGGATACGACTTCATCAGCGGCGATGCGGGCAACGATATCATCAGCGGGGGCGTGGGGATCGATACTGCGAGCTATGCTTCCGCTGGGGCGGCTGTGGCGGTCAATCTCGGGATCAGCGTGGCGCAGGACACGCTGGGCGGCGGGATCGACCGGCTCACAAGCATCGAGAATCTCGTTGGCAGTGGATTTGCAGATCAACTTACCGGAAACAAGGGCGCCAACGGCATCACTGGAGGTGGCGGTGACGACACCTTGATCGGCCTTGAAGGAAGCGACGTGCTTGCCGGTGGTGATGGCAATGACTTGCTCGATGGCGGAGTAGGCGCGGATACCGCAAGTTACAGCGACAGCTCGGCAAGGGTTGTGGTCAAGCTTGGCATAGTCGGAGCACAGAAAACCGGAGGCGGCGGAACAGATACGCTTGTAAGCATCGAGAACGCCTTCGGTTCCGATTACGATGACAAGATTGTGGGGAGCGACGGGGCGAATATCATCTGGGGTGGGGCCGGAGCCGACAGCATCGCCGGCGGCGACGGCAACGACAAGCTTTATGGATCGTATGGGCCTGGTTTTTTTGCTGACGGTCGCAATGTTCTCAACGGCGGAGCTGGCAATGACCTGCTGGTCGGTGCGTTCAACCCGGATACTCTGGTCGGCGGCACGGGTAATGATACGCTGGTCGGACAGGAAGATTCCGATAGCTTGACGGGCGGGACCGGTGCAGATCGCTTCGTTCTGGCGTACGACCTATATTCCGGGACCGATCTGATCGTCGATTTCTCTGCGAAGCAGCATGACAAGATTGCTCTCTCGCTGGCCAAGAACACGGATGACGCTTTCGCTTTCGAAGCTGGGGCGGGTGGGAAGCTGACTGCGGATGAATTCTATTCTGCCGCCGGAGCCACCAATGCTCAAGATGCGAGCGATCGGATCATCTACGACAGCACCACGGGCGCACTTTACTACGATCCGGATGGCAATTTGGCCGGAGGGATAGATGCCTTCCAGATTGCCCAGCTTGGCAGCGGGACCACACACCCGGCGCTGACGCTGGCCGACTTCGTGATTGTGGCGTGACAGGCCGGCGCAGCGGCGCTGCCCAGGGTCGGCGCCGCACTCCCTGATCGGCTGTATGACCGCGCTTCCTGCCATATCGGAGGCGATGTCGATTGATCGCCGGTCGGGCGGATTTACGATCGTTTTTCAAACACATTCCGGTTTTTCGGAAGGTTCTGGAGACCAACTTTGGCAAGATTTGAGGCCTATTCGCCCTTCGACATCGATTCTGTGAATTACCAGCCGCTAGACCCATATATTGGATCTCTTGTCAGCGCGGCTGTCGGCGCGACAGAGTTCCGCAGCGTTACTTATCCGACCGGGGTCGGCTTGAATTACGAGCGCTTTGGCGATTTCTATTCAGTGGTTCTGGGAGGGACCGATCTGTCGTTGGATGGTTCACGAAACCTAACGGGCTCAACAATCCAGCTCATTAGTGGTTTTGACGGGGATTTTTCCTCAGGTAATGCAACTTACGTACTTATCGGCAGTGTACCGGTCAGTCTGTTCACGAGCGCCGTGCGAGGAGCGGTTGAAGGCTCCGCGGTGTTTGCCGAAGCTTTCAAGGGCGCCGACCAGATTATCCTGTCCGGCTCGGCCGATGTCATGCGCGGCTATGGCGGCAATGATCGCATCGAGGGCAATGGCGGCGATGACAGCCTGTCGGGCGGTGATGGCAACGACACCATTCTGGGCGGAGAAGGCAACGACGTCATCAGCGGCGACGCGGGCAACGACACGATCAACGGCGGCCTCGGAACGGACCTGGCCGACTACAGCGGAGCCGGAGCAGCCGTCACCATCGATCTCGGCGTAACCGTGGCCCAGAATACGTTCGGCGCCGGGTCTGACCGACTGACGGCCATCGAAAGCCTTCTCGGCAGTGACTTTGCCGACCGCCTGACGGGCAACAAGATCGGCAACCAGCTTTCGGGAGGTGCCGGCGATGATACGCTGCTAGGCCTTGGCGGAAACGATGTGCTGGAAGGCGGTGCCGGCAACGATGTGATCGATGGCGGAACCGGTCTGGACACGGCGAGCTATAGCGCCAGTTCGGGCCGGGTGTTCGTTACCCTTGGCCTCGCCGGGCCGCAGAACACCAGGGGCGGCGGGACGGACACGTTTGTCAGCATCGAAAATCTCACGGGTTCGAATTTCAACGACCGGCTTAACGGCGACACTGGCGCGAATGAAATCCGGGGCGGGGGCGGTGCCGACATCATCAACGGCGGCGTGGGGAACGACAAGCTTTATGGCGGGCTGGGGCTTGGGATCGGTCCCGACGGCAACAACCTGCTGGACGGCGGCGCGGGCAACGACTTGCTGGTCGGGGCCGATGGCATTGACACGCTGATTGGCGGGACGGGCAACGATACGCTGGTTGGCCAGTTTGGTGTCGACATCCTGACGGGCGAGGCGGGCGCCGATCGCTTCGTTCTGGCAGCGGACCCTAATGGTGGGTTCGATCTGATCGTCGATTTTTCCGCGGCGCAGGGCGACAAGATTGCGCTGTCGCTGGCCAATGGTGATATAACGGATCCGTTCGCCTTCGCGGCCGGTGCGGGGGGAAGCCTTGCCGCGGACGAATTCTATTCCGCTTCGGGCGAGACAACCGCGCAGGATGCGGGCGATCGGATCATCTATGACAGCATGACCGGCGCGCTCTACTACGATCCCGACGGCAATATCGAGGGTGGGGTCGGAGCCGTTCAGATTGCCCTGCTTGGGGTAGGGGGCACGCATCCGGCGCTGACGCTCAGCGATTTCGTGATCGTGGCCTGATACGCGGCGCGGCTTACGCCCTCGCCGTCCTGGCAGGTTGCAGGTCGCACCTTGCCTGCCAGGGGCGCAGAGAGGCCTTCCTTTCAACACGATGGCTCCACTTGCGGGCCCCGCATTTGCGCTCCGCGCGACGCGCAGAAGCGTCTCACATGGCGCCAAATGCGATGCAGTTCCGATTGCGCGTCCGGGGCTTGGGCCTAGCACTTGCGCGATGAACGAGAGTGGTGGGTTCACTCAGGTTGGAGACCGTCTGTGGCAAAGTTCAAGGCAGAGTCATCTTTTAATATCAATTCTTTGTACTACGATCTACTTGATCCGCGTAACTCTGACGTCTCCGCTGCCGGTACGCTCACGGCTGATATCGACGGTATCACTTTTCCCGGCTCGGTCGGGTTCAACTTTGCGAACACGGACCTTGGGGCGATCATCCTTGGCGGGGCCGACCACAACTTCAACAAGATCGGAAGTGTCACAGGAACCACCATTAAGGCGATCGTCGGCCTCTCCAGCGATGTCTTCGGTGTCGCCCCACGGTTACCTACGAACTTTTTGGAAACGCGCCGGTCGGTCTTTTCAACGACGTAGTGCGCGGGGTCGCGCCGGGTGCCTCCGTCGCGGTGTTCGCCGAAGCCCTCAAGGGCGCAGATGTGATTGTCCTTTCAAACGAGGATGATGTCATGAACGGCTTTGTCGGTAATGACGTCATCACGGGCAACGCCGGCAACGACACCCTCGCTGGCGACGACGGCAATGATCGCATTCTGGGCGGCGCGGGCAACGACATTATCAGTGGTGATACGGGCAATGAAATGATCAGCGGCGGCGCCGGTACAGACATCGCGACCTACGGCTCTGCAGGCAAAGGGGTGACGGTAGATCTCGGCCTGACCGCGGCGCAGGATACCGGGGGCGCCGGCATTGACCGGTTGTCGGGCATCGAAGGCCTCATCGGCAGCGACTTTGCGGACGTCCTCACTGGCAACAAGGTTGCCAACGAGATTTCCGGAGGCGGCGGTGATGACACTCTGCTCGGTCTGGGCGGCAATGATCTGCTACGTGGCGGTCGAGGCAACGACCGCATCGATGGCGGAGCCGGTATCGATACCGCCAGCTATGAAGACAGCGACGCTCGGGTCGTGGTCACGCTTGGCCTCGCCGGGCCACAAGATACCCGTGGCGGCGGAAAGGACACGCTGGTCGGGATCGAGAATGTCCTCGGATCCATTTACGATGACAAGATTGTGGGTGATGCGGGCGCGAACGTGATCTTGGGCGGGTCCGGCGCGGACAGCATTGTCGGCGGCGATGGCAACGATACGCTATATGGCTCCTACGGACCCGGGATTTACGGTGACTATGGCAACCGGTTGAACGGCGGCGGCGGAAATGACGTGTTGGTCGGGGCTTATGGCCAGGATACGCTGGTTGGCGGAACGGGCAACGATACATTGGCCGGGCAGGAAGAGCCCGACGTGCTGACCGGTGGGACGGGTGCCGATCGGTTTGTCCTGGCCTCGGATAACGCATTTTACGGGGTCGACCTGATCACCGATTTTTCTGCAGCACAGAATGACAAGATCGGTCTTTCGTTGACGCAAGACGCTTTCGAGATCGGCTTTACCTTTTTGGCCGGGCCGGGAGGCAGCCTCGCTGCATCCGAATTCTATTCCGCGTCTGGCGCGAACACGGCACATGATGATAGCGACCGGATCATTTACGACAGCAGCAGTGGCGCACTGTACTACGATGCGGACGGCACTGGGGCAGACAGCCCCTGCAGGCAGATTGCACAACTTGGCAGCGGAAGCACGCATCCCGCGCTCACGCTAATCGATTTCGTGATCTTGGCCTGAACTGCTGCCTGCGTAGTGCGATTTTGCACCGCCCGGTTAGTTTTCACGGCGCCCGCCGCACCGGCACCGGCACGTTGCAGATATCCACCCCGCCAGCCGGGCGGATATAGAACGCATCGCGCCGGTTGGCCCGCGCATCGGCGTAGCGTGCGAAGCTCTCGCTTTCCGTCGAGAGGTACTGGTAGCGCGGCAGATCGGGCACATCGGTGCCGATGCGGATTTGGCGGATCGGGGTGCGTTCCTCGGCAGTCTTGTAGAACCCGATATCGCCGGTGCCGCGCGGCAGGCTGGAAAGGTGCTCCATCCCCTCGATCACCCGGCCGACCACCGCGATATTCCGATCCAACTGGCGCGGGGCTTGGCCGATGACCGCATAGAGTTCCGCTCCCGAGCCGGTGTCGGGGGGATAGTCGCGACCGACGCCGACAGTTCCGTAGCAGTGGATGGGCCACATCGCGCTTCCGTCGCTCGCCACCGGCCAGCCAGAGGCAGTCATTCCCACCTGCAAGGAATAGCTGTCATCGCGCACGTCGGGCGGCTTGCGCCAGTGCACAGCGACAGGCGACAGCAGAGGATCAACTCGGCGGCCGTCCGGCGTGGCCATCATGACTTTCTGGAACGGGACTTGATACGCCTCCACTGGCACCACATTCAGCCCAGCAGGCAGCGGCTTGGCCTTCACCTTGTCCTCGCCATCCGGATCGCCCCATTGCACGACATAGCCGTCCTGCACGCGGTTGATGCTCGTGCCGTCCCACCACTTCGCGGCAGCAAGCATCCGGATATTGCCAATCCACCCCTGCGAGAACGGGGCCGGCAGAAGCTGGACCACCACCCGCCGCGCTCCGCCCTTGGCATCGGGCGCAAGGTCCATCACCAGAAGATCGGACGGCGCGACGGTCGCCCAGTCCGCCGGAGGGGCTGCCGCAACGATCTCGGCCGGCGCAAGCGCTGAATTTTTCGCAGGCGCAGCGGTGGGCGCAGGTTCTTGCTTGGGGGAAGGGGCGGGCGCGGCATTGCAGCTGGCCAGCAGGGCGACGGAAAGCAGAAGCGGGTGTTTCATAACAAACCCCTTCTGCCAGCCTTCGCGCGCTTGCGAAAGCGCTTCCATGCGGTTAGGGCCCGCGCTTCCAGTGCATGCGGAGCGGTGGCCGAGTGGTCGAAGGCGCTCGCCTGGAAAGTGAGTATACGCCAAAAGCGTATCGAGGGTTCGAATCCCTCCCGCTCCGCCAACATCTCATCGCGAATCCATGAGATGGGTCCTACGGGGCCAGAAAATCCCCAGCTTCCGCGCCATTTTGCCAATGACGGGCGAACCTCAGAGACTGCCGGGCCGGCCAAAATCGGTCTCTGATCGGCTTTTGTCTCTTTTCACCCGAACCCGATCTGGAATGGCTCGGTCTCCAGAAACGACGTAAATCCAAGGTTTTTTGGCTTTCGTTCAACCGAACCTTTTCCGCCCAATCTCGGCTGGCAAACGGGAATACAACTGGTGGTATTTCTGGCGGCAGCAGGCCAAAAGCCACGCAGTCTGCTATGGCTCTCGGCATGACGACCCGCAGCGCTATCGACAGCTTCACTGAAATCGCCACTCTGCGCATCGAGCTTATGGGCTCCAATCCGCTGATCTGGCGCGTGGATGAAGTGCCCACGTCCATCACCCTGAAGGTGCTGCACGACATTGTTCAGGTCTCGATGGGCTGGTGCGATTATCACCTCTGGGAGATGGTGATCGACGGGAAGACCTACGGCCTGCCGATCGACGAGGACTTTGGTACCGCGCCCCGGAAGGTGGCAGATCGGGTTCGCTTGCGTGACGTGCTGACAGGCGAAACGACCCGGATCGACTACATCTACGATTTTGGCGACAGCTGGGAGCACAGCCTTGTTGTCAGCGACGTCCGGGCAGGCGCACCCGGAACTGGCTATCCCCGCTTCATTGCCGGCGAGCGCGACTGCCCGCCGGAGGACTGTGGCGGCATCCCCGGTTTCTACGAGATGCTTGAAGCACGGGTCGACCCCAAGCACCCAGACCATGCGGACGTCGTTGAATGGCTCGATGACTATGATCCCGAAGAACTGGACGTGTTCCCGATCGAAGGCGCGCTTGGCCGTATTGCTGCCCGTCGCAACGCGGCCGCCAAGCGCATCATCAAGCCTGCGAATGATTGATCACGCGGAGCGCAGTCTGACGTTCTCGGCAGCCTGAAGCCACTCATCGAGTTTTGACCACCGCCGCCGCCCGGACTCATTCTTGACCGCGATGGCGATTGCCTTGGATTGGCCGACCAGCACCACGAGCTTCTTTCCTCGGGTCACGCCGGTGTAGAGCAGGTTCCGCTGCAGCATGGCGTAATGCTGGGTCATGACCGGAATGACGACGGCAGGGTATTCCGAGCCCTGGCTCTTGTGGATCGTCGCGGCGTAAGCCGGGACCAGCGTGTCGAGTTCGCCGAACTGATAGCTTACCTCGCGGCCATCGAAGTCGACCAGCAGTTCGCCATCATCGGTGTCGACAGACTGGATGTAGCCAATGTCGCCATTGAACACATCCTTGTCGTAGTCGTTCTCGATCTGCATGACCTTGTCACCAGGAGCGAAGGTCCAGCCGAAGCGCTCCACCTTGGCGGTCGGATTGGGGTTCAGCGCGGCCTGCAGCTCGATGTTCAGCGATCGCGCGCCAACCCCGCCGCGGTTCATGGGACACAGCACCTGCACTTCGCGCACCGGGTCAAAACCAAACTTGCGCGGGATGTGCTTGCCGACGAGATCGATGATCCGCGGCACGGCCTGTTCCGGATCTGACGCCGGCATGAAGTAGAAGTCGGTATCGCCTTCAACTTTGCCCAAATCAGGGATGCGGCCGCGGTTGATCTGGTGCGCGGTGGTGATGATCCGGCTTTGGGCGGCCTGGCGGAAAACCTCGGTCAGTCGGACCACCGGGACAGCATCCGACTGGATGATATCGGCCAAGACCTGCCCAGGCCCGACCGATGGCAACTGGTCGATGTCGCCGACGATCAAAAGCGCGGCGGTATCCGGCACAGCCTTCAGCAGCGACTGCATCAGCATGACATCGACCATCGAGCTTTCGTCGACGACCAGCAGGTCGCATTCGAGAGGGTTGTCTTCGCTGCGCTTGAACCCGAACGCCTTGGGGTCTAACTCCAGAAGGCGATGTATCGTCTTGGCCTCCATGCCCGTCGCCTCGGCCATACGCTTGGCGGCGCGCCCTGTTGGTGCGCACAGAAGAAGATTGACGGACTTGGCCGCCAGGACACGCAGGATGGAATTGACGATGGTGGTCTTGCCGACACCAGGGCCGCCGGTGATCACTGTTACCTTCGAGCGTAGGGCAAGAGACACGGCTTCCCTTTGACTGGAAGCAAGGGTCAGGCCCGTGCGCCCCTCAATCCAAGGCAGGGCCTTTTCTGTGTCGATGGCAGCCCACGGCAGCTGTCCCTTGAGCAGCGACATTAACCGGTCTGCGATGGCCTTTTCGGCGTGATACAGCCCGCCAAGGAATATGCAGTCGATGTCGCCGACCGTGTCAGCCACGACCGTGCGCTCCTCCAGTTCCAGCGCCAGCGCTGTTTCGATCAGCGCGCCCTCGACCTCGAGCAGCTTGGCTGCCAGCTGCTTCAATTCGGTCACGGGTTGCCCACAGTGCCCTTCGCCCATGGCCTCGGTGAGGGCAAAGGAGACGCCAGCGCGAATCCGCACCATGGCCGTCTTCTCGATGCCCAGCTTCTCGGCGATCGTGTCAGCCGTGCGAAAGCCGATCCCGCGGATGTCTTTGGCGAGGCGATAAGGGTTGTCGCTCATCACCTGCACGGCATCAGCGCCGTAGGTCTTGAAGATGCGCACGGCGCGCGCAGTGCCGACGCCATTGCTATGCAGGAACACCATGATCTCGCGAATGACTTTCTGATCCGCCCACGCTAAAGTGATCTTGGCTGCGCGCATGGGGCCGATTCCCTGGACCTCACGCAGCCGTTCAGGGGTGGCCTCGATGACATCGAAGACGTCCTTGCCGAACATCTTCACGAGCCGCTTGGCATAAACTGGACCGATCCCGCGGATCATGCCGGAGCCGAGGTATTTCTCGATCCCCTCGATCGAGGATGGCTCCGACGTTTTGAGAAACCGGGCCCGGAACTGTAGGCCATGGTTCCGATCATTGGTCCATTCGCCGGACGCGGTGATCCATTCCCCGGCGGAAATCATCGCAGCGTGACCAATCGTCGTTACCAGATCGCGGTGACCGCGCGCTTTAACCCGCAAGACGCAGAAGCCACTTTCCTCGCTGTGAAAGGTCACCCGTTCAACATTACCAACAAGAACTTCCGAGGGTGATTGCGCAGGCTGGTTCATCGCAGGCGCCGAGGCTCCTCGACTTCCTCTGCATCCTCGGTCGAAGCATGCACCTCTTCCCGGATGATCTTCTCGGTGATCTCGAGCAGGTGGGCGGTCAGGGCTTCGCTCAACTCCTCAAACTCAGGCCAGAGCATCGTCTTTACGAAGCCCGCCGGGGCTTTGATGATGACCGTCTGACGGTGCATGCGGGGGTAGCGGAATGGTCGGAGCCCATACCTGCGGCACAGCGCGATGAAGAGCTGGCGCGACCATGGGTCAGGAATCGAGAACTTGAATTCCTCTGCCTTTTCTTTCTTGCTGGCCGATTCAAATTGTTTGCGGATGCGTTCAGCCGCAGCGCCGGCAGCGGCCTTTTCGCCGGCCGTGGAGGCACCTGCGTAAAGCGCCTCGATCTTGCGGAGTTTTTCTCGCAGGCTGTCTTCGGATTGCATGGCGACGATCAGTGCAAGGAAGACCGGGGCAGTTCGATGCCCGCCAGCATCTGCCGCCGCGCTCGCGCGCAGGATATCACGGCCTCATGGATCTCGGCCTCCATGATTTTGGTGAGTTCGCTTACATGCTTGAATGTCGTCTCCAGCTGGGTTCGGTTTTCCGCTTGGATATCGCGAGCCACGAGATCCTCAATTCCGGCCATCATGGCGCGAAGTTCCCCAAGGTGCCCAAGCGCTTTGTGAGCGCGTTCCGGCAGGTCTACCCGGTCCTCGCCATTAAACAGGCCTTCGACAAAGCCCTCGAGTTCCTGCCGACGGACCTGCGCGAGTCTGGCAAGATTCTGAGCTGATGGCTCAAGTGCAAGGCGCTGCAAGCGGAACGGGGCAGAGCGGCTGTTGTGCTTGGTCAGACTGTTCCACAAGCCATTGACCAGCACATCGATCAGTTCGTTCAGGTCCTCAATTGAGTCGAAGGGCGGAAATTCGCCGCCCCACAAACCTTTCACAATCGGCAGCGGGGACGCCTCGATGATCGGAGAGGCAAGCCCGCCCAGAAACCGCGTGCGAACTTCGTGATAGGGAACCGGGCATGCATATCTGTCGAGCAGGTCGCGCAGGGTCTTTTCAGTCGGGGATTTGAACTTAGGCGGCATGGCTTCGTGTTATAGCACGGGACCGCCACATCGCCAGATTGCGCCGAGGGCTATTCCGCCGGGAATACGATTCCCTTTTGCGCCGTCCACGGCAACTCTGCCGCCGTCGACATATCCTTCAGCGACACCGCCGGTGACGTCCGCGCAATCAGGATCTGCTCCAGCACCACCGGCGCCAGATAAGCCAGCTTCAGCATGCGGCGGATATACGCTGGCGTGACCCCTTCTGCATCGGCGACATCCTCGATGGTCGCCAGAGCACCAGATTCCAGCTTCCTCCGCCAGCTCCATGCCTTGGCTATTGCCTTCAGCACATGCGGATCCACGACACCGGTGTCCGGCGCCATGTCGGCAGGCGGGACGATCTTAGGCCGCCCGTTGCGCTTGCGGATGGTGAGCGGGACGAACACCCGCATGGTCGTAGGCGCGGCGCTCATGCGGCCTTCTCCTTCGGGCGCGGGGCCAGCATGTCCCGGATGACCGAGCTCAGGCCGTCGGTGCGAAGGTCGACGGTCAGCCCCTGCTGGCTGACGATGACCCGGTCGATAAGTAGACGAGCGATGCGGGCCTGCTCGGCTGGAAACAGCGATGTCCAGAGGCCGTCGAAGTCCGACAGCGCAGCGACCACATCATTGTCATTCGATATCGATGCGCAGTCCTGCAGGACCACAGCCACCTTCGCCGCGACCTCGGGCGTCCGGACCAGGACGCGGATTTGTTGCACGACGGCGTTTTCCACCAGTCCCGCATTCAGCCGGACAAAGGCGTCGCGGCCCTCGCAAGCCCGATTCCGGATCGCATCCATCGAGGTATAGTAGCGGTAGTGGCGGCTGCCCTTCTTGGTGAACGTCGGCGTCATGGCGATGCCGCGATCCGTGAAGATCAGCCCCTTCAGAAGGGCCGGTACCCGCGTCCGAGTGTTCGCGGCGCGCTGGCGCGGACTTTCCTGCAGGATGGCGTGCACCTGATCCCAGAGCTGCGGCTCGATGATGCCCTGATGCTCGCCGGGATAGCTGGTGCCCTTGTGGACTGCTTCACCCAGATAGAGCCGGTTGCGGAACAGCTTGTACAAGAACCCCTTGTCGATCTGCTTGCCCCGCTTGTTCAGGGTGCCCTTTGCCACCAGTTCACGGGTCAGCAGGGTCGCTGATCCCAGTTCGACAAAGCGCTGGAACATGTGCCGGACCGTGGCAGCTTCGGCCTCATTGATCACCAGCTTACGACCCGCAACATCGTAACCCATCGGCACGAACCCGCCCATCCACATGCCCTTGGCGCGGCTGGCAGCGACCTTGTCGCGGATGCGCTCGCCGGTGACCTCGCGCTCGAACTGGGCGAATGACAGCAGGATGTTCAGCGTCAGCCGCCCCATGCTGGTGGTCGTGTTGAACGCCTGCGTCACGGACACGAACGTCACGTTGTTGCGGTCGAACACCTCGACCAGCTTGGCGAAGTCCATCAGAGAGCGCGACAGACGGTCGATCTTGTAGACGACGATGACGTCAACCAGCCCGGCCTCGATATCCTCGAGCAGCATCTTGAGCCCCGGGCGATCAAGCGTCCCGCCCGAGAACCCGCCATCATTGTAGTTCTCGCGCATGCAGGCCCAGCCTTCGGAACGCTGGCTGGCGATATAGGCCTCGCAGGATTCGCGCTGGGCATCGAGGCTGTTGAACTCCATGTCCAAACCCTCCTCGGAGCTCTTGCGGGTGTAGATGGCGCAGCGAAGGCGGCGCGTTGGCGGCGTGTCTCTCATGCTGTCCCCCGCAGGCCAAAGAAGCGGTACCCGTTCCAGCGGGTGCCGGTGATGTCGCGGGCGATCGAGGACAGCGACTTGTAGCGGCGTCCCTGCCAGTCGAAGCCGTCGTTCAGCACCGTGATCACATGCTCAGCGCCGTCCCACTCGCGCACCAGCCGGGTGCCGATGACCGGATTGCGGGGATCGCTGATCACGGATCTGCGGACCTTCTTGCCCTCGACCTCGTCAGCTAGGGCATCGAGCAGCTGCCTGACCGGCTTGGAAGGGCCGCCCCAGGTCAGCTCCTGGATCCGGTAAGCCAGCCGCTGTTCAAGGAACGGCCGGCTGTTGTTGGGCGCAGGCGTGCCGATCAGGGCCTGCCAATGCGCCTTCAGTTCAACTACCGTCATATCCTTCAGGGCCGCCAGCCTGGCCAGCACCTGGGTGTCGTCCGCCACCACCTTCATTGCCTGATTTTGCATTATCGTCCTCCAACTCGGGCTCGTGCCCGGGGACGACTGACGCTCTTGGCCGCCGAGATTGCGAGTGAACTATCTCCGCTGGCAGTAGATATAGAACTGGACTGTTCGCGCATGCGCAAAACGCCCGCGGCGAGGATGCGGCCCAGCTCGGACAGCCGGGCGTCGACGGACAATTCGTGGGGCGGCGCGGCGTTCGGACCACAACCTCATGAGTGCGCCAAATAGCAAAATGATTTGGCACATATTTAGCGCAACCGGTGCGCGCCAAATACCGGGAGCCCTTAAGGGAGGAGGGTTTAGCGCAAAGCGCGCCAAATGGCGGCGCGTTTTTGCGCACAACCCGCGCACCTCCCTTTGCAGGCGCTCCCGTTCGCTTCGGCACAGCAAGGGAGAATTGGCATGAACCGTGAGCATCATTGACCTGACTGCGACCATATTTCCGCCCAGCACCTATGCCGGCGTCTCCGTGGCACAGACCCGAACAACATCCCCGGCACGGTCGAGGGAGGGTATCTCTGATGCCCTTTTCTATCATACGGCAGGCGCCGGAATGTGCGGCAGTGGCATCGTGCTACTGCGCAAAACCACCGCAAACAGGGTGCTGCGGTAGTAGCGGAACCCCTAAAGAAAAAACTACTACCGCAGCAGTCGCCGCAGTGGCGACGGCTACTGCAGCAGTGTCGCAGTTTTCCCTTCAGGGGGTTCCGCACGCCAGTGCCGCGAAGCTGCCTGCCTCAATCCGGGTCGCCAAGGACGAGGCCACCACCGTCCTGTCGGTCGAGAAGCAGAAGGACGGCGAGGAACTCGACGACCTACATTTCACGATGAAGGTCGTCGATCTCACCACGGGGCTTGGGGCCGAGCAGAGCACGCTGGTGCCGGTGCTTGGGCCAGCCGCCATACCCATCCAGCAGAAGGGTCTCAGCTGGCACCAGATCCATGAGATCTTCAAGGCCGTCGACGAGCAGTGGCACGCGGGTACACCATGGTCTGCGTTCCCGCAGGCCAAGCGCCGCGGCCGCTATATCATCGAGATGATCACCCACACCTACGGGGTGTCTGCCCGTGAGGCTCTGGCCTGCATCAGCCAGTGGCAGCAGCGCGGTTACATGGCCACCGAAGGCGGAAAAACGATGAACCGGGCATCCGGTCTGAGGGTCGTCAAGTACATGGAGAGCGGCCAATGAGGGCTCTGCGGAAGGCTGCGGAAGCAAGGTTTTTCGTCTGCGGAAGCACCTGCGGAAGGTTGCGGAAGCACGGGCGGAAGCATGCGGAAGGCTACACTTATGTTCCCCCATACCCCCTAGGGCTTCCGCAGCCGCTTTGCGCGTCGCGTCAGCCTCAATTTATCAGCAAAGAAAGGAGGGGCGCATGAAGGGCGCGCCACCGACCCGTCATGGTCAGATCAGCGACATGCAGGTCATCATCAACTGCGTCGACCAGCAAGTCGTCGATCTCACCACGGGGCTTGGACCTGAACAAAGCACGCTGGTGCCGGTGCTGGGCGCCGGTGCAACGCCGGTCGGGGAAAAGCGCCTCAGCTGGCACCAGATCCGAGATATCTTCCAGGCGATCGACGAGGCCTGGCGTGCCGGCGCGCCCTGGTCCGTATTCCCTCATGCCCGGCGCAAGGGGCGGTTCGCGGTCGACCTGATCTCCGACCAATATGGGGTCACCAAGCGCGAGGCGGAGACCTCGATCACCAAGTGGCAGCAGCATGGCTACCTCGTCACCGAGGCCGGAAAGTTCCACGGCAAGGCGTCTGGATTGCGGGTCGTCAAGTACCTGGAGCCCGACAGATGAGCCCCAAAACCCAGTTGTCGGAAGCAGTCGGAAGCACGGTTTTGCGTCAGTCGGAAGCCAGTCGGAAGGCGGCGGAAGCACGGTCGGAAGCTGTCGGAACGCGCAGTCGCTTCCCCCCCATACCCCCTAGGGGCTTCCGACTGCGCTTCAGGCGCATCGTCAGCCTCAACTTTAGCGAAGAAAGGAGGGGCGCATGAAAGGCACGCCACCGGCCCGGTATGCGCAGATCAGCGACATGCAGGTCATCATCAAATGTGTCGATCAGCGCGGCCGGGAACTGGACCAGCACTGGGGCATCGGCCGTCTGCCCATGCTGGTGCCCATCGAGTGGGCTGAACGGTTTTGCCGGCAATATCGCTGCGGAGCAGTTGGCTGCGGCCGAACTCTATGGCGAACTCATGGCCCGGAACCGCGGGGTCATGGGGCTGCCGCGGATCCACCCGCATTCCGCCGCTGGGTTGGTGCTGGACGAAGGGATCTTTGGTCAGAACACGAGCGTGCACGAACCCGAGTTCGTGGAGAGGGTCCGGCGGCGTGCAGCGGCAGCGATCCTGATGGTCAGAACCTCAGACGGCGATGCCCCAGCTTCGACGGGTCGTAAGCCCAGCGCGCTCGTGCACGTGGTAGCTTGCTACGATACGGACGCTGCAGCCTGGTCGCGGGCCGACCTCCGGAATCTTTGCCACGGCCTTGATGCTCTGGTGGGGCTGTTCCGGGTTCGCAGGGACAGTTCGTGATCAGATCACCTCGCCTAGCAAGTTATCTAACAAACTGAATCTATTGAGATAATGTACGATTTTGGGTTGACGGACTTTTGACATTCCTCTAGCCATTCCGAATTAGAGAGTTGCGAACTGCGCCCGGAGCCCACCCGCTTCCGGGCGTGTTTCGTTTGAGGGTTGCGCATGGCTGAGCGACTGCGCGGACGTAGGGCAGTCGTTCAGCGGTTGAGGCGCTTGCAGGCTGAACCGCTCTGCCGGGACTGCGCAGGCCGAAGCATCGTTCGGGAAGCCACCGTTCCGGACCATATCGTACCGCTGAGCCGTGGCGGTTCGGACGAGGACAGCAACATCCGCTGCCTCTGCGCCGACTGCCATCAGGCCCGCACGGCCGAGCAATTCGGGCTGCGGCGCACCGTTGGGACTGGCCCGGAAGGCTGGCCTGGCAGCTGACCGAACCCCGGGGGGGCGGTTCGTACTCAGGCCCTCTCGGTAGGGAAACCGCGCATGGCCCAAAGTTTTCACGCCCGCGAGTTAGCGACCGGGGGTCAAATGACTTACGACCGGGCTCTGGGCGATACCGTCAGGCCAAGGAAAACCAGCATGGCCTGATTCAGGCGAACGATGTCCTCGTCGCCCAATCGTCCAACTTGCGCACCGAGTTTAGATTTGGCCACGGTCGTGATCTTGTCGGCCATCAAGCGGCTGGGGCTGCGCAGCCCGTTGCGTTCGCTGGGCTCTACCAACACCCGGAACAGCGGCGCGTCGGTTTCATCGGTCGTGAAGGCGCAGATGGTTATCGACTGGGTGGCGTCGAAAACGTCGTCCTGCACGATAACGACCGGCCGGGGTTTTCCCGCATAATCACCGCCGCCGGAAACGGTCCAGATATCACCGCGCTTCATCAGATGAGCGGTTCAGAAATCGCATCGATGAAGGCCTGATCGTCACCGGCGTGATCGCTGTTGGCAACGGCCAGCGCCTGACGATGGGCCTGAGCCTTGAAGCTGGGCGCTCGCACGTCGGGCACCCAGATCTGGATGGGGCGCATGCCCTGCTCGCGCAGGCGGACGCGATGGGCGCGAACCTTCTCGCGCGAAGAGCCAGATGCTGCAGCCACCATATCGACCTCCTTCCATAGAGTTACATGTAACTTACCATCGGACGACCTACCGCACAAGTCCGACGGTGCCGACGGATAAAATCCCTTCCCGTCAAAACTGGAGAGCTGCCGTGAAACAGGTGCAGTCAGCCGGCAGCGTTGCCCACGAAGAGTGGCGCGCCATACCGGGGAACGAAGGTTACGAAGTCTCGAGTGAGGGGCGCGTTCGCTCGATTAATCGAACCCTGTCAGACGGCCGCCGCTGGTGCGGAAGGATTATGAAGCAGCGCACGACGCGACATGGATACAAATCCATCACCCTTTCGACCGGGAGCCGAGGACGCGGGCGAACGGCGAACGTTCACACGCTGGTCGCGGAGGCGTTCCTCGGAGAGCGACCGACGGCGCACCGCTCATGCGCAACAAAACGGCACGGCTCTAATCCCAGCTGGTGGAAAGCTGGGGGTCATGTGTGGACGACCCCTGCGGCGCAAGAGCTTTTGTTTAGCGATGAGC
>NZ_JBAXOI010000020.1:0-65710 GCF_037133355.1 Novosphingobium sp. | reverse complement strand
CATGGCGGCGTAATGTTTAACCGCCCGCCCACACACGGAAATCCTGACAGTCCCCCGCAAGAGCGTTGCAGATCGGCCTCACTCCGCCGCCGCTAAACCCCCGGAATCGCGATGGTATACGTATGCCATATTCGTTCCTTGCGAGAGCGGCTCTACCCAGCGGCTCGTACTGGACCCGGAAAAACCGCGTTCCGACAACGTAACGGCCGCAACCCGGCCGCATGGGGGAGATCTGATTTCCATGGCTAAGCTTACCCTTTCCGCTGTCCGCCTTGGCAGTTCGGCAATCGCGCTGACCGCCGCCGCGCTCGCCACCACCGCTTTCGCGCAGGAAGCCGCCCCGCAGACCGCTCAGGCCGCCGCCGATGCGCCTGCCGAAGAGGGGGCGATCGTCGTCACCGGCTACCGCGCCTCGCTCAACGCCTCGGCCTCGATCAAGCGCGGTGCGCCCACCATCGTCGAAGCGCTCTCGGCCGAAGACATCGGCAAGCTGCCCGACGTTTCGATTGCCGACTCGCTTGCCCGTCTGCCCGGCGTCACCTCGCAGCGCCTCGAAGGCCGCGACCAGCGCCTTTCGATCCGCGGTCTCGGCCCCGATTTCGGCACCACGCTGCTGAACGGCCGCGAGCAGGTCACCGTCGGTGACAACCGCGGCGTCGAATACGACCAGTATCCGGCCGAGTTCTTCAAGAACGTGGTCGTCTACAAGGCGCCGACCCCTTCGCTGGTCGCTGCCGGCATCGCCGGTACGGTCGACCTGCGCATGCTGCGCCCGCTGGCGCAGAAGGACCGGATCATCGCGCTGCAGCTGCGCGGTCAGATGAACGGCCAGAAGAAGCTCAACCCCGACGGCAGCCGCTACGGCTACCGCGCTTCGGCCGCCTACGTCGACAAGTTCGCCGATGACACCTTCGGCATCGCCATCGGCGTGTCGGCCACCGACGCACCCTCGCAGAACGAGCGCTACAACGCCTGGGGCTTCCCCAACAGCGGTTCGGCCGGCGGCGCGCTCCTCCTTGGCGGTGCCAAGCCTTACGTGCAGTCGAACAAGCTGCAGCGCTACGGCGCGGTCGCGACCCTCGAGTACCAACCGAACGAAAACTTCCACTCGACCCTCGACGTGCTCTACTCGCACTTCAAGGAAACCCAGATCCTGCGCGGCATTGAATTCCCGATTGCTCCGGACTGGGGTTCGGGCGCCACCGTGCAGCCGGGCTTCAAGGTTTCCAGTGGTCTCGTCACGGAAGCCACCGTCACCGGCGTCCATGCCGTACAGCGCAACGATCGCAACAAGCGCGAAGCCGACAACTTCTCGATCGGCTGGAACAACGTCATCGGCCTGAGCGACACGATGCACCTGACGCTCGATGCCGCCTACAGCTCGGCCAAGCGCACCGACGACCTGCTCGAAACCTACACCGGCACCGGCTACGGCACGGCCGGCGCGGCCGACACGCTCAAGATCTCGGCCAACCCCAACGGCACCTTCGATATCGTCCCGACCCTCAACTACGCAGACAAGTCGCTGTTCGGCCTGACCGACCCGCGCGGCTGGGGCTACAACGGCACCAAGGCCGTGGTCCAGGCGGGCTTCCTCAACCGTCCCAAGTTCAAGGACGACCTGCTTTCGCTCCGCGCCGACCTTGACGGCACGATCGAAGGCGCCGGCCCGATCGCTGGCTGGCAGGTGGGTGGCAACTTCAGCCGCCGCAAGAAGACCTCGGCCTTCACTTCGTTCTTCCTGTGCCCCAAGGGTCCCGGCAGCAATTGCTCGGTCGAAAGCGGCACCACGAAGTTCGCGCCCATTCCGGATCAGGCAATCATCGGCTCTGTGCCGCTTGCCTACCTCGGCGTGCCGAAGATGCTCGCGCTCGACCCGGTCTACCTCGTCAACAACTCGCTGGCCTCGGTCTACGACAACCGCCCGGTCTCGCTGGTGCGTGACAACACGGTCACCGAGAAGGTCTGGACGGCCTACGCGATGCTCAAGCTCGACGGCGACGTGGGCGGCAAGAAGCTGACCGGCTCGATCGGCGTGCAGGCGGTTCACACCGACCAGAGCTCGACCGGTTCGATCTCGAACTTCGACAGCGCCACAGGCACCGTGCTGGTTGTTCCCGCCACCGGCGGCGACAAGTACTGGCGTGTTCTGCCGAGCGCCAACTTCGCGCTCGAAGTGGCCAACGCCACCTACGTGAAGCTTGCCGGTTCGCTGAGCATGGTGCGCCCCCGTCTCGATCAGGAACGGGTCAACCAGGAACTGAACTTCAACTTCCAGAACATCGGTTCCAACGATCCGACCCGGCCGTTCTTCCAGTCGAACGGTGGCAACGCGCAGCTGCGCCCCTATCGTGCGACCAACGTGGACGTCTCGGTGGAGCACTACTTCCCGAAGGGCGGCTACGTCTCGCTGGCGGGCTACTACAAGAAGCTCACCGACTTCGTGAACCCGCAGCGCAACCTGCCGTTCGACTTCGCGACGGTGGCGGCCTCGCTGCCGGCGGTGATCCGCAACCAGCTCAAGACCACGGTCGGCGTCGTTTCGCAGCCGCTCAACGATGGCGGCGGCTCGCTCAAGGGTGCGGAATTCACCCTTTCGCTGCCTTTCTCGCTGCTGACGCCCTCGCTTGACGGCTTCGGCTTCTATGGCAGCGGTTCGTACACCGACAGCACGATCCGTCTGAACAGCGACCCGACGAACCCGATCACGCTGCCGGGCCTGTCGGACTGGGTGGGCAATGCCTCGGTCTACTACGAAAAGCACGGCCTCCAGCTGCGCGCCTCGTATCGCTACCGCGCGAAGTTCCTCGCCGAAGTCGCGGGTCTGTCGGCCAACCCGACCTACCGCACGGCAAAGGCGGAAGGTATCCTCGATGCCCAGATCGGGTATGACTTCCAGCCCGGTTCGGCGCTCGAAGGCCTCTCGATCCTGTTCCAGGCGCGCAACCTGACCGATCGTCCGTTCATCACGTACCAGAACAACGATACGCGCCAGGTGATCGACTATCAGCGCTATGGCCGCGATTTCTACATCGGGCTCAGCTACAAGTTCTGATGTAGTTGAAAGGTTTGGGGCGGATGGCTTGCTGCAAGTCCATCCGCCCGATACCTTGGCCTCATGCCTGAACACATGAATACACTTTGGCCGGCAGCCAACCCGCCGGACAGTCGCGCCGTGTCCAGCCTTCCCGCCGGAACCGGCTCCACCTCCCCGACCGCAAGGAGCCTGCCATGAGCAGCACTGACACCAGCGGCAACGCCGGTACTAGCGGGGACCCCGTGCGGATCGTGATCGCCGGGGGCGGCACGGCAGGGTGGATGACAGCGGCCGCCTTCGGCCATTTTCTCGACCGGGGCTTCACCGTCACGCTCGTCGAATCCGAGGAAATCGGCACCGTCGGCGTGGGCGAGGCAACGATCCCGCAGATCCGCATGTTCAATCAGGCGCTCGGCATCGACGAGACCGCCTTCATCCGCGCAACGCAGGCGACGTTCAAGCTTGCTATCGAGTTCGTCGGATGGGGCGCGCCTGGCAGCCGCTACATGCATGCCTTCGGCGATGTCGGCCGTGATGTCGGCCTATGCGCGTTCCATCACTACTGGTCGCGCGGCCGCCGTCTTGGCCTTGCGGGGCCTCATGGCGACTACGCGATCAACGAGGTCGCGGCGCGCGCCGGCCGGATGCACATCGGCGCGCCGCTCACCAGCCAGAACGTCCCTGAAATGCCCCACGCCTTCCATTTCGACGCGGGGCTTTATGCCGCCTTTCTGCGCAAGTTTGCGGAAGGGCGAGGCGTCACGCGGCGCGAGGGCAAGATCGCGCAGATCAAGCAGGACGGCGAGAGCGGCAACATCACCTCGCTGGAGCTCGCTTCGGGTGAGGACATTGCGGGCGACCTGTTCATCGACTGCACCGGCTTTCGCGCTCTGCTCATAGGCGGTGCAATGGGCTCACCCTACGTCGACTGGACGAATTGGCTGCCATGCGACCGCGCGCTCGCCGTGCCCAGCGGGCGGGTGACCGATTTCACGCCCTATACCCGCGCAACCGCGCATGAGGCGGGCTGGCAGTGGCGCATTCCGCTGCAGCACCGCACCGGCAACGGTCGGGTCTATAGCAGCGCCTTTACGTCGGACGACGAGGCGGCACAAAGCCTGCTCGCCCACCTCGATGCGCCTGCGCTCGCCGACCCGCGCCCCATCCGCTTCACCACCGGCCGCCGCGCCGAAGCGTGGCGCGGCAACGTGATCGCGGTGGGGCTTGCCAGCGGGTTCCTCGAGCCGCTCGAATCGACCAGTATCCATCTCATCCAGACCGCGATCTCGCGCATCCTCAAGCTTCTGCCGGGCAAAGTGCAGCGCCAGCAGGACCGCGACGAATACAACCGCCAGTTCACCTTTGAGATGGAGCGCATCCGCGACTTCATCGTGCTCCACTACCACGTGAACGAGCGCCCTGAGCCCTTCTGGCAGGCAATGCGCGAGATGACTTTGCCGGACAGCCTTGCCGCGCGTATCGAACTGTTCCGGGCCAGCGGGCACATCGTCCGGCACGGCGACGAGTTGTTCGGCGAGGTGGGCTGGTTCCAGGTCATGGCGGGGCAGGGGATTGTTCCCGAGGGCAGCCACGCGCTGGCCGAGACGATCGACGAGGCCGATCTCAAGGGGTATCTTGATACGCTGAACGCCCTCTACCGGCGCGAGGTCGACCGCTATCCGCGCCATGCCGATTTCATCGCGCGGCACTGCGCGGCGCCGCCGCTGGCGGTGGACGCGGCAGCGTGAAGAAGACGGGGCGCCTTGCCGCATGGGCCGCGCTGGCGCTCTGCGCCGCTGCACCGGTCTGCGCGCAGGAAAGCGCTACCCTGGAAAGCGTGCGTGCTCGCCCGGCTGCTGGTGAGCTCGTCTATTTCCTCCTGCCGGACCGGTTCGAAAACGGTGACACCGCCAATGATCGCGGCGGGATCAAGGGCGACCGGACCAAGACCGGCTTCGATCCGGCCTCCAAGAGCTTTTACCACGGCGGCGATCTCAAGGGGCTGATCGCGCGGCTCGACTATATCAAGGTCCTCGGCGCCACGGCGGTCTGGGTCGGGCCGGTGTTCAAGAACAAGCCGGTGCAGGGCCCTCCCGGCCCCGAAAGCGGCGGGTATCACGGCTACTGGATCACCGATTTCACCCGCGTGGATCCGCACTTCGGCTCCAATGCCGAATTCAAGGCGCTGGTCGATGCAGCGCATGCGCGCGGGCTCAAGGTCTACATGGATATCATCGCCAACCACACGGCCGATGTCATCCAGTACCGCGAGCTGGGCGGGCCGGTCCCCTATCCCTATCGCAGCCGCGCCGATTACCCCTATGCGCGGCGCGGCGGCGCGGCCGGTGCGGCGATCAACGCAGGATTTGCGGGCGATCAGGATTCGGCGCCCGCCAATTTTGCCAAGCTGACCGATCCGACGTTTGCCTACACGCCTTTCGTGCCTGCAGGCGAAGAGCACGTGAAAGTGCCCGACTGGCTCAACGACCCCATCTACTACCACAACCGGGGCAACTCGACTTTCACCGGCGAAAACAGCCGCTTCGGCGATTTCGCAGGGCTCGACGACCTGTTCACCGAGCACCCCCGCGTGCGAGAGGGCATGATCGCGATCTACCGCCAGTGGATCGAGCAATTCGGCATCGACGGCTACCGCATCGATACCGCGCGCCATGTCGATCCGGGTTTCTGGCAGGCGTTTATTCCCGCCATGCTGGAAACCGCCCACGCGCGGGGCATTCCCAACTTCGCGATCTTCGGCGAGGTCGCGCGGGAAGGGCCGGACAACGGCTATATCGCGCAGTACACGCGCCGCGACGGCTATCCTGCGGTGCTCGATTTCGCCTTCCAGGGCGCGGTGCGAGCGGCATTGGGGCAGGGCAAAGGGACGCAGGTGCTCAGCGACCTGTTCGATGGCGACGTGCTCTATGAAGGCGGTGAGGCAGCGGCGCTCGCGATGCCGACGTTCCTCGGCAACCACGACATGGGCCGCTTTTCCACGCTCATCCGCCACGATCGGCCCGGTATCGGCGGGGCCGAACTGGAAGCGCGCGTCAGGCTCGCCCATGTCATGCTGCTCACCTTGCGCGGCACGCCGGTGGTCTACTACGGCGATGAACAGGGCTTCGTCGGTGATGCCAACGACAACGACGCGCGCGAGGACATGTTCGCAGGGCAAGTCGCGAGCTACAACGACAACCAGCTTCTCGCCACGGCGACCGCGGCAAGCGCCGACCACTTCGATCCCGCGCATCCGTTCTACCGCTTGATCCGCGATCTCGCCGCGTTGCGCGCCGCGCATCCGGCACTCGCCCGCGGGCGACAGATGGTGCGCGGCTACAGCGAGAAGCCGGGCCTGTTCAGCGTCTCGCGCTTCGATCCGCAGACGGGCGCGGAGTACCTCATTGCTTTCAACACCTCGGACGCGCCGATCCACGCCTCCAGCGTGATCGGAACCGCCGCCGAGGGCCTCGAAACCCTGTTCGGCGCTTGTCCGGCCCGGGTCGCCGCGCCGGGTAGCGTGATGCTTGATCTGCCCGCTTTCGGCAGCGCCGTCTGCCGCGTTCTCCCTTCCTCCCCAGGAATGCAGTCTTCCCGATGACCCAAGCCAAACGTGTTGCCGAGCCAAGCCCCGAACCGCAGGAAGTGCCATGGTGGCGCGGTGCGGCGGTCTATCAGATTTACCCGCGCAGCTTTTGTGATGCGAACGGTGACGGTATCGGCGATCTGCCGGGCATCACCGCGCGGCTCGACCATGTTGCCGCGCTCGGCGTCGACGCGATCTGGGTCTCGCCCTTTTTCACCTCGCCCATGCGCGATTTCGGCTACGATGTGGCGGACTACTGCGACGTCGATCCGATCTTCGGCACGCTGACGGACTTCGACCGCATGGTGGCGCGCGCGCACGAACTTGGCCTCAAGGTCACGATCGACCAGGTCTATGCTCATACCTCCGACCAGCATCCCTGGTTCGAGGAAAGCCGCCAGAGCCGGGATAACCCGCGCGCCGACTGGTACGTCTGGGCTGACCCACGCGAAGACGGCTCGCCGCCGTCCAACTGGCAATCGGTGTTCGGCGGACCGGCCTGGACCTGGGATGCGCGGCGCTGCCAGTATTACCTGCACAATTTCCTCGCCAGCCAACCCCAGATGAACGCACACAATCCGGCGGTGCAGGATGCGCTGCTTGGTGTCATGCAGTTCTGGCTTGATCGCGGCGTCGATGGCTTTCGCATCGATGCGCTCAACTTTCTGATGCACGACCCGGGCATGCGCAACAATCCGCCCGCGCCGTACGATGGGCGGCGGCGCACCCGGCCGTTCGACTACCAGCTCAAGGTCTACAACCAATCACATCCCGACATCGTGCGCTTCATCGAGCGGCTGCGCCGGCTGTGCGACCGGTACGGCGCGGTCTTCACGCTTGCCGAGGTTGGCGGTGACTTTGCCGAAACCGAGATGAAGGAATTTACGGCGGGGCAAGACCGGCTCAACAGCGCCTACGGCTTCGACTTCCTCTATGCCGACCGCCTGACCCCCAAGCTCGTGGCCGACACGCAGGCCAAGTGGCCCGATGCGCCAGGCACGGGCTGGCCAAGCTGGGCCTTTGAGAACCATGATGCGCCGCGCGCGCTTTCGCGCTGGTGCGCGGCCGAGGATGCCGAGCCCTTTGCGCGAATGAAGGCCATGCTGCTTGCGGCGCTGCGCGGCAACATCATCCTCTATCAGGGCGAAGAGCTGGGCCTCACGCAAGTCGAGATCCCCTTCGAACAGATCCAGGACCCGGAAGCCATCGTCAACTGGCCGCTCACTCTTTCGCGCGATGGCGCCCGCACGCCGATGCCTTGGCAGGCGCAGCGCGAGGAAGGCGGGTTCACCACCGGCAAGCCATGGCTGCCGCTTGGCGACGAGAACCATGCCCGCGCAGTTGATCGGCAAGAGGCCGATCCAGCCTCGCTGCTGCACCTGACGCGGGCGCTGCTCACACTGCGCAAGGAAAGCCGGGCCCTGCGCACCGGCGATTTCACGGTGCTGCACGCCGGTACCGACGTGCTGGCCTTGCGCCGCAGCGTTGACGGGACGAGCGTTGTCGGTGTGTTCAATATGGGCGCGCGCGATGCAGCCTGGCCGGCCGCCGCGCCCACCGCAGGCCGCGTTCTGCTGGCCGTCAACAGTGCCGCACCCGGCACCCTGCCGCCATTTGGCGCCCTGTTGATCGAGGAATGACGGAAATGCTCAAGATAACCTGCAAGGCCGCTGCACTCGCACTGGCGGCCGCCGCACTCGTGCCCGCTGCGGCTCATGCGCAGACCGCGCCGCAGCGGCCTGCCGTCACCGCAACCTCGCCCGATGGCACGCTCGTCCTCACCGTCACCACCGATGACAGCAAGCGGCCGATCTATATGCTCTCGCGCAAGGGCAAGCTGCTGATCAGCGCCTCCAAGCTCGGCTTCACGCTCAGCGACGGGCTCAACATGGTGCGGGGCTTCCGCGTTCTGGGCTCGGAGACCGCGAGCAGCGACAGCACCTGGGAACAGCCCTGGGGCGAGCGCCGCTTCGTGCGCGACAATCACAACGAAGTGCTCGTGCGCTTCGAGCAGAATGCCGACTACGGCGGCCGCCGCATGAACGTGCGCTTCCGCCTGTTCGACCAAGGCTTCGGCTTCCGCTATGAGCTGCCCGAACAGCCCGACCTCAAGACGATGAAGATCGCCGACGAATGGACCGAGTTTGACGTCGCGCAGCCCGGCACGGCATTCTGGGTTGCCGGCCTTGAATGGAACCGCGAGGAACAGATCTACCAGCGCACCCCGATCAATGCGGTCGCCACGGCGCAGACCCCGATCACAATGCGCCTCGATGATGGCACGCACCTCGCCTTCCACGAGGCCGCGCTGGTCGATTATTCGGCGATGTATCTCAAGCGCGCCGAACGCCAGCTGTTCCGCACGACTCTCGCGCCGTCCTCGCGCGGGTCCGCAGTGATCCGCGATCTGCCATTCAACACCCCGTGGCGCACGATCCGCATTGCCGACAATGCGGCCGGCCTTGTCGAGAACGACCTCGAACTCAATCTCAACGAGCCCAACAAGATCGGCGATGTCTCATGGTTCAAGCCGATGAAGTACATCGGCATCTGGTGGGGCATGATCCGCGGTGACTGGACCTGGGCCGAAGGCCCGCGCCACGGCGCCACGACCGCACGCGCCAAGCAATACATCGATTTCGCCGCGAAGAACGGGTTCGGCGGCCTCCTCGTCGAAGGCTGGGACAAGGGCTGGAACGGCGACTGGTTTGGCCACGGACAGGATTTCAGCTTTACCGAGGCGGTGCCGGATTTCGATCTCAAGGCGGTTGCCGCTTATGCCGCGAAGAACAAGGTCCAGCTGATCGGCCACAACGAGACCGGCGGCAACATCACCAACTACGAGGCCCAGCTCGAACCCGCGATGAAGCTCTACCAGTCGCTCGGCATGCATTCGGTCAAGACCGGCTATGTCGCGGACGCGGGCGGCATCATCGCCCCGGGCGACAAGCCGGGCGAAACGCGCATGGAATGGCACGAAGGCCAGCGCAACGTGCAGCACCACCTCAAGGTCGTCGAAACCGCCGCCAGGTATCAGGTCGCCATCGATGCGCACGAGCCGGTCAAGGACACCGGCCTGCGCCGGACCTATCCCAACTGGATCGACCGCGAAGGCGCGCGCGGCATGGAGTACAACGCCTGGGGCCAGTTCGCCAACGGGCCCGACCATGAGCCGACCCTCGTTTATACCCGCATGCTTTCCGGGCCTATGGACTTCACCCCCGGCATGTTGAGCCTTGAGGGCAAGGATCACCTCCCGCTCGCCTCGACGCTCGCCAAGCAGCTCGGGCTTTATCTGGCGATCTACTCGCCGATCCAGATGGCCTCGGACTTCATCGAAAGCCTTGCCGAGCACCCCAAGGAGCTCGAATTCATCCGGCAGGTGCCGGCCGACTGGTCTGAAAGCCATCTGATCGCAGGCGAAGTGGGCGACTATGCGATCTTCGCCCGCAAGGACCGGAACAGCGCGGACTGGTATGTCGGCGGTGTCAACGGCCACACCGCGCGCGATGTGACGCTCGCGATGGACTTCCTTGATGCGGGCAAGACCTATACTGCGACGGTCTACAAAGACGGGGAAGGGGCCACGTTTGAAACCGATGCGCGCCACCGCATCGCCTATGCGACGCTGACCGTGAAGAAGGGCGACAAGCTGCCGCTCTGGCTTGCCCCCGGCGGCGGCGCTGCGATCCGCTTGAAGGCGCCGCGCTGATGGCGCCAGCGCGGCGTTTCGTCATCCTTGGCGGGGGTACCGCCGGGTGGATGGCCGCCGCGCTGATTGCCCACCGCTGCGGTGACCACCCGGCTTCAGTCATGCTGGTTGAAAGCCCGGAAATCGGGATTATCGGGGTAGGCGAGGGTTCGACCCCGCAACTGAAGGCGTTCTTCGACGAGCTGAACATCGCAGAGCGCGATTGGATGCCGGCCTGCCACGCCACCTACAAGACCGGGATCCGCTTTGCCGGCTGGTCTGACGAGCCCGGGTTCGAGAGCTACTTTCACCCTTTCCAGTCGGTGCTCGACGTCCATACCGCGCCGGCCTTCTTCTTCCACACCCGCGCGCGCCGCACGGGGCGCGATGTGCCCGCGCACCCCGACCGGTTCTTTCTTGCGGCGCGGCTTGCCGAGGCGCGGCTGGGGCCGATTCCGGCAGAGAGCTTCCCCTTCGAACTGGGCTATGGCTACCACTTCGATGCGGTTTTGCTTGGCCAGTTCCTTGCCGGTCATGCCAAGTCGAGGCTTGGCGTCATCCACATCCAGCGCCGGGTTCAAGGTGTGCGGCGCAATGAGGCTGGCGAAATCGCCGCGCTGGTGCTGGAAGGTGGCGGCGAGGTCGCGGGCGATTTCTTCGTCGATGCCTCGGGCTTCCGCGCAAGCCTGATCGGTGAGGCCCTGGGCGAGCCCTTTGAAAGCTTTGCCGACAACCTCTTCAACAATGCAGCCATCGCGCTGCCCGGTGCGCGCGACGAAGGGGCAACGTCTTGCGAGACAGTGTCCACCGCGCTGTCGTGCGGCTGGACATGGCGCATTCCGCTGACCGACCGAACCGGCAACGGCTATGTCTATGCCAGCGACTTTATCAGCGCCAACGACGCCGAAACCGAACTGCGCCGCCACCTCGGTCTGCTGGACGCGGATGTACCGGCGCGCCACCTATCCATGCGGGTTGGGCAGGTGCAGCGCTCGTGGGTCGGCAATTGCCTCGCCATCGGCCTTGCGCAGGGGTTCATCGAGCCGCTCGAGGCAACCGCTCTGCACATCGTCCACTCCACGCTGACCGGCTGGCTCGATGCGCTCTTCGCCGATGACTTCGGTCCGGCCAATCGCATTTCCTTCAACACGGCGATCCATGCCCGCTATGAAGGCATCCGCGACTATATCGTCTGCCACTACCGGATGAACCGGCGGCAGGGCGACTACTGGCGCGCCAATGGCGTAAACGACAACCTCTCGGACAATCTCAAGGCGTTGATCAGCTGCTGGTTTCAGGGCGGCGAGCTCGATGAGGAAGTCGCGCGGCTCGGGGTCGGGCACTACTATGCCGCGCTGTCATGGCACTGCCTGTTCGCGGGCTATGGTCAGTTCCCGGAGGCCGCTCGGCTGCGCCCGCCCGAGGCTGGCTTGCCGCTGGCCGACATGGCTCGGATCGACCGTTTCATCGCGGGCTGCGCGCTGAACTTCCCGGCGCACGACGACTTGCTGGCGCGGCTTGAGGAGGCATGATGAGGAACTGGTTGCTTGCGCTGTTCGCGCTGCTGGGGTTGATCGCCGGTGCTGCGCGAGCAGAGGATGGCGGACGCAGAATCGAGTACGAGAAGGTCGAGGCTGCCGGCCTCCCGCCCCAGCGCCTCACGATCTGGCTCCCGCCGGGCTATGACAGTTCCAACAGACGATACCCCGTCCTTTACATGCACGACGGGCACAACCTGTTCGACCTTGCGAATTCCAACTTCCAGAAGATATGGGCGGCCGACAAGGCCATGCTCAAGGTCATGGCGGAGCAGGGGATCGAGCCGCGGATCATTGTGGGTATCTGGGCCCCGGGCAAGGACCGCTTCCGCCAGTACCTCCCGCGCCCCGCCTATGACGCCGCGCCCCCCGCACTGAAGGCGAAGATGGACGAGATGACCGGTGGCCCGGTCATTTCCGACGCCTATCTCGCCTGGCTTTCCGGGCCTCTCAAGGACTGGGTCGACCATTCGTTTCGCACCCGCCCGGGGCGCGAGGACACCGCCATTGCCGGTTCAAGCATGGGCGGCCTGATGAGTTGCTACGCCATTTCCGCAAGCCCCGATGTCTTTGGTCAGGCTGCCTGCGTCAGCTCCCACTGGCCCGCCATCGGCCCAGATACGGTCAAGGGCTTCAATCCCGAGACACTTGGTCTCTGGACCGGTTTCTTCGACCGGACACTCGGCGCTCCGGCGGGCCGGCGGATCTGGATGGATCACGGCACCGCCACGCTTGATGCCTTCTACGCACCTTATCAGGAACCCATCGACGCCGAGTTCGTGAAGCTGGGCTGGCAGCGCGGCACCGACTTCGAGAGCCGCGTCTATCCCGGTGCCGAGCACGAGGAAAACGCCTGGGCGACGCGTCTGCCCGAGATCCTGGCATGGCTCTTCCGGCATTGAGGACTGCGGCGCGGCCTCGGCCGGGCTTGTTCATTCCAATTCGCATACTTATGCGTGCTGAAGTCCAGTGCAAATAGGGACCATTCGGGTCTAGGGGAACCTGGCGGGCCCTGCGTCGAGCAGCCCGGATGAGGAGTAAGCCGCCCATGGCCGTGACCAGCTGTTCCGCCCTGCTTCTGTTCGGCGCGACCGGCGATCTTTCGCGGCGCATGCTGCTGCCCTCGCTTTATGCCCTGCATGAGGACGGTCTGATCGATCCGACGCTACGGATAGTCGGCACCGCGCGTTCGGTCCACGACGATGCCGAGTTCCGTGAAATGGCCCGGGCTTCGCTCGAGGAATTCCTGCCTGCGGATCGCCGCGACGATACCAAGCTCGCCAGCTTCCTTGTGCGGCTCGAGTATCAGACGCTCGACGCCTCGAAGCCCGAAGGCTTTGCCGGCCTTGCCGAAAAGCTTGGCGACACCTCGTGCGGGCTCTCGATCTTCCTTTCGACCGCGCCCGCGCTGTTCGAGCCGACCATCGAGGGCCTGCGCCTCGCCGGGCTCGCCCATGAAGGCGTACGGATCGGTCTTGAAAAGCCGCTCGGCAATGATCTGGCCTCGAGCCGCCGGATCAACGATGCGGTCGCGGCGGGTTTCTCGGAAAGGCAGATTTTCCGCATCGATCACTATCTCGGCAAGGAGACGGTGCAGAACCTCCTCGCGCTGCGCTTTGCCAACATGATGTTCGAGCCCTTGTGGAACAGCGCCGGTATCGACCACGTCCAGATCACCGTCAGCGAAACCGTCGGCCTAGAAGGCCGCAAGGGCTTTTATGACGATACCGGCGGGCTGCGTGACATGGTGCAGAACCACATGCTCCAGCTGGTTGCGCTCACCGCGATGGAGCCACCGCTCGAATACGACGCGACCTCGATCCGCGACGAAAAGGTCAAGGTCCTGCGCGCGCTGCGCCCGGTGAAGGCGGAGGAAATGGTGCGCGGGCAATACCGCGCGGGGGCCGTTGGCGGCGGCGCAGTGACGGGCTACCTCGACGATCTTGGCGCTGCCTCGGACACCGAGACTTACGTCGCGATCAAGGCCCATGTCGACAACTGGCGCTGGCAGGGCGTGCCGTTCTACTTGCGCCACGGCAAGCGCCTCGCCGAGCGGCGCAGCGAGATTGTCGTCCAGTTCAAGCAGGTGCCGCACAACATCTTCACCCAGCGCGGCGGAAAACTCGCGGCCAACCGGCTCGTGATCCGCCTCCAGCCGGAGGAATATGTCCGCCTCCAGGTCATGGCCAAGGAACCAGGGCTTGATCGTGGCGGGATTGTGCTGCGCGAGGTCAATCTCGATCTCTCGCTCACCACCGCGTTTGCCAAGGCCCGCCGCCGTATCGCCTACGAGCGTCTGCTGCTCGATCTGATCGAGGGCGAGCAGACGCTGTTCGTGCGGCGTGACGAGGTCGAGGCGCAATGGACCTGGGTCGATGCGATTCGCCGCGTCTGGGCCGAAACTTCAATGGACGTTAAGCCCTATGCAGCGGGAAGCTGGGGGCCGAATGCCGGCATCGCGCTGACAGAACGCGATGGGAGAAGCTGGCATGACTGACGTCGTCTGGGCCTATCCCGGCGATGCCGGAGCGGTTGCCGCGCATGTCGCCCGCGTGATTGCGCGCCACGGCCCCAAACGGCTTGCATTCACGGGCGGCTCGACCCCGCTAAAGGTCTTCGCTCTTCTGGCGCAGCAGGGCCTCGATTGGTCGGACGTCACCATCACGCTCACCGATGATCGCCGCGTGCCCGATGATCACCCCGCCAGCAATTTCGGCAAGCTCAACGCCGCGCTGGGCGCCAGCGGCGCCGCCTTCGAGCGGCTTGAAGAAGGCATGGCGGTCCAGCCCTTCGATCTCGTATGGCTCGGCATGGGCGAGGACGGCCATATCGCCTCGCTGTTCCCGCATATGCACGCGCTCGTGCGCCCCGGCCCGAGCGTGATCGCCACCACACCGATCCCGCTGCCGCCCGAAGCCCCCTTCGATCGTCTCACGCTCAACAAGCGGGCGCTGAAAGCCACGCGCGAGATCATCCTTGTTGTCACCGGCGCGAGCAAGAAGGCGCTGCTTGAGCAGGTCCTCGCCGGCTCGGACGCTTATCCGGTCTCCGATATCCTCCGCGGTTACGGACCGCCCGTCACGATCTACTGGAGCGAATGATGCCTCTCGACCCCACAGTCGCCAAGGTTACCGACCGGATCGTAGCGCGCTCGGCGCAAACGCGGGCCGCCTACCTCGATCTCATTGCCCGCGCCCGCGATGCCGGTGTCAACCGTGACGTGCTGTCCTGCGGCAATCTTGCCCATGGTTTTGCGGCCGCGGGCGAGGACAAGGCAACGCTGCGCGGCGGCCGGGCGCTCAATATCGGTGTGATCACCGCCTACAACGACATGCTCTCGGCCCATCAGCCCTATGGCCGCTACCCCGAGCAGATCAAGATCTTCGCCCGTGAAGTGGGCGCGACGGCGCAGGTCGCGGGCGGCGTTCCCGCGATGTGCGACGGCGTGACGCAAGGGCAAGCTTCGATGGAACTGTCGCTGTTCAGCCGCGACAATATCGCCATGGGTACCGCCGTCGGCCTCAGCCACGGGATGTACGAGGCCGCGCTGCTGCTTGGCATCTGCGACAAGATCGTCCCCGGCCTCCTCATCGGCGCGCTGCGCTTCGGCCACTTGCCGACAATCCTCGTGCCCGCCGGGCAGATGGCCTCGGGCCTCCCTAACAAGGAAAAGCAGCGCATCCGCCAGCTCTATGCCGAAGGCAAGGCGACGCGGGACGAACTCCTCGAAAGCGAGAGCGCTAGCTACCACTCGGCGGGCACCTGCACCTTCTACGGCACCGCCAATTCCAACCAGATGATGATGGAAATGATGGGCCTCCACATGCCCGGCGCCAGCTTCGTCAATCCCGGCACCAAGCTGCGCCAGGAACTGACCCGCGCCGCCGTTCACCGCGTGGCACAGATCGGATGGGACGGTGAGGATTATCGGCCGCTGGGCCACTGCGTCGATGAAAAAGCCATCGTCAACGCCATCGTCGGTCTGCTTGCAACCGGCGGTTCGACCAACCACGTCATCCATCTCCCCGCCATCGCCCGCGCTGCCGGGGTTCAGATCGACTGGGACGACATGGACGAGCTCTCCCGCGCAGTTCCCCTGATCACCAGCATCTATCCCAACGGTTCGGGCGATGTGAACGGCTTTGCCGAAGCGGGCGGCATGCCGTTCGTGATCCGCGAACTGGTCGAGGCCGGGCTTGCCCACGGCGATATTCGCACTGTCTACGGCACCTCGCTGCTTGAGGGCGCGCAGCAGCCCATGCTGGAAGGTGATGCGCTGCGCTGGGAGCCCGCGCCAGCGCAAACCCTGAACCCGGCCATGCTGCGCCCCGTCGCCGAACCGTTCCAGCCAGAGGGCGGCCTGCGCCTCGTCCACGGCAACCTTGGCCGAGGCACGATCAAGGTCAGCGCGGTCGATCGTTCGCGCTGGACGATCGAGGCGCCGTGCCGCGTGTTCGCTGAACAGAACGACGTGATCAAGGCCTTCAAGGCGGGTGAGCTGGAACGCGATGTCATCGTCGTCGTGCGCTTCCAGGGCCCCGCCGCCAACGGCATGCCCGAACTGCACAAACTCACCCCGTCGCTCGGCGTACTGCAGGACCGTGGCTTTCGCGTCGCGCTCGTCACCGATGGCCGCATGTCGGGCGCTTCGGGCAAAGTCCCCGCTGCGATCCACGTTTCGCCCGAAGCGAAGAAGGGCGGCGCGCTGGCGCTGCTGAGGGATGGCGACATTGTGCGCGTCTGCGCCGAGAGCGGCGAACTGGTGGCACTTGTGGATGAGACCGAATGGTCCGCGCGCCAACCTGCCGAGGCTCCGGCGGAGGAAATGGGCGTCGGCCGCGAGCTTTTCGCCATGATGCGCCACTTTGCCGATCCCGCCGAGCGCGGTGGTTCGGCCATGCTGGCCTTGGGCGGGCTTTGAGGGCAGGATAACTGGACCGGCGAAACAGCCGGACGAACACCAAGGGGGAGAGCAGGCATGCAATTGGTCGCAGTCGACATCGGCGGTACGCACGCGCGCTTTGCTCTTGCCGAAGTGGCCGAAGGGCGCGTCACTCATCTGGGCGAAGCGGTCACACTCAAGACCGCCGATCACCCAAGCTTCCAGCTCGCCTGGGAGGAATTTGCCCGCCTCTCCGGCGGCACGCTGCCACCCGCTGTTGCCATCGCCGTTGCGGGGCCGGTGGGGGGCGAGATCATCCGCTTCACCAACAACCCCTGGATCATCCGCCCCGCGCTGATCCCGGACAAGCTCGGCGCGCCGCGTTTCGTCGTGGTCAACGATTTCGCGGCCGTCGCCCATGCCGTGGCGCAGGCCGATGAAGCGCATCTCCTCCACTTGAGCGGACCCGATGTGCCGCTTCCCGAGGAAGGCACGATCAGCGTTGTCGGCCCTGGCACCGGCCTTGGCGTCGCACAGCTCTGGCGCCAGCGCGGCGCTTATCGCGTGCAGCCCACCGAGGGCGGCCACATCGATTTCGCCCCGCTCGACAAGATCGAGGACGCGATTCTTGCGCGCCTGCGCGGGCGGCACCGCCGGGTATCGGCTGAACGTGTCGTCGCGGGCCCCGGGATTGTCGATATCTACGAAACGCTCGCCGCGATCGAGGGCAGGGCGATCACCACGCTTACCGACAAGGAGCTGTGGGCACTTGGCACCAGCGGGGAAGACAGCCTCGCCGCCGCCGCGGTGGACCGCTTCTGCCTTTCGCTCGGCAGCGTCGCGGGCGATCTTGCGCTCGCACACGGAGCGAGCGCGCTTGTCATGGCGGGCGGACTTGGCCTGCGGATAAAGGATTCGCTGATCCGCTCCGGTTTTGCCGAGCGCTTCTGCGCAAAGGGCCGCTTCGAGGGCCTTATGGCGGCGATTCCGGTCAAGCTCATCACCCACCCGCAGCCCGGCCTGTTCGGTGCTGCTGCCGCTTTTGCGCAGGCGCACGCCGGCTGATAAGCTGTTTTACGAGGGACGCCGGATGGACCTTGCCAAGCCCGTCCGGCTCGCTTAGCCATGCCTTAACCGAGCGATTAAGGAAAAACAGCGATGTCCTATGAAACGATCCGCGTCGAAAATGTCGGCCTTGTCCGCCGCATCGTCCTCAACCGGCCCGAGCGGCTCAATGCCTGCCCGCCGAACATGGCGGTTGAAATCGGCGACGCGCTTTATGACCTCGAAGGCGCGCGCTGCGTCCTCATCACCGGCGAGGGTCGCGCATTCTGCTCGGGCGCCGATCTTGCCGCTTCAGGCTCGCGCAGCATCGCGGGAGGCGCGGGCAGCTACAAGGCGCTGACAGAGCATTACAATCCAATGATCGCCAAGCTTTCGCGTCTGCCGGTCCCGCTCGTCACCGCCGTCAACGGCGCCGCCGCCGGTGTCGGTTGCTCGATTGCGCTGATGGGCGATTTCGTGCTCGCGGCGAAGAGCGCTTATTTCCTTCAGGCATTCGTCAATATCGGCCTCGTGCCCGATGGCGGCGCAAGCTGGGTGCTCCCCCGCCTGATCGGCAAGGCCCGCGCCACGCAGATGATGATGCTGGGCGAGCGCGTTCCTGCTGAAAAGGCCGAGGACTGGGGCATGATCTACAAAGCGGTCGATGATGCCGCGCTGGCCGACGAAGCCATGGCTCTGGCCGAACGCCTCGCCAGCGGCCCAACCGTGGCGCTGGGCACGATGCGCCAGAACCTTGCCCGCGCGCTTGAAACCGATCTTCCGGCTGCGCTCCTGATCGAGGCCGAAGGCCAGTGGAAAGCGGGCGACAGCAGCGATTCCAAGGAAGGCATCAAGGCCTTCCTCGAAAAGCGCAAAGCCGAATTCACCGGTCGGTAATCTGGGGGCAACCGAGTGCATCTCGAACACGATCCGGCAGCCCCTGCGGCAGACCTCATCGGCTTTGACGAGTTCCTCAAGGTCGATATCCGGATGGGCACGATCGTCAGCGCCGAACCCTACCCCGAAGCGCGCAAGCCGAGCATCAAGCTCGCCATCGACTTCGGGGAGGGCATCGGTGTTAAGCGTTCGAGCGCCCAGATCGCCGCGCTTTATGCGCCGGAGGAACTGATCGGCCGCCAGGTCGCGGCGGTGGTCAACTTCCCGCCGCGCCAGATCGGCAAGATGATGTCCGAAGTCCTCACCGTCGGCTTCCCCGACGAGGAGGGCCGGGTCGTCCTCTTCGCGCTCGACCGCAAGGTGCCCAACGGCGCCCGGCTGTTCTAGCCCCGCACTAGTTCCGCATCGAGAAACGCGGCGACGTCCGCAAGATCCACGTCCTTGGCGAGGAACGTCTGCCCGATGCCGCGCATCAGCAGGAAGGGCAGCGTGCCCGCATCCATCTTCTTGTCGTGCAGCATATGCGCGGTCAGCGCCGCGCCGTCGCAGTCCATGCCCAGCGCGCTGATCGCCGACGGCAGCCCCGCCGCTGCGATATGTGCCGCGACCCGCTCGGCATCCTGCCCGTTCATCAACCCGCGCCGCACCGAATAACGCGCCGCCAGCACCATGCCGAGCGCCACGCCTTCGCCGTGCAGCAACCGGTCCGAAAAGCCGGTCTCGGCTTCCAGTGCGTGCCCGAAGGTGTGCCCCAGATTGAGCAGCGCGCGCAGGCCAAGCGTTTCCTTCTCGTCCGCCGCCACGATCCGCGCCTTGGCCGCCACGCTTGAAGCAATCGCATGCTCGCGCGCCGAAGCATCGCCAGCCAGCAGTGCAGCCCCGTCCGCCTCGCACCAGTCGAAGAACGCGGCGTCGTCGATCAGCCCGTACTTCACGACTTCCGCATATCCCGCGCGTGTCTCGCGCGGCGGCAGAGTATCCAGCGCCAGGGGATCGGCCAGCACCAGAACCGGCTGATGAAATGCGCCGACCAGGTTCTTGCCCGCCGAAGTGTTGATGGCAGTCTTCCCGCCGACGCTTGAATCGACCTGCGCCAGCAGAGTCGTCGGCATCTGGATAAAGCCGCAGCCGCGCTTCACCATCGAGGCGGCAAAGCCTGTCAGGTCGCCGATCACGCCGCCGCCGAGGGCGATCACGCTGTCCTTGCGCTCGACGCCCTGTTCGAGCAGCCAGTCTGCAGTCTTCGCGAGAAATTCCCAGCTCTTGGTCGCCTCGCCCGCAGGCAGAACCAGCCATTCACTGCGGATGCTTTCCGCCCCCAGCGAAGCCTCGACCGGCCCGCGCCATGCCGCTGCAACGTGCTCGTCGGTCACCACCGCCACCTTGCTGCCGCGAATGAAGGGACGGCAGTGCTTGCCGGCCGCCGCCAGCAGCCCGGCTTCGATCCGCACCTCATAGGGCGCACCGGCGATGTTGACGGGGATCACAGCCATGCGTCGATTGCCTTCAGAATGCTCAGCGCGGTCGCCTGGTGGGGTTGGTTGCTGCTGGTGATGTGGATCGGCGCCTCCGCATACGCTGGTGCGCGCTCGGCCTTGAGCCTGGAGAGAATCTCGCGCGGGTCGCCGGTTCTGAGCAGCGGCCGGTTGCCTTTGCGGCCGACGCGCGCGACGAGCGTATCGACATCGCTGTCGAGCCAGACGGCGATCGCGCGCCGCAGGATCAGGGCCCGCGTTTCGGGATCGACAAAGGCGCCGCCGCCGGTTGCCAGCACGCGGCGCACCGGCGCGCCATCCTCGCCCACCAGCCTGGCGATCACGCGCCGCTCGCCGCTGCGGAAATAGGCCTCGCCGAAGTGCGCGAAGATTTCCGGGATCGACATCTGCGCGGCGCGCTCGATCTCCTCGTCGGCATCGCAGAACGGAATGTTGAGCATGGCCGAAAGCTTGCGCCCCACCGTTGTCTTACCCACGCCCATCATGCCGACGAGCACGATCGGCCGGTCGATCCGCGCGGAAAGGCGCGTGATCGCGGTTGAAGAAAGGGCGTCGTCGTCGTGCTCCATTGCCGCGCCGCCTATACTTGCGCTAGGGCCAGTGCAAGCGCCGTAGCGGCGCCTTTCAGGGAGCAGGGGGCTCAGCCTCGGGAGCACTTGGGTGAATGCGCGTTTCAGTTCCGTAATCTGGGCGGGTGGCGGCCTTGTGCTGGCCTTGGTGGCAATTCTGGTGGTGGCATGGATCATGGGTGATGCGCAGCCGACGCGCTGGATAGAAACGCCTGTCGCGACCCCCGCAAAGGCCGGGGCATGAGAGCGCGCCTGCGGCTCGTGCTGCTGGCCTGCGCCGCGCTCGCCGGGCTTTCCGGCGTCGTCGCGGCGCAGGAATCGCTGCTGCCCCCGGGCTTTGACGACAAACCCGCGCCGCCCCCGCGCAAGCCCCCGCCTGCCGCCCCGCGCCCGGGCAACACAACTGCTCCGGCCCCCGCGCGCACCCCGGCGCCCGCTGTCGTCCAGATCCAGCGCCCGGCCTCCTCGGCGACGCCGCAGGTGGTGGCCGTTCCTCAGGTTCAGCCTTTGCCGGACGGGGCCGCGCCGCCCGCCGTTGCCGCCGCTGCCGGGCGCGATCCGCTTGCCGATATAGATCCGGCGCTGATCGACCAGCTCGTCGCCAGCTCCAAGCCGCGCGCCGATATCCCGCCCCAGGCGCAGCGCAGCCTCGCGCGCGTGGGCTTCCTCGATCAAGCCGATGGCGGCCTGCCTGCGGTTTCGAGCCACTACCTCAACGGCCCCTTCGTTGCGGGCCTGCTCACGAACATGCGCGGCGAGTTCGTCTCGCGCTGGGGCCACATCCTCATGCGCCGGGCGCTGGCTAGCCGGCTCGACACGCCGGTGGGCATGAACGGCGCCGATTGGGCGGCGATGCGCGCCCAGTTGCTGCTGCGCATGGGCGAGGTCGATGCCGCCCGCGCCATGGTGCAAGAGGTCGACAACGGCTTCTACACCCGAGGGCTTGAGGACGCGGCCATGGGGAGCTTCCTCGCCGCCGCCGATCCTGTCGGCTTGTGCCCGGTCACTGCGCTTACCGCGGCGGGCCGCCCGGGCTGGGACTGGGCACTGACCCGCGCGATCTGCACCGCCTTCACCGGCGGCGAGGGCGCGCCCGCGCTCGCCGTGCTCGACAACGCGATGCGCCGCGGCCTTGCTGCCAAGGTCGACATTCTCCTTGCGCAGAAATTCGCCGGGGCCGCATCGCAAGGGCACCGCGCCGTCAAGATCGAATGGGACGGGGTCGACAGCCTCACCCCTTGGCGCACCGGGCTTGCGCTCGCCACGGGAATCGAGCCGCCCGAAGCCCTGCGCAAGCAGGCCGGCGCCGCCTATGCCGTTCTGGCGGTTCGCGCGCCGATGCTCCCGCTCACCGCTCGGGCCGAGGCAGCCGATA
This sequence comes from Novosphingobium sp., assembly GCF_037133355.1. GTDB lineage: Bacteria > Pseudomonadota > Alphaproteobacteria > Sphingomonadales > Sphingomonadaceae > Novosphingobium. Next base: position 43,595 of record NZ_JBAXOI010000020.1, on the reverse strand, counting down.
TTGCCGCAGAGCGCGGCATTCTCTCCGCGGCCGCGATGGTCGATCTCTACAGCGAGATCCACGCGCTGGACGAGCCCGACCGCACATGGGGCCCGCTCGCCGACGCACTGCGCAGCGCCTATCTGGCGCAGGCCGCCGCTGACCGCCTTGCCGCGATCCGCACGCTGTGGGGCGATGCCAGCGATCCCGACCGCGCCTATTCGCGTCTCGTGCTCACCGCCTATACCGCCGCGCGCATCAGCCCCGATGCAAGCCTTGCCGGGGATGCTAAGGCGCTCATCGCCTCGATGCTCACTGCCGGGCTCGATCGCAACGCGCTGCGCTGGGGCCCGGTCGTGCCGGTCGGAAGCGAGGCCTGGGGCCTCATCGCGCTGTCCGCTCCGGCCAAGCTTGCCGCGATCACCAGCGATACCCTTGGCCGTTTCCAGTCGGATGACAGCAGCGCCGGGGGCCTGCGCTCGCGCTTCCTCCTTGCCGGGTTGATGGGCCTTGGTCGGGTCGATCCGCAAACCGCCCGCGCCTTTGCCGATACGTTGAAGCTCGACCTTGCGCGCGAGACGCGCTGGACCCGCGCGATCGATGCCGCTGCGGCGTCTGAAAACCCTGCGCTGGTTGCGCTGCTGGCCGGCTTTGGCATGCAGGGCAGCGGGTGGGACAAGATGACCCCGCTTCATCTCTACCACATCATTGCCGCGCTGCGCCGAGCCGGGCTGGAGGGTGAGGCCCGGATGATCGCGGCGGAGGCCGTGGCGCGGGTCTGACGGCGCGTGACGCGCCCCGATCCGATCGACGCCTTCCTCGCCATGCTGGCGGCCGAGCGCGGTGCCGCCGCGAACACGCTGAGTGCCTATGGCCGCGATCTGCGCGCCGCGCGCGCCGAGATCGGAGATCTTGTCGCAGCTGACAGCGCCGAACTTTCCAGTCTGGCCGAGGCCTGGCGCGCGCTTGCTCCCTCAAGCCTCGCGCGGAAGGCTTCGGCCTTGCGCCAGTTCTATGCCTTCCTGCAGGACGAGGGGCTGCGCGCTGATGATCCCTCGGGAGCGCTTCCCCGGCCAAAGAGCCGGCGCCCGCTTCCGCGCCTGCTTGGCCACGCCGAGATTGCCGCTCTGTTCGCCTGCGCCGAGGAATGCGCCGCTGCGGGGAAGGGGGAGAGCGCGCGCCTGCTTGCGCTGGTCGAACTGCTCTACGGTTCGGGCCTGCGGGCCACCGAGCTTGTCTCGTTGCCACTGGCTGCAGTCCCGCGCGATGCGCCGTTCCTGATGATAACCGGCAAGGGCGGCCAGCAGCGCATGGTTCCGGTGAGCCAGCGGGCGAGCACCGCACTGACCCGCTGGCTTGCCGTGCGCGCCGGGGGTGGGCGTTGGGTTTTTCCCAGCCCGCGGGGCGGCCACCTCACGCGGGTGCGCTTGTTCCAACTGCTGCGCGAGCTGGCCATGCGCGCCGGGATCGATCCCGAAAAAGTCAGCCCCCACGTGCTGCGCCACGCCTTTGCAACGCACCTCCTCGAAGGCGGCGCGGACTTGCGCGTGCTGCAGACGCTGCTTGGTCACGCCGATATCGCGACCACCCAGATCTACACCCACGTAGACTCCGCGCGGCTTGTCGCACTCGTCAATGCGCGGCATCCCCTTGGCGCGGCGGCGCAAAACAAGGCGCCAGAGGTTGACCAGAACGCCGCTCAGTCCTAGCGCGGCGCGGATGATTTCCTATCTCGAATTCGAAAAGCCGATCGCCGCGCTCGAGGCGCGCATTGCCGAGCTGCGCGAAACCGCGCAGTCCGGTGCGCTCGACATCTCGGCTGAGATTCGCCGGCTTGAGGGCAAGTCGGCCGAGCTTCTTGCAAGCACATACCGCTCGCTCACGCCGTGGCAGAAGACGCAGGTCGCCCGCCACCCCGCGCGGCCTCATTTCCGCGACTACGTCGCGCGCGCCTTTGCCGACTTCATGCCGCTTGGCGGAGACCGCAAGTTCGGCGAGGACAATGCCATCGTCGGCGGCTTCGCCACACTCGAAGGCCGCGCGATCATGCTGATCGGCCACGAGAAGGGCCATGACACACAGAGCCGCATCCGCCACAACTTCGGGATGGGCAAGCCGGAGGGCTATCGCAAGGCGGTGCGCCTGATGGAACTGGCGGGCCGCTTCGGCCTTCCGGTCGTAACGCTCGTCGATACCTCGGGCGCCTTTCCGGGCGTGGAAGCCGAGGAACGTGGCCAGGCCGAGGCAATCGCGCGCAGCACAGAGGCATGCCTAGCGCTCGGCGTACCAATGGTCGCCGCGATCGTGGGCGAGGGCGGCTCGGGCGGCGCGGTGGCGCTGGCCAGTGCCGAGCGGGTGCTCATGTTCGAACATGCGGTCTATTCGGTGATCTCGCCCGAAGGCTGCGCTTCGATACTGTGGCGCACGGCCGAGAAGGCGCCGGAAGCGGCCGAGGCGATGAAGATGACCGCGCAGGACCTGCTCGGTCTCGGCGTGATCGACAGGATCGTGCCCGAACCCGTCGGCGGGGCGCACCGCGATGGGCAGGCGGCAGCGCTGGCGCTGGGTAAGGCAATCGGCGAGGAACTGGCCGCGCTTGCCGGAAAGCCTGCCGACACCCTGCGCGCCCTGCGCGCCGAGCGGTTCCTGCGCATCGGCGCCTGAGCCGCCGTTACCGCAAGCGGGGCCAGCCAGTAATCGGGGACAGTCCCCACTTATTTTGTGCCCCTCTTTTTGACCGCAATTGGCTCTGGCCATTCCCCGACGAGGCTGGCTAAACTGGCCTGACGTCAGCCGTAGCGCCGAGCTCCCAAGCCGTCGGCGCACAGCGGCATGAGGGGGAGACACCATGACCAATCGTCCGTTCCGCGCTGTCCTGCTCGCTGCCGGTGCTTGCGGCCTCGTGCTGGCAGGGCCGGCCGTGCCAACTTCGCGGGTCGGCGCGCAAGGCACCGTCGCCACCATCAGCGCCTCCGACAAGGCTGAAGGCGCCAAGGCCCATCCGCAGCTTCTCAGCGAATTCGGCGGCGCGGTGACCGGTCCGCAGGCGGTCTATGTCGAAAGCGTGGGCAAGACGATCGCGCTGCAATCGGGCCTCGGCAACGCGCGCAGCGATTTCACCGTCACTTTGCTCAACTCACCGGTCAACAACGCTTTCGCGATCCCCGGCGGCTATGTCTACGTCACCCGCCAGCTTGTCGCGTTGATGAACAACGAGGCCGAACTGGCCGGTGTGCTCGGGCACGAAGTCGGCCATGTCGCCGCGCGCCATGCGTCCAAGCGCCAGAGCGCGGCGACGCGCAATACGATCCTCGGCGTGCTCGGCTCGGTGCTGGCGGGCGCGGTGCTGGGCAATTCGGCGATTGGTCAGCTCGGACAGAAGCTGTTTTCCACCGGCAGCCAGCTTCTCACGCTCAAGTATTCGCGCGGGCAGGAGAGCGAGGCGGATTCGCTCGGCGTCGCGTATCTGCGGCGCGCCGGCTATGATCCGCGGGCGATGGGTACGGTGCTGCGCAGCCTCGCCCAGCAGACCGCGCTCGACGCACAGCTTACCGGCACGACCGACAAGGTGCCGGAATGGGCCAGCACCCACCCCGATCCCGCCTCGCGCGTTACCGCCGCGCTCGCGCTTGCCGGCACCAATGCCAAAGGAATGACGAACCGCGACCAGTTCCTCACCCGGGTCGATGGCCTCACCTATGGGGATGATCCGAAGCAGGGCGTGGTCAACGGGCGCAAGTTCGTCCAGCCGACCTTCCGCCTGGCGTTCGAGGCACCGCAGGGGTTCTATCTTGTCAACGGTGCTCGCTCTGTCGCGATCAGCGGCCAGTCGGGCAAGGGCGAGCTTGCCACTGGGCCTTACTCCGGCGATCTGGCCGCCTATATCCGCACGGTCTTTGCAGGGCTCTCGGATCAGCAGCGGCTTGTGCCGGAATCGATCCGCACCACCACGGTGAACGGCATCCCGGCCGCCTACGGCGTCGTGCGCACCAACACCAGCGACGGCACGCGCGATATCGTGGTCTATGCCTATGCCTGGAGCCCGTCGCAGGCGTTCCACTTCACCACGATCAGCGCAGCGGGGCAGGCGGGGGCCTTCGAGCCGATGTTTGCCTCGATGCGCCGTATCACCATCGGCGAGGCTGGTGCAGTGCGGGCGCGGCATCTGGCGGTCGTCACCGTGAAGAAGGGCGAGACGTTGCAGACGCTCGCGGCGCGCATGGCTTATGACGACCGGCCGCTCGACCGGTTCCTTGTGCTCAATGGCCTCGATGCCTCAAGCCGGCTCGTGCCCGGTTCGCGCGTGAAGCTCATCGTCTACTGAAAACACGGCAAATCGATACAGACCCGAAGGCGCGGCGTTCCGATGCGGCTTGCCGCCCCACGGGTCGATCACGCAAGCAAGGAACGGGGATGAGGAGAACCGCATCCCCGCTCCTTGCTCGCAGCTTCGACTCTGTCGCTGTTAGAACGGACCCTTGCCGTCCTGGGCGTTGCTCATCTTGGTCGAAATCTGGGTGAAGGTGTTCGACAGCGAGTTGCCGAGCGCGCCCATCGCGACGATGGCACCGGTGGCGACAAGCGCGGCAATCAGACCGTATTCGATAGCCGTTGCGCCAGCCTTGTCGGCCATTATTTTGCGAATGAGCGTCATGACGATAGTATCTCCTGCGCGCGGAACAGCTGTGCGGCAACCGGAAAGACTGCCTCCGACCCCCCGGTCGATCCCGCAAACCCTGCGAAAATAGCTATCAATCCCTGCCAAACGATTAAGTACGCCGCTTTACGCGCCAGGAATATAACTGCGGCGGCAGGGCGATCGCGCTCATTGACGTTTTTGCACCGATCATCGCAACTTGCCGGCCGCCGCCTTGATCACGCACGTGAAAATAGGGGGTGTGGAAGAACCACACCCCCGTTTACTTCTGCGGGCCAGAGACCGATCGTCCCTAGAACGGGCCCTTGCCGTCCTGGGCGTTGCTCATCTTGGTCGAAACCTGAGTGAACGTGTTCGAAAGCGCGTTGCCAAGCGCGCCCATCGCCGTGATGGCGGCGACGGCGATCAGCGCGGCGATCAAGCCGTACTCGATTGCAGTGGCGCCTTGCTCATCCCGGAGCAGTGTTTTGAAAAGCGTCATGCCAATGCTCCTCCACCTGGTGAATCGCTTCACCTTCGTGCTCATTCTCAGCATGCGACCCCCCGGTCCCACGAACGAGCGGGTGTAAAAATATCCGGCATTTCCTGATAAATCGTAAAGCCGCACGGCTGCGGTGGCGGATTCGCCGTGCGGTCCGCGCATTTTGCAATGCGCGGTTTGCACATGGCGGGCCTTTCGAAAGTCGCGGAGTTTGGAGCGCTATTTCTTGCCGTTCTGGACGTTGGTGTCGATTGCTTCGTAGAGCAGGAACAGCGAATTAACGAAAGCGCTCATGCCAAAGAACATTGTCATCGCGATCACGCCGATCAGCAGGCCATATTCGATGGCTGTGGCACCCGTCTTGTCCACCAGCGGCTTGCGGACAAAGTCCCACATTGATCGGATGCCTCCTGTCCGCTTCCTCGCAGACACTTAGCTGTACGAGGCTAACAAAGGATAAATGGTTTTGACTCCACTGGAAAAGGCACCGACATGTCTCATCGTTGTGGCCTTGGCCCTGATCGACGAGGCGGGCCGGGTGCTGATGCAGCGTCGGCCGGAGCACCGCGCCCACGGCGGCCTCTGGGAATTTCCGGGCGGCAAGGTCGAGCCGGGCGAGGCACCCGCCGCCGCGCTGGTGCGCGAATGCGCCGAAGAGCTTGGCATCGCGCTGGCCGAGGCGAACCTTGCACCGCTCAGCTTTGCTGAAGGCACGCTCGGGGAGGGCAGTCGGCCCATTCTCTTGCTGCTCTATGCCTGCCACCAGAGGGTGGGTGAGCCGGTCTGCGAGCCCGGCGCTCTTCTGCAATGGACGCAGCCGGAAGACCTTGCCGCGCTGCCAATGCCCCCGCTCGATGTCCCGCTGGCTGCCGCGCTCGTCACCTATCTCAAAAATGCTGCAATAGGGCTTGCCAACCCCGGAACGCGCTTCTAAAGGCGCCTCTCCCACGCACCCGTAGCTCAGCTGGATAGAGCATCAGACTACGAATCTGAGGGTCGGGCGTTCGAATCGCTCCGGGTGCACCATTTTCCCACATCGCTGCAATTCTGCTCCGGGCCGCTTGGCCAGGGGGCGGATTGCGCGCGTGCGGTGCCGGCGGAATAGGTATCCAAAGAGCCTTGGCCGTTGCGGATTTCAGGCACTTGGTCCTATAGCGGCCTTGCGGCACGGCTCGTGCCGTACCGACCGTGCCCTCCCCAGGCTGCCACATAAGGAAATCCTGCATTGGCCCAGTCCGCCAGGCCGCGCGCCACCAAAGCGCCCAAGCCCAAAGCCGCCGAAGCTCCCGCCGCTGTCCCCGGCGCCGCTCCGGAAGATGAAGCTTCCTTCGCGCTGCGCAGCCTCCAGCAGGCCCACGCCAACAACAAGCGCTATGACGCGAGCGATGCGGAACTGCTCCATTTCTACGAACAGATGGTGCTCATTCGCCGCTTCGAGGAAAAGGCTGGCCAGCTTTACGGCCTCGGCCTGATCGGCGGCTTCTGCCATCTCTACATCGGCCAGGAAGCGGTCGCGGTCGGCCTGCAGTCCGCTCTGAACGAGGGCAACGACAGCGTCATCACCGGCTACCGCGATCACGGGCACATGCTGGCCTACGGCATTGATCCCAAGGTGATCATGGCCGAACTCACCGGGCGCGGTGCGGGCATCAGCCGCGGCAAGGGCGGCTCGATGCACATGTTCTCGACCGACCACAAGTTCTACGGCGGCCATGGCATCGTCGGCGCGCAGGTGCCGCTGGGCGCGGGCCTTGCCTTCGCGCACAAGTACCGCGGCGATGGCGGCGTGTGCATGGCTTATTTCGGCGACGGCGCGGCCAACCAGGGCCAGGTCTACGAAACCTTCAACATGGCCGCCCTGTGGCAGCTTCCCATCATCTTCGTTGTTGAAAACAACGGCTACGCCATGGGCACTGCGGTCAAGCGCGGTTCGGCCGAAACGCACTTCCACCGCCGCGGCACGGGCTTCCGCATCCCCGGCATGGACGTCAACGGCATGGACGTGCTCGAAGTGCGCGCCGCCGCTGAAGTTGCGCTCGAATATGTCCGCGCCGGCAATGGCCCGGTGCTGATGGAGCTCAACACCTATCGCTATCGCGGCCACTCGATGTCGGACCCGGCCAAGTACCGCAGCCGTGAGGAAGTGCAGGAAATGCGCGACCACCACGATCCCATCGAAGGCGCCAAGCAGGACCTGCTGCGCCGGGGCGTGAGCGAGGACGCGATCAAGGCCATCGACAAGAAGATCCGCCAGATCGTCGCAGAAGCCGCCGATTTCGCGGAAAGCTCGCCCGAGCCCGCCACCCCTGAACTCTATACCGACGTGCTGGTGGGGACCTACTGACATGGCGATTGAACTCAAGATGCCCGCGCTCTCCCCGACGATGGAGGAAGGCACGCTCGCCAAGTGGCTGGTGAAGCCCGGCGACAGCGTAAAGTCCGGCGACATCCTCGCCGAGATCGAGACCGACAAGGCCACGATGGAATTCGAGGCCATCGACGAGGGCGTGATCGGCGAACTCAAGGTTGCCGAAGGCACCGAAGGCGTGAAAGTTGGCACCGTGATCGCCACGATCAGCGGGGAAGGGGAGGACACTGCGCCCGCGCCGGTTGCTGCCCCTGCTCCGGCGCCTGTGGTTGCCGCGCCCCCTCCGCCGCCTGCACCCGTCGCAGCACCGACGCCCGCACCTGCTCCTGTTGCAGCGCCTGCACCCATAGCGGCCGTGCCCGCAGGCACCGCAATGGTGGGCACCACGGTGCGCGAAGCCCTGCGCGATGCCATGGCCGAGGAAATGCGCGCCGACGACCGCGTCTTCGTGATGGGTGAGGAAGTCGCCGAATACCAGGGTGCCTACAAGGTCACGCAAGGCCTGCTCGAGGAATTCGGGCCGAGGCGCGTGATCGACACGCCGATCACCGAGTACGGCTTTGCCGGCATCGGCACCGGCGCGGCCATGGGCGGCCTTCGCCCCATCGTCGAGTTCATGACGTTCAACTTCGCCATGCAGGCGATCGACCACATCATCAACTCGGCCGCCAAGACCAACTACATGTCGGGCGGCCAGATGCGCTGTCCGATCGTGTTCCGCGGCCCCAACGGCGCCGCTTCGCGCGTCGGTGCGCAGCACAGCCAGAACTATGCGCCGTGGTACGCTTCGGTCCCCGGTCTGGTCGTTATTGCGCCGTATGACGCCGCCGATGCCAAGGGCCTGCTCAAGTCCGCGATCCGCAGCGAAGATCCGGTCGTGTTCCTTGAGAACGAGCTGGTCTATGGCCGCTCATTCGATGTGCCGCAGCTGGAAGATTACACCGTCCCCATCGGCAAGGCGCGCACCATGCGGGCCGGGCGCGACGTTACGATCGTCACCTACTCGATCGGCGTTGCTCTTGCGCTTGAAGCGGCGGAGAAGCTTGCCGCCGAAGGGATCGAGGCCGAAGTGATCGACCTTCGGACCCTGCGCCCGCTCGACAAGGCTGCGGTCCTCGAAAGCCTTGCCCGCACCAACCGCATGGTCGTGGTCGAGGAAGGCTTTCCGGTCTGCTCGATCGCCTCGGAGATCATTTCGATCGTGATGGAAGAGGGCTTCGACCACCTCGATGCGCCGGTCCTGCGCGTCTGCAACGAAGACGTGCCGCTGCCCTATGCCGCCAACCTCGAAAAGCTCGCGCTGGTCGATACCGCGCGGGTGATCGCGGCGGTAAAGAAGGTTTGCTACCGCTGAGCTGATGGAGCTTAACGCAGGCGATATACAGCTCAGCCCGCCCGAACGACTCGCGGTGCTTTATGCGCCGCGCGGCCGCCAGGCGTTGTGGGAGGGCTTCCTCCTGCTCGAGCGGCGGCTTGCCGATGCGGCCCGTGAGGGACGCGACCCGCTCATGATCCAGCTGCGCCTTGCCTGGTGGCGCGACCGTTTCGATCAGCCAGCGAGCGATTGGCCGCAGGGCGAACCGCTGCTTGCGCTGCTCCGGGCCTGGGATGGTGAACGGCCAGCCTTGCGCGGTCTGGTAGATGGGTGGGAAGCCCGGATTGTCGGCGAGGACGGCGGGGCGGATCTGGGCAAAGCGCGGGTCGAGGCGATCTGTGCGCTTGCCCGGCTTAGCGGGTTCGAAGCAAGCGAGCCCGTCCGCCGTGCCGCAGCCGAATGGCTCGGGCTTGAAACGCCGCGCAGTCCCGCTCCGATCCTTCCCGGTGCAATGCGCCCGCTCGTCATTTTGCGCGGCATGGCGCTGTGTGAGACCTCGGGCAAGGCCGGCAGCCCGCTGCGCGATTTCCTTGCCATCCTGCGTCTGGGTCTCCTCGGCCGCTGAAAGTCCCGCCAAAATGGCATGGCTTGCCCCTGCCGCCCATGCGCCATGCAGCCTATGCTGGGGCTCAACCCGTATGGAAGGGCGCAGGGCATGAACAGGATTCTCGTGGGCGCGCTCGGGGCGCTGCTGCTTTCTGCCTCGGGCTTGTTCTGGTGGCAGGGCCGCGCTGCCGACCGCGCACCCGCAGCGCCCACCCACCTCGCAATCGCCTCCGCGCCCGCCGCCGAAGAAGAGCTGCCTGATTCCGACGCAGGCGACGCGGTAGGCCCGGGCCTGCCCGAAGCCAGCGAGCAAAGCCGGGAGCAAAAGCGCTATGACCGGTTCGACAAGAACCGCGACAGCAAGATCACGCGCACCGAAATGCTGAGCCCCCGCGTCAAGGATTTCCGCAAGCTCGACGTCGACGGCAATAACCTGCTGACGTTCGACGAATGGTCCGTCGCCACCGACAACCGCTTCAAGGCCGCCGACAAGAACGGCGATGGCTGGCTGAGCCGCGAGGAATTTGCGACTACCAAGCTCAAGGCGGCAAAGAAGCCTGCGTGCAAGTGTTGAGCCTGCAACCAGGTTTCGCTCAGCGGCGCGGAGATCAAAAGGAAATCGAGGATTGCGGCAAGGCCGCTCTCGATTGCGGGACCTGGCTAAGGTAGATTTGTGCCTGCGGCCCGGGCAGTTCCCTTGCGATTCCGCCCTCTCTGCGCCTCTGCGCGAAACCTTCAAAAACTACCCCACCGACGGCAGCCAACCGACCAGATCGGCCTTGGCCCGCGCCGTATAGGCCTCTTTGCGCTGCTTTTTCTTCGTCGAAGGATCGGGCGGCGGAAACAGCCCGAAGTTCACGTTCATCGGCTGATAGGTCTCGGCCTCCGCGTCGCCGGTGATATGCGCCAGCAGCGCGCCGAGCGCCGAGGTGCGCGGCGGCGGCGTCCACTCGCGACCGGCGATCTCGGCGGCGGTCATCATCCCCGCCAGCAGTCCTACTGCTCCGCTCTCCACATAACCTTCGCAGCCCGTAATCTGCCCGGCAAAGCGGATATGCGGCGCCGATTTCAGCCGCAGCTGCCGATCCAGCAGGGTCGGCGAATTGAGAAACGTGTTGCGATGCAGCCCGCCAAGCCGCGCGAACTCGGCCTGCTCCAGCCCCGGAATCGTACGGAACACGCGCACTTGTTCAGCGTGCTTGAGCTTGGTCTGGAAGCCCACCATGTTCCACAAGGTGCCCAACTTGTTGTCCTGCCGCAGCTGCACCACCGCATAAGGCCAACGGCCATTGGGGTGCTCTGCCGTCGCCCAGTGCGGATTATCGAGGCCAACCGGCTTCATCGGCCCGAACCGCAAGGTCTCGACGCCGCGCGACGCCATGACCTCGATCGGCATACAGCCATCGAAATAGGGGGTGCTCGCCTCCCATTCCTTGAACTCGGTCTTCTCGCCCGCCAGCAGCTCCTCGCGGAAGGCCTCGTATTGCGGCCGGGTCATCGGGCAATTGATATAATCGCGCCCGTCACCGCCCATTGCGAGCGAGGCTTCCGCCCCCTTGTCCCAGCGCGAGGCCATCCACGCGACGCCCATGTCGATGGACTCGCGGTAAACGATGGGTGCAATCGCGTCGAAGAAGGCGAGGCTCTCGGCGCCGGTTGCTGCGCCGATGCTGGAAGCGAGGGCAGGGGCGGTCAGCGGCCCCGTGGCGACAATGGTGAAGCCGTCAGTGGGCAGAATATCCACTCGCTCGCGCACGATTTCCAAGGTCGGCTGCGCGCGAAGCAGGGCCTCGACCTCGGCTGAAAACACATCGCGATCCACCGCTAGCGCCGAACCTGCAGGCACCCGCGCCTTCGCCGCTGCCGTCATCAACAGGCTCTCGCATGCGCGCATTTCGTAGTGCAGCAGGCCGACCGCGTTCTTCTCGTCATCGTCAGAACGGAACGAGTTGGAGCACACAAGTTCGGCCAGCCCATCGCTGTTGTGCGCCGCCGTGCTGTCGCCGCTTCCGCGCATTTCAGAAAGCCGCACGCGAATGCCGCGGCGCGCCAACTGCCACGCCGCCTCGCTGCCGGCCATGCCGCCGCCGATGATATGTACCTGATGCGTCATGCCGCACGCATTGGCATTGCATGTCCCGGCAAACAACCCCTAGGGATGAAAGCGGGCCCACCCCCAACCCCTCCCGCAAGCGAGAGGGGGGAATGATGCGCAGGCTGCTCCCCTCCCGCTTGCGGGAGGGGTTGGGGGTGGGCCGGTGTAGGAAACAAGAATGCCGCAACGCGCCTTGATCGAGCAAAGACCATGGCTTCTCGCCAGCCTGATCGTCGGCATCAGCTATTGGTTCGCGGCAGACAGCTGGGTTCCAGGCCTATACCTCATCCTCTGGAAGGGCGCCGGCGTCGCGCTGCTCGCGGTCTACGCCTGGGTTCATCACCCGGTCCGGGATGCACACCGCATCGCTCTTGTCATGGCGCTCGGCTCAGTCGGTGACATGGTGCTGGAGGTGAACTTCACCGGCGGCGCGGCTGCCTTCTTCGCTGGCCACATCGCCGCGATCGCGCTCTACCTGCGGCATCGGCGCGCTGAACTGTCAGCGCCGGACAAGGTAGTAGCCATTGCCTTGGTCCTTGGCATTCCCGCACTTTCCTATGCTCTCACCGGCAAATCCGATGTCGCAGGCTATGCGCTCCTGCTTGGCGGCATGGCCACTGCCGCCTTCGCCAGCGACTTCCCCCGCAACCGCGTTGCGCTTGGCGCGGCTACGTTCGCCGTGTCCGACCTGCTGATCTTCGCGCGAATGGGGCCGCTCGCGGACAGCCCGGTCCCTCATCTGCTGGTCTGGCCGCTCTATTATTTCGGGCAGTTCCTGGTCACCGTCGGCGTGATCGGCGCGCTGCGGCGCAAGGGTGAGTTTACCGCTTACTAAATCCACACTTCGTCATCCCCGCGAAGGCGGGGACCCAGAGCGGCGGACGCCGCGTTTCGGACTCCAGATTCCCGCCTTCGCGGGAATGACGAGGATTGGGTCTAACCAGACACCGGCAGCCGCACCGTGCCATCCGCTTCGCGCTCCAGCGGCCCATAGGCAAACACGGCATTGAGCGGCAGAGCTGCGTAGATATGCGGGAAGAGCTGCCCCCCGCGCGACGGCTCCCACTTCACCGCATCGCCCAGCGCCGCCAGATCAACCGCCGCGATATGCAGGCCCGTCTGTCCGGCAAAGTGCTTGTCCACCGTCTCGGTCACCTGATCAGCGGCCGAGAGGTGGATATAGCCATCGGCCAGATCGATCGGCGCCCCGGCAAACACGCCGTCACGCTGCAGCGTTTGCATCTGCTCCGCAGTCAGCACTTTGTAGGCGGCTTGCGGCAGGTCGCTCATGCTTCCGCGCTGCCCTCTGCCTCGGCTTCTGCCTCGCCTTCTTCCTCGGCCAGACGCACCGCACTTACCACGTGTTCATCGCCCGAAACGTTGAACAGCCGCACGCCCGCCGAACCGCGACCGATTACCCGCAAGGTATCGAGCGGGAGGCGGATCAGCTTCGCCTGGTCGGTCACCAGCATGAGCTGATCAGCCTGCGAAGCCGGGAAGCTCGCCACCACCGGGCCATTGCGGGCGATGTTGTCGATATTGGTGATGCCCTGGCCGCCACGACCGGTCCGCCGGTATTCGTAGGCGGAGGAAAGCTTGCCATAACCATTGGCGCAGACGGTGAGGATGAACTGCTCACGCGCGTGCAATTCGGCCATTCGTTCCGGCGCAATCGAAGGCTCGCCCTCCTTCTCGCCCTTCCATGGCGCAAAGCGGACGTATTCCTCCCGCTCTTCGGCGCTTGTGCCGACGCGGTGCAGGATCGAAAGCGAGATCACCTCGTCATCGCCGCGCAAGGTCATGCCGCGCACGCCGGTCGAGGTACGGCTCGTAAACTCGCGGACCTCATCGCCAGCAAAACGGATCGCCTTGCCCGAGCGGGTTGCCAGCAGCACGTCATCGCTCGCCTCGAGCAGCGCGACGCCGATCAGCCGGTCCTCGTCGCCTTCCTCGAAGCGCATCGCGAACTTGCCGTTCGAGGGGATGTTGGCGAAGGCATCCATCGCGTTGCGGCGCACATTGCCCTTGGCCGTGGCGAAGACCACCGAAAGCTTGCCCCATTCCGCCTCGTCCTCGGGCAGCGGCAGCACTGTCGCGATTGTCTCGCCCGCATCGAGCGCGGGGAGCAGGTTGATCATCGGCCGCCCGCGCGTCGTCGGCCCGCCTTCGGGCAGGCGCCAGACCTTGAGGCGATAGACCTTGCCCGCGGTCGAGAAGAACAGCACCGGCGTGTGGGTCGAGGTGACGAACATCGTCGCGACCGCATCTTCTTCCTTGGTCGCCATGCCGCTGCGGCCCTTGCCGCCCCGGTTCTGCGCGCGGAAGGTGGATAGCGGGGTGCGCTTGATGTAGCCGTCGAGGGTGATCGTCACGACCATGTCCTCGCGCTCGATCAGGTCCTCGTCCTCGATCCCGTCGGCAGGCGCGGTGATCTCGCAGCGGCGCGGCGTCGCATAGGCATCGCGCACCGCGACCAGTTCCTCGCGCATCACCGCAAAGAGCTTTTCCCGGTCACCCAGAATCGCCAGATATTCGGCAATCGCCTTGGACAGAACTTCGAGTTCGCCGCCGATCTCGTCGCGGCCCAGCGCGGTCAGGCGGTGGAGGCGAAGGTCAAGGATTGCACGGACCTGCGTCTCGCTGAGGCGGTAAGTGCCGCCGTCACCTTCCAGCACCCCGTCCTCGATCGCCTCGACCAGGCGGATATAGGGTGCGATCTCGCCGATCGGCCATTCGCGCGCGATGAGCGTCTCGCGAGCCAGCGCCGGATTGGCCGAAGCGCGGATGATGCGCACAACCTCGTCAAGGTTCGAGACAGCCACGACCAGACCGAGCAGGATATGAGCCCGGTCGCGCGCCTTGTTGAGCTCGAACTTGGTCCGCCGCTGGATCACTTCCTCGCGGAACTGGACGAACGCTTCTATGATGTCCTTGAGCGTCAGGATCTCGGGCCGTCCGCCGCGGATCGCCAGCATGTTCGCCGGGAAGTTCGATTGCGCAGGTGTGTTGCGCCACAGCTGGTTGAGCACGACTTCGGGCGTGGCATCGCGCTTGAGCTCGATGACAACGCGCACACCCTCGCGGTTGGACTCGTCGCGGATGTCGGCAATGCCCTCGATCCGCTTGTCTTTGGCCGCTTCGGCGATCTTCTCGACGAGGTTGTTCTTGCCCACCTGATAGGGGATCGAGGTCAGGATGATCGCCTTGCGCCCTTCGCCGCGTCCGCCCTTGGCATCCTCGATCACATAGCGCGCGCGCATCACGATAGAGCCGCGACCCTCGGTATAGGCCTTGCGCGCGCCGCTGGCGCCCAGGATCAGCGGCGCGGTCGGAAAGTCCGGTGCCGGGATGATCTGGATCAGTTCCTCGATGGTGATCGCCGGGTTCGCCATATAGGCAAGGCACCCGTCGATCACTTCGCCGAGATTGTGCGGCGGGATGTTGGTCGCCATGCCGACCGCGATGCCGCCCGCGCCGTTTACCAGCAGGTTGGGGAAGCGCGCCGGCAGGACCTGCGGCTCGCTTTCCGAACCGTCGTAATTAGGCTGAAAATCGACCGTATCCTTGTCGATATCGGCCATCAGGGCATCGGCGACCTTGGCAAGCCGCGCCTCGGTATAGCGCATCGAGGCCGGCGGATCGGGGTCCATCGAGCCGAAGTTGCCCTGGCCGTCGATCAGCGGCAGGCGCATCGACCAGTCCTGCGTCATGCGCGCCAGCGCATCGTAGATCGCGCTGTCGCCATGCGGGTGGTATTTGCCCATGCAATCGCCGACGATGCGCGCGGACTTGCGATAGGCCTTGGTCGAAGTGAAGCCGTTTTCGTGGCTGGTCCACAGGATGCGGCGGTGGACGGGCTTGAGGCCGTCACGCACATCGGGCAGCGCGCGGCTTACGATCACGCTCATCGCGTAATCGAGATAACTCGTCTTCATTTCGTCGACGATGTCGATCCGCTGGAACTCGTGTTCCGGCAGCGGGGCGGGGGTATCTGTCAGGCCGGTATCGTCGCTCACGTTGGCTTTTTTCGTTTCGCTTGTGTGGTCCCCCTTGGCACTAGGCCAAAGGATAGGCGAAGACCAGAAAACCGCCGCGATTCCACCGGCTTTTCCACATATGCGAACCCTGATCCGAGGTCGGGGCTGGCAATTCCTGAACAATGAGACGAATTGGTATTCAAACCGGGTTCACGCGGGGGCTGGCATTGCAGCAAGACGTTGCCAAGGCGGCGATTTCGCGTCAGAGGTTCGGCGCGTCAGGCTTGGTCATGAAGGGCCATCCGGCCAGACGATTGGGATAGGGCCTGCGGCAGTGCAGAACGGGGAATGGCCCCGTCTGCCGCAATCGGCCAAGAGGAGATGAAGCAATGCGGGGTAATGCAATGAAGTTCGTGGCCGCCCGTGCCGCGCTGGCCGTGGCGCTTTCCACCGGTCTCGCTGCCGGCGGGATCATGATCGGCGCAGCGCCTGCCTTCGCCAAGGAAAAGGAAGCCCCCAAGGCGACGTATTCGAAGGAATTCGTCGCTGCTGCCGGCCCGTTCCAGAAGATCATGACCGACCTGCAGGCCGCGCAGAGCAAAAACACGCCCGCCGCGCAGCTCAAGGGCATGCTTGCCGATGCTCCGGCAAAGCTGGCCGCCGTCGAAGCTGCGGTAAAGACCGGGCAGGACCGCTTCACCGCCGGCAACTGGGCCGTCGTGATCGGCGGCGTGCTTGAGGACAACGCGATGCGCAGCCGCGGTCTGCGCAACATGATCGACAGCGGCATGGTCGAGCCTGCCAAGCTGCCGGTCTTCAACTCCTATCTCGGCAGCTTCGCCTATGCCGCGAAGGACTATGCCAATGCGATCGATCCGCTGACCAAGGCCGTCGCCGGCAATGTCGCCGACGATACCGTCGCGGAAATGCTGGCCGATTCCTATGCACAGACCGGCAAGCCTGCCGAGGGCATCGCGGCGCTCAAGGTTGCCTATGACGCGCGCAAGGCCGCCGGCGGGGCGATCCCCGATGGCTGGTTCACCCGCGCCAAGGTGATCGCCTACAAAGCCAAGCTCGGGCCGCAGGCGATCGAGTGGTCGACGCTTGAGATCGAAGCGCAGCCGAACGCGCTCAACTGGCTCGGGGCGGGCCAGCTCGTGCGCGAATTCGGCAGTTTCGGCAAGGAGGAGTCGCTCGATCTCGGCCGCCTGTTCCTCCACACCGGCGCGTTCGACAACGACAAGCAGTTCATCACGCGCGAGTTCATCGAATATATTCAGGCCGCCGACCCGCGTCGTCTGCCTGGCGAGACGGTGAAGATCATCGAGCTCGGCCTGTCGAAGGGCGCGCTCGATGCCAGCGACGTGTTCGTGAGCGATTCGCTCGCCCAGGCACGTGGCCGCATCGCGGCGGACAAGGCCTCGCTGCCCGCGCTCGAGCGCGACGCAAAGGCTGCGGCCGACGGCAAGACCGCTCTTGCCACGGGCGATGCCTACCTGTCCTACGACAACCCCGCCAAGGCCGAGGAGTTCTACCAGCTTGCCCTGACCAAGGGCGGTGCGATCGACAAGGATCGCGCACTGATGCGCCTCGGCATCGCGCAGCTCGATCAGGACAAGTTCGACGCCGCCAAGGCCAGCTTCGCGCAGGTCACTGGCGTTCGCGCCCCGCTCGCCAAGCTCTGGGCGGTCTATACCGCAGACAAGTCCAAGCCCTGATAACCCGGGGCCTTGCAGTAGACAGGAAGGGCGGCCCGCAGCGGCCGCCCTTTTTGCGTGCCGCAATGCCCGGCACCGGACGATGGCGATGAGACGGGCAATCCTGATCGGGTCAGCCCTCGTGCTTGGCGGGTTCTGGCTGGTCGGTAGTGTCCTGACAGGCGCCACCAATTCTGCTGTAGCGCGGCCCGTAACTCCTGCCAGCATCGTCTCCATCCCGAGCGCCCATGGGATCGAATTGGCCGGGACCTACTGGCCCGGAGCGACTTTTCGAGCGCCCGCCATTCTTCTGCTCCACGGCAACGGCAGCAACCGGGGGCAGATGAACGCGCTTGGCGCCATGCTCCACCAGCAGGGCTACGCTGTGCTCGCCATCGATTTTCGCGGCCATGGCCAATCGACCCCCGGCGGGCAAGAGCTTCGGCCTGTTTGAAGCCGAAGATGCCCATGCCGCGCTTTCCTGGTTGCGCCGGTGCAATCCTGGTTCGCGCATCGGCGCTATCGGCTTTTCGCTTGGCGGGGCCGCAAGCCTGCTCGGGGCACAAGGCCCGCTCGATGTGGATGCGCTGGTGCTGGAGGGGGTCTACCCCGATATTCGCCGCGCCATTGCCAACCGCATTGCTGTCCGCCTCGGATCATGGCCCGCCGCGCTGATCGAGCCGTTCCTGAGCTTCCAGTCGCTGCCCCGCTTCGGCGTTTGGCCCTCGCAGATCGCACCGGTCCGGGCGGTCGCCAATCTGCGTATGCCGGTAATGGTTGTAGGCGGTGAAAAGGATGTCAACACGCCGCCCGATGAAACGCGGTCGCTCTACAAGGCCATCAAGGGCCGCGCAGAACTGCAAATGCTGGCCGGCGTCGACCATGATGAACTGGGAAGCACCGTGGCGGACGACCTCAAGCCGGCGCTGCTTGCATTTCTGGACCGCAATCTGAGGCGATAATCGGGGCAGTCACTGCACCTGCGAAAACTCGCCGCTATCCTCATCCAGCACATGCAGCAGCCCGTCCGAGATCGCGAAGAACGCGCCGCGCAGGCGAAGCTCGCCAGCGGCTTCCTTGCGGCGGATGCAGGGGAAGGTGCGCAAGTTGGCGAGGCTGACCTTGACGCCGGCCTGCTCCATAGCGCGCTCGGCGTGGCGGCCGGTGGTGCCGTGTTCGTGGGCAATCTCCTCGCGCACGCCGTTCAGGAGGCCGATCCAGTCGTTGATGAAGCCGCCTTCGCCCGGCTCGGTGCCTTCAAGCTCCTGCGTCAGCGCCGCGCGGCAGCCGCCGCACATGCCGTGGCCCAGCACCACGATCTTGCGCACTTTCAGCACCTGCACGGCAAATTCGAGCGCGGCGGAGACGCCGTGATAGCCGGGCGAGGTCTCGAACGGCGGCACGAGCGCGGCCACATTGCGCACAACGAACATCTCGCCCGGGTCGGTATCGAAGATCTGCGCGGGGTCCACCCGGCTGTCGGAGCAGGCGATCACCATGACCGGCGGCTCCTGCCCTTCGCGCAGCTGGTGCCAGCGTTCGACGCGCGGATTCCATCCGTTCTCGCGAAACCGGCGATAGCCGTCGATGAGATGGTCGAGCTCGGGAGAGAAAGGTTTGGCCATGCCGGGTCTGTTGCCGCGTACGAATGCATCTTTCAAGTCATGCTTCATGCGCCTATCTCGCACAGCATGAACGATCAGTCCCCGATTGCCGCGCCGGAACGCCCTGCGCGGCCCCGCAAGCCCGACTGGATCCGGGTCAAGGCCCCCACGAGCAAGGGGTACGAGGAAACCCGGGGCCTCATGCGCAGCCTCGGCCTCAACACGGTCTGTGAGGAAGCGGCCTGTCCGAACATCGGCGAATGCTGGACGAAGAAGCACGCGACCGTGATGATCCTCGGCGACGTCTGCACGCGCGCCTGCGCCTTCTGCAACGTCAAGACCGGTATGCCGCGCAAGGTCGATACCAGCGAGCCTGCGCATGTTGCCGAAGCCGCCGCCAAGCTTGGCCTTGAGCACATCGTTGTGACCTCGGTTGACCGCGACGATCTGCCAGATGGCGGTGCGGGCCAGTTCGTGAAGGTCATTCAGGCCCTGCGCGCTGCGACGCCAAACACCACGATCGAGATCCTGACCCCCGATTTTCGCGGCAAGATGCGTGCGGCGGTCGAGGCGATCATGGCGGCGGGGCCCGACGTCTACAACCACAACCTCGAAACCGTGCCCCGGCTCTATCCCACGATACGCCCCGGCGCGCGCTACTATGCCTCGCTGCGCCTGCTGGAAGAGGTCAAGCACCACGATCCGCGGGTCTTCACCAAGTCGGGCGTGATGCTCGGCCTCGGTGAGGAACGACTCGAAGTCCATCAGGTGATGGACGACATGCGTTCGGCCGGCATCGATTTCCTCACCATGGGCCAGTATCTCCAGCCCACGCCCAAGCATGCGCCGGTGATCGATTTCGTCACGCCGCAAGCCTTCGCCGCGTATGGCGCGATCGCCCGGGCGAAGGGCTTTCTGCAGGTCGCTTCCAGCCCGCTGACGCGCTCCAGCTACCACGCGGGTGAAGACTTTGCCGAAATGCGCGCCGCGCGTGAGGCGCAGTTGGCCAAGGCCGCTGCGAGGGGCTGATCCCATGCCGGTGATCAATCAGCAGCGGCGCCTTGCCTGGTCGGCAGATGAAATGTTCGACCTCGTCGCCGACGTGAAGCGCTACCCGGAGTTCCTTCCCTGGGTCGTCGCCACGCGCATCAAGTCCGACAGCGAGACCGAAATGGTGGCGGACATGATGGTCGGGTTCAGCGCGCTGCGCGAGAAGTTCACTTCGCGCGTCATCAAGGAGCGCCCGCGCCGTATCGCGGTCGAGTATCTCGATGGGCCGCTGAAGCGTCTGGCCAACACCTGGCAGTTCACGCCCGATGAGGGCGGCGGCTGCGTGATCGACTTCAACGTCGATTTCACCTTCCGCAGCGCGATTTTCGAGGCACTGGCCGGTCAGTACCTCGATCGCGCCTTCCGCAAGATGGTCAACGCGTTCGAAACGCGTGCGGAAAAGCTTTACGGAAGCAGAAGTTCAAGCGCGACCAGCACTGCCTGAAGCCGCACTTCGGCGCGCGTCTTGGCGGTTTCGAACACCTTGAGTTCGGCATTAACCGCTTCCGGGTCCTCGCCCCGTTCGGCCCGTGCAAAGACCACGGTACCGACCGGCTTCTGCTCGCTGCCGCCATCCGGCCCGGCAATCCCCGTGATCGCCACCGCCACCTGAGCGCGCGAATGCTTGAGCGCGCCCTGCGCCATCGACCATGCGACCGCCACCGAGACCGCGCCAAAGGTATCGATGAGGTCTGCCGATACGCCGAGCATTTCCTGCTTGGCCTCGTTGGAATACGTCACGAAGCCACGGTCGACCACGGCAGAACTGCCCGCAATCTCGGTCAGCGCCGCCGCGACGAGCCCGCCGGTACAGCTCTCGGCCAAGGCGACCATGCGGCCCACGGCCTTGTTCTCGGCAATCACCCGCGCAGCAAGCGCGGTGAGTTCGGGAGGGAGAAGTGTGTCCATGGTTCAGGCCGCCGGGCAGATCGGAAGGTCGGACTTCTGCGGTGCGCCCACCGCGCCGCGCACTTTGGGTTTGGCCGCCAGCACGAGGATGAAGGTGACGATTTCGGCCGTGTTCTCCGGCGGGAGCGGCGAAAGCAGCCGCGTCGCGCGCTCGATCGCCTTGCATTGTCCGGGCTTGATCCCCTTGGTCACCAGCGCGGCGACCATGCCTTCGGCGAACGGCTGCAGCGCCTCGTCCGACAGGCTCGCGACCATGTCCTTCATCCGCGCGTCGTTCCCGCCCAGCTTGATCAGCGCCGCCTTGGCCTCGGGCCAGGCCGCCCCCTTGCGGGCGGCATAGCGCTGCACCAGGGAGGGTCCCTGCGTGGCGAACCAGCCATCGGGCGCGAGGGCAGGGCGGCAGGTCTTGATAGCCCCGTTGATCACCACAGGCAGCGCGTAGGTGACGAGGCTCGTCACTTCGCGCTCGCTGAGGCAGGCAGGCGCCTGCGCTGCGGCGGCCACTTCAGCCAGCCCCAGCGCGCCCACTGCGGCCGTAGCCATCACCTTGCGAATCAGTGCCATGAAGCCGGTTCCCTCAGGATTGCGCGATCACGCTTGCCACAGCCTGCGCGGCGATACCCTCGCCGCGACCGGTGAAGCCGAGCCGCTCGGTGGTTGTCGCCTTCACGCTCACCCGGGCGATGTCAATCGCGAGAATCGCCGCGAGCCGCGCGCGCATCGCCGCCTTGTGCGGACCGATGCGCGGAGCCTCGCAGATGATCGTTACATCGACGTTGCCGATGCCATAGCCGGCATCGGCTACCAGCTTGCCGGCATGCTCCAGGAACCGATCGGAAGAGGCGCCGCGCCACTGCGCATCGGAAGGCGGGAAGTGATCGCCGATATCCCCCGCAGCAATGGCGCCCAGCAGCGCATCGACCAGCGCGTGGATCGCAACATCGGCATCGGAATGCCCGGCAAGCCCCTTGGAGTGCTCGATCTTCACGCCGCAGAGCCACAGTTCCTCGCCCTCGGCCAGACGGTGGACATCGAAACCCATGCCGGTGCGCACCGGGACCTTCGTCATGCTGTCATCCTTCAGATCCTCGGCAAAGGTAACCTTCTTCAGCCGTTCGTCACCGGAGACCAAGGCTACGGCAAGCCCGGCTGCTTCGGCGACAGCGGCATCATCGCCTGCATCCTCCGCGCCGCCCCATGCGCGGTGCGCCGCGAGAATGGCTTCAAACCGGAACGCCTGCGGGGTCTGTACGCGGTAGAGCCCGTCGCGCTCGACAAATTCCCCGCGCAGGCCCTGCGCGCCCCGCACAACGCTGTCGACGACCGGCAGGACGGGAATGGCGCCGGGCTGGCTCTCCAGCGCCGCAACCAGCGCCGCGATTACCGAGCCTGGCAGATCAGGCCGTGCCGCATCGTGGATCAGTACATGCACCGGCGCATCGGCCGCGAGTGCCTCCAGCCCGGCACGCACCGATCCCTGCCGGCTCGCCGCGCCGTGCACAAAGCGCACGCCGTCCAGCCCGGCCAGCGCGTCCGCGGCAATCTGTTCCCATGCTGCAGGGATCACCACGACAATCGGCGCGACCCCCGCCTTCACCAGCGCTTCCACCGAATGGCGCACCAGCGGCTTGCCGCGCCACAACGCAAACTGCTTGGGCACAGTCCCGCCCGCGCGCAGCCCTTGTCCGGCGGCAACGACAACTGCGGCAGTCGGGGAGGGGGAAGGGCCAGTCATGCACCGCCCCTTACAGTCCTTGCCGCAAACCGCGCAATCGACTAAGCGCATGCCTCTTTTTTAGGCAGACCTCATGCGCGATTGTCCCCAGCCCCCCACGCTCGCTCCGATCATGGTCGGCCCCGTGCGCATTGCGCAGCCGGTCGTGCTTGCGCCGATGACGGGCGTGTCCGACATGCCGTTCCGCACCATGGTCCGCCGCTTCGGCTCGGGGCTCAACGTCACCGAAATGATCGCCAGCCCCGCCGCGATCCGCGAGACGCGCCAATCGATCCAGAAGGCCGCGTGGCATCCGATGGAAGAGCCGGTCTCGATGCAGCTCGTCGGCTGCGAGCCTGCACAGATGGCCGAGGCCGCCAAGCTCTCCGAAGACAAGGGCGCCGCGATCATCGATATCAACATGGGCTGTCCCGTGCGCAAGGTCGTCAACGGCGATGCGGGCTCGGCGCTGATGCGCGACATTCCGCTCGCCACCGCGCTGATCGAGGCGACGGTCAAGGCGGTCAAGGTGCCGGTCACGGTCAAGATGCGGATGGGCTGGTGCCATGACAGCCTCAACGCCCCGGAACTGGCGCGCATTGCCCAGGATATTGGCGCGCAGATGATCACCGTCCACGGCCGCACCCGCAACCAGATGTACAAAGGCTCGGCCGACTGGAGCTTCGTGCGCAGGGTGAAGGACGCGGTTTCGATCCCGGTGATCGTCAACGGCGATATCTGCGAGATCGAGGATGCCGCGAATGCGCTCGAGCAAAGCGGCGCGGACGGGCTGATGATCGGCCGCGGCGCTTATGGCCGGCCCTGGCTGCTCGGCCAGATCATGCACTGGCTCGATACCGGCGAGCGCCGCTCAGACCCTACGATCGCCGAACAATATGCTCTGATAACAGAGCATTACCACGCGATGCTGGAGCATTATGGCACGATGACCGGGGTCAACATGGCGCGCAAGCACCTTGGCTGGTACACCAAGGGGCTGCCCGGCTCGGCCGAGTTCCGCAACCGCGTCAACTTCATCGACGATCCCAAGGCCGTGCTTGCCGCGCTTGCCGAGTTCTACGCCCGCGCCATGGCCGCTCCTGCAAGCCGCGTCGCAGCATGAAGCAGGGCGCATGAGCGGTCCGGCCGACTGGCGCAAGGGCGGAGAGAGCGCACGCCCCGATCCCAAGCGTGTAGTGGCCAGCCTTCCGCTTGCCGTGATCACTCTCGCGCCCGATCTCACGATTGCCTCGGTCAACCCGGCCGCCGAGCAGCTTACCGGGCAGGGCGCGCGGCGCCTCGTCGGCAAACCGGTCGAGGATGTCTTCGCTTTCGAGGAACCACTCATCCTGCGCCGCCTTTCCGAAGGCGAGGCGCAGCTTTTCGCGCGCGATTCGTCGGTCCGCATTCTAGGTGCACCGGCGCGGCGGATCGACGTCATGACTTCGCCCATCACGCACTGCCCGGGCTGGCAGATCCTCGCGCTGGGCGAGGCCGTGGGCGTCGAGGCACTATCGGGCGATGGCGGCGGCGCCGGGGCGGGCGAGGGGACCCCGCTGCGGGCGCCCGAAGTCCTCGCTCACGAGATCAAGAACCCGCTTGCCGGCATCCGCGGCGCGGCGCAGCTCATAGGCCGCAAGCTTGGCGATGCCGACCGCGCGCTCACCGACCTCATTACCGGGGAAGTCGACCGCATTGCCAAGTTGGTCGACCAGATGCAGTCGCTCTCGCGGCGCGGGCGCGAACCGGGCGCGGCTTGCAATCTCCACGAAGCGGTGCGCCGCGCGCAGGCGGTCGTCGCGGCAAGTCGGGGCGGTGCTTTCACGGTCGAAGAGGAATTCGATCCCTCGCTGCCGCCTGTCATGGCCAATCCCGATGCGCTGGTGCAGGTCCTGCTCAATCTCTTCACGAACGCACGCGAGGCCTGCGAGAGCCAGCCCGCGCCGCGCATTGCCGTGCGCACACGCTTTGCCAGCGGCATCCAGCTCCACGCCGGACCCGGAGGAAAGCCGCTGCGCCTGCCCATCGAGCTGCGCGTCAGCGACAACGGGCCCGGTATCGATCCGGGCCTGCGCGATCACATCTTCGATCCCTTCGTTACCGGCAAGAAGAACGGGCAGGGCCTTGGCCTCGCGCTGGTCCAGAAATTGGTGCGCGAGATGAACGGCCGCGTCACGCATGACCGCGACGAAGTGAAGGGCTGGACTCACTTCCGCCTCCACCTGCCGGTCGCGGGCAGCGGCCAGTCCGGAACCGCGCAGCCATGAAGAGCCGCATTCTCCTCGTCGAGGACGACGCCTCGATCGCGCTCGTGATCACCGCCGCGCTTGAGGCCGAGGGCTACAAGGTCTCGCACTGTGTCTCGATAGCCGAGCGCGACCGGCTGCTGGCCGAGGGGCAATTCGGCCTGATGCTCACCGATGTCGTTCTGACCGACGGCGACGGCATGGAAACGCTGGGCCGCGTGCGCGCTGCCGCACCGCACATGCAGGTGATCATTCTCTCGGCGCAGAACACGCTCGATACCGCCGTCCGCGCGAGCGATACCGGCGCCTTCGAGTATTTCCCCAAGCCCTTCGATCTCGACGAACTCGTGCGCACCGTGCGCCAGGCGATCGGCGCCAGCGAAAGCGTCTCTGCCGGCGAAGTCGCCGAGGATGTCGCCCCGGGGCTCCCGCTTGTCGGCCGCAGCGCGGCGATGCAGACGGTGTACCGCATGATCACGCGCGTGCTGCGCAACGATCTCACCGTGCTCATCCTCGGCGAATCCGGCACCGGCAAGGAGCTCGTGGCCGAGGCGATCCACCAGCTCGGTAAACGCAGTGCAGGGCCGTTCATTGCGGTCAACACCGCCGCCATTCCCGGTGATCTCATCGAAAGCGAGCTGTTCGGGCACGAAAAGGGCGCCTTCACCGGCGCGGTCGCGCGCCGCATTGGCAAGTTCGAGCAGGCGCGGGGCGGGACGCTGTTCCTGGACGAGATCGGCGACATGCCGCTCGAAGCGCAGACCCGTCTGCTGCGCGCGCTGCAATCGGGCCGCATCCGCCGCGTGGGCGGCACCGAGGAAATCACGCTTGATTGCCGCATCGTGGCTGCGACCAACCGCGATCTCGTGCCGATGATCGCGGCAGGAACGTTCCGCGAGGACCTCTACTACCGCCTCGCCGTCGTTCCCATCGCGCTGCCGCCCTTGCGCGAGCGGGCCGACGATATCGAGGCGCTCGCCCGCCATTTCCTCGTCCGCGCCGCTGCCGAGGGATTGCCGCGCCGCCAACTCAACGCTGCGGGCGCTGCGTTGCTCGCGCGTCAGCCCTGGCGCGGCAACGTGCGCGAGCTGCGCAATTTCGTCTACCGCCTCGCGCTGCTCGCCCGTGATGAGGTGATCGACGTTTCGACCATCGAGCCGCTGCTTGCACTCGACCGCGCGCAGCCTCCCGCTGCCGGCGTGCCCCGCAGCGAGCCCGCGGCCGATTTCGCCGAAGCGCTGGCCAGCTGGCTCACACAAGAGGAACCGGCCGAGGGCGAGCTCTACAGCGCCGCACTCGCCGCCTTCGAGCGCCCACTCTTCCTGCACGCTCTTGCTGCGACCGGCGGCAACCAGCTGCGCGCGGCGCGCTTGCTCGGCATCAACCGCAATACGCTGCGGAAACGCCTGTCCGATCTCGCTATCGACCCGGACGAGGCTGTGGGCCGGATCTGAGCGCGGTGGGAAGGGGCCTTAAAGGGGCCCAACGTAGCGTAACAGCAACACGATCCGCCGCGAAACAAGGTCCTTTCGCCGAATCAACTTGCAATGGTGCAACAGCGCTGTTGTATATCGGCAACGATGGTTCAGCACGGCAAACGCGGCATGCGGCGCTCGCCCCGGTGGTATCGCCGCCTTCTGGTGGTGATGCGGCGCGCCAACGTGTTCCTGCTGCTGGAAATGACTGCGACCCTCGCACTGGGGCTGATGGTCTCGATCACCTGGATGGCGCTTTCGGCCAGCAACAACAGCAACCAGCTCCTGCCCTCGCGGCTGACGACGAGCCTCCTGATCGGTACGCTCGTGCCGGCCATGGCCCTGATCGTGCTGATCGGGCGGCGGCTCGCCCTGCGCCGCGCGGCGCGCAGCGGGCTTGGCAGCAGCGGTCGCCTCCACGTCCGGCTCGTCTGGCTGTTCTCCCTGATCGCCGCGATCCCGACGTTGCTCGTCGTGGTCTTCGCCTCGCTCCTGTTCCAGTCCGGCGTCGAGTTCTGGTTCTCCGACAATTCGCGCGGCATGCTGGAGAACGCCAACAGCCTCGCGCGCGGCTACTATGCTGACAAGTTGCGCGATGTCGGCAACGAAAGCGTCGCCATGGCGGGCGACTTGCGCGACTATCTCGGGCAGGCGCCGATCACCAGCCAGGACTTTGCCGAGGGCTATTCGTGGCAGGTGATCAACCGCAAGCTTAACGAATCCGCGCTGATCGAGCGCGGGCCCGACGGCACATTGCGCACCGCCGCCATCGTCGATCCCGCACGCAGCGAACAGCGCGAGCGCGTGACACCGGCGGAACTTGCGCGGATCGACGCAGGCGAGCCCGTGGTCGTCACCGCTTCTGCCGCACGCATCGAGGCCGTCACACCGGTCGACCGCACACGCGGCATCTACCTCTACGTTGCGCGCAATTCCGATGCGCTGGCGCTAAACCAGTGGCAGCGAGCGCAAAGCGTGCTCAAGGCCTACGATTTCCTCACTCGCCGCGCCCGTGCACTGCAACTGCGCTTCAACATCGCGCTGCTGGTTATCTCGCTGGCGCTCGTCGCGCTTGCCGTATGGGTCGCGCTGCGCTTCGCCGACCGGCAGGTGGCCCCGCTGATCGAGCTCGTCTCAGCCGCGCGCAATGTCGGCAGCGGCAATTTCGCGATGCGCGTCCAGCCCGGCAGCGGAACGGACGAGGTGGGCCTGCTTGCCCGCGCCTTCAACCGCATGACCGCACAGCTCGAGGCGCAAACCCAGGCGCTTGTCAGCGCCAATGCCCAGCTGGAAGTACGCCGCGCCTTCATCGAGGCGGTACTCGAATCGATCACCGCCGGCATTGTCTCGATCGACCGCGAGGGCAGCATTCGCCTGATCAACAGCTCGGCGCAGGCGCTGATGCTCGATACCGGCGATTTCAAAGAGGTTCCGAGCCTGATCGGCGCCCCGCTAAGCCTGGTCGCACCGCAGCTTGCCCAGTTCATCGCGGGTGGCGAGCGCAGCGGCGTGGTCCACTATGCCAAGGGCGGGGACCTCCTCACGCTTGCGGTCAAGGTGACGGCGGATCGCAATGGCCACGTCATCACCTTCGAAGATATCACCCGCCAGCTGCTCGACCAGCGCCGCGCCGCCTGGTCCGACGTCGCGCGCCGCATCGCACACGAGATCAAGAACCCGCTCACCCCGATCCAGCTCGCCACCGAACGCCTGAAGCGCCGCTATCGCCGCCAGATCGAGACCGATCCCGAACTGTTCGAGGAACTGACCGCCACGATTATCCGTCAGGTCGGTGATCTAAGGCAGATGGTCGACGAGTTTTCCTCGTTCGCCCGCCTGCCCAAGCCCGTGTTTCGCCCGGAAGACGCCAGCGATCTCGTGCGGCAGGCGCTGTTCCTGCAGGAAGTGGCGCACAACCACATCACCTTCACGTTCGAGGGTGAGACGCAGGTGCCGATTGAGGCCGATCGCCACCAGTTCGGCCAGGCCATGACCAATGTGCTCAAGAACGCGATCGAGGCGATCGAGCAGCGCGGCAAGCTTCAGGACATCGCCTATCGCGGCCGCATTGGGGTCACGCTCGGCGCGGACCGCAATGCCGTTACCGTCACCGTCTCGGACAACGGCATCGGCCTACCTGCAGAGCGTGACCGCATTCTCGAACCTTACATGACCACGCGCGAGAAGGGTACCGGTCTTGGTCTCGCCATCGTCAACAAGATCGTCGAGGAACATGGCGGCGCCATGGCCTTCGCCGCGAATGCCGAGGGCGGCACTTCGGTGATCATGCGCTTTGCGCGCAATCCGCTCGCCGCCGAGGCCGCTTCCGAACCAACCGGCGATTCCGCCAACCCCGCGATCCCCGTGGCCCGCTAGACCAGACTGCAGGACGACTGACCCATGGCACTCGACATCCTCATCGTGGACGACGAACGCGATATCCGCGAGCTCGTCGCCGGCGTGCTCAGCGATGAAGGCTATGGTTGCCGCACCGCCGCCGACAGCACCGCCGCGCTCGCCGCCGTCGACGAACGACGGCCAAGCCTCGTTCTCCTCGACGTCTGGCTCCATGGCAGCCCGATGGATGGGCTTGAAGTGCTCGACGAGATCAAAAAGCGCGAACCGGAACTGCCCGTGATCATCTTTTCCGGTCACGGCAATATCGATACCGCCGTCTCCGCGATCGGCCGCGGCGCGATGGATTTCCTCGAAAAGCCGTTCGAGGCCGAACGCCTTCTGCTGCTCGTCGAGCGCGCCACCGCGACAGAGCGCCTGCGCCGCGAGAACGCACGGCTGCGCCAGGGCATGTCGATGGCCGACGGCTTCACCGGCAATTCCTCGGCGATCAACCAGGTCCGCGCCACCTTGAAGCGCGTTGCCAACACCGGCAGCCGTCTCCTGATCACCGGCCCCGCCGGCTCGGGCAAGGAAGTCGCCGCGCGCCTGCTCCATTCGTGGAGCCCGCGCGCGGACCATGCCTTCGTCACGGTCAATTCCGCGCGCATCACCCCCGAACGCTTCGAGCAGGAGCTGTTTGGCGAGGAGATCGATGGCAAGCTGGTGCGCGCCGGGCTCCTCGAAATGGCTGATGGGGGCACTTTGTTCCTCGACGAAGTCGCGGAAATGCCCGCCTCCAGCCAGGCGCGCATCCTGCGGGTGCTGACCGAGCAGTCGTTCGTGCGGGTGGGCGGCCACCGCCAGATCCGGGTGGATGTGCGCGTCGTCTCCTCCAGCTCGCGCCCGCTTGAGAAGGAAATCACCGAGCGCCGCTTTCGGGAGGACCTCTTCTACCGGCTCAATGTCGTCCCCGTCTCGATCCCATCGTTGATCGAACGGCGCGAGGATATCCCCGCGCTCGCCGACCATTTCTTCGCCCGCTATGCCAACGAGCAGGGCGTGCCGCCCCCCGCGATCTCGCCCGAAGCCATTGCCGCCATGCAGAGCTACGACTGGCCCGGCAATGTTCGCCAGCTGCGCAACGTGGTCGAACGCACTATCATCCTGGCCCCGCGCGAGCGGCTCTTGCGCATCGATGCCGACATGCTTCCCGCCGAAATCGTGACAACCCGGCTCGGTGGCGATTCGAGCACTTCGGCGCTTATGGGCGTGCCCTTGCGCGAGGCGCGCGAGAACTTCGAGCGCGAGTACCTCAAGGTCCAGATCCGCCGCTTTTCGGGCAATATCTCCAAGACCGCGAGCTTCATTGGCATGGAACGCTCGGCGCTCCACCGCAAGCTCAAGCTCCTCGGCATGGCCGAGCGGCGCGAGGACGAAGACGTCGACTGATCCGCTCCGAAGCGGGTCACTATCCGAAGCGGCCCATTTTGCCCGTTTACGCGGACGCCGTCCCGGCATAGGATAACACCTGCTAACCGGCCTTTATGCTGCAGATGCTCACACCGGATTCGGCCAAGGCCGATGCCGGGCAGGGCAAAAGCGGCGGAAAGCCAGATTGTGTTGGGTCGCTCAGCGGTCCCACGCCAAAAAAGAAAGGAAAACGGCATATGACCGGAAGAACCCTGTCTGCGCGCCCCCGGGCCAAGGCTGAAACCACCCCCGCCGCTGAAACCGCCGCAACGGCCGCCACTCCGGCAGTAACCCCCATTGCCGGGGGCAAGGGCCAAAATCTGCAGGACGTGTTCCTCAACTTTCTGAGGAAGAACAAGATTCCTGTCACGATGTTCCTCGTGAAGGGCGTGAAGCTGCAGGGCATCGTCACCTGGTTCGACAATTTCTCGATCCTGCTGCGCCGCGATGGCCAGTCGCAACTGGTCTACAAGCACGCGATCTCAACGATCATGCCCGGCCAGCAACTCGCGGCCGCGCACTTCCACAGCGGCGACGATGCCGCCAAGAAGCGCCTGCTGCAGGACGTATTCCTATCCAGCGTGCGCGATGCCGGGGTGCAGGTGACGATGTTCCTCGTGAACGGCGTCATGCTCCAGGGCCGCGTCGCCGCCTACGATCTGTTCTGCATGCTGCTTGAGCGCGAGGGCTATGTGCAGCTCGCCTACAAGCATGCGGTCTCGACCATCCAGCCCGCCGGCCATGTCGATCTTTCCGGCGAGTGGGAGGGGGAGGCATCCTGATTCCCCTCCTGGGCCGGCCCGCATGAGCGGGTTTGAATTCGGCCGCGAGACCGAACTTCAGGGCGAAGTCACGCGCGGCGCACGCGCCGTTGTGGTGCTGCCTGATCTGAGGCAGCGCGGCGGCCTTGGGCTCGATGCCGAAAGCCGGCTCGAGGAAGGGGAGGGGCTCGCCCGCGCCATCGGCATCGAAGTGGTCGACAGCTTCGCCCTGCCGATCCGTGCGGTGCGCCCATCCACGCTGTTTGGCGAAGGCCAGGTCCAGAAGATCGGCATTGCCATCAACCAGTCGGACGCCGAACTGGTGATTGTCGACGGCGCACTTTCGGCCATCCAGCAGCGCAATCTCGAGGACAAGCTCGAACGCAAGGTCATCGACCGCACCGGCCTGATCCTCGAGATCTTCGGCGAGCGCGCCGCCACTGCCGAGGGCCGGCTGCAAGTCGAACTCGCGCACCTCGACTATCAGGCCGGCCGCCTCGTGCGCAGCTGGACCCACCTTGAGCGCCAGCGTGGCGGCTTCGGCTTCCTTGGCGGCCCGGGCGAGACCCAGATCGAGGCCGATCGCCGCCTGATCCGTGGCCGTATGGCGCGCATTCGCCGCGAACTCGAACAAGTTCGCCGCACCCGCACGCTCCACCGCGAACGCCGCCAGCGCGCGCCCTGGCCGGTTGTCGCGCTGGTTGGCTATACCAACGCCGGAAAATCGACGCTGTTCAACCGGCTGACCGGTGCCGATGTCATGGCCGAGGACCTGCTCTTCGCCACGCTCGATCCCACCATGCGCGCGATCCGCTTGCCGGGCCTCGACAAGGCGATCCTCTCCGACACCGTGGGCTTCATCTCCGAGCTGCCCACCCAGCTCGTCGCCGCCTTCCGCGCCACGCTTGAAGAAGTGACTGCCGCCGACGTCGTGGTCCACGTGCGCGATATCGCCAATCCCGCCAGCGCGGCGCAGAAGCTGGAAGTCGAGGCGATCCTTGCCGATCTTGGCGTCATCGGGGAGGAGGGGGCCTCGGTCCCCATCATCGAGGCGTGGAACAAGTGGGACCTGCTTTCCGGCGAAGACCGCGCCATGCGCCGCGATCTCATCAGGGCCGGCGTGCCAAACCGGCAGGTCGTGCCGATCTCGGCTGCGACCGGTGAAGGCGTGGAGAATCTCGTTTCGCTGCTTGGGGAATTGCTCACCGGCGGCGCTCAGGTGCTCGAACTTTCAGTGCCGATGGCCGACGGTCAGAAGCTCGCGTGGCTCCATGCGCACGGTGAAATTCTGTCCGAAGTTCAAACCGAAGATGAACAGGGCGCGCCCGTCCAGCGCCTCACCGTGCGGCTGACCCCGCGCGAACTTGGCCGCTTTGTCCAGATGTGAAGGTCAGCGCTCCGCCGCCTTGACCTGCCGCCAAAGCGCTTCTTGGTCATCCAGTGACAGCGTCGGAAATGCGGGCCCGGCCAGCGCTTCCATCGCCCTGAACCGCCGTTCGAACTTGGCATTGCCATGGCGCAGCGCGTCCTCGGGCGCGATGCCGAAGCTGCGCACCGCATTGACCGCAGCGAACAGCAGGTCGCCGGCCTCGTCGAGCCGCTCATCGTCGTTCTCTGCGGCCTTGAGCTCGTCCAGTTCCTCGATCACCTTGGCCCGGGGCCCTTCGTAGTCCGGCCAGTCGAACCCGACCCGCGCCGCGCGCTTCTGCAACTTTTCCGCTCGCATCAAGGCGGGAAGCGCCAGCGCGACGCCGTCCAGCGCGCTTGTCGCACCCTTGGCTGCACGCTCGGCCGCCTTCTGCGCTTCCCAGCGCACCTCGCGCGATTGGCCCTGATCCATCGCATCGCCGAAGATATGGGGGTGACGCTCGGTCATCTTGTCGCAAATCGCCTGCGCGACGCTGTCGAAATCGAACGCGCCAAGTTCCTCTGCCATCCGGGCATGGAATACGACTTGCAGGAGGAGGTCGCCAAGCTCCTCGCGCAGCGCCGGCATGTCATTACGCTCGATGGCGTCGGCGACCTCGTATGCTTCTTCGACCGTGTACGGCGCGATCGTGGCGAACGTTTGTGCCACGTCCCATTCGCAGCCTTGCTGTGGATCGCGCAGCCGCGCCATGATCGCAAGCAGGCGCGCGATGCCTGACTTGGCGGCAGGGGAGTCCGCGGAAGTGGGGCTCATGAGGCCGATCCTTGAGTTTGATAATAATGATTATGTTAAATGCCCAATGGCCCGCTCAGCGTCGGTATCCAGCAAACGCCAAGGCCGCGAGTAGAATTATCGACGCCCAGGCCACCGCCATCCAGATGTGCGAAGAGAGCTTGAGCTTCCGCAATTCGCCGCTCGCTGTCACGAGGATCAGCGACATCACTATCCCGATCAGCGCGACGAACTTGTCAGGCGTCACAGCGCGATTTCCATCCCGTCATAACCCGGCTCGACGTGTGCCGGAGTCTCGTCACACAATGTGCGGTAATCCATGCTCTTGTCGAGATGCGTCAGCACGGCGCGGCGCGCACGGCAGGCTTCGATAAGTTCAAGTGACATGGCAAGATGCGCATGCGTCGGATGCGGCTTGCGGCGCAAGGCGTCGACCACGAGCACGTCGACCCGGTCGAACAACGTGACCATCTCGCCGGTGATCGCACTGAAGTCCGTCGCGTAACCGATGGATTTGCCATCCTGATCGAAGCGAAACGCCGTCGTCTGCGCAGGCCCGTGCGGCATCTGGCAATGCGTGACGCCGATGCCTGCGACCATGCGAACGCGCTCGAGGTTATCGAGATTGCAGATCGTGGGATAGCCGTGCTGCCCGGCGAAGACATAGCCGAACCGCAGGCGCAAGCGCCGCACTGTCTCGTCCGACGCATAGCCGGGAATAGGCGCGCCACGCCCCATGCGCAGCGGCCTGAGGTCATCGATCCCGTGAGTGTGGTCGGCATGATCGTGCGTCCAGACCACTCCGTCTATCCGCGCGATTCCGGTGGCGAGCAACTGATGCCTGAGGTCCGTTGGCGTGTCGACGAGGATCCGCGCCCCATCCGCGCCCTCGACTGTAATGGCCACGCGCGTCCGGCGGTTGCGCGGCTCGTCGGGATCGCAATCACCCCAATCGTTGCCGATGCGCGGTACCCCGGTCGAGGTGCCCGAACCCAGTACGACAAGCTTCATGCGCGCGCCCGCGCGAACAGGCGGAAGAAGTTGGCGCCGGTTGACTCCGCCAGAGCCTCTGGCGTCGTGCCGCGCAGCGCCGCAACAAAGGCGCAGGTATCGGCCACAAAGCCCGGTTCGCAGACCTTGCCCCGGTTCGGCACCGGCGCGAGGAACGGGGCATCGGTTTCAACCAGCAGCCGCTCGTCGGGAACGTCGGCAACAAACGCCTGCAAGTCCTTGGCATTCTTGAACGTCACGATGCCCGAGATCGATATCGTGAGGCCAAGGTCAAGCACTGCGCGGCCAAATCCGGCGCTAGCGGTAAAGCAGTGAATCAGGGCAGGAAACGCACCGTGCGCCATTTCCTCCGCAAGGATGCGCAAGGTATCCTCCTCGGCATCCCGCGTATGGATGACAATGGGCAGCCCCGTCTCGCGCGCCACGCCGATATGCACGCGAAACAGGTCCTGCTGCACCTGCCGGTCGGAATGGTCGTAGTAGTAGTCGAGCCCCGTCTCACCGATCGCGATCACCTTGGGATCGGCAGAGGCCGCGCGCAACGCCTCCGCGCCAAGGTCCGCATGGGCATCGGCCTCATGCGGATGAATGCCGATGCTCGCCCAGACGTCGGGCTCGCGATGCGCGGTCGCGACCACTGCTTCCCATTCGCTTTGCCGCGTCGAGATATTGAGAAAGCCTGAAACCCCGCGCGCCCGCGCGCGCGCCAGCACGTCGGCCTGGGTTTCGATCAGGCCCTTGTAATTGAGGTGGCAGTGCGAATCGATCAGCATCAGGCCGCGTCTTCCTCCGGCAGCTCGAGCCGCGGGAATGCCGGGGTCGGCGCGGCAAGGCGTTCGCCTGTCCCAACGCGCGAAAGGAACCAGTCAGCCTTGGCGATCGCCGTGATGCTACGCTCGTCCCCCGGAATACCAAGCTGGTCCAGCACCTTGTCCGCTGCCGTCGGAACCACCGGGCGAATGGCTATGGTGAGATCGCGGATCGCCATGAACAAGGTCATCAGTACGGCGCGCATACGTTCCGGATCGCTCTTGCGCAGCGCCCAGGGCGCTTGCTCGTCGACATACTGGTTGCAGGCGAAAACGGCGCGCATCCAGGCATCGATCCCGCCCGAGAAGTTGAGCGCCGCAAACTCGCGCGGCAGCTCGTCGTGGCAGGCCTCGAACACCGCCGCGAGCAGCCTGTCATCCGCCTCGGTGCTCGCGAACTTGGCAATTTCGCCGTCCATGTTCTTGAAAATCATGGAGCATGTGCGCTGCACCAGATTGCCGTAGCTGTTGGCGAGTTCGGCATTGCAGCGCATCACGATCGCCTCGGGCGAATAGGCGCCGTCCTGCCCGAACACGACGTCGCGCATCAGGAAGTAGCGCAGCGTGTCGACGCCGAAGGTCTCCGCCAGCGCCAGCGGGTCGGTGACGTTGCCCAGCGACTTCGATTCCTTGCGCCCCCGGTTGAGCAGGAAGCCGTGGCCGAAAACCTGTTTCGGCAGCGCCAGCCCCGCGCTCATCAGGAAGGCCGGCCAGTAGATCGTGTGGAACCGCACGATGTCCTTGCCGATGAGGTGCAGGTCCGCTGGCCAGTATCGCGCGTAATCGCCTGTTTCATCGGGGAAACCAAGGCCGGTGATATAGTTCGTCAGCGCATCGACCCAGACATACATCACATGGTTGTCGCTGCCCGGAACGTTCACGCCCCAGTCGAAACTGGTGCGCGACACAGAAAGATCGCGCAGCCCCTGCGAAACAAAGGCGGTCATTTCATTGCGGCGGCTGTCCGGCTGAATGAAATCCGGATTGTCGCGATAGTGCGCGAGCAGCGGCTCCTGATACTTCGAGAGGCGGAAGAACCAGCTTTCCTCGACCGTCCATTCAACCGGGGTGCCCTGCGGCGAGAGCTTTTCGCCCCCTTCCCCCTCGATCAGTTCGCTGGCGTCGTAGTAGGCTTCGTCGCGCACCGAGTACCAGCCTTCGTAGCGATCAAGGTAGAGGTCACCGCTGGCTTCCATGCGGCGCCAGAGTTCCTGCGTTGAGGCATGGTGGCGCGGTTCGGTCGTGCGGATGAACACGTCGTAATCGACATTCAAAGCCTTGGCCATCGCAATGAAATAGCCGGTCATTTCATCTGCAAGCTCTGCCGGGGTGATCCCCAGGTCGCGGGCCTTCTGCGCCATCTTCAGGCCGTGCTCGTCGGTCCCTGTCTGGAAGCGTACGTCGCGCCCCATCGCCTTGTGAAACCGCGCGATGACGTCCGCGGCGATCGCTTCATAGGCATGGCCGATATGCGGCTTGCCGTTTGGATAGCTGATCGCGGTCGTGATGTAATAGGGCTCGCCCATGGGCTGCGTGTGTCCTTGGCTCGGAAAGGCCTCTCAGGCCGCGCCCTCCCTAGTGCGCGCCACCGATGCCAGCAAGCCGCCGATTTCCAGAAGCAGTAGCGCCGGTTCGAAGTTGTAGGTCGGCGCCTGCGCGGCGAGCCCGGCCAGCGCGGCATGGGCCTCGACGATCCGCAGCCGCGCGGCGTCATCGGCCCTTGCCAGCGCTCCCGTCAGCACGCGCCGCGCCGCCTCGATCGCGGCCAGCAGCCGCTCGCGATCAGGCCGCTGGCCAAGCGCTGATGAAAGCTCGGCGCGCAGGGCAAGGTCGGGATCGCCTTCGGCAACGAGCCGGGCCATCACTTGCCACACCGGCCCGAGGTCGAGCTCGGCAAAGGCAAGCGCCGCCCCCGGCGCCCCGCGCCCTGCCGCGATTGCCGCCGCCAGCGCCGCCCCGCCCAGTTGCGGCGCCTCGGCCGACAGCGCACGCACCATCTCCTCCTCGCCCAGCGGGTGGAACCGCAGCACCGTGCAGCGCGAGCGCACCGTCGGCAAGAGCCGCCCGATCTGGTGCGTCACGAGCAGGAAGAACGTGCCCACTGGCGGCTCCTCAAGGCTCTTGAGCAGCGCATTGACCGCGCTTTTCTCGAGATGGTCCGCCGCATCGATGATCACTGCGCGCCGGGCGCCGAGCGTTGGCCGCGTGACGAGGCGGCGCTGCATCTCGCGCACCTGATCCACGCTGATGCTGCGCTTGCGGGCATAGGCCTTGCCGTCCTCGCGCTTCTTCGCCTCGTCGTCGTTCGCCGGCAGCGGCTCCAGCAGGAGGATGTCGGGATGCGCGCCCGGTGCGGGCTGCGGCGTGCCCGGCTCGGCGACGAGGTCCGCCGCCGCCGCGCGCGCGAAGGCTGCTTTGCCCAGCCCTTCGCGCCCGGCGAGGATCCACCCGTGGTGCATGCGCTGCCCTGCCCTCGCCGCGCGCCACACCGCCCAGGCGCTGTCATGGCCGATATAGCGGGTCACGCGCCTTCCACTGCCGCCAGCACACGGGCATGCACCGCCTCCGGCCCGCCATCGGCGGCGATCACCGCAAAGCGCTCCGGCTCGGCCTCGGCAAAGTGCCGGAACGCCGCTGCCACCCGCGCGTGATAGTCCGCCGCGCGTCCGCCGATCCGGTCAAGCGCACCAGCATCGCGCCGTGCCACCCGCGCCGCCGCTTCGGCCGGGTCGAGCGTCAGCAGCACCGTGCAGTCGGGCAGGAGCCCCGCGCTGCCGATGCGGTGAAGCGTGAGGATGTCGCTGTCCTCCAGCCCGCTGCCTCCGCCCTGATAGGCCCGGCTGCTATCGAGATAACGGTCGCACACGACCCACGCCCCACGCGCCAGCGCCGGACGGATCAGCGTTTCGACATGGTCTGCACGCGCCGCGGCAAACAACAGCGCCTCGGCCCGCGCGCCCCAGCCCGGCCCCTCGACGTTCAGCAGCAGTGCGCGGATCGCTTCGGCCCCAGAAGTGCCGCCCGGCTCACGCGTGGTCACCACCTCCAGACCCCGCGCCCGGAGCGCTTCGGCGAGCAGGCGGCTCTGGGTCGACTTGCCGACCCCTTCCCCGCCTTCGAATACAATGAAACGCCCGCTCATTGGCCGATCATCGCAAAAAGCCCATTGCGCAGCCGCGCCATGGTGCCGGCGGCCGGCACAGCTTCGGCGGCGACCAGCGGCAGCCGGGTCTCGCCCTCGCCCGCCACACGCACGACAAGGCTTGCCACCTCGT
This sequence comes from Novosphingobium sp., assembly GCF_037133355.1. GTDB lineage: Bacteria > Pseudomonadota > Alphaproteobacteria > Sphingomonadales > Sphingomonadaceae > Novosphingobium. The sequence continues at coordinate 5,598 of NZ_JBAXOI010000020.1, read as the reverse complement.
CGCCCTTGGCGATTGGCGCGCGCAGTGGCCCCTTGTAGCGCAGCGCCAGCGTGTATCGCGTTCCTGCGCCGCGTGGCAGGGTCAGCGCGAGCGGATGCGGCGCGACGAGATCGACGCTGCGCGCCGCACCGCCCTGCACCTTCGCCGCGCCGATCGTGGCGCCCTCAGCAAAAAGCGGATGCGCCTCGAACGCGGCAAAGCCCCATTCAAGGAAATCGCGCGACTCGCGTGCACGCACCTTGCCGTTGTCATAGCCGCCCACAACCATCATCAACCGCCGACCGTCGCGGATCGCCGAACCGACAAGGCCGTAGCCGGCCTCGTTGGTGAACCCGGTCTTCACCCCGTCAGCCCCTGCCACATGGCCATAGAGCGGGTTGTGATTGGGCTGCTCGATCCCCCTGAAAGCAAGCCGTTCGTGCCCATAAAAGCGGGCGTAGAGATCGGGATGCCGGGTGATCAGCGCGGTGCTCAGCTGTGCCAGATCGGCGGCGGAGACGTAAGTCTCGCCCTCGTCCATCCAGCCATTGGCCGTGTGGAAGTGCGTGTCCTTGAGGCCCAGTTGCTTTGCAGCAGCGTTCATCATCGCCGTAAAGGCAGCGACGCTGCCCGCCGCGCCTTCGGCGAGAACCACGCAGCCGTCGTTGGCCGAAACAGTGACGATCCCTTCGAGCAGTTCGGCGACCGAGGTTTCGCTGTCTTGCGCGAGGAACATCGTGCTCCCCACCCGGTGCCATTGCGTGAAAGCGTCCGGACTCATGCGCAAGCGCTGGTCGAGCCTTAGCTTGCCCGCCTTGATCAGCTCGAACGCGACATAGCTCGTCATGATCTTGGTGAGCGAGGCCGGCACGAAACGCCGATGTGATTGGCGCTCGAACAGAACGCGGCCGCCGTTCACGTCGATCAGCAAGGCGATCGGCGCCGTGACCTGCGGCATCGCGCGCGCATCGGGCGCCAGGGGCGGCAGGCCGGGCGCTGCCGCGCGCACCGGCAAGACGGCCAGCGCGGCAACGAGCATTCCGGTCATGATCCTAAGCTTCAAGCGCGGCCCCCATGGTGGTTGGGACCATGCGTGGGCGCTGCCTAGTCGCGCACAATCCGGGCACCGGCATAGCCCGCAGCACGCGCCTTCGCCAGTCCGCGCTCCGCCTCATCCCCGGCCGAGAACGGCCCGCTACGCACGCGCCAGACCGATCCGGCGCGCACCAGCGAACCGCCGGCCTTGCGCGCTGCCGCCTCTGCGTTGCCGCGCTGGGAGTAGGCGCCAATCTGGACATAGAGCCGCGCGGTCGCCGCCGGTCCCGGCGCGGGCCGGACGGTCGGAGCAGGTTTGGCTTCGGGCTTTGGCGCAGGCGCAGTCGCCATTTTCGGGGTGGGCGCAGGCTTCGGCGCCGGTGCGGGCTTTGGCGCGAGGGCCGTCTTTGGTCCCGAGGCCGGTTTAGCCGCAGGCTTGCCCGCAGCCGGCAGCTTCACCGCCACTTCGGCCGGCTTGATTGTTACCGGCAGCTCCCCGACCGGCGGCTCGAGCCCAAGCTTGCGCCGCAGCGCCGCGAGCAATCCGGGCGGCGTATCCATGCGCTTGGGCGTGGTCTGCCCGGTTCGTAGCGCCGCGCGTTCGCCCTCGGGCGGGTTGACCCGGCGCACCCGCACCGGCGCCGAAGCCGCTGGCAGCAACCCCAGTTGCGCCCAGGCCTGAGGCGAAAGCGCTACCAGACCTTCGCCGCTCATCGGCCCGCGCTCGTCGATCCGCACCACAATCGTGTGCCCGCTGTCGAGCGCGGTAACTTCGACATAGCTCGGCACCGGCAGCGTGCGGTGTGCCCCGCTCACCAGGCCCAAGCCCGTATCGTTCTCGCTCGGCACAGCCTTGCCCACAGCATCGTAGTTCAGCGTATCGGCGGGCGTATAGGTCACCCCGCCGATCACGAAAGGATCACCCAGCGTGACCGGATAGTCGCCCGCAGGTCCCGTCCTGTCCGCAGGCGGCGCCTTGTGCTCGCGCGCCGTGGCCGGCACCGCCAGCGCGCCGCCGATCACGAGCAAGATCGCCATTGCGGCGGCCAGCACGCGCGCGGCGCCTTTCAGGTCACCGGGGTTCGAGTTACCGGGCAATTTCATCAGCCAGAAGTCCCACCGAAAGGGCGTAGAGGTTCGAACAGTTGTAATCGAGGATGACCCTATAATTTCCGGTTAGCAGGTAGGCCGTCTGGCCTGGCCCATCGGGTTCGAGCAGGCTCGCCATAGCATCGTCGGCAAGTGTCGCCGCGCGCGGGACAACACCGAGCGCCCGCCATTCACCCACGGACTTCCAGCGCGAATGCCGCGCGAAGACCTGCGGGCAGCGCGGGCTCGCCAGTGCGGTGCCCAGCCTGCTGCGGTCAAGCTCTGCCGGCACGTCCACCGCCACGCCCCAGGGCTCCCCCTGCCGCCAGCCCGCATCGCGGAAGTAGTTGGCAATCGAGGCCAGCGTGTCGCGGCGGCTTGACCAGATGTCGGCCAGCCCGTCACCGTCGCCGTCCTGTGCCACCCGCAGATAGACGCTGGGCAGGAACTGCGGATTGCCGAAGGCGCCGGCCCAGCTGCCCACCAGCATGGCGCGGGGCACGCCCCGGTCGACCATCTTGAGAAGAGCAATGAACTCGTCGGCAAACAGCGCCCGCCGTCGGCCTTCATAAGCCAGCGTTGCAAGCGAGCGGGCCAAGTCGAAATCGCCGGTATAGGCGCCGTAATTGGTCTCGTGACCCCAGATTGCCAGCACGATCTTGGGCGGCACACCATAGCGCTGTTCGATCGCAGCCAGTTCGTCTGCCGCTGCTGCCATCTGCCGCCGACCACGGGAAATGCGCACCGCATCGACATGGGTGCGCCGATACCCCGCAAAGGCCGGGATCGATGAGGATGTGCCCGGCTGCGCCCGGTCGAGCGCGATCACGCGCGGATTTTCAGTGAGCCCCGTCATCACCGACGCAATGGCCGCATCGCTAACGCCCTCGGCCCGCGCCCGTGCTGCCAGATACTGAAGATAGCCCTCAAACCCCGCCGCCCCCTCGTCGCCCTGCGCACCCGCCGGCCCCGCCATCAGCGAAAGCACCAGCGCAGCCAGCACCGCGCTCCACAGGGCCGGGGCGTGAAAGAGGCGAATGCGGTGCGACATGATCATCACAACCAACACTTGCACAGGCGAAGCGGGCTGGGAATCCCTCAAACAACAAAACGCGTTGGCAATGCCGCAGCCCAACTCGCAAAACCACTTTGCTCCGCCACGCCAGCCCGCTATCGGCATTGCCCAACGCGCCCCGCCCCTGCGGGACGCAGCGCGGACAGGTGGCCGAGTGGTTTAAGGCAGCGGTCTTGAAAACCGCCGTGGGTGGAAGCTCACCGTGGGTTCGAATCCCACCCTGTCCGCCAGTATAGCCAAACATACCTCATAAAATCAGATGTTTAGGCGGAATTGAAAAATGGGGCCCCACTTAGGGCCCCACTTTTTGTTGTGCATTGGCTGGCCGCCGTGTGATGATCAAGCCGAGACGCGGACATTCATGACCTCGGCCAGCCAGCGCGCGGCGCGGTCCCTCACCTCGGCAACCTCACTGGCCAGCACCAGCTCGACGATCGTCTCAATGTCGTAGCAGGACAGCGCGACCTCGAAGCGGCGCATGGCGCGGTCGGCAGTGGCGGGAAACTGGATCACGTTGAACATTGGGAGGCTCCTTGGTTGATTGGAGCCCCCTATTCTTACCACGAAAACGCCTCTGTCTACGAGATAGTAGTCGGCTGACATAATCAGCAAAGCCACCAGAGCCAGCGCCGCAGAGATCCTTGTCCTAGTGGCACCCGATCCCCGGCCACATCCCAAACTGTGGCACGACGGACCAACAGAACCACCATCGACCGATGGCACGCAGCCTCTCGCCACTCGATTGAGCGGCTGGTCGGCAGCGAGGCGGTGGCAACCCGGCCCGCCCCCCGGAGGGTACCCCAACGCTGAGCCGAAATTCTATTTCGCCAGCCTCGACAAAATTTGCGCTTTTTGAAAGTTGGCGCTCACTTTGGGCCGGAAAAAAACTGCCCAAAAACGCACTACAGCCTAAATTCAGCACGAACTATCGCATGAATTTGGACGTGAATATGGGGGTAACCCGCCGACTTCCTCGATCCCACCAAATCTGGATACAAAGTGTAACTATATGATAAATCGTCATTCTCTGCGATATTCGGCATCACATTGACACGCAGAGGAGCAAGTCATGGGAGCAGTTCAGTCCATCAATGTAGAGGCGGCTCGGCAAGCCGACGGGGTTACCGTGGTTGCCGCCCGGTTCGGAGTTTCACCCGCTACCATCTACCGCGAGATCAATGCCGGTAAGCTGCGCGCTGTGCGCGCTCGCGGCCGAACCCTCATCACCCGCGAAGAGCAGGACCGGTGGCTCAGCGCCCTCCCGGCTGTGCGCTGAAGGAGGATGGCAATGGATATGTTCTCGATCCTCCCCCCATTGCGACCCCTAACCCCGCCCCGGTCTAACGTCCTTCCGTTTCGCCGCCCTGAGAGCGAAGGGTCGAAGAAAGACGACAAGACTAAGACCGGAGAGGTGGAGGTCACCCAGCACGACGATCCCTTCAACCCTCGCCGGGATTAGTACGTCTGAAAGAAAAACGCCCGCGAAGGCAGCGCGGGCGGGAAGGAACTGAATTATGGAACTCAGTCACTTTAGCAAAGCTAACGCTCTGGGGCAAGCGGTGCCGCCCAAGATGGCGGAGGTCCGCGCGAACCTGCGCGCCGCGCTAGAATACGAGGCACAGGGCCTTTCGGTCATCGCTTTGCACGGCATACTCAACGGTCGCTGCACTTGCGGCAATCCGCAGTGCGGAAGCCCAGGGAAGCACCCCATCGGCAAATGGAAGCACAGGCAGCAGCAGCGCGCGACACCAGATGAGCTAATTGCGCTATTTACGCCCAGCCCCCACGCCAACGTCGGCATTGTAACAGGCAACATATCGGGGCTTGTCGTCCTCGACATCGACAACCCGGAGATCGTCACGGACAACAAGATGATGGCGGAGATGCTAGGCACCTTCAACGGGCCAATAGTTATAACTGGCCGGCGAGGAGGGGGCTTTCACGCCTATTTCAAGCATCCGGGGTTCAGCACCGGGAACTTCGCCAAGCGCCTTGAAGGCTTGGATGGCCGTGGGGATGGCGGCTATGTTGTCGCCCCGCCATCGATGCACGCGAGTGGTACGGCATATGCTTTTGCCGAAAAATTCGGTTTCGACGCGGCGCTCCCGGACTTGCCCATCGAGTTGGCGCAGATGTTTGACGGTGGGCCCGCAAAAAGCATGGCATCGAAATACGCGGCCAAGGCCTTGGAACGTGAGACCGATGCGATCTCAATCGCCCGCGAGGGCGAAAGAAACAGCACCTTGAACACGAGTGCCTTCAATGTCGGGCAACTGGTGGGAACCGGGGAAATCGGAAGGGCTGAGGCCGAAGGTGCGTTGATGGCAGCCGGGCTAGTTGCTGGCCTGGATGAACGCGAAGTGCGCGTGACCTGCCCCCCGAAAGATCCCTCGATCTGATGTAGAGTCTGCCCATTGGAA
>NZ_JBAXOI010000019.1:0-101734 GCF_037133355.1 Novosphingobium sp. | reverse complement strand
ATTTAACCGCTGGACTCTCGTTATGACTGAGGGACTGCCGGGGGGCAGGTCACCCTCCGTACCGGCTACCGGTTCGGACTTTGTCAGGGGCCACACGCTCTACGCCGATGGAAGCAAGATATTTGATCTCGACGGCGTCGGCACGTTTGCTTGGCAATGGCAGAGGTCAAGCGACAATGGCGCGACGTGGTCCGCTGTCAACGGTGCCACAACGAGCGACTACACACTAACCCAAGCCGATGTGGGCAAACTGGTGCGCAGCGCAGCAACCTACGTCGATGGCGCCGGCACGCAGGAAACCGTGTTCAGCTTTGCTTTTGTGTCAGGATCAGTGGCGGAATCCGGCGCAACTTTGGTAGGCACGTTTCAGAGTGACACCTTGACGGGCAGCGCGGGTAACGACGTGCTCGTCGGCGGTGGGGGCCCTGATAGCATGGACGGCAAAGACGGCTCGGACATCTACCTCTTCACGGGCAATTATTTTCATAAGCTCGCTGAAATGCACGATACTGGCACGTCTGGCATCGACGAGGTTCGCTTCAACGCCGGAAAAGCTTCAACACTCAAGATCTTTGCTGGAGATACAGGCATTGAGAAAGTGGTCGTAGGCACAGGCACTGGTACCAACGCCGACAGCTCAGGAACGCTTGCTCTCAACATCGACGCTTCCAGAGCCGTGAACGGCGTCACCCTGATCGGCAATGCTGGTGCAAACAAACTGTTCGGCACGGCATTTGACGATACCATCGACGGCGGTGCCGGGGCTGACAAAATGGCTGGCGGAGAGGGCAACGACACTTACATCGTTGACAACACACTGGATGCAATCGTCGAAAAAACAGGCGCGGACACGGTGATGGCATCGGTCAGCTACACATTGGCCGGAACTGTCGAGAACCTAACGCTGACAGGGACGGACAACATTGACGGCATGGGCAACAAGCTCGCCAACATCATCGCGGGAAATGCCGGTAGCAACACGCTGCTCGGTGGGGAAGGCAACGACACGATCACTGGCGGTGCTGGTGCCGATACATTCGTGTTCAATACAAGGACCAGTGCCACAAAAAATGTCGATACCATCAGCGACTTCTCGAGCAGCGATGGTGATCAGCTTCAGTTCAGCAGCGTCAAGTGGTTCAAGGGCTTGGGCGCAGCGGGGGATTTGACGTCGGATCAATTCTGGTCTGGCGCGGATGTGACCAGCGCACATGACGCCTCCGATCGCCTGATCTACAACACCAGCACTGGCGATCTATATTACGACGCCGATGGAACAGGCGCTAAAGCCGCCATTCTCGTGGCGCACCTGACGGGCAATCCGGCCCTGACCTTTGGGGATATCCAGATCATCGCCTGAGGCTGCTCGGGGGAGCGGGCGTGCGGCTCAGTCCCCCGGTAGCAGCAGGCTCGAATCGCCATAGCTGTAGAAGCGGTAGTCCTGCGCGATCGCATAGGCATAGGCCGCCTGCATCCGCTCCAGCCCCATCAGCGCCGAGACCAGCATCATGAGTGTCGACTTGGGCAAGTGGAAGTTGGTCATCAGCCCGTCGATCGCGCGGAAGCGGTAGCCCGGCGTGATGAAGATGCTGGTATCGCCCGCGAAGGGTTGGATCACGCGGTTCTCGTCCGCCGCGCTTTCGAGGAGGCGCAGGCTGGTGGTGCCAACCGCAATGATCCGACCTCCGCCAGCGCGCACCGCGTTGAGCCGCGCCGCCGTTTCCGGCTCGATCCGGCCCCATTCGGCGTGCATCGCGTGGTCCACGGTATCCTCGGCCTTGACGGGAAGGAACGTGCCTGCGCCCACATGCAGCGTCAGCGTCTCGTGCCCGATCCCAGCTTCGGCCAGCGCGGCCATCAATTCGGGCGTGAAGTGCAATGCGGCCGTCGGCGCCGCCACCGCGCCGTCTTGCGCCGCGAACATGGTCTGGTAATCCGCGCGGTCACGTTCATCGACCGCGCGCTTGCCGGCGATATAGGGCGGCAACGGCATGGTGCCAGCGCGCTCGAGCAGCACTTCGACCGGCTCTTCCCCGCCGAAGGCGAGCGTCCAGCTGCCGTCGGCGTGGCGCTCCTCGGCCGTGGCCGTCACGCCGGCGCCGAAGGTGATCGCACTGCCGGGCTTCAGCCGCCGCCCGTTGCGGACGAAGGCCTGCCAGCAGCGCAAGTCCATGCGCTTGTGCAAGGTCACGCCGATCCGCGCATTGCCGACCTCGCCTTCCAGCTGCGCCGGGATCACCCGCGTATCGTTGAACACCAGCACGTCGCCCGCGCGCAGCAGCTGCGGCAGGTCGCGCACCACGAGGTCGAGGAACGGGCCATCGCTTCCTACCCCAAGCAGCCTCGCGGAATCGCGCGGGGAAGCCGGACGCAGCGCGATGCGCTCGGGCGGCAGCTCGAAATCGAACAGGTCTACGCGCACGGCAAGCTCAGTTGGACTGCGAGTTGCTCAGCATATCGGCGGTGAACGACGCAGGTGCGGCGGGCGCGGGCGGCGGCGGGGCCTTGCCTTCCGAAGCCAGGCTCGCCTGCACGACCTTGGTCGGGTTCTTCGGCGGCTCGCCGCGCGTGATCGCATCGACAATGTCCATGCCCGCAATCACCCGGCCAAAGTTGGTATACTTGTGGTCGAGCGCAAAGCGCGGATAGAACACGATAAAGAACTGGCTGTTGGCGGTATTGGGCTCATCCGTACGCGCCATCGAAACCGTGCCGCGAAGGTGCGGGATATCGTTGAACTCGGCCGTGAGGTCCGGCAGCTTGGAGCCGCCCTGCCCGGTGCCGGTGGGATCGCCGGTCTGCGCCATGAAGCCGTCGATCACGCGGTGGAAAATCACTCCGTTGTAGAACCCCTCGCGCGTCAGCGTCTTTATCCGCTCGACATGGTGGGGGGCCCATTCGGGCATCAGGCGGATCGCCACGCGGCCACCGTTCGAAAGATCGAGCAACAGCACATTGTCGGGATCGTGGCTCTGGTCCGTATCGACGGCGTAGGTGGTCGACTGGGCGTGCTGGACGGGATCGACCTTGATCGGCTTCACCGCCTCCTTTTCCGGCGGACGCTGCGCCAGCGCGGGCGACATGGGGGCGATCAGCGCCGCGCCGAGCGCGAGCCCGAACGTCACTTTCCTGAACATACGCGAAGCCATCAAACCACTATCCCAATCCATCGAGCCCAATCCGCGGCGGATAGGCCCACGACGATGACGCCGCAATGAACAAATGCGCGCAGGAAGGGTCCGGTCCCGCCCCGCTCAGTAATCGCCGAGCTGACCCTGGCGCTGGACCCGCTCCACCACTTCTTCCTTCACTGCCGGGGTGACGAAGTTGGCAATATCCCCGCCGAACAGCGCGATTTCCTTGACGAGCTTGGAAGCGATCGGCTGAAGGCTGACGTCGGCCATGAGGAACACCGTCTCGATGCCGTCGTTAAGCTGCTGGTTCATGCCCGCCATCTGGTACTCGTACTCGAAGTCGGCCACGGCGCGCAGGCCCCGCACGATGACATTCGCGCCCTGCTTCTCGGCAAACTTCATCAGAAGCGCATTGAAACCCATGACCGAGACGTTCTCGATCCCCTGCGCCGCCACTTCGCGCGAGACCATGGCCATGCGCTCCTCAGGCGTGAACATCGGATTCTTCGAGGGATTGGTCGTCACCCCGATGATCAGCTTGTCGACCAGTTTGGCCCCGCGCCGAATGATATCAAGATGCCCGAGTGTGATCGGGTCGAACGTGCCGGGATAGACCCCGATCCTTTGCGGCGAGTTCTCTCCCATTCACCGATCCCTTTCGACAATGAACCAAGCCAGCGCGCGCAGCAGGTCCGCTTCCTCACCATAAGGCGCGAGAAACTGCACCGCCTGATCGACCAGCATCTGCGCCTGTTCGCGCGCACGCGCGGGCCCCAGCAGCGAGAGGAAGGTCTCCTTGCCCGCCTTCTCGTCCTTGCGCAGCGCCTTACCTGCGGCTTCCTCGTCGCCTTCGGCATCGAGGAGGTCGTCGGCGATCTGGAAGGCAAGGCCGATGTCGCGCGCATAACCGCGCAAGTGGCTGCGGCCCTCTGCCGGAATGCGCCCGATGATCGCGCCCATTTCCACTGCAGCGCTCAGCAGAGCGCCTGTTTTCAGCTGCTGAAGGCGGGTGACGGTCGGGAGATCGAACGACGCGGTCTCGGCGGCGATATCCATCATCTGCCCGCCGGCCATGCCATTCATCCCGCTGGCGAGCGCAAGCGTTCGCACCAGTTCGATCCGCACGAACGGATCGCCCGAAAGGTTGGGATCGGACAGCACCTCGAACGCGAAATCATGCAGCGCATCGCCCGCCAGTACCGCTGTCGCCTCGTCGAAAGCGATATGGAGCGTCGGCTTGCCGTGGCGCAGCGCATCGTCGTCCATGCAGGGAAGGTCGTCGTGGATCAGTGAATAGACGTGGATCGCCTCGATCGCCGTCCCCACCCGGATCGCCATCGCGCGGTCCGCGCCGAACAGGCTGGCGGTCGCCGACACAAGCAGCGGCCGCAGCCGCTTGCCGCCGCCGATCGCGGCATAGCGCATCGCCTCGATCAGCCGGTCGCGCGGGTCGTTTGCCAGCGGCAGCAAGGCATCGAAGCTGCTGTCGATATCCTCGGCAATGCGCTTCAGCGCGGGGCGCAGCAGTTCCTGCCACGGATCGGTTCGTTGCATCGCGTTCACGCCCCACCTGCCGCATCGTCAAAGGGCTTGGTGCCAATGGCGCGTCCCTGCCCGTCGGTCACAATCGCCTCGATCCGCGCCTGCGCCGCGTCGAGCCGCTTCTGGCAATGCGCGCGCAGCGCATCGCCCCGAGCATAGAGATCGATCGATTCGTCGAGCGGCGCCTCGCCGCTTTCAAGCCGGCGGACGATCTCTTCCAGCGCTTTCAGCGCTTCCTCGAAGCTCAGTGACGCGATGTCAGACGTGTTTCCCATCGGCGCCAGCATTGACGGGCGAGCCGCAGCCGGTCAAGCTTCGAGGCAGGGAGAGCGTGGATGCAACTGGTAATCGCCTATGTCGTGGCCGCTGTCGTGTTCGGAGCGCTCGACGCATTGTGGCTCGGCTGGGCCGGGCCAAACCTCTATCGCCCCGCATTGGGAGACCTCCTCGCCCCCACCTTCCGCCTTGCGCCGGCCGGGATATTCTACCTTGCCTATCTCGCCGGCATGGTCTGGTTCGCGATCCGGCCCGGAATCGCAGGCGGCCTCGGCGCCGCCGCGCTCAACGGCGCACTGCTTGGTGCGCTGTGCTATGCGACTTACGATTTCACCAACCAGGCCACGCTCGCACGCTGGCCCAGCTACGTGACCGCGATCGACGTGTGTTGGGGCGCCTTTGCCACGATGACCGCCGCAGTCACCGCCACCTGGGCCGCCCGCGCCTACGCCGGATAACACGCGATGTTCATCGGTCACTACGCGCCCGCCTTCATCGCTGCCACGCACCGCAAGGCGCCGCCGCTGGCCGTTCTGATGGTTGGCACGCAGCTGATCGACTTCGGCTTTTTCTCCTTCGCGCTGATGGGTATCGAGCATTTCCGCATGGTGCCGGGAATCACCGCGAGCAACTGGCTCGATCTCTACGATATGCCCTATACCCACAGCCTCCTTGGCACTTGTGTCTGGGCGGCCGGGTTTGCCGCGCTGGTCTGGCTGTTCACCCGCCGTCCGGTCGCAGCGCTGCTGGCCGCGACCGCGGTGGTCTCGCACTGGCTGATCGATCTTCTCGTCCACCGCCCCGATCTCACTCTTGCGGGCTCTCCGCCCATGCTAGGCCTCGGCCTGTGGAACCTGCCGCTGATCGAAAAGCCGCTGGAACTCGCCATGGCCTTCGGCGCGCTCGCTTTCTACGCCGCGCGCACCCGCCCCAAGGCCCTGCCCCTCGCCATCCTCGCCGGGGTCCTTGCGCTGTGTCAGGCGATCGACTGGTTCGGCCCCCGCACCACAGTGGTCGATGTCGGCCAGCCGATCACCGCGCTTGCGGCCTACAGCGTTCTCGCCGCACTGGCGGTCTGGGTCCAATCAACCCGGGCAAAGCGGGCCTCTTGAGACTCGCCTTGCCCGCGCCGCATCGCTAAGGGCGCATCCATGGCCGAAATTACCGCAGAGACCGTCGCCGCCCACGGGCTGTCCGAGGAAGAATACGCCCGCGTGCTCCACGCGCTGGGGCGCGAGCCGAACCTCGTCGAACTCGGCATCTTCTCGGTCATGTGGTCGGAGCACTGCTCCTACAAGTCGAGCCGGATCCACCTCAAGAAACTGCCAACCGAGGCCCCATGGGTGATTTGCGGGCCCGGCGAGAACGCGGGCGTGATCGATATCGGCGACGGGCCTGACGGCACCAAGCTCGCCGCGATCTTCAAGATGGAGAGCCACAACCACCCGTCGTACATCGAGCCCTATCAGGGCGCGGCAACGGGCGTTGGCGGCATCCTGCGCGACGTCTTCACCATGGGCGCGCGCCCCGTCGCCAACATGAACGCACTGCGTTTCGGGCGGCCCGATCACCCCAAGATGAAGCACCTCGTGCAGGGCGTCGTTGCGGGCATCGGCGGCTATGGCAACTGCGTCGGCGTGCCGACCGTTGGTGGCGAGACCAATTTCCACAAGGCTTATGACGGCAATATCCTCGTCAACGCGATGACCGTGGGCGTCGCCGATCAGGACAAGATCTTCTATTCCGCCGCCACGGGCATCGGCAATCCGATCGTCTACGTCGGCTCCAAGACCGGGCGCGACGGCATCCACGGCGCCACGATGGCGAGCGCGGACTTCGACGAGAAGAGCGAGGAAAAGCGCCCCACCGTGCAGGTCGGCGATCCGTTCACCGAAAAGCTGCTGATCGAGGCCTGCCTCGAACTCATGGCGACCGACGCCATCGTCGCCATTCAAGACATGGGCGCGGCGGGCCTCACTTCCTCGTCGGTCGAAATGGCGACGAACGGCAAGGCCGGCATCATTCTCGACATGGACAAGGTGCCCTGCCGCGAGGAGGGCATGACGCCTTACGAAATGATGCTCTCGGAAAGCCAGGAGCGCATGCTCATGGTGCTCAAGCCCGGCAAGGAAGCCATGGCCGAGGCGATCTTCCGCAAGTGGGAACTCGATTTCGCGGTGATCGGCGAAGTGACCGACACCGGCCACATGGTCCTCACCTTCCAGGGCGAGACGGTGTGCAACATCCCGCTCGGCCCGCTCGCCGAAGACGCGCCGCTCTATGACCGCCCGGCGATGAGCCTTGCCGAGTATAAGGCATGGGCCGGCGTGAAACCGCTCGGCGATGTGCCGGAAAGCACCGACATCGGCGCGGACCTGCTGAAGCTGATGGCCTGCCCCGATCTCGCCAGCCGCCGCTGGATCTACGAGCAATACGATTCGCAAGTCGGCGCGGACACGCTGCAGAAGTCGGGCGGAGACGCGGCCGTCGTGCGCCTCCACGGCACGCAGAAGGCGCTCGCAATGAGCACCGACTGCACCCCGCGCTATTGCTACGCCGACCCTTACGAAGGCGGCAAGCAGGCGGTGGCGGAGACGTACCGCAATATTTCCGCTGTCGGTGCGACCCCGCTCGCGATCACCAACTGCCTCAACTTCGCCAACCCGCAGCGCCCCGAAATCATGGCGCAGATCGTCGAAGCCTTGCGCGGCATGGGCGACGCCTGCCGCGCGCTGGACTATCCGATCGTGAGCGGCAACGTCTCGCTCTACAACGAGAGCAAGGCGACGGGCGGCGGCTCGGCCATCCTGCCAACTCCCGCGATTGGCGGCGTCGGGCTGATGGAAGACCATGCCAAGATGGCCCGCATCGACACGCTGGAAGACGGCGACACGATCTGGCTTATCGGCGGCCATGGCACCCACCTGGGCCAGACGCTTTGGCTGCGCGAGGTGCTCGGCGAGGAAGCCGGCGATCCACCGCCAGTCGATCTCGCCAAGGAACGCGCCAACGGTGAGCAGGTCCGCCAGTTGATCGCCGAGGGCAAAGCCAGCGCGGTCCACGATATCTCGGACGGCGGCCTTGCGGTTGCGCTTGCAGAAATGGCGCTGGCGGCAGGCAAGGGCATCGCCGCGCTGGCGAGCTGGTCCACGGCCGAAGCCTTCGGCGAAGACCAGAGCCGCTATCTTGTGGCGAGCGAGGGGCCTGTCGAAGGTGCCGTGGCCGTCGCCACAGTTGGCGGTGATGCCGTTCTTGGCATCCATCTCACCGCGCTGCGGGAGGCCAACGAGGCATTCTTCCGGGATTGGATGGAAGGGTAAGAACCCCTCCGACCTGCCTTCGGCAGGCCACCTCCCCGTTTGTGCTTCGCAAAAACAGGGAGGACCAAACAGGAACGGTACGAATTTGACGAGGTCCTCCCCATTTTCCCGAAGGGCAAATGGGGAGGTGGCAGCCCGAAGGGCTGACGGAGGGGTCTCTTACGCCGCCTTCTTCCCCAGCAGATCGTAAGGATCGACCCCCATCGAAGCCCACACCGCATGCGCGGCACGGTAGTGCATCGTCGGCGTGATGTTCAACTTGCGGCGCACGTCCTCGACCTGCATCGGCAGCAGTTCGGTGATCGAAAGCTCGGCAATGCGCGGGCAGGCCTTGCCCAGCCCTTGCGCCTCACGGATCGCGCGCAGCACCGGAGCGCTGCTCTTGACCTGCTTGCCGATGTTGAGCCCGGCCATGTAGCCGATAAACAAGTGCGCCAGCGCGGGCTGCTGGCTGTAGGTGAAGGCGAGCACGCAGGCCTCGCCCAGCGCATCGCGGCCATAGCCGGTCAGAACATGAAGCATATCATGCACATCGCGCATGCGGTTCATGTACCACTGGAACTGGTCGTTGTACTTCGGCTTGTCCTTGGCGAAGCGCTCGAATTCCTCGACGAGGCCCTGTGCCGTCAGCCCCTCGCGCTCCATGAAATCGCAATAGGCATGCGCCAGCGAGCCTTCCGGCATGCGGCGCAGCGCGGCGTGATCGTCGAGGATCGTCGGCAGATTGGGCTCGCGCACGCGCAAATCCATGCCGCGCTCCGATGTCAGGAACTTCTCGCCCGACTTCCTGAGATCACGCCAGGGCAGCGCCTCGAAGATGTAGAACACCTCCTCGGTGTTTTCCTTGTCCTTCAGGAGCTCGCGGAAATGGTGCAGCGCCTTGGCCGGGCGCAGCTTGAGCACCGGACGACGCTCGTCGAACAGCGGCAGCGAAAGGAAGTCGCGCCCACCAGCAACCTGGGACTCATCGGCTTCGAACTTGGCAGTCAGAGCGTTCACACGGCATCTCCGCAGAATCAGGTGATGCCGATCTACTAACACCAGTGTTAATATCGCGTCAAGCGGCCAACCAGTCCTCACGCGCAATGCCATAAAGCGAGAGGATCGCGGTCAGATCGCCGCGTTCGATCCACCCGTCCGCTGCCGCGCGCGCCTTGGGTTTGGCGCGATAGGCAATGCCATGGGTCGCGGCTTCCAGCATCGGAATGTCGTTCGCCCCGTCGCCGGTCGCGAGGGAGCCGGCCCCCTCACCCAGCCGCGCCGCCTCGTCCAGCAGGACCTGCCGCTTCACCGCGCTGTCGACAATGCCGCCGACGACCTCGCCCGTCAGCACGCCGCCGTGGACTCCCAAGCGGTTCGCGACAACATGCTCGAAGCCCAGCAATTCGGCCACCGGATCGGCAAAGGCATGGAAGCCCCCCGTCACCAGCACCGTGCGGCAGCCTTGCGCTTTCAGCGTCGCAACCAGCGTGCGCGCGCCGTCCATCGGGTGGATGCGCTCCTCGAGGCACTGCGCGATCGCCGCCTCGGGCAAGTCCTTCAGCAGCCCCACCCGCTCGGCCAGCGCCGCGGCAAAATCGAGCTCGCCGCGCATGGCCCGTTCGGTGATCGCGGCGATGCGCTCCTTGAGGCCTGCAAAGTCGGCCAGTTCGTCGATGCATTCCTGCCCGATCATGGTCGAATCCATATCGGAGACGAACAGGCGGGGCACTTCGATGGGTTGCGCGGAAAGCAACAGGTCACAGCTTGGGAAGCACTGGTCCAGAATGCGCCGCACTGCAGCCACGTCAGGCGCTGCAGCCTCCTCGATCAATTCCATCTCGAGCACGTCGTCAGCCTCGGACAGCATCCCCGCGCCGGCCACTTCCCAGCCCGCGTCCTCGATCTGCTCCATGGCGAGCGCAAGATTGTCACCAAGCGTCTCGGGCTCTGCTATCAGCCTTGCGATGAGCACCGATCTTTCCCCCAGCTGCGCGGCCAGTCTGCCGCCGCTCGCGCTCATTGCAGGGCCGACGGCGAGCGGCAAGAGCGATCTCGCCGTGCGCACCGCGCTGGCCCACATGGCCAAGGGCGGCAAGGCCGTGGTGATCAATGCCGACAGCGCGCAAGTCTACGCCGATCTCGCCGTGCTCAGCGCGCGGCCCACGGATGCGGAAATGCAAGGCGTGCCCCACCGCCTGTTCGGCGCTTGGGACGGCGCCGATCCCTGCTCCGCTGCCGACTGGGCCGCCGCCGCGCGTGCCGAAATCGCCGCCGCGCATGCTGAGGGCGCGCTCCCCATCCTCGTCGGCGGTACCGGCCTTTATATCCGCACGCTACTCGATGGCATTGCCCCGGTGCCGCCGATCGAGGCGGACGTGCGCGCCGAAGTGCGCGCCATGACGGTAGAAGCAGCCTATGCCGCGCTGACCGCCGAGGACCCCGCCCGCGCCGCCGCGCTCGCCCCTGCCGACGCTGCCCGCATTGCCCGCGCGCTTGAAGTCGTGCGCTCCACCGGTCGTCCGCTGGCGGAATGGCAAGCCCAAACGGCAGGAGGCATCGGCGCGGCCGTCACCTTGCGCCCCCTCATCCTCATGCCCGAACGCGCATGGCTATACGAACGCTGTGACCGGCGCTTTGCCATGATGTGGGCCAATGGCGCGGTGGCCGAAGTCGAGGCCCTGCTCGCCCGCAAGCTCGATCCCGCGCTCCCCGTCATGCGCGCAATCGGCGTGCCCGAAGTGACTGCCTTCCTTGCCGGAAACGCCACCGAAGCCGAAGCAGTCGCCGCAGGCAGCCAGGCCACGCGCCGCTACGCAAAGCGCCAATACACCTGGCTGAGGCACCAGCCGCCCGCCGCCTGGCACCGGGTCACGTTGGATAATTCCCCACCAGACAGCCTCGTTGAAGCATTATTACGCGCTTAGCGGTTGACACGGCATTTTATGTCGCCTACCGCACGCCTACCCCAAGGTTGGCTCCAGTCCCGCCTTGCGGCGTGTCAGGCCCGGCGCAGCATGCCCCTGCTCCGGGCCGCATTTTTTGCGGGTTTTCTTTCGGCCAAGGCCGGAAAATCGGCAGAATTTGGTTTGCCCGGCGGGGGCGGCGCGGCTAACGCGCCGCGCATCGCTTCGGGCAGCAGCCGGGGCCGGGAAGGAATTGCAGCGTGAAGAACGAGCGCAGCGGCGCGGATATTCTGGTCGAAAGTCTGGTTGCCCAAGGAGTCGAATGCGTGTTCGGCTACCCCGGCGGCGCAGTGCTCCCGATTTATGATGCCCTGTTCGGTGACGAGCGGATCCGCCACATTCTCGTGCGCCACGAAGCCGGCGCGGCCCATGCGGCCGAAGGCTATGCCCGCGCCACCGGCAAGCCCGGCGTCGTGCTCGTCACCTCGGGCCCGGGTGCGACCAATGCCGTCACCGGCATTGCCGATGCCTTCATGGATTCGATCCCGCTCGTCGTGATCACCGGGCAGGTGCCCACCGGCCTCATCGGCTCGGACGCGTTCCAGGAATGCGACACTGTCGGCATCACGCGCCACTGCACCAAGCACAACTATCTGGTGAAGGACCCGGCCGAACTGGGCGAAGTCGTCACCGAGGCCTTCCGCATCGCCACACAGGGCCGCCCCGGCCCGGTCGTGATCGATATCCCCAAGGACGTGCAGATCGCCATGGCCCCGTGGACCGGCAAGCCATCGCGTGAGCGCACGCGCTACACCCCGCAGGTCGAGGGCTCGCGTGAGGATATTGCGCTTGCCGTGCAGATGATCGCCGCCGCGCAGGCGCCGATTTTCTATACCGGTGGCGGCGTGATCAATTCCGGGCCCGAAGCGGCCGCCCTGCTGCGCGAGTTGCAGGCGCGCACCGGCGCGCCAGTCACCTCCACGCTCATGGGCCTCGGTGCTTTCCCGGCGGATCATCCGGCCTGGCTCGGCATGCTCGGCATGCACGGCACATATGAAGCCAACATGGCGATGAACCGCGCCGATCTCATCGTCGCCATCGGCGCCCGCTTCGACGACCGCGTGACGGGGCGCCTCGATGCCTTCTCGCCGCATTCCAAGCGCATCCACATCGATATCGACCGCGCCTCGATCAACAAGACGGTGCGCGCCGATCTCCCCATCGTCGGCGATTGCGCGCAGGTCCTGAAGCAGATCATCGCGGGCTGGAAGCACACGAAATGCGAGGCCGGTGATCTCACCGAATGGTTCGCCCGCATTGATGGCTGGCGCGCGCGCAAGTCCCTCGCCTACCCGCACCGCAGCGAGGCGATCATGCCGCAATACGCGGTCGAGCGGCTCTATGCCCTGACGCGGGGGCACGATCCGATCATCACCACCGAAGTCGGCCAGCACCAGATGTGGGCGGCGCAGTACTTCCACTTCTCCGGCCCCAACAAGTGGCTCACCTCGGGCGGGCTTGGCACGATGGGCTATGGCCTCCCCGCCGCGATCGGCGCGCAGGTCGGCTTCCCCGATGCGCTGGTTATCGACATCGCGGGCGACGCCTCGATCCAGATGAACATCCAGGAGCTCGGCACCGCCACGCAGTACCGCCTGCCGGTCAAGGTCTTCGTGCTCAACAACGAATGGATGGGCATGGTCCGCCAGTGGCAGGAACTGACCTACGAGAGCCGCTATTCGAACTCCTATTCGGACAGCCTGCCCGATTTCGTGAAGCTCGCCGAAGCCTATGGCTGGAAGGGCATACGCATAGAGAACGAAAGCGAGCTTGATGCCGGCATCCAGGCGATGATCGAACATCCGGGTCCGGTCTTCGTCGATTGCCTCGTCGCCAAGGAAGCCAACTGCTACCCAATGATCCCCTCGGGCGCGGCGCACACCGACATGATCCTCTACGGCGACAGCGTCTCCGGCACGATGGACGACGCCGCCAAGGCGCTGGTGTGATGGCAAACGCGGCGCTTCGCATAAATAGGGACAGTCCCCATTTGTTTTTCGGCGGTATATCCGCCCAAAGCCAATGTCTTGAAGGAAATAAATGGGGACTGTCCCTATTTATGCCCGACGCTGGCCCAGGAATGATGAGCCATGAACGCTGAAACAACGATTGCGGCCGCTGAGCGCCACGTCCTCACCATCACCGTCGACAACGAAGCGGGCATTCTCGCCAAGATCGCGGGCCTGTTCACCGCGCGCGGCTACAACATCGACAGCCTGACGGTGGCCGATATCACCGATGGCCACGACGTCAGCCGCATCACCATCGTGACGCACGGTCCGCCCGCGATCATCGACCAGATCCGCGCCCAGCTCGAACGGCTGGTGCCGGTGCACAAGGTCGTCGATCTCACCGAAGTCGGCCCCTATGTCGAGCGCGAGCTCGCCCTCATCAAGGTCGCCGGCAAGGGCGAGAACCGCGTCGAGGCCCTGCGGCTTGCCGACGTGTTCCGCGCCAAGGTCGTCGATACCACCACTGGCAGCTTCGTCTTCGAACTGACCGGCGCGCCCGAGAAGATCGACAGCTTCGTCAGCCTGATGAAGGAGCTCGGCCTTGTCGAAGTCGGCCGCACCGGCATCGTCGGCATGATCCGCGGCGCAGAGGCCGCCTGAATTTCCATAACCTTTCAACGCCATAGAGAACGGAACTGAGAATGAAGGTCTATTACGACGCCGATTGCGATCTCAACCTCATCACGGGCAAGAAGATCGCCGTGCTCGGCTATGGCTCGCAGGGCCACGCCCATGCGCAGAACCTGCATGACAGCGGCGTCAAGGACGTCGCCATCGCGCTGCGTGCCGGTTCGGCCACCGCGAAGAAGGCGGAAGGCGCCGGCTTCAAGGTCCTCTCGAACGCCGAAGCCGCCGCCTGGGCCGATATCCTCATGGTCCTCGCGCCCGACGAGCATCAGGCCGCGATCTACGCCGAAGACCTCCATGCCAACATGAAGCCCGGCGCCGCGCTCGCCTTCGCGCATGGCCTCAACGTCCACTTCGGCCTGATCGAGCCGCGCGCCGATATCGACGTGATCATGATCGCGCCCAAGGGCCCGGGCCACACCGTCCGCAGCGAATACGTGCGCGGCGGCGGCGTCCCCTGCCTCATCGCCGTCCATCAGGATGCGACAGGCAATGCGCATGACGTCGGTCTGGCCTATGCCTCGGGCGTCGGCGGCGGCCGTTCGGGCATCATCGAGACCAACTTCAAGGAAGAGTGCGAGACCGATCTGTTCGGCGAGCAGGCCGTGCTCTGTGGCGGCATCACCCACCTCATCCAGGCCGGGTTCGAAACCTTGGTCGAAGCCGGCTACGCCCCCGAAATGGCGTACTTCGAGTGCCTGCACGAAACCAAGCTGATCGTCGATCTGCTCTACGAAGGCGGCATCGCCAACATGCGCTACTCGATCTCGAACACCGCCGAATATGGCGACATCACCACGGGTCCGCGCATCATCACCGATGAGACCAAGGCCGAAATGAAGCGCGTTCTGGCCGACATCCAGTCGGGCCGCTTCGTCAAGTCCTTCGTCCTCGACAACCGCGCCGGCCAGCCCGAACTCAAGGCCGCCCGCAAGGCCGCTGCGGCCCACCCGATCGAGAAGACCGGTGCCCAGCTGCGCGCAATGATGCCCTGGATCGGCGCCAACAAGCTGGTCGACAAGTCGAAGAACTGACCTGACACCGCGAAAGGGCGGGCCCGGCCGGGTCCGCCCTTTCGGCACCGCCAGATCGACGAACGGCATGACCGGCCCGACTACGGGTGGTTGTTTTGCACCTGCGAACCGATTACTCCATTATGGACAAATCGGGGAATCGCAATTTTATGAAAGTCTTGATCGGCGCAGCGGCTCTCGCCGTGCTGCCGCTGTCTGCGGCATTTGCTGCATCGCCCACTCCGGAAACGTGCCGCCTTACCCTGACCCGGCGCTTCATCGGCGCACAGGCCGTGGCCGAAGTGCGCCGCGCCATCCGTGCCATCGCCCGCCCGTATCCGGTGCGCTGGATCGCCCCAGGGCAGGCCATAACCACCGATCAGAATGCCGATCGCCTCAACGTCATTCTCGACGAGGGCGGGCGCATAGCCGTGATGCGCTGCGGCTGATCGCGACACGCTTGCCATGGCGCCGTCTGGTGTGGCAGCCCTTCCGACACAGACCAGACCGGAGATCGTCCATGATCCGCTTCCCCCGCGCGCTTGCCTTCGCCCTGCCGCTTGTTGTTGTAGCAACCGCTGTCCCCAGCGTTTCGCAGCTCCCGAGCACGCCCCCGGGCACGCCCGACAAGACGCGCGTCACCGCGGGCACTTATGCCGTCGACGCCACCCATTCGATGATCGCTTGGCGGGTCAACCACCTCGGTTTCAATGACTACTTCGGCCTCTTCGGCCAGCTTGGCGGCTCGATGACATTCGATCCGGCCAATGTCGCCGCCACCAAGCTCACGGCCACGATCCCGGTCTCGAAGGTCGTCACGGTCGATGCCGGGCTCACCGCGCACCTCACCAAGCCCGGCGCTGATGGCGCGAAGCCTGACTTCTTCGGCGCCAATGCCGCCGACGCCACTTTCGTCTCGACCAAGGTCGTCCCCGGCGCCGATGGCGTGAGCGCCATGGTCGAAGGGAACCTCACGCTGAACGGAGTGACCAAGCCCGCCACCTTCACCGCGAAGTTCATCGGCGCGGGGACCAATTTCTTCAACCAAGCAGCGACGATCGGTTTCCACGGCGAGTCCACGATTCGGCGCAGTGAATTCGGCCTCGGCTTCTTCGCCCCGCTCGTGGCAGACGAGGTAAACCTCGAGATCACCATCGATTTTGAGAAGAAGTAAGCATCAGATTTTGCTCTCTCCCCTTCAGGGGAGAGATACGAAGGCTTGCGAGCTTGCTCGCTAGCCGAAGTTGAGAGGGGGATGCGCTCAAGTTCCCCTCTCCCAACCCTCTCCCCTTCAGGGGAGAGGGCTTTGACCGTCAGCGCATCAGCGCAAAGGCCGCCCGCAGTTCGCCGACAAACGCCTCGGGCTGCTCCCACGCGGCAAAGTGCCCGCCTTTCGCCATCTCGCCCCAGTGAACGATGTTCGCGCAATGCCTCTCCATCCACTTGCGCGGGGTGGGCAGCACTTCCTTGGGAAACGCGCTGACCGCGACCGGCATCGCGATATCGCCCGAACCGGCATTGCCAAAGCTCTCCCAATAAAGCCTTGCCGAGGACGCGCCCGCCGCCGGGAGCCAGTAAAGCATGATGTTGTCGAGCATCGCATCGCGGCTCAGCACGCTTTCAGGCATCCCGTCATTGTCGGTCCAGGCCCACATTTTCTCGTAGATCCAACCGGCCAGCCCGACGGGCGAATCGACCAGCGAATACCCGATTGTTTGCGGCCGGGTGGATTGCTCCTTGGAATAGCCCGAATCCCAGTCCTGATAGTACTTGAGCGCGCCCAGCGCCTTGAGCTCCGCCGGCGAAGGGTCCGCCAGATCCTCTGGCAGCGGGCGCGCGATGGGCATGTTCAGGTGGATGCCGGCGCAGCCCTCCACTGCCTGCGTCCCGATCTGCGAAGTGACGATCGCGCCCCAGTCGCCCCCTTGCGCAAACCACCGCGCATAGCTCAGCCGCGCCATCAGCACGCCCCAGGCCCGCGCGATCTTTTCAACGCCCCAGCCGTGCCTTTCGGGCTTCCCTGAAAGTCCGAAGCCCGGCAGGCACGGGATTACCAGATGGAAGGCATCCGCCGCACTGCCCCCGTGCGCTTCAGGATCGGTCAGCGCATCGATCACGCCCCTGAATTCGAGGATCGAGCCCGGCCAGCCATGCGTCATGATCAGCGGCGCGGCCCCCTCATGGCGCGACTTCACATGGAGAAACCGGATCGCCACCCCGTCGATATCCGTGGTCCAGAGCCCCAGCCCGTTCAGCCAGCCCTCGCACCGCCGCCAATCATACTCGTGCCGCCAATAGGCCACGAAGTCCTGCAAGGCCGCCAGCGGCACCCCTTGCGTCCAGTCCTCGACCGCCTCCTTCTCGGGCCAGCGCGCCAGGTCCAGCCGCGCATTCAGATTATCCAGCACCGCCTGCGGCACGTGATAGGCAAACGGCTCGACTGCTTCTGACATCGGTTCTCTCCCTTTGCATTCATTCTGGACAAGAGCAGCGCCTTTCACCATAGGCTAAAAGCATGACCCGCGCTCTGGACCTTACCCTGCGACTTATCCGCCCTTGGGCGTGAACCGAGGCGGCCGATAGGCGCGCCCCTCGCGCCCAAGGGTCAACCTGCAACACAGTCGCAACGTCCAGATCCGAAAGCACTTCCATGTCGATGCTCAAGAATCCCTCGGTCAAGTACCGCCCCTTCCCGCAGGTTCCGCTGGAAAACCGCCAGTGGCCCAGCCGCACGATCACCAAGGCCCCTCGCTGGCTCTCCACCGATATGCGCGATGGCAACCAGTCGCTGATCGATCCGATGGATGCGGACAAGAAGTCGCGCTTCTTCGAACTGCTGCTCAGCCTCGGCCTTAAGGAAATCGAAGTCGGCTTCCCCAGCGCGGGCGCCACCGAATATGATTTCATCCGCGGCCTTGTCGACAGCGGGCGCATCCCGGACGACGTCTTCGTCCAGGTCCTGACGCAATCGCGCGAGGACCTGATCAAGACCTCATTCGAAAGCCTCGCCGGCGCCAAGCAGGCCATCGTCCACGTCTACAACGCCGTCTCGCCGCTGTGGCGCAAGGTCGTGTTCGGCATGGAGCCCGCCGAGATCAAGGAAATCGCCCGCGTCGGCGCCACCTTCCTGCGCGATCAGGCGGCTCGTTTCCCCCAGACGGACTGGCACTTCGAATATAGCCCGGAAACCTTCTCCACCGCCGAACTCGATTTCAGCATCGAATGCTGCGAAGCGGTCATGGAAGTGCTGCAGCCGACGGTGGACAAGCCGATCATCCTCAACCTCCCCGCGACGGTCGAGGCGGCGACGGCCAATATCTACGCCGACCAGATCGAGTACTTCTGCCGCAACCTGCCGAACCGTGATCGCGCGGTGATCAGCCTCCACACCCACAATGATCGCGGCACCGGCGTCGCCGCCGCCGAGCTTGGCCTGATGGCCGGCGCCGACCGCGTCGAGGGCTGTCTTTTCGGCAACGGCGAGCGCACGGGCAATTGCTGCCTCGTCACCGTCGCGCTCAACATGTATACGCAAGGCGTTGATCCGGAACTGGATTTCTCGGACATCGACAAAGTCATCCAGACGGTCGAGTACTGCAACCAGCTGCCCGTTCACCCCCGCCACCCCTATGGCGGCGAACTTGTCTTCACCGCCTTCTCCGGCAGCCATCAGGACGCGATCAAGAAGGGCTTCGCCGCGCGCGAAACCCAGAACGACGAGATGTGGGCCGTTCCTTACCTCCCCATCGACCCCGCCGATCTTGGCCGCAGCTACGAAGCGGTCATCCGCGTCAACTCGCAGAGCGGCAAGGGCGGCTTCGCCTGGGTGCTCGAGCAGGATCAGGGTCTCAAGCTGCCCAAGAAGATGCAGGCCCACTTCTCGCGCCACGTGCAGGAACTCGCCGACGAACTGGGCCGCGAACTTCATGCGGGCGATATCTGGGCCGTGTTCCAGAAGACCTATCACCTCGAAGGCGAGCAGCGCTTCACGCTCGTCGACTACGAAGAAGCTCGCGCGGGAGACGGCACCCGCGTCTTTGCCGGCAAGATCGCGGTAGACGGTGAAGTCCGCTCGGTCTCGGGCCGCGGCAACGGCCTGATCTCCTCGGTCGTCGCCACTTTGAAAGACGGCTTCGGCATTGCCATCGACGTGCGCGACTACGCCGAACACGCGCTGCAAGCCGGAAGCGACGCCCGCGCTGCCGCCTACGTCGAATGCACCGGTCCGGATGGCAAGGTCATTTGGGGCGTCGGCATCGACGAAGATGTGGCCACCGCCAGCGTGCGAGCGATCCTCAGCGCCGCCAACGCGGCGGGGTAACAGAAAGAGGCCTCCGGCGGGCAAGGGCCATCGGCCCTTGCATCCCAATCACTTGCCCTACCACCACCGCTTCGTCATTCCCGCGAAGGCGGGAATGACGAGTGAGTAGGGAGGAATGACCAAGGGTGACGGGAGCCCCCCTTCCCTTTCCCGCCCCATCCTGCATACTCCTCCCGCGCGCCCGCAAAGAGGCCGACCACGAGAGAGAGCCATGCCTGAAGAGATCATCGAACCCGATCTGCCGATCATCGACCCACACCATCACCTCTGGGATCTGCGCCCGCTGGTCGCCTCGTTCCCGCAGCCGCTGCACCCCTTTGTCGAGACGCTGGTTCCGGCGGCCTGCTACAACTTCGATACGCTCCACGCCGATACGCACAGCGGGCACAACATCATCGGCACGGTGTTCATGGAATGCGGCGCGTTCTATCGGAGCGGCGCAGATCCGGCGATGAAGCCGGTCGGCGAAGTGGAGTTCGTCAACGGCGTTGCGGCACAGGGGGCAAGCGGGCTCTATGGGAGCTACCGCCCTTGTGCCGGGATCATCGGTCATGCCGACATGACCTTGGGCGACGGCGCGGCGGCCGTGCTCGAAGCGCTGGTTGCGGCCGGCAATGGCCGCTTCAGGGGCATTCGCCACGCGGCCGCATGGGATGCCGATCCCGAAGTGCTTGGTCCCCCGTTCCATGCTCCCGCCGGGCTTTACACCAGCGACGCCTTCCGCGCCGGCTTCAAGCACCTCGGCGCAATGGGCCTCACCTTTGATGCCTGGCTGCTCGAACCGCAGCTGCCCGATGTCATCAGCCTCGCCCGCGCCTTCCCAGATCAGCCGATCGTGCTCGATCACTGCGGCACCCCGCTCGGCGTTGCGAGCTACAAGGGCAAGCTCCACGAACGCTTCGATGTGTGGCGCGAGAATATCCGCGAACTGGCCAAGTGCCCCAATGTCTCGGTCAAATTGGGCGGCCTTGCCATGGCCTTCTGCGCGATGCCCGAACAGGGCCCTGCCGCCGGGATCGGTTCCGAAACGCTCGCCGCGATGTGGCGCCCCTATATCGAGACCTGCATCGATGCTTTCGGGCCGGAGCGCGGGATGTTCGAAAGCAACTACCCGGTCGACCGCTGGGGCGCGACTTACCCGGTGCTGTGGAACACCTTCAAGCGCCTCGCCCACGGCGCGTCTGCGGAGGAAAAGCATGCGCTGTTTGCCGGGAATGCGGCACGGACTTACGGGATCGAGTACCTGCTCGCCTGAGGGCATTCCCACCCCCGACCCCTCCCGCAAGCGGGAGGGGAGAAGGTAGCGCATCCGGCCCCCCTCCCGCTTGCGGGAGGGGCTGGGGGTGGGCCGCGCCACACACCGCCCCCCTTGCCCATCAATCCCCTTTGACACCCCAACCCCACCTGCTAAAGCCCGTTTAACCGCTCGCTTAAATACGGAGCCCAACGGATGCCCCTGCCCCCGCTGTTCAAGAACCTGCGCCTGCCCGTCATCGGTTCGCCGCTATTCATCATTTCCGGCCCCGAACTCGTCATCGCGCAGTGCAAGGCGGGCATCATCGGCAGCTTCCCCTCGCTCAACGCGCGGCCCATCAGCCAGCTCGACGAATGGCTGCACGAAATCACCGAGACGCTGGCGGCGCACAACCGCGATCATCCGGAAAGCCCGGCAGCGCCCTTTGCGGTCAACCAGATCGTCCACAAGACCAACAACCGCCTCGACGAGGACATGGCCCTGTGCGCCAAGTGGCAAGTGCCGATGCTGATCACCTCGCTAGGCGCGCGCGAAGACGTCTACCAGGCGGCGCACGGCTGGGGCGGCATCGTGCTGCATGACGTGATCAACGACCGGTTCGCCCACAAGGCGATCGAAAAGGGCGCGGACGGCCTGATCCCCGTGGCCGCCGGCGCGGGCGGTCACGCCGGGGCGCTCTCGCCGTTTGCGCTGATGCAGGAAATCCGCACCTGGTTCGATGGCCTCGTCGCGCTTTCAGGCGCGATCGCCCACGGTCGCTCTATCCTCGCAGCGCAGGCGCTTGGCGCCGATTTTGCCTATATCGGCTCGGCCTGGATCGCGACCACCGAAGCCCGCGCGGCCGAAGGCTACAAGCAGGGCATCGTCGAAGGCCGGGCTGACGACATCGTCTATTCGAACCTCTTCACGGGCGTCCACGGAAACTACCTGCGCGGCTCGATCGTCAAGGCCGGGCTCGATCCCGACAACCTGCCCGAAAGCAGCCCGGCTGCAATGAACTTCGGCTCGGGCGGCAACACCGAGGCCAAGGCCTGGAAGGACATCTGGGGTTCGGGCCAGGGCATCGGCGCAGTCGAGAAGGTCGAGACCGTGGCCGAACGCGTCGCCACCCTCACCGCGCAGTACCGCGAAGCCGCCGCCGGCCTCGACACCGACAGCGCCCCCTTCCGCTAACGGACAGAACCTCCCCATTTGCACCTCGTGAAAATGGGGAGGACAACAACCTCCTAAAGTCGGCTTTCCGTCGCTTCCCACAGCATCTCGGCCATGCGGTCGAGATGGCTGAAGTCGAGCGCCGGATCGCGCCGGTTGAGCACAACCTCCTCGCCCTTGGGCGGGCTCAGCAAGCGGCGGCGCAGCGCGCGCTGGAGCAGGTCGAGCCGCATCAGCGCCTCCATCCCCGCAAGCTCGGTGTCATAGCGGCGCGTCCGGCTCCAACCCTGTTCGATCTGGCCGAAGCGTTCGGTCACCATCTCGGAATAGGTGCCGTGCGGCCCCCGGTGCAGCGGCAGTCCGATGCGCAGGGCGCCGCTTTCGGTTGCCGGAAGCAGCAGGCCATTGCGCCGAAAATCATGAAAGCCGATACGTTCCGGGCCGAGCGAGGCTATCATCCGGTTGAACGCGCGCCGCCCCAGAAGGACGCGCGGCAGGAGGTGGTGCCGCTGCAGTCCTGGGGTATAGCCCGGCCTTCCCGGCGTATTGACCGAGCGGAAAGGAAGATGCGCGCGAACCGGCTGTCCAGAGGGAACCATCCGCTCAGGATTCGCGTCGGACCCTTAACGCTGAACTTGCAAGCATCGTGAACCTAGCGCGCTGCGGCGTTAAGCCTGCCCCGCCCGTCGGGCTCCAACCAGACCGCCCCGACTCCGGCAAGCACCACTTCGCGCGCGCTCTCTACCCGTCCATGCGCCACCAACCAGTCGGTCAGGCGCACCGCGATGCGGCTGTCCTCTCGGTCTGGCGCGCCGCCGCGCGCCTGCAGCGTGAATTCCTGCCCGGTGAAGAAGGCCAGCCCATCGCTTTCCAGGCCTTCCCGGCAGCGCGCCAGCGCGGTGAGCGCGAACGCTGGGAACGGCCCCCCGGCGAGCCAGATGCCCACCGCCTCGGCAAACCACACCGGCGACATCACGATGCGGGCGGGCCGCCAGACAATCGCCTCAAGCCCTTCGAGCTCGCTGAGCGCGCTCATGATGGCGGCCGCGACGCGGACCACCGGCATGAGGTTTTCGGCCCCCGCCAGATGCGGCCCGACCGCAAATGCGGCAGCTTCGAGCGTATCGGGTGTGAGGTCCTTGGGCAGGGCCACGCGGTGTACCGCCTCGGGCATAGTGACCGGCGCTGTCGGGGTGAGCCCAGTGAGGTCGAACGTCAGCCCATCGCGCAGCAGTTCGGCGCTACCGGGCAAGGCATTTTCCGCGTTGAGCAGCGTGAAGGCTTGCGTGCGATCGGCATGGACGGCGATCTGTTCCGCGCTGGCACGGCTCTGCTTGCCGAACAGCAGCGCGGCGAGGGGCTCACGCCCAGCTGCACGCTCGATCACCACCAAACTTGCTCCCTGCATGCGCGCCAATCAGTGCCACCAATGCTCGCGGGGCGTCGAGTCCCGTGCGGCCAAACTGGCACGGAATCGGATCATCCCCGCGCGCGAGAACGTCAGAATGCTCCCATGGTCAAACCTGCAGCCAGAGACTGTCCCAAATCGTGGCACTTTTGCAGTGCCTCCTCGGGCACCGTTTTGGCAGCAAGAATGGCTTCAGGGCTCTGAGCGCCCAGATTGACGATCAACCCATCGGCGATTCGCCGCAGGCGCCAGCCGGTGACGATCCGCTCCAGTTGCCGCTCGGCGCCCGAACCATCCGATCCGGCTGCAATAGCCGTGGCGAACGGTCGCCCCTCGATCTGCCCCAAAAGCGGATAATATGAGCGATCGAAAAACTCCTTCATCGCACCGCTCATCGTGCCGAGATTCTCCGGGCAGACAAAGAGATAGCCTTGCGCCTCCATCAGGTCCGCCGACTCCGCCATGTCGGCGGCAATCGCCCGCGCCGCGCCTTCGGCGTTCGCTCCCCGCAGCGCAGCCTCGGCCATCGCGCGAGCCGCGCCGGTGCGGCTGTGCCAGATGATGAGAAGCATTGGCGGTGTCATCGGCTGCGGCATGGGCCGGTCAGCAACCGTCCCCGCTGCCTCCCGCCGCGCCGACAGCGCCTCCCAGCGCGCCACCGATCAGACCGCCAAGGCCGCCCAGCCCGCGCTTCTTGGGTTTGGGCTGGCACTGCTGCTTGGATTCCTGGCCTTCGTTCCGGCGGCTGGCGGCCGCCTCATCCATGCCCGGCATGCCCATCAGGAACCCGGTCATAGAACGGTGGCGGATATCGGCGATCCATTCGGGCTTCCACGGCGATTTGGGATTGGCCGGGCGCTGCGGATAGATGAAGCTCTCCTCAGGGCCATAGGCATAGAGCGTCACCATCTGGAACTGCGGTGCCGCCGCCTTCACCTCGGCCGGAACCATACAAGTGGACGTCGCGGGCGCGAGCACTGTCTTGCTCATCACCAGCTTCGCCACCGTGGCGGGTGAGAGCCAGTCCGAAAGTCCGCCGCCAAACTCGCGCGTGCTGCTCGAGGACCACCACACCATGTCGCCCATTTCCCCGCCCGGCCCCGGCTTCCCGCCGAACAGCGAGACATGGTAGCCGGTCGCATCAGGCAGCGGGTTCCAGCGCAGCAAGGTCGCCCCGCTCGGCTGCGGGAAGGTCGAGGTCCTCAGCGCGCCCATGAAGTCCTTGGTCAGGTTGAAATTCATTTCGGGCGAATAGTTGCCCGCAACCTTGTGCGCACCGATCAGCGAGCTGTCGGTCTTGATCGCCTTGCCGTCGTCGTTGGGCCACGAACCATACGTCCTGCTGCTTATGGGAGAAACGCGGCGCTCCATCGGCACGGCACTGGTCCACAGTCCGGGGGGCACCTGACCGGCAGCGATCCTGGAAAAGTCGATCACCACCGGCTGCCCTGCCGGCGCATGCTCGCCGCAGCCCCAGAAGATCAGGATGCGTCCCTTGGGCCGCTTGAAGTCCCGCTTCTCGGGCGCTTCGGGCGGGCCGTCGGCTGCCTTGGTCGGGGTCTTCAGCGGCACAGAAAGACCCAGCTTGGCGCCTGCGGGCATGAAGTGATCGGCCTTGGGCGGCCCACCTGCGGGTATGCGGCTCGATCCAAGCTCCAGCCACAGTTCGTGCTGCGGCGCATTCTTGTTGCCCCCGCCGAAGGCCATGCTCATCGCCGCACCCATGCCGCCGCCGCGCATCGCGCCCATGCCGCCCATGAGGCCGGAACTCGTGCCCGCACGCATTTCATAGCGCGCCACCGGGGCCGCTGTCTGCGCCACACCGAACCCGGCAATCACCGCGCCGGTGCCACCGGCCAGAACGGCAAGGCGGGTGAAAGTCCTGGTCATCTGCTCAACCCCTTATGCAGGCGGGCCTTGGCCCAGGTAGTAACGGCGCGACCGGATGTCTCGTTTTCCGGATGCGACCATATCCTAGTGCATCCTGTCAATCACGCTGCGGTGAGGCGGTGATCTGGCGCACAGATTTGCCACCTGTCATGTGGGCAGGATGGCCCCCGCCCTTCCCCGCCCGCGCCGGATCGTCTAGTCCGCCCGGCATGATCCCCGTGACCGCCATCACCCAATCACTCTCGGGCCTCGCCTGGCGCTGGCGCGGCGGCAACATGGACATGAGCGAGGGCAGCAGCTTCGGCAGGCTCGACGATCTCGTCGATCAGCTGCTCCTTGCCCGCGGGGTCGAGCGCAGCGATCTCGAGCGCCACCGCCGCCCCACCTTGCGCGATTTCCTGCCGGACCCTTCGATCTTCCAGGATATGGACACGGCCGCCGCGCGGCTCGCCGACGCCGTCACGAAGCGGGAGGCGATCGCGGTCTACGGCGACTACGATGTCGACGGGGCGACCAGCGCGGCGCTCCTGATCCGCTTCCTCGCAGGTCTCGGCACGCCAGCGCGGCCCTATATCCCCGACCGCCTGCTCGAAGGCTACGGCCCCTCGGCCGAGGGCCTCGTCAAGCTGGCGCGTGAGGGCGCACAGCTCATTGTCACAGTCGATTGCGGCGCCATGGCCTATGAAGCGCTCGCAGCCGCGCGGGCCGAAGGGGTCGACGTGATTGTCGTCGACCACCACAAGTGCAACGCCGAGCTCCCGTCCGCCACGGCGCTCGTCAATCCCAACCGGCTCGATGAAAGCGACGAGGCGGCCAGTCACGGCCACATGGCGGCGGTCGGTGTCACCTTTCTCCTCGCCGTAGCCACCCTGCGCGAGTTACGCGCGCGCGGCGTATTGGGTCCGCGCGATGGGCCCGATCTCATGGGCCTGCTTGATCTCGTCGCGCTCGGCACGGTGGCCGATGTCGCGCAGATTCGCGGGATCAACCGCGCCTTCGTGGCGCAGGGACTCAAGATCATGGCGCGGCGGGCCAATACCGGGCTGGCCGCCTTGATCGATGCGAGCCGCCTCACCCGCGCGCCCACCTGCAGCGATCTCGGTTTTGCGCTGGGGCCGCGCATCAATGCCGCCGGGCGCATTGGCGATTCCGGGCTCGGCGTGCGGCTCCTCACCACCGCCGATGCCGAGGAGGCCCGCACCATTGCCGCGCGGCTGTCCGAACTCAATGACGAGCGCCGCGCGATCGAGCAGGCCGTGCAGGAAGCCGCCGAGGCGCAAGTCGATGCCCAGCACAACCGCAGCGTGGTCGTCGTCCACGGGCGCGGCTGGCATCCTGGCGTGATCGGCATCGTCGCGGGGCGGATCAAGGAAAAGACCGGCAAGCCCACGCTGGTGATTGCCGAGGACGGCGATGCCGAGGGCAACGGCAAGGGCTCGGGCCGGTCGATTCCCGGCGTCGATCTTGGCGCCGCGATTATCGCGGCGCGCGCGAGCGGCCTCCTGATTGCCGGTGGCGGCCATGCCATGGCCTGCGGGCTCACCATTGCACCAGGCGGTGCGGAAGGCTTGGCCGATTGGCTCGACGAGCGCCTCGCCCGCGACGTCGCGGCAGCGCGGCAGGGGCAGTCGCTACTCCTTGATCTCTCGCTCGCCCCGGGCGGGCTCACTCCCGATCTGATCGAACGGCTCGAAGCAGCGGGCCCGTTCGGCATGGGCTGGCCGGGTCCACGCATCGCAGTGGGGCCGGTGCGGCTGATCAAGTGCGATCTCGTCGGCACGGATCATGTGCGCATGATCGCGGGCGGCACGGACGGACGTTCGTTCAAGGGAATCGCATTCCGGGCGGCGGAAACGCCTATGGGTCAGGCCCTGCTCCACGGCTCGCGCGGGCGCATGCTCTGGCTCGCCGGCCGCGCGAAGATCGACGACTGGGGCAGCCGCCCCGCGGCCGAGCTCCACGTCGAGGACGCCGCCTTCGCGGATTGAACCTGCCCCTTGGGCCATGCGCATCGGGGGGCAAAGTCAGGGGGTTGACCAATCCGGCGCAGCGCCCTAGACGCGCGGGCCTGCCACCCGGCCCAAGCCCAGTGGCCCCTTCGTCTAGCGGTTAGGACGCGGCCCTTTCACGGCTGAAACACGGGTTCGATTCCCGTAGGGGTCACCAGCTTGCGCATGCAGCAGATTGAACGAGGATCGGGGCGGGACCGCCGCCCCTGATCCAGGCAAGGCCCCTTCGTCTAGCGGTCAGGACGCGGCCCTCTCACGGCTGAAACACGGGTTCGATTCCCGTAGGGGTCACCAAGGAAATCAATGCCTTAGGCGTTGCCATTGTTGTTTTGTGAAATAAGCGTCAAATATACTTATAGGGACGCGAGTGGATGCAGCGCCCGTGTCCGCCGCGAATCACTCCTTCCGACCAGATCACAGCGAGTGAACTGCGAAGATCGGCCTTTCCCCGCAATCATACTTCTCTCAATCAGCGGGTCCTTGGTTCGAGCCTAGGTGCGTCCACCATTTTTCAAATACTTAGTTTGAATTTCGCTTGCCCACATGTGCTGGCGGCATCCCTAGGAATCACATAGCAAGCACAAGGGCCATTTTGGCGCGCTTTGACCTAGCAAAGTTTCTCTCGCGCGAGCCTTATTGCTCTTGGCTTGCGCTTTCGGCTTCGTCCGCCGCATCCTTCGCTTCGCTAGCAGCATCCTCTGCGTCATCCGCTGCGCTCTTTGCGTCGGGCACAACGTCCCTCCAATTCTCAGAATCGAGACGGCCCATGGAGGCAGTAACGTCCTGCGCCGCAGCATGAGCGGCCTCGGCTTTCTCTTGGGCGTCCTCTGCGGAATCGTGAGCGGTCGCTAGCTGTTGCCTCAGAGATAAATTTTCACTTTCAAGTTCATCGATGCGAGCCTGAAGCTCGTCCTTTGAAGGGCCGCAGCTTGCCAACCCAATGGCCAAGGCAACCGCTACCGTCCTTTTTATTACCGCCACCATCGTGCCAGCCCCAAGCTAACGAGATAGCGCCCTGCATCGTGCCCATTCACGGTCACGCGCGCCAGTGTGCGTCCATATTTGTCAGGCCCTAAAGGCTCGATCGTTACCCGCCCATTCGACAGGAAGCCTTGCAGCGCATCCCGCGCCCGATAGCCCGCCAGATAGTCGCACCATGCATAGGCGCGCCTGCCGTCCTTGCACTTGGGGGAGCCGGGCAGTTCCGGGGCATCGATGTTGGAAATGCGAATGCGTTCGCCGCCGTAGCGGATGGAATCGCCATCGTGCACCACCGGCGCGGCGCAAAGCGTGAGGCTTGCCGCGACAGCGAGAAGCGACATTCAAAAAGCCCGCTGCACCGTCGCCGGGTTAAACTTGCTGCAACGCCCGTTGAATTGGCCCGCTCTACCATTCAGGCTTACCGTACCCGTCAGGCGATCAAGAACAAGCTTCGGGTGATTGATGACGTTGATCGCCACTGAACCAGTGATCTCATTTTCAGAGACGCGAATGTCCTTAATTTCAAACCATCCGCCATCACCACCGTGCAGCGGTGGAAGCATTGCGCGCGGTAGTCGGGCCTTGCCTTGATCGCCTTCGACCCAAAGCTGCAACTGATCTTCAAACCCGACTGATCGATGCCCGGTAATGACTGCGCTTCCGCTGTTTCCGTTGCTATCCCATCCCTGCGCCGTCATGCTCGTTGCTCGATTTGCGGCTCCACCGCCTGAACAAACGAGGTTCAAGCGGCTGCCAGCCTCTTGTGAATTGGCTGGTGCACAGATGCCGGTGCCAAGGACGGAAACCGCTAGGGCGATCAGATGATTCAGTTTCATATTTCGAGGATAACACCATCACCACGCGAGCGACTAGCCCAATGGGCATTCGATCATCGACAAGTTAGCCGAAGGGTCGCGCGCCGGCGGTCCGGCCGAACGATGTGTGGGCCATGGACTTCGTCCACGATCAACTGGCGACGGAACGCAAGCTGCGGATCTTGACGGTGGTCGACACGTTCAGCCAGTTCTCGCCGGTGATCGACGCGCGGTTCAGCTATCGCGGAGAGGACATCGTGGCCACGCTCGATCGGACCTGCCGGAAGGTAGGGTATCTGAAGACCATCAAGGTGGACAATGGCAGCGAGTTCGTCTCGCGAGATATGGATTTATGGGCTTATCAGAGGGGCGTGACGCTGGACTTCTCGCGGCCTGGCAAGCCGACGGACAACGCCTTTATCGAGGCGTTCAACAGCAAGCTGCGCAGCGAATGCGTGAACACGCACTGGTTCCTGTCGCTGGAAGACGCTTGCGAGAAGCTGGACCGCTGGCGTAGACACTACAACGAAGAGCGACCGCAAAGCGCGATCGGGAATATCCCCCCGATCATGCTGGCGAACTCGACCGGGGTCACCAGCCCTCCGGACCTGGTTTAGGCGGAAAACTCTAGACCCGAGCGGTCCAAGGTTGGGTAGCAGTGCGGAAGGAGCCAGACTTTACCTCTGACTGGTAACAATCAGGGGAGCACGTCAATCTCAAGTGCGCCTAGTTTTCGTACGACGGAGGAGCAGATGGCGACTATTCCTGTTTCGTAGTATAAGCGTTGAGATCGCATGACATTGCACCGAGAGATAAACTCCCGACTAGCTGTCAAAAAAAGTTGTGTGTCGCACGACGCAAATGCCAACTGGGAGCAACAGCGGTGCAGTTGGAAGCACTCAATGGAATTGTGGACAATCTTCAAAGCCTCGCACTGCAAGCGGTCCGCTCACAGAGACCAACCCACGCAGCCCAGATCGTGGCATTTCTAGCCAAGGTAGCTCACATCGTTGACCAAGGCTGCAGCGACATCCTCACACTGCTGATCGAACTTCAATCCGTAAGAGAGGACGGGTTTTCGTTAGGCGAAATCCATGAGCTGCGTCGCCGAACAGCGCAGCTGCTGAACAAGAGTCATTTTGACGAAGCCGGAGAAACTTACAATCAGCTGTCGACATTGAAAAAAATCTATCTCAGCGAGATTAGCCAATACGATCCTTGTAACGGACGCGAGCTGTGTGAGCTAATAGACCAGAGCAACGGTCGGATCGTCATGATGATACGCGGAACAATGTGGACCTTGATAGAACTATTGGGAAAAAATAAAACCAGTGCTGATTTAAGGTCCCTGCAATTATCTGCGTCGCGGGAGATACCGCCACTCAAGGACAACCTAGCCGAACTGAGGAAGTTTACCGCTCACATACTCGGGCTCAGCAGCGCACAAGGCTTGCTTGAGATGCTGAGAAGCGGTCAAGAGACCGGGCTTGCAGAGTTGGCATTAATCGGCATGATAGACAACCGAAGTCGGCATATCCAACACGCCAGATACTAATTTTTCAAATTATAACAAGGAATTGCTATGTCCGTCTCACTGTCCAAAAACCAAAGCGTAAGCCTCTCCAAACAATCACCCAACGGGTTATCTTCGATAACGCTAGGAGTCGGCTGGGATGTGGCCAAGCCCAAGGGCTTTCTCGGCAAGGTCTTCGGTGGCGGCGGTGGCGACATCGACCTTGATGCGTCTGCCCTTCTGCTTGATGCCAGCAAAAATGAAGTGGATTCGATTTGGTTTGGCCAATTGAACAGCCACGATGGCTCGGTTCGCCATAGCGGAGACAATCTGACCGGTGAGGGGGACGGTGACGACGAATCCATTGCCATCGACCTCAGTCGCCTGCCACGTCAGGTCGAGTATGTCGTACTCACTGTAACCAGCTTCCGCGGCCAAACCTTCGACAAAGTCGACAATGCCTATGGCCGTGTGGTCGACAATTCAACCAACCGCGAGCTGGCGCGCTTCCCGATCTCGGACAGTGGCCCTCATACCGGCCTTGTCCTCGCCTGCCTTAGCCGGGCGGGCGGCGAGTGGACTTTCAAGGCTGTTGGTCACCGCACAAATGGCCAGACGGTCAAGCATCTCGTAACCGACGCCGTCCGGGTGATATAGTCAATTTAGAGACTGAGTGTTTCATGCACCAGGGTTCGTCTAAACAACAACGGGGATATCTCGATGCAGCTTCAACGCGGCGAAAAGCGCGGGCTGTCAGATCTTGGAATCGGCAACAATTGCACGGTCAAGATTGACTTCGGACTCGATGGTATCGACATTGCGGCGTTTGGCCTCAATGCCGAGAAGAAGATTGGCGACGACCGTTACGTCGTGCTGTTCTCGAACCTTCAGTCCCCTGAAGGCGCGATCAAGCTGAGCGCCTACTCCGACACAGCGAGCTTCAATCTCGAGCTCGATCGGCTGCCAGCCGGCATCGACCGGATTGTTCTTACAGCGACTCACGACAACCAGCCGGTGGCGAACTCTCGCCCGCTGATCGTGTCAATTGATGGGGCCAAGGCAACTTTTGACGTGGCGCAGCACCTCACAAGTGAAAAGGCGGTTATGCTCATTGAGTTCTATCGCCACTCGAGCGGCTGGAAATTGGGCACGGTTGGCGCGGGCTTCAATGGCGGCCTTGCGGCTCTGATCGGCCACTTCGGCGGTGACGTTAGTGATTCGACTCCTGCTCCTGCGCCCGTTGCAACGCCTCCAGCACCGCCACCGCCTCCCCCACCGGCAGCACCTGTCTCATTGAGGAAAATTTCTCTCGAAAAGTCGAACTCAACTGTAAGTCTCAAAAAGCAGGGCGCGACATTCGGCGAAATCGTTCTCAACCTGAATTGGAACCAGGATACTGGAAAAAGAGGTTTCTTCAGCAGCGGCTCGAAGAAAATCGATCTCGACCTCGGCGTCCTTTTCGAGATGGGGGATGGAAACAAAGGCATCATTCAGGCTCTCGGTAACACCTTCGGTAGCTTCGAACGCGAGCCCTGGATCGAGCTGTCGGGGGATGATCGCACTGGCGCCGTGGCTGCTGGCGAAACCATTCGAATCAACGGCAGGTACTTCGACCGTTTTACCCGGATTGCCATTTTCGCCTTGATTTACGACGGCGTCCCCAACTGGACCCAGACGGATGGAATCGTGCGGATGAACATCCCGGGCCAGCCTGAGATCGAGGTTCAGATGAATGAAGGCCGCAATGATAAGCGCCTATGCGGCATTGCCGTCATCGAGAATCGCAATGGCGAACTCAAGATGGAGCGGCATATGCAGTACTATGACAGCCAACAGCCTTTCGCCGAAGCGCTCGGCTTCCATTTCCGCTGGCGCAGCGCCACAAAGGATTAACAAGGCTCAACCCTGCAACAGATTGATCCTACAGAATTGGAAATCGCCTCATGCAAGCCTTTCGCGGCTCAATTATTGTCACAATCGTCTGCCTTATCCTCGCCGGCGTTCTCGGCTACGCAGAAACCGGTCTTCTGGGCACCGCTCTGTCGATGGTCTTTATCGCTGGCGTGCTCGGCGTGATGGAAACCTCACTCAGCCTTGATAATGCCGTCGTTAACGCCTCGATTCTGAAGGACATGGATGAAAAATGGCAGCGCCGTTTTCTAACTTGGGGCATCCTCATCGCAGTGCTCGGGATGCGGATCATTTTTCCAATCCTCATCGTCTCGTTCGCTGCGATGGTCACACCGTGGGAAGCTGCGCGCATCGCAACGAGCGACCACAAGCTCTACGAAGAGATCGTGACTGGCGCTCACATTGGTATTTCCGGCTTCGGCGGCGCTTTCCTTATGCTCGTGGGCCTAAGCTTTTTCTTTGACGAAGATCGCGAACACCACTGGATCGGCTTTGTCGAACAGCCGCTTTCGCTTCTCGCCAAGCTCCCAGGCGCTCCATACATCGTATCCGCGGTGCTCATTGGTGCACTGTCATTCTGGCTTGAAAAGGCCGAACAGCGCACCTTCCTCATCGCCGGTTTCTCGGGAATTGCCATCTTCTTCCTCGTACAGAAGTTCGGCGATTTCATGGGCGGCGAAGAAGATGCCGCTACCGGCAAAATCGTTCGCTCGGCCGCGGCCTCTTTTGTGTATCTGGAGTTCCTCGACGCCTCGTTCTCGTTTGACGGCGTGATTGGAGCCTTCGCTATCACCAACGATATCCTTCTGATTGCGCTGGGCCTTGGCATCGGCGCCATGTTTGTCCGCTCAATGACGGTTGCGCTCGTAAGGGGCGGGCATCTCAGCGAATTCCGATTCCTTGAGCCAGGCGCTTTCTACGCGATCCTTTCGCTGGCAGTGATTATGCTGATCAGCATCCGGGTCCACACTCCAGAAGTTGTCACCGGCCTGGTCGGCGCGCTTATAATCGGCCTCTCACTCTACGCCTCGATCCGCCACAAGAAGCTTTTTCCGCACGAGTACGAGGAAGATGGTGACGCCGATGTCATTCTGCCTACCGGCGATGTGATCCCTGGTGGCCGTACCACATGAAATTAAAATGGCGGGGCTCAATGCCGGGCCTTATCAGCACTTGCACAGTCTATTTTGCTTGAGCTCTCATTGGGGCTTTCGCGATCACCCTCATTCACTAACGACAATATGGAAAGGACAAAACCCATGGCAATCTCGCTTTCGAAGGGCGGCAACGTCTCGTTGTCCAAGGAGGATCCGAGTCTCGACGAGATCATGGTCGGCCTTGGCTGGGATGCGCGCGCTACTGATGGTCAGGACTTCGATCTCGATGCCTCGGCATTTCTTCTAAAGACGGACGGCAAGGTCCGCTCCGATGCGGACTTTTGCTTCTACAACAACATGAACGTTGCCGCGGGTGCCGTCATTCACCAGGGCGACAACCGCACTGGTGCCGGCGAAGGCGACGACGAGCAAGTCAAAATCACACTCTCGAAGATGCCGGCTGATATCGACAAGGTCGCGATCGTCGTCACCATCCATGAGGGCGAACTGCGGGGTCAGTCCTTTGGCCAGGTATCGAATGCCTTCATCCGTCTCGTGAACGTCAAGACTGGCGCCGAAGTCGTCCGTTTTGACCTGTCGGAAGACGCCTCGGTTGAGACTGCGATGATTCTCGGCGAGGTTTACCGTCACGGCAGCGACTTCAAGTTTCGTGCGGTGGGACAGGGTTACAGGGGTGGCCTTGGCCCGCTCGCAACGAATTTCGGCGTCAATGTTGGCTAATGCTTGAGTGGGGAGCAATCCCCTCCCCTCCCCTTCCAACCTGAAAGGATTCCCACCCTATGGCAGTCTCTCTCGTCAAAGGCGGCAACGTAAACCTAAGCAAGGAGGCGCCCGGCGTCTCCTCCGTCACCGTCGGCCTTGGCTGGGACGCTCGAAAGACCGATGGTCAAGAATTCGACCTAGACGCCTCGGCGTTCATCCTTGGCCAGGACGAAAAGGTCCTTTCGGACTCGCACTTCATTTTTTTCAATAACAAGGTCTCGCCCGACGGATCGGTATCCTACGGCGGCGACAATCGGACCGGCGCGGGTGATGGCGATGACGAGACCATCAGGGTAGATTTCGTCAAACTGCCCGAGAACGTGAAGAAGGTTGTAATCGCTGTGACGATCTATGACGGGCAAGTGCGCAACCAGAACTTCGGCATGGTTTCAAATGCTTATGCCCGCGTTATCAATGACGCTGACGGAAAAGAACTTGCTCGGTTCGACTTGAGCGAAGATAGCAGCACAAACGCTGCCATGATCTTCGTGGAGCTTTACCGAGTAAGCGGCGAGATCAAAGTCAAGGCAATCGGCGAAGGCTGGACCAGCGGCCTTGCGGGCCTTGCTGGTGCCATGGGCGTCAACGTTTAAGCCGCTAACTGAGACAGGATCCGGCGGCAGCCTCAACTCGTTGCCGGCCCTTGCAACTTCATTGCAGGAGCAGCCCATGCCAACCATGTCGCCCGGCTAGAAGAGCGCCTTTTTGGATCTGGGCAACACGCGCTGCAGGTATTCGGTCGCCGCGCTGAGTATGACTTCGCTTTCAAAAGCTCAGGATAATAATGCGCCTTTGGTTCAATCGTGGCTTCTCGCTCGCTCCCATCGCAAAGGCGATGATGGCTGCCGATCCTTCGCTTGAGGTGATCATCAGCGTGGCCCCAAATATGCCAGTCTATGCCGGTCCTAAAGAGACCTGGATCGAACCAAGCCTTGATGACGAGGCTTATGTCAGGTGGGTCAGAAAACAGATCATCGACAACAAGATTGATCTGTTAATACCCACGCGTCGTCGCAAGCTTCTAGCCGGTGCCGACCTGCCATGCGCGATACACCTCCCAGCAAACATCGCGACGATCGAACTTCTAGAGGACAAGTATGCCTTTGCCAACGCACTCGTGGGCGAAGGGTTTCACCTCCAGACACTCAACGTTGAAAGTGCAGCTAACCTCGAGGAAATGCTCCCGAAATTCCAAGCCACCCTCGGAGACAATCTGCCCTGCCTCAAGCCTCGGCTTGGCGTGAATGGGCACGGCTTCTGGAAGCTCACCAAGGGATCAGCACTTTCACACATTATGAATCCTGATGCTCGCACAATGCACCAGGACCTGTTTCTCGCAGCGATGCGGGCTCAGGAGGCCAAATCGCCGATCCCGCCTTTCGTTTTAATGGAGTACCTCCCAGGGCCTGAGGTGTCTTTCGACGTATTGTGCGACCTGGGCACGATCCTGAAGTTTGTGGCTCGAACCAAAGAGGCTTCGCACCAGCGGTTGCAGACATCCCACCCCCTCGAAAGCGCAGCGAGAAGCCTCGTCGCACGCTTCTGCTTGCACGGTGTGGTGAATATCCAGTTCCGCAAAGCCAAGAATGGCAGCTGGAAAGTGCTGGAGATTAACACACGCCCAGCAGGCGGATCGGTGTACGGCGAGGAGTTTGGTAGCAGCTTGCTCGGGGATTGGGGCGGACTTCTTTCAGGTCGTTTAACCCGTGAGACGATCCAGCTCCCCGACCTCGACTTCAAGATCAAGACGACCGCGACGATTTCGTTGTATCCGGAAAGCCAGAGCTCATGAGCGAACTTCAGCCAGGCCAGCGATTCCGCCTGCCCACCCAGCGGGGACTTACAATCCGGTTCGAAGGACGCGATCATGATCGGCTCGCGGTTGCCGCAATTACAGTGCAGGGCAGAGCCGTGGCTTTCAACCACGACGGCCCGGGTCAGTGGAGCCTCGATTCGATCGATGTCCTCGAAGGCCACGGCGACATCGTTGCGTATATGACCGATGATACTCAGGGCGGTTTCACTAACTCCGCCTACCCTGTCAGCATGCAGATCGGCGGGCAGCACTACGTTTTTCCGGTCCCGCGCGAACAGCTCGCCGCAGTCATTCTGGGTGAAATCTACACGCGCGATGGCAGCCTGCGAATGAAGGCGTCCAACGAAGGATACACCTTTGGCATCGACGCTTATGTCCGTGCACGAAACTTTACCTCGATCAGCATTCCGCACCGAATGCGCCCAAGCATGGGCCGCGACGCACCGCTCCAACCCGAACCGGAGTTCGACAATCGCAGACCTTCTGGCAGCACGCTTTGCACCGGTAGCGGTGTAGTCGTCGGGCCAGAACTGATCGTCACCAATGCCCACGTGATCGAGAACGGCAACAGCTTTCAGATCGGCCGCACACGTCAGTTTCTGAACGTGCTGGCCGTAGACGAATTCCACGACCTGGCTCTGCTCCAGGGGCCGGTCCAAGGACAGCCTCTCCCGCTGCGTCTCACCTCTCCCC
Source organism: Novosphingobium sp. (assembly GCF_037133355.1). Taxonomy (GTDB): domain Bacteria; phylum Pseudomonadota; class Alphaproteobacteria; order Sphingomonadales; family Sphingomonadaceae; genus Novosphingobium. The sequence goes on along the minus strand of NZ_JBAXOI010000019.1, from coordinate 65,221 downwards.
TGTGGCTTGGAGAGAGCGTCATGGCGTCGGGCTACCCGCTGATGGATCTGCTTGGAAGTGACTTGAAGGTTACGACCGGGAATGTCTCCGGGTTGGCAGGAGGTATGGGCGACGTCTCTCGCTTTCAGTTCACTGCCCCTATCGGGTCAGGATCGTCCGGCGGCGCGATCGTCGATGACGCCGGTAATGTCGTCGGCATCACATCAGCCTCGCTCGCCCATCGCAATGTCCGCGACCGCGGCAGCATCTCGGAGAACGTCAACTTCGGCATCAAGGCAAGCGTTGTCTTTGAACTGATCGCTGCGTCCGGCAAGGCCTTGCCCGATATCAATCCGCTCCACGACGCCAATCGCCGCGAAGTCGTCAATCGTCTCCGCGATTCCGTTATCAGCATCACCGTTCTGGCGTAGGGTTCATCCATGGGCTTCAGATTCCAAAAGCGCGTCACGCTCTTCCCGGGGCTTCGCCTCAACCTTTCGAAAGGCGGAGTCTCTATGAGCGCTGGCCCAAGGGGTGCCTCTGTCACAATTGGCAAGAGCGGCGTTCACGGAAATGTTGGCATTCCGGGGTCCGGCCTGAGCTGGCGCGAGCGCCTGGACAAGCCCAAAGGCCGCACACGTTCGCGCGACGATCGCTATTCTGACCAGCAACCTGGCGGGCCGCTGCCTTCAGTCCCCCCATTGCCTGCCTCGGCGCAGGCACGCATCGTCGGCAATGGCATCGAAATTGTCGATGGTAATGGGAATCCGATCCACTCCGCGCATCTGCCGACAGTGAAATCTCAGATGAAAGACCTCATAAAGGACCTGCTCGAGAACGACGCCAAAGCACGCAACCAACGCCTCGACGCGCTCCGACACCTCCATCACGACATCCCTCGCTCGGTGACTCCGACCAAGCCGAGTAGTGCTGGAAAGCCGCAAGCAAATCAGTACGGCTCGCACGGGGAATACATGGACGCTTTGATGACGTGGCGCGCCGCCAAGGCGAATGCCGGCCCCGATATGAGCGCGGTCGCAGACGAAGTTCTGCAAGCTCTCGGAGCACTAGCCTGGCCGGCTGAAACAAACATCGCACTCGACCTGGAAGACGGGAGGCTTTTGCTCGACGTTGATCTACCTGAGATCGAGGATATGCCCTCTACCCGCTGGAACGCGGTCGTCTCGCGCCTTGAGCTTGTCGAAAAGCCGATGAGCCAAAAGGACGTTGCTAGCCTTTACCTTGACCACGTTTCAGCTGTCATCACTAGGCTGATCGGACACAGTTTCGCTGCAGCAGGTGCCGTCCATACAGTCGCGCTTTCGGCTTATACCCAGCGTAAGATTGCAACCGGACGCCTGTTGGACGAGTACGTCGCGACCATCACGGTGACCCGAAATTCCTGGAACAACGTGGACCTTTCGCAGATCGCTGCGATCGAGCCCTACAACCTGCTGCGGCATCTTGGAGCTCGCATCGAGGCAAACTCGCGCGGAATGCTGGTGACACAGCCACCTCTGACCTAGGGGCCGGCTAGGCAGTAAAACTGTCTGATGCAATGAGGCTGCAATGCCATGGTCGTAACGTGGCACGGGAAGAAGAAATCAGTGACTGACCAGACGATCGAAGCCAAGAGTCGTACTAACCATGTGGCGTTACCGACAGGCACCCTAGTGCTCACCATTGATCATGGTCCCGAGATTTCGGAGCTCTGCGACTTCGCTGCACGCGCCAATCCAAAGCGTGGCTTCTTGGTTGTGTCTAAAGTTCTCGGGCGTCATGTCCCGGCGCGGCCGGTGCACATACGCGCCACCATGGATGCCATAGCCGCCACACTCAGCGCGGACTTGCCGCAGCCGGTCGTTTTTCTCGGGATGGCCGAGACCGCCACTGCCCTGGGCCAAGGTGTCTATGCGGCGTTTCAGGCACGAAACCCTTCGGTGAGCAGCGCCTATCTGCAGACATCCCGACAAAAGGTACGTGGCACCGACCCAATTACCAAGTTCGAGGAAGGGCACAGCCACGCGACCTCGCATCTCGTACAAATTGCCGACCCGGCGATTATCCGCAAGGTCAAGGATGCACGCACGCTTGTGGTGATCGACGACGAATGTAGCACCGGGAACACTTTCGTGTCGGCTGTCCGCAGCATGCTCGGCGTAATGAAAGAGCTTCGCCAGATCGAGACCTGCTGCATCACTGACTGGAGCGGCGGCGACTATTTGGCTGATATGCCGTATCCCGCGCGTCGGCACTCGATACTTTCGGGCTGGATGGAGTGGCATGCGAGCAACCCGGCCGAGCAATCCCACCAGCTTCCAGAAGGATCTAATGGCGCTGGAATCGCGCCCTCGACAGGTATGCGCAGCCGCTGCGGTCTGCACGCGCCAGAAGCCGCCGACCGCGTCCACGTCCATTGCCAGCCAGGCGAACGTATTCTGGTCCTCGGAGACGGCGAGCATAGCTACGAAGCTTTGCGCATCGCTGAGGAAATCGAGGCGCAGGGTGGCATCGCTGCCGTGCAGAGCATAACCCGCACACCTGCAATGGTAGGGCATGCGATGCGTTCGCGTTCGACCTTCACCGACGCTTATGGCTCAGGCGCGCCAACGTTCCTCTACAACATTCTCGCTCACGATCCCGACCGCGTCATCATAGCTGCAGAGCTGGTAGGCAACCAAGCCGCTGAAGCCGCCCGCGCGATGCAGGAGTTGGGACGTAACGTCCCGGTTCAGATAGTGCTTTGCCAATACCGTGACGAGGAGTGATGCGAAACCGGCATCAAAGGATGCATGCCGCTAAGCGGCATCTCCTGCATCTCGTTTTCAGCTCCGGAGGATCAGCGCGATCCTCCAAAGGCAACGGCCGATCGCGCTTGTTTGCGCTTTGGAGATCGTGCTTGAGGGAAGCGATGATCGGCAGCGTATTGGCTGTCCGCGATACCAGCGCTAGATTATCAAAGATGAATGCCGTTGGATTCAGCAATTTTATCAGATGGGGGCTTTTGCTGCAGGTCGCGCTTCGACACCTTGCACCACTTCAGCGAGGGGGGGCACAGCGCCCCAGATATTTGGCGAAAGAAAAACGTTTCGAGCGAAAGCTCATGGTTCGCGGTTCAGACCAAGCAAAGGCCTGACGACTCAATGTTGATCCTTACAGACCTCGATGACACCCTCTTCCAAACCGCACGCAAGTGCCCGCCTGAGGCGACCGACCTGCTCACGATGAGTTACCTCGCCGACGGGCAGGAAAGCGGCTTTGCGACCAAGCGGCAGCAGCGCATGCTCAACTGGCTTCAGCATGGCAAGGTTGTGCCAGTCACAGCGCGAAGCCGTGAAGTGTTGGGCCGCGTGAACATCGTGCAGAATCCTGCTGTATGCTCGAACGGTGGCTGCATTGTTGCGACCGGCGGCGAGGTTGATGCAGCTTGGCACGCCCACCTCCACGAAAAGCTGCGGCTTGGAGTTGCTCCAGCCGAAGTCTATGGTGCTTTATGCCATCACATCTCAGGGGCTGAGTATCGCCACTGGCTAGTGCAAGAAGGCGACCTCGACCTCTACCTAGTGGTTAAGAGCAACGTGGACGACGGCGAGATCCTTGAAGCGGTTGAGCCGGAGCTCAAAGCTTTCCTGCCCGATGGTTGGCGCTGCCATCGCAACGGCAACAACCTCGCGTTTCTCCCGCCGTGGCTAAATAAGCGCGATGCAGCCCACTACGTTATCGAAACTGCGCGCACCGGCGACCAAAACCTGTTGATAATCGGTATCGGCGATAGCCATTCCGACGTCGGCTTCATGGACCTATGCGACTACGCCATAACCCCAACTACCTCCCAGCTTTGGGCCCAAACGAAGCTGGGGAATGTTTGGTGCTGATAATTCACGACATGCAGAGCGCGCATTTCTCGGGCAGCTATAACCAAAGTGACGTCCATATCCTTCTCAAGCCTACAGTTATTTCACCCGTCTCGGTCGATCAGAAGGAAGCGCTCATCCAGTCAGGCGCGCGCCATTACTCCGAGATGCTCTCTGCTGAGAAACTGCCGGATGAGCGTTATCTTCAGCTCTATCGCGAAGCGCTCGAGCGAAACGCGTCGATCTTGCGGACCGATATCGAGCAGCTGGCAAGATCAATTGCCGAACGCCCGCAAACCGCGCGTGAATGCGTAGTCATCTCGCTCGCCCGTGCGGGCACACCGGTCGGTGTACTCCTCAAACGCGCACTGGAACGAATGGGCATCGAGGCTCACCACTATTCGATCTCGATCATCCGTGACCGCGGCATTGACGAGAATGCCCTTCGCTTCATCAAGCGGTGTCACGGGGTCACCACCTCGATCTTCGTCGACGGGTGGACAGGCAAGGGTGCGATCACCCGGCAACTGAGAGCTTCACTCTCGACCAGTGACATTGGCTTTCAACCCTTCCTTGCAGTTGTGGCAGATCCCGCAGGCTGTGCCGATCTGGCCGCGACCACCGAAGATTATGTCATCCCGAGCGGTTTATTGAATGGGATCGTTTCGGGGCTCATCAGCCGCTCGGTCCTCAATGACGAACTCGTAGGCCCTGATGACTTCCATGCCTGCACCTTCATGGAAGAGTACCGCGCTCATGACTTGAGCGCGGCATTCATCAGTGCAATCGAGGCCGCTCCCATCGCCCACACAAGGCCGACCGGCTTGCACCGGTTCGGCGCCAAGGCGGCTCGCGAGAGCTGCCAGGTCCTCTTGGCCGCGATTGGGGCTCAAGACGATATTGATGACGTTAACAGGATCAAGCCCGGGGTGGCGGAAGCGACCCGTGCCATTCTGCGCCGTGTCCCCGAGAAGCTTTATGTCGCCGATCTCGAAGATCCCGAGGTACAGCCGATTATTCACCTTGCACGTGCTGCGGGCGTTCGCATCCTTCAACGCGATCTGTCTACCTATCGCGCCGTCGCCGTTATCAAGAAGCTTGGAGGCGCATTAGAATGAGCGCAATCGCTTTGGGCGCCACCCTCTACATCCCCGTGCTGCGCCCGAACTTGATCGAGATTTGCCTGGGGAGCAATCCTGAGCTGCGATCAGTTGCCGTCTGCCTAGAGGACTCAACCCGAGAGGACGAGCTTGAGATTGCGCGTACTCGGTTCTCCTCCTTTCTGGTGGACCTCAACCGAATTACCCCACGGATCGCGATTTACGTCCGCCCACGTGACGTTGCGATGCTTAACTGGATGATTGCACAGCCCGGTATTGAAGCCGTGAATGGCTTCATCCTGCCCAAGGTGGAATCGAGCAGCATTGCCCACTGGCTCTCGGTCATGGTCGGAACGCAGCACACTTTTATGCCGACGATCGAAGGTGCCGAAGCCTTCGATCGCGCCGCGCTCGACCAGCTATGCAAGCAACTCTTGCCATTCCGCGATCGTGTCACGGCCATTCGCATTGGCGGCAATGACATCCTCAACATCCTAGGCGTTCGACGCTCAAAGTTCCGCACCGCCTATGATGGTCCCTTGGGGGCCGTTATCCGCGACATGGCCGCAACATTCATCCCAGCCGGCTTTTCTGTCGCCGCGCCGGTATTTGAGCACTTTAACGCACCCGATGTGCTTCGCGAGGAAGTCGAGCGAGACATCGAGCATGGGCTTCTGACCAAAACCGCGATTCATCCCCGTCAAATCGGTGTGATCCAATCGTGCTACCAGCCGTCTAGTTGTGACCTTCTTGAAGCACAGGCAATTCTGAATGCCGAAGCCCGGGCGGTTTTCGGATCGCAGGGGAGCATGTGCGAACCTGCGACGCACCGTCGTTGGGCGGGCAACATCATTGCCAGGGCACAGACCTATGGCGTCGACGAAAGCGATATCATCTCGCCAATGCGGATTGCCTGAGGGGCTCAAGCTTCCTGCGGTTGACTGATTGCATGCCGCACCACGCTGCTCTAATTTTGCCCCATCTTGCCTAAGGCTCGTCATGACTCAGCTGACACTCACTGCGCCCGATCCCGTTGCCGCTATTCCAGTTGAACAGGCCGCGGGCCTTGTCCCTGTGACCAATGAAGTTCGCATAGAGCTTCAGGGCAAGGTCAATGCATTTGTCGCCGACCTGTTGAAGCACGACAGCCAGAGCCCAGAGTTCGAAAAGGTCACTGGCCAGATTTCCAGCATTGGCCAGAAGGAGATTGTTGCTCTGTCGAGCGCCTCGAACCGCTTTCTCGACAAGCCAACCAAAGTAATGGGTCAGGAAGGCGGCGTCGGCCGCGCTCTGCTCGATCTTCGTATAGTCGTCGATGGGCTCGACCCGGGCCGCGACGGCGACCTGCTTAAGCCGCGCAAGTTGCTTGGCATCATTCCTTTCGGGAACAAAATCAAGGCGTACTTCGACCGCTACGCCTCTGCCCAGACCCATTTACAGGCCATCATAACAAGTCTCGTGAGAGGCAAGGACGAGCTGATTCAGGACAACATCGCGATAGAGACCGAGCGCGGCAAGATCTGGGAATTAATGGGCAAGCTCGAGCAGATGATAGTCATCACCAGGATGCTCGATACCCACCTTGACGAAAAGACGACTGAACTCGACCGCTCCGCTCCGGCCAAGGCCAAGGCACTGCGGGAGAACGCGCTGTTCAACGTGAGGCAGCGCCAGACCGATCTCCTGACCCAGATGGCTGTCTCGGTGCAGGGCTATCTTGCGCTCGACTTGATCAAGAAGAACAACGCCGAGCTCATCAAGGGCGTAGACCGCGCGACCACCACGACAATCGCTGCGCTGCGTACGGCGGTGACTGTGGCGCAGGCGCTGAACAATCAGCGTCTGGTGCTCAGCCAGATCACAGCCCTCAATACAACCGCTGCCAACCTGATCGAATCGACGGGTAATCTTCTGCGCACGAACACCGCAGCGATCAACGAACAGGCCTCATCGGCCACGATCCAGGTAGAAGTGCTTCAGCGCGCGTTTGCAAACATTTACGCTACGATGGACGCCGTCGATAGCTTCAAACTCAAAGCTCTCGACTCGATGAAGACGACCATCGACACACTCTCAGCTGAGACGACAAAGGCGCAAGGGTATATCGCTCGCGCCGAAGGGCAGAACCAGTCCGCAGCCAGTGATCTTTTCCTTTCTGCCAGCTGAGCATGTTGTGGGTCATTGTCTCCATCATGCTGTTTCTGGCCGCCATTCGGATGGTCTGGGTTGTCTGGCTGCGGGGACCGCCCCCTGCGAATTTCATTTTAGATCAAGATCAGCTAGGGTCTGCGAGTGGCTGGAGCGATGGTTTTCGAAATGGCGGAAGGAGCGAAATGAGCAACAACGGCTTCTTCACCCGCATCGGGAAGGCCCTGAGGGGGGAAGCGCCGCCATCAATGCCGTCGGCGCCGGCTGCGCCTGCTGTGCTGCCGGCCACGATTGACTACGAAGATGACCGGATCCCCAGTAGCGCCAAGGCTCGCATCAGACGTATTCTCGCAGGCCTGCTCGAGGTTGAAAACGCGCTCTTGCGGGAGGACATGCCAAATTTTTCCAGGGTGGATATCGACCAGATGCGCGAGCAGCATCTGCCCAAGCTGGTAAAGAGCTACATCGACATCCCAGAAGCGCATCGAGCCGAAATTTTCCGCAAAACCGGGAAATCGGCGAGCTTCATACTAGACGACAGCTTGGACCAAATGCAGACGCGCGTAGACACCATTCTTCGCAGCTTAGCACAGAAGGACATAGAAACCTTCACGAACAATACGAAATTCGTTGGCGAGCGCTACTCAACCAATAATCCTTTTGACTAAATTAGACCAATAGGCCTCGACATTGTGACAAATTACCAGATCTACCATCCGATTGACTGAGATTTTGTAACCGCTTCTGTCCAATTGAGGTACCCAAAATCGCCATATCTGACAGCATTTGGTGACGTAACGATTTAAAAAGCAGAAGCGCTAACGCTTCAACTCAAGGGGCCAGCTCGACCGAGTAGCGCCCGTCGGTCTCCGCGTGCAGGACGACATCACCGTCCCAGCCAGTCGCGTAAACCGTAACCGGTGTTTTCAGGCCACGGCGATCCAGGGCATGAGTTCGCCGACGCTGTTGGCTGGATGACCGTTGGCGAGCTTGGTCAGCGTTTCGGTCATCCATGCGTGCGGATTGATGTCGGTGATCTTGCAGTTTTCGATGAGCGTTGCGATCACTGCCCAGTTGTCGCCGCCCTCGTCAGAGCCGGCGAACAGCGCATTTTTGCGATTCAATGCCAGCGGCCGGATTGATCGCTCGACGGTGTTGGAGTCGAGTTCGACGCGGCCATCCCCGAGGAAAACGGTTAGACCAGCCCAACGGTTCAGCGCGTAGCGGATTGCCTCAGCAAGCTTGCTCTTCGCGCTGACTTGGCGAAGCCGGGCATCGAGGTAGAGGCGCAGATCATCGACCACGATGCGTGCGCGCTCGACGCGCAGGGCCCGGCGGTGCTCTGCCGACGAGCCGCGCACCTCGTCCTCGATAGCGTAGAGCATGGCAACGCGGCGCAGCACCTCGGTGGCGACGGGCGACTTGTCTGCCAGCTCGTAAAACTTCCGGCGCACGTGCGACCAGCAAAAGGCGAGCTGGATCTGCTGCCGACGCTTTGCCAGCGCAGCGTAGCCGCCATAGCCGTCGACCTGCAGGATGCCTGCGAAGTCGCGCAGATGCGCTTCGGCGCGCTCCGATTTACGGTCGGCAGCGTAGACATAGGCAATCATCGGCGGATCATTGCAACCCCAGGGCCGGTCATCGCGGGCATAAGCCCACAACTGGCCGGTTTTGGTCCGCCCGCGCCCGGGATCGAGCACCGGTGCCGTTGTCTCGTCGGCGAACAGCCGTTCCGATCGTCGCAATCGCTCGAGGATGTGGTCGCGCAGCGGACGCAGATACCAGGCGGCCCGCCCGACCCAGTCGGCAAGGGTGGAACGATCAAGCTGGATGCCCTGCCGGGCGTAGATTTGCGCTTGTCGGTACAATGGCAGATGATCGGCATACTTGGCGACCAGCACCTGCGCGATCAGGGCTTCGGTGGGAATGCCGCCCTCGACGATCCGCGCTGGTGCCGGGGCCTGAACGACCGCGCTCTCGCATGAGCGGCAGCCGTAGCGCGGACGGCGCGTGACCAGCACGCGGAAGGTGGTTGGCACAACATCGAGGCGCTCGGCTACATCCTCGCCGATCTGGTGCAGCGTATCGCCACAGCAGGGGCAAGCCTTGTTCTCGATATCGACGACCTGCTCGATCCGCTCCAGGTGTGCGGGCAACGAGCCGAGGTTGGACTTGCGTGGACGATCGCTCCTGGACTGTGGAGATGCCGCTTCGCGGGCAGCCCGGGCTTGACCGAGAGCCGTCTCGACATTTTCCAGGCCGAGCTGAAGTTGGTCGGGATCGAGTTGTTCGGACCGCGCACCGAACCGATGACGCATAAACGCATCGATGATCGACTGGAGCCTCTCGATCTCGGCATCGGCCTCGCCCTTTGCGAGCGCCAACTCGGCTGCTGCGGCACGTTCCGCAGCCAGTATGTGGGCCTGTTCGTGGGCGAACGCACGGAGCGCTTCGATGTCCTCGGGAAGATCCGCTTCCATAAGCATGGAAGCATTGAATCAGCAGTCAAAAGCCCCGTCAACCGGCAATCTGCGGGGCGATTGGACGTCGCCCGCTATGCACCCGACGCCAGTCCAGACCCTCCAGAAGTGCGCCGAGTTGGGCGGCCGTCAGTCGCATGACGCCGTCCTGGATGCCGGGCCACTTGAAGCCGCCGGACTCCAGCTTCTTGGCCATCAGGCAAAGGCCCGTGCCATCCCACCAGACGAGCTTGACCCGGTCCGCGCGCTTCGCCCGGAACACGTAGATCACGCCCGAAAACGGATCGCCGCCATACTCCTTGCCGACCAGTGCGGCTAACGCGTCCGGTCCTTTGCGGAAGTCTACCGGGCGCGTCGCCACCATCACACGCGCGTTGGCGCCTGGTCCGATCATCGGGTTGCCTTAAGCGCTTCAATCACTGCCGCGATCACGCCCGCATCGGCACCGCCGTTGATCTTCACCGCCACGCCATCGATCTCAAGCTCGACTGCACCCACCTTCGATCGCCGGCGCTCGATCGGACGGCGGGCTGTCGGGACGGGTTCATCAGCAGGAGCCGCCTCGACCACGGCGGGGACAAACACCGGTGCCGCTCGCAGCGGCACGCCGCGCTCTTCCATCTCCTTGCGCAGCTTCCGACGCCAAGTGAACAGTTGCGAGGGGCTGAGCGCGTGCCGGCGCGCCACCGCAGAAACCGTCTCTCGACCGGAAAAGCTCTCGGCGACAATCGACGCCCTTACTTCCTCCGGCCAATCCCGACGACGACCGATCCCGGTAAAAACTTCAAAGCGCTGGACACCACTGGTCCCAGCATCATCATATGACATCGTCATAGCACCAACGTCCTCGGCCCAATCAGGGCGCGGAGACTCGGCCCTGCGCTTCACACCCGCAAGGTGGGGCCGCGACGGCGCTTACCGTAAACCGCGCTGGTGATCTCTATCTCAGCAAATTTTCTTGACCCGATCAGCAACCTTAACTTGTGCCGGTTTGACCCGGCGATCCGTGACCGAGTGCGCGAGCAGCGTGACGACGTCGCTTCGGGGATGACCGTAGGCCCAGGCTGTCCATGGCTCTTCCGTCGTAGCAGGCCCCATCGAGATGACCGCAGCTTTTGGAGTCATCTCATTCACTAGCTCAGCGGTTGTTCCATTATGCGAGCCATGATGCCCAACCTCGTAAAAATCCACATCGAGCGCGTGAGTCCCGGCATATTTTTCGACGAGTGTCTCAAGCGCAGTCTCTTCCATATCGCCAGTGAAAAGGAATGACGCCTGACCATAGTCGATGCGAATGACTAGACTTTGATTATTGCCGTTTTCGAATTCACCGTCGGGCCAGCCTGGGTTCTGAGCATAGCTCGCAGACAGCACGCGAATGCTGGGATCTACATCGGGACAAGACACTGGATCGATCACCTCATTTGAAAGTCCGCGTGTCGAAGCATCGACCATCGCGTCCGTGACCGCGAGCGTTCGAATAGGCGGCATCTGGTGCACGCGCGCGTCCATCCACTTCGCGGCGACGCGTCCCGATCCGGTAAGTATGCCGTTGTGAATGTAACCGCCTATCGAAAAACGCTCCGCGATACGGCGCAAATTGCTATTGTGGTCAACATGCGTGTGCGTGACAAACACCGCTTCAAGGCGCTTTTGAAGGTCTGGCCGCCGCGCAAAGAATTTGTCGAGATAGTTTAGCAAGTGATCGCCTGCAGCGGCGCCCCGTCCGCCGGCATCGATCAGAATGGCCGCGCACGGGAATTCGACAAGCGCCGCAGCGCCTTGATCAACATTGATATAGTGGACCGCCATCGCTCCAGCGGCAGTGCCAGCAGCGACTAAGTTTTCCGTTGACCAGTCGGGCGGATCGCCAGCTCGCCGCTCGACGAATGTAAAGTATACCCATCCAATGCGGCCATCTTTGAGCGCAACGCGGTAGTAGCCACTTTGCCTGGCTCCCTTGTCGAGCAAGCGCAAAACGGTGCCGGGCGGCGGATAGGTTGTAAGCGCTGTCCGGCCCCCACCTTGCGTGGGTGATGCCCAGCGTGGAGTTTGCGCGGCCTGATTTGGGCCGAGGGCGCTACTCCTATGATAATCCCGTGTGATGATCCTGTGAGCAAGGGGGCGCAGAGGTTCGAGATATTCACGGGCAAAGGCAAGCGCCGGGATTGGCCGCCGGAGGTCAAGGCCTCGATTGTCGCTGAATGCTATGCTGGCGGCGAGCGTGTCGGCGCTGTCGCGCGGCGACACGGCCTCGATCCTTCGCAGGTCTATGCCTGGCGGAAGGATTTGAGCAAACAACTGGACGACCTTGGATTGGCGCCTCCCTTGGCAGAGCCGGTCAGCACGATGTTCGTGCCAGCAGTGGTCGAGCCGGCCACGCGACCAGAACCATCACCTGCGCGTCGCGCCCGTCGCAGGCGGCGCAACACAGCGGCTGCTGTCGAACTGGAGATTGATGGTGTCGCGGTGAAGATCGCGCACGGCGCCGATGCCAGTGTGATTGCGGCCGTCATCGAAGCGCTCAAGGCAACACGATGATCGGACTTGGCGCCGGCGCGCGCGTGATGGTCGCGACGCGCCCGGTTGATTTTCGCAAAGGACCCGACGCTTTGGCCGCGCTGGTTGGTGCCGAGTATGGTGGGGATCCCTTTTCCGGCGTGATCTACGTGTTCCGAGCCAAGCGCGCAGACCGGATCAAACTGGTCTGGTGGGACGGTACCGGCCTGTGCCTGATGGCCAAGAAACTTGAGCAGGGCGGCTTCAAGTGGCCGGGCATTCAGGATGGTGTGATGCGGCTGACGGCGGCGCAACTGGGTGCGCTTCTGGAAGGGCTGGACTGGCGCCGAGTGCATGGTGGACGCAAGCCCATCGCCCCGCAAATTGCCGGTTGACGGGGCTTTCGCCTGCTGATTCACTGCATCCATGCTTATGGAAGCGGACCTTCCCGAAGACGTTGAAGCGCTGCGTGCGTTCGCCCTTGAGCAGTCCCGCAAGCTCGCCGAAGTCCTGGCCGCCAAGGGCGAGGCAGACGCGGAGATCGAGCGGCTGCAGTCGATCGTCGATGCCTTCATGCGCCACCGGTTCGGTGCACGTTCCGAGCAACTTGACCCTGATCAGTTGCAGCTTGGCCTTGAAGATGTCGAGACGGCGCTGGGCCAGGCTCGTGCGGCACGCGACGCGGCAACCGGCCAGTCCAGGTCCGACCGACCCCGCAAGGCCAACCGCGGTTCGCTGCCTGCGCATCTCGAGCGGATCGAGCAGGTTGTCGATATCGAGGAAGTGGATGGTATCCGGGCTTGCCCTTGCTGCGGCGGGGCGCTCCATCAGATCGGTGAGGACGTTGCCGAACGTCTTGACGTAGTGCCGATCACCTTTCGCGTCCTGATCACCCGCCGGCCGCGCTACGGCTGTCGTGGATGTGAGAGTGCAGTGGTGCAAGCCCTGGCGCCGGCGCGGATCGTCGAGGGCGGCATTCCCACCGAAGCGCTGATCGCGCAGGTCCTTGTCGCCAAGTACGCCGATCACCTGCCATTATACCGGCAAGCCCAGATCTACGCGCGGCAAGGTATTCAACTGGATCGCTCAACGCTGGCGGATTGGGTTGGCAGAGCAGCATGGTATCTGCGCCCCTTGCGCGACCACATCCTGGAACGATTGCGACGATCCGAGCGATTGTTCGCCGACGAGACCACCGCGCCGGTGCTCGATCCCGGGTGCGGCCGAACCAAGACCGGGCAGCTGTGGGCCTATGCGCGCGACGATCGCCCATGGGGCGGCGATACCCCGCCAATGGTCGCCTATGTCTATTCTGCCGACCGCAAGGGAGAACGGGCCGAGGCCCATCTCGGCGATTTTGCCGGTATCCTGCAGGTCGATGGCTATGGCGGCTACACCGCACTGGCCAAGCGCCGGCAGCAGATTGTGCTCGCGTTCTGCTGGGCACACGTCAGGCGCAAGTTTTACGAGCTGGCCGACAATTCTCCGGTCGCCATCGAAGTGCTGCAGCGGATTGCGGCACTCTACAAGATCGAGGACGAGGTGCGCGGGGCCTCTGCCGAACAGCGCCAGCAAATCCGGCAAGAGCGCAGCCGCGTCATTATCGACGACTTGCGGATCTATCTCGAGACCAAAAACCGCCAGGTTAGCGCGAAGGCCAAGCTTGGCGAAGCCATACGCTATGCGCTGACGCGCTGGGCCGGGCTCTCACGGTTCCTCGATGACGGCCGTGTCGATCTCGACAGCAACGCCGTCGAACGCAGCATCAGACCGCTGGCCCTGAACCGCAAAAACGCCTTGTTCGCTGGGTCTGACGAAGGCGGCGACAGCTGGGCGGTGATCGCCACGCTCATCGAAAACTGCAAGCTCAGCGGCATCAACCCGCATACCTGGCTGACGCAGACGCTCGAAAAACTAGCCAACGGTCATCCGGCAAACAGCGTCGGCGAACTCATGCCATGGATCGCCGTGGCCTGAGAACATCGCTTACGATAGGTTACGACTTGGCTGACCCGCGATGGGGTCTCGCGCAGTGTGACGTGGCGCTTGATAACTAAGTGGTCGGCCCACGCGGGGCTCGCCGCAAAGAAGGAACACAACAACGCCAATAGACCGTGCAGCACCCAACGCAACCGCGAGACGCCACGCGACCACTGAAACCGATCTAACGTGCAGTTCAAATAAGATGGCTTCATTGTACGCCCCCTCAAACAAATCTAGCACTGAACTTATTCTGATTAAGTCACGAACGGAGTTAGCAGATGAACCTACTTTGGGACGATCCTTACGATCATACCAAACCAGCTTAACTGGCAACACCCCTCCTCCGCTATAGATTTTTTCCTTAGGGGGAATGGCGTGAACTGGGCTGCCGGCGGACTGCCCGATTTTGGCGGATGCTTGGTGGAGGCAGATGACCGATTCGATGAAATCGCGGTGAGTAAAGCAAGGCTTTATGCCGGATTATCAGGACGCGACGATTGCTGTCACATTGGGATTGGGTCAGGCACCTCATTCGACGTCCGCTGGCGCGACTTATGTATCCGCACTATCGTCCACTAGGATAAGAGGAGGATGAATGCGCAATCGTGTGATTCTGATCGTAGGTGGACTGCTCTTCATCTTCGGCATTGCCTACTTCGGCTCGCCATACCTAGCCGCCCGGAATCTCCAAGAGGCCGCCAAGTCGGTCGATGCAGACGCGCTTGAATCGTCCGTCGACTTCCCGGCCGTACGCGACAGCCTGAAGTCCCAGCTTAACGCCGCCATGGTGAAGAAGATGAGCGAGGATAGCAGCATGAAGTCCAACCCGTTCGTCGGGCTCGGGCTGATGATGGCCCCTGCCATCATCGACCGCATGGTCGATTCATTCGTCACCCCTGACGGCATTGCTGCAATGGCGCGCGGACAGAAACCTAACGAGGGTAAGTCCGACGCTAGCAATCGAATTACGTACTTCTATAGCTGGGTGAACATCGATCGGTTTCGGGTGCGGATGCGCAATACTGAGGAAGCTAAGGACGGGCCATCCCTACTCTTCGAACGGCGCGGGCTGTTCTCTTGGAAGCTAATTCGCATCGAGATCAGCGACCTGATGAATGGAGCATCTGCTTCTCCCGCAGGTTCCACGTCGTCACTGCTATCGACCACTGCTCCAACGCCCGGTGTCCCGCCGACGCCCGAGACACTATCCACAACTTTAAATCCGATGGCTACGGACGACGATCTGAAGAATCAGTGGGGAGCGCTGAACGAGGAGTGCCGAGGCGGCCAGCATACCCCAGAGGACGAGATATGCTCCGGTCGAGATAGGATGGAGACGGTACTTCAGAGTCGGGGTTGGTGCTGGGCTTATAGCGATACCGACATCGTCCCGGCGGACTACAATTGGCACAAATGTGATGTCACCCGCCCATAGCCGAGGATGCGCGCGGGAAGCTGCGACACGCAGGAAGGTCGGCTTTCCAGAACAAGCTCTGGACCGCTAAAGCGTCAGCAACCTAATTGCACAGCCCCACTCCTTCAATGCGTCAATGAAGGTTCTATTACCACAACCTCCTTTCCAAATTGGTCGGGCCGTACTCGATAAATTAATGCAGATTAGCTCGCGCAATTCTTACCGGCTTTTTTTATTGTCCTAAGCAGCTCGCACTTCGAGCGATAGATCGAACCCAGTCGTCAATCTCGGCCTCGATCCATACCGCACACTTCGGCCCAAGCGATCTTGATTTGGGAAACCTGCCTTCGCTCATGCGCTGATAGATGGCCGAGCGCTTCAGTCCGACACGCGCCATTACTTCGGGCAGGCGCAGAAGCCGGGCTGGCGGAGGGAGCGCCGGTTGCGAGGGGTCAGCGGGACTATGTATCTGGTCAATGGCAGTCATTGGTCATCTCTTCTGAAACTGGGACCCCTCCGAGGCTCAGACATTACCGGGGCAAAGCCATAGAGATGTCCCGGTTGGCAATATCGTCGATGTGCTTCGCCAGCATGCGCGCAACAAGCTGCGAAGTGCCGTTCGCCCAGCGCGGCCTGAGGTCCTCGATCCTGCGTCCCAGCGTGCGCTGGAGGTGAACCGGCAAACTGCTGAAGAATTCTTCGAGGAACTCACCCATCTCGCTGCGCATCCACTCGCAAGCCAGCTCCTCCTGTCCCGCCAACGCCAGGATCATGCTGGCTCGGGAATAGGCGCCGCAGACTTCGAATATGCGCGCGGCTTCATCGAGCCCGATAGGGCGTTCGCCGCGCATGATCCGAAGCAATGTCTCCCGGTGCATTCCGGCTTCGCGCGCGACCTGGTGCCGCGGCTTGTCTATGCCCTCGACCGCGTGCGTCAGGACACGCGCAAGACTGTCGTTTGCCTTGCCGAACATGGGTGAAACTTGATGCATGCGAACTCTCCTTGATTGGTGAGTCGCAGGCATATCCCGAGAAATGTTCTGTAGGAAAACAAAAAGAACAAAACACGAATTTCTCGGTTATCGGCGAATCACTCCCATAGTTCGATTCGCCGGCAATCTTCGACCAGTCAGCTGGGGAATTCCGTCAAATAAACGCCTGTTCTCCGCTGCTATGCGCCAACCTCGCCGACACGGGCACTTTGAGCTGTCCGCATTCATCCGGCTTGCTCGTGGTTCCTCACTTCACTCTTTCCTACAACGTTTTCCTAGATGCATGTGGACTGCACAGCAACCGCAAGGCGGCTGTGTTCACCCCTCCAGATGGAGCTTCATATGCAGTCCCTTACCCCTCCCCGGCGCCTTGGCGCCAATCGCATCGGCAAGACCCTCAGCATTGCCATTCCTGTTGCAATTGCGGCGCTCGCGGCAAGTGCGGCTTATGCTGGCACGGACGCGACCTTCACCCCTGCCCTTACCAAGTTCACCAACTTCCTGCAGGGATCGGGCGGCAAGATCATCACCGTGCTCAGCCTGGCGAGCGGTCTGATCGGCCTCGCATCCGGACGCTTCTCCCTCGGTCAGGTCGCCGTTCCGGTCGGCGTCGGCATCGGCGTCGGCACGGGTGTCCCGATCGTCACCTCGGTCGTTACCGCGATCATCTGACGACCGGGCACGGGAAGGCAGCGCCGTCATGGCAGACCCTTACATCATCCCTCGCCGGCTCGACGACCCGGAGCTTATCGGCTTCTGGACCATCGACGAGTTTGCCGGAATGATTGTCCCCTTCACCTGGGGGATCCTCAGCCAGCATATCTTTATCGGCATCGTTGTCGCCTTCGGCGCCTGGTTCGCACTGCGAAAGGCAAAAGCAGGACGCACCAGCGCCTGGGTAGCCCATGCCGCATATTGGTATCTGCCGGCCGGATTTCTGGGCCTCAAGTCGACGCCGCCTTCCCACTGCCGCTTGCTTGCCGGTTGAGGGAAGAGACCCATGTTTTCTGATATTTCGCACGAGCGGCAGCAGTCTCTTCTGCGTCAACGCAACATCCTTGCGCTGACCAGCACTGGCCTAAGCCTCGCACTCATTGTCGCGACAAGCCTTGCCGCAACCCGCGACCGCGAGGTCGTGCTGCTCCCGACGCTGCCCAAACAGCTGACCGTGACCAGCGCCGGCGTCGAGGCAGACTATCTCGAACTCGTCACCCGCGACACCGCGCTCGTTCTGCTCAACCGAAGCCCCGAGGGCCTGGACTACTGGATGAACCAAATCCTAAAGCTCGCCGATCCTGGCAGCTACGGGCGCCTCAAGGCCGATCTGGTTCGCATTGTTGAAGAACAGAGCGGCTCGGATGTCAGCCAGGCCTTCGTCCTCCAGTCAATGACAGTCGATCCGAAGGGACTGACGTCCGAGGTGAGCGGCACGCTCAAGACCTTCGTGGGGGAACAAGTCGTCGCAAGCGACGACCGCCGCTTCCGTTTCAATTGGACCTACAGGGGCCTTCGCCTCGCGCTCTCGGGCTTCGTCCCGCTCCCCCCAACCGACAAGTCGAAGGAGGCCAACTGATGGCTCGACGATACCACAGGATAAACGGCCTGGTTCTCGCCTTTACGCCGCTGGCGACGTTTTTTGCCGCGCCGGCATGGGCTGATCAGTTCAAACAGGCCGCAGATGGCGCGGGCATCGATTGCTCTGTGTCTGCCCATGAGCTCACGCGTTTCGCGCTCGTCGAGGATCAGTTCGCGAGTGTCTCGAAGATCTCGACGGGTACGCCGTACAACGATTTCGCGGTCACGAACGAACCGCTGCGCGGTGACATCTATGTGTCGGTGCCAGAGACCTATGCCGCGCGGTCGATCAGCTTCTTTGCCACCACCAGGAAGGGATTTGTCTACAAGATCGCCTGCAAGATCGAGAGCATTCCCGCAGCGCAGATTTTCATTACGAACCCCGCGATCGCCAAAAGCGATGCCGCGCGCTGGGAAGGCGAAACGCCGCTCCCGACGAGCGCAGTGCGCCTCATCCAGGCCATGGCCAATGACCGGACGATCGAAGGCTTCGAAGTCCGGCAATCGTCTGCCCTGCCGGTGCGGGTCGGCACTCTCGAGATCCAGCTCGTCGCCGACTACCGCGGCGCCAGCCTCGCCGGGAAAGTCATCCGCGTCACCAATCGCGGCGCGAGGAGCCTGACGCTCACCACAAGCGATCTCGCCCCCAAGGATACCCTCGCCGTTTCGATCGCAAATCCAATGCTCGAACCCGGCACCGCCACGACAGCTTTCGTGGTCGGCGCAAATGGGGAGAGCAGCCATGACTGACCCCCAAGAACAGCTGGCACCCCTGCAGGCCGAACCCGCGTCGCCTTCGGAAGTGACCGGGCTCAACGCCCGCACCGCCCGGCGGCAAAAGCTGCTCCTCGGCACCATCGGCGCGATCGCGCTGGTTGGCGGCAGCTGGTTCATCCTTGGCGGCGACAAGGCGAAGTCGGGTGATCCTGGCGCAGCCCAGACCATCGACACAGCGGGCCTGGTCAACCGCGATCTCTCTCAGCGCGAGTTTGTCGCCACTTATGGGAACCGTCTCGACGCCGTGACGCGCGACCAGAAGGCTCTGAAGGACGCAGCAGCCCCGCGCACCGAAGTCGAGGCGCAGCTTGCCGCGCTCAAGGCAGAGAACCAGGCCATGCGGGTCGATGGCCAGGCGGCGATCGATGCGATCTCGGCAGAAAATGCAGATCTCAAGTCCCGGCTTGCCACGCCGCCTCCCGCCCCTGCGCCAACCGCGCTCGCACCGGCCTATGGCCCTCAGGCAGGTGGCTACGACGCACGTGGCCGCGCCGCACTTACACCTCCAACTGGCGCCGATGCCGCAGCGGGCGGCGACGCGATGGCCCCTGCGCCAAGCGAGGTGAAGCTGATGAGCTTCACCTCGGACAAGGCAGCTCTCGGCGGCTTGAAGTCGGCAAGGCCCGATGCCCCTCAGGTCGTGATCGAGGACTCCCCCGACTTTTTGCCGCCCAATTCCTATGCGACGGCACGCGTCATCGTCGGCGTCGATGCATCAGCTGGCGTTGCCAGCCAAACCGATCCGCTTCCGGTAGTGCTCAGAATTACCGGGCCTGCGCGCTCGGTGCTGCAGAACGGCAAAGTGCTGACGACCCGGATCCAGGGCTGCGTGGTCAACGGCGCGGCACGCGGCGATCTCTCTTCGGAGAAGGTCTACGTGAAGCTGGCCCGGATGACCTGCGATCAGCCCGGCGGCCGCGTCGCGATCTCCGAGGTCAAGGGCTTCATCAGTTTTGCAGGCAAGTCTGGCGTGCGCGGCCGGGTTGTCAGCCGCGAGGGCAACCTCGTCAGCCAAGCACTGCTCGCAGGAATTGTTGGCGGCTTTGGCCGGGGCTTTTCGGCGAACGCCAGCAGCGTCTTTTCGGGTGTCACCGCCAATGGGGGCGGCAGCCGCTCTAAACTTTCCGCCGGGGACATTGTCGGTGGCGGACTTGGCCAAGGCGCGGCCGATGCGGCCGATACGGTCAGCAAATATCTGATCGAACGCGCCGAACAATATCAGCCCGTCGTCGAGATGCCGACCGGCATCGATGTCGAAATCGTCTTTCTGGACGGCGTATACGTGAGGAATTCCCGATGATTGCAAGCCCTGATCCAAAGTCTAGCCGCTGGCTCCGCCCCGCTGCTGGCATTGCCGCTCTTATCACCCTGTCTGCCGCCACTGGCTGGGGCGTGGCCAGTTTCGCCGGGGCAGCAAGCGCCCCCGATACCGGCAAAGTACGCGCAGCCCTTAAGCTGCGCCTGCCCAAGACGCCGATCGATGCGATCAATTGCAAGGGCCTTGGGGGCCTGTGTGAGGTCGCTTCGAAATCGACACTCTTTTACGTCGACCGGGCGGCAAAATATCTCGTGATCGGCCGGGTGTATGACATGGAGGCGCGCCAGGATCTGACGGCAGCGCGGCTGCTGGCGCTCAATCCCGATCTGCTGGCAGCAGGTGCCGCCCGGCGCGCAGGTGACGACGAAGCGCCTCCTCCGAAGCGCGCAAGTGTGTCGGCAAAGGTCTCGCTGGCAGGGCTGCCTGCGAGCGGCGCGGTCACCTGGGGACCTGCCAACGGCCCCCGAGTGGTCGTCTTTTCCGACTTCCACTGCGGCTACTGCAAGAAGCTCGAAGGCGAGCTGAAGGCGATCGGCGCGCGGGTCGAGGAACGGCCCATCTCGATCTTCGGTGCGGAGAGCCGCAAGGACGCCGAGCGGGTGATCTGTTCGCCGCGGCCGGAAGTCGCACTTCATATGGCCTATTCGGGGCTGGCGCTCGCCAACCCCAAGCCGTGCGACACCCGCGGGCTCGATGCCAATGAGGCCTTTGCCAAGGCTCACGGCTTTGGCGGCACCCCGGTCATTGTCCGCCCCTCCGACGGCGCCGTCCTCGAAGGTTTCCGCCCTGCGGCTGCGCTGCGGACATTCCTGAGCGGCGCTTCCACGGCCTCGATCACCAAGGATCAACCCCATGGTTAAACCCGTGCGCCTCCTCGTCTGCGCCTGCCTCGCCGTCTTTATGAGCGGTTGCGCAACCTTCGGCACGAATGTCGAAGGAAACTTCACCTGCCGCGCGCCCAAGGGCGATTGCGCGCCCTCCCACGTTATCGATGCGCGTGCCACCGCTGTGGTCGGGGACGGTGCCGCGCCGGAGGACCTTGCGCGCGTCCGCGTCGGGGTTGGCGGCGATGACACCGCCCGCACGGCCGAGCGCACGCTGAGAATCGTGTTTCCGGCCCATGTCGATGAAGCAGGCACGCTTCACGATGAGGCCGTCGCCTGGACCGTGATCGAAAACCCGCGTTGGGCCGCTGAATTGCGGCGCAAGCCCGGGGAGGAAGCCGCCCCGCCGCTGATGCGCCAGTTAAGGCGACAGCTCAAATCAGCCCAACAGAACCCTGAAAAGGCGCACAAAGAGATCACGCCTGAGGCGGAAGCGTCGCAGGACGATGTGGCGGCGCTCGAAGGAACCGATCCCTCACCCCAGGCCCCGCCTTTGGCGCTGGCTGCCTCGCCATATCCAGATTCTCCCCCAAGTTCTCCGGATGCCTCGCCGCTGGCCCTCCCCTCCACGGCGCGCGAGGCCGTAGCCGGTGCCAAGGCACCGGCGGCCGAGGGGTTCGACATGTCCGCTCCGCCGCATGATCGGACCCCTCGGCCATTTGGGCGGGAGGCATCCCCAAAGTTCCCGAGCATCGAGGCCATCCAGGCGGCGATCGCCAAGCGCGCCGCCGGCACTGCTGCCGACCCCGCCGCACTGAACAAGGATCAAAACTGATGGCCAAGAAACTGAAATCGATCATCGGCCGCGTGCTTTCCGGCCTGGTTGGCGATGCTGAACATGCCGAGAAGGAGCGACCGCATCTCATGCTGGACATGCTGTCGGACTGGCTGCCCTACCGTGTCTACGACCCGCAAAGCCGGCTCTATTTCAACGCGCGCTCCAAGGGCTTCATCCTGTCGGTGACGCCGCTGATCGGAGCGGACGAACGGACCGGAGAGATCCTGGGACAGTTCTTTTCGGAAGGATTGCCGGCGGGCGCCTGCCTTCAGGTTCTGCACCTCGCCAGCCCTCGCATCAGCCGGATCGTCGCCCCCTGGTTTGCACCGCGCTACGTTCAGGGCGGCGTCTATGAGGCGATCGCCCGGCACCGGGCCAAGCGGCTTTACGAGCTCGTGTGGCAGTCGGGCTGCGCGGACGCCCCCTTCCATGCCCGTCACCATCAGGTGATCGTATCGGTTGGCGTTCCCGCGTCGAAGGCCATCAGCAACGAGGAGCTGAAGCAGACCCGGGACGGCCTGATCGCCATGCTGAAATCGCTGAACCTCGGCGTTGCCGAAGTCGGTCCGCAGGAACTCATCGGCGTGATCGATGACCTGACCTCACCAACCACAGCGCCCCAGGACGATGTCGTGCCCTACAATCCGGGTGATCCGATTGCCGCGCAGACCATCCGCCACGACATCGAACTCATCGTGCACGAAGACCGGATGCACCTGCGGACCGAGCGTTTCCGCGCCACGGGCAAGGTCAACGACGGCGTTCCCGAGATTGGCACTGTTTACCCTGACGCCTTCGATGTGCGGCATTTTTCTGTCCGCAATATGCCGCAGCGCTGGGCACCGTGGGAATGCGCGCGGCTGATCGGCGATCTCTTTACCGACAAGCTGCGCTTTCCGTGTCCCGCCGCGACCATGCTCTGCCTCGTCTATCCCGACCAGGAAGCCGCTGCGGCGAAGGCCGGCTTCAAGTTCATGCGCACGACCAGCCTGGCGGGAACGCGCAGCGCTCGTTTCCTGCCGAGGATCGGCGAGCAGGCCGCCGAGTGGCAGCACGTTCAGTCCGAACTCCAGGAAGGCCGCCGGCTTGTCCGGGTCTTCTACGGTCTCACGACCTTCTCGCCGCTGGGGGCTGGCGACCGTCACGAACGGGCGATCAAGTCGATCTACAAGGCGGCAGGCTGGGACCTTGCCGACGAGCGCTATCTTCAAGTTCAAGGGCTGCTGGCCGCCATGCCGCTGACTTTGGCCGATGGCTTGGGCGCCGACATGGAGCGTCTCAAACGCTTCAAGACCGTGCTGTCGACGACGGCTGCCAACATTGCCCCGATGCAAGGCGAATATCTGGGCGGCACCCACCCGCACCTGCTGTTCGTCGGCCGCCGCGGCCAGCCCTTCTTCTGGTCGCCATTCGAAAACGAGGCCGGCAACCACAACGTCGCGATCTGCGGCAAGTCGGGTTCAGGCAAGTCGGTGCTGCTACAGGAAATGTGCGCTGCGCTGCGCGGAGCCGGAGCCCAGGTCGTGGTCATCGACGATGGCCGCAGCTTCGAGCATTCGGTCAAGCTTCAAGGCGGCCGGTTTGTCGAGTTCACGATGAAGGCAGGCTTCTGCCTCAATCCATTCTCGATGATCGATGCACTGCGGGCGCAAGAGGACGAGGACTATCGTCTCGACAGCTTCGGCATGATCAAGGCGATCGTGGGCCAGATGGCCCGCCATAGCGCGAAGCTCACCGATACCGAGCGCGGCCTCATCGACCGGGCGGTCAACACCGTCTGGAATGAGGACGGCGCCGAGGCGAGCATCACCGCTGTGGGGGATGCCCTGGCAGCGCTCGGGAACGAGGCCGCCGGCGATCTCGCAACGGCTCTCGCGCCATACATGGCTGGGGGCACTTACGGTGCCTTCTTCGAAGGCCAGGCGAGTCTCGATCTCGATGCGGACTTCACGGTCTTCGAGATGTCGGACCTTGCGAGCCGCGAGGAACTGCGCGCTGTCGTGCTGTCGGCCATCATGTTCATGACCGGCCAGGCGATGACCCGGAGCCCGCGCTCGGTGCGCAAGCTGCTGCTGATCGATGAGGCCTGGGCGATGCTGAAGGGCGGCTCGATGGGAGAGTTCGTCGAGACCTACGCGCGCACCTGCCGCAAATATGGCGGTGCGCTCGCGACCGCCACGCAGTCGCTCAACGACTACTACAAGTCGGATGGCGCGACAGCCGCGCTCGAGAACAGCGACTGGATGCTGATCCTCCAGCAGAAGCCCGAGACGATCGCCGATTTCAAGGCGTCCAAGCGCCTCGACATGGACGACCGTACCGAGACCCTGATCCGCAGCCTGAAGCGCTCGGGCAACGACTATTCAGAGGTTTTCATCAAGGGCCCGGAGACCGAGGCCATCGGGCGGCTCGTGCTCGATGAATACTCGGCGACGCTGTTTTCAAGCTCACCCCAGACCTTTGCCGCGATCGATGCAGAGATTGCTCGCGGCCATCAGCTTGCCGACGCGATCGAGCGGATCGCCTTCGCCGATCGCACCTGAAACCCATCAACCAAGGACACCTTTCTCATGCCTCTTCATCTCATCAGCCCCTTTGACCGACCGTTGGATACCCGACCGGACGAGGGTTTCGAAACGCCGTCAGCCAAGAGCTGGCGCCAGCACGCCGCTGACACCTGCTATATTCTTGTCAAAGCGGGCGGCTTCCTTGGCTCGACCTATCTCATGACGCTCGGGCTGCCGCTGCTGTTCTTCCTGCTGATTTCGGGGGGCAGCGTGGATCTCTTGTTCGCGCAGATCGAGAATCTCGCTGGGCGATTCCTTTCCGCCGATCCCGTCCGGAAGGCTGGGTTTGTCGAAGAGCTCAAGTTTGCCGCCGTGGGTCTCGCAACCCTGCTCGCCGTCTGGCGCCTGCCGCGCTTCCTCAATGAGGTGGCGACAAGACTCCAGGGTGAAAAACTGTGAAGAACATTTTGGCAACATTGGCCATGTCCAAGCGGTTCGCCGGTCTCAATCTCACCGCCATTGCGCTCGGTGCCAGCATGCTGGCTTCCACGCTCTGGGGGGTCTGGGCGACGCACAAGCTGCTCGATCTCCAGAAGCGCGAAGTCGTGACAGTGCAACTGAGCCGGATCATGGGCGAGTTCATCGAGGCAGAAGCCAGGGCCGGTCGTCCGCCTGAAGAAACCAAGCAGCGGGTACAGGCCTACCTCCAGGCCGTCCAAGCCTCTGTCCAGCGCCTCTCCCGCGATGGCCGCACGGTCCTTGTCGCAGAAGCTGTGGTGGCGGGCAGCACGCCGGACTTCACCGCTGCAGTGCGCGCCGATGTCGCGCACCAGATGGGAGCGCTTTCCGATGCGCAACACTGACTTCCTCTGGCGATCCCACGCATGGCGGCGCCCGGCGCTGTGGGGGGGACTTGGTGCCGGAGCGCTGGCGCTGTCCTCGCTCGCTACCTTTGGCGAGAGCCATGCGCTGATGATCAACGCCAGCCCGAGCCTGCCCTACTGGGCCATCTGGCTGACACGCGGTGCCACGCCGCAGCGCGGCGATATCATCTTGTTCGATCCGCCGGCCTCGCCCTTGCTCGAGAAGCATTTCGGCAAGGAGCCGAAGCCGTTTGGCAAGCGCGTCAGCGGCGTGCCCGGCGACATCGTGACCGAGCGGAGCCGCTCCTTCTTCGTCAATGGCAAGCTCGTCGCCAAGGCAAAGCCCAAGAGCCGCCTCGACGAAGCGCTGGCGCTCGGCCCCACCGGCGCCGTGCCCAAGGGCTGCTACTTCGTGACAACCGGGCACAAGGACGGCTTCGACAGCCGCTATGCCGCCATTGGTTGGATCTGCCGCCAGCGCATCCTCGGTGTGGGGAGGCCGATCCTGTGAGGATGCGCACCCTCCCCATCTGCGCGACCGCGCTGGCGCTCTTGATCGCCACCCAGGCATCGGCGCGCGATTACGGCCAGCAGGGCACGGTCTGGCCGGTGGTCGAGCCGGACCTGCTCCACCAAATCCATGCCCGCCTCCAGTACCTCGAAGCGAGCGGTGAGACCGCGCGGCTCAACGAGGAGCTCAAGCGTCGCACGATCGCGCGCGTCAATCGGCCCGAGCCCGTCGCCGGCATCTTAGCCGCTTCCGAAGCACGCATCTGGCGCTTCGATCCAACGATCACGGTCGAACGCGACATTGCCGACGACAAAGGCCGGGTCATCATGGCGGCGGGCACACGGGTCAATCCACTCGACACTGTCCCGCTGCGCGCACCCCTCGTCTTTCTCGACGGCGATGACCCGGCCCAACTCGCCTGGGCAGC
Source organism: Novosphingobium sp. (assembly GCF_037133355.1). Lineage (GTDB taxonomy): Bacteria > Pseudomonadota > Alphaproteobacteria > Sphingomonadales > Sphingomonadaceae > Novosphingobium. Next base: position 39,132 of record NZ_JBAXOI010000019.1, on the reverse strand, counting down.
ACAGCGCTACGGGACCACGCGCGCCAAACTCATCCTGGTTCGCGGCGCCCCGCTCGAACTCATGAAGGCCCGCCAGCGTCGCTTCTACTTCGATCAGGGTGGCAAGCTCGTGAAGCACTTCGGCATTCGCGCGGTGCCCGCGGCGGTCGAGCAGCAAGGCCGCGTCCTCGTCATCACCGAGGCGCCGATCAAGCCGCAGGAGCGGTCACCATCATGAGCCCGAAAAGTAGAATTTTTACATGGTTTTGCGGCGCATTGTTGCTCGGCAGTGCGAGCATGATGGCGAGCACGCCTGCCCAAGCTTCGGCGGGGCCTGGCCGCTGCACGGGGCATTTCGTCAACCCGATCACCGACATCTGCTGGTCGTGCCTGTTTCCGATCTCGATCGGAGGTCTGAAGATCTGGCCGTCGAGCCGACCGGACACGAGCAACCCTGCTCTGCCGGTTTGCCTTTGCGGCCTCAGGCCCGGTATCGCCATGGGCTTCTGGGAACCGGTGCGGCTCGCCGATATGAGCATGAAGCCCTGGTGCTTCGTCAATCTTGGCGGGATGAAGCTCGATCCGGGGTTCGACATCGGCTTCAAATCGATGGCCGGCCCCTCGGCAGTGGGCGGCGCGACCCAGTACAACTCGCAGTGGCACGTCCACTGGTACGCCTATCCGCTGATCTACTGGATGGAGATTATTGCGGATTTCCTGTGCCTTGAGGCAGGTTCGATCGACATCCTCTACATCACCGAGATCGATCCGCTGTGGCAGGACAGCGAACTCACCGCCATCATCAATCCCGAGGCCGTGCTTTTTGCCAACCCGCTGGCGCTGGCAGCCTGCGCTGCTGATTGCGTCGCGGCCACTGTCAGATTGCCGACCGACGAACTGTTCTGGTGCGCGGGCTGTCAGGGGACGATGTATCCGCTGAACGGCAATGTCTCGGCCACGATCGGCCACGTTCAGGCCTCGCGCCTCGCGCTCGCGCGCTTTGCCTATAAGCTCCACCGCGAACTGATCGCCTGGGGCACCATGGGCGGCAAAGGCCTTTGCGGCAAATATCTGATGCCGGTCATGCGCAAGCAGCAATACCGCTTTCAGGCCACGAACCCTAATCCGCAGACCAAGGGCCGCTACGCCTGCGCACCCATTGGCGCGTCCACCACATTCATGTCGGCAGGTCAGGTCTATCCCGCCATCGGCGAGGACATGGGCTACCTGGTCTGGCGCAAGCGAAACTGTTGCGCGCTATGAGAACCCTTCCCCATCTTGCTGTAATTGCTTGCCTCGCGAGCGCGGCGGCCTTCGCTGGAGCAGCGGCCCAAACCGCTGGCTCCGACCTCGATCTCGAAGCCATCCGTGCGCGCGCTGCCAGTCAGTCTGCAGAGGCGGATGCTCTTGCTGCAAGCGCGCGGGCGCGCGCAGAAAAGCTGTCAGACGATGCCAAGGTAAGCACTGCGAGCGCGGAGGTGCATGGGAAGCGCTTCGTGGTTGAAGCAGCAAAAGCCAAGCGGTCGCCCGGCCCGGACAGCACCTTCGATTTCGACCAGATGCTCGCCAATGCCGGTACGATGGCGAGCGAAAACATCGGCAAGGCCCCCAGGTTTATCGCCTTTGCCAGCACCTCGATGCCCCCTGCTGCGCTGCGGACGATGATCGATAATGTGGTCCGCGCCGGCGGCGTGGTGGTCTTTCGCGGGCTACCGCAGAACAGCGCCAAAGCGCTGAGCGCCGCACTTGCGAAGGTGGCAAAGCCGGGCGAGCAGCTTGACGGCGTGGGGATCGATCCGCGCCTGTTCCGCGCCTTCGGGATCGAGGCAGTGCCGGCCTATGTCGTCACCAGCAGCGACTTTGACCTTTGCGACGGCTTCGACTGCGTGGGCCAGCTCCCGCCCCACGACCGTATGACCGGCAATGTGACCGCGGGGTACGCGCTCGAAACCTTTTCGCGCGGCGGCGGCCCCGGAGCGCTCCTCGCCGCCCAGCACCTCGCCCGCCTCGAAAGGGCGTCTCAGTGAAAAAGGGTTGGCCCATGAAGCGGCTTGTTCTCGTCCTAGCCTGTCTCAAGTTTGCCGGGGCGCTGCACGCCCAGACGACGACCGATGCTGCAAAGGCCGACGGCAAGGCCTTCGGCCGCGACAAGGCCGCAGCGGCTCAGGGCGCGGCAACCACAAACCCCGATGCCAGCCGAATTCCTGGCTTTGGCGGCGTCCCGGGGGAAGCGAACTATTTCGCCGATCCCGACCGGATGAGCCGGGAGGCCGCCAGCCAGACGGCATCGAGCACGGGCTATCGCACCATGCGGGACTCCATGGACCGGCGCGCACGGTTTGCGCCGCAGGATCTCGATGCCACGATCGCTCGCAGCAAAGTCATTGGTGACGATCCTCTTTCCTATACCAGCGGCATGGGCATCGGCGGCACACAAGGCCGCTGCGTGGCCCTGCCGCCGGGGTCCGGCACTGCTGGTCGCTACATGGCCACCTGCAACACCGGCTACACCGCGACGCAAGAAACCCGGACTTGCCCCGTCACCCTGACCGCGAAGCCCGAGCAACGGCAAGTCTATGGCTACTTCTGTGTCCGGGCGCCGGGCGCCGATCCCACGAGCATCTATAACTGCAACCGTTACCCAGCGCCCCAGTGCAAAGTCACGTCTTCCGTGGCGATTGGCTGCCTCCCTTTTGGCGGCTGCTTTCCAGATATCTACATTGACCAGGTCAGTTGCTCGCCGGCCATCGATGGAGCGACCCCGACCAGTGTGACCGGCGAGAATGTTGTCACAACGACCCGCGATCAAAGCAAGTGCACCGGGCTTGCGGCCGACAGCAACTGCCAGCAGGACAACGAGACCTGCACCGACAGCGATCCGGTTACCCGCATCGTCGACGGGGTTGCCGTTACGCAACCGTGCTGGGCCTGGTCGCGCAGCTACACCTGCGCGAAATTTGCGGAAGCCCAGGACTGTCAGACGCTTGAGACCACGCCCGGCTGTAAACTGGTGCGCAAGGATTGCCTGACCGACGAACCCTGCCGAACCTGGGAGTGGGTCTATGATTGCCCAGTTCCGGACAGCCAGGCGAGCACCAATCAATTCATCTGTGACGGCGATGTCTACTGCATCGACGGGTCGTGCGAGACGATTAGCCGCGAAGCCAATGACGAGTTCAAGGATGCCGTCGTCGCGCTGAACTCCATGGACCAGGCGCAGCGCGAGTTTGATCCCGGTACGCTGAGCCTGTTCAAGGGCGAGCGTACAAGCTGCGCCTCCAAGGTCTTCGGCATCCTTAATTGCTGCAAGGGCAAGGGTTTTCCGCTCATCCCGGGGATCCAGCTGCTCGTTGCGCTGGGCTGCGGGCGCGAGGAAATGCTGCTCCATCAGCGCGATGCGCAGGGGCTGTGCAGCTATGTCGGCACCTACTGCGCCTCAAGCTTCCTCGGGGTCTGCTTCACCAAGCGGAAGGTCTACTGCTGCTTTGAATCCAAGCTTTCCCGCATCCTTCAGGAGCAAGGCCGCCAGCAGCTGGGCAAGCCCTGGGACAAGCCCAAGACCGAACAGTGCCTCGGCTTCACTGTCGACGAATTCGCTCGGCTCGACCTCTCGAAAATGGATTTCAGCGAGGTCTACGCCGAGTTCACCGATGCCGCCCGTCTGCCTGACGAACTGCAGGCAACCCAGGAAATCCAGCAAAAGATCGAGGACTACTATGCCCGTGCGCGCCAGTAAGACGGGCCAGCGGCTCTTGGCCGCCTGCCTCGCCCTCACCGCCTCCAGTGCTTTCAGCGCCGCTCCAGCGGGAGCCGAAGAGCCGCCGCTTGTCTCGACCGATGACAGACAGGACAGCTTCTACTGCGCCGAGCGCCGGCTCGGATACTGGTTCTACTGCGCCAAACCCAAGCCGCCCGAACCCGGCAGCAAACCATCGGCCCCTGCCGTCAGCGCGACGAGCCAGCTTGATGCGGTCACGGCCGAGCTTCGTGAGCTCAAGGCGAGGGCGATCATTGAGCCAACACCGACCAACGTGACGGCCTACATCCGTTTCCAGCGCGAGCAACTCGACCGGGCCTCGCTCTTCAGCGATGTCTGGCAGCGCGCGATCTGGCAGGATCCTGATCTAGACTACACCCTGCAACGGCCGGTTTCGACGCTCGGCAAGCGCCAATGGCAGGACGCGCGCGGCGCTGAGCGCAATACCGTGATGGCGCACCTCTCCGAGCGCTACGGCCTGTTCTACTTCTTTGCCCAGACCTGCGGTGCCTGCGAGGTCATGTCGCCGATCGTGCAAAGCGTCGCTTCAACCTGGCACATCACGGTGCGCGCGATCTCGACCGATGGCGGCCCATCGCGGCAGTTCCCGAGCTACACCGTCGAGACCAATCAGCGAACCCGCATGGGACTTGAGCCCAAGGCCACCCCCGCGGTGGTGCTGTGGGATGCCGCAAAAGGCCAGGCGATCCCGATCGGCTACGGCGTGATGTCCGCCGACGAACTTCAGGACCGCATCTACCTCCTCACATCGAAGGAAGCCGGACGTGACTATTAGGATGAAACGCCCCAAGACCGCGCTGCTCGCTGCGATCCTCGCGGCAGCCCTCCCTTTCGCCAGCGTCTCAGCCAACGTTGGCAGCTCGATGGATTCGTTTCTGCGCGATGTCGGCGGGGCCGCGAATGTGAACGGCCCGACGGCGTTTCAGGGCCAGTCGGCGGGCTACTATAGCCTCGGCAATATCTGGACCCGCTTTCCGCAAAAGACGACCAACATCGCAAACTTGCAGCTGCCGCGCGCACGCGCAGGTTGCGGGGGCATCGACATCTTCGCCGGCTCGTTCAGCTTCATCAACGCGAGCGAGATCGTCGCGATGCTGAAGGCGGTTGCCAACAACGCGGTCGGCTTTGCCTTCAGCCTCGCGATCGACACGGTCTGCCCGGAATGCTCGAAGATCATGCAGGAGTTCAGCCAGAAGGCTCAGCTCATGAACAACCTCAACATCAACAGCTGCGAGCTTGCCCAGGGCCTGGTCGGCGGCGTTTGGCCAAAGGGCGACCTTGCCGACAAGGCAATCTGTGAGGCGATCGGCAATTCGGAAGGCATCTTCACCGACTATGCCGCGGCCAAGCATGGCTGCGGCACCAGGGGACAGCGGACCAGCACCACGGCCCAAGGTGGGGGCAAATATGATGATGTGAACACAGGCGTGGCGAGAAACTATACCTGGACCATCCTCAAGAAGTCGGCGTTCTTCTCGCCGAACGGCACGTTCGACCAGGAACTCGCCGAATACGCCATGACGCTCCTCGGCACGATCATTTACGTGCCGCCCAAGGATGATGTGCCGGGCAAGTTCGTGCCAGTCGTGGGGGAGGCCTCCTCGACGCTGGTGACATCGCTGCTCGATGGAACATCGGGCAGCAATGTCCTGATCTTCCATTGCGACGAGCCCGCCAAATGCCTCGAGCCTGGATTCAAGTCGCTGAGCCTTCCCGCCTCAAAAGCCCTCCGCCCCCGTGTCTCCGCGCTGATCGCGGGCATGGTGCAGGCGATCCACGACGACACAGCGATCACCTCGGCCCAGAAGGAACTCCTGCAGGTCTCGTCAGTGCCGCTCTACAAGATCCTGACCGTGCAGGCTGCCTATGGCCGCGGCATGCCGACGGATGATCGCGAGACGCTGGCCGAAATTGCCAGCGTCGACATGTTGTTTGCGGTCCTCGACCGCATTGTCGGGGAAGCCGGCCGTTCGATGTCAAGCTTCATTGGAGCGGACGAGGCCAAGATCGCCATGTGGCAGGGACAGGTGGGCGTGGTGCGTCAAGCGCTAGCTGACCGTCAGGCCAATACGCACCTCAAGGTGGGCGCGATCATGCAGATCATCGAGAAGACGGCATTCATCGAGAATGAGCTCGCGGCTTCGATGTCGCCGGGCATGGCAGCCTCGCTCGACTGGTCGCGCGGGGTTCAGAACCGCGCCCTCACCCACTGATCGCCACACCCAAGCGGAACATGAGCCATGGTTGAAATTTTCACAGTCGGCGGCGGCGATTATCTGGTGAACGTGTTTCAGGCGGTTGCCGCCTGGACCGGCAGCGGCGGCTACAAGAGCCTGCTTCAGGTGGTCATGGTCATGGGCCTTGGTCTCTCGGCGCTTACGCTGGCGTTCAATCAGGACTGGCGAGCCTGGATCAACTGGTTCCTCGGCGCGACCCTGATCTACTCCTGCCTGATGGTGCCGCGCCTCGACATTCACGTGACCGACCGGCTCAACCCGAGCCTAGCACCGGCCAATGTGAGCAACGTTCCGCTGGGCCTCGCGCTGATGGCAAGCTTCACCAGCCAGGTCGGCGACTATCTTACGGGCTCGGCCGAAGTTGTGTTCGGCCTGCCCGGCAATCTCAACTATTCGCGCAATGGCATGATTTACGGCGCCCGGCTTTACGACGCCACGCGCTCGTTGCGCATCTCCGACCCGGAGTTTGCCTCCAACCTCGATGAGCACTTCCGGCAGTGCGTCTTCTACGATGTGCTGCTCGGTCGGTATTCAATGAAGGAGCTCGCAGAAACAAACGACATCTGGGTTGCCATAGCCCCGGGAAGCCAAGCCCGGGCACAGCGATTCCTGACCCGCGATGCGGCATCTGGACAGGTAACCTCAAGCATAGTCACATGCCGAGAGGCCTATAATGCTCTGAATGCCCGGTGGACTGGCCTCATCGACGATATGGGGACAGTCTTCGGCCGCCAGCTCTATCCCAACCAGACCGCAGCGCTTGCCAAGGCCAAGCTGTTTGCCGATCTGCCCGTGGCCTATCAGTATCTCAGCGGCGTCTCGGCCAATGCGACCGCAATCTTCAAGCAGACCCTCACCATCAACGCGATGAGCCAGGCGATGCATTCGATGGCTGTCGGCAGCGGGGCCGGCAACGTCGATGTCTATGCGCAGACCAGGGCCGATATCCAGACCGAGCGGACCTATAGTTCGATCGCCAGCAACGCGATGAAGTGGGTGCCGCTCCTGAACATCGTGCTCACCGTCCTGTTCTACGCCCTGTTTCCGGTGCTCTTTCCGCTATTTCTGATGCCGAAGACCGGCCCAGTCGCGTTGAAGGGTTACATCACAGGATTTTTCTACCTCGCGGCATGGGGACCGCTTTTTGTGATCCTGCACATGATGCTGATGTACAAGGGAGCGGCCGACATGACGGCAGTTGCTGGCGCCAATGGCCTGAGCCTGGCGAGTTTCACCGGGATGGCCGACGTAAACAGCGATATCGGCATCCTGGCGGGTTATCTCATTGCCTCGGTACCATTCCTTGCGGGCGGCGTCGCCAAGGGTGCGATGGCCATTTCAAACAACGCGACAAGCTACCTCAATCCCAGCCAGAACGCGGCCGAGGAAGCCGCGCGCGAAGCCAGCACCGGCAATGTCGCACTCGGGAACACGAGTTTCGAGAATTCCACGGTTCTCACGCGGCAGTTCGCGCAAGGCACCATCGCTCCCAGCTTCACCTATGGCGCAGGGCAGACGCGCACCTTCAGCGACACTGGGTCAATGACCACAAGCTTTCCCGAAGCCAGCTATGACCAGCTTCCAAACTCGAGCTATCCGTTCACGCCGAGCCTCGGGCAAGAATTCACCTCCCGCCTTTCGACGATGGCATCTCAGGCCAGGTCGAACAGCGAAAGCTATACCAACGTCGCTACGGAATCGACGGCTAGCGCGGTCACGAAATTCCGCGAACTCAGAAATCAGTTCAGCCGTGGCTCGGCGTTCGAAAGCGCAACAGGCACCTCCAATTCCGACAGCATCCAGACCGCCTTCAGCGAGGTCGACCAGGCCTCAACCAACCTGCAACGGCAATTCGGGCTTTCGCGCCGAGCAGCTGACGATATCTCGACCGCTTGGTTCCTCGGCGGCGAGGGAGCCGCAAGCGCGAGAGTCACGAACGGTGTCCTCTCCGCAAACATTGGAGCAAAAGGTGGCGGCACGAGAACATGGACGGACAGTGATATCGGTATCGCCTCTGAAGACCGGTCGCGAATTTTCGGAAGCCTCACCCAAATGTCCGACAGCCGTAATTGGTCGAGGACCCGCGACGGGTTCGTTCGATCGGTCAGCACGTCATCCAGGTCGTCGATATCTACAACCGCTGGCGGCATGAACGCGTCGCTCACTGAGGCCCAAAGCTACAACCGGGAGGCCCGGCGCGCCGAAGAACTTGCCAATCGCCTTGAAAATCAGGCTTCGCTCTTCGGCGGCAATAGCGCGGCGGGTAGCCTCAACCTGTCCCAGGCGTACAGGGAATGGGGCTTGGTTGAGATCGAGCGTAACCGGGATTTCTATGGAAACGCGCGCTTCGACGACGTTGCGTTCCAGATCAGCCCTGAAGGACAGGCTCTTCAAGCCAAGTTTGTCGAGAGTTACGCCGCTCAGGTACGCGACGGAATCGAAGATCGACTCGTGCTGTCTCCCGGACAGGCTGTATCCCGTCCCAATATCTCTGGCGCCGGATCAGTACGAGGGCTCGCGCAGACTGGCGGAAGCGGTTCTGGCACGGTGCCTAAAGTAGACGTTGGCACTATCCATGATGAGGTTCAGCGGGCTCAGGCAGCCGGTCGCCGAAAAATTGGCGGATCCAAGGGGCGTTTGGAGGCGGTTACCAGCGAGGCGCAAGGGGCAAGCGCTGAATCAGCTGACGATGTGAAGGAATGGTGATCAGCCGGTAAAAATCACCACAGACCGAAGGACGCACCCGCCAAGAATGCAAAGACTCCACCGATTGCGACGACGCCGACAATCGTGAGCTTTCGGCCCCAAGGATCCGCCCAAGATTTCCTAATCTGGTATTCCATCAGGCGGTTGTCACGGATTGCCTGATCGATTTCAGACAACCCTTGCCAGTCGCTGCTTCCTGGCACCGCCGCGCTTTCAATATCGAATTTCGTCATGAGGGCGTTCATCCACTTCCTTTTGAGAACATAGCAGAAACGACGAACATCAAACAACAGATTTCGAGAAGTTTGGGCTTTGAGCCTGACGTGACCCCCAACCTTTATCCAGTTGCGATTAGAGCCTCGGTATCGTTGTTGCGCGTGCGCGCGGGTGAAGCAAGGGGCTGCGTAGCGTAGCCTCCGGCTATGCGGAGCGAAGCAGCCCCTTGCTTTTTCAGTTCGGCGGCGAAGGCCGCCGGTGTGGCGTATCCCAATGCGGAGTGTGGCCGCCCGGTGTTGTAATCATCGACCCAAGCGGCGATCTTTTCGCGGGCATGGGCAAGGCTGGTGAAGAGCGTCTCGTTGAGCAACTCGTCACGCATCCGGCCGTTGAAGCTCTCGACGAATGCGTTCTGGGTGGGTTTACCCGGCGTGGTGTAGTGCCATTCGATCCTGGCTGCGCTGCACCATTCGAGCACCGCGTTCGAGGTCAGTTCGGTGCCGTTGTCGCTGACGATCATGCCCGGCTTGCCGCGCCTGGCGATCAGGTAGGTCAGTTCACGCACGACGCGTTTGCCCGAGATCGACGTGTCAGGAACCGCCGCCAGGCATTCGCGCGTCACATCATCCACGACGTTGAGTATCCGGAACCGGCGGCCCGTCGCCATCTGGTCGTGCACGAAATCCAAGCTCCAACGCTGGTTGGGCAGCGCGGGGACTGGCGCCGGCGCCCGTGCTCCAACCGCGCGTTTGCGCCCCTTGCGCCGCCGGACGGTCAAGCCTTCCTCGCGATACAGCCGCTGCGTCTTCTTGCGATTGATCGTGATCCCGTCACGCCGCAGCAGGATATGCAGACGGCGATAGCCGAACCGGCGTCGCTGATGCGCCAGATCGCGCAGCTTCTCGCGCAAGCCGGCGTCATCGTCACGGCGTGAAGCGTAGCGAATGACCGACCGATCCGCTGCAATGACCCTGCACGCCCGCCGCTCGCTGACATCAAGCAGGGCCTGAAGATGCGCGACCGCTTCCCGCTTGGCGGCAGGCGTTACCATTTTTTTGAAAGCAGGTCCTTCAGACCCGCGTTGTCCAGCATCGCATCGGCCAGCAACCGCTTCAGCTTCGCGTTCTCGTCCTCCAGCGCCCGAAGCCGCTTGGCCTCCGACACTTCCAACCCGCCATACTTGGCCTTCCAGTTGTAGAGGGTCGCCTCGGATATCCCATGCTTGCGGGCCAGCTCAGCGGTCTTTGCGCCCGCTTCGGCTTCCTTCAGCACGCCGATAATCTGCTCTTCTGTGAACCGTGTCCGCTTCATCTGTCCGTCCTTCCATAGGCCGGACTCTAATCATTCTTGGATGGAAATCAGGGGGTCACGTCAAGCCTGCAATGGCAGCCTCTGTTCTGATTGCAGGAAGTGCTCACGATCCTGACAGACATTTGAACTGCCGCAAAATGGGATAGGCGCCATTCCAACACCCAAGTGGTGGCTTCCGGCACCGACCAACTCGAGCCATTTCCGGACCCACGCCAGAGCGGCTGCTATTGGCGAAACTCGCCATTCCCGCTTCATTGAGCAAACCGGCAGCGGTAACGCGATGGAGCCGAGTGGAAACCCCAACGAACGTCAGAGGCGCCGCGCGAAGTCCGCCAGATCCGCCCTGGCGGCAACGTCCAACGCCATGTCCCAGTTGGGCTGCGGCTCACTGAAGGCGGCCTCGATTGCCTCACGCACCATGGCGGCGCCGACCTTCCGACCGGCCTCCAATGTCAGCGCTTCAGAGGCTTCGGCCCGTGCGATTTGCCAAAGCCGGGCGTGCTCGGCGGTCGGGTCAAGCTGATCGCCCAAGAACTCGGCCAGATCATCGACGGGCACGATCCCCCGCTCGGCGAGCGCGGCGCCCAGTTGTACGGTGACCCGGACAATGGGCGGCATTGCGCCGTTGAACAACCACGCGTTGGGGTCAATCCGCTGAGTCTCGAACACCGCACGGGCGATCACCCGCCAAAGCCCCACCTGGTCGACTGCGGTTTGCTGCGAGGCGTTCAAGCCGTTCAAGCCCCACGAGAGAGCCGGGTAGGCCGGATTGTCGAGGTCGCGCTGGACCGGATAGCTCAGTGCCTCCCGCACCTCGTAGGTTTCCCGCCACAAGGTCTCGAACCACAGGGCGAGGTCCGGGATACGGGAAAGGACGCGAGCGACCACGTCGGACTCCGGCGAGCGTATGGTCATGCCGTTGGCGCGGCCCGTCGCCGTCACCAACCCCTGCCGGACCCCGCGGGCCAGGATTTCTGCCGCAGCAACTGCATCGCCATGCGCCTCCAGGATCGAGGCCTCGGCCAAGATACGATGAACTACCCAAAGCGGCTCTTCGGCGCAGATCCACCCGAACGCCGCTGCACCAAGCGGTGCGATGTGGGTGGATAGGCCAGCGAGGAGACGGTCGCGGACCGCGCGTTGGGCGTCGATATCGACCTGGGCCCGGCCAGCACGACGGGCGGTGCCGCGCCAGATAATTTGCTGCAGCCATACACGCCCCAACCAGTGTCCGTCAGGCCGAGATAGCACCGCCTCCAAAATGCGCACAACGCAGGCCTCCGCGCTAAGCATGTCATCCATAGTCATAGCCGGGAGGCGCCCTTCGATCACCTCAAGCAGCACGAATGGAACGACCGGACCCAAGGGCGCGCCGTCGTCCGAAAAGATTGGCGGGCAGGCGTTGACCAAGGCTGCGACCCGGTCGATGTTGAGAGACTCTAGGGGCTCAGCGAACCCCGATTGAAAAAGCGAGGGCAGGCTGGCTAGCAGCGCCATGTAGCGTTCGGGCCAAAGAGCCGCGGCTGCTTGGTGCGCCCAGCCATCACCTACCGGCATGCCGTCGTGGGGGGACCACAGGTCGCGCGTGGTAAGCGGCGCTCCAGCTGTCCGTTCGGCGTACTGCCGCAGACGATCATTGAGACGAGAGTCCCACAAGCTGTGCAGGCGCGTTTGTAGTCGCGCGAGGAGCGGATAGGTGTCCGCTTGACCTGCGACGCGGGCGCAGATCGCGGTTGCCAGGTCCCTATCACCGACATTGCCGAGCATCTGAAGCTCGTCGACCGCATAGAAAAGCCCCGTCCGGGTTGCAGAAGCGGCGACTTCCAGGGCTGCGTGGGCCATCAGCCACACGAGAGGCGGATCAAGGTGAAGGGGTTGTCCCGGGGCCGCTGTGGCGACGATCGCGTCACACCACGAGGGTAGCCCAGCAGCCGCCAAATGCTGGGCTAAGCTCTCCGAGCCGCCTGAGACGTCCAGCGGCTTCATGCCGGTTGAAAGCAGTTCATCCGAGCCCTTGGACGCTGCGATCCACGCCATGGTGGCAGAGAGCGCCGCGGCGCCGTCGGCTGGCGCTGGAAAGGTCAGGCCGTTAATCATCCACGCCGCCTCGCACTTGGCCGGCAGACGGACGATCGATCCATTTGGCCAAGCGGCGCAGCAGATGGCCTACCTCATTCCGCAACGACCAAATCGCCGCAGGTCGATTTGTCCACCATTTCTCGAACGGTTCAGCTTCCGCGAAAGTCTCTGCTAATGCCTGGGCCAATTCAGAGGGCTGGGCGACGAGGGTCATTAGACTAATCTCGCCGCCCCCCATCTTGTTGAAAGAATGGCCGACGTGCCAGATGACATCGTCGATCTGAAGGAAGCGGTCGTGCAAGCGGCGGCCCCGGGACACACGGATGTCGATCTCGCCGAACTCTTGGACCGGGTCGCGTAAGGCCCCGATTTTCTTCAGCATAAGATCCCCGAAGGTGTCGCCGCTTGGGTCGATCCGCTTGTGACGGCGGGGACGAGGATTGATCAGGCCACGGATCGCGACCCCCTGGTACTGGGTGGCAGTCGCGAACTGCTGCAGGTCGTCTGCGTCCAAGTAAGGGTCAACGAATAGGACGTGAGAGCGCGCGCGGGCAATCAGCCCGCATATCCAATTCACCGTCTCGTCGCGATTGTGCTCAAACAGGCGAACGCCGGGCGGGGCCTGCGGGGCCTCCGCAGGCCGGAGCGCACCCTGCCGCTCGGCCCGCGCGTCCTGGAGGCGTTCGAGTGCCCGCAAGGGTGTCATTGGGGGCTCAGATCCCCGCGCTGGAGTTCGTCGGACATAGACCGTGCGCGCACGCGCATCAGGGGCCCGGGCCGGCGGTTCGACGTGACGAGCCTTGGCCTCAGCTACCACAGAGGAGGAGACAGACACGCTGCGGAAGAAGAAGGCCGGCGGCTCGCGATCCAATATGCCGCGCACGGGACAGAACAACTCCTCGCGCACCATGGCGACCTGGGAGCGCGCCGGAGCGCGGAAGCGGCCTCGTGCATTTGGCGAGCCTTCGGCGCGCCACGCCGGCGCGCCCGCACGAACCTCTTCGACTGCCATTCGAAGTGACGTGACGTCGGCGCCCCGTCGCGGGGTGCCACCAAGCTCCAGAGTCTCCGATGTCGCCGACCGATTGACGATGCGCGCGCCAAAGCTGCGCAGCAGCGGATTTGGGGCAATCAGAACGCCCGCACCCAGCCAGTCATCATAAGCCAGCAAATCAAAATGGATGTGGTCGCGAATCCATTGTCGGGCGCGGCCTTGGGCGCTGACGTCGACCATGCCATCGCGCAGCGCTTGAACCGGCTCGGCCAGAGCCGCCATCGGTACCAAGCGATGTAACCGCGGCCGGTCGTGCCATGATGGCGAGAAGGGCGGCGGCTCCGCGAGGACCGTAAAACCATCGTAGTCGGGTTCAGGGCCTAGCGCAGAGGCGGTGATCACGAAGGCCTTGCCCGGAATAGTAGCGCGCCCCTGTTTCAACGCCTCGTACCAGTCGAGCGCGTCCGCCAACGATAGCGCGGTCCGGCCCACGCATAGCCGATCGTCACTGAAGTTGTCCCACCAACCGCCGTCAGGCGGATTTGGTGGGACTGGCATTTCGGTCGGCAACAACTCAACCGAAGCGAACAGCAGATGGTTCACTCGGTCGCGCACGAGGGTGACCAGGCGAACTACGCCAGCGTTGTAGTCGCCAGGAACAAGAGGCGGCCATCGCCCTAGCGGCGACGCCGGCCTATGGGAAACCGTCGATTGCATTAGGTGGAATATGGTAGGGTCTGCAGATGGACGCGAGTCATATCTCCTTCCGCGTGGACTAATAGAGCCCCTTAGCCGGCCCAGCCCTAAGCATATTCGGCCGCGGACGCGGTCAAACGGGGAATATCTGGTTCTAGCGGAAGTTGCCGATGGCGGGCAGCATGTGGAACGACCGGAAAGTCCCCAGAGGCGACCGAACCCAGCTAACCTTGGCCGTTCGCCAAATCCGCTGCCAACAGCTGCGTATGCTGTCTATGGTTTGACGGCGAAGCGCGGATCGCCATCCATGCGCTCAGTCCGGTTCATTACTGCGCCAATTGAGCCGCCAGCCCACCTGCTCCGCCAAGTTGCGCTGCGTGGTAAAAAAATCGCCCATCCGGGTGACCGCGACGATGCCTGCGGTGAAGTCAATCGATGCCAGCGCCAAAACGGCGTTGCCGTCGCCGCCTGATGGTATGTCGACCGAAACCCTCTCGCTGACCGCAAAGGAAAATTCAACTTCCCGAGCACGCCAATTGGGCGCACCGTTGGCAATGTACGCGAAGAGCACGCAGTGGGATAGGGCATGCGCCTGATCTAAGTTGATGCGCAGGGAAAGGTCACGGTGCCCACTTTTTGCTTCGCTGGGCAGGACCTGGATCCAAGGAGCACGGTCAAGCGCACCAGGAAAATCGCACAGCTGGACCAAGCCATCGCGGCCATCGCGCAGACGATAGAACGCCCCCAGCGCAAGATCGAGGGGGCGGGCGCGCCACTGCGACCCGCCCACGTCTTCTGACCAAGAGAGCTTGCAGTTTAGTAGGCTAAGCGCTGGCAGCTCAATCCTGGGGTTTCCAACACCAAGCCGACGATGAGCCTGCGGCGGAGGTGGAGCGGGCGGCGAAGGTGAAGGAGGCGGCGGTGGACCAGGCGGAACTATTTGCCGCACCGGCACCAGGGGTTCAGTAACTGGATGTGGCGTCTGGGCAACGGTAGGCGAATCCGGTGTTTGCCCCGAAGAATCGTCGCTTTCTGCCACATCTATGCCGAAATACCGGGCAAGCGCGCCCAGTCCGGCATCAAAGCCTTGGCCAACCGCGCGCAGTTTCCACGTCCCGTTGCGCCGATATACTTCCACCAACTGCATCGCAACTACGGTTGCACCTGCTAACTCAGGATAGAAGCCGAGCGAGGCCTCGCCGTTGGTCAAGACGCGCGCATTGACGCCCTCAAATGCGGCCATCGTCTTGCCTGGGTCTTCCACGGTGGTGCAGATGACGATCCGCTCAATATCTTCGGGAACCATCGGTAGATCGAAGGTGAAGCAGGTGGTGCCAGCATCAATTTCAGTAATACGCAGGCAGCCGGATACGTCTACTCTCTGATTGTAGAAGATCATATCGGCGTCGCCGCGCACGCGGCCATCAGCACCAAGCATGTAGGCGGAGGCATCCAGCACGCCGCAGCGCGCCGGCCAGTCCACCACCACGTCGAATCGCGCTGCATTCAGCGGGACATTCCCGCCCATCGGCAATCGTTGCATGCTAAACCCGTAACCCCTTTTCCCGATAATAGCATCTCCGACATAGATAATCACCACACGCTAACGAGATCCAGCAATTCGCGCGTTGCCAGGACGCCGGTTGAGCTGGTTTTTCAGCCTTTAGCATTGTTATAAAACAAAAATTGTCCGCGCGTTGCGTCCGGCGGGAAAAACGGATGGACATCAGCCTACTGTTAGTCGAAACCTTTTTAGGAATGTGGGGGCAATGATGGCAGGAAGTAGATTGGTGGCGGTCCTTTCGGGTCTGCTTCTGCTTGGGGGATGCGGTGGCGGCACCGCGACAGTGGCAACCCTTGACGGCGCATCGTGTTACCCTCCCGATGCCGGGCAATGGGTTTCAGAATCCCTTTCCGCTGATAGCGCTGTCGTACCCGATCCGGGCGGCCCATTGGCGATTTACCTTGATGGTTCGGCTAGCATGTCAGGCTACATTCGTGGTGGGTCCGCCGAAGCGCGCCCACTAGCCGACCTTGTGGGCATGTTGCCTTCATTGGGCGGGATAGATCACAGCAAGGCCGAAGTTATCCGGTTCGATCGCAAGATTACCCCGATCGAATCGAAGGATATCAAAGCGATGCAGTCCGAGGCTGGCTATCTGTGCCCGCCTTCAAATTCGAACTGCGATGCGCAAGAGAGTCACATCGACCAGGCTCTGGACAAGATCGCCCATGCCGATGCCTCGGGACTCTCAGTCGTGGTCAGCGATCTTTGGCTGGCAAATAGCGCCGTCCTAACAACCGATAGTGTCGCGCTTTCGGGGCCGCTGGACTTGATCTTCAACAGCGGGCGCAGCATTGCCGTCTATGGGTTCGAGAGCGCTTATGCTGGCAAGGTGAGTGACCTGCCAAGCGGCAAGGCAGGGGTCGTGGCCTCCCGCCGCTATCTGTTCGTCGTCGCAGTCGGACCGCTCAAACGACTGCAGGCGTTCAATGCGGCTATACAAATGGCGCCGTCGAGCTCAATTTCGAGCGATCTGAAGTCGGGCAAAGCGCATTATTCGCTATTCACACTTGAGCCAGCCGTGGCTGCCGATGCAGCGAAATCGGCCTTTTTCGTCCCGACAAAGTCTGCACTCTTGAAGGCCAATTTCCTTCCAGTTCGCAGCGGAGTGAAGGTACAGCAGTTCAAGCTCGACAAGAGCGCGGCGCTTCGCAGTCCGGTCGGTAGCGGAGCCAGCTGGGCGGGCAGTCGGGCCGTGAGCGTGATCCCGGGCGCTGTATGGGAAGGTGCAAGCAGGGGCGAGACTCAGTTGTACAAGCTGGTCGACGAGGAATGTCGTCCCAAGGGCGGCGGCTGGCGTAAAGAAGGTGAGCTGCGAGGCGGCTGGCAAGGTGAGACGGGCGATTACACGCTCGATCCAGCCGGCTTGGCCGCACTGCCATCGGGCAAATACCTTCTGATCGGCGGCTTACGCCGGGTTTCTCTGCTGTCGCCCAATCCAGCGACGCAATGGATGCGGGACTGGAGCTTCAATGCCGCGACTGAAGCCGAAGCGCTCAGGCGCCCAGTGATGCCGACCCTGAACCTGTCCGAAATGGCGCGCCTTTTCGAGGTTGCGCTGCTGCGGTCGGCGCAGCAGAAACCAATGAACATAGGCGGCTTCGCCGTCGCAGTTGAAATCAATTGAGGGGCCAAAAAAATGAACAGCAAATTGGTGCCGCGACTGGCTGGAGTGCTAGCTGTCAATGGGATCATTGCCGGGATTTTCTGGGCGATTGTCAAGTTCGGCCTCGCCAAGGAAAGCGGGCTTTCGCAACAGGTGCTCGGGCTGACTGAAGGCGATCCGGTGCGCATCCAGTCTTATCTTGAAGAGATGACGGGCGGCCTGTTAGTGCCGGGCGTGATAGGTATCGTGCTTGGCGCCGCGCTTGCGGTGATCTGGCTCATTCTCGTTGATCGCAATCCACCCTATGGTGACCAGTCGGCGAAGGCCAAGCGCGGCTCGTGGGCGGGCTTGCTTCTGTTCGGCGCCGCAGTCACATTTGGCCTTTTCTGGTGGCGAGTGATCGCTGCTCCACTGGCAGAGTTGGCCGCCCCGTCCATTCCGGTTACTGTGACTGGTCTCGGGGAAATTCTCATGGTCCTCGGTTTTTGGCTCAGTACGGCAATTTTCGTTCCTTCTAGCACCAAGATCGCCGTTCCTGGCGCTGGCTTGCTGGGCGGCTGAGGAGCAGGCATGGCCATCGTTAATGTCTTGCTGGGCGTAGGCGGCACCGGCGCTAAAATCATTGAATCGACTCTGGTACTTATGTCGACTGGCCTAGGTCCGCAGGACAAGGTCTACATTGGGCTAATCGATCAGGACAACAGCAACGGCAACGTTGTTCGTGCTGATCGTCTGCTGAACTTGCTTTGCAAGCTTCGGCGCGGGTTCGGAACCAGCACCAATGCGATCGACTGGACCAGCGCCGATGCCAATGGCGGGACTCCGCTTCTGTCCGTCCCACTCGAACCACTTTTCGGCGATGGCGGAAAGGCCCACTGGCGTCCTGCTCCAGATAATACGCCCACGCTGCGCGACATCATGCGCCACCAAGACATGCTGGCTGATGAGCAGGCTCTTTTCGATCTGCTGTTCCGAGGTGATGCGGCCAACCCTCAGGATGAAGAGCAGACGATGGACCTCGCCGAAGGCTATCGCGGGCGCGCCCATGTCGGCGCGGCGGCGCTTGTCTCTGCCGTCAATCACGATCAGCCCGAATTCCGCAGGCGTCTAGTCGAGCTAATGAAAACGAGCAACGGCGGCGATGAAGTGCGCATCTTCATGGCCGGCTCGCTGTTTGGCGGTACAGGCGCGGCAGGCTTCCCAACCATCGCTCGTATGCTCCACAAGCTTCGTGACCCTGACAATCAGCAGGAGCAGATTCAGGCAGACAAAGTGAAGTTGGGCGGTGCTCTCATGCTACCCTATTTCCGGTTCTCCGATCCCAATGATGCGACAGCCAACGTCATAACCGCCGCCCAGCTCCTTCCCCAGGCCCGTGTCGCGCTCGAATTCTACCAGAGCTTGCTTCAACAAGAAGGCGTGTTCGACCGGCTTTACGTTTCGGGCTGGGATGAGATGTTCGAGCTAGGCTATCACGAACCCGGCCGCGCAGAGCAGAAGAATCCTCCGCTGCTTCCGGAGCTTGTCGCGGCTCTGGCGGCTATCGACTTTCTCGACCCCGCCCAGACGATCAAGGCTGCGAGCGTGCCGCTGGTCGCCGCGCGGCGCAATGGCGAAGGGTTCGGTTGGGCTGATCTGCCTGGAACGAACGAGACCAAGGAGCGGCTTTATACGCGCCTCGGCGGTGCGCTGCGCTTCGCTGTGTGGTGGCTCTATCGCGTGGAGCCAACGATTGACAAGCGAGGCCTTTTCGGCAGCCGCGGCTGGCCAAAGTGGCTTGCAAAGCTCAGTGACGGGGTCGACTGGCAGAACAGCACGCCCGAAATGCGTCAGGACATGAAGGATTATTCCCAAGTCCTGCTCGACTGGGCATCGTCGATGCAGCTTTTCTCCGAACCCCGGATCCGAAGCCTTTCGCTTTGGGACACTGCTAGGATCCGCAGCCGTTCCGACATCACAAAGCCGACAGACCCGCTGGATCTTCATCTTAGCCGCGAGGAAAGCGAGACGCTCGACGACCTCCAAGCCGTTCTCCAACCCAGCGATCCTAATGCCCCGCCAGTCGATGCCCGTGTCGTCTACAGCGATCTTTCCACGCCCCTCGCCGTCGGCAAGAGCCGTGGCCTGGGCAAGCTGGTCGCCGGAGTTCACCGGGCCACGCGGCCGTTCAGGACGGGAGCATAGGGCATGTCTGAAGCAACTTGGCTCCTCACGCCGCTCAAACAGGGCGGGCACAATTTCAAAGAAGCTGCTGAATTTGGGCGCTGGGTACCAATCGGGGGGACGCTTGGCGAACTGGGCAGGGCTCTTGAGGTCGACGAAAAAGCCAAAGTCGATGTCGTCCGCTCGACGCCCGACCCTTGGTCGCAAGCGCGCAGCTTTGCCGATGCGGTTCTGAGTCCGTCAACGCTCCTTCATCAAAAGCTTGAGCAGTGGCGTGGCCTGATCGCGCTTTTCGCGCTTAGCGCCAACTACGAAAACGCTTATCGCCTCGAACTGATCCCGGTCCCGCTCGGCCAGCGTTCTTCGCGCTTTGCCGAAGTGATGAAGCACCTATTGCCACAGTCCTCGGTGCCGGCTCCTGCCGATAGTGTCAGCCATGGGTGGGACAGACCTGTCATCATCCGACTTTTTGAAATCGATTCACAACGACGCAAGGTCGGCAAAGGCCATGACCTCGGCCTGCTTAATCCAGCGTCCCTTGTTGCCCTTGGTCGTGATGCTGACCGCTTGGCGCTTCCCGCCGTTCCTTGGATGAAGCGTGGGATTACCGACCCACTGTCGTTGACAGGTCTCGAGGCACTCCCAGCAGCGCCGCTTCACATACTGGCGACCTATCTGGATGCGCTTGAACAGAAGCTTGACCTTCTTTGCGGCGGCGGACGCGGGACTAAGGATGACCAGGCATTGCTTGGCAACTTGCGTAAGCAATGCCAGCTATACTCCGCTGATTGCCGCGCTGCGCTTTCAACGCTCGGAGCGGATGTCAATCTGCCCGAACTCGAAAGCGGCGACCTATCGGCGGAGGGTCTGCCTGAACTTTACAAGCTGCTTGCGACACCGATCAAGGCAAAGCCGCCAGCCCCTGGTTCCTCACAATGTATCATCCGCCTACGCGACGACACTGGCGAACGGCCGCCATTCAAGGGGTTCGTCCTCCTCGACGCGGCCCTTGCTTCACACAAGCGGCCTGCAAATTCGATCCGCTTCTGGGGTCTGCGCATGTTGCAAGAGGCGCTCGATTCTACTCCCGCCGAGCTCGCAGCTCTGCGAAGCGAGATTGCAGAAGCCGGGTTTTTGTTGGTCAGGCCAGAAGACATATTCACTGATGTACTGGTCCAGCTCGACGAGTCAGAACACAGGGGAAGGATCGCAGCGCACAAGAACGGCTTAGCGGAATTCTTGATACCATTGTCTCCGCTCGCTCTGCTTATCCGTAAGCCAGACGAGCTGAACGATGCCGTCGCCATCAGCAATGAAGGCCGGGTAACCCTTAAGGTCATGCTCGATGGCCAGCCCTACCAGTTGGCCCGCCGGTATAGCGATGCGCCGAAGGCAGGCGAAGGTAAGCTCGTGCGCGAAGCGGACTGGGGCCTTGGCGATTTCGCCATTTGGCCGGATTTCCGCAGCGATGTCTGGAAGCACTATCTTGCCCGGATCGATTATGCGAGCGCCACCACCAATCGCCTGCGTGGCCGTTTTGCAATGTCAGGGCGTTTGTTGGCAGACCTGCTGCGCGAGGTCCAGTCGAACGAGGATCGTGCTCGGCTGTCTCAGATATGGTCGGATTCGTCGCCAATCGATAACCAGGGTACCAACTCTGTTCTTGACCGCATCCCGGAATACTCCGGCCGCTCCTGCAACAAACAGGGCCTTGCCCGCCTGCGTGGGAGTAATTCCGGTGGGCGTGTGTCGGAAGTGCAGACCTCATCGCATGCCTTTGAGGCTGCCTTTTTCACGATTGCCCTGGGGGGCGACCAACACCCCGTGCCGGCCGGACTCAGCCTCCTGATCCTACCTGAACGCAACAATCCCAACGACCAGATCGGCCAGGTTGCGATCGATTTCGGCACGACCAATACGGTCGCCTGCCTCAACGATACCAATCCGATCCGGTTTAAGTCGCGTTTGGTACACCCGATAAATGGTGCGCAGGAACTGGCTGGAGCGCGGGCATTCGAACTGACCCAGAAATTCCGTGATTTCATGCCGTGCGATCAGCGGGAATTGCCTAGCCCCAGCGTAGTGATCAGCCGCCAGCTGGATACGCTTGGCCGGGAACTGCTGGAATCAGATCGTGACTTGAATGACGTGCTGATGATGCGGCACCTCGTTTATTTCCAGCCTGATTTCGCTGAAGACGGCACGATCTCGGCCGTGCCGATCCAAGAATGGTCTTCGCTGCTCAACAGCATCAAGTACAATCTGAAGTGGTCGCGTTCTCCCGAAATGCGCGACATCAGCCGGCGGTATCTGAGACAACTCATGCTGATGATCGCTTGCGAATGGGTGGACCAGAATGGACACCCATCAAACTTGCGCTGGAACTTCTCGCGTCCAAAGGACATGGGCGACAACAGTGATTTTATGGCGGAACTGGAAGGTGCACTGCGCGGCACCGTGTCCAATGCAGATCCGAAGTGGATCCAGCCGATTGTCTTCGAAGGAGATGCTGCGGCGGCATACATCCTCGACGAGAAGATCAAGGGCGCTGGTACTCGTGGTGCAATAAACATCATCCTAGATATCGGTGGCGGCACAACCGACATCGCGGTTTGGGACAACAGCAGCGAACCGAAGCAGCTGCTCTCCACGTCGATGCGCCTCGCAGGTGGTGATTTTTTCACCAGCCACATCATGGCAAATCCCGAGATCCTCGACGATTTCGGATTGCGTGCCTGGGCGGGGGTAATTTCGCAACTCAACCAGCAGCCGAATGGCGATCTGCGCGATAACTTGCGTTACATCGGCGAGCTTTTGTTCAGCGGGAAGACTCTGGACAATGCCATTGAACGCGAATGGAGCCGGGTTTCCGGAACTGACAATGTCCGCGTGCTGAAGGAAACCGCCTTCGTGTTCTTGGGCGGTCTTGCCTGGTTTGTCGGCCGCCATTTGCGCAACCTCATCAACGATGGCAAGATCAAGCAGGATACGCTCGGCGATATTGCCGCAGCGTTCTGCGGTCGTGGTTCGGGCCTGTTCGCTCGTCTCCATGGCAAGGATCCACGCGCACAGACGGCGATCAGCAAAATCATGTTGCTGATCGCGGTTGCTGCTGGCGATACCCGTCCTAAGTTCCCTCAGGTCCAAGTGTCTCCCGTACCAAAGATTGAAGTGGCGGCCGGCATGATTATTGCCAATGGCCGCCGCTCGAGCGCTGAACCCACTAGCCCCATGGCAAACGAAAGTGGGATAGACTTCGGCGATCTCGGTGTAGGCGGGTCGACGGATCTTGGTCCCGATCGACCGGCACATGCCGAATTCACCTCGGCTAAGCTCGATGTCGGGATCGAGGATCTCGACAATTTTCTGTCTGCCTTCGCCAAGGTCGCTGGCTTCTCCGTCGCACTTGACGAGGCTCAGAGGGCAAAGTTGCTGAACGGTATTGCCGACATAGATCGAGCAGACATCCGCGATGGACGGGTCCAGCAATCAGAATTTTCAGCGATGCTTAAGGTGCTGGTCGGCTTCATGCGGCTGCGGCCTGGCGACCCGCTGCGCCCAAAGACGGTCTGGAATGGCTAGTTGGATTCCCATGACCACTTCGGGCACAACGGCCAAAGATGAGTTAACTTAAAAACGATCTTAAAAACGATAGCGAAAGGCGAAACTGCAATGTCAGGCTCTGTCACTGAAATCCTTGCGATTGCGACAGTGCTTTTGCAGTTGGTGCTGATTGGGATCGTTGTGCTCCAGCGGAGCGCGATGAAAGGCATTGTCGAAAGTATCGAGAAGCTTTCGCGTCGCAAGCCTGCCGACGTAAGCATGGGCAACGATAAGGCCCTTCTACCGGAAATCGGCAAGTCCCTGCTAAAGACCAATTCCGATATTGCGAGGTTTGAAATTGTCCTTTCGGGGATATTGAACCAACTCGAGACCATCAAGAACGGTTTGCAAGACCTGCGCGAGGTCCGTACCGGGACCTCTGAAGGACCTTTGCCGGCAGTACCTGTTGCACCTTCGGCGCAGGAACAGCCAAACTGGGCAGCGACTTTGCCAGAGCTCGAGCCTCAGGTTAATCCCGAACCGCGAGCGGCAGTTGGCGTTTCCGTGCTTGATAACTATCGCAAACTTATTGCTGAGCCGCGCAAGGCTGAAATCAACCGCTGGGCAGATGATTGTGGCGGCATCAGTTGCGCCGTCAACGAGGACGGCTCCATTTCGGCTTTGCCGCGCGAAGCCGGCGGTGTACTGGTGATTGTGAGTGACGCCGACGGGGCGTTACTGTTGCTGCCTGGCGGGCGGATGGTGGTCGAATTTGCCACTAGCTTCGCAAACATGATGTCGATGCGCAGCGTGACGCGAGATTGTTATGAACTAAGCGGAGACGGAAGCGGCTTGCTGCGCCTTCTTGAGCCGGCAAGGGTTTCCGGCGGGAGCGGGTTTTGGAGCTTGATTTCGCCTGGAAAACTGTCTGGCTTTACTGGGTGAGCGAGGCTCAGAAACATCAAGTCACGCAACAGAAGCACCGAAACTTTGTCTCCTATTTTGTCCATTCTTCTTGGTGCATTTGTGGATTGGACAGGCGGTATCCGAACCGCAGACGCTGGTTGGCGAACTCGAGAATACAGATGTGGGCTTTAGATGCGGCCAATCAGCAACCTATGTTGCGCTGCATCAACCAATGCAGCAAGACGCCTCACAAGTCAGTAGTTGGTTCATCTCGTGAACCTTTCATACGTGAAACACCTCCTGCCACTCGGTGCTAAGTGTTGTCCGTTTTTGCACCTGTCTTTGCGCATGGCTCCGAATTACAACTCGTCGGACAATACGCCCTTCGACAGCGAGTTCCACCGTTAGGAAGCACCTACAATCGGACGAATTGCCCGGCTCCGTCCGTGGGTAACGCTAGCAAAGAAACCTGCGCATTCCCGCTTCGCCTCGCAGCCATCACATTCAGGCAAGTAAGTCTGCTTCCAGTCGCTAATCGATCTACGCGCGTGCGGCCGGATGTCGGCCGGAACGACGCAGAGCTGGCTGTTGTAGATCGAGGTCCTTATCCCGGCACCGGACAGTGTTTTAACGGCAGCACTCAGCTGGTGAGCATAATCAACTGGATCGCACCAAATGCTTTCCATGTTTGCGCGAGCGAACCCTGTCGGCTCGAGGCCCATCAAAGCGACATGATCGACAAAAAGGAGGTTCCGCGCAATGAACTGTGCAAGGTGAGGCAAACGACCAACCGTTTGGGCTTGCAGCACAACTCGGATCTCCACCCGGACACCGCTGGCCTTTAGCGCAAGAATGCCGCGGATTGTCTCGTCATAAGCACCATCTGCCTGGACGACATGGTCGTGAAGATGCGCAAGATCGGAGTATACCGGAATGCCCATCATCAGATCGTGATGGCCGATCGCGCCAAGTTTGGCCGCAAATTCGCCGTCAGAAAATCGTCGTCCATTCGATAGGATGTGGAGCGCCGTTCCAGGAAGGTGGGATGCTGCTGCCTTCACTAGTTCAAAGAAGCGCTCGCCAAGCAGCGTCGGCTCACCACCTGTGAAACCAATTTCCACGGCATCGCGCCTAACTAGCTGGATTGCGCGCAGCACCTCGTCGACGATCCAACTGTCGTCGACATCCCGCGGCGGCTGCGAGCACATCAGGCAATAATTGTTGCATCGCTCAGTGAGCAGAAAATGATTGTAAGGCGAATTGCCCCGATAGAGCACCCGGATCGCCTTGCGCAGCGGATCGACGGCAATGACGTCCCCTTGGCCCAAAAACATGGTCTGAGCCGGTGCAATCACCGCGCGCGCGTCGATGGGGAGACGTCGAAAGTCGTCAACCGATCCAAGAAGATACCAAGCGAAGCCTTCAGGGACCGGACCCGTTCCAACGACAAACCCTTCCTGGGCCTTGATGATGGCAGGTCGGTCCGCCGACAGCGAAACCCGGATGACCTCCGCAGAAGCGGGTGATGCACCTCGAAATTCAAGCGCTCGGGCACGAAGCGGGATCATGCTCGATTAGCCCATTTTTCGAACAAGGCCCGGACATCGTCATCGGCCTCCATTCGGGTGATCAGTCCGCGAAAAAGGGCCATACTGCGGGTACAGAACGCCGAGAGCGGCTTCTTGCCCACAGGGTCACCCTGGGTGGCGTGGTGAAACACGGGATCCGCTCCGCACCATGGCTCGAAAGCACAAGAAGAGCATCCAGGTACGGAGCCCGCGAATGACTGCGTCAGCGGCTCAAGCAGCGCATCACCGAGCATGATGTCCTCGAAGGAATCACGATGGACGTTTCCAAGCGCAAATGTCTGATCGCCCATCTCAGCGAGCATGCGACTTTCATCCGAGGCGTAGACTGTACCATCGTAATTGTAGACGATGGCGGCGATGCCAATGCCCGCAGGGCTCATTAGGTCGACATAGCTTGTCTGCAGCGGGGTCAGCATCTTCTTGAGGACCATGGCAGCATAGTGCTCAATGAAATCGAAGCCCTGCCGATTCAGCGAAATAATATAGTCGAGACCCTCAAAGTAGAATTCCAACCAGCGCTCGCGGCTGTAAGCGGCATAGGACTTGGTCTTGATGGCGAACCCGTAGGGGGACAACGGGCGAAGAAAGATGCCGCCAAAGTCCAACCGAAGGTACTCGTCGATGATAGCCTTGACCTGGTTCAGGCTGGCTGAGGTCGTCGTCATTAGTGCACCGACATTGTAATGCCCAAGGACGCCTCGGGCCCGATGGATACCATCGACGGCGCGCTCATGAGAATCTCGGCCAGGCCGCGGCCGGTTCGCATTGTGAAGTCCTGCTGGCCCATCAAGCGATGTGGAAACCAGGATGTTTTCAGCTTTACAGAAGGTGAGCGCTTCATCGTCCAGGACAGCAAGATTGGTTGCCACGACGAAAGCGAGCTCGCGCCGGGCTGTCTCGTTGCGGCGTTTGGCTTCTTCAACGATCAGCTTGATCAGGGGAAGATTGAGCAAGGACTCCCCGCCCTGGAATTCGATCTTGAGCGCCGGTGACGGTGAACGGAAAACGAGGTCTAGGGATTTAAGTGCGGTCTCGCGCGACATGTCGAACTCGCCGCGATCATTGTTTGCGCGGGAGACCTGACAATACGGGCAGCTGTGCTCGCAGCGCAGGGTAACGACGAAGATGTGAAGCGCGGTAAAGTTTGCGAGTGGTGCCAGCTTGGTCCTGACCTTGAGTGCAAGCAGATCAACCGCCACATTTGTGTCGTCGTCGATGAGAAAATGGCGAGCCTTCAACTCGTCGTAGGCGGGGTCTGCCGGAGCCAACTCCTGTCGCGCAAACTTTCCGATAGTCTCGCGGTCAAGGACCAGATGTTCGCCGACGAGGTTGGTCGCAACATAGCGATCGTTCCCATCCAACGCTGTGAATCGCCAAGGCAGCATCGTGTAAGCGGCGTTGGCTGAACTATCAAACGCTTCAGCCTCACGAAACTTAGCCACCCTGCAGACCGGTCTTTGAAAAGGCGAGGCCAAGGATAAGATCACGGTACCCGCTCGTGCGCTCCTCGATCGCCATGCGTAACTGGTGATCGGTGACTTCTCGGCGGAACTTTAGGTCGGCGTCAGCCGCCTTCGTACCCTTATCCAGTGCGCGCAACTCGCACAAAATCTCCGGCTCAGTGGCCAGAATACGCACATCGACAGTGGCCATCAGGGCGTACGCAGCTCGATGAACTGCTTCGATCGAATATGCTGAAGCGCAAAGCGACACGTGTTGCGTGGCCTGTTCAACAGGCGTTGCGACCTTGTCCGATTGCACAACTCAGTAGGAGCTAGAGGAGTGTGAGCTATGGCTTGAATGGCTTGAATGGCTTGCATGACTGGAGTGGCTGGCATGCTGGGCATCAGCTGTCATCACGTCGGTCGAAGCAGCAAGTGTCAATTCTGCCATGTCGGTTGCCGCAGTAGCACGCGCGACCTGCTCAACAGCACTCGCAAACTGCGGATCAGACGCTGCTTGGACCTGCGTGGATGCGAGCAGGGTACTAACGGTAAGCGCAAATGGCTTGAGGAAATTCTTGCTCGACATAAGGGCCCCTAAATGCAGATAGCGTCGTAATATCCCCCGTCAGCGGATGCGGGTCAAGTGTTCATAGGATCAATGTATTACAAAACGTTGCTTTAAGGAGCCTGCGAATCATGCGTGGCAATTGCGTCGTCGATCACCTGCTCACCCTGCTCGTGCGCGATCACTTTTTTCAATTGCGCGGAAATTGTCCTAGGCCAGCAGATGGGATCTCGGCAGCGACTTGGTTCAAATAGCTACGTAATCGGGCTTCTGTCTGCTGTCGCAATCGCCGTCCGGACTTGAGATCGGCAACGAGCCGTGGATCGCCTGCGGCCAGTCTGCCGAACCTGCTCGGCGGCACGTGGCTTTGCACCAGATAGGCCTCGATCTGCTCCAGTAGGTCCATCGCGTTCGACTCGCTTTGCGCTTGCGTTCTTATTATGTTCTTACTAGGATCTCAACCTAGAGTCTAGGATGACTTTTCCTAGGATTCGTGACAGGACAGCGTGATGGACGAAGCACGACAGGCTCTCGACGAGCTCATCTCATCCCGAAAGGGCTGCACCTACTCGGGGATATCGCGGCTGCTCGGCCGCAACGTTTCCTATATTCAACAGTACATCCGCAAAGGCAGCCCGCGCTATCTGGACGAGGGCGATCGCAACATTCTCGCGCGGTTCTTTGGCGTGGAAGAGCGCGTACTAGGCGGCCCCCCTCACCGCAGCGCGCCGGTCGTCGAACTGGTGCAGATCCCCGTTCTCGATGTCGAAGCCTCCGCCGGGCACGGCGCGTTCGCAGAAATGGAACGCAAGAGCGGTCAATTCGGCTTCAACGAAACCTGGCTTCGCAAGCTGACCCCGAGCAAGGCTTCAAGCCTGTCGATCATCCATGTTAATGGCGATTCGATGGAACCCACGCTCAACGACGGTGACGAAGTCATGGTCGACCTTGGCGATGGCCAGTCGCGGCTTCGCGATGGCATCTATGTGCTGCGGATGGACGATGCACTCAATGTTAAACGCGTTGCCATCGAGCCTCAGGGACGGAAGATTTCGGTACTGAGCGACAACCCGGCCTATCCCAGCTGGCGCGGCCTTGAGAGACGAGCGATCAATATCGTCGGCCGAGTCCTTTGGTTCGGCCGCAAGCTTCAGTAGGATTGGCACCCACATGTTCTTAGTTCTCGCAGCTGCGGTCGTCTCGGCGGGTCAGACTTTCACCTGCACCCCCACCCATGTCTATGATGGCGATGGGCCGGTCTGGTGCGCCGAAGGGCCGCACCTGCGCATTGGCGGCATTGCGGCCCGCGAGATGGACGGCACTTGCCGCTCCAACCAGCCTTGCCCCCGTGCATCGGCGATTGAAGCGCGTGATGCCCTTGTTCGCCTGTTCGGCGGACCTCGCGGAACTATCTCCACCGGTCACGTCATTGTCGCGGGCCCCCGGCTCACCTGTCAGTCGGAAGGATCAGCTGGGGGCAGCAGGACGGCGGCATGGTGCCGTTTCCCCTCAGGCGCAGATCTGTCCTGTGCCATGATCAAGACTGGCACGGCTCTGCGCTGGGACCGCTATTGGAAAGGTCCTGCCTGCCGGTGAGCAGCGATGAACACCTTACAGGCACGCTCGAGCAGAACCGCAACGGATTGGTCCTGCGAACCGATGGCGGCGGAACGTGGGAGCTCGAAAGCACCCGCGCAGCGCGCGAACTCATCGGCTCCCGCGTAGAGATCATCGGGCAACGCTCGGGGTTCAACGGGCTGGTGTGCGATCAGATCTGGCCTGCCGGGCAGCCTCGCCCGCAAGCCGTCAAACTGCGCCTCGAATTCCTGCTCACCGCAGCCCTGGTCGCCTACGGCCTCTATGCGACCATAGGCGCCGCAATCAGCACACTGCGCTAATGCTGAGCGACTGGGAACTTTGGGCCTGCGCCAACCAGGTCATGAAGGCGCAAGGCGACAAGGCTGCGCACTATGTCGCCGAACAGATCGGCGCGCTCGCGCTGGCCGGAGACGCGGAAGGCATCAAAATCTGGCAGGCCATTGCACACCGGATCACTGAACTCTCGGACCAAGTTGGGCCAACGACGCGGCAATGACGGCTCTCGCGGCTACTCGAAGTCTGAGGCAACACAGCCAAATATCGGCCCTTCAACCGATGGGCGAATGGTCGCCGGGGAACAGGCAAGACTGATGGCCACCTGACCGGTAGACCTCTCCTGAAATCTCCAAACCACGCATCCGCTCGACCAGATGCTGCGCGAGATCCACGCGTGCGGTGCGCTGTGCGCGTGGATCAGCTGCATTCAGGCCGGCCAGAGTCACCTCCGGCGCCATAGCCAGCGCCACTTCCAGATGGGTCAGCAGAATATCATCAGCGATTCGGCTCATGGCAACTTGAGAACAAATATAGAACATATTGTCAATTGAGGAGCTGCCAGTCTGCCCGGACCTGCGGTGGGCATCAGCGTCGGCATCGGCGTCAGAGCCCGATCTCGAACGGCTTGATAAGCGAGCGATCGAGCTCGGGCGGTTCTCGCACAGGCATGGCTTCCTTGCTCGCGCTCCGCCCTTTCTCCTGCCCCGTGGCGGCCGCTTCCCTTAGCAGACCGACGGCTTCGAGTGCCGAGCGTTTCATGCCAGGATTGCGTTCGACCGCAGCCTCCAGCTTGGCGGCATTGTCGACATAGAGGGTCAGCCCATCGCGCAGCCGCGTGATCGTGACGAGGAAGGTCTGCTGGTTCGAAAGGTTGCGCTCACGGCTGTCCATGACCGCGATGCCGCGGTCGGAAGTTAGCCCCTGCGCCATATGGGCGTTGAGTGCATAGGCCAGATCGAGGCGCTGAAGCATCGGGTCACCAGGCTGCAATTGATGCTCGGCTCCGAGCGACGTCTTCACGGTCACCTGCTTTGCATCGATCGCCACGATCCTGGCCTGGTCGGCATTGAGCAGTCCGCGCTTGTGATCGGTCTCGGTCCAGCGAATGCGGTCGCCCGCATAGAGTTCGAGCGGCTTCACATCGAACAAGCGCAGAGGATCCATCTCTCCTTGCGGACGCAATTGCCCTGGCCGGAATTCGAAGCGGCGGCCCCGCTCGTTTTCAAGGGTCACGCGCCCCCGCGCCAGGTCGGTTTCCGCGACGCGATATTGCCCTGCAAGCAGCCCCTGTCCGCGCTGGCGTCGCTCAACGCTGACAATCATGCCAGGCTTGTAGGTGCGCGCGTAGCGCAGTTCCTCGCGTGTGACGTTCACGCGGGACAGCGGGTTCACGCGTAGCGACGCAGGGCCGAGTTCGCCGTTGGCCTTGAGACCCGTTTGCACCGCCTCGTTGACCTGGCTGCGCAGCGCCCGACCCGACGCATAGATCGAAGTGTTCTCGCGCTCGGCAGGCGAACGAGCAAGCCAATCGGCAGCCGCCGCGATCGCAGCGCCGTTGGCAACTTCGATCACTTGCGGACCAAGATGCCGCAAGGCTGCCTCGATATGGCCGCCTTGGGCC
Source organism: Novosphingobium sp. (assembly GCF_037133355.1). GTDB lineage: Bacteria > Pseudomonadota > Alphaproteobacteria > Sphingomonadales > Sphingomonadaceae > Novosphingobium. The sequence continues at coordinate 8,259 of NZ_JBAXOI010000019.1, read as the reverse complement.
GCAAATTGTGCATCGCGCAGGGCCTTGTCCCGCGCCCGTATATTCTCGCTCATGATCGCGGTTTCGGCGCCGGCCTGCTGCATGACATCGAAGGGTTTGCCCGCGTCCACGGCCCCGAGCTGCTTCTTGTCACCGATGCTGGCAAAACGTCCCAGTTCAAGGACATTGGCAAGCCGGACCAGCTTTTCCTTGTCGGCATTGCCGACCATCGAGGCCTCGTCGAGCAGCACGACCGTGCCGCGCAACGCCATCCGTGCCTCGGCAAGTTTGGCCTTGTTTGCGCCTTCCAGCAGCTCGCTGTGCTGGCGCAGGAAGCGCGACACGGTCATCGAGGGAATGCCGGTATCGCGCTCCAGCATCTGGACGAGCGTGTTCTGGACCGCGAGACCAAGCACGGCCCTGCCCTGCTCCGCGAGGATGTCGGCGACCGGCTTCAGAACGGTGCTCTTGCCTGCGCCGGCAACGCCCTGGATGGCGACGATCCGGTTGTTAGTGGCGAGCAGCAGGCGGCCCGCAGCTTCCTGCCCAGGGTTCAGGGTCATGCCGTATTTGAGCTGCGAGAGCGCCTGGAGCCGGTCTCCGGCAACATCCGCAGGCAAGATCGCTGGTGCGGCCCCGCGCCCGTTTTCCACCGCTGCAATGATGCGCTGTTCGAGACTGATGGCATCGCGGGTGGTCACCAGGTCGCGATCAGCGCCCTTGCCCTTCACCAGGTGTCCCTGTCGCAGCAATTGATCGACCCGCTGTTCGATCGCGGCCATCGCGGTCGGCAAGCCAAACCCGAGTGCCGTGCGATAAATCTCGGGGCGCGAAAAGGCGGCTTCGCGCTCACCCAAATGCCGGATAGCCGAAGCCGCGGCATGAATTGCGGCCACTTGCTCGGCGCTGCGATTGCCCATCGTGCGCGGGACAAGCGGATCACCCTGGCGGAGGCCAAGACGTTCGGCGAAGGCAGAGGCAAGCGCGCGTCCCTGATCGACCAGACCGCGCACCGTGCCGACAAATCCCGGCACATTGCCAAGGTCGTTTGCCGCGCGCCCGTTGGCTCTGGCGATGACGGCCTTTGGGTCGAACCCAAGCCGTGAGGCAGTTTCTTGCCATTGCTGGGTCAGAGCGCTGCGATCTTCGATTTTGGCTTTATCGGCCCGCGTCATGAGCGTTGCCATGTCGGTGACGCGCGGCCCGCGATGATCCATCTGTGCGACCGCCTCGAGGATCTCGGCGCGCCGGGTGCTGAAGGCCTCGCGTATGAATTTCGGGACACCAACCACCTCGAAATTGCCGTGCTTGCCGACTTCGCCGACCTCGTAGCCGAGCTTCTCGACGGACAGACGAAACTGCGCCATCGTGATCGCATTGAGAAGCGTGTTGTGCTCCCAGAGCTTGTCATTGCGCAGCGCGCGCCATTTGCCATCGGGCCCCTGGGTGACATTGGCGACGACAGCGTGGAAGTGGGCATTGGGTTCCTGGTTGCGGTTCGTATCGTGCTGAAAAAGCCCGATGACGAGGTTCCCTGTGGCCAGGATGCGCTCCTTGCCTTTCACCTCCATGCGGGTTTCGGCGAGGTTCTTCTCGGCCCAGACCAGGGTCTCCTTGACCGCAGCGGCATAGGCATCGAGGATACGCTTGTCGCCGCCCACGAGCGCGAGGATCGACCAGCTCTTGGGCATCGAGAAAGTAAGATCGGTGCCGGCACGGTGAGCACGGTTGTCGCTGCCGACCCTGCTGCCATCGGGGAGCAAACCCTTGAGCACCGCTTCGAACTGCTTGGCATCGACCCTGCCGACGAGCCCCAGCTTTTCGGCCCCCTTGCCCAGCCATTCGCCCGATCGTTCGGCATCGGCGCGGGTGTAGTAATTGTCCGCAGCAAAGTAGTTGGCGGCGCCGCCTGCGGTGCGGACATTGGCTACCGAAAGCATGGTCCACCTCGCAAGGCATAGGCGCCGCCAACCATCGTCACATCTCCAGATCGCCGTAGCCCGGCCCACCGTGAGAAGGCGTGTCCTGCTCGGGCACGCCATCCTCGATCATGAGCTTGCGAGCCTCCGGGGCGCTTTGCGGGACGGCAGCTTTGCCGGGCTTCTGCACCTGGTTCATCTGATCCTTGGCGGCAGGTACATCGGCCCGGCGCGCTTCGTGTTTGCCCTTTGCGGGATCATCCTCAGAAGGCTTATCGCCGCCGCGCAGGACAGCGTCTTTGGGGAGTGAGACGGTTGCCCGTCCCCGGCCCGGCGATGCCTTTGCGCCTTTGGCCTGTTTGCCCGCTGCTTCCGTTGCGGAGGGCTTGGCCGCTTCCTCGGGGAAGCTCTTTCCGGCAACCGGCTCCTGCCGTTCGGGCAAGCCGGATTTGTCATCAGGCCCGCGCTGCGTGAGCGATAGCTCTCCTTGCTTGGGCACGACCGGTTTGCCCGCTCCGTCATCATTGGACGCGGGATGAGCGGAGGGTTCATTGGCCGTCGAGGCTGGTGCTGCGCGTTCGGCATCTGCTTTGACCGGCAGCCGACGCAATGGCGGATCCTTGGCGCGGCCGATGAAAGTTTCTGCGATTTTTGGCCGGGTGACCGGCTTCAACTTGATCGGGGCCGCCGGGAAACCATCCGGGAATTTGAGGTAACCTGACAGGCGCGACAGGTTCATCAACTGGTCTGGCAAGAGCAGTGGTTCGATGTGCTTGCGCGGCGTCAGGCTGACCGCGTCGCGGGCATTGTTATACCCGTAAGTGTAGCCCTCATCCATGTCGCGGACCTGCCGATGGCCGATAAAGTCCGAGCACCATGTCGCGGTCTCGCGATCTGCCGTGCCGAGGATCAGCTTGGTCCGGGCGAGCGATGACAGGGTCATCGCCATGTTATCGCCGTAGACCTCCTTGAGCTTGGCATAGGCGTGGATCCCGGTGACGATCGCACCGCCAAAATTGCGGGCGGTCTGGAGCCCCTTTTCAAGGGCTGGCAGCCGGTGCAGCGCGCCGAGTTCGTCGATGAAGAACCAGAACCGCAGGTCACGAGTTCGGGGCCTCGTCATGAGCGTGTTCATTGCCGTATCGAGCCACAGCGTGAGCAGCTGCGCGCAAACGCTCATGTCCACATAGCGCGCCGATATGAACACGGCAGAGCCTTTGCCTTGGCTCCCATCGTCGTCGTCTTCGATCCAGTGGCGGACCGAGAACGGCTTGCCCGACGCTGGCAACAGCTTGAGCGCCTTGGCGTTGACGTTGAACACGGCGCGGATCGATTCCGCCATGCGTGCGGCTTCCGGCGCGGTCAGCGGATCGGCGATCGTGCCGCGCATCATGGCATGGACCTCCGACAGGTCGGCGGTCATCAGCTTCTTGGCCAGCGCTTCGTTGGTGCCGTTGCCATCGGCGATCAGCTTGAGGCAGAATTCCACGAACAGCGCGCGCGCTGCGATTACCCAGAACTGCGCCTCGCCGCCGCCGTCGTGGGGGACGAGTGCTTCAGCGGCTGCCCAGAATTCGCCTTCGCTCCGGCATTCGTCGAACAGGCTCCACCTTGGACAGCGCGCATCGAGCGGGTTGAGGATGACGTCGCGGCTGCTGTCGTAGAAATGCTCGATGAAGGCGCCGGTAAGATCGAAGATAACGATGCGCTGCCGCCGCGCACGCGCCTCGGCAATCATGTCCGACATGGCGACTGTCTTGCCCATACCGGTCGTACCGATCAGCATCGCGTGGCTTTGCTCGAGCCGCCAAGGGTAGGAGACCGTGGCCAGATGCGAGGGTTTGTACGGAAACGCGCTGGCCAGCTCGCCGGGGGTGCAAAGCCGCCATTTCCAACCCAGGACAGCCGACAGTTCGCGGGACCGTTCCACCCGGTTGTGGGCATGGAGTTCATCGACCAGTTCGGGAAGCGTGACGAGCATCGCGCCGCGCTCATGCTTGCGCTCCTTGGAGCGGCGACCGAAGCGCGCCGCAAACCAGTAGAAGACCACGAAGGCAGGTACGAGCAACAGAGCCGAGCGCAGGAGAGCATTGCCCAGCAGGCCAAGCATATGGTCCCACGCCCGGACCACGGGCGGAAAGGTTTCGAGCAACCGGATGGGGAACTGAACCGTACCGCCGAACGCCGTTTTGAGCTCGACGTCTGTCGCAGGATCGAACTCCATGAAGGAATACATTTGCCCATAGATCCGCATCCAGACCAGATAGACTTCATGGTCGCTGAGCCCGGCCGACAGCGTCCACCAGGTCGTCCACGAAATCACCAGCAGTGCGACAATGAGCGGTCCCTTGAGACCGGCGGCAAACATGAAGCTAAAATGGCCAAGCAGCTGGCTGCCGCGGGTGAAATTGACGAGGTTACGCTTCATTGGAGCCTCCCTCGTCGGTGGCGGCAACCAGACCTAGTTCCTTGCACTTGCGGGCGTAGGCCTGATGGGCGCGTTCGCGCAGACGGTTGTCGGGATGTCCTGCCAGGAGGGCATCGACGCCGACCATGATAAAGACCGATTGGCGAGCCATGCGTTCGACTTTGGTATCGACCCGCGAGACGAGATCATCGTCGTCGCAGGCGCGCATCAGCAGCGATCTGATCCATTCGCTAAGGCTGAGGTCGCGGCGCATGGCAGCTGCACGCACGCGCGCAGCAAGGTCATCAGAAACGTGAACCTGTAGGGATTTTGGCCGTGTCATTTCCACGGACTCCTTGATTGCGGAGCCTGGATTCACACTGCGAAAGGCGTGTATGGGCTAACCCAGATTTGAGAACATGTCAAGAACATCATAAAGCCGCAGAACTGTGAGGTTCCAGGAGGTGCGCATGCAAATCCGATTGGCTGTTTAGCGCCTATTCATTTTCAAATGGAAAGCTGCCATTTGCGCAATTTTGCCATATCCAATTGATATTGAAACAATATGTCCTGATTTCTCGTGCGAGTTCTCGCGTAGGGTGTGCCCCTTTGTTCCTAACTTTGAAGAATGAGTCCAGGCCTTGAACCTGCATCGGATAGAAGGAATTGAACCCACCACCGGCTTGATAAACGGACGGCGATCCGGCGCCCGGAACCGGGAGATATTTGGATGGCAGAAACTGTGCCAGCATTTATATTCGCGCAGCACCTGCGGGACCGCGAGAGGACCAGACTATGTCCAGCGTCACATTGAGCGCAACGCCAAAAGGGAACGGGTTTCAGGCGACCGTGACCTTCGCAAACGGTGTCTCGATCAGTTCTGCCGAGGCGTTTCCAACGAAGTCCGAGGCCATTTCCGCAGCGGCGTTGAAGTTGCTCGGCATGCCAGAACGCCTTGAGGGTATGGACGCTCCGGACGAGACCGAATGACCGCCTGGCCGTCCATGACTGCCGAGCAATTCAGCGACCGCTGCTAAGGGAGCCGAGCAAAAAGAAAGGAGGAAGCCCGGTGCGGACTTCCTCCTCTTTCACATGATCAGAATTCGTCGTTCAGCTTGCCGGGCGCCGTTTCGATGACCCGGTCAAGCAGCCCCGCCGGCAGCGCGCCATAATCCCCCTCGTCGACCGTTATGTAACCGGCCTTGTCATCGATCAGAACGTACTGGGTGAAGTAGCTGTGAAAGGACCGGGCATGAGCTTGATCCAGTGCGGCGACAAAGGCTGCCTGATCGGCCTGGAAACCGCCCTGCGCGATGTTCAATGAAGCGTACATATCTAACCTCCTGAGTTTCGATGCTTCGCATCAGGAGATCGAAGGATGTGGGCGACGGGCGGGGTCAGGGACCGCGCTCTGCGCGGCCGCGAAGCGGCGATGGGGGCAACGATTTTTTCCGGGCTTGCCCGGCAAAAAATGGTGGGGCCCCGTCGTCCTTGACGCGGCCCCAAAGCCCGCATCAGACTTGAAATCTCTGCGAGAGAGACCTCTCCAACGTCTGCGAACGCGAGCGACCGTCTGCCCCACAAACCGTTTTCCTACACGCCGTCCCGATGGCAGAATCTCCTGCGGAGGGGACCAACGGCCAACGAAAGGAACCATGATGGCCAGGTCCAAAGCGAGCGCACGCGATGCGCTCATGAAAGTGCAACGTCAGCGCGAGGAACTCGCTGCCGAAGAAGCCAGATTGCGTGAAAGCGCAGCAGCCGAGCTTGGCAAGGTCATGCTCGACTGCGGCGCTGAAACCATCGAACCGGCACAGCTCCGACGCCTCATGCTGTCTGTCCAGAAGCTTGGGCTCGACGAGACCCTGAAGCGGATTTCGCGCGCATAAAGATCGTTCCTGCGGCGGCGCGGGGCTCGATGCCCCCGCGCCGCCGATTGCGGCCCAAGCACAAAGAAGGCCCCGGCAGATCGCTCTGCCGGGGCCTTTTTCGACCGAGATGAGCTCTTCAATCCTCGTCGATATCGGGCGCGCTTTCGCCGGAGGTGCCACGGCCCTTGGTGAGAAAATCGACCTTGTCAGCGATGATCTCGCAGCCGTAGCGCTTGGTGCCGTCCTGGTCTTCCCACTGCGTGTAGTGGATGCGGCCCTCGACGGTGACCAGCTGGCCCTTGCTGCAGAACTTGGCGACGTTCTGGCCCAGACCATTGAAGCAGGTGATCCGGTGGAACTCGCTGTCCTTGGCGGTGTAGCCGTTCTCGTCTTTGTAGGTCTTGCCGTCCTTGCGGGCGGGGCGGTCGGTCACGACCGAGAGGCTGGTGATGCTGGTTCCACCGGTGGTGGTGCGGGTTTCGGGATCGCGGGCGATGCGGCCGACGAGGATAACGAGATTGGTCATGGGTTTTCTCCTGAACGCGCAGGTCCGGGGCCATCCCGGCTGCGAACTGACCGTCAGAAGGTGGCGGCAGACGCTCGCACCGAAGGGGAACCTCGATCAGGACGGGTGGTGCGGGCAGCCCGGCGTAGCCGGGCAACACGGCCGGCCAGATTGGGGTTGCGAGGGGCTGACGGCACCTTCAGGGAGGGGTTCGCGAAGAGCCGGATGGCTCCGGACCTAAGCCGAACGGGTGTCCCGCCAACTCGTGGCAACTCGCGGCTGTGGTTTGCGCTGAACCTGCCCCCGTCGGACTTAGCGTCCTGCCTCGGCGATGCACCCGGCGCCCGCTCCGGTCATCGGACCGAAGACAGAACGTGTTCACTGCCTCGAGGGGCCGCCGGTCATCTCAATGGCCGTTCCGGTAGTTGCGATTTCAGCATTCGGACAACCAACTATCGGCCGGGCGGCCCTAACCTTCGGGAATTTCAGGGCAGCGCAAAGTGGTCGGACTGAACAGCAAACCTGAGAGGAGGTTGGGCGGCCTGGGCATCAATCATCCGAGCGATCAGCTGCTTCGTGAACTATCGCCGCATGCATATCCTCGACCGACAACGCGTGCCCAGCATGGCGCAATGAGCCGAACAGGGTATCGACAGCGGAAGGGGCAAATGCTGGCGCTTCTTTGAGGAGAAGGCCCCCGCGCGCATATCCGATCGCGAGGCGCGTTCCAGGTACCCACCCCAACGTGTCGCAGATCGCATTGGGCAGTATGATATGCCCTTCCTTCGATACGATGGCGGTCGATTTGATGGGATCGCCTACAGCGCGAACTCCGACTGGAACTGTGGCCGACGATCGGCCTTTGGACGCCCGTCGGCAAGCGCAGATTGCCAGCGCCCGATAGGACGCTGGCAAGATCGAGGGTCTTTCAGCCCGGCGCTCCATTGGCTGGCGCTTTGGGGCACGTACCCAGCGGCCCTCGCCGGTCGACCACGGTAACCCGGCGGCCCTTGGCGTCGATCACGAGGCGTTCGAGCACGCCATTACCGGGGAACGCGACAACGTAGCGCGGATCGAGGCTGAGCATGCGCTCGTTGCGATGGAACCCGGCGCGGCTGCCGAGCCGCAGATCGAGCGCGAAGACCACTTGCGGGATCTTGTGCCGTTCGGCCCATGACGATGCGAGGCGGTCGACGCCTTTGGTGTCGCCGCCGTGGACGAGGACCATGTCGGGAACCCGGTCCCGAACCTTGTCGAGCGTGGCCCAGATGTTGTTCGCAAACGTAAGCCCTTCGGCTTCAGTGCCGGGCTTCATGCGCCCGCCAGCGAACACGACAGGCGTGCCCTCGGGCATCGCCGCGCGGCGCTTGGCCTCGGCCCGGGCGCGCAGGAAATCGCGGCCCTGAACTAGCGCAGAGGTAAAGCTCGCACCGTGATTGAAGCGCGAGCTGGAGACAGGTTTCCAGGACGAGCCAAACTCATTGAGATAGAGTGCCGCGGCGATCTCGCGCATACCTTCGAAAGCCAGCATGGCCTGCTCGGCGCACTGTGCGCGTTCGACCTGGTTTTCAAGATCAT
>NZ_JBAXOI010000018.1:0-106103 GCF_037133355.1 Novosphingobium sp. | reverse complement strand
TCAATGAATCACCATACCCCCACAAACGCCATCGGTTTTTGCGGGTCTCCAGCTATGAGTAGAGCCTGTGCCCGGTTTGATGCCCATGCTTGGGCGTGATGGCAACAACCGGGTTGGGGGTTAACCCCCAACCCGGTTTGCCGACTGAACCGGTTCCCAGCTCGGCCGGGGTTCTGTTCCCGAGGCTCGAGTGGGGCCGGAAGTGGTTGTAGTCGTGCCGCCAGTGAGCCAACACCTGACGGGCATGGCCGAGGCTGGTGAACAGCGTCTCATTCAGGCATTCGTCACGCAGGCGAGCGTTGAAGCTCTCGATGAAGCCGTTCTGCTGCGGCTTGCCTGGCGCGATGTAATGCCACTCGACGTCGCGATCCCGCGACCATCGCAGGATCGCCATACTGGTCAGTTCAGTGCCGTTATCGCTGACCACCATGGCTGGCTTGGCCAGGCGCTCGAGAATTGCGAGGTCGAGCTCGCGGGCAACGCGCATACCCGAGATCGAGGTGTCGGCGATGAGCGCCAAGCACTCCCTGCTGTAGTCATCGACCAAGGCGAAGATCCTGAACCGACGTCCGCAGACGAGCGCGTCCGACACGAAGTCGAGGCTCCAGCGCTGGTTCGGCCCTTGAGGGATCGCCATGGGCGCCCGCGTGCCCAATGCCCGCTTGCGACCACCGCGTCGGCGCACCTGCAGGCGCTCCTCGCGATACAGCCGCCGAAACTTCTTGTGGTTCATCGTCCATCCTTCCCGGCACAGCAGCCAGTGCAGTCGGCGATAGCCGAACCGGCAGCGCTGCCCCGCCAACTCGCGGATGCGGGTTCGTGCCTCGGCATCATCCGGCCGCCGGCTGACATAGCGCACCGTAGTTCGATCCACGCCCAGAGCCTCGCAGGCCCGGCGCTGGCTCACCTCGAAAACCTCCTGGAGATGAGCCACCGCCTGCCGCTTGGCGCCAGGCGTCAGAACTTTTTTGCGCTGATCTCCTTGAGCATGGCGTTGTCGAGCATAGCGTCAGCCAGGAGACGCTTGAGCCGAGCGTTCTCCTCCTCCAGCGACCGCAGCCGCCGGGCATCGGAGACCTCCAGGCCGCCATACTTGGCCTTCCACTTGTAAAACGTCGCTGAGCTGATCCCGTGGCGGCGGCACACATCCGCCGTCGCCATCCCGGCCTCCTGCTCCTTCAACACCGCGATGATCTGCTCCTCGCTGAACCTGCTCCGCTTCATATCCATCCGACTCCTTCATGGGCCGGACTCTACTCAAACCTGGAGGAAATCCACGGGCTCAGACCATCAAGAACGCCAGGAGGCTGGCAACCCGCTACGACAAAACCGCTGACAGTTACCTCGGCTTCATCCACATCGTCTCAATCCGCCTGTGGACCCGCCAATTTGTCAACGCCTCCTAAGATTCTACTCTGGTTTGATTTTTAGTTTCGAAATTCTCCAATTACGTGGGAGGTTGTGAGGGAGAACAGATTTTGATCCCTCGCGAAGTCCAGTGTTTCCTATTTGTTCTCATCATGGTTCGACACCAGCCCTGTCCACCACCAGAGCCCACCACGAGTCCTTCCGGGCACATCCCGAAATCCGCCGGCATCCGAGCAAATCCGGCATCGGGAACAATCGCTGTCTCGGGCGCAGTCCGCCCAGGCTCGCAGCGCAGGTCCGGTTTTCGGCGCGGGCGGAGGCACAAGTGGGCTGGTCTTGTGCCTCCGGCCCGGTTTTGAGGCTTATTTCTTCAGCGCGTCTCGTGCAGCGTCCTTGAGGCCGCCCACTGCGCTGTGCACTTTGCCGCGCACCTTGTCGGCGCGGCCTTCGGCGACCAGCTTGGCGTCACCGACGACCTTGCCGACGGTTTCCTTGATGGCGCCCTCGGCCTGCTCGAGCGAGCCGGCAATCCTGTCCTTGTCCTTAATCTGCACTCCAACTCCGGCGCGCGCAGGAAGGTGCGTGCCGAAGGTCCCGCCTATGGCAGCGCGGCATGGGTTGGCACCTGTCGGAAACTACCCAGCCTCGCCCCTCGCGCAGCGCCGCGCTTCTCTCAGTCCTTGACCGTGAGGCGCAGGCCGGTACGCACGACGAGGCCGAGCGCCAGCATGCCGAAGCTGATCAGGCAGCCCGACCAGCCGACGTAGATCACGCTGCTGACCAGAACGCCCGCGCAGGAGGCAGCGAAGAGCAGGGGGAGGAGGGGGTAGAGCGGGACCTTGTAGGGGCGTTCCACCTGAGGCTGGCGGCGGCGCAGCACGATCACGGCGAGGCCGCTCATCGTCAGGAACAGCCAGTAGATTGGCGAGAGATAATCGACCATCGTCGCGAAGCCGCGGCCGGTAGCGGCGCCCCAGGCGATGAGGGCAAGTTCCACCGCGGTCTGCACGAGGATCGCGGCGCGTGGCACGCCTCGGCCCTGATCCCATTCGGCAATGCGGGCGAGCGCGGGCTCGTCCTCGGCGGCAGTATAGAGCGTGCGGCCGCCCACGATGATCAGCGCGTTGAGCACGGAGAAAGCCGCGACCGCGACGCCGATGACGATCACCGTTTCGCCCGCCTGCCCGAAAGCGCGGGCCATGAGCGCGGCGGCGGGTGCCTCGCTTTCAGCAAGACCCGCCATCCCGAGGCCGCGCACGTAGGCCCAGTTGGCGATCATGTAGAGCGCCGTGATCATCGCCATGCCGCCCACCAGCGCGCGCGTCATGTCGCGCGGACCGCGCACTTCGGCGGAAAGCGTGGAGGCATCGTTGAAGCCCCCGTAGGCGAGCATGATGAACACCATCGACTGGCCGAAGGCGGCGAGCGTGACGGGGCTGGTGGCGGAAGGGCCGGGAAGCGCCGGAGCAATGCCGCGAAACGCCAACCACAGCGCCGCTCCGCCCAGCGCCAGAAGCGCGGCGACATCGAGCGCGACCATGGCGATCTGCGCGCGCGTTCCGGTCTGCACGCCGCGCAGGTTGAGCGCAGTGAGGAGAATGACCATGCCGCCCGCCACCAGCGCGCGCGTGAAAGTTCCCATCGGGACGAGTTCGGCGAGATAGTCGATCCCCACGAACGCCAGCAGCGCGCCTGAGGCGGAGAAGATCACGGCAAAGCGCGACCAGGCAAACAGCCAGGCGGCATCGGCGCCGAACGCCTCGCGCAGGAAGCGGTAGTCGCCGCCGGTATCGGGAAAGGCGGCGGACAACTCGGCATAGCAGAGCGCGCCGATCAGCGCGAAGACCCCGCCCAGCGCCCAGGCCATCAGCAGCGCGCTTTCCCCGCCAAGGCTTTGCGCAACAAGCTGCGGCGTGCGGAAAATGCCCGCACCGATCACCATGCCCATGACCACGGCGGCGGCGGCGGTGGTGCTTAGCATGCGCTTGGGGATGTGGTGGGGCGAGAGCTCGGGCGGAGAAGGCATCAAGCGGAACGGTAGAGAAATTTGGCGGCGGGGGAAGCCCCGACAGCGTGTGGCGTATCGGTCCGATGCGGTCGGAAATCCGCTGGCGAGCATGTCGTTCCTCAGGCACACAACAAGCATGGCGCGGAGCCTGGAGGCAAGATGACGCTCACGGCGACCTATGATGTGGTGAATACGGCCGGCGTGGATCAGAACTCCGCCGATCTGCTTGTGGGACTGTGCAACGAGGCGCTGAGGCTGTGGGGAGACCAGCTCGCGGGCAGCGCTGATGTCCTGATCCGGCTCGAGATCATCCACGGCCAAGCCACGCAGGTGCTGGCCGATGCCGGGCCGGCGGCTGGCGCTGTCATCCAAACCGATGGTGACACTAAGTATTGGGTCAGCTCCCTTGCGCTGCGGCTGCAGGGCAATGTCATCAAGCGGGGGGACAACGCGCCGGATATCCTGATCAGGGTGAATGCCGACAATCTCTCGTCGGTCTATCTCGACCCGACGCCGGCGACGCGCGGAGACCTGCCGGCGGACAAGTACGACGGCCTTTCGATCATACTGCACGAGCTTGGCCACGGGCTCGGTTTCTACGGATTTTTCGACAACAGCACCGGGACCTACGCGGACAACACGAAGTCCGCGTTTGATTACCGGGTCCTGGCGGGCGATCCCAGCGCCAGTTTCGTCGGCCCCTCGACCAAGCACATCCTCAGCAGCGTGCCCATCACCAACGGCAACTATGGCCACTACGGCAACAGCCCGGCTGATCCGCGTGAAGGCAATATCCTGCTGGGCCTGATGACAGGGCTCGGCGCGGTGCAGGGATACGCTTATGGTATCAGCGCGCTCGATATCGCGATGCTGGCCGATACGGGCCTTGGCACGAACGGGGACGATGTGCTCGATCTCCCGTTCCTGCCCTCGATGCGCGGCGGTCCCGGCGATGACAGCATCACCGGCGGGGACGGCAACAACACCCTGATGGGCGAAAGCGGGCGCGACGTGCTTGTTGGCGGCGGGGGGAACGACCGTCTCTTTGGCGGGACCGAAAACGACAACCTGACCGGAGGGGCGGGCAACGATATCCTGAATGGTGGACGCGGCGCGGATGTCATGGCGGGCGCGGCGGGCAACGACACCTACTACGTCGATGACGTGAAGGACCTCATATACGAGACGGATTCGCAAACGGGGATCACGGTCGATCCTGGCGGAACGGACCTCATTCGCTCGACGGTTTCCTGCGATCTCACCGTCTATGGCCAGCAGTTCATCGATAACGTGATCCTGATAGGCCCGGCCGCAGCGGATGTAACCGGCAATGCGCTGGCCAACCGTATCGTTGGCAACGCGGCCGCGAACGTTCTTGTTGGCGGGGACGGCGGCGATGTCTTGGCGGGCGGTGCGGGCGGCGACACGCTGGATGGCGGAGCAGGGCGGGATGTCCTGACGGGCGGCGGCGGAGCGGACAGCTTCGTGTTCAGCACCGCGCCGATGCGGGGCCAGTCGCTCGACGTGGTCAAGGACTTCCACGCGGCCGATGCCGACTCCATTGCCCTGAAGCTGGCTGTCTTCGGCGCTGCCGGCCCAGCCGGCATGCTCGCGGAAGAGGCGTTTTACGCGGCTGCCGGCGCCAATCGGGGCCACGATGCCTCCGACCGGATCATCTACAACACCGACACCGGGCGGCTGTCCTACGATCCGGACGGCAGCGGCCCGCTGGCCAGCATCGCGTTTGCGCAGCTGCGCGGCGCACCGGCCCTTGCGGCGCATGATATCTGGCTGGTTGCCTGAACCCCGGTGCGGGCAGGTGCACTACTGCGCTGATTTCACATAGATCGACTGGCGCAGCACGCTGCTCTTTCCGCCGAGGGTGAGGGTGATCGGTCCTTCGAGCCGGATCTTGAGCGTGGCGGCTTGCTGCGGATCGAGTTCGAGGCGGTATTCGCCCGCGGGCAGACGCTCGAACAGGAAGAAGCCGTCGGATTCGCTGCGGGCGCGGGCGGCGATGGTGCCGTCGGGGCGCAGCAGGCGCAGCTGGAGGCGCGAGACCGCATGGGTGCCGGTGGCGGCGCGGAAATAGGCGGTGCCCTCGATGTCGCTCAGGGTCACGATCGCAAAGTCGCTGGTGTGGATGCGGCCCGGACGGGGCACGACCTCGATCCCCGGCCGCGCGGGCGCAAGCGCGATATCGGGCATCGAATCGGCATCGACGCGGACCGAGGCGCGGTTGCCATCGCCGAGATTGCCGATGAAGGCCTGACCCTTTGCATCGGTGCGGGCCTCCTCGGTGCCCGAGAGGAAGGTGACGCCCTCGACCGGTGTCTCGCCCGGATCGCGGCGGCCGTTGGCATTGGCATCGGCAAAGGCGCTGACTGCGACCGCGCCGCCGCTGGTGAGGCCCGGACGCGCGATGAAGCCGCGACCGACCACCGGATTACGCCCGAAGCTGAAGCCCACGCGCAGCGCGAGCGAGAAGTTGCGGTTGGGAAAGCCGTAAGACCCGTCAAAAGCGACATTGACCGGGCCGATGCGGCGCACCGCCGAAAGACCGAGCGTGGTCTGATGATCGTCAAGAGTGTGCGTCACCCCGGCGCGCACCAGCGTGCTCTGGCCGAAGCGGCGGTCGGCCTCGACCGTCACCGATTGCAGGTTGACCGTTGGGGCGAGGCCATAACCGATGCCGGCGCGGTAACGCGTGCGCGAGCCGGAAATCGTGGCAAGATCGAAAGTGCCGAGCAGGCGGCTGGTGGTCGGCGTGCCGGGCGCACTGGTGCGGTTGTAGTCGAAGGTGTTCGACAGGAGCACGCCGCCCAGCGGCAGGGTAGTGCGCAGCGCCGCACCCGTCTGGCGGCGACCATCGGCGAACTCGATGCGGCGGACCTGGCTGGTGATCGGCAAGATCCGTGCGCTGGGCCCGCTGCCGAGATGGAGCGTGGCGTTGAGGTTGAGCTCGCTGGCGCGGCGCAGCGGATCATTGGTGAAGGCGCGTACTTCGTCGCTGGCGCCGCCGCCGTATTCGGCGTGGTTGAGGCTGTAGGCCAGCCTGAAGAGCTTGCCGCCGAGGCCCAGCTCGACCGTACTGCCGCCGCCGTCCTGCAGGCCGAGATCGAGCCGCAGCGCGGTGGAGCCGATGCCGCTCCTGAGACCCGTGGCAGCCAGCCAGTGGCGGCGCCCGCCGCTGTCCCACAAGGCCCCGCCGAGCGTGGCGGTGACCATGCGCGAAATGCCGTAGCCCAGTTCCGCTGTGGCGCGCCAGGCGCCGTAGTCGGCGGCCGGGCTGAACTGGGGCCCGCGCACCCCGAACAGGTTCACGTCCTTCTGCGCCGCGCCAACGCTGTAGATGAACTGTCCGGGCGTTAGGCGGCCGTCGCCTACGCTGATCCGCCGCACCACTTCACGCCGCTGCCCCTGCGGCCCGTAGAACACGAGGCGGAACACGTTGAGCCCGAAATCCACCGGCACCTGGAGGAAGGCATACTGTCCGTTCACCGGCGTGCGGGTCGATCCGATCAGCGCATTGTTGCGATAGAGTTCGACCTCATAACCATCGAGCAGATCGCCGCGCAGATCGACCGCATCGAAGATCGAGGCCTGTTCGAGCGGGGCATTGGTGACAAAGGCGCCGCGCCCGCTGACCCCGCGCAGGCCGATCGGCAGTGCGCCAGTGGCAACGTCGCCGAGCTGGAATTCGGTGGCCTTCAAAGGGCCGAGCAGATCGCCATCGGGATCGCGGCGGCCAAGCTCGAGCCGGGCGGCGGTGAGCCCGTCGCGCGTGGAAAGGCTGGCATAGGCGCGCGCGGTCATGAAGGCGACATCGCCGGCGAGGCGCAAGTCCGCCTCCAGCCGCGTACCCATGTCATCGTCGGTCAGCGCGCGCAGTTCGGTTTCGCCTACTGGCAGCGAGAGCGCGCGCCATGGCGTTTCCTCGCGCGGGAAGCGAGCGGCGGGTTGGCCGGAATCGCGCGCGGCGCGGGCGCCGAGCTGTTCGCGGCTGGCCTCGCGGACCATGCGTTCCTCGAACGGGAAGGGCTCGTGGGTTTTTACCGCAATGGTCTGGGCGCGCAGATCGACCTTGAGATCGAGCGGGAACAGATCGGAAAAGCGCTCGGCGCGTACGTAGAGTTCGCCCTCATAGGCGACGGCATCGCCGCGTCCCAGCGCAACCGGGCGGCCCGCCACCACCAGCGTCCCGTCGCGCAAGTTGAGCGTGAGCGTGCGCTTTTCATCGAGGAACCAGCCGCTGGCATAATGGCCCTCATCGCTGACCGCGATGGGCAGATCGAGGAAGCGGGTCAGCGCGCCGAGCGGGAGATAGACGCCCTGGCGCAGGCCGTAGGCGACGATGGTGTCGCTCATTTCGCCTTGCGCGGTCTCGATCTGGAGAATGAGTTCATCATCCTCGCTGATTACCGGAACACGGGTGGCCGCACCGAGGCCGGACTGACCGTTGCCGTTGGCCTGCACTGGACTGGTGGTGAGTGCGGCGCGCGGTGCGGGCGCCGGGGGCTGGCCGAAGGCGGGTTCTGGGAGTGCGCGGTTGCTGTCCCCGAAACTGCGTGAGGCGAGGCGGGCGGAGGCGGCCTCCGGTGGCGCAGCGGCAACGGGCGGCGCGAACCGTGCGGGCACGGCGGCGGCCGAGGCGAGCAGAGTGGGGCGGGAAGCGGCGGGCGCTGCCCGCATTGGCGCCGGCGCGGGTGGTGCCGCTTTGGGTGCGGTACTAGCGGGCGCGGGCACGCTGGATGCGGGTGCGGCCGCCGGGGACGGGCCGCCGAAAGCCGGGCGAGGGAGCGCCTCGGCGAGGTTGGCAGCGGGCGCAGCGGGCTTAGCAGTTGGCGGTGTGGGCGCGGTGGGAGCTGAGGGCGCTGCCTCGGGCGCTGCCATTGCGGGGGCAACGGTGTCGGGCTCTGCCGCAGCGGGCGCGGGTTCGGCCTCGCGCACGGGCGGTGGCGGTGCGGTCTTGGGCGGCGATGCGTCGGCCAGGACGACGGAGGGTGGTGGCGGTGCCGGCTCTGCCGCGAAGGCCGGGGCTGCTGGTGGCGGCTGGGCGGCGGCAGGCGCAGGCGCGGCGGCTGGCGAGCTTGCGGCAGGCAGCGGCGCTTGCGTGGCGGCCGGTACGGCCGCAGGCGCGGGCGCTGCTTCGGACATGGGGGCGGGAGCCACCTCGCCGGGCACCGCCTCGGCAAAAACGCGCTGAAAGGTGGGGGAGGGCTGGTGCGCCGCCGGTACCGGTTGAACCAGCGCCGCAGGAGCGGGGATGCTCTCTGACGGCGCGGCGGGCGGCGTGAGCTGCGGGGCCGGCTTGACCGCCTCTTCTTCGGAATACGCGGGGACCGGCGCTGAGGGCGGAGCGGCGCTGCTGGCAAGCGCCGAGGCAAAGTCGGGCTCCGACGGCGGCGTCTGCCCGGTTTTGCGGCGCTTGCGGGCAGGCGCCGGGGCCTCGGGCGCGGGGCTCTCCACCGCAAAGCGCGGCTCGGGCAGCTTTTCGGGGCGGCGGGCCTTGCGCGCCTCGCGCTGGGGGGCAGGATCGGGAGCGTCGCCTTCAGGTGCGGTCAGCTCGCGGCGCGCGGCATCACCCGCGAGCGCGAGGGTGGCGCCCAGCACGACCCGCAAGCGACCGGAGGATCCGCGTGGCTGGTCCCCCTCGCGGCGTTTCACGGCACGACGAATTCCTGCCGGGCGAGGACTTTGCCGGGCGAGACATCGTCATCGACGTAGCTCACCGTCCAGCGGGTCCCCCGCGCGAGGAAGCGCGGTTCGGTGGCCGGATCAATCAGCACCTGCACCGCACGCTCGGGAATTTCGGTGTAGACGCCGATACCCTTGACTTCGGCCACCGGCTTCTTCGCGCCCGGTGCGGTGATCACGATATCACCGAAGGCCGAGCGCGTGCCCTCGCGCGTGATGGTCAGCGCCAGCGCCACCGGGGCGCCGGGCGATGCATTGAGCCGCAAGTCCTTGAGCCCTGCGGTCAGCGTCGTCTCGCCCACGCGCACGATCACCGGGATAGAGATGCCGAAGCGCGGCACGATACGCACGCCGATGCCCTGTCCGGTCTCACCGCCCGCAGCCTCGTCGATGCTGGTGCCGCCGGTTTCGGGCGGGACCGAGATCACGGTGAAGTGCGAGCGGTACTCGCCCGGCGGCAGATCGGGCGCGACGCGGGCCATGATCCGCACCATTTGCGCCTCGCTTGCGGGCAGGGTGACATGGCGCGGCGACCAGCGCAGGAATCCGCTCGCTGCATGGACTGCGGCGCGCGCGGCGGGGTCCTCGACCGTGGCGAGATCGACCAGCCGCCCGTCGCGCTGCATCGCCATGTCGGAAACCGTGATCTCGTACTCGCCCGAAGCGGCGGCGCGGTTGTAGAGCCCGACGCTGGCGATCCGTGCGCGGTCGTCGATCACCACGCGTTTGGGGAAGAGATTGATGTCGCCCATGCCGCCCACGGCGCCTGCAGGCAGCGCGGCGGGGCCAGGCGGTGCGGCGGCGGGGTCTTCGGCCGGAGCGGGGGCCGAGCCTGCCGAAATGGCCATGGGGGCGGTTTGGGCCGGGGCACTGCCGGGCAAGGCCAAGGCCAGCAATGCGGCACTCGTCAGCGTCGCTGCGAAGCCAACGGGTCTGGTGGTCTGCAAAGGAAACGTCCCGATCAAGCGAACTAGGTTAATCTCCTTATGGAGTCTCCCGGATTCGCTGGCAATCGCGGACTACTGATAAGTCACAGTTACGGCATATGTGCCAGTGTAGGTGCCCACCGTCTGGTTCGCCAGGACATTGAGCGTGGCCCCGACCGAAAGCGTGAAAGTGCCCGCGGCGCTGAATGCAGTGCCCGAGGTCCAGTTGCTGCGGAAGGCGCTGAGGCGCATGTTGCGCGCGCCCTGGCGCAGGATCGCAACTGTGGGCAGGTCGACCGTGAAGAGGCGGCCCGGATCGCCGTTGACCGCGAAGGTGCCGGGGCCGCGTGCGATGGTTTGGGTGATCGCGGTGCTGGTGAGCACGCCGCCGGTCGTCGAGATGGTGCCGGCAGGATCGAGCACGACCGTTCCCGCCGCAGTCGGGCGCGTCAGCTGCCCGAAGGAAAGGGTATTCACCGCTACGATGGTCAGCGGCTTGATGACGGCCGCCTGCGCCGCGCCGTTCACTGTGGAACTGCTCGGGGCTGCGAATGCGGTGCCGGGGGTGAACGACATGGCAAGCGCCATGATCGCCATCCCGGACAGGAATCGCGGGCGGAGGAACATCGGGGGTATCCGGAAAATGGTCAGAATGTGACCGGGGGCTGCCCGCCTTGGGCGCCCCCGGTCTGGTCAGGCGATCAGTTGTAGGTGACGGTCGCCGAGTACGAGCCCGTGTAGGCGCCCGCAGCTTCGGTACCGGCCAGGGTCAGCGTGCCGCCGACAGTGAAGCTGCCGGTGCCGGTTCCGCTCAGCGTGCTGCTGGAGGCCGAAGCGGTGGTGGTGAAGTTGATGGAGGTGGTGCCGTTCGACACGGTGCCCGCGCCGGTCGCGATCGAGAACGAGCGCGCGGCATCGCCGGTCACGCTGAACGCGTCGGCCGAGTTGGACGAGCCGGGCACGAAACCGACATCGCCGCCGACCGAGCCGACGCCGGCGACCGAGACGGTGACAGTGCCGCCGGTGCCGGTGGTGAAGCGGCCGAAGCCAAGGGCGGCGCCCGAGTCATGGGTCAGGACGATCGGCGAAACGATCGTGGCGGTGGCGCTACCATTGGCGGACGAGGTGTTGCCCGAAGCAGCGAAAGCAGGGGTCGCCGAGACCATGGCGATGACCGAAGCGAGGATGATCTTCTTCACGTGTATGCTCCCGAAAGGTAGTCCTGGCGCCTCCCCCCTGGGCTGCGACAGGATCACGAAACTGCCGTACTGCGAACTCGGGTCGAACAGCCCTTATCCGGTACGTAAATCTACCTATTCGGGGCGAGTTAATGGGTAGTTATTCAGCGATTTACTGATTATATGTCCCAGAATGGGAATATAAATATCTATTTAATCAGTCTTTATTGGCCGTTAACCATGCAAGTGGCCGAGCTATAGTCGTAAAAGTGGCTTTGATGCCGGCGCGCTGCATCGCCTCCAGATCCGTCCGATGACGCCCAGGTGCCGGAAAAATCGATGAAATTTTTTTTGGCTCAGGCTGATCCGCGGCAAGAATCGGTGTTTACCGGTCGCGCGGACGCAAAAAAGCCCGCGACCGGTGCGGTGCGGGCGGACTTTGGGGGCTGAGCCTTAAGGCCCCCTGGGACGTCTCAGCGAGGCGTCAGTTGTAGGAAGCGGTGATCTGGTAGGTGCCGGTGTAGGTGCCAACCGGCTGCGCGCCGCCCACGGCCAGCGTTCCGCCCACTGCGATATCGAGCGTGCCTACGGGCGAGCCGGTCAACGCACCGACAGTGAACAGCGTGATCGTCATCGAGGCGCCGGTGCGGGTGACCGTGGCGGCCAGCGGCAGGGTGACGAAGAATTGCCGGCCCGGATCGCCGCTGACGCGGAAGGTGCCGGCCTGTGGCCCCGCGCCGCCTTGGGCGATCGCGGTATTTCCGACCATGCCGCCGCTGGTGGACACAGCGCCGGTGGTGCTGACAGTAACCGTGCCCGCTGCGGTCGGCTGTGCCATCAGGCCGAAGCGAAGGGGCGCTGTGGCGGCAATGGTGATCGGCTGGATCAGCGTGGCGCTGGCCGTTCCGGTCATCGTCGCCGAGCCGCCGGGCGCAGCAAGCGCCGGGAGCGGCGCCGCGAGTGCGGCAAGCGCGATCAGGGAAGAGCGGATGGGGCCGGCCACGGACATGCCTTGTTTGGCGGAGATAGACGCTGGGGCGAGTGCCCGGCTGCCACCCGGGGGGAGCGGCAGCCGGGCAAACCCGGGCTCAGTTGTAGGTGACGGTAGCGCTGTAGGTGCCGGTATAGGCGCCAGCAGCCGCCGTGCCGGTCACGGTCAGCGTGCCGCCGACCGTGAAGCTGGCGGTGCCGGTGGTGCTCAGCGTGGCCGTCGCGGCCGAAGCTGCAGTGGTGAACGCGAGGCTCGTGCCGCCCGAGGTCACGTTGCCGCCGGTGGTCGAGATCGAGAACGAGCGGCTGGCATCGCCAGCGACGGTGAACGAGTCAGCCGAAGTGGTCGAGCCGGGCACGAAAGTGACATCGCTGCCGACCGAGCCGACGCCCGCCGAAGTGATCGTCACGCTGCCGCCGGTGCCGGTGGTGAAGCGGCCGAAGTTGAGGCTGGCAGAGGCCGGGTGCGTCAGCACGATCGGGGCGACGATCGTGGCCGTCGCGGTACCGGTGGCGGTGGAGGTGTTGCCCGAGCCGGCGAAGGCGGGGGTCGCGGTCGCGAGGACCAGGGTGGAAGCGAGAATGATCTTCTTCACGTGGATGCTCCTGATTGCTGTGTCGCCCCGCAACGTCCCGGTCTTGGAGCTGGTAAATGTCTGTTCATCAGGGCCCGTTGTTCCCGTGCTCTGATAGGTAAAAGTCCTAAGTGAATATGGTTAACAAAGGGTTCTCGGTCGGAAACCTTTTGCAAAGAACTGGCCGTAATTTAGTCCGTTTCGGACTTCATTCTCAGCAATCAACCAGATGAAATAGAAGGGTAATAGTCGAGACCCGGCGCGCGTGGCGCAAAGCGGGAAGGGCGGTCACGCATCGCGTACCGCCCTGTCTGATGTTGTGCCTGACGTTAACCAAATGCGGCGCCGTGCGCCGTCCTGTCAGTTGTAGGAGACAGTCGCCGTGTAGGTGCCGGAATAGGCGCCGGTCGGGGCCGTGGCCGTGACCGTGAGCGTGCCGCCGACAGTGAAGCTGCCAGTGCCGGTTGCGCTGAGCGTCGCCGTGCTGGCCGAAGCGGCTGTGGTGAAGGCAAGGTTGGTCGCGCCCGAGGTCACGTTGCCGCCGCTGGTCGCGATCGAGTACGAACGGTTGGCATCGCCCGCCACGGTGAAGCTGTCAGCCGCAGTGGTCGAGCCCGGAACGAAGGTGACATCGCTGCCGACCGAGCCCACGCCCGTGGCGGTGACGGTTACCGTGCCGCCGGTGCCGCGCGTGAAGCGGCCAAAATTGAGACTGGCGCTGGCCGGGTGGGTCAGGACGATAGGGGCGACGATCGTTGCTGTAGCCGTGCCTGTCGCGGTCGAGGTGTTGCCCGTTCCCGCTAGGGCCGGGCTTGCCACGGTCAGCGCGATCAGCACTGCGGGAAAAAACTTCTTCACCGGTTTGCTCCTGGTCCCGTTCGCCCCGCACCGGAGAGTTGGCGGAACTGGAGAGACCGGGCCTTCCGGCGTCCTCCTATGTATTTTTCCTAAGTAGAAATGGTTAACGGAAGGTTAGGACCCGGGAAAGAGGCGATCGATGCTAGCTGTACGTTACGAGAATGGTCAGCGTTGCGTGGTAGTGGGCCGCGCTCGTCCCGGCGGGAACGTTGAGCCTGCCGCCGATGGTGATCTGGTCCTGGCCCTTGGTATCGAGCTTGCCGGAGGTGGTATCGCCGCCCGTGTGGCTGTCGAGGTGGACCAGGAGCGCATCGATGGCCAGATCGGGTGCGGTCGCGCCTGAACCGATGAGCGTGCCGGTCGCGGTGATCGCTGCGGGTGCGTTCACACGGTAGCTGCGGCTGGCCTCGCCGCGCACGGCAAAGCGCGCGGGTGCGATCCCGGCGCAGCTGCCGCCCGGACAAGCAGGCGCTGCACCTCCGGCATAGCTTGCGCCGCCGCCCGGATCGACGGTCACCGAGCCGCTGGCCGTTGCCGATGCCGTGAGCGAGCCGAAATCGAGATCGTTGAGCGCGACGGCCACGATGGGTTCGACCACGACCGCTTCGGCCTGCCCTTGCGCCGTGGCGCTCTGGCCGCTCGCGGCCATGGCCGGGGCTGCGAGCGCGGCGGTGCTCGCGGCAAGGAGAAGGCGGGGCAGGATCACAGCTCGGCCAGCACGGTGACGACAATTGGCAATGCAATGGCAAGTTCGGCGCCGCCTGCCGTGCGCGTGACCTGCAGCGTGCCGCCCACGCGGAACGAGCGGCTGCAGATGCGCCGCTGGCAGCCGGTTATGGTGATTTGAGCGGTCTGGCCGGGGACAAGCTCCGAAATTCCGGGCAGATCGGTATCGAAGCGGGCGATCGTTCCGGTAACTCCGCCGCTTACCTGGCTTGCCACGCCTGGCACGAGCACGGCGATCAGCAGCGAGTAGTTGGTATTGGCATTATTGCCGCGATCATAGGTGAAGGTGAATTGTGCCGGCCCCGGCGCGGAACCGGTGAGCGGCACAATTGCTGAACCTGAAACCGATCCGGTTGCAGAAACAGTCCGAGTACCTGCTGTATCGGTGAAAAAACTGCCAAAGCGCAGCGCCTGGTCTGCGGAGACACTGACCGAAGGCGCGGCGGCATGAGCAGGGGGGCTGATGCCCGCGATGGCCATGCCCAGCAAGGCCGCAGCGATCGAGCGGCTCCAACGGGTCGAGGAAGCGGGGTAAACCCGGTGCACTGGCCATCCCTGCGCAAGCGACAAAGTGAATGGTGAAGTGATAGGCCCCGCCGTGGGCGGCGGCAAGTGTGCGTCGGCGCGTCGTCCCGCACCGGCACGAGCCAGCCACAGACCTTAATGGTTGTGCTTACCGTCCGATGCCGAGGAAGCCGAGGCTCTTGCTGTCGAACTTCATGCGCATTGTCGCAAACACGCCCTTGGTGGTCGAGCGCGCGGCGGCAAAATCGCGGTCGCGGAAGCCGGTTATGTTGTAGCCGATCACGACCATCACGTTGTCCGCCGGGACAATGCCGATCTGCGGGCCGACCGCGAAAGAGGTCGTGCCGTCCGAGAGACTGCGCCGCACGGTAGCGCTGCCGCCCACTTCGACCCGCTTGCCAATCCCGATGCGCGCGTCGATCCCGCCCAGCACGGTCGTGCCGGCAAGGTCAAAGCCTTGATAACGATCGAGATTGTGCCGCGCGGCCACGAACACACCCACTTCGGTGCGCTGGACCATCTGGCCATCGACACGGCCCGTGGGCGCCCAGTCCCCTGAGAAACTCGCGACAATGCGGCGCGAGCGGGCATCGCCGTTCACGCTGAGCGCGGTTCCTGTACTGGCCCCGGTCTGACCGCCCGCTCCGGGGGCCAGGCCGGTAACCCGGTCGCTGCGGTATTCAAGCTTGGCAAGGAATGCGAAGGCCGAGGTCGCGGGCCTGTGCGCGATCGAGAGCGCGGCGCTGCCGACCTCGCTCGCCGCGCCGCTTACGTCGCGCATCGACGCCCAGGTCACGCCGCCGCCGACGACGCTGCCTTCGCCCATCTGGCGGATCATGCCGAATGTGATCCCCTTGCGCCGCGTCAGTTCGCCCTGGCGCAGCTCGCCTCGCGCGGTCGCGCTCCAGCGGCCCGAGCGCCAGGTGGCGCCGAGGGTATAGGCGGTGAAGTCCTCTGCAATGGTGGTCTGGCTGCTTGCGCCGACCACGGCAGTGCCGCCGTTGGTGGCCAGTGCGCTCTTGCCGCCGATCACCTTGTTGCCATCGATCGTCGCGTCGATTGTCACCGACTTGCTGATCGGCAGCGACTGGGCAAGGCCATAGGAGGCAAAGGCGCGCTTGCCCTGTTCGGTGATGGCGGGCGCGGTGCCTGTCTGGTCGGCTGTGGCGGGGCCGCCCTGCGTCGTCTGCTGGCCGATCACCGTGGCGATCTTGGCGCCCGTCCACGGCGCAAGCTCGATCCCGCCGCGCAGTGTGCGCGTCTGGCCCTGACCGCCATTGCCGATCTCGTAGTCGGTGATGACACGGATGTCGGACGTGATCGCATACCGGGCGCCAAGCCTGTAGCGCGGCGCTTGATAGGAGGTCGCATCGCTGCGGCCGATCGAAATCGAACCGGCCGCGCTCAGTTCCAGCTTGTTGTCGAATAGGCGCTTGGTCGTGCCCGCCTCGATCAGCGTGGTGCTGCCGCCCGTGGCGCCATTGGGACCAGTCGCCGCGCCGGCCGCCAGTGTTTCGCTGTAGCGCGCGATGCCAAGCCGCATTTCGGTGCCGCGGGTGGTCCACGTCGTGCCGAGCTGGATCGCGCTGCGGTGCGAGCCGTCGACCAGCGAGGTATCGTGCCACGCCGTCGCGCTGACCAGCCAGCGCTCGGTCAGGCGGTAGCGCGTATCGACGCCGATCTTGCGGCGGCCAAGCTCGCCGATGCTGACCTGACCCACGCCGAAATTGGCATCGAGCGAGCGGATGTAGGCCAGCACGTCGAGCCGGGCATCGTGGCGCTCGGCCTCGATCAGCCAGGCCGCCTTGGTGCCGCTGCCGGCTGGGCTGCCGCCGGTCGCGTGGCTGAGGGCCGCCTCGGCGCGGATCTCGGTCTTTTTCCCGATATAGACCTTGGCATCGACCGCGCCGAGATTGGTGCGCGTGACCGCCGCACCCGCATTGGCGGATGCATCGCTGATTGCGGTCGCGCCGAGGCGCACCTTTTCCGATTTGCTCCGCCATTCACCGCGCACGCCGGCATTCCATGCGCCGCCGTTCAGCGTGTCTATTTCGTAGTCCACGACGATGGTCTGCGGATTGAGATCGGCATCGCGGCTCAGCACGGGTTCCTTGAAGGTGATCGTCCCGGCCAGAAGGTCGATGTCGTAATCGAGGAAGCGGGTGAGCGACCTGCTCGAGACCACCAGCTCCGAACGGAAGCGGTCACGCACTTCGATCGTCACGGTCTCGCTGTTGGGCACGATCGCGCGGCTGGAAAGCTGATAGGGCCCGCTGATGCCACTGCCGGGGATCTGGTCGCGCCGGTGCGTGGTGGCGACCTTGGCGGCATAGGCCTCGGCGCGCAGCTTGCCCGCGCGGCCTTCTGCCTTCAAACCGGTCATGGTGCGCTGGTAGCGGCCGAGCTGGGTGTGATCGAAGCCGGTATCGAAATCGCCGAACATCGCCCGCACTTTTGCGCTTTCGATGCGCACGTAGAGCTTGTTCACGCTCGCCGCATCGAAGCGGCGGTCCGAGCCGTCCGCAAACACGGTGTAGTAGGCCTTGGGATCGAGCCCTCCGAGCAGGCGCTGCTCGGCGCGCTGCTTGGCGCTGTCGTAAGCGACCGTGGTCAGCCATTTGCCCTTGATCCGACCCTTCGCGTAGAACGCAACGCGAGCATGATCTCCAAGATCGCTGTCAAAGCGGCCGCTGCGCTGCATGTGGTCGGCAATGGTCTTTGCCCCCACCGCGCCTTCGGCAAGGCCGACGAGCGTCCATTTCGCCTCGCCCGGCACGACCCAGGTTTCGAGCACCTGGTTGCGCTTCACCTCGCGGTCGGTGAACTGGAATGTAAGGTCGAGGCTGCCGCTGACCATCGTCGGGGCAAGTTCGATCAGCGCGACGCCGTCGTCGCCCTTGACGATCCATGTTGGCGGCGAGCGGTCGAGGCCCGACAGCACGCGGGTCTGCATGAGATCGAGCGCCTGCGCGCTCTCGTAAGGCGCGGAGAGCGTGATCGGCCCGGAAATGCCGGCGTGGACCGGGCGGCCGCTGCGATCGAGCACTCGGATCGCGACAACGGGCCGCGTCGCGCCATCGGCGACGAGGCGCGTGCGTTCGGGCACAAGCTCGACCCGCGCCGGGGTCGCGCCGAAATGGACGGTGCGGGTGAGTGTCTGCACCACGGCGCCCGCAGCATCGCGGATCTCGGCATCGAAGCGGGTGTCTTCGCCATTGAGCGGCAGGCCGCGCCATACGCTCACGGCAAAGCCATCGGGCGAGCTCTGCGCGCCGTCGAAGGCCAGCTTGTCGACCGGCTTGCCGTCGATCTTCAGCTGCGCGGTCTGCCCCTTGCGGTGGCGGATGACGACGCGGGTAGTGGGCGCCCGCGGATTGTAGTCGGCGGTGGGGAACAGGAATTCGCTCGGACCGTCGCCCTTGGCCAGCCAGTCGGTATCACCGCCAGCTGCGGCACGGTCGCTGGCCGCTGTGGGGGCGGCGGCGGCAGCAGCTGCCTTTGCGGCGGCGAGCGTTTCAGGCGGTACTGTGGCGGCGAAGTTGGCAACGACAAGACTGCCCCCCTGGCCGATCACGAAGCGCGAGGACGCGCTGCCGGCGCTGCGGGTGGAGCGCGTGCAATCGACGAACCTGCCCCCCTTGGGAAGCGTAACCTCTTGTGCTTCAACGACATGCGTGCCGGGCATCAGCCCTTCGAAGTGGTAGCGGCCTTCCGCGTCGGTAACCGCGAAACTGCCATCCTCGAGCACCAGACGCACCCCGGCAAGGCCCGGGCGCGGCGCCTTGCGCGTATTCGGCACCGAGCAATCGCCCAGCGTGATCCTGCCGATCAGCGTCATCGTCGCGGCGAGGTTGTCGCGTTCGATACGCACGGCTGCACTCGCCGTTGCGGTTAGTCCGCGTGCATCAACTGCGTCAATTCGGTTAACCGCCTGACCCGCAGGCGCTTCCGGTCGGACCGTCATGGCATAAGTCACGGTGCGCGTCGCGCCGGGATTGATTGTGCCGATGGCAATGCTCAGGGTGCGGCCGTCCGGTGCGACGGTAACCGTGCCTTTGGGCGCCTTCACCCCGTCGAGACGGACCGTGCCGCTACGCAATCGCAATGCCGTGGATGGCCGGTCGGTGAGGACGACGCCGCGTTTGGCTCTGCCTGGATCGGTGTTGCGCACGGTCACTGTGTAAAACACTGCGTCGCCCGGTTGGGCGACTTGGCGTGAGGCAACTTTTGACAGCGCGACCGCGATGGGTGGTCGGTCGACCGGAATATCCACGCGCACCGGGGATGGGTTCGACAGCGCAAGCGGTTCGCCGTAGGAGGCGGGTAGAATCACCAGATCGCCCCCATCGGGACGAACCAATCCGGCGAAATTCTTGGGTGTAAGCGCCGATGGCGCGGTATAGGGATCGGGTGGATCGACGACCAGTCGATAGGTGCCTAGCGGCGCGAGCGGGAAGCGGTATTCGCCCGCCGGCATTTGCCAGATTCTGCCCGAACCATCGGTGACGGCCGAGCCGGTCACGATCGTCGATGGCCACGGCGTAACCCCGTCATCGGCAAAGACGCGCGCCGCCTGGCCGGTAGCGGTGTCGATCAGAGTGACCCGTGCCCCATCGATCGGCGCGGCATCTTCGCTATCAAAAACAAGGCCATAGGGGTCGGCGAGGACGTCCACGTCGGTCTTGAGCACCGAGCCGTCGCCGGTTGCGCCGTTGTACTCGACGGTGACCTTGTCACCGCCGGAAACGCTGAGGTGGCAATCGCCGCGCGTAGGCTGCGGCGGAATCGCGCTGGTTGGAATGGCGCCATAGAACACGCCGCTGTCCGGGGCCGTTTCGGAGACGGTGACCTGCTCCTGATCGCCGCTGGCCGAGGTGATCGTGACCCTGACGGTGTCGACCCGGCCGGGATCAAGCGCGGCGTGCGCCAGAACGAGCCGGAAAACGACCGGCTGGCCCACGGTTATGCTGGAGATCGTCGAGGGGGCGTTGGGATCGGCGCCGGCAGGGTCGATCTCGACCCCGGGCAGCAGCTTCCCGCCGCAATGGCCGCCGTCCACGCCAAGCGATTGATTGCCGCTTGGCAGGGGAAGGACCGAAATCGTGGCGTTCTCGGACAGCACATCGAACGAGACGACGTTCGATGCGGTTGTCAGCACATCGTCGCCTTGGTTCCAGCGGGCGATGGCGGTGTTGGTGATGGTTTTCGCCGCGGCGGGAACGCTGGCCGCGACAAGCAGTGCTGCAAAAAGCAGCAAGGCTGTCGCCCAGATCCTGTTCCGCACTGCCGCCATGGCGTTGTTTTCTTTGTATTCAGGGCAATAGGAGGGTGGGGCGGCCGCATCCCCCCGGGGTTGCCGCCGCCTGCCAGTCCTTCATCCGCGATGTATTGAGCGGTGGCCTCCTAGGCCGCGCTCAATTAATCGTGGCTTGGAACACCACCGTCTTGGTTTCGCCGCCGGCGACTGTGGCCAGCGTGCCGCTGACCGTGTTCGAGGCCATCGAGCCGGTGCCGGTCGTGTCAGCCGCGCAGGTTGCGACGCCGCTCAGGATCGTCGCGGTGCCGCCCGTCTTCACGCCGAAGGCTGAATCGTAGGTCAGGTTGGTCGGGATAGGGTCGTTCACGGTAACCGAGGTTGCCGTGGCACTGCCCGATGCGTTGCTGATCGCGATGCAGTACTGGATCGTTGCGCCCGGGATCATCTTCGGGTTGGTACCGCCGTTGATCGGGTCGCTGATGATGCGCGAGGACTTGATCGCGCTCAGCGTGGCGGCCGAAACGGTGTAGTCGTCCTTGGCCGAGAACGATGCGTCGCGCGCCGAATCGGTCGCACCTGCACCGTCGGCGAAGACGGTATCCATGCCTGCGGTGTTGGCACCCGAGGTCTGGACCAGCGCCGCACCCTGGCTGCCCACGCCGCCGGCTTCGCGGCCCGTGGCGGTCAGCGTCACGGCAGCAACCGCGTTGTTGGCCTGGGCGAGCGGCACGTCGGCCACGATGAGCACCTGAACCGAGGCATCGGCGGCGACTTCATCGAGGTACGTCACCGCGGTGTCGGTCGCCGATTCGTAGGTGCCGTTGTTGTTCACGTCGCGGAAGATGCGAACGTTGGTCACGTCGAACGTGTCCGTGTTCGAGTGTGCGCCGGCGCTGCCCGTCTGCTGAGCTGCGGCGAGCGCGAGATCGAGCGGCGCGTTCGAGGTGTTGACCACGGTGAACGCGGTCACCTGATTGACCGCGCCCGGCGTCACCGTCGTTGTGGTCGTGCCCACTTCGGCCACGGTCAGCTGGACACGGCGGTCGACCGTGAGCGTATCGGAGGCGCTCGTGCCGGTCTGCGAGATGCTGTTGACGGAGAAGGTCACCGACACCGTGTTGGTGATCGTCGAGCCTGCGGTTGTCCCGGCCGCGTGAGCCGGATTTGCGCCGAGAACGGCAAGGGCGCAAACGCCCGCCGCGCCCAGCAGTCTGCTGCGATACGTCATTTCAAAGTGCTCCACTGGGTTGCCTGCGATTATTCTGGTCGCTCACAGGCTGTGCGACCCCCCGTTCCGCCATGTCAGCGAACGATGCCGTGATACTGGACCTCGCCCGAGCCGCCCGGGGCGATCTGTGCGATGGTCCAGCGAATATGAGTGACGTCGGCGGGCGCCGCGGCGCGTTCGGCGCCTTGGCTGTCGGCCACCTTGAGCGTGCCGAGCTGGCCCCAGGTCTTGCCGCCATCGACCGAAACCTCGGTGCCGGGCGAACCTTCGGCGGAAAGCGCGACTGCCTGGGGCAGCGGATTGGTGACCACGAAATTGGTGACCGGCTGCGCGCCGTCGTTGCGATAGCGCGTGGTGAACAGCAGATGATCGCCGGGAATGACGACCTTGGGCTCGACCAGCTGGATCTTGGTCACGCCGTTCTCGGTCACGCTCTTTTCGAGCATGACATCACCCTTGAGCGTGACGGGCGAGGGCGCGGGGGCCGCGGCAGGCGCGGATTGCGCTGAGGCGAGAACCGGAACCGCCACCGCCATCAAGGCCGCAGCGCCGGCGAAGGACTTGACAAGAAAGGAGACTTTCATGGTTGGCTTCCCTGGTTGATCAGTTGATCTTGACGGCGAAAACGACCGTGCGTGTGGTGCCTCCGGCAACCTTGCCGAGCGTGACGTCGATTCCGCCGGTGCCGCCCGTGCCTGCATCGCTGTCGGCGCCATCGGTGAGCGCGGCGGCATCGAGCTTCAGCGAACCGGGCACGTAGGTCGTGCCGTCGGGGATGGTGTCGATCACGTGGAGCCCGTCGAGCTCGCCGCTGCCGGTGACCTTGGCGGCAAGTGAATAGGTCACGACCGCGCCGGGAACGGGCTTGGCCGTGCCGAAGGGATCTAGAATCGAGGCCGACTTGGTCAGCGTGATGTTGGCAAGGCTGGCAATCAGCGCGGCGAGCGAGTTGGCCGATGCGGTGGTGATACCGACGACCGCATCGCCGCCGCCTTCGCCCTTGCCGGTAAAGCTGGTGCCGGGCGTGCCGGCGCCGGTCTGTGCGGTGGCGGTGAGGCGCACCTGGCTGGTCTGCGCATCGGTCGCGCCGGCGGGCAGAGTGACGAGGATGAAGACCTTGACGCTCTTGTCCGGTCCAAGCTCCGGCGTAGCCGCCGCGCCTGCGGTGAGAACCGTATCGACGCCGGGATCGTAGACCCCGTTGCCGTTGCTATCGAGGACAAGCGACTTCACCGCGCCGTCGAAGGCGTTGCCCGAAACTTTCGGATCGGCGGCGAGATTGAAGGCTTCGGGGCCATTGCCGCTGTTGGTGACCGAGTAGATCAGCACGGCCGGCGCGCTGGTGGCCGTTGCCGGCGCGGTGCTCAGCGTCGCCACCGCGACATCGAGCAGTTCGTCGACCTTGACCGTCACCTTGTTCGAGGTGACCGACCCGCTGCCCGCGCCTGTCTGGTAGGTCGCGGTCGCGGTGTTTTCGATCAGAGTGCCTGCGAGCACGCCTGTGGCGTGCGCGGGTGAGGCGAGGCAAAGGGCAACGAGCGAGCATCCAGCGATGCCCGCGACCCGGCGGAAAGGGGTGAGGTACGTATTCATACGTGGCCCTTTCCACCCGATGTGGTTAACAAGCCGTAAGGGCATGCCTGCAGCGCCGCCCGAAAACGGCTTGAAACGGCCCATGTCCTTCCTTCTGGGCATTAACCAACTTTGGTTAGAATGATTGGCAAAGCAGGGGTAAAAACCCTCGATTCATCCAAATCCGGCAACCTTGGCGGCACCTGCCAAGCACAAAGGTTACCAGCGGATGGGGCCTGAACGCACATCTGAGAGACTGAAATTTTTTTTGTTCGTGACCCGAACCACCTTGAGTTCCTGCGATTAGTGAAGGCGCTTAATGATGATCGGCAGGATTGGGCTACCCACAGGTCCTTGTAAGCAGCGTTTCAGGTGTTGCGCGATCGGGCCTGCGCGGCTGTGCCCGCACGGCGCTTGTCGCGGCGCACGCCAGGGCCTAGAGGAATGGCATGCCGGGAGACATTCTTGACAATCGTGGGCGCGGCTCGGCCGGGTTCACATGGCCCGCCATCCACCCCGAAGGCCGCACCTTCGGCGCGATCGCTGCGGCGTTGTGCCTCGCAGGCGCCTTGCTCGGCGGGTCTCTGCTGGGCTGGCCGCTGGCCATGCTCACGCTTGGGGTGCTGGCCTTTTTTCGTGATCCCGAGCGCGTCACACCGCGCGATGACAGCTTCATCGTGGCGCCGGCAGATGGCCTGATCACGCTGATCTGCACCGTTGTGCCCCCGCGCGAGATGACCGCCGACGATGGTACGGGCCTGCTGGGCCTGCCTGAAACGCCGGTTACGCGCGTATCGATCTTCATGTCGGTGTTCGACGTTCACGTGAACCGCACTCCGATCGGCGGCACGATCCGGCGCGTGGTCTATATCCCTGGCAAGTTCCTCAACGCTGATCTCGACAAGGCGAGCGAGGAGAACGAGCGCCAGCACTTCGTGGTCGAGCGCGGGGACGGGGTGCGTGTGGGCTTCACCCAGATCGCCGGGCTCGTCGCGCGGCGCATCATTCCCTTCGTCAAGGCGGGCGACATTGTCGCGGGTGGTCAGCGGGTTGGCCTGATCCGGTTCGGCAGCCGCGTGGATGTCTACTTGCCGGCAGGCACCGAGCCGCGCGTGCTGATCGGCCAGCGCATAGTCGCGGGAGAGACTGTGCTCGCGGTGCTTGGCGAGAGCCCGGTCATCGAGGGCGTGCGCCAGTGACCCCACCGGGGCGGGACGGGGCAGACCATGTCTACTCCGGTGAGGATTTCGGGCGGCGGCGCCTCCCGCGGGGCCTCACGCTGCGGGCATTGGTGCCCAATGCGATCACTTCGGCGGCGCTGTGCAGTGGGCTTACCGGTATTCGCTTTGCAATCGGCGGCGATTTCCATGCTGCCGTTCTGGCGGTCCTGCTCGCAGGGTTGCTCGACGGGATCGACGGGCGGGTAGCGCGGCTGATGAAGGCACAGTCGCGCTTTGGTGCCGAACTCGACAGCCTGTCCGACGCTATCGCCTTCGGCGTGGCCCCGGCGCTGATCCTCTATCTCTGGTCGCTGAGCGCGGTGCCGCGCTTCGGCTGGTTCGCGGCGTTGGCATTGGCAGTGTGCTGCGCACTGCGGCTCGCGCGGTTCAACGCCTCGATCGACCTGCCGGGCCAGCCGCACAAGTCCGCTGGGTTCATGACCGGTGTTCCTGCGCCGGCGGGCGCGGGCCTTGCCTTTCTGCCGCTTTATCTGTGGTTTGCGAGTGGATGGGAGCTCTTGCGCGCACCGCTGCTGGTCGGGCCGTGGGCGCTTTTGATCGCGTTCCTGATGATATCGAACCTGCCGACGCTTGGCTGGGGGTCGCTGCGGCCGCGCCGGGCGATCCGGCTGGAGGTGATCGCGCTGGCCGGCATGGTCACCGTAGCCTTGCTGACCGAGCCCTGGTTTACCCTGGTGGGGATCTGCGCCAGCTACCTCGCACTTATCCCGCTTGGCCTCTGGCGCTATCGCCGGATCAGGCTGCAGCGCGCAGCGGGCGCCCAGGCCCGGTCGTCGCCGGACCCTGCCTGACGAGGCGCACGGGGCCACGGCGCGGCGCGGCTGCGGGCAGGACCAGAGCGGTGATGCGCGGCGCGGCCGGGGCGGAAACCGCGGTGATCTGCACGAGGAATTCGCGGTCCCGCGCGATCGCGCGCGAATCCGCCAGAAGGCGATAGACTGCAGGCAGCTGGGCGCGCAGCGTGACCACGATTGCCGAGACCGCCATGCAGCCAGCGCCAATCATGACAAGCGAGGCGAGGAGCGAGACCATCGACATGCGAACTGCCTTTCGAACCTTGGGCTGCCCTGCCGGCGAGGCGAACTGCGCCTTGACAATCAGGGGAAACCCTGTGGATAACTTGGGGAGAGAATCGGGAAAACCAAGTCCCTCCCGCTGATGAGGACAATGTTCTCTTTTTGTTCCGGCCTGTCAACTGATTCGTTGCCACCTCGTCGGCGCACCTTCAAAAAGTTGGTCTCGCATGGGCATAACAGCCGCGCGCTTGCGTTGGCCTGAATGGATGGCGCGGCGGTGTGCGCAGGTGTTCTCGCGCGAAAATGTGGATAGGTTGCGTGAGCCGGGTAGCGGTCCCCGCGCGTTTGGGGGCGCGGGGACCGCGGCGGCGGCCGGGAGGTGCCTGGTCGGGCTCGGCCGCCATGGCCGCCAGGGTGCGCGGCCAAACCGATGAAACGCGTTCGTATTCGGGCGGAACCGCATCGCTGCGGCTCGGGATCGGCAATTGACATCCGGCGGCGAACCGGTTGGCGCCCCGCAAGATCCATTTGCAGGGTTTGAAAGCCAGGATAAGCCGCGTTCTATCCGGGGGCCCGGAAAGTACCGGTGATGTCATGACCGGCAAAATTGCCCGTCACCGACAATCTGCATCTGTAAAATCTTTTTGACAAGTATTCGGAGTCGCACTTTGGACATTTTTGGTTGGTGTCAGGTGCGATGGACACTTGGACGACCCGCCGCTGCGTCGGCCTTCGCGGCCAATTGCCTGTAGACGCTGCGGGAAACTGCGGCTAACGGCCCAATCGCAGCGATAACGATTCGGGCATGGTGTCCGGATCAAGTCGCGGCAATCCACATGGAATGCGCTCATACCGGTGCCGCGCTGGGGTTCCTCCCGACAAGCGGTTCCTGCATTCCAGAGGCCTAACCGGAAAGGAACGTATTATGGCGGCTCCCGTCGTCACCATGTCGCAGCTCATTGAAGCCGGCGCACACTTCGGTCACCAGACCCACCGCTGGAACCCGCGCATGAAGCCTTATATCTTCGGCGCGCGCAACGGCATCCACATCCTCGACCTCTCGCAGACCGTGCCGCTTTTCGCCCGCGCACTCGAGTTCGTTTCGGCGACTGTCCAGGGCGGCGGCAAGGTGCTGTTCGTCGGCACCAAGCGGCAGGCGCAGGAGCCGATCGCCCAGGCCGCGCGCGCTTCGGGGCAGCATTATGTCAACCACCGCTGGCTGGGCGGCATGCTCACCAACTGGAAGACGATCTCGGGCTCGATCAAGCGCTTCAAGGCGCTGGAAGAGCAGCTTTCGGGCGACACGACCGGCCTCACCAAGAAGGAAGTGCTCCAGCTCACCCGCGAGCGTGACAAGTTCGAGCTCTCGCTCGGCGGCATCCGCGACATGGGCGGCATTCCCGACGTGATGTTCGTTATCGACGCCAACAAGGAAGAGCTGGCGATCAAGGAAGCCAACGTGCTGGGTATCCCGGTCGTGGCGATCCTCGATTCGAACGTTTCGCCCGATGGCATCGCGTTCCCGGTCCCGGCGAACGACGACGCCAGCCGCGCGATCCGCCTCTACTGCGAGGCCATTGCCGCTGCCGCCACGCGCGGCGGCCGTGATGCCGCGATCGCTTCGGGCGCGGATCTCGGTGCGATGGCTGAGCCGCTTCCCGAGGAAGCCGTCGAAGTCGCCGAGCCGACCGACGCCTGATTCCGTCAGATCCGGTGACGGATGCTGTCAAGGCACCGTCACCGAACTGACCCGGACGGGCCTTACGGGCCGCAGCAGTGCTGCGGCCTAACCCCTATTCACGAACCAAGAAGGATCACCGCGATGGCCTATACCGCCGCTGACGTGAAGAACCTGCGCGAGCGCACTGGCGCGGGCATGATGGATTGCAAGAAGGCGCTGGACGAGGCCGGCGGCGATATCGAAGTCGCAGTCGACGCCCTGCGTGCGAAGGGCCTTGCGGCTGTCGCCAAGAAGTCGAGCCGCACCGCTGCCGAAGGCCTTGTCGGCATCGCCGTTTCGGGCACCCGGGGCGTTGCCGTCGAGGTGAACTCGGAAACCGACTTTGTTGCCAAGAACGAGCAGTTCCAGGACTTCGTGCGCAAGACCACCGAAGTCGCGCTGGGCCTCGTTGCTGACGACATCGATGCGCTGAAGGCTGCCGACTATCCCGATGGCGGCACCGTGACGGACAAGCTGACCAACAACGTCGCCACGATCGGCGAGAACCAGCAGGTCCGCCGCATGAAGACCGTTTCGGTTTCGTCGGGCCTTGTCGTGCCCTACATGCACAACGCCGCTGCCCCGAACATGGGCAAGATCGGCGTGCTGGTCGCGCTCGAATCGGAAGCCGGTGCCGATGTGCTCGAGCCGCTCGGCAAGCAGATCGCGATGCACATCGCTGCGGCGTTCCCGCAGGCGCTGAACGCGGACGGCCTCGACCCCGAAATGATCGCACGCGAGCGCAAGATCGCTGCGGAAAAGGCTGCCGAAAGCGGCAAGCCCGCCGAAGTGCAGGCCAAGATGGTCGACGGCGCGATTGCCAAGTTCGCCAAGGACAACGCCCTGCTCTCGCAACTCTTCGTGATGGACAACAAGACCCCCGTCGCGCAGGTCGTCGAGGCTGCCGGCAAGGCTGCCGGAACCAAGATCGCGCTGGTCGACTATGTTCGCTTCCAGCTCGGTGAAGGCATCGAAAAGGAAGCCACCGACTTCGCCGCCGAAGTGGCGGCAGCGGCCGGTATCAAGTAAACCTCTGGCGGCCATGGTGTCCCTGCCTGCGGCGGGGATGCCATGGCCCCGTCATGCGCCGGCGCAGGGCCCGCGCAAGGCCTTCGACAAAGCGTATCCGCGCCCTTGGCACGCGCCGCCCCTCGCGTATAAGGGCGGCGCCTTAGCCATAACGAGTGCCCCAGACCGATGAGCCTGCCCCCCCTCAAGCGCGTTCTCCTAAAGCTTTCGGGCGAAGTGTTGATGGGAAGCCAGCCCTTCGGCATCGACACCGATTTCGTCGCGCAGATGGCCGAGGAGTTGAAGGCCGCGCGCGACACGGGGCTTGAGCTGTGTCTGGTGATCGGCGGCGGCAACATCTTTCGCGGCATGGCTGGCGCGGCCAAGGGCATGGACCGCGCGCAGGCCGATTATATGGGCATGCTCGCCACGATCATGAACGCGCTGGCGATGCAGAGCGCGCTCGAAAAGATCGGTGTCGAGACCCGCGTGCAGTCGGCTATCCAGATGGACGAGGTCTGCGAGCCGGTGATCCGCCGCCGCGCCGAGCGCCACCTGCAAAAGGGCCGCATCGTGATCTTCGCGGCCGGCGTGGGCGCCCCCTATTTCACCACTGATTCCGGCGCGGCGCTGCGGGCCGCCGAGATGAAGTGCGATGCGCTGTTCAAGGGCACCAGCGTCGACGGCGTCTATGACGACGATCCGAAGAAGAACGCGGCCGCCATGCGCTACGACATCGTCGATTTCGACACGGTGCTGGCCGACAATCTCAAGGTGATGGACGCCTCGGCCGTGGCGCTGTGCCGCGACAATGCCATTCCCATCGTGGTGTTCTCGATCCGCGAGCAGGGCAACCTTGCCCGCGTGCTGGCGGGACAGGGCACGCAGACCATCGTCCAGAAAATAAGCGCTTAAAAGGAAGGCTGATCCATGGCCAAGTTCGACAAGGCTGACCTCGAGCGCCGCATGAAGGGTGCGGTGGAATCGCTGCGAAGCGATCTGTCCGGCCTGCGTACGGGCCGCGCCAACACCGCGCTGCTCGATCCGATCATGGTCACCGTTTACGGTGCGAACACCCCGCTCAACCAGGTGGCGACGGTCTCCGCGCCCGAGCCGCGCATGCTGACGGTGCAGGTCTGGGACAAGTCCAACATCGGACCCGTCGAAAAGGCGATCCGTTCGGCCGGCCTGGGGCTCAATCCGATCAACGACGGCAACACGCTGCGCCTGCCGATCCCCGATCTCACCGAGGATCGCCGGAAGGAACTGGCCAAGCTTGCCTCCGGCTATTCCGAGAAGGCCAAGATCGCCATCCGCAACGTGCGCCGCGATGGGATGGATGCGCTGAAGGCCGATGAGAACAAGAAGGAAATCTCGGAGGACGACCGCAAGCGGCTGGAGACCGAGCTGCAGAAGCTGACCGACGAGCAGATCAAGGCGGCCGACGAAGTCACCGCGCAGAAGGAAAAGGAAATCCTCGGCAAGTGAACGCAGCCTCGGCGCCTCGACCCGACGCGGAAGCCACCGGCCAGCAGGCCGGCGGCTACACGGGTCCTGCGCGCCATGTCGCGATCATCATGGATGGCAATGGGCGCTGGGCGAAAAAGCGCTTCCTGCCGCGCGCGATAGGGCACAAGCGCGGTGTCGATGCGGTGCGCGAAGTGGTGCGCTCGGCGCGGCATATGGGGCTGGAGGCGCTCACGCTCTACGCCTTCTCCTCGGAGAACTGGAAGCGGCCCGAGGACGAGATTGCCGATCTCATGTGCCTGCTGCGCGCCTTCATCCGCAGCGATATCGACGAATTCGTCGCCAACGATGTGCGGCTGAAAATCATCGGCGATTACAAGGTTCTGCCCACCGATATCGTCGACCTGATCGACGACGCACTGGCGCGCACCGCACACAATTCGCGCACCACGCTCGCCATCGCGCTCAACTATGGCTCGCAGCAGGAAATCGCCCGCGCGGCGGCGGCGGCAGCGGCCAAGGGTGATGTGACGGTGGCCTCGATCGAGGCCGAACTCGATACGGCCGATCTGCCGCCGCTCGATCTCCTCATCCGCACCTCGGGTGAAGTCCGCCTCTCGAACTTCCTGCTGTGGCAGGCGGCCTATGCCGAGATGTGGTTTACCGACGTGCTCTGGCCCGATTTCACCCCCGGCCACCTGCGCGAGGCGCTGGACCATTATGCCACCCGCGAGCGCCGCTATGGAGGGCGCTGAGTCCGCGCAATTGCCGGCCGCGCCGACACCGGCTCCTCCGGCGCGCAGTGACCTGCCGGTTCGCGTTGCCTCGGCGGTCGTCATGCTGGTCATTGCCGGAGTTGCGCTGTGGCAGGGCGACATCGTGCTCAAGGTGTTCATCGCGCTCGTGGCATTGGGCGTGTTTGCCGAGTATACTGCGCTTGCCGCGAAGATCGCACCTGATCCCGCGCGTATGGTGACAGCGGTGGTGACGGGCGCGGTCTACATCGGCTGGGCAGGACTGGCGCTGAGCGTGATGCCCAGGATCATGCTGGTCGGCGTGCTGGGCCTCGTGATCTGCACGGATACCGGCGCCTATTTCACCGGCCGCGCGCTGGGCGGACCCAAGATCGCGCCGAGCATCAGCCCGTCCAAGACCTGGTCTGGTCTTGTCGGCGGCATGCTGGCCGCCGCCGTCTGGACCAGCCTTTATGCTCTGTCGTTCGGCTATCTCCTTTCGGGCTTGTCGCCCATGGGCCCGAGTTTGATCGAGGCCGTGCGCACGACTCATCTGGGCACCGCCGCGCTTGTCGGCGCGGGGCTGGCGGTGGCGGCGCAGGTGGGGGATTTCTACGAAAGCTGGCTCAAGCGCCGCGCCGGAGTCAAGGACAGCGGCCGCCTCATTCCGGGGCATGGCGGCTTGTTCGACCGGGTTGACGGATTGCTGCCGGTCGCGATCATTGCAGGAACCGCCTGGGCGGCGGCTGGGGGAGCAGGCGGCGCATGACGCGCACGATTACAATTCTGGGCGCAACGGGTTCGGTCGGCGCTTCCACACTCGATCTGGTTCGGCGCAACCGCGACATGTTTCGTGTCATCGCGCTCACCGCCAACGGCAATGCCGCGCAGCTTGCCACGCTTGCGCGGGAATTCGGCGCGGAAGTTGCCGTTGTGGCTGATGAAAGCGCGCTGCCCGAACTGCGCGAGGCGCTCGCGGGGAGCGGCGTCGAGGCGGCCGGCGGCGCGGCAGCGGTCATCGAGGTGGCGGCGCGGGGAGCGGATATCACCATGGCCGCGATTGTCGGCTGCGCTGGGCTTGCTCCCACCATGGCGGCGATCGAATGCGGCAAGGCGGTTGCGCTTGCCAACAAGGAAGCGCTGGTCTCGGCTGGCGAGGTCATGACCGCCGCCGTGGCGCGCACCGGGGCGACCCTTCTGCCGGTCGACAGTGAGCACAACGCGATCTTCCAGTGCCTTGCCGGCAACGATCCGGCGCATGTCCACGCGATCACCCTGACGGCGAGTGGTGGCCCGTTCCGCGAATGGGACATGGAGCGCATCCACCGCGCGAGCCCCGCCGAAGCGGTCAAGCATCCCACCTGGTCTATGGGCGCCAAGATCAGCGTCGATTCGGCGACGATGATGAACAAGGGCCTTGAATTTATCGAGGCTTATCATCTCTTTCCGGTAGGTGTGGAGCGGCTGCGCATCGTCATCCACCCCCAGTCGATCGTCCACTCGATGGTCGAATACCGCGATGGTTCAACGCTGGCGCAGCTCGGTCCTTCAGACATGCGCGTGCCGATTGCCTCCGCGCTCGCCTGGCCCGCGCGGATGGATACGCCCTGCGCGCCGCTCGATCTCGCCGCGATCGGAAGCCTCAGCTTTTTCAAGCCCGACGAGGCGCGTTTCCCCGCAACCCGCGTTGCGCGTGAGGCGGTGATTGCGGGCGGTGCTGCGCCTGCGGTGCTCAATGCCGCCAACGAGATCGCGGTGGCTGCCTTCCTCGCCGGTCAGATCGGGTTCACCCGCATCGTGCAATGTGCCGAGGACGTGCTGGCGCGCGGCCTGCCGACCCCGCCTGCGACCCTCGACGAGGTGATCGCGGTGGACCGGGAGGCCCGCGTGCGGGCCCGTGAAACCATGGAGTTTGTGCCTTGAGTCCCGCCATTCACAGCCCTGGGCTGCTGATCACGCTGCTCGCCTTCGTGCTGGTGCTGGGGCCGCTGGTGTTCATTCACGAGATGGGCCACTACCTCGTCGGTCGCTGGTTCGGTGTGAAGGCGGACAGCTTTTCCATAGGCTTCGGCAAGGAAGTGGCCGGCTGGACCGACAAGCGCGGCACCCGCTGGCGGCTCTCGGCGCTGCCCTTGGGCGGCTATGTCCAGTTCGCGGGCGACATGAACCCGGCAAGCGTCCCGAGCCCCGAATGGCTCTCGCTCCCCGCCGAGGAACGCGAGCGTACCTTTCAGGCCAAGCCCGTGTGGCAGCGTGCCCTCATTGTGCTG
The DNA here is from genome assembly GCF_037133355.1 of Novosphingobium sp. Lineage (GTDB taxonomy): Bacteria > Pseudomonadota > Alphaproteobacteria > Sphingomonadales > Sphingomonadaceae > Novosphingobium. Next base: position 73,739 of record NZ_JBAXOI010000018.1, on the reverse strand, counting down.
GCGGGGCCCTTGACCAACCTTCTGCTCGCGGTCCTGATCCTTGCTGGCTTCTCGCTTGCATACGGCAAGATCGTGGTGCCGCCCGTCGTCGGCTATGTCGAGCCGGGCTCGGCTGCCGCCAAGGCAGGAATTCAGCCGGGCGACCGGGTCGTATCGATCCGGGGTGCGTCGGTTTCGAGCTTCCTCGACGTGTCGCTGGCCATCAAGCTGCACCCGGGTGAACCGCTCGATCTGGTCGTCGAGCGCGGCGGCAAGGCGCTTCCCCTGGCGGCGGTAGCTTCGGTCCGGGAGGATCCGGACAGATTCGGCAACAAGGAACGCCTGGGCTTCCTCGGCATCCGTCCAGCCGGTGCCAAGCTGGAGAAGGTAGGACCCGTTGCCGCCATAGGCGATGCGCTGGATCAGACCCGGACTGTGATCGGCGTCGAGGTAACGGCCATCACGCAGATTCTGACCGGCACGCGCGACGTCAAGTCGCTCGGCGGGCCGATCAAGATCGCCAAGACCTCAGGCGAACAGTTCGTTTCAGGCTGGGCCAGCTTCGTGTTCTTCATCGCCATGATCTCGATTAACCTCGGGTTCATCAACCTCTTGCCAATTCCCGTCCTCGATGGTGGCCACCTCGCGTTCTATGCAATCGAGGCGGTGCGCCGCAAACCGGTCAGCCCGAGCGGACAGGAATGGGCCTTCCGCACCGGCTTTGCGCTCGTGGTGGCGCTGATGCTGTTCGTGACCTTCAACGACGTGGCCTCGCTGCGCGTTTTCGGAGGCTGAGGATGGTACTGCCCGCTGGTCTTGCCCCTGCTTTGCGCATGGGCGGCGGGGGGGGCCGGCAGCGGCTCCGGGGGGAGCCGGATTTTCCACAAAATGCGGGGCAAATACGGTCTGCTGCGGCCTGCTTGCTTGATTGGCAGGCGCGCATCGGGCAGGGAGCGGCATCGCGGTCCATGTCTGAACATGTCCGCCGTGGTCCGCAGTGCTAGCAATTGGGTGCCGGGGTTTCCGGTTCCGGCAGGCTGGCTGCACGAATAGACGGGATGGCGCTTGGTGATGAATGCTTGGAACTCGCCCCGGACCGCAGGCGGCATGACACGGTCAGCAACGCTGGCGGCGCTCGCCGCCACGTCTAGCCTTGCCGGGATGCCGATGACGGCGGCGGCACAGGCCCAGCCCCAGCCCGTGGCTGCGGCGCCTGCGGCAGTGCCCGCTGCGGCACCCGCGCCCGCCCCGGTCGAGATCGTTCGCACGATCACCATTTCCGGCGCGCAGCGGCTCGAGCCTGATACGATCCGCTCCTACATCCGCCTGAAAGAAGGCGACAAGTACAGCCAGGCTGCGGCCGACCAGGTGCTGAAGGACCTCTACGCGACCGAGCTTTTCGCCGACGTGCAGCTGCGCGACAACGGCGGCGACGTGGTGATCGAGGTGAAGGAAAACCCGGTCGTCAACCGCATCATCCTGGAAGGCAACAAGCGCCTCAAGGAGGACAAGATCCTCCCCGAGATCAAGCTTGCGGCGCGGCAGATCTTCACGCGTTCCAAGGTGCGCGCCGACGTTGCCCGGATCATCGAGCTCTACAAGCGGCAGGGCCGCTTTGCCGCATCGATCGAGCCCAAGATGGTGATGCTCGACCAGAACCGCGTCGATATCGTGTTCGAGATCAACGAGGGCCCGAAGTCGCGCGTCCGCCAGATCAACGTCATCGGCAACGAGAAGTTCTCCGCCAGCCAGCTGCGCGGCGAGATGGTGACCAAGCAGGCGCGCGTGTTCCGCGCGTTCTCGAGCGGCACCAGCTACGATCCGGATCGCCTCGCCTTCGACCAGCAGAAGCTGCGCCAGTTCTACCTGACGAACGGCTATGCCGACTTCCGCGTCGTCTCGGCTGTCGCCGAACTGACGCCGGACAAGCGCGATTTCATCATCACCTACGTGGTGGAGGAAGGGCAGCGCTACAAGTTCGGCGACGTGAAGGTCGACAGCCAGCTGCGCGATTTCGACGGCGATGCGCTGGCCAAGCGCCTGCCGCTCAAGCCCGCGCAGTGGTACAACGCCAAGCTGGTCGAGGACACGGTCGACAGCCTGACCGAGACCGCCGGCAGCTTCGGCTATGCCTTTGCCGACGTTCGGCCCGACTTCAACCGCAACAAGGATGACCTGACGATGTCGGTCACCTTCCGCATCGCCGAGGCGCCGCGCGTCTATGTCGAGCGGGTTGACGTCAACGGCAATACGCTGACGCAGGACAAGGTCGTGCGCCGCGAGTTCCGCATTGCCGAGGGCGACGCGTTCAACTCGTTCCAGATCAAGCGCTCGTCGAACCGCATCAAGTCGCTGGGCTACTTCCAGGAAAAGTTCGAGGTCGAGCAGAAGCCGGGCTCGGCGCAGGACCGCATCCTGCTCGAAGCCAACGTCGAGGAAAAGCCCACCGGACAGCTTCAGCTTTCGGCCGGTTTCTCCAGCCTTGAAAGCTTCATTTTCCAGGCCTCGATCCAGCAGAACAACTTCCGCGGCCGCGGCCAGACGGTGGGCGCCAGCGTCGACTATTCGCGCTATTCGCGCTCGGTCCAGTTGAGCTTCACCGAGCCCTACCTGTTCGATCGCAACGTCTCACTCGGCGTTGACATTTATCGCCGCGATTTCAATAGCTTCAACTTCTTCAACGCCAACCGCAACACCACCTACAAGCAGTCCACCACCGGCTTCCAGGTGCGCGCGGGCCTGCCGCTGACCGAGTATATGTCGCTGATCGGGCGCTACACGCTCAATCTCGAGAACGTGACGCTCGACCAGAACACCTATTATCTTCCCGATGCGAACGGCGTGCAGCGCTGCTCGATCTATCTCGCCGGTCGCTATCTGTGCGATGCGATCGGCAAGCGCACCAGCTCGATCCTGGGCGCAAGCGTAGTCTATGACACGCTCGACAACCGCCTGCGCCCGACGAGCGGTTCGCAGGTCGTGGTCGGCGCGGATTTTGCCGGGCTTGGCGGCTCCGTGCGCTATGCCCGCATCAGTGCCAATGCTTCGCGCTACTTCTCCATCGGCAAGGGCTTCGTGTTCTCGCTGCGCGGCGAGGGCGGCGCGATCAAGGCGCTCAGCAACCGCACCAACGATCCCACGATCGACGACGTGCGCCTGACCGACCGTTTCTTCCTTGGCCAGCCGCAGCTGCGCGGTTTCGACATTCGCGGCGTTGGCCCGCGCGTGCTGCGCAAGTTCTACAGCGGGTTCGATCCCAAGGACGGCACCGGCGGCGTGACCAGCACCGATCGCAACCAGTGGGTCGACGACGCCTTGGGCGGCAAGTACTACTACCTCGGCCACGCCGAGCTCGAGATCCCGCTGGGTTCGGGCGCGCGCGAACTGGGCCTGAGGCCCTCGATCTTCCTCGATGCGGGCGCGGCGTTCAGCGTGGCACGGCCCGCCACCTTCGGCACGACCCTGCTCTATCAGGACAATGTCACCGGCCGCCTCACCACCTCTGCCGCCGATTCCACCGGCAAGGCAAACAATGTGGCCCAGAAGTTCGACGAGTCTTTCCTTGGCGACAGCCCGAAGCCGCGCATTTCGCTCGGGTTCGGTGTCAACTGGAACTCGCCGTTCGGACCATTCCGCATCGACGTCGCCAAAGTCCTCAGCAAGGTCGACGGCGACGATCCCCAGACAGTCAACTTCAACGTAGGAACCCAGTTCTGATGAACAAGTATCTTCTCTCCGCTGCGACTGCGGCGGTCCTCGCGCTTGGCGCCGCCGGTGCCGCCCATGCCCAGCAGCGGGCGGCCGCTCCGGCACCGGCACCGGCAGGCGCCGCGGTTGCGGGCATCGGCTGGGCCGATATCGAGCAGGCCGAAGCAGGTTCGGCAGCCTACAAGACCGCAGAGGCCCAGCGCCCGGTCCAGTACAAGCAGTACTACGACCAGGCCGAAACGCGCCGTCAGCAGCTCGCCGCGCAGCTCAAGCCGCTCTACGACAAGATCAAGGCCGACAGCGCGCTGCCAAACCCCAACCAGGCTTCGCTGCAGCAGCAGGCCGCCGCGATCCAGCAGATCGAGAACGCCGGCCGGACCGAACTTCAGCGCATCCTGCTCCCCGTCGGCTATTCGCAGGCCTATGTGGCCGAGCAGATCGAGGGCAAGCTGCAGCAGGCGGTCAACACCGCCATGGCCAAGCGCGGCGTGACCCTGCTGTTCAAGCCCGACGCGCTGCACCAGGTCAATGGCGCGGCCTACAACATCACGGGTGACATTGTCACCGAACTCAACGTGCTGATCCCGGCTGCGGTGCTGAGCCCGCCGGCGGGCTGGGAACCGGCGCAGGTGCGCGAAGCCAGGGCCCGCGAGGCTGCTGCTGCCGGCGGCCAGCCGGCGGCGGCCGCTCCGGCGCCCGCACCGGTCGGCCGGAACCAGCCGGACGGTCGCTAAGGCCAGACGGCGGGGCTGACGCATGGCTGAGACCGAGGCTGAAACTGCGGGCGGCGCTGCTGCCGCGCCGCTGAGCATGGACATCCGAGGGGTGATGGCGGCGCTGCCGCACCGCTATCCCCTCCTTCTGGTTGACCGCGTGGTCGAACTGGTGGCGGGGGAGCGCATCCACGCCATCAAGGCCGTCTCGATGAACGAGCAGTTCTTCCAGGGGCATTTCCCGGGCCGTCCGATCATGCCCGGCGTGCTCCAGATCGAGGCGCTGGCGCAGGCCGCCGGCGTTCTCGCGGTGGAAACGCTCGGTCTCGCGGGCACGGGCAAGCTCGTCTACTTCATGGCGATCGAGGAAGCCAAGTTCCGCACACCGGTCGAACCCGGCTGCCTCCTCGATCTCCACGCCGAGTTCACCCAGAAGCGCGCGCGGGTGTGCAAGTTCGCGGCGCGCGCGATGCTGGGTAACAAGATCGCGACCGAGTGCAGCTTCACCGCGATGATCGCGGACAGCTGAGCGACTTTCACCTCGGTGCGAGGAATTTGTTTCCCGCAGAGACGCAGAGGAAGCAAAGATCGCAGAGATGTAGCGTCGAGCCGCAGGCTCATTTGTCGCTGCTAAGGTCTTGTATGCGGCAAGTGGTTCATTCGTTGAGCGGCTTTGCCGCAATCACAACCTCTTCGAGTTCTCTGCATCCTCTGCGTCTCTGCGAGAAACGCCCCTTCAACCTTGCCTTTCCGGCGCGAACCGCTTAAGGGCGCGCCTTTCCGAGATTCCCTGAGGCCGGTCGGAACCGGCTTCGCATTGTGGAGCGAGACCCATGAAAGCCAATATCCACCCCGACTACCACATGATCAAGGTGCAGATGACCGACGGCACCGTGTTCGAGACGCGTTCGACCTGGGGCAAGGAAGGCGATACCATGGCGCTCGAAATCGATCCGCTGTCGCACCCCGCGTGGACCGGCGGCACCCGCCAGCTCGATCAGGGCGGCCGCGTCGCGCAGTTCAACAAGCGCTTCGGCGGGCTCACGCTCAAGAAGTGAGGGCAGAGGCCGGATCCGGGACAAGGGCGGCTTCGGTCGCCTTTTCTCGCGAAACGCGGCCCGGCGAGCCGTTGCTTTTGCGCCGGCTGGCCCTGAAAGTGTGCCCATGGCAGTTCTGACCTCCGCGCTCGACAAGCTGCTCGGTTACCAGATGCGCCGCGCGACTGCGGTGCTCATGGCCGATTTCGTGCGCACGCTGGCTGATTTCGACATGCGGCCCGCAGAAGTGACCACGCTACTGGTCATCTCCGAAAACCCCGATTGCTCGCAGAGCGAGGTGGGCGAGGCGCTGGCGATCAAGCGCGCCAATATGGTGCCGATCATTGCCCGCCTGATCGAGCGCGAGCTTGTCGCGCGCACCCGTGTCGACGGGCGCAGCCTCGCGCTCCGGGTCACGCCCGAAGGCGCGGCGCTGGCGGCGGAGGCCTGGCGGCGCATCGCCGTGCACGAGGCGCGATTCCGCGATCGGCTTGCCCCGGCCAGTCTCGAAACCGTGCTGGATGTCCTGCCGGTGCTGCGTTCCGCGGTGGACGACAGCGCCGCCTAGAGGGCGGGGCGGTTTCCTTTGCACAAGGCGTGCTCCTGGCAATCGACACTGTAACCTGAAAACACGTTCGCGGCGGAATCGTCGGCGGCCTCTCATTTTTGGTGGTTGTCCCTGTTCGGACCGCTGCCGCACCTTCCAGCACGAAGCCGGGAACTAGCACTGCAGGTAAACCGCAGGCCCCGGCCGTCCACTGGATGAGAGGATGATGCCATGCGGTATACGCGTGTTCTGGGCTTTACGTCGATTGCTGCAGTTGCGGTTGCTCTGGCCGTTCCGGCCCACGCTGCGGAGGCGGCGGATGGTGGCGCTGCGGCGGATGCGCCGGGCAAAGATGATATCATCGTCACTGCAACGCGCCAGGCGTCCGACAAGCAGAAGGTTGGCGTTGCGCTGACTGCGATCACCGTCGAGGACCTCGCGCTCCTCGCCCCGCGCACCTTGCAGGATATCCAGGGCTCGGCGCCCAACGTGTTCATCGGCAGCGGCACGGCCGCGCCGGGCCAGAGCGCCATCTTCATCCGCGGGCAGGGCTATGCCGACGTCGAAAAGACGCAGAGCCCGCCGGTCGGCGTGATCCAGGACGGTGTGTTCTTTGGCAACAACACCGGCCAGCTGCTCGACATGTTCAACGTCTGCTCGGTCGAAGTCGACCGCGGCCCGCAGGGCATCTTCTACGGCAAGAACACCACCGCCGGCCTCATCAACCTCACACGCTGCGCCCCCACGCGCAAGCTGGGTGCGAGCCTGGAGGCGGGCTACGGCTCGTTCAACGAGTTCTACGGTCGCGGCGTGCTCAATGCGCCGCTCGGGGCGAACGGCGGCATCGCCTTCTCCGGCCAGTATCGCCGGATCGACGGCATCTTGAACAACGTCTTCACCAAGCAGCGCGCAGGCAATTCGGAATACCGGGCCTTCAACCTCAAGATCAATTACGACCTCGCCGAGTGGCTGAACGCCGACCTCAGCCTCGATCACATCCACGAAACCGGCGGCGGCACGCCCGTCCAGTTTGGCAACATCCTCACGGCCAATATCCTCTCCGGCGGCAACCCGAAGGCGATCTGGCCCAACTATAATCCTGAAACGGGCAGCCCCGATGGCCTGAAGCCCCGCGAGATCGGCAACAACCTCGGTGCCGACACGGATCGCCTCAACACCAATATCGCCAGTCTCTCACTCAAGGCGAAGACGCCGATCGGCGATCTGGTCTCGCAGACAGTGTACATGTCCTCCGGCGATACGGTGAATCAGGACTTCGACGGCACCTGCAAAGGCGCGACGGGCTGCACCAGCGTAGGCAACCCGCTGCTCGCCGCCACCGGCAGCCAGCTCCTGACCAACCGCGACCAGACCTACAAGCAGTTCACCCAGGAAGTCCGCCTGCAGGGCAAGGCCGCCAATGGCCTGATCGATTACATTGTCGGCGCGTTCTACTACGATCACAAGATCACCCTGCACCAGAACACCAACAAGGCGATCGACCAGTACTCGGCCGAGAAGGACCACAGCTGGTCGTTCTTCGGCAACATCGACCTTAACCCGACCTCCACGATCAAGATCTCGGGCGGCGTGCGCAACATCTTCGAGGCCAAGCGCTTCGACACGCGCTATATCCTGCTCGGCTCGATCCCGCTGGTGGGGCCGCTCAACGATCGCCGCAGCTGGCAGAAGCTGATCACCCGCTTCAACGTGCAGTGGCAGGCAACGCCCGACGTGCTGCTCTATGTGAACCGCTCGGAAGGCTTCCGCTCGGGCGGCTTCTCGATCCGCGGTACGCTTTCGGAACAGCAGGCCAGCCAAACCAACTGTGGTGCGGCTTCCTCGGGATCCGAGGACCGCGTTGCGGCGGCCGCTGCCGCTGGCTGCCCGGGCAACAACTTCCTCTCGTTCCTGCCCGAAACCAACACGACCTATGAAGCCGGACTCAAGACCCGCTTCCTGAACCGCGCGATCACCTTCAACGCGGCCGGGTTCATCAACGACATCACGAACTTCCAGCAGTCGCAGGTCGTCGTGACCCCCGGCTTCGGCCCCGGTACCAACACTTATGTCGTGAGCCTCCCCAAGGTCCAGATCAAGGGCCTCGAGTTCGAGCTCGATTTCGATTTCGGCAAAATGACCGAATCGATGAAGGGCCTCTCGCTCTCGGGCACCCTCGGCATCCAGGATGCCAAGGTGAAGAACGGCAAGGTCAACGGCCAGACGTCCTCGATCGGCCCCGGGGCGCAGGCCGGCGCCCCGGGCACGACCGCCGATTTCACCGGCGTCCAGCTCCAGCGCGTGCCGAGCAACAACTTCACCGTGCGCGGCAGCTATGTCCGCGATCTTACGGATGATGCGAAGCTCTCGCTGACCGCCGGGTACTCATGGATCGACAGCTTCTCGCTCGGAACTTTCGGCACGCTCAACGACATTCAGCCCAGCTACGGCCTGCTCGATGCCTCGGCCGCGCTGAACTACAAGGGCTATTTCCTGCGCGTTGCCGGCAAGAACCTGACCAACAAGGCCTACCGCACCCAGTCGCTGCCTACCGTGTTCTTCCAGGGCTGGGCGGCCCCGGCGACGGTGACGGTTTCGGTCGGCGCGAAGTTCTGATTTGACGCGGTGCTGAAAAAGGAAACCCCGGCGGATGGCCTCCGCCGGGGTTTTTTTGTGCGACGAGGAAGGGTTCTCGCGCTTGCAGCCTGGATCCCGGCTGGATGGATTATGCGCCATTGACTTATGCGCCTTTGGCGTATATCTAACCAAAATGCCGAGACTTCAGACTGTTGTCGAACTGGAGTCGTTCCTGAAGCGCGCCAGAGCAATCATGTCGGATGAGGAGCGCATGGGGATCGTCACCTTTCTGGCGGCCAATCCGGAGGCAGGCATCTCGCTGGGCGGAGGACTGCGCAAGGTCCGCATTGCCCGCGAGGGTGGCGGCAAAAGCGGCGGCTATCGTACGCTCTATGTGTTTGGTGGTGAGGCAATGCCGCTGTTCCTGCTGACTGTCTTCGCCAAGAACGAAAAAGACAACCTCACCAAGGCCGAACAGGCCGCAGCGGTCGCGCTGAGCAAGGCTTTGCTGGAAACCTATGGAGCAAGGGCATGAGTGAAGTCTATGAGAGCCTGATGGAAGGCCTTAATGAGGCACTGGCCTTCGGCCGCGGCGAAGCGACTGGTGCGATTGTCCACGAAGTCGCCGTACCCGAAGTCGATGTCGCAGCGATCCGCGCCAGCACAGGCCTTTCCCAAAGCGCTTTCGCGCGCAGCATCGGCGTTGCCAAAGGTACGCTGCTCAACTGGGAACAAGGCCGCCGCCGCCCTACCGGCCCCGCGCAAGTGCTTCTCGCCGTGATTGCGAAGCGGCCTTCATTGGTAAGCGAGTTGCTGCGGTGATGCAGGCCTCGGCATCAGGTGATTGCGCCCTCCGGGTCTTGTCGGACCTATGGAGTCTCGATGAAGATTGAAGATCTGAACCGGCTTGAAGCGCTTCGCGCCGTGGCGACCCCGGGGCCATGGCATGTGTGTAGACTCGATGATCAATTGTGTCAGGGCGCCATTGCGATTTCGAACCATCCGCAAAGCCAACGTGTCCTCTCGATGCACGCCGGTGATTGGCCGGGACACGACATCATCGCGGCATGTCTGATTCAGGATCCGCCCTACGCCGTCATCGCCGACAACAGATTTGAGGAAAATGCCGCGCTGATCGCAGCGGTGCGGAATCATCTTCCGGAACTCCTTCGTTTGGCGAAACTGGCGCTGGAGCCTTAGGCGCCGGTCGATTGCCAAGGTGGCGGGGCGATCCAGCCATTGAACTTGGGGGCCGCAGGGGTGATAACCGGTGTGCGTCGTAGGCCCCACAAGATTCCGCTTCCCAATCCGCGCACATTCTGCAAAAGCGCTCGCCCGCGCCGCCGATGCTTTTGGCGGCCGCGCGCTGTGTGGCGATCGTAGCTCAGTTGGTTAGAGCGCCGGTTTGTGGTACCGGAGGTCGTGGGTTCGAACCCCATCGGTCGCCCCATTTGTCCCCATCTTGAGACATCCCGGCGCACCTGCACCTTCGTCCAGACGCGCTAACCCCTTGCCCCCTATGCGGGCAGGTGGCAGAGGAAGGCCCTGAGGACAGTATCGACTGTCCCGACAGCCTTACGGACGTACCTGCCTCCCCATGCACGGCTTTGCCAATCCTGCCCGGTTCCTGCGCATGGCGCGCTGGCTTATGCCGCTGATGCTGGTGCCGGGGCTGCTGCTTGCCTTCGGAGCGCTCGCCTGGGGCATGTTCATGGTCCCGCCTGACCGGCTCATGGGCCAGACGGTGCGCATTCTCTTCATCCATGTGCCCTCGGCGTGGCTCGGTATGGCCGGCTGGTCGACGATCGCGATCGCGAGCCTTGTCGAGCTTGTCTGGCGCCATCCGCTTGCCGGGATCGCGGCGCGCGCGGCGGCGGTGCCCGGCGCGGCCTTTACCGCGATCTGTCTCGCCACGGGCTCGATATGGGCCCGGCCTACCTGGGGCACGTGGTGGGTATGGGACGGGCGGCTGACGAGCTTCCTCATCCTGCTCTTCCTCTACTTCGGCTATATCGCGCTCGCCGGCGCGGCGCAGCGCGATGCCGCAGCGGGCGAGGGCGCGAGTCGGATCACGGCGATCTTCGGCCTTGTCGGCGCGGTCAATATCCCGATCATCAACCGGTCGGTGGTGTGGTGGAACAGCCTGCACCAGCCGCCTTCGATCACTGCGGGCAAGTCCTCGATCGACGGTACGTTCCTGTGGCCGCTGCTGATCGCAGCGATTGGCTTCACCCTGATCTTCGGCGGCGTCGTGCTGGCGCGCATGCGCATGCTGCTCGCCGATATCCAGACCGAGGCGCGTCTGCGCCGCAAGGCGATGGCGTAAGCGGCAAGAGATGCACGAGAGGCTTGATCAATGGCAGTTCGTTGTCGCCGCTCTGGTGATCGGCGTGGTCGGCACCCTTGTTCTGGTGGGCTGGACCCTCTTGGCGATGAAGCGCGCCGAAACGCGCCGCGACAAGGCGCGCGGGAAATGAGCGCAAAGTCATGAGTACGATTATCAAGGCCAAGCACCAGCGCCTCGTGCTGATCGTCTTCGCGCTGGTCGCGCTGATCGGAGCGGGGCTGCTCGCGGCCTATGCACTGAAGAACCAGGCGGCCTATTTCTATCTGCCGAGCGAACTCGCGGCGAAGCCTCCCGAAGCGGGCCGCGCGGTGCGGCTGGGCGGCATGGTCGAAAAGGGTTCGATCAAGACAATGCCCGATGGCGTGACGATCAACTTCTTCGTCAAGGACGACAAGGCCCGCGTGCCGGTACGCTTCTCTGGCATCACGCCGGACCTCTTCGTCGAAGGCTCGGGCGTGGTCGCCGAAGGCCGCATGGAAGGCACCACATTCGTTGCCGACAATCTCCTGGCCAAGCATGACGAGAAGTACGTGCCGCGCGAGATGAAGGACATGACCTCGCAGCAGGCCAAGGCCGTGATCGCGGAGACGAAATGATAGCCGAACTCGGCCTTGCCATGCTGTGGATGGCGGCGGCCCTTGCCGTGCTGCAACTCGTCGCCGGTGCGCTGGCGCTGCGGCCGGGAACCGCGCAGCTGGCGGGCGTGGTCCGCCCGGTGGCGATCCTGCAGGGCGTGCTGGTCGCCTTCGCGTTCGCGTCGCTGATCTGGCTGTTTCTCAGCACCGATCTCTCGGTCAAGCTCGTCGCGGAAAACAGCCATTCGGCCAAGCCCTTCATCTTCAAGCTGGCGGGCACCTGGGGCAACCACGAAGGCTCGATGCTGATGTGGGTGACGATCATGAGCCTGGCCGGCGGCTTCGTCGCGCTCATCGAAAAGCGCCTGCGCGAGGAAACGCTGATCGCGACGCTGGCAGGGCAGGCTTTTGTCAGCCTCGGCTTCTATGCCTTCCTCCTGCTCGCATCGAACCCGTTTGAACGCCTGCCAGAGCCCGCGCCGGAGGGCCTCGGGCTCAATCCGCTGCTGCAGGACATCGGCCTCGCCTTCCATCCGCCCACGCTCTACGTCGGCTATGTCGGGCTCTCGATCGCCTTCAGCTTCGCGGTCGGCGCGCTTGTCACGCGCGACGTCGGCCCGGCTTTTGCCCGCGCGATGCGGCCCTGGGTGCTGGGGGCGTGGATTTTCCTCACGCTCGGCATCACCGCCGGCTCGTACTGGGCCTATTACACGCTGGGCTGGGGTGGCTGGTGGTTCTGGGACCCGGTCGAAAACGCCTCGCTGATGCCCTGGCTTGCCGCCACCGCGCTGCTGCATTCATGCAGCGTGCTCGCCTCGCGCAATGCGCTGCGCACCTGGACGGTGATGCTCGGCGTGATCGCCTTTTCGATGTCGATGGTCGGCACGTTCCTCGTGCGTTCGGGCATCCTGACTTCGGTTCACGCCTTCGCGGTCGATCCGACGCGCGGCTCGTTCATCCTTGCGCTGCTCGCCATCTACATCGGCGGTGCGCTGCTGCTCTTCGCCCTGCGCGCCAGCACAGTGACCGAAGGGGCTCGGTTTGCGGTGCTTAGCCGCGAATCCGCGCTGGTGTTCAACAACGTCATGCTCTGCGGCATTCTCGGCATCGTGCTGATCGGCACGCTCTATCCGCTGCTGACGGAAGCGATGGGCGTCAAAGTCTCGGTCGGCCCGCCGTATTTCAACCCGGTCTCGGCAGTCTTCGCGATTCCGATGTTCCTCGTCATGGCGGTCGGCCCGGTGCTGCGCTGGCGCGAGGACAAGGGCGGGCGCATCACCTGGCCCGTGGCGATCCCGGCTCTGGTTTCGGCGGCGGCCCTGCTCGTTGTCGAACTGCTGTTCGCGCCGATCAATCTCCTGCCCGCGCTCGGCCTCGCTCTCGCGCCGGGGCTTGCTGTGGCCTCGGTCATGCCGCTGCGGGGGCGCAACCTCGCGCGCACGCCTCTGCCGATCTACGGCATGGTCATCGGCCACCTCGGTATTGCCGTCGCGCTGTTCGGCATGGCGAGCGAGGGCGCGTTTTCGACGGAGAAGCTCGCGGCCATGAACCCCGGCGACAGCCAGCAGGTCGGCCCCTTCAAGGTGAGCCTGCAGGCGATCGACCCGGTGGCGGGCCCTAACTGGACGGCGCTCGAGGCGACAGTTGCGGCAAGCTATGCCGGGGGCGCGGCCACCGTGCTCCACCCGCAGGCGCGCACCTTCGCCAATCCTCCGGGCAACCGCACCGAAAGCGCGCTGCTTACCCGCTGGAACGGCCAGCTGTACGCCGTGCTCGGCGAAGAGGGTGAAGACGGGCGCTGGCAGATGCGGTTCTGGTGGAAGCCGTTTGTGCCGATGATCTGGTATGGCGGCGCGCTCGTTGCGCTGGGCGGCCTGCTCGCGCTGCTCGGCCGCGTCGCGCGCGATGTGAAGCGGCTCGTGGCGGTCGACAAGATCGCCTACCGCCGCGAAAGGCAGGGTCGATGAGCACCGAAACCGCCAAGCGTCCCGGAATTGCGGTTTGGCTGCCGCTCGGGCTCTTCGCCGCATTTTTCGCCCTCGTCATCTGGGGGCTGTACAAGCCGGCCGACCGCGAAGTGGCCAGCGCCTTCATCGGCAAGCCACTTCCGGCCTTCGACCTGCCGCCCGCGACCGACGACCGCCCGGGCCTCGCCACGGCGCAGTTCAAGGCAGGCAAACCGCGCCTGCTCAATGTCTTTGCCAGCTGGTGCGTCCCCTGCGCAGTCGAAGCCCCGCAGCTCGGCGCGCTGGCGCAGCAAGGCGTGGAAATCGACGGCGTCGCCATCCGCGATCGCAAGGAGGACGTCGCGCGCTTCCTCGCGCAATATGGCAATCCTTTCAAGCGCATCGGCAAGGATGACCTCAGCCAGGTGCAGCTCGCCATCGGCTCGTCCGGCGTGCCGGAGACTTTCGTGGTCGATGGCAAGGGGATCATCCGCTACCAGCACATCGGCGATATCCGCGCCGAAGACGTGCCCATGATCCTGCGCAAGCTGGCGGAGGCGGAGTGATGGTCTGCCTCAACGCACCCCAGCTGTCCCGCCCCCTTCCTGATCGCATGCCCCGTCGTCCCGCCACCACGCTTCGTCATCCCTGCGGAGGCGGGGATCCAGTGCAACCGAGCGCCACGCCGCCCTTGGTCCCCGCCTTCGCAGGGATGACGAGGCTGTGGGCGGTTGGACTGCCAAAGGTCCTTTTGGTGATGCTGGTGGCGCTCGCGGCGTTCGCGCTCACCGCCCCCCTCGCCGCGCAGGACATGCTCCCGCCCGCGCCCTATGCCTACAAGCAGCTCGCCGATCCGGCGCAGGAGGCCAAGGCGCAGGCACTGATGGAAACGCTGCGCTGCCTCAAGTGCCAGAGCCAGTCGATCGCCGACTCCGATGCGCCGATGGCGGGGGACATGCGCCATCAGGTGCGCACGCGCATTGCCGCGGGCGAGGACCCTGAGGCAATCCGCCAATGGCTCATCGAGCGCTACGGCGATTATGTGAGCTATACGCCGCAAGTGAAGCCGATCACCTGGCCGCTATTCGCCGCGCCATTGGTGTTCCTCGCCCTCGCAGCCTTCCTGCTGCGCGGGCGGTTCCGCCGGGGGAAGCGCGCATGACCTGGGTACTGATCCTCCTCAGCGCCGTTGTAGCATTCGGCATCATGGCTTTCCTCCTGAAGCTGCCTCGCAGCGGCTGGGAGATCACCGGCGCGGCGCTGCTCTTCGGCATTTCAGGTTATGCGCTGCAGGGCCATCCCGGGCAGGCGGGCGCGCCGCAGGCGCCGGTGGAGAATGCCAGGCTTGCGGACCAGACCCTGCTCAAGCAGCGCCAGCAGATGGGCGCGGCGTTCGGGCAAGGGCAATCGTGGATGGTACTGGCCGATGCGCTCACGCGGCAAGGGCAGTACGGCGCCGCAGCCGATGTTCTGCGCAGCGCCATTGCCAAGTCGCCGAAGGATGCAGACCTGTGGGTCGCGCTCGGCAATGCGCTCGTCGGCCATACCGACGGCGTGATTACGCCGGCCGCGCAGTTCGCTTTCCAGAAGGCGGCCAACATCGCGCCCGATCATCCGGGACCGCCATTCTTCATGGGACTCGCGCTCGCGCAGACCGGGCGGCTGGCCGAGGCGCGCGCGCTTTGGGCCGAACTCCTCACCCGCTCGCCCGCCGATGCGCCCTACCGCGCAGACCTTCAGGAGCGGCTTTCGCGGCTCGACTCGATGCTAGCCGAGCAGGCCCAGATGCAGGGGGGCATGCCGGGGGCGCCCGCCGCTCCGCCCGCCGCCCGCCCGACCCAGCAATAGGATTTTATTTCATAGAGTTATGCAAAGCGCGCAGCCACCGCTGTGCGTTGTGCGATGCCATTGCGGGGCCCAAGCGCCGGTGCTAAAGCGCGCCGCCGCCCGGGGCATTTGTGCTATGCTTCCGCCGGTTGGGGCCTTGGCCCGGGGACTTGCCAGCGATGAACGAAGCCTTGGTTGATGCCGCACCGGATGCCGGAGCGCAGGGCGCTGCGCCGCCCCCGTGCGCGTCCGATGCATCGGCACCGGTCCGCCAGGCCGGCGCGCTCAGCCTCGCCGTCGGCGCAATCGGCGTGGTCTTCGGCGATATCGGCACCAGCCCGCTCTATGCCTTGCGCGATACGTTCGCCGGGCACCACGCGCTCCCGCTCGACAAGCTCCATGTCTACGGCATCGTCAGCCTGATGTTCTGGTCGATGATGCTGATCGTCACGCTCAAGTACGTGACGGTGATCATGCGCGCGGACAACAAGGGCTCGGGTGGCAGCCTTGCGCTCCTTGCTCTCATCAACCAGCACACCTCCGGGCGGCGCTGGGGCAAGGGCATCGTGCTGCTCGGCGTGCTCGCCACCGCCCTGTTCTACAGCGATTCGATGCTGACTCCGGCGGTCTCGATCATGAGCGCGGTGGAAGGCATCGCGATTTATCACCCGCAGACGCATGGACTGGTGGTGCCGCTCGTTGTCGCGATCCTCATCGGCCTGTTCGTGATGAAGAGCCAGGGCACCGGCTCCACGATCAACTGGGCGGCAAGCTGGGCCGGGCCGATCATGCTCGTCTATTTCGCCACGATCTCGGCGCTCGGGCTGCGTAGCATTGCGGGCGATCCACTCGTGATCGGCGCGCTTTCGCCGCAATGGGCGTATGCCATGTTCACCGCCGATCCGTGGCACGGTTTCCTCGCCATGGGCACCGCCGTGCTCGCGGTGACCGGCGCCGAGGCGCTCTATGCCGATATGGGCCAGTTTGGCCGCTCGCCGATCCGCGTGTCGTGGCTGGTCTTCGTCCTGCCGGCGCTGGTGCTCAATTATCTGGGTCAGGCCGCGCTGTTGCTGCGCGATCCTGCCGCGATCCACAGTCCGTTCTACCTCCTCGCTCCTCCGGGCCTCGAGATTCCGCTGCTGATCATTGCGACCATGGCGGCGGTGATTGCGGCAAAAGCGGTGATATCCGGCGCGTTTCTTGTCACGCAGCAGGCGATCCAGCTTGGATTTATCCCGCGCATGACGATCCGCCACACCTCGGCCAGCGGGGGGCAGATCTACATCCCGGCGATCAACTGGGCGCTGATGATCGCGGTGATTCTGCTCGTGCTGGTGTTCGAACGCTCACGCAATCTCACCGCCGCCTATGGCATTGCCGTCACGGGCGCGATGCTGATCGACAACCTGCTGCTCGCCGTTGTGCTGTTCAAACTGTGGCAGTGGAAGCCGGTCTTCGCGCTGCCGCTGCTTGGGCTGTTCTTCGCGATCGATGCGACCTACCTCGGCGCCAATCTTGCCAAGATACCCGATGGCGGCTGGGTGCCGCTGCTGATGGGCCTTGCCATCTTTACCCTGCTCACCACCTGGTCGCGCGGCCGCACCCTGATGCGCCAGCATATGGCCGAAGGGGCCTTGCCGCTCGAGGTCTTCACCCGTTCCGCACACACCAGCGCCGCGCGTGTGCCGGGTACTGCGGTGTTCATGGCATCGGCGGCGGCGGGCGTCCCGTCCGCGCTGCTCCACAACATCAAGCACAATAAGGTGCTGCACGAGCGCGTGGTCGTGCTCACGGTGCAGATCGCCGACGTGCCCACGGTCGAGCCGGCCGAGCGCGTGTTGGTGAAGGCCATGGGGCAGGGTTTCTACCGCCTCATCCTGCGCTTCGGCTTCATGGAGGAGACCGATGTACCCGCCGCGCTCTGCGGCGTCTCGGTCTGCGGCGAGCCGTTCGACATGATGCGCACCAGCTTCTTCCTCTCGCGCCAGACGCTGATCCCGGCGGACGTACCGGGCATGGCGCTGTGGCGCGAGATGCTGTTCGCGTGGATGCTGCGCAATGCGGCGGATGCCATGGGCTTCTTCCGCCTGCCGACCAACCGCGTGGTCGAACTGGGCAGTCAGCTCAAGATCTGAGACGGGTTGAGGGGGAAAGGGCTCCCCCTCGCGGATCAGTGCGGCGTTTCGGAGGGCTTCGTCTTCAGCGCTTCCTTGGCCTCGCCCGCGCCCTGCTTGATCCGCGAGCCCATCCGGTCGGCGGCTTCCTCCGCGCGGCCCATCGCAGCACCGGCTTTCTCAGCGCCTTCGCTCGCGGCGTCGCGCGTATCGGTGGCGGCGGCCGAGATATCCTCGCCGGCAGATGTCACGGCATCGGCGGCGCTGTCCTTGGTCTTTTGCGAGCAGGCTGAAAGCGCAAGGGCTGCGGCAAAGGCCGTCATGGAAACTGTACGCATGATTGGGGAAACCTTTTCTGGCGAGGACTTTCGTCCGGAGCGCGCGGTTCCCCCCACAAACGCAAACGGCGCGGCGTCCACCGGGGACGCCGCGCCGCTGTGCGCGCTAAAGCTCAGGCGATCAAGCGAAGTTGGCGCCGGCCATGCAATAGAGCATCGGGATCGACAGCAGCAGGTTGGTGCGGCTGGCGAAGAGGGCGCGCGGCGCGGCCGCCGCCTTCTCCTCGGCCGTCGCCTCGACGATGCCGAGGATCTTCTTCTGCGCCGGCCAAATGATGAACCACACGTTGAAGGCCATGATGATCGCGAGCCACATGCCGACGCCAATCAACTTGACCTTGCCTTCGCCCGTGAAAGTCAGCGCCTCATGGCCATAGCCGCCGAGCGCTGCGGCCACGAGGCCGGTGATGAGCGTCAGCAGTGCGCCATAACGGAAGAAGAAGAACACCTTCGGCGCGATGTGCCCGGTGATCGCGCCCTTCTGCTCGGCGGGGATCTTGGGCATGGTCGGCACCTGCACGAAGTTCAGGTAGTAAAGCAGGCCGATCCACACGATGCCGAAAAACACGTGCAGCCACAGCGTGGCCGAGTAGCTTGTCACCGGCACGCTGCTATGGAAGCTGAACATCAGGATAAGCGCGGCTGCAAAGCCGACGCTGAGCACGAGATGCAGATTTCCGAAAAACTTTGCCATTTCTTGTTTCCCCCGAAGAGATGTTGTCTTGATGGCAGTCCGGCCACCCAGCCGGTCCGTTGTGGTTCATATGCGCGATGAGCTGCGCTTGTCATTGCATTTTAGGGCGATTCGTCAACCGGCAGGCGGGTTTTGCTCCACTTCGGTCTGGGCTTCCTCACCCAGCCCATGGCGCAGCAGCATCGGAATCTGCGCGAACGTGAACAGGAATGAGAGCGCCGTCACGCCCCAGAGCTTGGCCAGCAGCCAGGTTTCGAACGACAGGGTATGGCGCAGCACCTCGTTGAGGCCGGCAAGGAACAGGAAGAACCACGCCCAATTGCGCGAAAGCTTAAGCCAGCCTTCGTCCGAAAGCCCGTCGAAGGCGCTCTTCAGCAAGGTGCGCAGCATCGCCTTGCCGCGCAGGAGTCCGCCGAACAGCACCCCGGCGAAGAGCAGGTAAATCGCGGTCGGCTTGATCTGGATCCACACCGGATCATTGAGGAACACGGTCAGCGAGCCGAAACCTATGATCATGATCGTCGAAAGCCAAAGCATCGGCGAAATGCGGCCCAGCCGCCATTTCGAGATGACCAGAGCAGCGACCGTGGCGATCATGAACACCACGGTCGATTTGGTCACTGCGACAACCGCACCAAGGCTCTGGTCGCCGCCGTCTTTCGGGCTGAACCAGCGATAGGCGAGGAAGAACACGAGCAGCGGCCCGTAATCGACCGCAAGGTTGATCCAGGAGGATTTGGGCTGGTCCTTTTCGTCGCTCACCGCACCACTCCTGCAATTACCCGCGCGACGAGATCGGGGTCGAAGGGCCTCAGGTCATCAATCTTCTCGCCGACGCCGATGGCGTGTATCGGCAGGCCGTACTGCTCCGCCGCCGCGACCAGAACGCCGCCGCGCGCGGTGCCGTCAAGCTTGGTCATGATGAGACCGGTCACACCCGCCACTTCCTTGAAGATTTCGATCTGCTGCAGCGCGTTCTGCCCGTTCGTCGCATCGAGCACGAGCACCACGTCATGCGGTGCCGCCGGATTCAGCCGGCCGAGCACGCGGCGTACCTTGGCAAGTTCGTCCATCAGCTCGCGCTTGTTCTGCAGCCGCCCGGCGGTATCGACAATCAGCGCGTCGATGCCCTTGTCGGTCGCGGCCTTAACCGCGTCGAACACGATGGAGGCCGGATCGCCGCCTTCCGCGCCCGAAACGATTTCGATGCCGAGCCGGTCCGCCCAGACCCTGAGCTGGCCGATCGCGGCGGCGCGGAAGGTATCGCCTGCCGCGAGCATCACCGAATAGTCCTGCTCCTGGAACAAGTGCGCCAGCTTGGCGATGGTCGTGGTCTTGCCCGATCCATTGACGCCGATCACGAGGATCACCTGCGGGCGCGGGAAGGCGACAATCTCGAGCGGCTTTGCCACCGGGCGCAGGATTGCCGCGATCTCTTCGGCGACAGCTTCGGCCAGCGCGGCCTCGTCCACACCCTTTTCGAAGCGCGCGGCGGCGAGCTTGACGCGGATTCGTGCAGCAGCGCGCGGGCCGAGGTCGGAGAGGATCAGCGCGTCCTCGAGGTCGTCGAGCTGCACATCGCTCAGCCGGGTTCCCCCGGTGAGGCCGGCGAGATTTTCGGTCAGGCGCTCGGAAGTCTTGCGCAGGCCGCCCAGCAGGCGGTCGGTCCAGCCGCCTTCGCTGGTTGCGCTCTCTTCAGGGGTCATTCGAGCAGGCCTTCGCGGATACGAATCGGGGTGAGCGTGACGATCTGCCCCGGCGCGGTACCCTCGGGCAGCCGGTAGGGGGCGAATTCGGGGGAATGGCCGGTTCCGTCGCGCTCGGCAAGCACTTCGCGCGGGGTGCCGATCAGGCTCTCCAGCCATGCGGCCCGGGTTCTGGCGACAGCAGCGCGGACTTCGGCGGCCCGCTCGCGCACCAGCGGCGGCGGCACTTGCGGCATGCGCGCGGCGGGGGTGCCGGGACGGGGGGAGTAGGGGAAGACGTGGCCGTGGACGATCCAGCAGTCCTCCACGATCGCGACACCCGCTGCGTGCATCGCCGCGTCCTCGGTCGGGAACCCGGCGATCAGGTCCGCCCCGATGGCGATCTGCGGCCGGGCGGCGCGTAGCCGCTGCGCGAGCGCCACCGCCTGTGCGCGGGTGTGACGGCGCTTCATGCGCTTCAAGATCATGTCGTGACCCGCCTGGAGCGAGAGGTGGACATGCGGCATGACCCGCGCCTCTCCGGTGATCAGCTCGAACAGCAGCCCGTCGATTTCCACCCCGTCGAGCGAGGAGAGCCGGAGCCGGTGCAATGCCGGGAAGGCGGCGAGAAGCGCGGCGACGAGATCGCCGAGGCGCGGCGTGCCGGGCAAGTCCGCGCCCCAGCCGGTCACGTCCACCCCGGTCAGCACCACTTCGCGCGCGCCAGCCGCAAGGTGGCCTTCGACCACGCGCAGCACTTCCGCCACTGGCAGCGAGACGCTGACCCCGCGCCCTGCAGGGATGATGCAGAATGTGCAGGCATGGTCGCAGCCCGTCTGCACCGGCACGAAAGCGCGGGTGCGCTGCTTGGGCGAGGCAGGGGCGACAACCGGGCGGGCCTGCCATGCAACCGGATCGAGCTTTGCCGGATTGGCAACCACCCCGTCGACTTCCGGCATCGCGGTGAAATCGCCGGGCGCAATCGTCGCCGCGCAGCCTGTTACCAGCAACCGTGCCTCGGGGTGCGCAGCCCGCAGCCGCCGCACCGCGCGGCGCGACTGGCGCACGGCCTCCGCCGTCACCGCGCAGGAATTGACGACCACCGTCTGCCGTTCGGCCCCCGCTATCAGGCCGCGGATAGTCTCGCTCTCGGCGAGGTTGAGCCGGCAGCCGAGCGTCACCACCCCATCACTCACAGCGGATAGTCGTCCGCATCGAAGCTGCCCGAAAAGCTGTGCGCGGCAGGGCCGGTCATGCGGATCGAGCCGCCTTCGGTCCAGGCGATCTCCAGCGGACCGCCGGGCAGATCGACGCGCACGGGTCCTGTCACCAGCCTGCGCCGGATTGCCAACACCGCCGCCGCGCAGGCGCCTGTGCCGCAGGCCCGCGTCAGGCCGACGCCGCGTTCCCACACGCGCAGCTTGATCTGGTTCGGCCCCATGACCGATGCGACGCCGACGTTGACCTTCTCGGGAAACAGCGGATCAGTCTCGATCACTGGCCCCAGCCGTGCCAGGTCGATGGCATCGGCGTCTGCCACGAAGAACACCACATGCGGATTGCCGACATTCACAGCTGCCGGGTTTTCGAGGTCTTCCCAGCCCACCGGCATGGCCAGCGTATCCATCGCATAGGCCAGCGGGATTTCGCTCCACCCGAAGCGCGCCCGGCCCATATCGACCGAAACGCCGCCCTCGACCGCTTCAGAGGCGAGCGTGCCGCCCAAGGTTTCGATCCGCTGCGCCCCGCCCAGCAGCAGGCCCACCGCGCGCGTAGCGTTGCCGCAGGCTTCCACTTCGCTGCCATCCGCATTGAAAATGCGCATGCGCACATCGGCGGCTTCGGAAGGTTCGAGTACGATGAGCTGGTCGCAGCCGATCCCGGTGCGCCGGTCGGCCAGCGCGGCGGCGCGGGCGGCGGACATCGCCACCGGCACCGTGCGCGCATCGATCACGATGAAATCGTTGCCGAGGCCGTGCATCTTGCGAAAAGCGATAGGCATGGCGCCCGTCTAGGGACCAGCGGCGCGCTCCGCAATGATTTCAGGCGCAGCGCGCCGATGTAGATTCGTCTGACGGGCCGTCCGGCGCCAAGGTCGCGGCTCTGTCCGGATTGAGCAGGCCCTGCGCGGCGAGATCGCGGATGACCTCCTCGCTCGAAGCCGGCTGGCCATAGAGATAGCCCTGACCCTTGAACTGACCATATTGGCGCAGCGCGTCGAGCACTTCGGACGTCTCGATCCCCTCGGCGGTGATCGGCAGTGCCATGCCGCGACCGAGCGAGGAAATCGCTTCTACGATCGAGGCGCTGTCGGCGCTGCTTCCCAGCGAGGAAACGAAGCTGCGGTCGATCTTGATCCGGTCGAATGGCAGCGTGCGCAGCTGCGCGAGGCTGGAATAGCCGGTGCCGAAATCATCGAGGCTGATGCGGATGCCCTGATTCTTGAGGCTGGCGATCAGCGAGCGCACCACGCCGATGTTCTCGTGCAGGCACGTCTCGGTGATCTCGATCTCAAGCCGTGTCGGCGGGAAATTGGCCGCGACGAGCAGCTTGAGCAGCCGCTGCGCAAACCACGGATCGCGCAACTGCAGCGGCGAAATGTTGACCGCGAGCGTCAGGCGCGGGTCCCAGGCCTTGGCATCTTCCAGCGCCATGGTGATGAGCGCTTCCGAAAGCTCGGCAATCAGGCCGATTTCCTCGGCCACGGGGATGAAAATTTCCGGGCTTATCAGGCCATAACGCGGCGATTTCCACCGCGCCAGCATCTCGAAGCCGGTGATCTCGCCGGTCTCGAGATCGATCTGCTTTTCGTAATAGGGCATGAACTCGCCGCACGGCAGTCCGTCGCGAATGCCCTGCTCCAGCTCGCCGCGAAAGCGCAGCTCCTTTTCCATGCTCGGCTCGAACCAGGCGAAGCGGTTTCGTCCGCGGCGCTTGGCCTGATACATCGCAAGGTCCGCGCGATGCAGCAGTTCGCGCGCCACGTGGTCCGCCTTGTGCACCGAACCGCGCGCGCCAATGGCAACGCCGATCGACGCGGTGACTTCCGCGCGAAGGCCGCCCGTGACGATCGGCACCGCGAGCGCCTCGTTGATGCGCAGGGCAAGAAGCTCGATCTTCGCCTCGCTGCCGGGCGCATAGACCGCGCAGCAGATGAACTCGTCGCCGCCCAGCCGCGCCACCAGTGCGCGTTCGGGCAGCAGCGCCTCGAGCCGGCGCGCGGTCTCGATCAGCACCGCATCGCCCACCTGGTGGCCGTGCAGGTCGTTGGAGCGCTTGAACTTGTCGAGATCGACCATGAACACGACGACCTGTTCACCGGTCTCCTCGGCGCTGTCGACAAGCCCGGCAAGTGCGGCATCGAGGCTGCGGCGATTGAGGCAGCCGGTCAGCGCGTCGGTCTGGGCGAGGCGCTGCGCGGTCTCCTCGGCGCGGCGGCGCTCGGCGATTTCCTGATTGAGCTCGACATAGCGGCGCCAGCCGAAGATCAGCAGGGCGATATTGAGGATGAGCGCATTGGCAAGCAGCACGTCCGGGCTGCCCACGCCATAGACCCAGCTGCGGACAATGCCGGTGAGCACGGTGGAACCGGTGCCGATGAACAGGAAAATGGCCGCGACAAGGATACCCAGCGCGACCAGATCGCGCTCGGCGCGTTCGAGCGGGGCTTCCGTCCCCCTCCCGTCTGCATTGCCTTCCCGAGCCTTCGCCATGGGACTTGCCTATTCCTTTCGGATCCGATGGGGACTCTTAGGCAATTGCCCTGAAGTTTTGGTTAAGCTCCTCTTGCCGCGCGGGGCTTTTGATCGCTTTTGTCGGGGGACTTGCGCGGGCGCGGAGTTTGGCGTAAGCGCCCCAGACTGGCTGCTAGTCTCGTGCTGGCGGCAGGGTATTCTGGTATCCGGTTTCCGTGATGGACGCCATACGCTGGTCGGCGAGGTTTCGCCCACCGGCGTTTTTCGCGTTTCGCCCATGGGCGGCATGGCAATCGGGCAGGTGCCTGGTTTTGAGGAGCGTTGCTGCGTGTTCGATAGTCTGTCAGACCGGCTTGGCGGCGTATTCGACCGTCTGCGCGGCCGCGGCGCACTGCGCGAGGAAGACGTGCAGGCCGCAATGCGCGAAGTGCGCATCGCGCTGCTCGAGGCCGACGTCGCGCTCCCCGTGGTCCGCCGCTTCATCGATTCGGTGACCGAAGCCGCCACCGGCCAGCAGGTTCTGCGCTCGGTCACGCCCGGCCAGCAGGTCGTCAAGATCGTCAACGACGCGCTCGTTGAAATGCTCGGCTCCGAAACCGCGGAGCTCGATCTTGCCGCGACGCCGCCGGTCGTCATCATGATGGTCGGCCTCCAGGGCTCGGGCAAGACGACGACGACCGCCAAGATCGGCAAGCTGCTCAAGGAAAAGCAGGGCAAGAAGGTTCTGATGGCCTCGCTGGACGTCAATCGTCCGGCGGCGCAGGAACAGCTCGCAGTCCTCGGTACGCAGGCCGGCGTTGCCACGCTTCCTATCGTGCCGGGCCAGGCGCCGGTCGATATCGCCCGCCGTGCGGTCCATGCCGCCAGGCTCCAGGCGGTCGACGTGCTGATGCTCGATACCGCGGGCCGCCTCCACGTCGATAAGGCGCTGATGGACGAGATGAAGGCCGTGGCCGAAGTCTCCGCCCCGCGCGAAACGCTGCTGGTGGTCGACTCGCTGACGGGTCAGGACGCGGTCAACGTTGCGCAGAATTTTGCGGGCGAGGTTGATCTCACCGGCGTTGTGCTTACCCGAATGGACGGCGATGCGCGCGGCGGCGCGGCGCTTTCGATGCGCGCCGTCACCGGCAAGCCGATCAAGTTCGCCGCTACCGGCGAAAAGCTCGATGCGATCGAGCCGTTCAATCCCGAGCGGGTTGCCGGCCGCATCCTCGGCATGGGCGATATCGTCTCGATCGTCGAGAAGGCGGCCGCCACGGTCAAGGCCGACGAGGCCGAGAAGCTCGCGCAGCGCATGGCCAAGGGCCAGTTCGACATGAACGACCTGCGCACCCAGCTGCAACAGATGCAGCGCATGGGCGGGCTCGGCGTGCTGGCGGGCCTGATGCCGGGCATGAAGAAGGCCAAGCAGGCCATGGCCGCCTCGGGCATGGACGACCGGGTGCTGCTCCACATGGACGCGATCATCGGCTCGATGACGCCCAAGGAGCGCGAGCGCCCCGAACTGCTCAACGCCAAGCGCAAGATCCGCGTCGCGAAGGGCTCCGGCACGCAGGTGCAGGACGTCAACAAGCTCATCAAGATGCACATGGAAATGGCGAAAGCCATGAAGCAGATCCGCAAGATGGGCGGGCTCAAGGGCCTTGCTGCCATGTTCGGCGGCGGCGGGATGGGCGGCCTCGGCGGCGGCGAT
Source organism: Novosphingobium sp. (assembly GCF_037133355.1). Taxonomy (GTDB): domain Bacteria; phylum Pseudomonadota; class Alphaproteobacteria; order Sphingomonadales; family Sphingomonadaceae; genus Novosphingobium. Next base: position 48,264 of record NZ_JBAXOI010000018.1, on the reverse strand, counting down.
GGCGGCCCCGGTCAGCTTCCCGGTGGCGGCATGGGTGCCGGAATGGGCGGCATGCCCGGTCTTCCCGGCCTGGGCGGCGGCAACATGCCCGCCAACCTCGGCGATCTTCTGCGTAAAAAGTGATTTCGGTTTCAGTTTTGGTTTTAGTTGGAAAGGTTTGAAGTATGTCGGTTTCCCTTCGTCTTTCGCGTGGCGGCTCGAAGAAGCGCCCTTATTACAAGGTCGTTGTGGCCAACAGCCGCAGCCCCCGCGACGGCGCCTATCTCGAGCAGGTCGGCACCTACAACCCGCTCCTCGCCAAGGACGATGAAAACCGCGTCCGCCTGACCGAAGATCGCGTGCGCTACTGGCTCGGCGTCGGCGCGCAGCCGACCGACCGCGTCGCCCGCATGCTCGACAAGGCCGGGATCAAGGAGCGTACTGCTACCGTGAACCCCGCTAAGGGCGAGCCGGGCAAGAAGGCCAAGGAGCGCGCTGAAGACCGCGCCAAGAAGATCGCCGAGGCCGAAGAAGCCAAGCGTGAGGCTGAAGAGGCCGCCGCCGCTGCTGCTGCCGAAGCGGCTGCTGCTCCGGCTGCTGAAGAGCCCGCCGCCGAGGAAGCGCCCGCTGAGGAAGCCGCTGCCGAGCAGGCCGAGGGCTAAGCGCTCATGCTCGATCGCCCCGTCACGCTCGCTGCTGTCAGCGGCGCGCATGGCGTGGGCGGCGATGTGCGCTTGAAGCTGTTCGGCGAAGGGGTGGCGAGCCTCAAGGCGCACCGCGCCTTCAACGGCGGCAGCCTCACGCTCGAAAAGCTGAAAGACGACGGCAAGGGCGGCGCCATCGCTCGCTTTGCCGAAGTCACCGACCGCACCGCGGCAGAAAAGCTGCGCGGCACCGCCTTGACGGTGCCGCGCGCCAGCCTGCCGCCGCTGGCGGAAGGCGAATACTATTACACCGACCTTATCGGCCTTCCCGCGGTCTCGACCACGGGCGAGGTACTTGGCACCTGCGTCGCGGTCGAGAATTTCGGCGCGGGCGATGTGATCGAGATCGAGCGCCCCGACAGGAAGCGCTTCATGGTGCCCATGCGCGCCGAAGCCGTGCCCGAGTGGGACGGCGAGCGGCTGGTGATCGAAGCCGCCTACGCGGCGGACTGACGGGCCTCCGCATCGCAGCACCGGCCTTCGCTCTGCCGCTGCGGCGGTGTGATCAGATCGCGGACCAGCATGCGCAAATCGTCCCACAACGTTGGCACCGGGAGGCCTTCGCGCGCCACGGTCTCGCGCGCCTGCAAGGCAGCCTTGTGGGCTTCGCTCCACCCACGGCTCCACATTTCATCCATCATCGCTCGTCTCCTTGGCTGATGGCGCCATTTTGCCTGAGCGGCACCGGCCCGGCCAACAAAAGGTCTGGCATGTTTCATAAGGTGGCCCTATCAATTGAGGATGCCCGAGCTGCCGCCCCTGTCCGCCGTCCGCGTGTTCGAAGCCGCAGCCCGGCTTGAGAATTTCAGCCGCGCGGCGGAGGAACTGGGCATGACCCAGGCGGCCGTCAGCTATCAGGTGCGCCAATTGGAAGACCGCGTCGGCCGCCCGCTGTTCGTGCGTGAGCGCGGGCGCGTGCGGCTCTCCGATGCGGGGCGGCGCCTCGCCCCCGCTGTCTCCTCTGCGCTCGCCGATATCGCCGCCGCCTTTGCCGATTTGAGGTCGGATGATAGCGGCGTGCTGGCGATCAGCACGATACCCTCGTTCGGCGCGACATGGCTCAGCGCGCGGATCGGGCGGTTTCAGGTGGCGATGCCCGATCTCGCCTTGCGGCTGCAGACCACCGGGCGGATCACCGATTTCACGCGTGACGGGATCGACGTGGCGATCCGGTCTGGCATGGGGCCGTGGAGCGGGCTCAGCGCCGAGTTCCTCATGCGCTATCATGTAACGCCGATCTGCTCGCCCGCCTTTGTCCGGGAACATGACATCCGCGAGCCGGCCGATCTCCTGCGGGTGCAGCGCCTGGCGCAGGACGATCCGTGGTGGGCAGGCTGGTTCGCCGCCGCCGGGGTAGAGCCGCCGCCGGGTGCGGGGCAGGCCAGTGTCCTGTTCGACAGCCAGCTCGAGGAAGCGCGCATGGCCGGTGCAGGCTTCGGCACGGCGTTGATGACGCCGCTGTTCTGGCGCGAGGAAATCGCGGCGGGACGTCTGGTCCAGCCTTTTCCAACCGTGTTCTATCCGCCGTTTTCGCTCTGGCTGGTGCGGCCCGAAGGGCGGCACGGTGTGCGCAAGATCGAGCGGTTTCGCGAATGGCTCCTCGCCGAAATGGCCGCCGAACGCGCGCGGGGGGGGGCGCCGACCGAAGTCTGGACAGTGCCGCCGGTAACAATCCGGTAACGCCCCGGCGCTATACCCTCTTTCAGATGAACGCGCCTTTCGCTTCGTCGATCACGGCAACAGCAGACCCGCTGTGGCCGACCCTTTCGGCCTATGAAGTCGGCCCGGTCGACGCCGCGCTCTCCTTCACCCGGCGCCTCGCGCGTGAAAACGGCTGGACCGAGGCCCATGCCGCGCGGGTGTTCGAGGAATACCGCCGCTTCCTGTTTCTGGCGGTGACGGCGGGGCACGAAGTCACGCCATCCGATGCGGTCGATCAGGCCTGGCACCTCCACCTCACCTACACGCGCGATTACTGGGAGCGGCTTTGCCCCGAAGTGCTTGGGGTGCCGCTCCACCACGGTCCCACCAAAGGCGGCCCGGCCGAAGGGACGCGCTTCTTCGAGCAATACGCGCTCACCTTGCGCAGCTATGAAGCCGCGTTCGGTCCCGCGCCTGCAGATATCTGGCCCGATGTGCGGCAGCGTCTCAACATCGATCCCCTGGCGCGCCGCGTCCATCCGCATGAGGCGCTGATTCTGCCTTACCGCTGGCTCTTCGGCGGCGGGTTGATCGCGCTTGTGGCCTATGCTCTCTGGAGTTTTCTATGACCGGCCTTGGCCCTTTCGACCTGCATGGCTCCGAATTCCTCCTGCTCTATGGCGAACTCGCGCTGGTCGCTCTGGCCGCCAGCCTGATCATCCCCCGCTACCTGCGCCCCGAAGGCCGCCGCGCCCGGACCTCGGACCCGGATGAGCTTGCCCTGCTCGCAGGCGGACGCGAGCGCTTTGCCGAAGCGGTGGCAGTGCGTCTGCTCGCGGCGGGCGCGGCCATTGTCGAGGCAGGTGGCAAGCTTCAGATCCGCGATCCGCGCGGCGGCCAGTCGCTCGCCGAACGGCGCATTGCGGCGCTGAGCTCGCCCGTCAGTTGGCGGGACGTCCACCTAGCGCTCGCCGATCCGGCCGAGACCGGCGAGCGGCGGCTGGAGAACAAGGGCCTGCTTATTGACAAGGCCACCGCGCTGCAGATGCGCCTCATCCAGACCGTACCGCTCGCGCTGCTCTTCGCTTTCGGCCTTGCGAAGTGGGTTATCGGCACCATGCGCGACAAGCCCGTCGGCTTTCTCACCGCGCTTCTCGTCGTCACCTTCATCGCCGCGCTGCTGCGTTTCGGCGTGGTCGACCGCCGCAGCCGGGCAGGGCACGCGGCGCTCGCCGATGCCCGCTTCGAAGCCGCCCGCCTGCGCCGCGCCATGCCAAGCGACGAGGCCCCGCTCGCCGTCGCCCTGTTCGGCACGAGCGTGCTGGCGGGCTCCTGGCTCTCCGACTTCCACAGGATGCGCACTGCGAGCAGCGGCGACGGCGGCGGCGGGGATAGCGGCAGCAGCGGCGGCAGCGGCTGCGGCGGAGGCGGCTGCGGGGGCTGCGGGAGCTGACGCCAACCTCCTGTTCCTGACGGCGAGCCCAGCCAAGCAATTCAGAGCTTCACGCGAACCACTCTGGATTGCGTACTCTGCTTCGCCTCCTCGCAATGAAGAGGAAAAGGTGCAAAGCTGCGTGCTTTCGAAACGAGGGGGACGTGGCATGCGGTTCAAGGCAATTCTTCTGGCAATGCTGGCCACGGGCATGCCGCTTCCCGCGCTGGCACAGACGGCCGATCCCGCCGCGCTCGATGCGGACATCGGCACGATCCTCACCAAGTGGATGGCCGAAAACCACATCCCCGGTCTGGTCCTCGGCGTCGTCAAGGATGGCCGCCTTGTCTACGTGAAGAGCGAAGGCGTGCAGGACGTTACGGCCAAGCGCCCGGTAACGCCCGACACCCTCTTCCGCATCGCGTCGATGACCAAGGCCTTCACGGCCATGTCAATCCTCAAGCTGCGCTATGAGGGGCGGCTGGCGCTTGATGATCCGGCGGATCGCTATGTCCCCGAAATGCGCGGCTGGACTTATCCCACCAGCGATTCCCCGCGCATCACGATCCGCGATCTGCTCACCCACAGCGCCGGATTCGTCACCGACGACCCGTGGGGGGACCGGCAGACGGTCATGCCGCAGACCGCCTTCACCGCCTACCTGCGCGCGGGTGTTCCCTTCACCCGCGCCCCCGAAATGCGCCACGAATACGCCAACCTGGGCTACGCGATCCTTGGCCGCGTGATCGCGAATATCACCAAAGCGCCCTACCGCACTTTCGTCGAGACACGCATCCTTACGCCGCTTGGCATGAGCGCCAGCGGCTTCGACGTCTTCTCCCACCCCAAGGACAAGCGCGCCGTCGGGTACCGCTGGGAGAACGACGCCTGGGCCGAGGAGCCCACGATGAAGGACGGCGCCTTCAACGCCATGGGCGGCCTCGAGGTCAGCGCCACCGACTATGCCAAATGGCTCGGCTTCGTTGTCTCTGCCTGGCCCCCGCGCGATGGCGCAGATAGCGGGCTCGTCAAGCGCGGCACCGTCCGCCAGATCATGCGCGGCGCGAACAATGCCGCCGTGTTCCACCGCCCCGCGACCGATGGCGACAAGCAGTGCCCCGGCGCGATCGCTTATGGCATGGGCTGGCGCGTGATCACCGACTGCGACTACGGAACCGTCCTCGCCCATGGCGGCGGTTACCCCGGTTATGGCAGCCACGTGATGCTGCTCCCCGAATACGGCGCCGCGCTCTTCGCGCTCACGAACAAGACCTACGCCGGCCCCAGCCAGCCGGTGTGGGATGTGGCCGCGCTCCTCCGCGCCAAGGGCGTGCTGGTGAAACGGGTGGAGCCGGTCTCGGCCGATCTCGCCAGCTTCTACAGCGCTGCGCAGACCGTCTGGGCGGCAGGCACCATCGACGCGCTGAAAGGCCGCGCCGCGATGAACTTCCCGATGGACCGGACGGCGGCGAATTGGGCCAAGGTGTTGGCGGAGACCAAGGCCAAGGCAGGCGCTTGCGATACCACCACGCCGATCATCGCCGAGGGCGCCATGAGCGGCACCTTCGCTTGGAAATGCGAGAAGGGCAGCATCAAGGGTACCGTTCTGCTGGCCCCGACCAAGCCGATCACGCTGCAATCGCTGGAGTTTGCGTTTGAGGGCAAGGATTGAAACAGCACTCAAGTTCGTATATACAAGACGTATATACGGAGGCTGGCATGGGCAAGGAATACACCACCAAAAGCTTCAAGTCCGGCAACTCGGTGGCAATCCGGATCCCCGCAACGCTCGGTATCGAACCTGATCGCGAATGGAGCGTAGAGGAAAAGGACGGCGAGCTGATCCTGCGTCCGAAAGACAAGCCCAAGCGCAAGTTCAACATCGACAAGGTTTGGGGCTGCGCCGCTGGTTCAGGCCTGCAGTTCATCAAGCCGGAGGACCGGGTGTTCGAAGAGCGACCGCTGCTCTGGGACGATCCCGAATGGCGCGCGAAGCACATGCCTGACGCATGAAGTTCATGCTCGACAGCAACATCGTGATCGCCGTCGCTCTGGCGGCGGGCGAACCGGTGCGCCAGCGCATGGCTGAACACGAGGAGGGCGATTTCGTCGTTTCCTCGATCTCCTTTGCCGAGATCGTCCATGGCTCGATGAAAGGTAAACCGCCTCCAATCGAGCAGTTGGAGACGCTGATTGAAGAGGTTCCGGTGCTCGCTTTCGATGAAAGGGCTGCGCGAGCCTATGCGACGATCCCCTTCAAGCGCGCCAGCTACGACCGGCTTATCGCGGCGCACGCCTTGTCGCTGGGGCTCACGGTGGTGACGAACAACGAGGCGGATTTCGCCGATGTGCCGGGGCTCAAGGTCGAGAACTGGACGGTATAGTCCCGATAGCAGGGTAAGAATTATGGTTGTTTTTGCAGTCTTTGCGGTCTTCGCTTCCGGCATGTTGGCAATTGGCCTCGCTCGGCTCTTTTCGCGTTGGGGCGCATGGCTGCCCGTCATTATTACGACCGTCCTTCCGCCGCTCGTGTTCGTCCCTTTTGGCGTGTTCCAGCAGCTTGTCGCAATCGGCGCCGAGGCTGAAACGACCGAGCGAACACCACCGCACGCTGTTGATGATTTTGTGTCAGGTTTGTCGAATGTTCTTGCGATGGCTGGCATCTGGCTTGTGGTCGGGTTTGCGGTCTCAATTTTCGATGTCCGCAAATATCGATCTGCAAACCCGATGAAAAAGACCGATATCTTCAAATGACCTTCCACGCCACCGTCCTCACGCTCTACCCGGAAATGTTCCCCGGCCCTCTCGGCATCAGCCTTGCGGGCCGCGCGATGGTGGAAGGCAAGTGGGCCGTCGATACCGTCCAGATCCGCGACTTCGCTGCCGACAAGCACCGCACCGTGGATGACACGCCAGCAGGCGGCGGCGCGGGCATGGTCCTGCGGGTCGATGTGCTCGCCAAAGCCATCGACCATGCGCGGGAATGGGCGGAAGAACGCCCCGTCATCGCGCTCACCCCCCGCGGCCAGCCCCTCACGCAGGCCCGCGTCCGCGAGCTTGCGCAAGGCCCCGGCGTCATCCTCCTCTGCGGCCGGTTCGAAGGTTTCGACGAACGCATCTTCGAAGGCCGCGCCGTCGAGGAAGTTTCCGTCGGCGATATCGTGCTCTCGGGCGGCGAACCGGCGGCGCTTATGCTTCTCGATGCTTGCATTCGGCTGCTTCCCGGCGTAATGGGCGCGCCTTCCAGTGGGTCCGAAGAGTCGTTCGAGAACGGCCTCCTCGAGTACCCGCACTATACCCGACCCCAGGAATGGGAAGGGCGCACGATCCCTGAAGTGCTGCGATCGGGGGATCATGCGAAAATCGCTTCATGGCGGAAACGCCGGTCTGAAGACGATACCCGGTCACGCAGGCCGGACCTTTGGGAGCGCCACACCGGCGTTCGGGTCCAGTCTGCCTCTGGCGCGCAGCGTGAAGTGCAGGACGATTGAGTCATGAACATCATTCAGCAGATCGAAGCTGAAGCCATCGCCGAATTCAAGGCGAAGAAGACCATCCCCGAATTCCGCGCCGGCGATACGCTGCGCGTTGGCGTGCGCGTCGTCGAAGGTGAGCGTACCCGTGTCCAGGCCTACGAAGGCGTGTGCATCGCGCGTTCGAACCGTGGCCTTGGCTCGAACTTCACCGTTCGCAAGATCTCCTTCGGCGAAGGCGTGGAGCGCGTGTTCCCGCTCTACTCGCCCAACATCGACAGCATCACCGTGGTCCGCCGCGGCGTCGTGCGTCGTGCCAAGCTCTATTACCTGCGTGGCCGCACCGGCAAGTCGGCGCGTATTGCCGAGCGCAAGACGATTAAAACCACTACGGAAAGCTGACCGGGGCGGGCTAGATAGCCCACCGCCTGGGGCACCGCAGCGTGCTTCAAGAGGCGCCCCGGCAACCAGGCCGGGGCGCCTCTTTTCGTTTTGCCATAGCTCCAGCAAGGACCATCGCACTCATGCGAATGCTGACCCGCCTGCTCGCCGCGAGCGCTCTTGTCTTTGTCGCCACACCCGTCCTAGCCGCCGCGCCGAAGGAAATCGCCGTGACCGCACCGCAAGCTGCACCATCGCTCAGCCTTGAGCGCGTCTTTGCCAGCCCCAGCCTTGCCGGCCCGGTGCCGCGTGCGGTCAAGCTCTCGCCCGATGGCCGTTATGTCACCGTGCTGCGGGGGCGGCCCGACGACCGCGAGCGCTACGACCTCTGGGGCTTTGACCGCAAGGCGGGCGAATGGCGCATGCTGGTCGATTCGCTGAAGCTGTCGTCGGGCCGCGAACTCTCCGAGGCCGAGAAGATGCAGCGCGAGCGCCAGCGCATCGGCGATCTCAAGGGCATCGTCAGCTACGAATGGACGGCGGACAGCAAGGCCGTGCTCGTTCCCATCGATGGCGACCTTTACCTCGCCGGGCTCGACGGCTCGGTGCGCAAGATCGCGGGAACCAAAGGCGGCGAGCTTGACCCTTCGCTCAGCCCCAAGGGCTCCCGCGTGGCCTTCGTGCGCGACCAGCGGCTCTTCGTCGGGCCGGTTGACGGCAAGACCGAGCCGCAGGCCGTGACGCCCGCCGAAACCGCCGCCACGGTCCACTGGGCGGAGGCGGAATTCGCCGCACAGGAGGAAATGAACCGCTTCAAGGGCTACTGGTGGTCGCCTGATGACAGCCGCCTTGCTGTCGAGCGCTTCGACGAGGCCGGGGTCGGCACCGTCACACGCGCGGCGATCGGTGCTGAGGGCACCAAGACCTTCGAGCAGCGCTATCCGGTGGCGGGCAGCCCCAATGCCGAGGTTTCGCTCTGGGTGATCGGCGCGGATGGCGCCACCAAGGTGCAGGTCGATCTCGGGCCTGACAAGGACATCTACCTCGCCCGTGTGGACTGGGCCCCCGACGGCAAGACGCTTTACGTCCAGCGCGAGGACCGCGCGCAGAGCCGGCTGGACATGCTCAAGGTTGATCCCGCCACGGGCAAGGCGGAGATCCTGTTCACCGAGACGGCGGCCAAGGGCAGCTGGATCAACCTGTCGGACGCCTACCGCTTCCTCGCCGATGGCAGCCTGATCTGGTTGTCGGAGCGCGACGGCTTCGGTCACCTCTACCACTATAAGGCTGGCGCCTGGCAGCAGCTTACCAAGGGACCTTGGGTCGTCACCGATCTTGTCGGCGTGGACGAAAAGGCGGGCCGCGTGACGATCGTCGGCACACGGGACGATGTGCTCGCCCCGCAGGTCTATGCGTTCGACTTGAAGGCACCCGACAAGCTCGACCGGTTGACCGATCTTGCTTTCCACAACAGCGCCGCGATGGACCGCAAGGGCCAGACGCTGGTGGTGAGCCGCAGCGCCGATATGCAGCCGCCGCAGTCCTATCTCGCGGACGCCTCAGGCAAGCGCCTGGCCTGGATCGAGGAAAACCGCGTTGAGGGCGCGCATCCTTACGCGCCCTATCTGGCGAGCCACCGCACGACCGAATACGGCACGATCGCTGCCGGCGACGGCACGCCGCTCCACTGGATGATGATCACCCCGCCGCTGGAGCCCGGCAAGCGCTATCCCGTGTTCTCCTACCACTACGGCGGCCCGCACGCGCAAGTCGTGAGCAAGGGTTGGCAGGGCCCTCTCGCGCAGGCGATAGTCGACAAGGGCTACATCTACTTCGCCATCGACGGGCGCGGCTCTGACAATCGCGGCGTGAAGTTCGAAAGCGCGATCAATCGCGCGATGGGCTCGGTCGAAGTGGCGGACCAGCTCGCCGGAGCGCGCTATCTCAAGAGCCTGGCCTTCGTCGATCCCGCAAGGGTCAACACCTTCGGCTGGTCCTACGGCGGCTACATGACCTTGAAGATGCTGGAAGCCCATCCCGGCGTCTGGGCAGCGGGCATCGCAGTCGCCCCGGTCACGCGCTGGGAGCTTTACGACACGCATTACACCGAGCGCTATCTCGGCGATCCGAACAAGGAACCCAAGGTTTACGAAACCTCAGGTGCACTTGAGGAAGCGGCAAAGATTGCCGATCCGCTGCTCGTCATCCACGGCATGGCCGACGACAACGTCGTGTTCGAAAACTCGACCGCGCTGATCGCCAGGTTGCAGGCCGAGGCCGTGCCCTTCGAAATGATGCTATACCCCGGCTACACGCACCGCATCAGCGGGCCGAAAGTCAGCAAGCATCTCTATGAAACCATGTTCCGCTTCCTCGACCGCAACGGCGTGGGTAGCGGGCAGTAACGCCGCTCTCTCCCCTTGAGGGGAGAGATACGAAGGCTTGCGAGCTTGCTCGCTAGCCGAAGTTGAGAGGGGCAGGGGGCAGCGCAGCGCTTGTTTCCCCTCTCCCAACCCTCTCCCCTGACGGGGGAGAGGGCTAACCGGATGGGGCCGCAGGGCCGCCGCAAGGAGAGTACAATGGGTTACCGGGTAGTGGTCGCGGGCGCGACCGGCAATGTCGGGCGCGAGATGCTCAACATCCTCGCCGAGCGTGAGTTTCCGATCGACGAGATCGCGGCGCTCGCCTCGGGCCGTTCGCAGGGCACCGAGGTCGAGTTCGGCGATACGGGGCGCATGATCAAGGTGCAGAACATCGAGCACTTCGACTTCACCGGCTGGGACATCGCGCTCTTCGCGATCGGTTCGGGCCCGACCAAAACGCACGCCCCGCGCGCGGCGGCGGCGGGCTGCACGGTGATCGACAATTCCTCGCTCTACCGCATGGATCCGGACGTGCCGCTGATCGTGCCCGAGGTGAACCCCGATGCGATCGACGGCTACAAGGCCCGCAACATCATCGCCAACCCCAACTGCTCGACCGCGCAGATGGTCGTGGCGCTGAAGCCGCTCCACGATGCGGCGAAGATCAAGCGCGTCGTCGTCGCGACCTACCAGTCGGTTTCGGGCGCGGGCAAGGAAGGCATGGACGAGCTGTTCGAGCAGAGCCGCGCGATCTTCGTCGGCGATCCCATCGAGCCGCGCAAGTTCACCCGCCAGATCGCCTTCAACGTCATTCCGCACATCGACAGCTTCCTTGATGACGGCTCGACCAAGGAAGAGTGGAAGATGGTCGCCGAGACCAAGAAGATCCTCGACCCGAAGATCAAGGTGACCGCGACTTGTGTGCGCGTGCCCGTGTTCGTCGGCCACTCCGAGGCGATCAACATTGAGTTCGAGGACGAGATCTCGGCGAAGCAGGCCCAGGATATCCTGCGCGAGTCCCCCGGCGTCATGCTGATCGACAAGCGCGAGGACGGCGGATACATCACGCCCATCGAATGCGTCGGCGATTACGCCACATTCGTCAGCCGCGTGCGCGAGGACCCGACCGTCGACAGCGGCCTCTCGCTGTGGTGCGTCTCGGACAACCTGCGCAAGGGCGCCGCGCTCAACGCAGTGCAGATCGCCGAGCTGCTCGGCCGCCGGCACCTCAAGAAGGGCTGAGGGAGGCACGGGCCATGGAGACCTTCCCCGGCTACGGCGGCACCCCGCTCGCGCTTCACCGCATGGGCACGGGCCGCCCGGTCGTGCTGCTCCACGGCCTGTTCTCCTCGGCCGAGGTGAACTGGATCAAGTTCGGCACGGCGGCGCAGCTCGCCGCCGCCGGGTTCGAATGCCTGATGCCGGACCTGCGCGCCCATGGTCGCAGCGCCGCACCGCACGATCCCGCCGCCTATCCGGGGGACGTGCTGGTGCGCGATCTGGAGGCGCTCATCGCGCACTTTGGCCTCACCGATTTCGACCTCGCCGGCTTCTCGCTCGGCTCGCGCACCTCGGCCCGCGCGGTGATCGCCGGGGCTCGTCCTCGGCGTCTGGTGCTGGGAGGCATGGGGCTTGAAGGCCTTGCAGGCTGGGCGCGGCGGCAGCAGTTCTTCCTCGATATGCTGGACCGCTTCGGCACGATCCGCCCCGGCGATCCCGCCTATGCCGCGCAGCAGTTCCTGAAAACCATGGGCACCGACCCCGCAGCCGCGCGCCTCCTCCTTGGCACGATGGAAGACACCGCACCTGAGGCACTTGCGGCGATCACCATGCCCACGCTCGTCCTGTGCGGCGACAAGGACAACGACAACGGCAGCGCCGACCGCCTCGCCGCCGCGCTCCCCGATGCACGCCGCGCGGTCATCCCCGGCACGCACATGTCGAGCGTGACCGAGGCGGCGATGGGGGCGGAAATGGTGGCATTTCTGACCGCCTGATGCGCGGCTGCGGACGATTATCCCCTGTGCGCCGCGCCGCCGCACCCGGCGATGCGCAAGACGCCGCATCGGACAAAACCTGCGCCGTACTCAGATCCCGTTGTACCAGGCCCAGCCCGATTTGATGTTGCCCAGATCGTTGAACCTGTCCGTAACGACGATCCGCCGCAGATACTTCACGCTCTTGTAGCCGATCTGGCGCTCGGTCCGCAGGCGCAGCGGCGCGCCGTGACCGATCGGCAGGGCGCGTCCGTTCATGCCGTAGGCGAGGATGGTCTGGGGATGCAGCGCATCGATCATGTCGAGGCTGTCGGCAATCTTGTCGAACGTATAGAATTCGACGTAGCGCGCCGAAGGCCGCATGCCGACCGCCTCCAGCACGGCCCGCAGCGGCACACCGGTCCACTCGGCAATCGCGGACCAGCCTTCTTCGCAGGAGTGCTTGGTGATCTGGGTGCGGCGCTGCATCCGGCCGAGATCCGCGAGCGAGAAGCTGCCGGGCCGCTCGACCTCGCCTTCCACCACCAGCCGCCAATCGGCAAATTCGCCTTTGCGCATAACCGCATAGTCGCGTCCGCCCTGCGGGTCATGATTGCCGAGGTCGGTGCGCGCCGGGTCGTATGTCCCCGTCGCCGGCATCGAAGTGATCTCCGAGCGGTCGTATTCGCGCACCAGCGCAGCGGATGAAAGCAGCGTACGCTGCATCGCATAAGTGAGGTTGTCGCCCATGCGCAGTATGTTGCCATAGGTCGGCGGCTGGCTTTCGCCGCATCCGGTCAGCATCAGCGCGCTGGTTGAACCCAATCCGCCGATCAGGCCGCGCCGCGAAATCACAAGGCCCTTGCGGTTCATGTCATGCTCCCAGCGTCATGGCGCGCAGCTGCCGCAAGGGTCCGGTGAGGACGATCATCACAAGATGGACCAGCAGGAACAGCGCAAGGAAGGAAAACGTGAAGAAATGGATCGTCCGCGCCGATTGCGCGCCGCCGAACACATCGAGCAGGACCGGATAGCCCGCCGTGATCGCGGGCGACATCGTGATACCGGTCAGGAACATCAGCGGAAGGGCGACGAACGCAACCATAGCATAGGCCAGCTTCTGCAGGATCGCATAAGGCGGCCCGGGCAGCGCCGCCGGCATCGGCAGGCGAAGATGCGCCTTGATGTCCTGCCCCAGATTGCTCGCCGTAAGTTCTTCGCGGCGCGGCAGCAGTGCGCGGCGGGCATGGCCGGTCAGCATGCCCAGCGCCAGATAGACCGCCAGCCCGAGCAGAAACGCCCACGCGGCAAGAAAATGCATGCTGCGCGCCCAGCCGTTCCCGTTCCAAGGCTCCGCAAGCCGGTCCGCCGTCGCGGGGCCGTCTGCGGGGCCGAAAAAGGGCGTAGCCGGAGACCAGCGCATGGCGTGGTAATTGGGCCCCACCGGCACTTCGAAGATCGGCTTCATCAGATCGTTGCCGACAGCGCCCCAATAAAGGCGCGGATGGACCATCAGGATGGCCACGCCGGAATAGATCAGCACCAGCACCGCAAGCGCGATCAGCCAGTGGGTGAGGCGCACCCAGGGGCGGTGGCGGCGGGCGAGCATTTCTCCGGCAGCTTCTTGCGCTTGGCCCATGTCGCGCCCTCCATGGCGGGAAGGTACCATTGCGAGGTTGCTTGTAAAGTGCGGTGGAGAGCGGGGGATTGGGCCCCATCCTCGCTCCGGTAGTTCGTGGCATGGGGTTTCCCGATCCCATTTCGCATGTCACACAGAGTCCCAGCCTCTCCGGGCCAGCTACAGGGATGCGCATGGCCGCCACCGATCCAAAACCAGCACGGGAACTCACGCTGCGCGGGATCATCCTCGGTGCAGTCCTGACGGTGGTGTTCACCGCCGCCAATGTCTATCTCGGCCTGCGCATTGGTCTCACGTTCGCCACTTCAATTCCGGCAGCGGTGATCTCCATGGCCGTGCTGCGCCTGTTTCCCGGGGCCACGATCCAGGAAAACAACATCGTCCAGACCATCGCGAGCGCGGCGGGGACGCTTTCGGCCATCGTCTTCGTCCTGCCGGGTCTGGTGATGGTGGGCTGGTGGAGCGGCTTTCCCTATTGGCAATCGGTGGCGGTGATCGCCATCGGGGGCATTCTCGGCGTGATGTATTCAGTGCCCTTGCGCCGGGCGCTAGTTACCGGATCGGACTTGCCCTACCCTGAAGGCGTCGCAGCCGCTGAAGTGCTCAAGGTCGGCGCTGGCGTCGGCGGGGTTGAGGAAAATCGCAAGGGGCTGAGCGCGGTCATCACCGGCAGCCTGCTAGCGGTGATCTTTCCCGCGCTCGCCAAGATGAAGCTGGTGGCCGAAGAAGCCTCGATCATCCTCCCGGTCGGCGCGGGCGGCACTTCGTTTTCAGCGGGTCTTTCGCTGGCGCTGGTCGGCGTGGGCCATCTTGTCGGTCTTGCCGTGGGTGTTGGCATGTTGACAGGCCTTGTCATCGGCTTCGGCGTGATCTTGCCGGTCTTTACCGCAGGCGGCCCGCCTGCTGGCACCGATCTTGCCGATTTCATCTCCACTGTGTTCCGTTCAAAAGTCCGTTTTGTCGGTGCAGGCACGATTGGCATCGCTGCGATTTTGACCCTGCTGCGTGTGATCGGCCCGGTTGTGCGCGGGATTGGCAGCGCGCTTGCCACCAGCCGCGCACGAGAGGGCGGCGGCTTCGAAAATATCGCGCTTACCGAGCGGGATCTGCCCATCGGGCTGGTCGGCGCGGTGGTCCTTGCGCTGATGATCCCCATCGCTGTGCTGCTCTCGGGCTTTGTCACCGGCGGGCCAATTGCTGCCGCGCCCGCGCTAGGTATCGGTTCAGCGGTGCTCTATGTGCTTGTTGCCGGTGTCGTGATCGCTTCGGTCTGTGGTTACATGGCGGGCCTTATGGGCGCGTCGAACAGCCCGATTTCGGGCGTCGGCATTCTTGCCGCGCTTGGCATCTCGCTCTTGCTCGCCGTGCTGTTCGGGCAGGGCAACGGCGTGGCGGATACCAAGGCTCTCGTGGCATTCGCGCTCTTCGTCACCGCCGTCGTCTTCGGCGTCGCCACCATTTCCAACGACAATCTGCAGGATCTGAAGACCGGCCAGCTCGTGGGCGCAACGCCGTGGAAACAGCAGATCGCGCTGGTGCTTGGCGTGGTGTTCGGCGCGATTGTCATCCCGCCGATCCTCGATCTGCTCAACCAGACCTTCGGTTTCGCCGGAGCACTGGGCGCGGGCAAGGACGCGCTCGCCGCACCGCAGGCCGCGCTGATCACTGCCATCGCGCAAGGCGTACTGGGAGGAAGCCTCGATTGGGGCCTGATCGGGATCGGCGCGGCCATCGGCCTCGCCGCCGTTGCGCTCGATGCCGCCTTGCGCGCCGCCAAGCGCGGCGCCATGCCGCCGCTCGCCGTCGGCATGGGCATCTACCTGCCGATGCAGGTCACCCTGCTGATGATCGTCGGCGCGTTCCTAGGCCACTTCTACAAGGGCTGGGCTGCACGCCAGTCCTCTCCCGATTTCGCCGAACGGATGGGGGTGCTGACCGTGACCGGCCTGATCGTGGGCGACGGCCTGTTCAACATTGCCTATGCGGCCATGGTGGGGGCCACCAACAATCCCGATATCTTCGCCGTCATCCACGAAGGCCCCTGGACCATGCCGCTGGGCCTCGCGGTGTTCGCGGGTGTGGTGGCCTATGCCTATATGCGGATGCGGGCCAGCAGCGTGGCCGGACCGGGCGGGGATGCGCTTCAAGATTAGCGCTGATGCTTGGCCTGATCGCATTCCCCTTCGCAGTGCCAGCCAAAACCACTTCCCTACATATCCCCGGTTCGGGCATGGTCCTCACTGCTCTTTGAACCGTGGTTCCCTCAAGGCCGCACCCGTCCCCCTTCCGCGCGCGTCAGGCTGCGTCACCAGCCCGCCCTGGGACCGGGTCCGTGTGCCATGCAGGCCATTTCCAACAGGGCGCTTTTTCTGCCGCTCGCCTGCAGCGGTGCAAAACGGCCGAAAAGTCTTGAAATTCAGCAGGGAAGCCGCCCGGTCCGGGGCTGACACATTTCCCTCTGGACCGTGTCAACCTCTCACCGAAACGGCGGCTCGTTGAAGGCGCGCAGCTTGCGGCTGTGGAGGCGGGCGCCCTCGGCCCGCAGCAGCGCACAAGCGGTCGTGCCGATGGCGAGGTGGCTCGAGATCGCCTCTTCATAGAAGCGGTTGGCCTGCCCGGGCAGCTTGAGCTCGCCGTGCAGCGGCTTGTCCGAAACGCACAGCAGCGTGCCGTAAGGCACGCGGAAGCGGTAGCCCTGTGCGGCGATGGTCGCGCTTTCCATGTCGATGCCGACCGCGCGGCTGAGGCTCAGGCGGCGGGCGGAGTGCGAGTAGCGCAGTTCCCAGTTGCGGTCGTCGGTGGTGACGACCGTGCCGGTGCGCATCCGCCGCTTGAGGTCCGATCCGCCCGCGCCGCTGACGATCTCCGCCGCGCGCGCCAAGGCGACTTGCACTTCGGCAATCGCCGGGATCGGGATCTCGGGCGGCAGCACCGGATCGAGTACGTGGTCGTCGCGCAAGTAGGCGTGCGCCAATACATAGTCGCCGATCTTCTGCGTGGGGCGCAGGCCGCCGCAGTGGCCGATCATCAGCCATGCCTCGGGCCTGAGGACGGCAAGGTGGTCGCAGATCGTCTTGGCGTTGGAGGGGCCGACGCCGATGTTGACGAGCGTGATCCCGCTGCGGTCCGGCGCGACGAGGTGGTACGCTGGCATCTGGTGCCGCCGCCACGCCGTGTCCGACATGCGCTCGCGCGCATTGTCGGTGGGTTCGGTCAGGTTGAGCCCGCCCGCGCCCGAGAGCGCGACGTATTCGCCGGTGCCGAGCTGCTTGCCCGCCCAGTCCACGAACTCGTCCACATAGCGGTGGTAGTTGGTGAAGAGGATGTAGCGCTGGAAGTCCTCGGCTGGGGTGCCGGTATAGTGCGTCAGGCGGGCGAGGCTGAAATCGGTGCGCAGGCCATCGAACAGCGAGAGCGGCATTGGCCCGTCGCCCGCGATGTATTCGCCGTCCGCGATCTCGTCGCCGATGTGCGAAAGCTCGGCATTGGGGAAGTGCCGCGCCAGCTCTTGCGGCCCCACGCTGCCCATCTGCGCGCCGAGGCTGCCGTCGAGCACATAGGCGAAGGGGATTTCCTGGCGAGAGACGGCGGCTTCCACCGTCACGTCGAAGCCCTGCAGGATGATCGCGAGCTGCTCGGAAAGGTAGTCGGCGAACAGTACCGGCCGCGTCACCGTGCAGGCATATGTGCCCTTCTGGCTGAGGCGGCCAAAGGAATGTCCGGTCGGCTCGATGCTCGGCTCGCCGCCGAAGTGGATGCGCAGTTCGGGATAGCAGTAGCTGCCATCGTGGCGCCGTTCCTCCGGCGGCAGGGCGCCCGTCGCGGCGAAGGCCATGACATCCTCGCGCAGGCGGGCGACAGAGGCGGTGTAGATGCGCGAAAGCTCGTCGAGCACGGAGGCGATATGGTCCATCCCTTCAGGTGTAACCGCCTCGCGTGACCTTTGGAAGTCGGGGTATCAGCGCATTCGTTTGAGCACCTTGGTCGAGACCACGTGGCCCTTGAGGTCCTCGGGGTAAAACCACACGGGGCGCAGGTCCCCGCTGGCGTAGCGGCCCACCTGATCGGCAAAGTGGGGCGAGGCGGGATCGGCGCTGGTGCCGCCGATGCTCACCGCACGGGCGCGCACTTTCGGCCCGAACTCGACCACCGCAACGAAGCTGTTGCCGCTGGTGCCGTACATCCGCTTGGTGCCCGGAAAGCGCGAGGCCCCGAACGAGGCGAGGCTGCCCCAGTTCCCGCTGGCGAAGGGGATCGGCGTGCTGGGCCGGGCGTCGTCGAAGCTCTGCTTGATCGCGCCGTCATTGCGCTGATACCGATTGAGCGCACCCCACTGCACTTGCCACGAGCCGAAATCGGAAACGAGCCGGTTCACCGCATCATCGAGCGCGGCGAGGCGCTGGGCGTCGGTGATGCGATTGTTCATCCGCTCCCACAGGCTCTCCTCGTCGCCATCATCCATCGTGGCAACCCGCGCCCACAGCGCCTCGGCATAGCCGACGGCGAGGCTGGTGGCGGTGGAGGAAAGCGCCCACTTGTGGTCCCAGCCTTGCAGCAACGCGATCGGGCCCTCGCGCCTGGCATCGGGCGCTGCGGCGTGCGCTGCGAAGAGCGCGGGCAGCAGGCGGTCGAAGGCCGGGAGCGCGGGATCGTAGGCGGCCGCCATAAGGCTTTCGAGCGTGAAGTCGCGCTTGTCCCCCAGCACAGCCCGCGCATGGGCATCACGCGCATTCTGGCCCGCCTCGTCCATGTAGCGCGGAAAGTCGGCCGCTTTCGGGCTGTCGGGCCCCGCGGCAGTCCAAGGTGCGTTGTTCACGTTGAACACCCAGCCGTTCGCGGGGCTGAGTACATTGGGCAGGCTGGCGAAGGAGTGGATCCCTTGCCACCGCGCCGCCGGGTTGCTGCCATCGACGGGCTTGCGCCAATCGAGGCTGTTGTCGCGGATCGGAATGAACTGCGGGTGCAGATACGCGATCTCGCCCCTGGCATCGGCAAACAGCGTGTTGTTGCTGGAATTGGCCTGCAGGGCGGCCACCTTGAGGAAGCTCTTGAGATCGCTGGTCTTCGTGCGCAGGAAGCTTTGCTGCAGCGCCGGGACCGGCCGGTTCATCAGCCCATAAGCGATCCACTTGCCCCCCTCCTCGCGCACAACGGGGCCATGCTCGCTCGCCCACGTGGTAAAGCTGCGCTGCGCCATGGTGCCATCGCTCTGACGAACCGACAGCGTGACGATCCTGGTCTGGAAAGGCTTCACCGCGTCGCCCACCTTGTAGGCAGGCGCCTGACCAGGCTGCTGCACCACGGTCTCGGCGAATTCGTCGACCCGGTCGGCTCCTGTGGTGGTGTGCATCCATCCGGCATTCTGGTTGAAGCCCTGATAGATGAAGAATTGCCCCCAGGTCGCCGCGCCATAGGCATTGAGCCCCTCGCCGCTGGTAACCTGCTGTTCGGCGCGGAAATAGAAGCTGGTGTGCGGGTTGATGAGCAGCAGCGCATGGCCCCCGGCGGTGCGCGAAGGCGCGATGGCGATGCCGTTGGACCCCTGCGGCTCCTTGAGGCGCCGCCCCAACTCGTCGTCGGTCATGGCGACCTTGCGGCTGCCGTAGAACGCCTCGATCTGCGAGAGCGGCACGCGCTCGATATCGCCGCCGATGCTGCCTTCGGTGAAGCTCAGCGCCATCCAGGGTTCGAACCGGGTAAGCACTTTCGGTTTTACCTCGGGATGATCTGCGAGATAGGCATTGAGCCCGGCCGCCCATGCATCCATCAGCTTGCGCAGCCATGCGGGGCTCTTTGCGTAGTCTGCCTTGAGCGTTTCGGGGTCGATCCACAGCCGCTGGCGCAGATCCTGCCAAACCGCGCCTGGTCCCTCGGCCTCGGCAAGCCTGCCCAGGCTGACAAGGTAGTTGCGCTCGATTCGCGGGAAGTCATCCTCGGCCTGCGCATAGATCATGCCGTAGACAGCATCGGCATCGGTCTTGCCCGAGACATGGGCGATACCCCATTCATCCCGTTCGATTTTCGCTTCACCGATTATTTCGGAAGTTTTCCCGGCTGAGTTAACCGGCATGGCCCCGACGAAGAGTGCCGCAACTGCGACGGTGTGTGCGAGCTTCATGGCATCCTCTCTGACAATTGCTCGCAGCATAAATTCGCAAATGCTTGGGATCAAATGGTGTTTTGATCGCGATCAGAAAAAATGAGGCGTCGGTCCCTGCCGATTTTTTAAGCTTCGAGGTTAACGTCTTAGGGGTGTTGCGCAGCCATTGTACTTAAAACCTCCTTGGGCATGCTCCTCACATACGGGTCGAAACCAAGGAGATGCGCGATGGGGATCGTAGGTACAACCGGAACTGGGCTCGATCGGGCAATCGATCTGATCGCCAATGATTACGGGCTCAACATGGGCCTTTCCGGCGCAGCGATTCGTGAAGGTGCCGCCGCTGCGGACGCGATGAACGGGCTCATCATCAGCGCGATCAGGACGCTTGGCCTCGCCAACGACGGCGAGATCACGACATCCGACATCTACTCCCTCAATTCCTACCTGCGCGGCTCGGCGCTGGCCAAGTTCACCACGCTTCACGGCAGCGAGACCAACGGGGTCGCCAGCGGGTTCGAGCAGGTTGCGGGCGAGGGAGCGGTGACGCGGCTGTTCGGCGAGGCCGGGGTCGACCGCGTGCTCGAGGGCATCTACGACATGGCCTTCGAGATCAAGGACGGCCATTTCGTCACGCCGAGCAACTACTGGGGCCCTGGTGTCGATGACGTGGCGCACTGGCTCAATTCGTTGCTTGCGCCCGAACTGGCTGGTGGAACGCTGAAGAGCACCAAGGGTGATCCGCAGGCGCACGGTACCACGGGCACGGGTCTCGACCTTATCACCGAACGCCTGCTCGACGATATCGGCCTCAATCACCGCATATCGCAAAAGCAGATCAACGATGCCGCCAAGGCCGCCGACGGCATGGCCAAGATCATGCTGCAGGCGATCAAGGAAACCGGGGTTGCCGATGACAACAAGCTCGACCCGATGGACATGGTCGATCTGAACCGCTGGATCATCGTCAACAAGCTCGACGAGTGGACCAAGCTTCACGGCGACGACGAGGGCGCGTTCGAAAGCGGCCTGCATTACGCCCAGGGCGATGGCGGGCGCGACTACATCTATGGCGACCTTTCGGTCGATACGGTGGCCGACGGCATCTATCACATCGGCTTCAAGATCAGCGGCGACCGCTTCGAGAACGAGGATGGCAACGCCAACCAGCGGATCACCGACACATCGGACTGGATCAGCCTGCTGTTGGCGAAGGACCTTGCCTCGGGTTCACTCCATTCGAACCATGCCCCGGTCGATGCCGCTTCGCTCCAGCCCAATCTGGTATTCAGCCGGGCCGGCCTCGTGACTAACGACGGAACCAAGGGCGTGGCCGAACTCGGCAAGCTGCCGGTGACAAGCGTTTCCGAGGGCACGATCGCGGTCGATTTCGTGGCCAACCATGCCGACGATGGCCGCACCCATGTGGTGTTCTCCAAGGATGGCGCCACGAATGCGGACGGCGACATCACCACATTCATTCGTGATGGCGAACTCTATGTGGTGCTGCAGGACGGCAGCCGCGACTGGTGGCTCAAGGCCGAAGGTGTGACGATCGATAGCGGGCGGCAGTATTCGCTGGCGATCACGTTCGGTCAGGACGGGCTGGGCCTGTTCCTCGACGGCAAGCGCGTTGCCGCCGATGTCGACGCAACGAGCGGCCTTGGGCCCAATACCCGCAGCCTGGTGCTCGGAGCCGGGACATGGGGCCGGGATGCGAACCATCTGGGCCAACTGGACAGCCACCTCGATGGCAAGGTCGGCAATCTCGCGATCTATGACCGCATTCTCGATCCCTTCGAACTGCGCGCGATCAATCATTCGGGCGAACTGCCCGACCAGTGGATTGGCGTCGCAGCGTTCGAAGGCGACCAGCCTGCGGTGCGCGCGGGTACGGGCCTGACGGGCGAAGTGTTCGACCGTGGCACCAGCTTCGATTCGATTGACGATCTGATCGCACAGACAGCGACCAAGACCGCCAATTTCCACCTCACGGCCAAGACCGTGAACTTCGGCGGTTTCAAGGAAGTCGCGACGCTGGGCCAGTTCCTCGACGGCAAGGGGGCAATGACCGACGGCGGCGCGGACAGCGCCATGAACACGATCGGCATGCGGCTGCAGGGCTACATCTGGCTCGAGAAGGGCCAGCACCTGATCAATGTGCGCTCGGACGATGGCTTCCTGCTCAAGCTGGGCGGCGACGAGCTTTCCAGCTACGCCTACGGCCGCAGCTTCACCGGCACGAGCGAAACGATCGATATTGCCAAGTCCGGCCTCTATGCGATCGACCTCTATTACTATGACAACAACGGCGCCGAAGGCCTGCGGCTGGAACTCGACGGCGATCCGGTCGGTGCGGACCGGCTCTATGCCTCGATCGACGACTACAAGGCCGCACTCGCCGCGAACGGTTCGATGCCGGCGGGCGGGCTGCCCTATGCCTACGATGGGCCGGTCGGCACCACCGGAACCGGGCTCGACCAGCTGATCCAGATGATCGGCGAGGATGTCGGCCTCAGGAACAACATCTCCGCCGCGCAGATCCGCGAGGGCGCTGCGGCCGCCGACAAGCTCAATCACATCATCATTGATGCGATCAACGCCACTGGCGCAATGGACGACGGGCACCTGACGGTGGCCGAAACCTACGACCTCTCGGCCTGGATCCGCGCCAACCAGTCGGCAGCCTTCCTTGCCGCCCATGGCAATGACGAGAACATGGTCGAAACCGGCTTTCATCAGGTCCAGGGCGATCACGGCGCCAGCTATCTGCTGGGCGACAGCGCGATCGATACGGTGATGGACGGCATCTACCATATCGGCTTCGACACCAAGTGGGACCGGTTTCTCAACGAGGATGGCAATGCCAACGCGCGCGTGGAGACCGTTACCTACTGGCTCAACGAACTGCTCGGCACGACGCCGCTGCCCGCGCCTGGTCCAGGCACCGCGCCGCTGGTCGGCAGCGCCGCTGCACCCAATGTCGTCGTCAAGGAAGGGCTCAACGTCAAGCTGGCGGCCGAAGCCAAGACCCTCACGTTGGCTGGAATCGCGGTCAACGGTGCCGGCAACAACAACGACAACAAGATCTCCGGCAATGATCAGGCGAACATACTCGAGGGCGGTGCCGGCAACGACACGCTGGTCGGCAATGGCGGCAGCGACACGCTGATCGGCGGTCTCGGCACGGACACGATGACGGGCGGGGCCGGCGATGACACTTACTGGGTGGACAATCCCGGCGATATCGTGCGGGAATCGTCTGATCCAAAGGGCGGGATCGATACGGTCCGCATCACGACCAACGCGATCACCAGCTATACCCTGTCCGCCTACGTCGAGAACCTTGGCGACGACAGCGGCGCGGGCATGACGATCACCGGCAACTGGCTTGCCAATACAATCTCCGGCAACGGTGGGGCGGATACGATTTCCGGGCTTGAAGGCGATGACACGCTCAACGGCGGCAACGGCAACGATACGCTCAACGGCAATTCGGGCAACGACTGGCTCGATGGCGGTACTGGCGCCAATATCATGGTCGGCGGAACGGGGAGCGACACGTACGTTACAAGCAGCAATGCCGACAAGATTGTCGAGAATGCTGGCGAAGGCACCGACACGGTCCGTTCCTCCGCCGTCAACACCGCGCTTGTCGCCAATGTCGAGAACCTCGTGCTCATCGGGGCCGCCGTCAACGGCACCGGAAATGAACTTGCCAACACGATCACCGGCAACGGCAAAGCCAACTATATCGATGGCAAGACCGGGATCGATACGATGATGGGCAAGGACGGCAACGACACCTATGTTGTTGACAACACGGGCGACAGGGTGATCGAGGAAGCCAACCAGGGTCTCGATACGGTGAACTCTGCGGTCAGCTTCACGCTTGGTGCCAATGTCGAAAACCTGCAGCTCGGGGGTAGCGCAGCCATTTCGGGCACCGGCAACGACGGTCTCAACTGGTTGGGCGGAAACGATGCCGGTAACGTGCTCGATGCCCGGGGCGGCGACGACATCCTGCTCGGCAAGGGCGGCAACGACACGCTGCGCGGCGGCGGAGGTGCGGACAAGCTGACTGGCGGCACCGGCGCCGACAAGTTCGTCTACGGCAGTATCTGGGATTCGACTGTCGATGCCAAGGGCCGCGACATGATCCTGGACTTCAGCCACGCCGAACAGGATCTCATCGACCTTTCGAAGATCGATGCGAACGGAAGTGATGCTGGCGAGGGCGTATTCAAGCTGATGGCGGCGTTCGATGGGACCCACGGCGCGCTGAAGGTTGAGGCGCAAGGCAGCCAGTGGCTCGTCTCGGGCGACTACAACGGCGACAAGATCGCCGACTTCGCGATCCTGGTGACGAGCGCAACCGCGCTGGTGGTGGACGACTTCGTCTTGTGAGGGCTGAGGGGGTACGGCGGGGGTTCCCGCTGCACCCCGGCCAGCAAAAAGGGGGCGCTTCCAGCCTGGAAGCGCCCCCTTTTTTCATTCGGCCGAGGCCGTCCTCGCTCAGGCTTCGGCGCCCTCGGCGCGGTCCTCGAGCAGGTCGGCCGGGATTTCGCCCGGTTCGGCATTGGGATCGTATTCCTCGGTGAAGCCGCCGACCTCGGTATCGAACATCGCGTCGATGACGTCGACGCCCTGCGACTGCAGTGCGGCTTCGTCAGGCGAACGGGCTACGTTGACCTTGACCGTCACGCTCACTTCGGGGTGCAGCGAAACCTTTACGGTCGAGATGCCGATGGCCTTGATCGGGCGTTCCAGCACGACCATGGACTTCGTCACCTTGGCGCCCTGTTCGACCAGTGCGTCGACGATGTCGCGCACCGAAACCGAGCCATAGAGCTGGCCAGCGTTGGACGAGGCGCGGATCAGCACCACTTCGCGGCCTTCGACGTTGCCGGCTTCGTTCTGAGCGGCTTCGCGGCGAGTGGCGTTGTCGGCCTCGATCCGGGCGCGGTTGGATTCGAAGACCTTGCGGTTGGCTTCGTTGGCGCGAAGCGCCTTCTTGTTAGGCAGCAGGAAGTTGCGCGCGTAGCCGTCCTTTACAGTGACGACATCGCCGATGGAGCCCAGCTTCTCGATGCGCTCGAGCAGGATGATCTGCATGGTCTGCGCTCCTTACTTGACGATGTAGGGAAGCAGGCCGATGTGCCGGGCGCGCTTGATCGCCTGGCCCAGCTCACGCTGCTTCTTTGCCGAAACGGCGGTGATACGCGAAGGCACGATCTTGCCACGCTCGGACATGAAGCCCTGAAGCAGGCGCACGTCCTTGTAGTCGATGACAGGAGCGCCCTTGCCCGAGAACGGGCACGACTTGCGGCGACGGAAAAACGGACGAGCCATGGCTTATTCCCCTTCGCGTTCGCGGCGGCGAGTGCGCTCGCGGTCGTTCTTGCGCATCATCACCGAGGGGCCGGCTTCGTGTTCGTCGACGCGAACGGTCATGAAGCGGATCACATCCTCGTTGATCGCGGTCTGGCGCTCGAGCTCGGCGACAACGCCGGCGGGGGCGTCGATGTCGAGCAGCACGAAGTGCGCCTTGCGGTTCTTCTGGATCTTGTAAGCCAGCGAGCGAAGACCCCAGGTCTCGGTCTTGACGACCTTCCCGTTGTTGGTCTCGACGATTTCGGTGGCGGTGGCAGCAAGCGCGTCAACCTGAGCCTGGCTCAGATCCTGACGCGCAAGGAAGACATGCTCGTAAAGCGGCATGGGCCCTCTTGTCCTTCATCAATCTAACCGATCGCTGGCTGATCCGCGGTATTGCGGGGCCCCTCCGGCTTTCTTCGAGTTCCCGCGACGAGGCCGTCACCCCGCCGCGGAAGCGCTGGCCCTTAGCGGGAATCGGCGAAGATGCAAGGTGGAATCGCGGGGAAGGGCCCCGCCGGAAAAATAGGGACAGTCCCCATTTTTCGGATTTCAGGCCGCATGGCGCGTATGCGATCCCTCGCGTTTGGCTTGAAGGGCGGCGTCGGGTTCGGGGCGGCCCATCTCGAGCCGCTTCAGGTGCCCGATGGCGAATTCGGCGACGAGGTTGGCGAAGACGTTCTCGTGCAGCGGATGCTCGAATTCGAGGCCCGAAGTCTTGTCCTCCGACCAGACCACAAAGGCTGTCTTCGGCGCGAGTTCGGGCAGGAACAGCGTGACCGATTCGCCGATGCGCTGGCGGGCAATCCCCTCGATCCGCGCGCCGTGCGTGGTCATGTCCTTAAGCATGACCGTTGACCGGGTAAGCCCGTGCTTGCAGCGCACCGGAAGCTCGAAACCGACACGGCGCGCGCGCCGGTGGTTGATGTGCTCCACCCCATCGAACTCGTCGAACATCGGCCCGCTCCTGCGTCACACGTTTACCACATGCATTGAGAACGGCAGTGGAGGGCGGTGCTTCAGGCCTTACGCATTGATGCGGGGGCAGGGCTCAGGGAACGTAACGCATTGCCACGTCGCAGCGGGCATAGCGCGCGCCGTATTCGGCCATGATCCCGGCGTCGTGGCGGAAGCCCAGTTTCTCGTAGAGGTGGATCGCCGCAGCACAGGTGCGGTTGGTGAGGAGGTAGAGCGGATCCGCTCCAATCTGCACTGCCCGCGCGATAACCGCTTCGAGCAGGAAAGCCCCCGCGCCGCTTCCGCGTGCGCTTTCCCGCACGCCCATCTTGGTCAGTTCGTAGCTCGTGCCGCCGGTTGGCTTGAGGGCGCAGGCGCCCACCACGCCCAGCCCCTCGGCCTCGACGAACAGGATCACACCGCCCGGCGTGATGATCTTTTCGCGCGGGTTTTCCAGCACCTCGCGGTCGACCGGTTCAAGCCGGAACATCGCCTCGATCCACTCGGCGTTGATGTCGTGGAAAGCCTGCGCGAGGTCATCGGTGAATTCGTGGATGACAAGCCCGGGCCTGGCCGCGCGGGCCAGCAACGTACGGGCGGCGAGGGCATCTTCGATCTGGCTGACCGAGGCAAGGAAATCGCCGGGGACCTCGGCCAGCAGCGATTCAACGCCCGAGCGCATCCGCGGCCAGACCGCCCGCTGCGCGGCGGCATGGGCCGCTTCGCCCGCCGCAGTCAACGAAACGAGCCGCTGGCGCTGATCCCGGCCCTGCACCGCCTCGACAAGGCCGAGCCGGGTCAGCTGGCCAAGTGCGCGTGTAACCCCCGGCTGGCTGGTGCCGACCGCAGCGACAAGCTGGGTGACGCTGCGGGCCCCTTGCGAAAGCGCGGCCAGCAGCGCCATGTGCCCCGGCTGGCATGGCAAACCGGCTTCCGCAATCGCCGTGGCCGCTTCGGCCTGCATTCGCTCGGCAAGGCGCTTCAGGCGGGTGCCCAGAAACACCGGGCCCATGTCGCGCACGATATCGGTCATCGGCTTGTCTCCCATAACGCGTTATATATCGCGGTATGAAGATCGCTCTGTCAAGCCCTGTGCGCCGCGATCTGCCGTTCCACCAGCGCGATGGCCGCCGCGATGGCCGCCTCGATCGGCAGCCCAGAGGTATCGAGCAGGGCTGCGCCTTCGGCCTGGCGCAAGGGGGCGGCGGCGCGGTTGCGGTCACGTTCGTCGCGCGCGGCAAGGTCGGCCTCGATCTCCTCCCGCGTCGCCGCCTCGCCGCGGTTCTGCATCTCCAGCCAGCGGCGCAGCGCGCGTGCGGCGACGCTGGCGGTAATGAAGAGCTTGGCTTCTGCCTCGGGCGCGATCACGGTGGCAATGTCGCGCCCGTCGAGCACTGCGCCGCCGGGCTGGCGGGCGAAGGCCTGCTGGCGGGCCAGGAGCGCGGCGCGCACCGCCTTGTGGATCGAGACCCTGCTGGCCAGCGCGCCGGTATCCTCGCTGCGCAGCGCCTCGTCAGCGAGCAGGCTTTCCGGAAAATCGGCGGCGGCGAGGGCATCGGCCGGATCGTCGGGATTGCCGCCAGTGAGGAACACCTGCCGCCCCACCGCGCGATAGAGGAGGCCGGTGTCGAGATGCGGCAGGCCGTAATGTGCGGCCAGTGCCTTGGCGATGGTGCCCTTGCCCGATGCGGTGGGCCCGTCGATGGCAATGATCATCGGCTGCTGGCATCCGCGAGCAGGGTTTCAAAGACGGGGAAACTGGTCGCGATGGGGCGGGTGTCGTCCACTTGCACCCCGTCGCGGCTGGCAAGCCCCGCCACGGCCATGCTCATGGCTATGCGGTGGTCGAGGTGCGTGGCGACCGCTGCGCCCTCAGGCGTGCCCCGGAGCGGCTCTCCGGCGGTGCCGTCGATGGTGAGGCCGTCCTCGGTCTCGATCACGCGTGCCCCGGCCAGTTCCAGCGCGGCGCGCATGACCGCGATGCGATCACTCTCCTTGACGCGCAGTTCCTCGAGGCCGGTAGTGACCGTGCGGCCCGAGGCCAGCGCGGCGGCAACGAAGAGCACCGGAAACTCGTCGACCATGCTCGGCACCACGGCCGGATCGACGTGGATGCCAACGAGTGCTGAGTGCCGCACGCGCAGGTCCGCCACCGGCTCGCCGCCCACTTCGCGCCGGTCGAGTTCGTCGATCTGCCCGCCCATCGCGCGCAGCACGTCAAACAGCGCGGCGCGGGTGGGATTAAGGCCGACATTCTCGATAACTAGGTCAGACCCCGGCACGATGAGCGCAGCCACCACGAAAAACGCCGCCGATGATGGATCGCCCGGCACCACGATGGTCTGCGGCTTCAGTTCCGCCTCGCCGACCAGATGGATGGTGCGCGTACCATCCGCCGCGAGTTCGACTGAAAGGTCGGCGCCGAAGCCCCGCAGCATGCGTTCGGAATGGTCGCGCGTGGGGACGGGTTCGATCACCGTGGTCACGCCCGGGGTGTTGAGCCCGGCGAGCAGAACCGCGCTCTTCACCTGGGCCGAGGCCACGGGAAGGCGGTACGCGATGGGGACGGCGGGCGAAATCCCGCGCAAGGTGAGCGGCAGGCGCCCGCCGGGCGCGGCAGTGAAATCGGCGCCCATTTGCGACAACGGCTCGATCACCCGGCCCATCGGGCGTTTCGAGAGGCTGGCATCGCCGATGAACGTGGCGGTGACCGGGTGGCTGGAAACCAGGCCCATGAGGAGGCGCGTCGATGTGCCGGAATTGCCCATGTCCAGCGCGGTGCGCGGCTGCATGAGGCCGCCGACGCCGACGCCGTCGATCACCCATTCGCCGGTCTCAAGGCGCTCGATGCTCGCGCCCATTGCCCGCATCGCCGCGGCGGTCGCCATCACGTCCTCGCCTTCGAGCAGCCCCGTCACTCGCGTGCGGCCAACCGCGAGCGCGCCGAGCATGATCGAGCGGTGGCTGATCGACTTGTCGCCCGGCACCCGGATCCGGCCCGTTAGCGGCCCGGCGTCGGCAAAGCGGCGGGGACGCGGGGCGGAGGCATCGGCAGAATGCACGGGCAGGCACTTTCTTCAGGCGCTGGCGGCATCTTCGCCACGAGCGGAAACCGGGTGAAATCCGGGCGGCTTTTGACAGCGCCCCGCGCCTATGGCAAGGCGCGCCCCGCGCTTGATTCCCGGCCGATGGGCCCCCATCAAGCAAAATACATTGACGCCCACGCATCCTGCCGCGGGCGCGAGTTTTTAAGGATTACGCATGGTCAAGCCTGAATGGGGCGCTAAGCACGGCTGCCCGAAGTGCGGCACCCGCTTTTACGACATGGGCAAGGACGAGCCGGTCACCTGCGTGGAATGCAAGTATTCCTGGACGCCTGAGCCGGTGCTCAAGTCCAAGCAGCCGATCCCTTATGAGGAAATCCAGAAGGAGAAGGCCGAGGTCGTGCCCGACGTCGATCTGGCCGACGAGGATCTCGACATCGACGAGGATTCCGATTCGCCCGACAACGACGTCGATCTTGGCGGCGACGATGATCTGGGCGTTCCCGGCCACGACGGCGAGGACGAGGAAGTCTGATCGTTTCGCGCCGCAGCGCCCGGGGCCTTCGGCTTCCGCGCGCTGCGGCGGCGAATTCCCGCCGGCGGTCAAAAAGTCTATTGCCAGCGCGCTGGGCCTCGCATAAAGGCCCGGTCCTCCGGCGCGCCAGTGCCGGTCGCGATGCTTCCCGCAGCATCGCCTGAAAGTGGTACGGGGCCTTAGCTCAGCTGGGAGAGCGCCTGCATGGCATGCAGGAGGTCAGCGGTTCGATCCCGCTAGGCTCCACCATTTTTCCGATCCGTCACGCCCTGCTGCCCTGTCCGCACGATAAGGCGTGCCTGCGATCCGGGGCCGGACCCATCGTCTGATTGACGCACATCACACCCCTGCCTAGTTTCCCGCGCTAACGGGTTCATCGGCGCGTCACGTCCCGGGGAGCAATGATCCTGAAGGGTAGCTGGGCGCCGCAGACAGAAAACAGATGGGGGGCAGGGCACACCATGGGTGCACGGCCGGGCCGCCTGAACCAAGGATCCGGGTGTGATGACCATGAATGTGCCGTTTTTTCGCCGCTGGCCGAGCGCGGCCATTGGCGTGCTGGCTTGCGGCTGCCTCGTCGCGACGAGTGCGCATGCGCAGTTCGGCGGGTTCAGCCTGCCTTCGTTGCCCAGCGTGCCCTCCAGCTCATCGAAGAGTTCCGACGGCTGCCCCAAGGGCAAGAGCAAGAGTCAGGGCTCCTCGGTGCTCGGCGGCCTGATCGGGCAGGGGCTCGGCCGCGCGGCCAGTTCCGCCGGGGTATCGAGCTACTTTCCGATTTCCGAAGTGTCGGGCACGCTGACCAATGCCATTGCCTGCAAGCTCGATCCTGTCGAGCAGAAGCAGGCCGCCGCCGCCACGATCGAGGCAACGCGCGGCGAACAGGGCGATGCGGCGCCGCCGCCGGTCGGCGCCTCTTCCTCATGGACTTCGGAAACCCGCGAGAACGTGTCGGGCACCTCCACGGTGGTCGCGCGCAATGACAACGACCAGAGCGGGATGCAGTGCATCACCGTCAGCGACGTGATCATCGTCAACGGCGAGGAGACCACCGCCAACAAGCGCATGTGCCGCAAGCCCGGCTCGGCGCGCTATTCGCTGATGGCCTGAGCCGTGGGCCGCTTGCGCATAGTCGCCCTCGGCGCAGCGGCCATCGCGCTTGTCGCGGCAAGGCCCGTGGCGATCGCGATGGACAAGGATAACCCCTCGTGCCCCGCCGCGCCGGATTGGGGCCAGGCCAAGGCGATTTCGCTCGCCGCCGCCGACATGGGCGGCAAGCATGTGCTGATTGCCGACGGGATCATTGATTCGACGCTGCCAAAGCGCCTTAAGGCCATGCTCGACGCCGACGAGCGGATCGAGGAGATCTGGATCAAGTCGCGCGGCGGCGATGCGCGCGCGGGCAATCTCGCCGGCAAAGTGATCCGCAGCTATCCCGGCATGGTCACGCGCATTCCCAAGGGCTGGACCTGCTTTTCGGCGTGCAACTTCGTGTTCATGGGCGGCGACCGGCGCTTCGTCGATCCGGGCGGTGTGTTCATGGTGCACATGTTCACCCACACCGGCGACCGCGACACGATCGAGATCTCGGTCGAGGAAGGCAGCGCCGAGACCACGCGCCTCATCGGCCAGATCGAGCAGGACAGTGCGCTGCTTGCCAGCGAAGACAATGATTTCCTGATCCGCATGGGCATTTCGCGCAAGTTGCTGACCGAGGTGATGTACCGCCAGCAGGCCGTCGCGACCGCGCAAAACAAGACCACGCGGTATTGCCTGAGCCAGGACGAAGTGCGCAAATACAACGTGGTGCCGAGGGAGACGGCAGGCTAAGGGCTCGCTCCCCCCTTCGTCCGGTCCGTGCCGGCTCCACGAAAGCCTTCCGTCCATGCCCGCCTCTCAATCCCCAGTGCCTGCGGTCGGCATCGACTTCGGCACGACCAATTCGGTCGTTGCGCGCGCGGGCGAGGTCGGCGTGCCACGGCTCGCGACTTTCGATGCCCCCGATGGCGCCAGCGCGGTGTTCCGTTCGGCGCTCTGCTTCTGGCAGGACGATGCTGCGCGGGGCGGGCTGGCGCATGAGGCTGGTCCCTGGGCCATCGCCGAATTCCTTGGCTTTCCGCAAGGCTCGCGCTTCATCCAGTCGTTCAAGTCGGTCGCCGCCAGCACCACGTTCGAACACGCGCAGATCTTCACCAAGCGGCTGCGCTTCGAGGATCTGGGCCGCGTGTTCATGGAACATCTGGCAGCCCACGCCGGCGATGCGCTGCAGGCGCTGCCCGAGCGGATCGTGGTGGGCCGCCCGGTGCGCTATGTCGGCGCGCGGCCCGATGCGGTGCTGGCCCGCACCCGCTACGATGCCATGTTCGCCGGGCTGAAGCGCGAGATCCACTATGTCTACGAACCGCTCGGCGCGGCCTATGGCTTTGCCTCGCGGCTGAGCGAGCCGGCGACATTGCTGGTGGCCGATTTCGGCGGCGGCACGAGCGACTTCTCGATCGTCCGCGTCGCCGCACCCGATGCCGCGCGGCGCTGCGTGCCACTCGCCTCGGCCGGTGTGGGGATAGCGGGAGACCGCTTCGACTACCGCATCATGGATCAGCTCGTCCTGCCGCTGCTCGGCAAGGGCGGCACTTATCGCTCGTTCGACAAGGTGCTCGAAATCCCCGCCGGGCATTTCGCCGATTTCGGCGACTGGTCGCGGCTCGCGCTTATGCGCAACAAACGCACGCTTGATCAGCTCGCCAAGCTGCGCCACGCGGCGACTGACCCGGCAGCGATCGACCGGATGATCGCTGTGGTCGAGAACGAGCTGGGCTACGGGCTTTACGAGGCGATCGGTGCGGTTAAGCGCTCACTGTCCAGCGACACCCATGCAGAGTTCCGCTTCGAGGGTGAGGGGCTGACGATCACCGCCGAAGTGGCCCGCGCCGATTTCGAACGCTGGATTGCACCAGACCTTGCCGAACTCGAAGCAGGCGTCGACCGCGTGCTGGCCCGGGCCGGGCTTGATGCGGGGCAGATTGACCATGTCTTCGTGACCGGCGGCTCCTCGCTCATCCCCGCCGTGCGCGCGCTGTTCGAGCGGCGGTTCGGCGAAAGGCGCATTGCCAGCGGCGATGAATTGACCTCTATTGCCCATGGCCTCGCCATGATCGGCAGCGCGCCCGATCTGGCCGAGTGGACCATAGCCGAAGAGGACGAAGCATGAGCGTCGCCTTCCGCCGCGAAGGCGATGACGAACATCTCGAGCCCAAGTTCGAGCTGCCGATCCCGCCGGGCCCGAACCTCGTGACCGAGCGCGGCCTTTCGCTGATCGCGGCGCGAGTGGCGGAGCTGGAGACGCAACTGGCCGGTCTTGTCGATGAAGACGCCATCAAGAAAGTCCGCCGCGACTTGCGCTACTGGTTGACCCGCCAGGCCACCGCGCAAGTTGTGCCGACACCGGATGGCGCAGCTGTGTCCTTTGGCTCCACCGTAACGTTCCGGCTGAACGGCAAGGCGCGCTCCATCACGCTGGTGGGCGACGACGAGGCAGACCCCGCCGCAGGTCTGCTCTCCTTCACCGCGCCGCTCAGCCGTGCCTTGCTGGGGGCGGAAGCGGGAGACGAAATCGACTTTGGCGGCAAGACAGCCGCGATCGAAGTCCTGACAGTGAACGCCTAAACCTTCAGCCCGATTTCGCGCAGCCGTTCGTGGAGATAGGTGTCCGCGGTGATCGGCACAGGGTAGCGGTCGGGATTGTCTGCGCTGACGCAGCCGGGCAGCGTGGCAATGCTGAAATCGCTGCGCAGGTGCAGGAAGAACGGCATCGAATAGCGGCTGTGTCCAGCCCGCGCCCCGTCCGGATTGCGCACGCGGTGCGTGGTTGATGGCAGCACATGGTTGGTGAGGCGCTGCAGCATGTCACCGATGTTGACCACCAGCGCGCCCGGCGGGGGCGAGGCGGGGATCCAGCGGCCCTCGCGCGTCAGCAGTTCCAGCCCCGCTTCCTCGGCGCCCAGCAGGAGGGTGATGAGATTGATGTCCTCATGCGCGCCCGCGCGGATCGCGCCGCCTGTGTCGCCGGGCAGGGGCGGATAGTGCAGCAGGCGCAGGATCGAATTGCCCCCGGCAATGGCAGGATCGAACCAGTTGGGCGCAAGGCCCAGCCAGGCCGCGATATGCGAAAGGATCTGCGCGCCGATCCGGTCAAACTCGGCAAAGAGCGCGGTGAAGGTCTCGCGGAAATGTGCTGGTGCATCGGGCCAGACATTGGCGGGCATGCTCGCCGCCAGCGGATCGCCAGCCGCAAGCTCGCGCCCCACGTGCCAGAATTCCTTGAGATCGTGCACCGCCGCGCCCTTGGCGATTTCGGTGCCGAAGGGGGTATAGCCGCGCTGCCCGCCGCCGCCCGCCACGTGCCAGCGCCGCTTCTCCGCCTCGGGCAGCGCGAAGAATGCCGCAGTCATTTCCCACCCGCGCGCCACCAGCGCCGGATCGAGACCATGGTCCCTGACCAGCGCGAAGCCGAATCGCTGGAAACTGGCGCCAAGATCCCGCGCCAGATCGCCCGATGGGGCAGCGAGCGAGAGCACGGGAAGGGTATCGAGGTTCATGGCTTGCACGGCATCCGATTGCAGGTAAGAGCCCCCAATAGCCCCATCACGGAACGCATGCATGACCAAAATCGCGCTCACCGAGCAGCTCTGGCTGATGAAGTCGGAGCCCGACGTCTACGGCTGGGATGACCTTGTCGCTGAGGGCGAGGGGACCTGGGACGGCGTGCGCAACCACCTTGCCGCGCGTAACCTGCGCACCATGGCGGTGGGCGACCTGGCGTTCTTCTATCACTCGAATATCGGCAAGGAGATCGTTGGAATCGCCCGCATCAGCGTGGCGGGCCTGATCGATCCCACCGATCCCGAAGGCAAGTGGGCGGCGGTAAAGGTCAAGCCGGTGGCCAAGCTCAAGGCCCCGATCACACTGGCAACGATCAAGGCCACCCCGGCGCTGGCGGAGATGGATCTGCTGCGGCTGTCGCGCCTCTCCGTCTCGGCGGTCCGCGCGGCGGAATGGGAACTCATTCTGGAAATGGCGGGCGGCGCGGCCTGACCCTGACGCAAGACTGTCCCGGTTCGGAACTGTCCCGCTTTGGGCCCTCGAGGCCATGCGCCAGCCCCTCCCCGAATGGTTAGCATCGGGTTAACAAGGGGTCATGCTCAAACGGCCCGCACGCAATCCGGAACTTGCCGGACATCCATTCCGCCGCACCCTGCCCGCGCATGTGCTGCGACCGTTGCCGATGCTGGAGCCTGAGGTCGAGGCGGCGCTGGCCCGGCTGCAGATGCCTGAAGGCCTCCGGTCGCCCCCGGTCGACCCCAAGCGAATCACGTTGCAGGACTTGAAGGATTTCCTGCTCGCCTATTGCGCCTGCTTCCTCGCCATCTCGGTGTTCATCTTCTGACGCCGAAGGCTTATTCGAAGGTGTGTTCGATTTCGCCCAGGTGCGCGAGCTCGGCGCGGTAGAGCACACGGCCAAGCCAGGCGGCGACGAGGCACATGGCCGCGCCCAGCAGCAGCTGATCCGCCAGCGCCACGCCCGCCGCGCTGAGGCCCACCGCTATCAGCGAGCCCACCACCATGGCGCCCGCATTGACGATATTGTTCGCCGCGATCGTGCGCGCGGTTTCCGCCTTGTCGACCACCGTCGTCAGGAAGGCATAGAGCGGTACCACGAACATGCCGCCCGAAATCGCGATGCCGAG
The DNA here is from genome assembly GCF_037133355.1 of Novosphingobium sp. GTDB lineage: Bacteria > Pseudomonadota > Alphaproteobacteria > Sphingomonadales > Sphingomonadaceae > Novosphingobium. The sequence goes on along the minus strand of NZ_JBAXOI010000018.1, from coordinate 12,926 downwards.
CAGGCTGAGTAGCAGCGGCACGGCCAGCGGCTCCATCACGAACTGCGGCACGTTGAGCAGCGCCGAGCCCGGAGCATGCTGCCACATCTTGCACACGACGTGGAAGGCAATCACGAACAGGCCCATCACGATCACCGACACCGGGCCATATTTCGCCGAGACGGTGCCCTTGAGCAGATGGTTGATCGAGACCGAGCCGATCGAGACGCCGATCGAGAACACCACGAGGAACAGGCTGGCGACTTCCTTGCTCGCCGAAAGCACGTTCTTGGCCAGCGGCGGGAACTGGATGAAGAGCACCGCGCCGATCGTCCAGAAGAAGCTGATTGCAGCAATCGCAAGGAACACGCGCGGGTGGCGCGTCGTCATGCGCACGAGCGTGATCGAGGAGCGGATCACGTGGAAATCGAGCGGTACAGGCTCCATCTGCGGCGGCGCGGGCGGAACGAACTGCGCGGTGCAAAAGCCGATCAGCGCGGTCAGGATGCAGATCACCGCAGCCCACTCGACCGGGATCCAGCCGGCAAAGATTGTGCCTGCCAGGATCGAGATATAGGTCCCCGCTTCGACCAGCCCGGTGCCCGCAAGCACTTCGTTCGGCTGGAGGTGCTGCGGCAGGATCGCGTACTTGATCGGGCCGAAGAAGGTGGAATGCACGCCCATCGCAAGCAGCGCCGCCAGCATCAGCGGAATAGCCACCAAATGCACCGCTATGCCGCGCCAGGCCATGTAGAGCCCGGCCGCGCCGACCAGCATGATCGCGATTTCCGCCGCCTTCACGAAGCGGATGATCCGCGCCTTGTCGCGCATGTCGGCCAATTGGCCGGAAAGCGCGGAAAGCAGGAAGAAGGGCAGGATGAACACCGCCGAGGCGATCGCCGAGAAGCGCGCTTCGGCCGCTTCCGAGCTGTACACGGTATACACCACGTACAGGATCATCGCGTTCTTGTAGAGATTGTCGTTGAACGCGCCGAGCAACTGCGTGGCAAAAAGAGGCAGAAAGCGGCGTTTCCGGATGAGCAGCGCAGTGGTTGTCATTCGGTCCTTGCCAGCATTCGCATGTGTGTTTCGACCCATAGCGCCGTGTGCGTTACGGGCAAGAGGGCATCTGGGTGCCAACTTGCGGTTTCTTCCCTTCACCATCCTGCCTATGGTGCGGCTCGATGCTGACTCTTCCCAATCTGCTCACGCTCTCGCGCATCGTCACCGTGCCGCTTCTCGCCGGGCTGCTGTGGTGGCCCGAATGGCACATGGGCTATGCCATCGGCTTTGCGGTCTACGCCCTGATGGGGGTGACCGACTACTTCGACGGCTACCTCGCCCGCGCGCAGGGCACGGTGTCCAAGCTCGGCATTTTCCTCGATCCGATCGCAGACAAGATCATGGTGGCGGCGGTGATTCTGGTGCTGACCGCGCAGGGCGTGCTGACCGGCCCCTATGTCGGCGATCTGCACGTCATCGCGGGCCTGATCATCCTGATCCGCGAGATCGCGGTTTCGGGTCTGCGTGAGTTTCTGGGCGGCATCCAGGTCTCGGTCCCGGTGTCGAGGCTCGCCAAGTGGAAGACGACGTTCCAATTCTTTGCCCTCGGCGCGCTGATTCTGGGCGAGGCCGCGCCTGAGTGGACCGCGCCGGTCATGGGCATCACCGCGAATGTGCCGCACACGCTCGGCCTCATCACGCTTTGGGCCGCGGCGGCGCTGACGGTGATCACCGGCTGGGATTACCTGCGCGTCGGTTTGAAGCACATGGATTGAGGCGGCTCAGCCCGCGCCGGCCTTCGAGAACAGGTTCAGCACCAGTACCCCGGCCATGATCAGGCCGATCCCCGCCAGCGCCGGCGCATCGAGCCGCTGTCCGTGCACCGCCCACGCCAGCGCCGTGATCAGCACGATGCCCACGCCCGACCAGATTGCATAAGCAACGCCGGTCGGAATGCGCTCTAGCGTCAGCGACAGGAAGAACAGCGCGATAGCGTAGCCCGCCATGCTGACCGCCAGAGGCAAGAGCTTGCTGAAACCCGCCGATTGCTTGAGCGCGGTCGTCGCGATGACTTCGGCGACAATGGCAATGGTGAGCGAGAGATAGGGCGGAAGGTTCATGGTGCCGGGAACCTCACTTCATAGTCGGTGGCGCCGTGGAGGATATGGATCACGTAGATCGTCTCCTCTTCGATCTTGAAGAATATCAGATAGTTGCCGTACAGAGCCTTGCGGACCTCACCGCGTTTGTCCTGATGAGCCACTGGGAACCGTCGTGGGAACGTCGTGAGGCTCTCACAGGCTTCACGCAGTTCAGCAATAAACCGGAGCGCTTGCTGGAGGCTGTCCCGCGCGATGAACGCGGCAATGGCTTCGAGATCGGCTTCGGCTTCCGCCGCGAACTCTAGTTTCACTTCGCGCTTTCGATCATCGCGCGGTATTTTTGCTCGAGGCGATCAAGCACCTCGGCAGCGGGTTTCGTTCGCCCTGCCTCCACGTCATCGAGGCCGCGCTGAATCGCCGCATTATACGCCGCCAGCCGCGCCTCGCGATCCTGAATCAGCCGCACGCCTTCGCGCAGGACTTCGCTCTTCGAGTTGTAGCGGCCGTTCGCGACCAGTTCGGTCACAAATTCCTCAAGCTTGGGTCCAAGATCGGCGCTGATCATGCTCACCTCGGGAGGTCAAATGGTGAGCCTAGATTACCTCTTTTATCAACTATTATCAACCCGCCGCTAGTTCGCTCGCCAGCAAGCGAAACTCCTCCGCGCGCGGGGAGTTCTTGCGCCAGACCAGCGCGATCTCGCGGCTGGCGTGGGCGGATTCGAGGGGGCGGGCGACGATCTGGGTATCGCGCAGGATGCCCGCGTTCACCGCCATTTCGGGCAGCATGGTAAGCCCGAGGCCATTGTCGACCATCTGGACCAGCGTGTGCAGGCTGGTGCCGATCATCGTTGCACTGGCCCGCAGTTCGGGGCGATTGCAGGCGGCAAGCACGTGGTCCTTGAGGCAATGCCCGTCTTCCAGCAGCAAGAGCCGTGCCTCGTCGATCAGCGCAGGCGCGATGCTGGCAGGCGGGTCGCGCGGATCGTCCTTGGGGAAGGCGACGAGCAGCCGGTCGTGGAACAGGTGCGCGGCCTCCACCTCGCCGGTTGCGAAGGGCAGCGCGAGCAGCACGCAGTCCGCCCGCCCGTGATGCAACGATTCGACCGCTCCCGCGCTCGGCTCCTCGCGCAGGAACAGCTTCAGTTGCGGCCGCTCGCGGCGCAGGCGCGGCAGGATGCGGGGCAGGAGAAAGGGCGCGATCGTCGGGATCACGCTCATTCTGAGTTCGCCCGAAAGCGGTGCGCCGTGCGCCTGGACCAGTGCGGCCAGTTCCTCGCCCTCGCGCAGCAGGCGGTGCGCCTTTGCCACCACCTGATCGCCCAATGCCGTAAAACGCACGACCCGCCGCGTACGCTCGACCAGCGTGACGCCGAGCAGTGTCTCCAGTTCGCGCAGGCCCGCCGAAAGCGTCGACTGCGAGACGAAGCAGGTCTCCGCGGCGCGGCCAAAATGGCCGTGCTCGTGCAGCGCGACGAGATATTGCAGCTGCTTGAGTGTGGGAAGGTAGGTGGCCATGCAGCGTGGTGCTCTCAGTCGGCCCCGCGCTCTGCGGCCTGATCGTCGTCCCAGTTGCGGCCGTCGCCTTCATCGGTGGTCAGCAGGATCGCGTCCTCGTCCGTCACCGGATCGGCCTCGTCGTTATTCCCGCCGGCAATGGCATCGATATGCGCCATCTTCAGCTTGCCCTTGACCACGGCGAAAGCGAGCTTGCCCTCGACCAGTTCGAGCGCATCCCGCCCGAACTGCTCGAAACGCCAGCCTTCGAGGATTTGCAGGCCCTTGCGCTGCCCGGCGGCCAGCGCTTCGAGATCGTCGCTGCGTGCCAGCAATCGTGCCGCTATATCAATCTCGCGGCTACGGATCTTGAGCAGCAGTTTCAGGAGATCGGCGACCAGCGCACCTTCCTTGCCCAGCGGCGCACCGCGCGGCGCGCGCGGGGGCATCTCGGCGTCGGTCATCGGCTTGGCATCGGCAATCGCCTGCATCAGGCGCTTCCCTATGTCGTTGTCCTTCCACCCGGCGGAAAGCCCGCGCACTTTGGCGAGTTCGTGCTGCTCGCGCGGCGGATGGCTGGCGATATCGGCGAGGGTCTCGTCGCGCATGATCCGGCCGCGCGGGATGTTCTTGTCCATCGCCTCGACCTCGCGCCAGGCGGCAACGGCCTTGAGGCGGCCGAGCACCGCCGGGTTGCGGCTGGGCGCACGTATCTTCTGCCACACCGCCTGAGGATCGGACCGGTAGTTCTCGGGATCGGCGAGCTTTTCCATCTCCGCATCAAGCCATTCGCCGCGCCCGGTCTTGATCAGCCGCTTGAGCATGCGCGGGAAGATTTTCGAAAGATGCGTGACGTCGCCGATGGCATATTCGATCTGGCGCTCGGTCAGCGGGCGGCGCGACCAGTCGGTGAAGCGGGCGCCCTTGTCGACCGTGAAGCCGAGCCAGCTTTCGACGAGGTTCGAATAGCCGATCTGTTCGGACTGGCTGATCGCCATCATCGCGATCTGGGTGTCGAAGATCGGGTGAGGGGTGCGCCCGGTCAAGTTGTAGATGATTTCCACATCCTGCCCGCCGGCGTGGAACACCTTGAGCACGTCCTCGTTGTCGACCAGCAGCTCGAGCATCGGGGCAAGGTCGAGCCCGGGCGCGAGCGGGTCGATCGCGGCGGCTTCCTTGTCGTCGGCGATCTGCACCAGGCACAGCTCGGGCCAATAGGTGTTCTCGCGCATGAACTCGGTGTCGACCGTGATGAAATCGGCCGTGGCGAGGCGGCTGCACAGTGCGGCGAGGGCCTCGGTGGTGGTGATCAGCGGGTGTATCTTCATCGTGCTTTTCTGTATGGGCTCCATCACGGCCCAAGCAGGTCCGGTCCGGAACTGGTGGTGGCCCCGTCCGGGGCCTGCGGCTTGACAAATACGCGGCCATCGCCTCTTGGCCGCAGCCATTCCCTGCCCGAATGCAGCCCGATTGGAAAGACCTCGATGCACCCTTATCGTTCCCACACCTGCGGCGCGCTCGCACTGGAGCAAGTCGGGCAGAACGTGCGCCTTTCGGGTTGGGTGCACCGCAAGCGCGACCATGGCGGCGTGCTCTTCGTCGACTTGCGCGACCACTACGGCATCACCCAGATCGTGGCAGACAGCGACAGCCCTGCGCTAGCGATCCTTGAATCCACGCGCGTCGAAAGCGTTGTGACGATCGAGGGCGAGGTCAAGGCGCGCAGCGAAAGCACGGTGAACCCGGCGCTCGCGACCGGCGCAATCGAAGTCTATGCCCGCGCCGCGACGGTGCTTTCGGCGGCGGAAGAGCTGCCCATGCCGGTCGCCGGCGAGCAGGAGTATCCCGAAGATATCCGCCTGCGCTACCGCTTCCTCGATCTGCGCCGCGAGACGCTGCACGCCAACATCGTTACGCGCACCAAGGTGATCCGCGACATGCGCCGCCGCATGGAAGATGCCGGGTTCACCGAATACTCGACCCCGATCCTCACCGCCTCGAGCCCCGAAGGCGCGCGCGACTTCCTCGTGCCGAGCCGCATCCACGCGGGCAAGTTCTATGCGCTGCCGCAGGCGCCGCAGCAGTACAAGCAGCTGCTGATGGTGGCGGGCTTCGATCGGTACTTCCAGATCGCCCCCTGCTTCCGCGACGAGGACCCGCGCGCCGACCGCCTGCCGGGCGAGTTCTACCAGCTCGATCTCGAGATGAGCTTCGTGACCCAGGAAGAAGTCTGGGAAACGATGGAACCCGTGATCGGCGGGGTGTTCGAAGCTTTCGCGCAGGGCAAGCCGGTGACGCCTTCGGGCAGCTTCCCGCGCATCGCCTATGATGAGGCGATCCTCAAGTACGGTTCGGACAAGCCGGACCTGCGCAACCCGCTGATCATCAGTGACGTTGCCTCGCACTTCACCACCTCGGGCTTCGGCCTGTTCGAGAAGATCGTCGCGGGTGGCGGCACCGTGCGCGCGATCCCCGCGCCGGGTACGGCAGACAAGAGCCGCAAGTTCTTCGACGACATGAACGAGTGGGCACGCAGCGAAGGCCATGCCGGCCTCGGCTATGTCACGCGCAAGGGCGGCGAGTTCGGCGGACCGATCGCCAAGAACCATGGCACCGAAGGCATGGAAACGCTCTACGCCGCGCTCGGCCTTGGCCCGGACGATGGCTTGTTCTTCGCCGCTGGCAAGCCCGAGCAGGCCGCAAAGCTCGCCGGCCTTGCCCGCACGCGCGTTGCCGATCAGCTCGGCCTGATCGACAAGGACCGGTTCGACTTGTGCTGGATCGTCGATTTCCCGTTCTACGAGTGGGACGAGGACGCCAAGAAGGTCGAGTTCGCGCACAACCCGTTCTCGATGCCGCAGGGCGGCATGGCCGCGCTCGAGGGCCAGGACCCGCTGACGATCAAGGCCTTCCAGTACGATCTTGTCTGCAACGGCTACGAAATCGCCTCGGGCTCGATCCGCAACCAGTCGCCCGAATTGATGGTCAAGGCGTTCGAACTCGTCGGCCTCTCGAAGGCAGACGTCGAGGAGCGCTTCGGCGGGCTTTACCGCGCGTTCCAGTACGGCGCGCCGCCGCACGGCGGCATGGCGGCGGGCGTGGATCGCATCGTCATGCTGGTCTGCGGCGCACAGAACCTGCGCGAGATCACGCTGTTCCCGATGAACCAGCGCGCCGAGGACCTACTCATGGGCGCGCCTTCGCCGGCGGCCCCGGTGCAGCTGCGTGAGCTGCATCTGCGAACGGTGGAGCAGCCGAAAGGGTGAGGGCGGACTGGCCTGCGGCGGGCACCATCAGTCACAGGATTCACCGCTCGTCACGCATTCTGCACATCTCGTCCACACCGATCGTTTGCATCGGGCCACTTGCCAGCCTGCAATCCGGACATTAGGGCGATGGCCAGATTTGATGATACCAACCCAGTTCCTTGAAGGGGCAAAAGAATGAGCGATACCGCCGACCGCGTGAAGAAGATCGTTGTCGAGCACCTCGGGGTAGAGGCCGACAAGGTCACCGAAGACGCGAGCTTCATCGACGATCTCGGTGCCGACAGCCTCGACATCGTCGAGTTGGTCATGGCGTTCGAGGAAGAATTCGGTGTTGAGATCCCCGACGACGCGGCCGAGAAGATCGCCACCGTCTCGGACGCGATCAAGTACATCGACGACAACAAGGGCTGATCCTTTCGGATTGCCAACCCGTCCGCGGTTCCCCGTCCGGTTTGCCTTGGTGCAGGCCTGATGGGGCAGCGGTCGTGCCCCGGCGGCAAGCGCCGGGGCTTCGACAGGCTCGGCCCCCAAAGGGTCTGGGCCTGTTGTGCTTCATGGTCCGTTTTCGGCTAGGCTGGCGGACGTTTCGGAGACTGCAATGCGCCGTGTCGTGATCACCGGACTTGGCCTCGTCACCCCGCTCGGGGCCGATGTCGAAACCGTTTGGGCCAACCTTATCGCCGGTAAATCAGGTGCGGGGCGGATCACCCGCTTCGATACCCAGGGGCAGAAATGTCTGATCGCCTGCGAAGTGAAGCCTGCCGACCACCCCTATGGTTTCGACCCGAACAAGCGTGTCGATTTCAAGGTGCAGCGCCAGGTTGATCCGTTCATCATCTATGGCATCGATGCCGCCGGGCAGGCGCTCGAAGACGCTGGCCTTGTCGATATGGACGAGGCTCTCAAGCTGCGCACCGGCTGTTCGATCGGTTCTGGCATCGGCGGTCTGCCGGGGATCGAGAGCGAATCGATTGTCCTGCATGAAAAGGGCCCGGGCCGCGTCTCGCCGCACTTCGTCCACGGCCGCCTGATCAATCTCATCTCGGGCCAGGTCTCGATCAAGTATGGCCTGATGGGACCCAACCATGCGGTCGTCACTGCCTGCTCGACCGGCGCACACTCGATCGGCGATGCCGCGCGCATGATCCGCGATGATGATGCCGATATCATGCTGGCGGGCGGCGCTGAGGGCACAATCAACCCCCTGGGCGTGGCCGGCTTTGCTCAGGCACGTGCGCTCAACTGCAGCTTCAATGACCGGCCCGAACAGGCCAGCCGGCCCTATGACAAGGGCCGCGACGGCTTTGTCATGGGCGAGGGTGCAGGCGTCGTCGTGCTCGAGGAATACGAACATGCCAAGGCGCGCGGCGCGAAAATCTACGCCGAAGTCGTAGGCTATGGCCTTTCTGGCGATGCCTACCACGTCACCGCGCCGCACCCCGAAGGCAAGGGCGCCGAACTGGCCATGCGCATGGCGCTGCGCAAGGCCGGCATGGGCCCTGGCGATATCGACTACATCAACGCGCACGGCACTTCGACCATGGCGGACACGATCGAGCTTGCCGCGATCAAGCGCGTGCTTGGTTCCGATCTCGCCGGCGCCTCGATGAGCAGCACCAAGTCCGCCATCGGCCACTTGCTCGGCGGTGCAGGCGCGGTCGAGACGATCTTCTGCGTGCTCGCGATCCGCGATCAAGTCGTGCCGCCCACGCTCAATCTCGATGATCCGGACGAAGGCTGCGAGGGCGTCGATCTCGTGCCCAAGGTGGCGAGGAAGCGCGTCGTGCGCGCCGCGCTGAACAATTCGTTCGGCTTTGGCGGCACCAACGCCAGCGTCATCGTGAAGGCGATCTGAGCCGGCGCGGAAGGAGGCGGCAGTCCATGCTCAAGGCAGGTCGTCTCCGGATCATCGCGCTGGCTGTGCTGCTTGTGGTGGGTGCCTACAGCGTCCACTTCCTCTATGGCTGGTACGGCAGCGGTCCCCTGGTCAAGGACACGACGTTCGCCGTGCCCGAGGGCGCCAGCCTTGCGAGCGTTGCGGAAAAGCTGGAAGCCGAAGGTATCGTCGCCTCGGCGAGCACCTTCCGCACCCGGGCACGTCTGCTTGGCGGCGGCGAACCGCTCAAGGCGGGCGAATACGCGGTCCCGGCCCACGCCAGCGGCGCCGCGGTGCTCGCGATCCTGCAGGGGGTCGGGGGCGAGGTGCGCCGCATGGTCACGATCCCCGAAGGCATGCCATCGATCATGGTGCAGGAACGGCTCATGGCGCAGTCCATGCTCACCGGGCCGGTCACCGCGCCTGCCGAGGGTTCGGTCCTCCCGGATACCTACGCCTTCCAGCGCGGGGAGAGCCGCAGCGCCGTGGTCGCGCGGATGCAGGAAGCCATGGCGCGCACGCTGGCGAAGCTCTGGGCCGAGCGTGCGAGCGATGCCGTGCCGAGGAGCGCCGAGGAAGCCGTGATCCTCGCCTCGATCGTCGAGAAGGAAACCGGCAAGCCATCCGAGCGCCGCATGGTCGCCGGGCTCTACTCCAACCGGTTGCGCCAGGGCATGATGCTCCAGGCCGATCCCACGATCATCTACCCGATCACGCGCGGCAAGCCGCTGGGCCGGCGCATCCGCCAGTCGGAAATCCAGGCGGTCAACGCCTACAACACCTATACCATGGTCGGCTTGCCATCGGCGCCGATCACCAATCCGGGCAAGGCCTCGATCGAGGCGGCGCTGCATCCGGCGCGGACCAATGCGCTCTTTATGGTGGCCGATGGAAAGGGCGGGCATGTCTTCGCCCCTACCCTGCAGGAGCACAACGCCAACGTCGCGCGCTGGTTCGCCATACGCAAGGCGCGCGGCGAACTCTAAGCCGGTTTCAGCGCCCGCTGGCGCTGACGTTCGTGGAGATCTGCTGGGTCGTGACCGTGCTGGTCGGGCTTGAAACAGCCTCGGCGCGCAGCGGCACCGAGTTCGACGAAGCGCCGACGATAACAGTGCTGCTCTGGTTGCTGACCATCACCGAAACAGCGCTCGTCGCGCTCACCGAAATCGCCCCGCGCCCATTGCCGACCGCCGAGACGAAACGCCCGAGGGAGGGATCGTAGACCGCAGGAACTATCGAAGGCTGGTTCTCGACCGAGGCCGGTGCAATGCTGAGTATCGCGGGACGTGTGCGCCCGTCCAACCCGCCCTGACCGATCGAGGCCGGGCTGATCGACCGCAACGCACTCTCGTAAGCCTGCGCATGGGCAACCGGTGCGGTCAGCGCGGCAGCACCGACAAGTATTACTGCGGCGGCAAAGCGCTGAAAAGTCGGCGTGGATTGACGAAGTTGTTTCACCTGACCTGGTCCCCGGCCCTGGAGGGATAACTTTGACTTCATACGAAGATGAATATGCCGCAACGCCTCCATTTTGGCAATTGATTGGCCATCAGCCATTTCCCTCTGCGCCAAGGATAGGTAAGCCACGGATAGTCTATAAGTATCAATATTTTGGGGTATCCCTAAGGGGAGCTCCGGCTTGACAGCCCGAAAAAAACGAATCGTCTTTCCACCGCATTTCCGAACATACCGCGCCGTGCCATGGTCGCGTCCTGGGGCGCTGATTCGCCCGGTTCTGCTGGAAAAGGAGTGCGTGCGCTGGACGAGGTTGACGAGGCGCAGCCCGCCGCCGCCGCCCTCGTGGTGACGGCCGAACTGCCTCAGCCGTTGCAGGCCCGTGCCGAAGGTCTGCGCCGTGCGCACTATCCGGCCACGCGCAACCGCGTGCCCGCGCATGTCACCCTGCTGCGCGCGCTGCCGCCGCGCGTGGAGCACGAGGCCCGCGGCCTCCTCGCGGCGCTTGCCGCCGAACTGCCGCCGCCGCCTGCCCGGCTGACCGGGATCATGGACCTTGGCACCGGAACCGCGCTGGCGATCGAAAGCCCGGCGCTGCTTGATTGCCGCGAGATGATCGCCGCGCGGTTCCACGGCATGCTCACGCTGCAGGACGAGGCCGCCCCGCGCCTCCACGTTACGGTCCAGAACAAGGTCGCGCGCGCGGAGGCAAAGGCCCTGCAGGCCATGCTTGGCGGCGATCTGCAGGCAGAACGCTTCACCTTCGCCGCGCTCGCGCTCCACCGCTACCGGGCCGGGCTGTGGGAACCCGCTGGCCGCTGGCCCTTCCGCGGGCGGGCCAGACGATGACGGCGCGGGTATGAGCTCACCAGCACCGCAATTCCCCGGTTGACCGCGCCCGATGCCCCGCCTAATAGGCCCGCCTGCCCTGCCGCCAGCCCGCCTGGCGCCAGCACGCAACCCTTCGGGGCGGAGTAGCTCAGCCGGTTAGAGCAGCGGAATCATAATCCGCGTGTCGGGGGTTCGAGTCCCTCCTCCGCTACCACTGAACTCAGTGATATCAATAATTTAACCCCTGCGGGGAAGTGCAAAACCATTCACACGGTTTATCGCACGGTCTTGGGCTGTGCAGGACGGTGTAGGCACGGTGCTTTGGCACGGTTTCGAATGGTCGTGTCACACGACTGATTGGCGACAATTGACGGCGGTGGGATGGTGCAGCCAAACAGAGCGAATGTGTAAGTGCATGGAGGGGCGTGCCAATGACGTATCATCACGCTTTCGTTAATACGAATGTGCCAGACGGTAATTATGTAGCCCAGTTCGTTCGAGCGTATAAATTTAAAGATGGCGCAGTTGTGGATCTAATTATAACTACAGGTATTTTAAAAGGAAATATCGTAAGGCATCTAATCACATCAAAGTTAGCAAAAAAATATCGTCCTGATTGTGGTCGAGATATTATCACATGGCTTGCGAATTTTCGCGACGCAAAAGCTTCACGAATTGAAGACGCTATTACAAATCATGTGGACAACAAGCTTATCGTTCAGATGGAGGGCGGGTTTGTTAAATCCATCAAATCAGCCACGCAAAGTGAGAGGACGTACAACTCCTTCATGCGTATGCTCTCCGTAGAATGGGTTATTAATTCCGGCCTGGCTGCTCAAGAAGGCAATCTCAACTCGTGTAAGGCCTTCTACAAGCAAACAGATCATCTTCCGAGGCTATCGTGGTTCGAAATATTGCCGAACGAAAAAGAGCTCCGTCGGTGGTTGGATGCAGCCATCGACCCAGAGAGAGACTCTTACTTTCACGATGCAAGTCTCTGGGTGAACAGCCTTTTCCAATCTCTCGCGAAATCGTGCAGCTATGATGCAGGCAAAGGGTGGCCGGTGCTTCTACTGAACAAGGGCTTTGAAAGCCCACCTCCTAAGCCACAAGTGATTCTCGCTCCTGCGCTGACGGTTGCATCAAGAGTTTCGGTTGCCTCAGCGCAGTCAGCTGTACCCAGTACGGTTGTTTCTGGAATGACTAGCGAGCCAATCGGCCTAGCGGACACCCAGCCAGCCGCTGTGAAGGCGGAAAAAGCTAAGATTTCCCGAGGTCTTCGCGCAGCCTTGCGATCTTGGTTTGGGTTAAGGCCCTAACATGCCGCTACTTAACGCACGGTTTTGGGCTGGGCAGGCACAGCGCGGACGCGGTGGTTTCGCACGGTTGCGGATTGGTTGTGAGACACGACTGTTTGGCATCAGCTGGAAATCAGGGTTTTGACCGTGGCTACAGCGTGAGGTCGCTGGGGTGAGCTATCCTTGAAGCTGGTCTGCGGTCTGGGCGCTGCGCGGTTGTCATTTGCCCTGTTTTGCGAGACGGCCGTCGACAATTCGCAGCAGCAGATTGGCTAGCATCACAATCTCTGCCGCTTCGGCCGGATCAGTGAGGTCCACGTCACGGTGAGAATGAGGATTTTTGTATAAGCCAATCGCGCCAGCAAAGAGTGCAGAAAGAGCTTCCTTCTCTGCCTCCTCAGCTCCCCCATCTGTCAGCGGTCCAGTATCTTTGTGGAATGCACGCCGGATCATTGGAACACCGTGGTCGCCCTTTGGATATCCTGAAGCCTCTCGAACTGAAACTTCGACTGCCTTCATGGCCTGAAAAGCGGCAACGTCGAACTCGTTGCGCATGAATGCCATTGACCTGCCCCCCGGCAGTCCCTCAGTCATAACGAGAGTCCAGCGGTTAAATA
>NZ_JBAXOI010000017.1:0-111438 GCF_037133355.1 Novosphingobium sp. | reverse complement strand
TTCCAATGGGCAGACTCTACATCAGATCGAGGGATCTTTCGGGGGGCAGGTCAGTTGCGATCATCGCGGCCAGCGCGGTGATGATCTGGCAGCCGCGCTTTGCTGCCGCGTTTGGCGAGATGATCCGGCACATGACGGTCGACAAGGGCGAGACACTCTCTGCGCTGCAACGCCGGTTCTGGGCCTGGCAGGGGCTCGATGCTTTCGTCAAAAGCGCAGGGATCGGCATCGGGCCGGGCAGTTTCCGCTCCTCCAGCCTTGCGACTGCAGTGCTGGGCTGCACCGGGGTAATTGGCGCGGCGGCGCTTTCGCTGCACTTCCTCAAGGCCTTCAGCCCGCTGCGCCAATCGGTCTGGACGCCTGTGGCCGACGAAGCGCTATCGACTGCGGCGGCCTGTTCCTGGGCAATGCTGATGGGCATCGCCATGGCCTCGATCTCCTCGGCCACATGCGATCCGGGCACCGACATCGCGTTCCTCGGCGGGGCGGGGCTCGCGCTGCGCCGCTGGCGCCCGGTGCCGCCCCCGGTGGCGGCGCCCAGTCCCCTCGCCGCGCCGCCGCTCGCGGTAAGTGCATCGACCGAACCCCTGATGCTGTGCCGCCCCGCCCCGGCGCCCGGCTTTGCCATGCAGGAACCCCTGATTCTCGATAGCACGCTGGAAATCGCCTGATCGCAGGGCGCCAGCTAGGTTGGCGCTCCGCCTCAGGGGCCTTCTCCGGTCCCGCCCGCGCCCGCAGCAAAGCGGTACCCGCCAGCAAGGAGGAAGGCCCGGATCGCAGGGTCTGTGGTGAGGCCAGCGGCGTTGGCGGCGGCAGCGGCGGCGGCGGTGGCATCACCGCAAAGCCAGTGAACGCGGGCGAGCGCGGCCCACCAGGGCTGGTAGGTGCGCGCGCCTGGCATGGCCTCAAGCTGGGCAAGCGCCGCATCGGGCGCGCCGTCCTCGGCATGGGCGACAGCGCGGGCGACCATGACACCGGTCGTCGGCGCAAAGGCGGCAAGCAGGTCGTATAGCCGGGCGAGCGGAGTGGTGAACCGTTCGCCGGTCATGCGCTGGTGAGCGTGGAGCGACTGGATCGCGGCCTCGGTCTGGAAGCGGCCCGGTTTGCCGAGCGCGGCGGCGCGGCGCAGCGCGGCTTCGGCTTCCACCACCAAATCGCGCGTCCACAGCGCTGGGTCCTGCAGATGAAGCGGCACGAAGGCGCCGTCCGGGCCGCGGCGGGCCGACTGGCGCGCCTCGCAGTGCAGGATCAGCGCGAGGAGGCCGAGCGCCTCGGGCTGCTCCGGCAGGAGCTCGGCGGTCAGGCGGGCAAGGAACAGCGCTTCGCCCCGCAGGCCCGCCAGCCTCGCATCAGCGCCGAGCGTATCGTCCCACGCGGTGCCATAAGCAGCGTAGATCGCGGCGAGCACGGCGCCGAGGCGCTGGGGCGCCTCCGCCATATCAGGCACGGCAAAAGCGATCCCGGCATCGCGGATCTTGCGCTTGGCCCGCACAAGGCGCTGGCCCATCGTCGCACCGCTGAGGAGAAAGGCGGCGGCGATCCGCGCGGCATCAAGGCCGAGCACCGTTTGCAGCATCAGCGGGGCCTGGGCATCGGGCTCGATCGCCGGGTGCGCACAGACGAAGAGCAGCGCGAGGCGTTCATCGCCGAACGGGCGCTCGGGGCGGTCGGCGCGTTCTTCGGCCAGCAGGGCGAGGACATCGGCGGCGCGGGTGGCGGTCTGCACCCGGGCGCGCTGGTGCCCGGCAGCGCGGCGCGCCGTCGTGAGCAGCCAGCCTTCGGGATTGGCGGGCACCCCCTGCACCGACCACTGCGCCAGCGCGGCGGCAAAGGCTTCGGCCAGCGTATCCTCCGCCGCCGCAATATCGCGGGTGCGCGCCGAGACGAGCGCGAGAAGCCGGCCATAGGAGGCGCGCGCCACCTGCTCGGCCATCGCGGCAGGCATGTGGCGCGCGGGCTCCATCGCAGGCTCAGCCAGCGGCCGGCGGGGCCATGACCGGGCGAATCTCCACCGAGCCTGCGCCGGCGCAGGGCGCACGCGCGGCCCATTCGAGCGCGGCATCAAGATCGGCAACCTCGAGCACGACATAGCCGCCAAGCGCTTCCTTGGTATCGGCGAAGGGACCATCGACGACATGGCGCGTGCCGTTTTCGACGCGCAGCGTGGTGGCGGTTTCGGGGGGCTGCAGCCCGTTGCCACCGACCATGGCGCCCGATTGCGCGATGGCGCCCATATAGGCCGACCAACTGCCCCAGTAGGCGCCGGCTTCAGCGGGATCAGTGCGCTTGTCGCGCTCGGCGGGGGTTTCGAGGAAGAGCAGGACGTATTGCATGGACTGGTTCCTTTGCGGGACTGGCCGGGCTTTCACCCGGCTGGCAGCACGGGCTGCCTGAACCCGTGTGCGGCGAGGCCGGCCGGTTTCGACAGACCCGCGCAAAAAATGTGCGGCAGCAGGCGGTGCGGGAGAAGGACAGGGGCGCGGGGTGGTGCCACGGTGTTCAAGGAGCGCGAAGAATGATGCCTTGAGCGCCGCGCAGAGGAAAGCCCTTTCAGGCCGCCCTCACCGCGCGGCCAGCGGGTGCATCAAAAGCCTCCGGAGGGCGCTCCATATGCCTCCGGCGGGCGCTCCATTTGCCTCCGGCGGGCAAGGGCCATGGGTCGGGACTTATAATCATAGCCAGAACATGACGATTGCGGCGATGGTGACGGTTGCTAGGTAGGTTGAGACCTTTCGGTCGTATCGCGTGGCGACGCGTCGCCAGTCCTTGAGGCGGCAGAACAGGCGCTCGACGAAGTGTTTGGTTCCGGGGTTTGATGGTGCGGGTTTGAAGTGAACCGCTGCGGTTCTTTTGTCCAGCATTTGCAGATGTATTCGTAGGGCGTGAGGCCCTTGAGGGTCTTCAGTCGTTTGGCGAAATTGTAGGCTGCCACGAAGTTGGCGAGATGCGCGCGCAGCTGGTCGTGGTTCTCGTAGTAGAAGCGCTTGACGGTTGCTTCCTTGATTGTCCGGTTCATCCGTTTGACCTGGGCGTTGGTGCAGGGGTGTCTGGGCTTGGTGGTTCGATGATCAATGTCGTTCCTGGCGCAGGCATATTCGAAGGCATGGGCTCGGAAGCGCTCGCCATTTGCCATGGCCTCCTTGATCAGCGGCACCGCCGATCCGCCGCCGCCTGGAGTGGTAAACTGGATGCCGTTGTCGGTCAGGACGGTGTGGATCTTGTAGGGGACTGCTTCGATAAGTCGGAGCAGAAAGTCGCGTGATGTCGCGGTTCGAGAGTTCTCGTGCAGTTCGACTAAGGCGAACTTGCTGGTCCGGTCGATCGCGACGAACATGTAGAGCTTGCCCTGTTCGGTGCGGACTTCGGCCATGTCGATATGGAAGTAGCCGATGGGGTATGAACTGAACTTGCTTCGCTTGGGCTTGTGACCATCGACCTCGGGCAGCCGGGAGATGTCATGCCGCTGGAAGCAGCGATGCAGCGATGAGCGCGTCAGGTCAGGGATCGTAGCCTGAAGGGCATAGAGGCAGTCGTCCAACGGCAGCAGAGTGTGCTTGCGGAAAGCGACGATCATCGCTTCTTCCTAGATGCTCAGCACCGTCGAATGGGCATCCTTGGGGCCTGGGCGAATGTCGGCCGTACTGCTCCGGCTCCGCCACTTGGCCACCGTCTTGGGGTTGATGCCGTGCCGCTTGGCGAGAGCCCTCAGGCTCTCTTGACTATCTTGTATTGCTCGACGGACTGCCGCTGTCGTGCTGGCGCTCCCGTGAAGAACTTGACCCACAGTGCATCCTTCCATTCCTGCTTGGATAATGCACCATCAAACCCCGGGACCAAACACCAGATGCCAAACGGTGCGCCCACCGCACAGAGTATCACGCGGTACAGCGCGGCGCTGGAATGGCTCTGAATCTGGCAACAAAAAGCCCGGCCGCGCAATCAAGCGCGACCAGGCTTTTTGTTCATTCATCAGGCAACGATCATAAAGTCCTTATAAGTCAAAGGTATGTGCGAGGTCGCGTCGTCCACGCCGATCTGCGCAACCTGGACCGGATCGGAATCTGTGCCGTTACCGTCAGCGTCATAATAGAGGGCGCCGCTGGCCTTGTCGTAGATGATGCGGACATCGGCGGTCGGCGCGGCGTCCGCGCCGTTCGCGGCATAGAACGCGGTCTTGTCGATCGGACCCTCGTCCGTGAATGCGGAGAAGATCGACATGTCGAGAACGATCTTGTCGCCTTCCGTGCGGGAGAAGTCGGTGATGACGTCGGCGTTGGTGTCAAAATCGGTGCTGAAGCGGAAGAGATCGGCACCGGCGCCGCCGGTCAGGGTGTCGAGACCGAGGCCGCCGTCAAGCGTATCATCGCCCGAGCCACCTGCGAGGCTATTGGCGCCCAGGTTGCCGACAAGCGTGTTGTCGAGCTTGTTGCCCGTGCCGCTGAGATCTTCGCCGCCAGTAAGGACGAGATTCTCCACGTTACGAGCAAGCTTGTAGTCGATCGAGGCGTAGACCGTGTCATCCCCGCGGTTGGAATACTCGATGACCTTGTCCCCGGCATTATCGACAACATAGCTGTCATCGCCCATGCCGCCGCTCATGCGGTCTGCAGTCGCGACGCCATCCGCGCCGGTACCACCATCAAGCAAGTCATCGCCCTGGCCGCCTTCAAGCCAGTCGTTTCCGCCACCGCCGTAGAGGTGGTCGTTGCCAGCAAAGCCATAGAGGTTATCCCTGACGGCGCTGCCGATGATCGTGTTGTCGAGTTCGTTGCCGTAGCCGGTATGAGCGCCAGTGCGCCCTTCGGCATTGGTGATCACAAGGTTTTCGACATTGTCGGCAAGGCGATAGGAGCGCAGCGACGTCATCACCGTATCGTTGCCCTCGTCACTGCCTTCAGTGACCCGGTCAACCGCGTTGTCGACGATGTAGAGATCGTCGCCAAGGCCGCCCGCCATCTTGTCAGCACCGAGGCCGCCATCAAGGAGGTCGTTGCCATCGCCGCCTGTCAGGACGTCCTTGCCTTCGTAGCCGTAGAGCTCGGCATCCGGCGTGTCGACGTCGTCGGCGGCGAGAACGTCGTTGTCGCTTGTGCCCTCAACCAACTCCGAATCCGAGACAGACACGGAATAGTTGACGTCATGCGTTCCCGAGCCGTCCGACACGGTGACGGTTACCAGATAAGGCGACGCGGCATCGGCGGCGGAATTGATCGGGTTTTCGAAATCGGTCGGTGCAAGGAACTGCAGAACGCCGGTTACGCGGTCGATCATGAAGAGTGCGGCGTCTTCGCCGCCCGAAATGGTATATTTGAACGCCGCCGAATTGTCGTCACTCGCAGCTTGCACAATAGTGACCGCGAGCGTGTTCTCGGCAATATTCAGCGCAACATCATCGACGCCGCCGTCGGAAGTGATGTAAATCGGAAATGCAATAGACATTGTTTTAAGCCCCTGCCTAGTTTAATTACCCCGGTGACTTTCATGAAACCCAGCCCTCACCCGCCCCAGATTGGTATCCAGACTCAATACAGATTCGGCGCGTTTTCGCCTGCACCAGAGCAGTTGCATTCCCGCTACAAATGTTTAATCCTTTGGCATTAATGCTTGGCGGGGGTCATCCGCCGTGAACCATGCCGTGTTACGGCGCCCCATGCAGCACACCCGGGATACCCCCCTCTCAGCCACCCCGCCTGTTAGCCTTCGCGGCGATGATATCCCGGTGTGCGCCAGGAAGAGCGCGAGGCGGCGGCCGGCCGGGGGTTTCGAGGAAGAGCAGGACGTATTGCATGGACTGGTTCCTTTGCGGGACTGGCCTGGTTTTCACCCGGCTGGCAGCGCCAGCTGCTTGAGCCCGTGTGCGGCGAGGCCAGCCAGTTTCGACAAACCCGCGCAAAAAATATGCGGCAGCAGGCTGCGCGGGAGAAGGACAGGGGCGCGGGTCCGGACTCATAATCATAGCCAGAACATGACGATTGCGGCGATGGTGACGGTTGCTAGGTAGGTTGAGACCTTTCGGTCGTATCGCGTGGCGACGCGTCGCCAGTCCTTGAGGCGGCAGAACAGGCGCTCGACGAAGTAGCGTTTAGCGTAGGCCAGTGCGGCCGCCTCGCTCTCTTCGATAGCGATTTCTACTGCGCGCTTGGCGGCGATCAACAAGGCGCGGGATCGGGCGCGGGCGGCAAATGCAGCTTAGACCATTGACTCGATAACGGATGAAACATGTGCGACAGCATCTGGCACGGGTATCGCGAGCAAATCACGCTCACTGAACCGGGGGGGGCTACGACCCATCCTGACACCACTTCGGAATGGTCTGGACCGGATAGGAGCGCAGGAAGATCATCAACGTTTCCGGGGCGATGCGATTTGCCTTTGGTCTAATCGGCTGCAGGACGATGAACTCGGATGATCCGAGCAACGGATAATCGTCCCCGGTCCGTACAACCGCTGTTTCCTTGAGGTAGGCGCGCAACCGCGACATAGCGACATCGCCATTGCGCAGCGTCTTTTTCAGGCTTCCGACCTCTTCGTAGGCAACTGACTACTTTTCATCATCAAGAATGGGTTCCAGCACGTCGGGCAGGTCGAAATTCCGCACGAGCAGGTCTGGGTCGGCTCGTGTTGGATAAAACATCTCGCGCAGCGACTTGAACCGTGCGCCAAGGAATTCGCCCGGCATCGCTGCGAGCGCATTAATTATATTTATTTTCAAATACATATGCTCGTATCCGCAAGCTGTGCCTTAAGCCCAATCTTCGCCCCCCACGCTTTCCTACACGGCGCAATTCTGCAACACTGCGCGGCCCAGCCCCCTTTGGCAGAGCACCCCCGCATGGCTCGATCGGTGAACCAGACCCTTGGCCCCATGATCGCCTTTTCCGATCAAAACCCCGCTACTGATCGAATACAATTATTCCCCAGGACCGTGTCAACCGTGTCAACCCCCTCCCATTATGGGACAGGCGCGGTCAACTTGACCGGGGGCAGGCGCGGTGCTGCACTGTGCGGGGCGGGCAAGCTGGGAGAGAGTGCATGATCACTGTCACGCGGATCGATGCTTCGGGGACGGCGCACCGCGTCTTGGTGCGGGGCCACGAATTTGTGGCCGACATGACCCCTGCGGAGGGCGCGGACAACGAGGGGCCCGATCCGCACGAGATTTATGACGCGGCGCTGGGGGCCTGCAAGGCGCTGACGGTGCTGTGGTTTGCGCAGCGCAAGGGCATGGCGCTGGAGGACATCGAAGTGGTCGTCACCCGCGATGCCTCGCGCGAACGCGAAGGCGTCTACCGCCTGCGCACCGCATTGATGCTGGGCGGAAACCTTTCCGCCGAGGAGCGCGCCGCGCTGCTGGCGGCGGCGGAGAAGTGCCCCGTCCACAAGCTGATGACGGCGGTGACGACCGAGATCGAGACGGTGCTGGTGGAGGTTTGAAGCGGCGGAGTTGCCCCTCCGTCAGCGCCGCGCTCTGCCGCCTCCCCATTTGTGCTTCGCAAGAATGGGGAGGGGTTTCGCGATTATTTGGCGGGGTTTGCAGCGGTCAGGGCGTCCCAGGTTTGCCAATCGATGGTGCGGCCGGGGTAGGCGACCTTGCGGAAGGGCCAGGCGGTTTCGACCCAGCGGGTGGCCCAGGCGGTGAGCTCGCGGTCGAAGCCGGCGTCGTACTCGGCCTTGGTCACCCAGATGCGCACGACCGCGTCGTAGCCGGGGACCGGGCTGGGCGAGATGTAGACGCAGCCGCGTTCGCGCGTGCCGTCGGGTGTGAGCACCGAATAAGCAAAGGATTCGCGGCCAGCAAAGCGGGCGGCTTCGGCCTGCATGTCGGCCATGGCCTCGGCGTCGGTAATGCCGGGATGGGGCCAGGCGGCCGAGCGGGTGAAGGTCTTCTGGAGGTGCTCGATCGAGGACATGTAGGCGTCGAAATCGATCTTCACGAGCGCGGGGCCGAGGGGGACGAGCTGAAAGCCCTTGCCTTCGATGCGCGAGGGGACGGGGAAATCGGTGGCGATGAAGGGGCGCGCGGCGGCGGGCGCTTCGGCGGCGGCGGGGCTGGCCGGGAAAGGCGCCGGGGCGGCAAGGAAAAGGGCGGCGGCGGCGGTGATGGTGCTGGGCTTCAAGGTCTGGGCTCCCCGGTCTTGGCAGCCGCAAGGTTCCATGATCACGAGGCGCGGGCAAGAGGGCTTTGCGGTCAGGCCGGTTTCGGCGGCATTTCGGACAGGAGCGCAGCGGCGCGGCGAAGCGCTGGGGCGAAAGGCCAGGCGGCCAGCAGCCAGCCAGCGGCAGCGGCGGCGAGCGGGAGGATGAGAGCGAGGAGCGGCGTGCCGCCGCCGGACAGCCGGTCTGCCGCGAGGGCCGCACCAAAGGCTCCGGCAAGGGGCAGCAGCACGAAGCGCGCGGCTTCGGCCAGCGCAGCCCGCTCCTCCCGCCGGAACGCCGCGAGCGCCAGCGCGGCG
Source organism: Novosphingobium sp. (assembly GCF_037133355.1). GTDB lineage: Bacteria > Pseudomonadota > Alphaproteobacteria > Sphingomonadales > Sphingomonadaceae > Novosphingobium. Next base: position 102,985 of record NZ_JBAXOI010000017.1, on the reverse strand, counting down.
GCGGCAAGCACGGCGACGAATGTGGCAGCAAGCGCGGCGCCCAGCGCTCCAAAGGGCGCGGCCAGCACAGTAAGCGCGGCGGTGGCCAGGGCTGCGGCGGTCTGCACCGCGAGGACGCGGCCCTGCCGGTCTGCCACGACAAGCGCGGCGGTAGCGACCGCGCTGACGAGCGAGGCCATGCGCGCGAGGCAGAACACCGCGACGATCGGGCCCGCAGCCGCCCAGGCCGGGCCCAACGCGAGCGGGACCACGCGCCCGGCAAAGAGCGCGAGGACCGCCAGCGCCGGCCAGCCCAGCACGCCGAACAGCCCGCACAGGCGCAGCCAGGCGCCGGAAGGCGCCTCACCGCGCGCCCGCTGCGCCGCGAGCGTGGTCAGCGCGAGCATGCCGGCAGGCTGGACAAACATGTCCGCCAGCGCGGTGACCATGCGGTTGGCCGCACGGTAGAGCCCTGCGGCGGCAGGGGAGAAGACCATGCCGAGCACGAGATCGCCGCTGTAGTTGGCGAGGAAGCCGACGAGAACAGAGCCAAAGCGGCTGGCCGACCAGCTGAGGACCGCCCTGATGCCGCCGGGCCTCGGCCAGGCAAGCGTCAGCCGCGGGCCAAGACCGCCAAGCGCCAGGACGAGCAGCACGACGCGCATGTAGATCTGCGCGACGAGCGCCCAGAGCCCCCACCCGGCGAGCAAAAGGCCGATCGCGGCGAGCCCCGCGCCGGTTTCGGCCAGAACGGTGATGGCATAGTAGCGCCGTACCGCGCCAGCGCGCAGCATCAGCGATTCGGCAAAGGCGGCGAGCGCGGCGCACAGGACCGAGGGCGCGAGCGCGAGGATGACGGGCGCCACGCCGCCGCCCCGGAACAGCACCGGTGCGGCAAGACCGAGCGCGACCAGCAGCAGCGTCCACCCCGTCGCAACGAGGGCCGTGGCGGCCAGGCAGGCGGCGGCGACCGGGCCCTCGCTCTCTTGCGGGGCCTTGATCAGGTATTCGAACGGGCCGGTATACTGCATGGTGCGCGCGAGCATGACGAGCGCGCCCGCAATCGCGAAAATGCCGAAATCGGCGGGCGCGAGACGCCGCGTGGCAACGAGCGTGACCGCGACCATGGCGATCTGGCCGCTGACCCGCGCGGCCATGGCGATCAGGGCGGTACCGCTACCGGCTCGGGCAAAGCGGGCAAGGCGCGCTCTCACGGCTGCTGCGCCAGATCGCACAGCAGAGCGAACAGCGTCTGACCCGCGCGCGCCCAAGTGTAGCGCCGCGCCTGTGCCGCGCCGGCAAGGACGAGCGGCAGACGCGGCGTGGCAGCGAGTTCAGCCAGCGCGGCACGCCAGCCGGCAGGATCATCCGGTGCGGCATAGCGCACCGCATCGCCGCAGATTTCCGGCACCGCGCCGCAGGGCGCAGCTACCACCGGACAACCGCACAGCATCGCCTCTACCGGAGGCAGCCCGAACCCTTCGGTGCGCGAGGGGAACAGCAGCGCCTCGGCGTTTTCGTAGAGCGCGCGCAGCGCGGCATCGTCGGCAGCGCCCGCGAAGATGGCATCGGGGGGCGGAGCAAGGCCTGCTGCCTCAAGCGCCGCACGCGGGGGACCGACGACGACGAGGCGCAAGGGGGCAATCGCGCCGGCGGCGAAGGCGGCGAAGACCACCGCGTTGTTCTTGTAGGCCTTGGGGCTGCCGAACAACAGCGCATAGCCGCGCGGGGCAAGGCCAAGGCGGGCGAGCACTGCCGGATCGGCAGGCGCTTCGAGAACGTGATCGGCGCCATTGTGGAGCACATCGGCCTCCCGGTCACCGGTGATGCCGCCGCGCAGCAGTTCCTGCGCGGAGAAGGCCGAGACGGTGAGCACGCGCGCGCTGGAACGGGCCATGAGCGGGGTCAGCAGGCGGTAGCCAAGCCGCTGGCGCCAGGGATAGGAGCTGTCTGCCCTGAGGAATTGGGCATCGTGGAGCAGCGTGACCTTGGGCCGATGCACGACGGGCGCGAGATTGGCGAGATTGACGAGAAGGCCGCCCGCCGCGAGCCGGGGCAAGCGCCATTGCTCCCACGCCTGGCTGGCGGGGCGATCATCCTCGATCACCTGGATCGCGGCAAGATCCAGCCCGCCGGCACAACCCCTGGGGACAACGAGGGCGAAAGGCGGATCGCCGCTGCAGTTCCGATAAGCCAGTACGGCGTCAACCTCACGGATCAGGCGCGCGGCGACGCGGTGGACCCCGCCAAGGCCACCGGCGCGAAACTTTCCGTTGAACACCACGCGGCGCAAGTGCGCGCTCACATCTGTTCGATCTTGCGCGGATCGATCCTCCCGCGCGCCCAATCGGCCAGCGCACGCATATTGCCGGCGAGGCGGCCGGCACGGTCTATATGGGGTTCGGGGAACGCGGCGCGAAGCAGATTGGCGGCAAGGTTTTGCCAGAACAGGCGCCGGGCAAGCCAACGGGGGATGGTGCCCTTGCGCAAGAGGTAGACAAGATTGGCGACCTGCGAATAGCCAAGCCGCCGCCCCGATGTGCGCCCGCCGCGCGAACCGAGATGTACGCCCGTGACCCGCCCGCTCGACACCAGCTTGCCGCGCCGGGCGAGGCGCACAGTGAGGTCGATATCCTCCATCCAGCCGTATAGCGGCAGCGCCTCGTCAAAACGCAGGCCGCGAGCCTGCGACAGGCGCAAGGCCATGTTGCACCCGTAGAGCGCGGTGCGCGCGGTGAGCGCGGGATCGAGCCCGGCGGCATCACGCGCGATGAGGGCAAGGGCCTGCTCGATGGTGAAGCCGCCCCGGCGCACCCCGTCGGCCACGAGATTGCCGGTGATGCCGACAATCGCGGGATCGGCGAGGAATATCCCCTCTATCGCGGCAAGGTAATCCGGGGCCATGACGAAATCGTCGTCGAGAAAGAGCACGACATCGCAGCGCCCTTCGAGCAGATCGAGCGCGTGGTTGCGCTGGCGGCACAAGCCGCGCGGGGAAAGCGCGAGTTGGGGGCACACCGGACTTTCTCCGGCGGTGCCGAAATCGACCTCTCCCGGGGCGACGATGATTACCCCGTCGGGCTGCCTGGTCTGCGTGGCGATGAGATCGACCGTCTGGCGTAGGAGCGCGGGGCGGCCCACGGTGGCGATGCAGATGTGAATGCGCAGCATGGAATTCTTAGTGCCCCCTCGAGCCACCCCTCTGGTGGCCGCCCCTTCCTAAGCGCCGCGCCCGCTCGCGCCCACGAACGTTGTCTCCGAACTCGACCGGTTAGCGGGCGCGAGATGGGCGGAGGGGGTGCTAGACCGCGGGCCTTCAGCAGGGAGTTTCAACGCGCGCATGACCCACAATCCCGGCACGAGCGAAATCGTGATCAACGGCCGCTTCCTGATGCAGCCCGTGACCGGCGTGCAGCGCGTGGCGCGCGAATTGACGCGGGCGCTCGATCGGCTGGTGGCCGAGGAGCACCCTGGTGTGAGGGTGCGGCTGGTGTGTGAGCCGGAGGCGCAACTCGATGATCTGGCGCTGGTCGCAACCACGGTGGAGCGGGCTCCGGGCAGATGGGGCGGGCGGATCGGCGGGCATGTGCGCGGACATGCCTGGGAGCAGCTGGTGCTGCCGCGCCGGGTACGCGGAGGACATCTGCTGTGCCTTGGCAACACCGCCCCGCTTGCCGCGCTCCATGCCCGGCACGGGGTGACGGTGATGATCCATGACTTGTCGTATCGCCAATTCCCCCGCGCCTATCGGCTGCATTACCGGATGGGGCACCACATCATGCTGCCCTCGCTGCTGCGGCGGGCGCAGACGATCCTCACCGTTTCGGAGCGGGAGAAGGCCATGCTGGCCGCGCTGCGCCCCGAAGCACGCGGACGCATTCGCGTGGCGCAAAACGGCGGCTGGGGCGGTGGGCCGGGCGAGCGGAACGCGGATGCCCCTGCGCTCGTCGAACAGCCAGTGCCCGGCTATCTGCTTTATGTCGGCTCGCTTTCGCGGCGCAAGAACATCCACGGCGTGCTCGCCGTCGCGGTGCGGCTCGCGCGGGAGGAAGGGCTTGCCACGCTGATCGTGGGCGGGGGGAGCGACATCCTCGCACCCATCACGGGCGAGGTTCCGGCAGATGTCGCGCATCTGGTGCGCTTTATCGGGCCGGTGACCGAGCTCGACGCGCTGGGGCGCCTCTACCGCGATGCGGGTTGCCTCCTGTTCCCCTCGTTCTACGAAGCAAGCCCGCTGCCGCCGGTGGAGGCGATGCATTTCGGCTGCCCGGTGGTGGTTTCCGCCATTCCGGCGATGACGGAGCGCTGCGGGACGGCGGCGGTCTATTGCGACCCGCACGATGTGGACGACATGGCGAGGGCCGTGCGGCGCGCGCTGGCTGCGCCGGCGGCGTTGGCTACGCGCGGGCGGCTCCACGCTGCGCATTGGACCTGGCGCGATCAGGCGACGCGGGTGCTGGAGGCTGTTCTGGGCGAAGGGTATGAAGCGGGGCGCCGCCATGCTGCAGGCATTCAGGCGGAAGGGGCAAGCAGCGAAGGATTTATGCTGGCGGGAAGCAAGGTCCCTGCCCCGCGCACGATGCCAAGCGGATCGGACGCGGGCGAGGTTCAGCGGCCCTGACAAAATGGCCCGCCGGAGCGCTGCGGGCGTTCCGGCGGGCCAGGTGCAAGGCAGGAGGCGGGAGAGGTCCTGCCAACTCGTCAGCAGGCCCCTTCACCGCGCAGCACCGAGGGCACGGTGAGCAGCAGGATGCGCAAGTTGAGCGCGAACGAGCGAGAGCGGGCATAGGCAAGATCGAACGCGACGCGGCGGCGATAGCTTGTCCGGTCCTGGCGCTTCACCTGCCACAGGCCGGTGATCCCGGGCTTGAGGCTGCAATAGACCGGGAAGTGACGACCATAGCGCGCCGCTTCCCCCGCCACGATCGGGCGCGGGCCGACAAGGCTCATTTCGCCGCGCAGCACGTTGACGAGCTGCGGCAGTTCATCAAGGCAGCTGCGGCGCAGGAACCGCCCCAGCGGCGTGATGCGTGGATCGCTGCGCAGCTTTTGGGTCTCTTGCCATTCGGCGCGGGCTGCCGGATCGGTTTCGAGGAGGTGAGCTAGCCGCGCATCGGCATCGACCGTCATCGAGCGGAATTTGAGGCAGCGGAACGCGCGTCCGCCCTGCCCCAGCCGCACATGGGCGAAAAGCAGCGGCCCCGGATCAAGCAGCTTGACCGCAAGCGCCACGGCCAGGAGCACCGGCGCCAACAGCACGAGCGCGGTGGCGGCGCCGAGCAGATCAAGCACACGGATCGCCCGGGCATGGCGCACTGCGGGCAGCACAGGACGTGGCGGCAAGCGCCGGCGCGGCGGAGCCGGAGCAACCAGGCGCGGAGGCGGCAGGGGCCGCGCGGCAGCGGCGCGGCCGGCATAGGGGGGAGCGGCGGAATCGTGCGCCCAGGGTTCGCTCTGGGCCGGCATGAGGCTGTTCACTGCTTCAGGTCTCCATTGAGGCCCGCACGCCGGAAGAGGCGGCAGTGGCAGCAGAATGGAGCCTGGCGCGGCGCCGGTCAGGCGGTGATGCCCCCGGGACGGTTGGATAAGGATGCGCGGAAACGCTTGACGCGGTCGCTTCAGACGAAGCGGCTGACCCCCCACACGATTGCGGCCCAGAGCAGTGCCGAGCTCGCAACCGGGAAGGCCACGCGCATCCAGCCGGGGTAAAGCTCGTCGGTCAGCGGCTCAGGCGGCGTGGTCAGCTGGGCAAGGCCGGCCTGCAGCTGGTGCACCGGCGAAGGTGCCGGAACCGCCAGTTCATCGGCCAGCCGGGCAGGTGAGGCATCTTTGGCCGGTGCACGCAGAGCCTCGGCCCCGGCATCGGGTGCGCCAGGCAAAGGCGCGGTCGTGGCACTGTACGCACGCGGCAGGGGAGCGGGCATGGGGAACCTCCACGACCGAACCTAGCGCGGCGGCGTGAAGCGATGGTTCCGCGAATCTACGTATTTCTACTTAAGTATCTGCAAGATAGGACGTTTCTGCCGCACCGCACAATCGCCTCCATCTCGGAGCAGTCTACGCCCGGTCGGCCCCGCTGAGCGGTTCGCCATCGACCGGATAGCCGGCATCGGCTGGAATCACCAGCCAGCGCTCGCCCTCGCGCAGTTCGATGCGCGGGGTGACGGTGACGATGGGGGTGGCGACGGCATGGTCACGCGCTGCGGAAAAATCGCTAAACTGCGCCAAACGTTCGAGATTTCGGCGCGTGGGAAAGATGATCTTGATCGCCTTCTCGTTGGCGAGACGCAGCGCCTCACTCGCGCTGGCCCAGAACAGGTGGCGGTTCTCAGTGGTGTCGGCCGTCACCTCGACTGCGCCGGTGCCAAGGTCGGCAAGATAGAAACGCGTATCAAAGACGCGCATGTTGCGGTGCCGTGGCCACCACCGCGCGAAGGGCACCAGCGCGCTGAAATCGAGTTCCCACGCAAAGGTTTCGAGCACATCGGCAAGGCGCCCGGTTTCAAGCAGCAACGCGCGCGCCGCAGCCGCACGGGCCGCATCGACCGCGCCCGAGAGGCCAACGGCAAGCCCGGTCTCTTCAAGCGTTTCGCGCACCGCGGTGATTCGGCCAGCGGCGTCGGCCGGGTCGAGCGCGTGGCCGGTGCGCGCCATGACCGCTTCGGCGAGGTCCAGATCGGCAGGGTCGACCTTGCCGCCAGGAAAGACCGTGGCCCCGCCGGCAAAGGACAGGCTGCCCGAGCGCTCGACCATCAGGATCTGCGCGGGGCCGCCGGTCGGATCGTGGCGGAACACCACCAGCGTGGCGGCGGGGGTGGCGGGGGCGGCATCCGCGTGTTCGCCCATGTCGTCGAGTTCGTCCATTGTGCGACCATGCTACAGGGGGCAGGCGCTTGCCAAGGGCTGCGGCAATGGTTTGCCGGTCATCCCGTCCAAAGTGACAGGCCCCCTGTCGGCAGACTTTACAGAGCCCTCCCCCAAACCCCCGCCCAACCAGGCCCAAACCACGATTTTTCGGCCACACTGTGAGTTTGGCACGGCTTGTGCTTAGCTTGGTACGTCCTGAGAGTGTCTTCCCAGAGGCGGAACCGTTCCCCCCGGTCTCCCGGTTCCGCCTCTCACAGGCCCCACCGCCTGAAACAGCCCCCCGCGCGCGGATCTACCCCCCACCCGCGCGCGGGGGGATGGACCTCCCTCCCCCAGCTTCACCGCCACGCAAAAACGCGGCCCTGCCGGTGGCGGGGCCGCGTTTGCATTTCGGGGAGCGGCGCTTCGCAGCTTGGCGAAGCGCTTTGCAAAATGATCAGGTCAGGCCGAGGCGACCTCGGCATCGACCATAAGCTGGTGCAGTTCGCCGGCCTGATACATTTCCATCATGATGTCCGAACCGCCGACGAATTCACCCTTCACGTAGAGCTGCGGGATCGTCGGCCAATCGGAGAAAGCCTTGATGCCCTGGCGGATTTCCATGTCCTGCAGCACATCGACCGAGGCGTACTGGACACCAAGGTGATCGAGAATGGCGACCGCCTTGCTCGAGAACCCGCACTGCGGGAACAGCGGCGTGCCCTTCATGAACAGGACGACGTCGTTCGATCCGACGATTTCAGCGATGCGTTCGTTGCTGGACATGGCTCTTGCGGTCTTTCGTGAAAAGTGACGGAGTTCAGGTGGGTACGGCAGTGGTCACTTGCAAGGCGTGGAGCACGCCACCCATCCGCTCACCCAGCGCGCCGTAGACCGCCTTGTGCCGCGCGACGCGGCTGAGGCCGGCAAACGAGGGCGCGACGACATGCGCGGCGTAGTGATCGCCGTCGCCGGCGAGATCGGTGATGGTGACTTCAGCATCGGGGATCGCGGCGCGGATCAGCGCCTCGATCTCGGCCGCGGGCATGGGCATCAGGCTTCGCCCGTGATCTGGCGGCGCGCTTCAATGGCATGGGCGGCGAGCGCGGCGCGGATTTCCGCGTCGTCCACATCGACCCCGGCCGAGATCAGATCGCCGAGCAGCTTGCGCACCACGTCCTCGTCGCCCGCTTCCTCGAACTCGGCCTGCACGACCGAGCGGGCATAAGCCTCGGTCTCGGCGGCATCGAGGCCCATGCGCTCCGCCGCCCAGTGGCCGAGCAGCTTGTTGCGGCGGGCCTGGATGCGGAATAGCGTTTCTTCATCGTGGGCGAACTTGGCCTCTTCGGCGCGCTCGCGGTCCTCGAAGGTGGTCATAGCGGATCTTTCCTATGGACGGGCCGGCCTTACGCGCCGGCGGCTTCGCTTCTGACGGATAGTGGCCCCGGCGGGCGGCTGCAAGGGAGAGCCGCGCAAAATCGCCGTCTTATTCAAGGGCGAGCCCCGTCCACTTCGCGAGGAAGGCGAGCACGTCCGCGCCGCTGGCGATGACCTTGTCGACCGGTTTGCCCGGGCCGTGACCGGCCTGCGCCTCGACCCGAAGGAGATGGGGCCTCGCGCCGATCTCTGCGGCCTGCAGCGCGGCGACATATTTGAAGCTGTGCGCGGGCACGACACGGTCGTCGGTGTCGGCGGTGGTGACGAGAATCGCGGGGTAGTCGGCGCGGGCTCGGATATTGTGGTAAGGCGAATAGGCACGCAGCACGCGCCAGTCGGCCTCGCGCGACGGACTGCCGTAGTCGTCGGTCCAGAAGCGGCCGGTGGTGAAGCGGTCGAAGCGCAGCATGTCCATCACGCCGACATCGGGATTGGCGGCCGCGAAGAGATCGGGGCGCTGGTTGATGACGGCCGCCACAAGCATGCCGCCGTTCGAGCCGCCCTGGATGGCCAGGCCTCGCGGCGCGGCGATGCCCTCGCGCACGAGGTATTCGCCGGCAGCGATGAAATCGTCGAAGCTGTTCTGCTTGTTGGCAAGCCGCCCGGCGTCGTACCACGCGCGGCCAAACTCGCCGCCGCCGCGGATGTTGGCGAGGGCGAAGACGCCGCCCGCCTCGAGCCAGGCCATGCGCACCGCCGAATAGCCCGGGGTGAGCGCGACATCGAAGCCGCCGTAGCCGTAAAGCAGGGTCGGCGCGGCCTTGTTCGTCGCAGCGAGGCTGCGCTTGCGCACCAGGTACATCGGCACGCGCGTGCCGTCCTTCGAGGTGAAACTGCGCTGCTCGACGAGGTAGTCTTCGGGATTGAAGGGCACGTGCGGCACGGCAAAGGGAGTCGCCGCGCCGCTGCGCAGATCGAGGCGGTAGATCGCGGGCGGCTGGTTGAAGCTGGAGAACTGATAGAACGTCTCCGGATCGCCGGGGCGGCCGCCAAAGCCGCTGGCCGAGCCGATCGCATCGACAGTGATCGCGCGCTTGGGCCGGCCCCTCAGATCGGTGACGACTGCGATGCTGCTGCCGCGCTGAAGATAGGAGAGGACAAGCCGGTCACCCACGATACGGCCGGCATCGAGCGTGTCGGTCTTCTCGCCAACCACCTCGCTCCACTTGAGGGCCCCGGGTGCTTTGCGATCGAGATCAAGGCGGACGAGCCGATAGTGCGGGGCGCCGGCATTGGTGACGAACCAGAGCTTGTCGCCGGTACCTTCGACGAACTTCCAGTCGCTCGTCATCTCGGGAACGACGGTGATGGGCGCCCATTCCTGCGCCCTGCCGCGCGCCAGCGGGATGACGCGCAGGACGCGGCGCGGCAGCGTGCTGGCCGAGGACAGGATGACGGCCCAACGCCCATCGGACGAGACCGAGACGCGGTGGTTCCAGTCACGGTGATCGGGGGTCGAAAAGACCAGCACATCGGCGCTTTGCGGGGTGCCTATGCGGTGGAACCAGATCGCCTTGTCGTAGACCGGGGCGCGGTAAGCCTCGCCCGCAGGGGGTTCGGGATAGCGGGCGTAGAGGAAGCCAGCGTCTCCGACCCAGCCGATGGCGGTGTCGTTGGCCCATTCGAGCCGGTCTTCGAGCACTCTGCCCGAACCCACGTCAACAACGCGGATCGTGCGCCAGTCGCTGCCGTCCCGCTGCTGGGAGAAGGCAAGAAGGCGCCCGCCCGGCGAAGGCACCCAGGCATCGAGCGTGCGCAGCCCGGCATCCCCGGTTCCCTGCCAGCCGTTCGGATCGACAAGCAGGCGGCCCTCGCCGCTCAGCCCTTCGCGCACGTAGAGCGCGGCCTGGTTCTGCAGGCCACTGTTGCGCGTGTAGAAATAGCGGCTGCCGGCCTTGCGGGGCAGGCTGAAGCGTTCGTAGGCAAAGAGGCTGCGGATCTTGTCGCGCAATGCGTCGCGGCCGGGCAGTTGGGCAAGGTAGGCGGAGCTTGCCGCATTCTGCTGCGCGACCCAGCCTGCGACTTCGGAACTGGCGCGAACGTCCGCCTCGAGCCAACGGTACGGGTCGGCAAGGTCCTCACCGAACTGGCGCTCGATCAGCGAATCGCGGCGCGTGGCGGGATAACGGGGCGCCAAGAGCGTGGTGATCGCCGCACGGTCCGCGGCCGCGGATGGCGCATCGCCTGTACCGGAACGGATAGGCAGGCCGTGAAGCGGCGCGGCCAGCGCCTCGGCCTCCTCATGGGCCATGGCCCCCGGCGCAAGCAGCACGGCTGCCGTTACCAGAACCGCCCTTCCGATCCTTCCCACGATTTTCATCTTTATGCGCGGCGGTTTAGCACCACACGGGGGCAGTGGGCGAGAGCGAAAATGCGCTTGGCCGAAAGCAAGGGTTTGGCAAGGTTTGCGGGCTTTGTGGCGTGGCAGCCGGTGTTGTGCGGTGCGGCCCCCGCCCTCAAAAGCCTGCTAGCCTTTCGCTCATCCTGAGCCCGTCGAAGGCCAAAGGAGGCCGGTGGGAAGGCTGCACTTGTTCCACCGACAAGCTCGGCATGAGCGGGTCTTGACTGGGGACGAACCTGCTAGGCGCACATGAAAAGGGGCGGAGCCTTTCGGCTCCGCCCCAGTTTTCTCCCGATCCATTTCTGGCGCGGGATCCGGCGGCCTCAGGCCGCTTCGTATTCGTCTTCGTCCGCGTTCATCACCGGGCCCGAGTCGAGACCCTTGGCGCTGGTGTCGCGATCAACCAGTTCGATCACGGCCATGGGCGCCGCGTCCGAAGCGCGGTAACCGGCCTTGATGATGCGGGTATAGCCACCAGCGCGGCCGGCATAGCGCTCGGCCAGGGTGGTGAAGAGCTTGCCGAGCTGCGCGTCGTCGAGCAGGCGGGCATGCGCCAGGCGGCGGTTGGATAGGCCGCCGTGCTTGCCAAGCGTGATCAGCTTTTCGATGTAAGGACGCAGTTCGCGCGCCTTGGGCAGCGTGGTGGTGATCTGCTCATGCTTGATAAGCGCTGCCGCCATGTTGCGCATCAGCGCGCGGCGGTGCGAGGATGTACGACCCAGCTTGCGCTGGCCCAGCTTGTGACGCATCGGTCTTCTCCGTTCGTTAGGGGCCCGTATCAGGTAGCCCGTACCAGGCGGCTTTCAGGGTCGCCGCCAAGAACCCGTTGGGGCGCTCCGTTGCGGAAGCGCCCCCGATCCGGTTCAGCCCAGAAGCTCTTGCTCGAGCTTCTTCGCCATTTCCTCAATGTTCTCCGGCGGCCAGCCGGGGATGTCCATGCCGAGGCGCAGACCCATCGAGGAAAGCACTTCCTTGATTTCGTTGAGCGACTTGCGGCCGAAGTTCGGCGTGCGCAGCATCTCCGCTTCGGTCTTCTGCACGAGATCGCCGATGTAGATGATGTTGTCGTTCTTGAGGCAGTTGGCCGAGCGCACCGAGAGCTCCAGTTCGTCCACCTTCTTGAGCAGGTAGCGGTTGAGCTGGTTGGCGTCGCTCTCTTCCGGCGTGTGGATGGCCATGCCGCCGCCCATGGCGGGCGCGTGGCCGCTGGGCAGCTGGTCATCGAAGTGCACGAAGAGCGAAAGCTGGTCCTGCAGGATGCGCGCCGCATAGGCGACCGCGTCTTCCGGCGTGACAGTGCCGTCGGTCTCGACCGTCAGGTTGAGCTTGTCGTAGTCAAGCTCCTGACCGATGCGCGCGTTGTCGATCTTGTAGGAAACCTGGCGAACCGGCGAATAGAGCGAGTCGATCGGGATCAGGCCGATCGGCGCGTCGATCGGACGGTTGGCCACGGCAGGGACGTAGCCCTTGCCGGTGTCGGCCGTCAGTTCCATGTTGAAGGTCGCGCCCTCGTCGAGGTGGCAGATCACGAGGTCCTTGTTCATGACCTCGATGTCGCCGCTCACCGCGATGTCGCCCGCCTTGACCTCGCCCGGGCCGGTGGCCGAAAGCTGAAGGCGCTTGGGACCTTCGCCCTGCATGCGCAGCGCGATCTGCTTCACGTTGAGCACGATGTCGGTCACGTCCTCGCGCACGCCGGCGAGCGAGGAGAATTCATGCAGCACGTTCTCGATCTTGATCGAGGTGACCGCAGCGCCCTGGAGCGAAGAGAGCAGCACACGGCGAAGCGCGTTGCCGAGCGTGAGGCCAAAGCCGCGCTCGAGCGGTTCGGCGACAAACGTAGCGCGCCGCTTGGGATCATTGCCGGGCTTGATCTCGAGGGTGTTGGGCTTCTTCAGTTCCTGCCAATTCTTAATGTTGACGGACATGGAATTCCCCTAGGGTTATCAGATGATGCCGGCGATCGGCCGAAGGGCCGCCGCCGATCAAAGTATTGGGCGGGCGCGGTTCGCGGGGACTCGCCCCGGCGCCGCACCTGCCGAAGGCAGGATCAGACGCGGCGACGCTTCGAGGGGCGAACACCGTTGTGCGGGATCGGCGTCACGTCGCGGATCGCGGTAATCGTGAAGCCGACCGCCTGAAGCGCGCGCAGCGCGCTTTCGCGGCCCGAACCGGGACCCTTGACTTCGACTTCAAGGGTACGGACGCCATGTTCGGCGGCCTTCTTGCCCGCGTCGTCTGCCGCGACCTGCGCGGCATAGGGCGTCGACTTGCGGCTACCCTTGAAGCCCATCGCGCCGGCGGACGACCACGAGATGGCATTGCCCTGCGCGTCGGTGATGGTGATCATGGTGTTGTTGAAGCTGGCATTGACGTGCGCGACACCACTGGTGATGTTCTTGCGCTCCCGCCGTTTAATGCGCTGAGGTTCGCGAGCCATTGTACTGAGATCCTGTCGAAATAGGTTGCTGCGAAGTCGGGGCTATGGAAAGCCGCCTTACTTCTTCTTGCCGGCGATCGCCTTGGCCTTGCCCTTGCGGGTGCGGGCGTTGGTGTGGGTGCGCTGACCGCGGACCGGCAGGCCCTTGCGGTGACGCAGGCCGCGGTAGCAGGCCAGGTCCATCAGGCGCTTGATGTTCATCGCGGTTTCGCGGCGAAGATCACCCTCGACAGTGTGGTCCGCGTCGATCGTCTCACGGATCTGGAGCACTTCGGCGTCCGACAGATCCTGCACGCGGCGGGTGTGATCAATCCCGAGCTTGTCGGCGATCTGCTTGGCCTTGTGCGCACCGATTCCGTGAATGTAGGTAAGCGCAATGATAACGCGCTTGTTGGTGGGGATATTGACCCCGGCAATACGAGCCACTTGTTTCTCCATGCTCCACAGGGCGAAGGCGGCGGCGCAAACGCCGGGCCAAGCCCCATCTCATCGCGATTCCCCCGAGGCACGAAAGAGGATTTGCCAGAAGGAGGCCCGGAAAAATCTCGGGTTCCCAACCGACGCAATAACCCTTGACGTGTCGGGTGAATGGCGCGCTTAGGCTGATTCGAACAAACCGTCAACCACAAACACACGCCAAAACGGGGCCTTGGCGCCTTGGGGCGTGGCCGCGTTTGCTGATGGCGCTCCATACCGTATTGCCGGGGCAAGGTCAAAGCCGACCGCCGTATCGGACCCTTCCCTTTGATGGGCGGCCTTGCCGTTTCACCGTGCCCTGTTAACGCAGCATCCGGGCAGCGTCCCGGATTTCGAGTAGCGGGAGCAACCGGCACATGCAGGACGGGACTGGGGTCAACGAGCGCACGCTGATTCGAAAGATCGCGTGGCGGACCCTGCCGCTGATCCTGCTGAGCTATTTCGTCGCGGTGATCGACCGCGGCAACATCAGCTTTGCCGCCGCGACCATGAATGCCGACCTCGGCTTCAGCGAGACGATCTACGGCTTTGGCGCCTCCGCCTTTTTCCTGGGTTACGCGCTGTTCGAAGTGCCCTCGAACCTGCTCCTCGCGCGGTTCGGGGCAAGGCGCTGGCTGGCTCGGATCATGCTGACTTGGGGCCTGATCTCGATCGCCACCGCCTTCATCCGCAGCCCCGTGCAGTTCTACGCGATGCGCTTTGCGCTGGGGGTGGCCGAAGCGGGCTTCTACCCGGGGGTGATCCTCTATCTCACGAGCTGGTTCCCCGGCGCGCACCGCGCCTGGGCGATCAGCCGCTTCTATGTGGCGCTGCCGCTCTCGTTCATCGTGATGGGATCTCTTGCCGCGCCGCTGCTGGCGATGGACGGGCTCGCGGGGATGCAGGGCTGGCAATGGCTACTCATCATGGAAGGGCTGCCTTCAGTAGTGCTGGCCGCGGTGCTGCTGCTCGCACTGCCCGACCGGCCCGAGACCGCGCGCTGGCTGAACGCGGCGGAGCGCGCCTGGCTTGGGGACGCGCTGGCGGTGGAGACCGCCGCGGCCGGCGATCACGGGCACAGCCTGCTGCGCGCGCTGACCAACCGCTATGTCCTGCTGCTCGGCATGGCCAATGCCTGCAATTTCATCGCGATCAACGCGATCGTGTTTTCCGCGCCCCGGCTGCTGGCGCATGACACCGGGTTCGGCGTTGCGGGCGTGGGGCAGATCGTTTCGGCCAGCGGCGTGGCCATCGCGCTGGGCCTGCTGCTTGTCGGTACGGTGGCAGGACAGACCGTGGCGCGCACGGTGGCGGCCTATATCGGACTAGTCCTCCTGGCAGGGGCGGGGCTCGTGCTGCTCTGGCTGGGCGGGACGGGCGAGACCTCGATCGGGGGATATATTCTGTTCATGGCAGCCTCGCAGGTCGCGGGGATGTTGCCGCTCGCGATGGTGAGCCGCCTGATCCTCGCCGCCGACCGCGCCGGGGGCCTCGCCATGGCCAATACGATCTCGCAGAGCGGCGCGTTTGTGGGGCCGATCCTGTGGGGCGTGCTCGCGGATCGGACAGGGAGCTATCACCTTGGCGTAGCGCTGCTTATCCCGATGATGGCCGGATCGGCGGCCTTCGCCATGCTGGTGCGGGCAAGGAGCATGCAATTGCCCTGAGGCCTTTGCGCCAGACCTTGCCTATCGAACACCAGGCAACGGCAACCGCCACGCCACCGCCCATTTATGGCCGCCAATCTTGACCGCTCCTCGCGCCTTCTGGCGTGCGAGCAGAGCCTTGAGCTCCGCAAGATGGGCAGAAGGCAGAAAAAGACTGTAAACATCCACCCGCTGCACTGTCGCCGGATCCTTAAGTCCCGGCCAGTCTCGCGGCCAATCAATTGAGGCCTCCGGCGCATACTCGTATGGCCAGATCATCACTTCGATATTCTTCGGCAACCACGGTTTTGCATCGGCAACTTCAAACTTTCGCAGCGCCAACACGGTGTCGATCATTTGCGGCGAGAGCTTGCCCTGCCTTTCCCCGCTCGGGACCCGCCCGTAAATCCTGACGCCGCTAACCTTGCCATTCTCGCTTAGCAAAACGCTGGTTGTTGGTTGGTCTGTCGCGTCCGAAACCTCGATGTTGACCACCTCATCAGCAAGGCGCGCTGAAGCGACGATCCGCGCCACTTCGTTTGCCGGCAAAACGGCCGTCAAGAAGTTCTCGCCCTTGCGATAAATGACTGTCCCATCATCGTAGAGCACAAACGATGGGACATCGCTGCCTATGACCATGAGCCATGGGTTGGTTTCGACGAAGACGACCACGGGACGTGCGGCTTGCTCGTCTGAAGAGATAGCCGGAGCCGCTTCTGCGGCACATGGGGCCGCGCTTATGGCCGCTGCAAATGTCAGGGCAATTCCGAAGATGACGGGGTAGAGCTTCATCACCTTAGCCTAGCGCGACCAAGTTCAACCGCAAACAGAAGGGGGTGGACGCGTCTAACATCCGCCCCCTTCCCGATTTCGCAAGGCTAAACGGAAATCACACCACGCCGAAGGCCAGCATCGCGTCGGCCACTTTCTTGAAGCCGGCGATATTCGCGCCCTTCACGTAGTCGACATAGCCGCCGCCCTGATCGCCGTAGGCAAGGCAGGACTGGTGGATGCCGAGCATGATGTCCTTGAGCATCTGCTGGAGTTCCTCCTCCTTCCACGAGCGGCGTTCGGAGTTCTGGCTCATTTCGAGGCCCGAAACCGCGACGCCTCCGGCGTTGCTGGCCTTGCCCGGGGCGTAGAGGATCTTCGCCGCCTTGAAGGTGTGCACGCCATCGAGGTCGGTCGGCATGTTGGCGCCTTCGGCCACGGCCTTGCAGCCGTTGGCGACGAGCATCTTCGCGTCCTCGCCCAGCAGTTCGTTCTGCGTGGCGCAGGGCAGCGCGACATCGCAGGGCACGCCCCACGGCGTCTTGCCCTTGACGAAGCTCGCCTTGGGGAAGGCGGCGACATATTCTTCAATGCGGCCGCGGCGGACGTTCTTGAGGTCCTTCACCCAGTTGATCTTGTTCTGGTCGATGCCATCGGGATCATGGATGTAACCGCCCGAATCCGAGAGCGTCAGCACCTTGCCGCCCAGCTGGACAATCTTTTCGGCCGCATGGGTTGCCACGTTGCCCGAACCGGAAATAACCGCCGTCTTGCCGGTGAGGTCTTCGCCCTTGGTCGCCAGCATGTTGGCGAGGAAATAGACTGCGCCGTAGCCGGTCGCCTCGGTGCGGATCAGCGAGCCGCCCCATTCGAGGCCCTTGCCGGTGAGCACGCCTGTGAAGTGGTTGGTGATCCGCTTGTACTGGCCGAACATGTAGCCGATCTCGCGCCCGCCCACGCCGATATCGCCCGCCGGAACGTCGACGTCGGCGCCGATGTGGCGGTAGAGTTCGGTCATGAAGGACTGGCAGAAGCGCATGATCTCGCGCGCGCTCTTGCCCTTGGGGTTGAAGTTCGAGCCGCCCTTGCCGCCGCCCATCGGCAGGCCGGTCAGCGCGTTCTTGAAAGTCTGCTCGAAGGCGAGGAACTTCAATACGCTTTCGGTGACGCTGGGGTGGAAGCGGATGCCGCCCTTGTAGGGGCCGATCGCATTGTTGTTCTGCACGCGCCAGCCGCGCTGGACGCGGATGTTGCCGGCATCGTCCTCCCAGCACACGCGGAACGAGACGACACGGTCCGGCTCCGCAATGCGGCGCAGGATCTGCTGCGAGTGATATTGCTCCTTGTCTTCCATGAATTCGAAGATGTCTTCGGCAACTTCCTGCACGGCCTGGACAAATTCCGGCTGGTACGGGTTGCGCTTCTTGACGCCTTCCATGAAGGTCGGCAGGTCGACGTGATCGGAAACGGCCACAGCATTCTCCCCCTTTGCGAGGCCGGAAATCGGCGTCGCGATTTTTATGCGACCACTTGTCAAGTCGCCCGTCCGGTCTGGCCCGGCGAGTCGCTTTTTATCCTGGGGAGACTACCCGGTTTTGTTACCCGCGCCAGTGCAGTGGCGCACATGCTGCGCCGATCAGGGCGAAGGCGGGCCGCCAAGCGCCGCATCGAAGGCGGCATTGGCATCGCGGTGCGCTTCGTCCTCGGGATCGGGGGCCTTGGGAGCGGGTGGTCTGGCAGCAGGCTTGACCGGGGCCTTGACCGGGGCAAGCTTGGCAGGCGTTTTGGCCACCTGTTTGGCGGCCGGCTTTGCTGCAGGCTTTGCTGCGACTTTCACCGCGGCAGCGGGAGGCGGCGCGGCTGCGGCCGGATTTGCCTCGGGCGCGGGCTTGGCGGCTGGTTTTGGTGAAGGCTTTGCTGCAGGCGCGGCGCCGCGAGCGGGCGGCAGACTGTAGTTCACCGCGCTGCCGAGCGGCCCGACAGTCTTTTGCGCTGGCGGGAGTTCGGCATCGGGGGCTGGCGTACCGGCTTCGGGCTTGGGCGCGGGGACCTCGGCCACAGGCCCGAGTTTGCTGGCGAGGCTGCCAAGCTGGGCCGTGAGCATGCGGTCCACCGCTGGTGCGATTTCATCGACCTTGTAGCGCATGAAGCCACCGACAACGTACTCGAACAGGATGCGCGAGCCCTTCTCGGTCGGCTTGACCGTGATCGTCATCGTCGCGGCGAGTGCCTCGCTCTGCAGCGGCCCGAGCGCCCCTGCGAGACGCAGCGCACGCGGCGGTTCGATGTAGAGGACGCGCATATGCTGCACGCCGCCCGGCTTCTGCGTGAGCGGTGCGCCTTCGGGGCGCGGCAAGACCTCGCAGAAACAGCCGCCGACTTGCGGATCGAGCGTGAGATTGGCGGCGTCACCCGAAAAGGTGTGCTGGCCCTGCCACCAATACGCGGGGGTGAGGATGGCCTTCCACGCATCGGCCGGACTGGCCGTGACTTCGCTGGCGATGCGCACGACGAAGCCGGTTTCGCTGCGGGTGACAACATCAGCGCGGGCCGGTTGGGCGATGAAGGGGAGTGCCGCCAGCAGCAGCATGGCGCCCCTGCGCCTGCTCGAACCTGACCGCATCACCCGTCTCCCGCCGCAGCGCCGGTGCGGCGCCGCTGCGGGTTTATACTAGAATGGCCTCGATGGCACCCGTCACGGCGTCCATATCGGCCATACCGTCAACGCGGCTGACAATGCCGCGCGCTTCGTAGATGGGAAGGATCGGCGCGGTCTTTGCGCGGTATTCGGCCATGCGCGTGCGCACGGTTTCCTCGTTGTCGTCGGGGCGGCGCTTGAATTCGTGGCCACCGCACTTGTCGCAGGTGCCCTCCACCGCCGGCTTCTCGAAGGTGTCGTGATAGCCCTTGCCGCAGGTGGCGCAGGTGTAGCGCCCGGTGATCCGCTCGACGAGCGCGTCCTCGTTGACCTCGAGCTCGATCACATGATCAAGCGCGCGGCCGCGCGAGGTGAGAATGGCATCGAGGGATTCTGCCTGAGGCGCGGTACGCGGATAACCATCAAAGATCGCGCCCATGCCTTCGGGCATGGCATCGAGTTCATCGCCGATGAGCGCCGACACGATCTCGTCCGACACGAGTTCGCCCGCTTCCATCACCGCCTTGGCCTTCAGCCCGACGGGCGTGCCCGCCTTCACCGCGGCGCGCAGCATGTCGCCGGTGGAAAGCTGCTTCATGCCATGCCGCTCGACGAGCCGCTGTGCCTGGGTACCCTTGCCCGCCCCCGGCGGCCCCAACAGGATGATGTTCACGCCTGCAATCCCCTCTTTACCGCCCGCCGGTTTCGAGCTGTGCCGCCCGACCCCCGGGCGACCCGCTCAGCGCATGCGGCCTTTCAGCTTGGCCTTCTTGATCAGGTCGCCATACTGGTGCGCCAGCAGATGCGACTGAATCTGGGTAATCGTATCGACCGTTACGTTGACCACGATGAGCAGGCTGGTGCCGCCGAAGAACAGCGAACCCATGCCGGTTTCGGCCATGATCGCCTCGGGGACCACGCAGACTACGGTGATGTAGGCTGCGCCCAGCACGGTGATGCGCGTCAGAACGTAATCGAGATACTTCTCGGTGTTCTTGCCCGGACGGATGCCCGGAATGAAGCCGCCGTTGCGCTTGAGATTGTCGGCCGTCTCTTCCGGATTGAACACGATCGCGGTGTAGAAGAAGCTGAAGAACACGATCCCCAGGGCGTAGAGCACCATGTAGACCGGCTTGCCGTGGCCCAGATACTGGTTCAGCCCGACGATGACCTGACCCCAGGTGGAATCGGGAGACACCGAGCGGCCGGCAAACTGCGTGATGGTAAGCGGCAGCAGCAGCAGCGAGCTTGCGAAGATCGGCGGGATCACGCCCGCGGTGTTGAGCTTCAAGGGCAAGTGGCTGCGGTCTGCCGCCATCGTCCCGCGCTGGGTGACGCGCTTGGGATACTGGATCAGCAGGCGGCGCGAGGCGCGCTCGAAGAAGCAGATGAAGATGACAACCGCGACCAGCATCGCGAACACGCCGAAGATCAGGAACGGGCTGAGCGCACCGGTGCGGCCCTGTTCGAACATGTTGCCGAAGAACGTCGGCATCTGGGCGACAATGCCCGCCATGATGATCAGCGAGACGCCATTGCCGATGCCGCGGCTGGTGATCTGCTCGCCCAGCCAGAGCAGGAACATGGTGCCGCCGATAAGGCTGATCACCGCGCCGATGCGGAAGATATAGCCCGGATCGACCACCGCCTGCAGCCCGCTCGATGCGCTGAACGCCTCAAGCCCGACGGCGAGGAAATACCCCTGGATCGCAGTGAGGAACACCGCGCCGTAGCGTGTGTACTGGTTGAGCTTCTTGCGCCCGCTCTCGCCTTCCTTCTTGAGCGCGGTGAGCGCCGGGTGAAGCGAGGCGGCAAGCTGCACCACGATCGAGGCCGTGATGTAGGGCATCACGCCGAGCGCGATAAGGCTCATGCGCTGGAGCGAACCGCCCGAGAAAGCATTGAAAACATCGAGGATGCCGCCCTGGGTGCGCTTGTAGAGCTCCTCCAGGATCATCGGGTTGACGCCCGGCAGCGGCACAAAGCTCAAGAACCGGAACACGATCAGCGCGCCGACCGTAAACCAGATGCGCGACTTGAGCTCGGTCGCCTTGGAGAAGTTGGCCAGATTGAGCGTGCTGGCGATGTTGTCGGCGCGGGATGCCATTGTGGGGTTTCAAGCCTTGCTGCTGGGCCGACTGCGAAAGTTCCGCATGGCCTTCTTGGCTAGCCCATATAGGGAGGGTTCGGCAATGTCGAACCCCCCGCCAGCCATTTCACGGCATGATGGGAGACGAAAAAACCGGCGGGGGCGGCGCTAGCCCTGCCCCCGCCCGCTTTTGCCTTACTTCGCTGCCTTGGCCGCGGCCTTGTTGGCCTCGCGGCGGCCGGTCTTCTTCTCGTGCTCGCTGGGCTGTGCCTCGGGCAGGGTGACCGAGCCGCCGAGCGCCTCGACCGCCGCACGGGCGCCCTTGCTGACGCCTTCGACCGCGAAGCTGACCTTGGTGGTGAGTTCACCCTTGGCGAGGAGGCGCACGCCGTCCTTGCCGCCGCGAGCAAGGCCGGCGGCCTTGAGCGCGGCATGGTCAACCACGCCGTCGGTGGCAAGCTTGCCCGAATCGATCGCCTTTTGGATCATGCCGAGGTTCACTTCAGCGAAGTCCTTGGCGAAGATGTTGTTGAAGCCGCGCTTCGGGATGCGCATGTGAAGCGGCATCTGGCCGCCTTCGAACCCGTTGACCGACACGCCCGAGCGCGCCTTTGCGCCCTTCTGGCCGCGTCCGGCGGTCTTGCCCTTGCCCGAGCCGATGCCGCGGCCCACGCGCATGCGGCCCTTGCGGGCGCCATAATTGTCGGAGAGTTCGTTAAGCTTGGTCATGGTGTAGCACTCGCTTTCGCTTTGAGTCGCGCTGATGGAAGGCGGGCCCTTAGGCGAAGCGGTGGCGAATGTCACGCCCGGATCGACCTCGGAACCAGAGGGCAACCCCTCCATTCCGGACCGCACGGGTCTTGCGCCGCTGCTGCGCTGGTCGCAGGCTGGATATCAGACCGAACCGGAGAGCGCCCATGCGCCGTAGCTCCTTATTGATCGCCACGCTCGTCGGCTGCTGCCTAACCCCGGTCGCCAGCCTTGCAGCGCCAAGCCAGAACGCGTTCCAGCGCGAAATGATCCAGCGCATCGCCAAGGCCACCGGCAGCAAGGTCGAAGCCTCAGGGGACGACTGGCAGCAATTGAACGTCGATCGCGGCGGGCCGGACAAGAACATGTTCATCAATGTCGGCCGCATCTGGTCCTATTGCCAGAATGCATCTGCCAAGGAATGTGATGAGGCCAAGGCTCGCTTCGTCAGGGCCTTGACGGAAACGCCTCCGCCAGCGCGGCGAGAGGATCTGCGGCTGATCGTGCGAGATCAGGTCTATGTGGATTACGTGCGCTCGGTCGCGACGGCGGACAAACCCTACGCAGCAGCCATCAGGCAGATCGGCGATGATCTCTATGCCATCCTTGCGGTGGACAGCCCGGAGACGACGGCAATTGCCAACCCCGAGACGCTGACAAAGCTGGGGCTTTCGGTGGCGGAGGCCTGGGACATTGCCGACCGCCAGACCCGGGCGAAGCTGCCTCCCCTGCCCGCGCCGGACGCGTTGCTGAAGCAGCCGACAGCCTTTGCCGACTACGACTACCTCGGCAGTCTGCTGACCCAGCGCGACGTCTTCGAGAAGATCGCAGCGGTAGTCGGGCCAGACCTGTTCGTCACCGTGGTGTCGGACCGCTTCGTCTTCGTGGCGGCCCTCCCCGATGGCCTGGCGCTCGAAGGCTTTGCCGACACAGTTCGCAAGGACTGCGCCCAGCAGGAGCGCTGCATCTCCCCACACATCTACCGGCTCCGCGACGGGCAGTGGCGGATCGCGGAGAAAGGCGGCCGCTGACCCCTCGCGCCGCTCAGGCGTTGGGCAGGTGCGAACCGAGGTGCTTGCCCGCAAGATAGCCGAACGTGAGCCCCGGCCCCAGCGTCCCGCCCGCGCCGCCATAGGCCTCGCCCAGCACCGCCGCCATGGCATTGCCCGCCGCATAGAGCCCCGGGATGGGGTTGCCGTCCCAATCGACCACTTGCGCGTCCGCATTGGTCTTGGGCCCGCCGCAGGTGCCCAGCACGCCCGATTCCATCTGCACCGCGTAGAACGGCCCCTGATCGATCAGGCCCAGCGTGCGGTAGGGCGGATCGAACGCAGGATCGCCCCACATGTAGAAGTTGTCGTATGTGTTGTCGCCGCGCTGGAAATCATCGTCGTGGCCGGCGCGGACCATCGTGTTGAAGCGCGCGACGGTGGCTGAAAGGCCCGCCGGATCGATGCCCGCGATTTCGGCAAGGCCTTCGAGCGTTTCGGCCTGCATCATGTAGGAGGGGATCGGCGAGCCGGGCGGCGAGTTGAACGTGGGGTACTTGTCCTTGTAGCGCTGGTCGATGATCAGCCAGTAGGGCACGTTGGGATAGCTGTGGGTCGCGGCGTCGAAGGCAATGATCGCCTTGCCCAGCGCGTTGTAGTTGACCGCCTCGTTGACGAAGCGCTTGCCCGCCCGGTTGACGAGGATCGCACCGGGGCGCGCTCGCTCGTCCGAACCGAGCATGTAGTTCGGCCGCGCGCCGCGCTGCGGCTTCATCTCGAGCGCGCTCTGCATCCAGAATGCGTTCTGCATGTTGCCGAGCTGCGCGCCCGCCTCGATCGCCATGAGGAGGCCGTCGCCCTCGTTTTCCGGCACGCTGACCGGGCCCGTCATCGGCCCGCGCAGGAACGCCTTGACCAGCGCCGGGTTCCATTCGAACCCGCCGGTCGCGATCACCACACCGCGCCGCGCGCGGACGCGGATTTCCCGCCCGTCGGCTTCCTCGGCCACCACGCCGATGATGCGGTCGCCATCCTTGACGAGCTTGCGGGCGCGGGTTTCGAACGCGACCGGGATGCCCCGCTCGACCACCGCGCAGAACAGCGCGCCGACCAGCGCCTGACCGAGCGCGCGGTAGTCGCCGCGCTCGCGCTCGGCGAGTTCGGCCTCGCCCAGCGAACCCTCGACCGCTTCCTTGAGGCTGGCGCGCAGCGGATAGGCCATCTTGCTGGGGTTGACCCGCGCGGCCCACTTGCCAAGCCGCTCGAACGAGAACGCGGCATTGTCGAGACTGCGCCCCCCATCAGGCTTGGCGCCCGGCGCATAGGGCTGATAATCGGGAAAATCAGTGAAGGCGTGAAGCCGTACCGGTGTCTTCTCCTCGAGATAGCGGACCATTTCGCGCCCGCCCTCCATGAAGGCCCAGAGCGTATCGGGATCGAGCTGGCCGGGGGCAAGCGCATCAAGATAGGCGACAACGTCCTCGTCAGCCTCGGTCACACCGGCGGCGAGCTGATGATGGTTGCCCGGGATCCACAGCATCCCGCCCGACATCGCCGTGGTGCCGCCAACCATGCCGCTGCGCTCGATGATCAGCACGTCACGCGCGCCGTGATCGTGGGCCGAAGCAGCCGCAGCAAGCGCCGCGCCGCCTGAGCCGAGCACGACGACATCCGCTTCGCGATCCCACGCATTCCCCTGAGGCACTGCCTGTCTCCCGTCATCAAGCGCATGCATCACCCCATCGGCTTCAGCCTTGCTCAGCGCTTGTTCCGGCCCCGGCGTAGGCCGCGCCGCGCGGGAATACACCCTGCTACTTGTTCTAGGAATTGCGCCCCAATCGACGCCCGGAACCACCCGGTTGCGCCGGTCTGCCGGTTCAGGAACGGGCAAGGACGGATCGTGGAGTATGGCTCGCCTTGGGGCGGCTCCAGCATCCGCTTTCCAAGACCTGGGACCTCGGATAGACCTTCAGGCTATCCGGCAACGGGCCCAGTGAGGGGAGAGGAACCGATGATCCAGACCAGCCATGCCCGTATCGCGATGCTGTGCATCGGCGCGGCCCTGCCCGCCGCGCTGGCCGCACAGCCGGCGCCTGCGCCGTCCCCCGCTCCTTCCGGTTCGGCGCAGGGCGATGTCTCGCTCACCATCTACAACAACAATCTGGCGCTGGTGCAGGACATGCGCCAGCTGACTCTGCCCAAGGGCCGTACGCGGCAGGAGTTTCCCGACGTTTCCGCCGCGATCCGGCCCGAAACGGTGACGCTCTCGGGGGAAGGCGCCGGGATCGTCGAGCAGAACTTCGACTACGACCTGCTCTCGCCCGACAAGCTGCTCGACAAGGCCGTGGGCCAGACGGTGACTGTGGTGCGAACCAATCCCGCGACCGGTGCGGAAACGCGCGAGCAGGCGCTGGTGCTCGCCAACAACGGCGGGACGATCGTGCGGATCGGCGAGCGGATCGAGGTGCTCGAACAGATGGGCGCGCGCATCGTGTTTCCCGGCCTGCCGCCAAACCTGCGCGCGCGGCCGACGCTTTCGATCACCCTAAATGCCGCAACGCCCGGCCCTCGCCCGGTCACGCTGAGCTATCTCTCGACAGGCTTCGGCTGGAAGGCGGACTATGTCGCGCTGTTCGACGAGGCGGCGGGCAAGATGGACCTGCAGGGCTGGATCACGCTGACGAACAACACCGGCACGAGCTTCCCCAATGCGCGCGTGCTGCTCGTGGCGGGGCAGCCCGGGGACGACAACGGCGGCAACCGCGGCGGCTGGAACCGGGGCCGTGTTGCCCCGCAGATCGCCTTCAAGCCGGGTACCCAGAGCGCCGACCGGGAGCGGTTGGGCGACTACTATGTCTACCCGATCGCCGGACGCACGACCGTCGCCAATGCACAGCAGAAGCAGGTGAGCTTCCTCGATGTGGCGGGCGCCCCCGCGAGCAAGGGCTACTACTTCCGCAACGACTGGCTCGGCCGTTCGGACGAAGCGCAGAGCTTTGCCACCGTGCTCAACCTGTCGACCGCAAAGGGCAGCGGCGTGGGCGATGCGCTCCCGGCGGGGACGGTGCGCGTCTACATGCGCGATGCGCGCGGGCAGCCGCAGTTCATCGGCGAGAAGGCGATCGATCACACCCCGATGGGCTCGACGCTCTCGCTTCGCACCGGCGAGGCGTTCGACGTGAAAGTGCAGCCGACGGTCGAGAAGCGCGAGACCATCACCTCGGATGAATGGGAGAAAACGGGGCGCTGGCGCGTGACCGTGAACGGCAAGACCGATGACGTGACCGTGGAGCGGCAAAAGGTCTACTGGCGCACGACGATGACCTACAAGGTGACCAATGCGCGGCCCACACCGGTCAAGGTCGAGGTGGTGCAGGCCGGGCTCGACAACTGGTGGAGCGACACGCGGGTGCCTTCGGAGACGGTCAAGGGCACGCAGCGCACGCTCGACGAGCGCAGCTGGACGCTGGATGTGCCCGCAAACGGCGAGACCACCCTCACCGTCCAGTTCGACACGCGCTACTGACCGGGACACCGGCGGTGCGCGCCCTTTCCCTGCTGGCCGCTTCGGTCGCGGCGCTGCCGCTGGGCCTGTCCCTGCCCGCTGCCGCCGAAGAAGCGCGCACGGTGCTTTCGGCCAAGCCCGATACGGTGGCGGTGACGATCTACCGTGCGCCGAACCGCTCGCCCAATGACGCAATGGATCTGGGCTGGCTCGAAGGCTACGCGCTGATCACCGAGACGCGGACGGTGGATATCCCGGCCGGCGCAGCGACGATCCGCTTTGAAGGCGTGGCGGGCGGCATCCTCCCCGAATCCGCGCTGGTCACGGGCTTTCCATCCGGGGTGCGTGAGAAGAACCTCGATGCCGATCTGCTTTCGGCGCGCAATCTCTATGCCCGCGCTTTCGGCCGCCCGGTGATCCTGCGCCGCCACAGCGGCAAGGACGGCAAAGGCAAGGTAACCGAGGAGCGCGCGGTGATCCGCTCCGGCCCGGACGGCGCGGCGATCCTCCAGACGAAGAACGGCTTTGAAGTCGCCGATTGCGGGCGCGGGATTTCGGATGCGTTGGTCTATACCGAAATGCCCGAGGGGCTTTCGGCCAAGCCCACGCTTTCGGTGCGGACGGAAAGCAAGGAAGCGCGGCGCGCGGCGGTTTCGCTGTCCTATCTCGCCTGGGGCTTCGACTGGCAGACCAACTATGTCGTCCGGCTCAACCCAGAGACCGGCAGGGCGGACATGCTGGCGTGGGTGACGCTCGCCAGCAGCGATCCGACGAGCTTCACCGATGCGGCGACGGCGGTTGTGGGGGGTAAGCTGGACCGGGAGGATGCGCGCGAGGCGCAGGCTGCGCAGGACGGCGATCTCGTGCTGCAGTGTTATCTCGGGCGGCGGAACGACATGATGGCGGGCTTCATGCCCCCTGCCCCTCCGCCGATGGCCATGTCCGCTCCGGCTCTGGACGAGATCATCGTCACCGCAAAGCGCATGGACAGCGCGATGCAGGCCGCGCCCCTCGCAGTGACGGTCGCAGAGGAAGCCCTCGGCGACCTCAAGCTCTACCGCGTGCCCATGCCGACCACCGTTGCATCCAACGCACAGAAGCAGGTGGCGATGCATGATCTGAGGGGCGTGAAGTTCAAGACCGTCCACACCGCCAATCTCTGGCTCGGCACCGAGGGCAATCCCCAGATCCGGCTGCGCACGCGCAACCGCAAGGAAGACGGGCTCGGCGTCGCGCTGCCGGGCGGCCCGGTCGCCGTGTTCGAGCCGCATGGCAGCGAGATGCTGCTGGTCGGCGAAGGCGGCATGGCCGACAATGCCGTGAATGAGGACGTCGATATGCGGCTCGGCCTCTCGCCGGGGGTGAACATCAAAGTCGAGACGCTGAAGAACGGCGAGAAGGCCGACGATCTCGAGGCCACCGTGACCAATGCCAACCCCTGGCCGATCAGCTTTGAGGGCACGATCATGATCAACGACGGGCAGAAACTCGAGCGCCCCTCGGTGCGCCTCACCCGCAAGTTCGGCCGCCCCACCTGGAACGCGACCGTGCCCGCCAATGGCGAGGCCAAGCTGCGCTACCGCATCGTCGATCCCGACTGAGCCGGCCGCTTCCCGCCGATCAGCGCCGCCGCCGGACCGTTGGGCACTGCCTCGGGCGATCCCATCGCCACCTCAGCGCGTGCACGCTCCGATGCGCTTGCGGCCAGCAGCGATCCTCAAGGCGTGCACAAGGGGCCGGTGCAGTACAGCTTCACATAGACCTCCCCGCGGATCTGCCAGCCCGTCGGGGCCTTGAACCAGTGCGCGAGATAGTCGCCGCCATAGCGGGTGTCGCGCTTGAGCGCGGTCCATGTACCGTGCTCCACCGCCCGCTGCCCGGTTTCGGAGACGCTGACGCGCGCCGGGGTGCGGATGTAGGTGCCGAACGCGGGATCGGCAAAATCACGCGCGAAGAAGGTCTGCAGCCCTGCCTTGCCCACCGACGAGGTGCCATTGCTCCAGACGAAGACCGCATCATCGGCGAACACGGGCAGGAAACCCGCCATGTCGTGCGCGCGTATGGCCGCGTTGCTGCGGGCGCGCAGGGCGCGGATGGTATCGGCATCGGCGGCAAAGGCGGATGCCGTCGCCGCCCCGGGATCGA
The DNA here is from genome assembly GCF_037133355.1 of Novosphingobium sp. GTDB lineage: Bacteria > Pseudomonadota > Alphaproteobacteria > Sphingomonadales > Sphingomonadaceae > Novosphingobium. Next base: position 74,953 of record NZ_JBAXOI010000017.1, on the reverse strand, counting down.
GGTCCGATGCTGCGGCAATCCGCCAGATCCCGTTTCGCTTCACCCAAGTGTCGGTGAACACCCGGCGCAGCGGCTTCAATTCGGGCGCGGGGCCACGCTCGCTTTCGTGCCCCTGCGCGATGGCGGTATCGCCGAAGAAGCGCACTCGCAGATCATCGACATGGTCGAAGGTGTTGTTTGGCCCGGTGCGCGCCCAGGTCAGGGCCTCCTGCTTGTTATAGAGCGTGCCATCCGGCTGGGCGCCGACGAAACCGTCATCGAGCAGGCGGTCGAGCGCCGCGGCATCTCCGCTCACGAACGCGCCGCCGAAGGCATCCTCGCCTCTGGTGATGGCGGCAATATCATCGGCCTCGGGCGGCGGTGCGGCGCCCGCCAGCATTAGGACCATGGCTCCGGCCAGACCAAGCCCAGCGATCGAATGCATTCCAGATTTTGCCACCGCGAGTACCCCTGCAACGAACCCACACGCAGGGGCCGACACTACAACTGGCATCGTCATTGGCAATCGGGGCGAGCTGCCGGCCGCCAAACCAGAAAGGCCCCGGCATTGCTGCCGAGGCCCTTTTGGTTCGCACCGGAAGCGCGCAGTCAGTCGACCACGGCCACCATGTGCGGAAGCTTGGCGAGCGCGCCGCGGACTTCGGCGGTGTCTTCCACCTCGACCACGCGGTGCATCTTGCCCAGACCCAGACCGATGAGGATCTGCTTCTGGCTTTCCGGGCGACGGATCGGCGAACCGATCTGCTTCAGCTTGATCTTTGCCATCTCGATTACTCCACGATAGCCGCGGCTTCGGCCTCAGCCTCAACCGGTGCCGCGCCGCCACGGCCGAGCAGGTCGGCAATCTTCTTGCCGCGACGCTGCGCAACCGACTTCGGCGAAGTCTGATCGGTGAGCGCGTCGAACGTCGCGCGGATCATGTTGTAGGGGTTCGAGGTGCCGACCGACTTGGTCACCACGTCGGCAACACCGAGGCTCTCGAACACAGCGCGCATCGGGCCACCGGCGATGATGCCGGTACCGGCAGGAGCCGAGCGGAGGTTGACCTTGCCGGCTCCGAAACGGCCCTTGCCGTCGTGGTGCAGAGTGCGGCCTTCCTTGAGCGGGATGCGGACCATGGTCTTCTTGGCAGAAGCGGTCGCCTTGGTGATCGCTTCCGGCACTTCGCGAGCCTTGCCATGGCCGAAGCCGACACGGCCCTTGCCATCGCCCACCACGACGAGCGCGGCGAAACCGAAGCGCTTGCCGCCCTTCACGGTCTTGGAGACGCGGTTGATGTGAACGAGCTTTTCGATCAGCTCCTCGCCGCCTTCCTCATCGCGGCCGCCACGGCCACCACGATCGTCACGGCGACCACGGCCACCACGCTCGCCGCCGCCACGGTCATTGCCGCCACGGCCACGACCGCCGCCACGATCGCCGCGAGGACCACGCCCTTCGCGGGGCGCGTCGGTGGCGACATCGGCGACGGGGGCGCCATCCAGGTTGGTTTCATCAGCCATCTTAGAACTCCAGCCCGTTTTCGCGGGCAGCGTCGGCCAGCGCCTTGACGCGGCCGTGGAACAGGAAGCCGCCGCGATCAAACACGACAGTGGTGATGCCGGCAGCCTTGGCGCGCTCGGCAATGTCCTTGCCCACCTGCGCAGCGGCATCAACCGTGGCGCCGATGGCCTTCTGGCCCTTGACCAGGGTCGAAGCGGCAGCGAGCGTCTTGCCCGCGGCATCGTCGATGATCTGCGCGTAGATGTGACGGCCGGAACGGTGCACCGACAGCCGCGGACGGCCACCGGAACGAGCCTTGAGCGCAGTGCGGACGCGCTGGCGGCGGCGATCGAAGAGCGAGAGCTTGGCCATTACTTCTTCTTCCCTTCCTTGCGGAAGATGAACTCGCCGGCGTACTTGATACCCTTGCCCTTGTAGGGCTCGGGCTTGCGCCAGCGACGGATCTCGGCGGCCACCTGGCCGACCTTCTGCTTGTCGATACCCGAAATCAGCACCGTGGTGTTGTCGGGGGTCTTGATCTCGATACCCTCGGGGATCGCGAAATCGACATCGTGGCTGTAGCCAAGCTGCAGCTTCAGGTTAGTGCCCTGAGCCGCCGCGCGGTAACCGACGCCGGTGATGTTGAGGGTCTTGGTGTAGCCCTCGGTCACGCCGGTCACGAGGTTGTCCACGAGCGTGCGCTGCATGCCCCAGAACGCCCGTGCGGCCTTGGTGTCGTTTGCCGGCTTCACGATGATGGCGTCGCCATCGACCGTGTAGCTGATCTCTTCGCGCATGCTCAGCGTGAGGGTGCCCTTGGGGCCCTTCACGGTGATCACGCCGTTCGCGATATCCGCGGTGACGCCGCTCGGGATCGTCACCGGCTTTTTGCCGATGCGGCTCATCAGAACACCTCCGCCAGCACTTCGCCACCGACGTTCGCGGCGCGTGCCTCGGCATCCGAGAGCACGCCCTTCGGCGTCGAGACGATGGTGATGCCAAGGCCGTTGCGCACCACCGGGAGTTCCTTGGAACCCGAGTAGACGCGGCGGCCCGGCTTCGAGACGCGGGCCACGTGCTTGATCGCCGGCTGGCCCTCGAAATACTTCAGCTCGATGCGCAGCTGCGGATGGGCGCCGGTGGCGTCCTCGCTGAAACCGCGAATGTAGCCCTCGCGCTGGAGAACCTCGAGCACGTGGAGCCGCAGCTTGGACGCGGGCGAAACGACAGAGTCCTTCTTCGCCTGCTGGCCGTTGCGGATGCGGGTGAGCATATCACCCAGGGGATCGGTCAATGCCATCTATCGGATCCTTACCAGCTCGACTTGGTCACGCCGGGGATCATCCCCTTGTTGGCGAGATCGCGCAGCTCGATGCGGCAGAGGCCGAACTTGCGGTAGTAGCCGCGCGGACGACCGGTGGTGTTGCAGCGGTTGCGCACCCGGGTCGGGTTCGCATTGCGCGGCAGCTCGGCCATCTTGAGGCGGGCGATAAGGCGCTCGGTTTCGTCGAGCTTCTCATCGGCCGCAACGGCCTTGAGCGCGGCATACTTGGCCGCATACTTTTGAACGAGCTTCTTGCGGCGCTCATTCTTGTTGATGGAACTCAGTTTCGCCATGGACTTAAGCTCTCTTCTTCAAAACCTTGGCGAGCCGTTCGGGCTCGAGCCGGGACATCCTCAGGCGGCCTGCTGCTCTTCAGCAGCTTCGCGCGGGAACGGGAAACCGAAGAGGCGGAGCAGCTCGCGCGCTTCGTCGTCGGTCTTGGCGGTGGTGGTGACGATGATGTCGAGCCCGCGCACCTTCTCGATCTGGTCGTAGCTGATCTCCGGGAAGATGATCTGCTCTTTCAGACCCATCGCGTAGTTGCCGCGCCCGTCGAACGACTTGGGGTTGAGGCCCCGGAAGTCGCGGATGCGGGGCATCGCGATAGTGATGAGACGGTCGAGGAATTCGTACATCCGCTCGCGGCGCAGGGTAACCTTGCAACCGATCGGCATGCCCTCACGCAGCTTGAACTGCGCGATCGACTTCTTCGCCTTGGTGATCACCGGCTTCTGGCCCGCGATGAGTTCCATCTCGGCAGCCGCAGTGGTGACCTTCTTCTTGTCCTGGCTCGCCTCGCCCACGCCCATGTTGAGCGTGATCTTGTCGATCCGGGGGATCTCCATGTGGTTGGCGTAGCCGAACTTGGCCTGCATCGCGGCAGCGACCTCGGCCTCGTACTTCGCCTTCATGCGGGGCACGTATTTATCAGCCATCGATCGTCTCCCCGGACTTGACGGCCACACGGACCTTCTTGCCGTCCTTCGTTTCGAAGCGCACGCGGGTCGGCTTGCCGTCAGCGCCGGCAATGCCCACCTTCGAGATGTGCAGCGGAGCCTCACGGCGGTCGATACCGCCCTGCGGGTTCTCCTGGGTGGGCTTGCGGTGGCGCGCAGCGATATTCACGCCGGCGACCACAACCTTGTCGTCCTTGGGCATGACCTGCAGCACCGTGCCGGTGCGGCCCTTGTCCTTGCCCGAGCGGACGACGACTGAGTCGCCCTTCTTGATCTTAGCGGCACCCATCACAGCACCTCCGGCGCAAGGCTGATGATCTTCATGAAGCCGCGTGCACGCAATTCGCGAACCACGGGGCCAAAGATACGCGTGCCGATCGGCTCTTCGTTCTTGCCGACGAGCACAGCGGCATTGGTGTCGAAGCGGATCACGCTGCCATCGGCGCGGCGCACGTCCTTGCGGGTGCGAACGATCACCGCACGGTGCACGTCGCCCTTCTTGACGCGAGCACGGGGCTGCGCTTCCTTGATCGACACGACGATCACGTCGCCGACGCCGGCAAAACGGCGCTTCGACCCGCCCAGCACCTTGATGCACTGGACGCGCTTCGCGCCGCTGTTGTCAGCGACTTCGAGATTGGACTGCATCTGGATCATTGATCCGGTTCCTTCTCACTGGCTTGCCGGAACCAGTCCGGCAGTTCCAAAATTGATGGCGTCTTAGACGTCGGCTTCGATCGCAGCGGCCTTGCCGGCCTGCACGCGGTCGATAACCTTCCACGTCTTCAGCTTGGAAATCGGCGCGGTCTCTTCGATGCGCACAGTCTCGCCGGCCTTGAACGAGTTGCTCTCGTCGTGGGCGTGGTACTTCTTCGAACGGCGGATGATCTTCCCGTAGAGCGGGTGCTTCACCTTGCGCTCGACCTTCACCACGACGGTCTTGTCGGTCTTGTCGGAGACGATCGTCCCGATCAGGATACGCTTGGGCATAGTTGGTTCCTTACGCCTTGGCGGCCGAGCTGCGCTCGGTCTGCAGCGTCTTGATACGGGCGATATCGCGGCGCACTTCGCGGATCCGCGCCGGACGCTCGAGCTGGTTGGTGGCCGCCTGGAAGCGCAGGTTGAACTGCTCACGCTTCAGCTCGGCGAGATCCGCCAGAAGCTGATCGTCAGACTTGACGCGGATGTCTTCGAACTTGGCCATCATTCGCCTCCGAGATGCGAGGTGTCGCCGAGGCGGGCAACGACCTTGGTCTTGATCGGCAGCTTCATCGCCGCGCGGCTGAACGCTTCGGCCGCGAGCGGACCGGCAACGCCGTCGAGCTCGAACAGGATGCGACCCGGCTTCACGCGGGCTGCCCAGTATTCGATCGAACCCTTGCCCTTGCCCTGACGGACTTCGGCAGGCTTCTTCGACACCGGCACATCGGGGAACACGCGGATCCACAGACGCCCCTGGCGCTTGATGTGGCGCGTGATCGCACGGCGGGCGGCCTCGATCTGGCGAGCGGTAACGCGCTCCGGCTCGAGAGCCTTGAGGCCGTACGAACCGAAGTTCAGGTCCGTGCCGCCCTTGGCGTCGCCCTTGATCCGACCCTTGAAGGCCTTGCGGAACTTGGTCTTTTTCGGTTGCAACATGGTGCTTACTCTACCTTAGCGAGCCGGACGGACGCCGGAGGTTTGAGCCTCCATCATCAGCCGGTCCTGCGCCATGGGATCGTGACCAAGGATTTCACCCTTGAAGATCCAGGTCTTGATGCCGATCACGCCATAGGCGGTGTGCGCGACGGCTTCGGCATAATCGATGTTCGCGCGCAGCGTGTGGAGCGGCACGCGGCCCTCGCGGTACCACTCGACACGGGCGATTTCCGCACCGCCGAGACGGCCGCCGCAAGTGATCTTGATGCCTTCGGCACCGAGACGGAGCGCCGACTGTACCGCGCGCTTCATCGCCCGGCGGAAAGCCACGCGGCGAACCAGCTGGTCGGCAATGCCCTGCGCAACGAGCTTGGAATCGATTTCCGGCTTGCGGATCTCGACGATGTTGAGCTTCACGTCGCTCGCGGTCATCTTGGCAAGCTGGCTGCGCAGCTTTTCAATGTCCGCACCCTTCTTGCCGATGATGACACCCGGGCGGGCGGCATAGATCGAGACGCGGCACAGCTTGGCGGGACGCTCGATCACCACCTTCGAGATGGCGGCCTGCGGCAGGTGCTCCATGATGAACTTGCGCATGGCAAGGTCTTCACGAAGCAGCGTCTGGTAGTTGCGGCCTTCCGCATACCAGCGGCTGTCCCAGGTGCGGTTGATCTGCAGGCGCAGACCGATGGGGTTCGACTTGTGACCCATGATCAGGCCTCCTCACCAGTGGCCGCAGCCTCACGCACCACGATCCGCAGACGCGAGATGGGCTTGAGAATGCGGGTGGACTTGCCGCGACCACGGGTGTGGAAGCGCTTCATCGTGATCGACTTGCCGACCGAAGCCTCGGCGACGACGAGCGCGTCGACATCGAGGTTGTGGTTGTTCTCGGCATTGGCGATCGCCGAGGCGAGCACCTTGCGCGCATCAACCGCCATCGCCTTCTTCGAGAAGGAGAGGATGTTCATGGCGTCTTCGGCGCGCTTGCCGCGAATGAGGCTGGCAACGAGGTTCAACTTCTGGGCCGAGCCGCGGATCTGCGTACCCACCGAGAGTGCCTCGTTGTCAGCAACGCGGCGAGGGGATTTAGGCTTGCCCATCAGCGCTTGCCCTTCTTGTCAGCGGCGTGGCCCGGGAAAGTGCGCGTGGGCGCAAACTCGCCGAGTTTGTGGCCGACCATCTCCTCGTTGACGGAGACGGGGATGAACTTGTGCCCGTTGTAGACGCTGAACGTCAGGCCAACGAACTGCGGCAGAATGGTCGAACGCCGCGACCAGGTCTTGATCGGACCTGCACGCGAACCGACGTCCTGGGCCACTTCGGCCTTCTTCAGGAGGTGCAGGTCGACGAAGGGTCCCTTCCAGACGGAACGTGCCATGGGGTGTTACCTCTTCTTCTTCGCGTGACGCGAACGGATGATCATCTTGTCCGTCTGCTTGTTGTGACGGGTGCGGGCGCCCTTGGTCGGCTTGCCCCACGGCGTGACCGGATGACGGCCACCCGAGGTGCGGCCTTCACCACCACCGTGCGGGTGATCGACCGGGTTCTTTGCAACACCGCGTGTAAGCGGACGACGGCCGAGCCAGCGACCGCGACCGGCCTTGGCAAGGTTCTGGTTCGAGTTGTCGGGGTTCGAGACCGCGCCAACCGTGCCCATGCAATCGCCACGCAGGTAGCGCTGCTCGCCCGAGTTGAGGCGGACGATGACCATGCCGCGGTCACGGCCAACGAGCTGGACGTACGTCCCGGCCGAGCGGGCAATCTGGCCACCCTTGCCCGGCTTCATCTCCACGTTGTGGATGATCGTGCCGACCGGCATCTGGCTGAGCAGCATCGCGTTGCCCGGCTTCACGTCGGTCTTCTCACCAGCGACAACCAGATCACCGACCGCAAGACGCTGCGGCGCGAGGATGTAGGTCTGCTCACCGTCCTCGTACTTGACGAGTGCGATGAACGCGGTGCGGTTGGGATCATATTCCAGGCGCTCGACGGTCGCGGGCATGTCCCACTTGCGGCGCTTGAAGTCGATGAACCGGTAGCTCTGCTTGTGGCCGCCCGCGATACCGCGGCTGGTCACATGGCCCTTGTTGTTGCGGCCACCGGTCTTGCTCTTGCCCTCGGTCAGCGCCTTGAGCGGCTTGCCCTTCCACAGCGACGACTTGTCGACGAGGATCAGGCCGCGCCGTGCGGGGCTGGTCGGGTTGTAATTCTTGAGTGCCATCGTTCTGCCCTCAGATCCCGCTAGTGACGTCGATCGACTGGCCAGCAGCCAGCGTGACGACAGCCTTCTTGAAGTCGGAACGCTTGTAGGGCTTGCCCTTCCAGCGCTTGGTCTTGCCGTCCTGGTTCAAGGTGTTCACCTTGGTCACCTTGACGCCGAACAGGGCTTCCACAGCCGCCTTGATCTGCGGCTTGGTGGCCTTGTCGGCAACCTTGAACACAACGGCGTTGTGCTCGCTGAGCAGCGTCGCCTTTTCGGTGATGTGGGGAGCCACGATCACGTCGTAGTGCCGCGTGTCGATGCCTTCCTTAGCCATTGAAACGCGCCTCCAGCTTTTCGATCGCGGAGCGCGTCAGCACCAGCGTATCATGCTTCAGGATGTCGTAGACGTTCGCGCCGATCGCCGGGAGCACGTTGACCCCGATGATGTTGCGCGCGGCACGAGCGAAGTTGTCGTTCACCGCTTCGCCGTCGATCACGAGGACCTTCTTGCCGAAGCCGGCCTTGGCCAGCGTCGCCGCGAGGGTTGCGGTCTTGCCGTCGGTGTCGAGCGTGTCGACAACGACGAGCCCGGCCTGGGCCTTCGACGAGAGCGCCATCTTCAGACCCAGCGCGCGGATCTTCTTGTTGAGCGAGGGGTTGAAATCACGGACACGCGGACCGTGAGCCTTGCCGCCGCCGATGAAGATCGGAGCTGCACGATCGCCGTGACGGGCTCCGCCGCCACCCTTCTGGTTGCCAAGCTTCTTGCCGGTGCGCGCCACATCCGAACGCTCACGCGCTCCGCGGGCGGTACCACGACGCTTTTCGAGCTGCCAGGTGACGATGCGGTGGAGGATGTCAGCACGCGGGGCGAGCCCGAACACGGCATCCGACAGCTCGGCTTCGCCAGCTGCGGTGCCATCGAGATTGAGGACCTGAACCTTCACGACTTAGCCCTCCTGACCATCGGTCGTGGTCTCGACAGCCGCGACGTCTTCCGCCGGGGTGTCGGCCGCAGCCGTGTCATTCATGTTGGCGGCCTGTTTCAGGCCAGCGGGATAGGGAGCCTCGGCGTGACGGTCGATCTTGACCGCATCGCGCACGAGCAACCAGCCGTTCTTCGAACCAGGGACGGAGCCCTTGACGAATATCAGGCCGCGCTCGTCATCCGTGCGGACAACTTCGAGGTTCTGCTGGGTGCGCTGACGGTCGCCCATGTGGCCGGCCATCTTCTTGTTCTTGAACACGCGGCCCGGATCCTGGCGGTTACCCGTCGAACCGTGCGCACGGTGCGAGATCGACACACCGTGGGTGGCGCGCATACCGCCGAAGCCCCAGCGCTTCATCGCGCCGGCAAAGCCCTTGCCCTGCGTGTGACCGGTGATGTCGACATACTGGCCGGGCACGAAGTGCGAGGCTGCGATGGTCGAGCCGACTTCGAGCAGCGCGTCTTCAGCGACGCGGAACTCGGCGACTTCCATCTTGAGTTCGACTTCAGCCTTGGCGAAGTGCTCGCGCTGCGGCTTGGCGACATTCTTCTGCTTGGCCTGACCGGCGCCGAGCTGGACCGCAACGTAGCCGTCGCGTTCCTCGGTGCGGACCGAAACCACCTGGCAATTTTCAAGCGCCAGAACGGTTACCGGCACGTGCCGTCCGTCGTCCTGGAACACTCGGGTCATCCCGAGCTTTTTAACGATCACGCCGGTGCGCATGACCATACTCCTTACAGAGGCCTTGCGAGGACCATCCCCGCGAGGCGTGTTCAGCCCGTATGTGAAACGCGCCCCGTCCGGGCTGAGTGCCCCTGCATGAGCAGGAGCGAACGGGGGACGCTTGCCCGGCTAAGTGCCTCGTGAAAGGCGGCGCCGGAGGTATCCCATTGTCCGAGAGGCGTATGGCCTCTTAAACTCTGGTGCCCCTGCCGAAGCAGAAGCAGAACTTTCTACGCGACCCCCGCTTTCGCGGGGGCAGGATAAGCTCGCTTACGCGAGCTTGATCTCGACGTTGACGCCAGCGGCGAGGTCAAGCTTCATCAGCGCGTCCACGGTAGCGGCGTTGGGCTGCACGATATCGAGCAACCGCTTGTAGGTGCGAACCTCGAACTGCTCGCGCGACTTCTTGTCGACGTGCGGGCCGCGGTTGACGCAGAACTTCTCAATGCGCGTCGGAAGCGGAATGGGGCCCCGGATCAGCGCGCCGGTGCGGCGTGCGGTGTCAGCGATTTCGCCGGTGGCCTGATCGAGTACGCGATGATCAAATGCCTTGAGGCGAATGCGGATGTTCTGGGCGTCCATGTCCGTTTACCGATGCGAAAGAGCTAAACCAAAAAGACCAGCCGCTCCGCCCTCTCACCCTGCCCCAGCTGGTGAAGCGAGGAGAAAGCGGGCCGCTGATCCAAAAAACCGGCCGACGGGGACCAGGACGAATCTGGTATCCCCCGTCGGAGCGCGGCCTATATTACTTCGTGATCGTGCTGACAACCCCCGAACCGACGGTACGGCCACCTTCGCGAATTGCGAAGCGCAGACCCGGATCCATCGCGATCGGAGCGATCAGCTTGACCGACAGGGTCAGGTTGTCGCCAGGCATGACCATCTCGGTGCCCTCGGGGAGGATCACTTCGCCGGTCACGTCAGTGGTGCGGAAGTAGAACTGCGGACGGTAGTTGGCGAAGAACGGCGTGTGACGGCCACCTTCGTCCTTCGACAGCACGTAGACCTCGGCCGTGAACTCGGTGTGCGGCGTGACCGAACCGGGCTTGCACAGCACCTGGCCGCGCTCGACGTCTTCACGCTTCACACCGCGAACCAGCGCGCCGATGTTGTCGCCGGCTTCGCCCTGATCGAGCAGCTTGCGGAACATTTCGACGCCGGTGACGACGGTCTTCTGGGTGTTCTTGAGGCCGACGATCTCGACTTCCTCGCCCACCTTGACGATGCCGGTCTCGACGCGGCCGGTCACGACGGTACCACGGCCCGAGATCGAGAACACGTCTTCCACCGGCATCAGGAACGGCTTGTCGGTCGGACGCGGGGGCTGCGGGATCCACGAGTCAACGGCAGCCATAAGAGCGTTGATCGAATCGCGGCCGATGGCGTCGTCGCGGCCTTCGAGCGCGGCGAGAGCCGAACCCTTGACGAACGGAATATCGTCGCCTTCGAAGCCGTACGAGCTCAGAAGCTCGCGCATTTCCAGTTCGACGAGCTCGAGGATTTCCTCGTCGTCAACCTGGTCGACCTTGTTCATGTACACGACCAGAGCGGGAACGCCGACCTGACGCGCAAGCAGGATGTGCTCGCGGGTCTGCGGCATCGGGCCGTCAGCCGAGTTCACGACCAGGATCGCGCCGTCCATCTGGGCGGCACCGGTGATCATGTTCTTCACGTAGTCGGCGTGGCCCGGGCAGTCGACGTGCGCGTAGTGGCGGTTGGCGGTCTCGTATTCGACGTGTGCGGTCGAGATCGTGATACCGCGCTCGCGCTCTTCCGGAGCCTTGTCGATGTTCGCGTAGTCCGTGAACGTCGCGCCGCCGGTTTCGGCGAGGACCTTGGTGATCGCCGCGGTCAGGGTGGTCTTGCCATGGTCGACGTGACCGATGGTGCCAATGTTGCAGTGCGGCTTGGTCCGCTCAAACTTAGCCTTAGCCATTGCTCAAACCTTCTTTTCGCTGAATGTTGATTGCTGGGTGGACGGCACCATCCGGTATCGCGCCAGAAAATCAGGCGCCGCCCCTAGCCGGATCGAAACGATCAGGCAAGCTTCTCCTTGATCTCGGTAGCTACGTTTGCCGGGACCTCGTCGTAGTGCGAGAAAAACATGGAATAGTTCGCACGGCCTTGGGTGAACGAGCGCAGCGTGTTCACGTAGCCGAACATGTTGGCCAGCGGCACCAGCGCTTCAACGGCCTGGGCATTACCCCGGCTGTCTGTACCCTGGATCTGTCCACGGCGGCTGTTCATGTCGCCGATGACATCGCCGATGAAGTCCTCGGGTGTGACGACTTCCACCTTCATGATCGGCTCGAGCAGTTTGATCCCTGCCCGCTGCGCCACTTCGCGCATGGCTGCACGACCGGCGATTTCGAACGCCAGCGCCGACGAGTCGACGTCATGGTAAGCGCCGTCATACAGGGTGATTTCGAAGTCGATGATCGGGAAGCCGATCAACGAGCCTGAAGCAGCCGTTTCGCGGAAGCCCTTCTCGATCGCAGGGATGTATTCCTTGGGAATATTGCCGCCCTTGATCTCGTCCTTGAATATGATGCCACTACCGCGCTCGCCCGGCGTGACCTTCACCTTCACGCGGCCGAACTGGCCGGTGCCACCCGACTGCTTCTTGTGCGTGTAATCGACGTCCACCGGTTTGCCGAGGTATTCACGGTAGGCCACCTGCGGCGCGCCGACGTTGGCCTCGACCTTGAACTCGCGGCGCATGCGGTCGACGATGATGTCGAGGTGCAGTTCGCCCATGCCCTTGATGATCGTCTGGCCCGATTCGTGATCGGTCGAGACGCGGAACGAGGGATCTTCGGCCGAAAGGCGATTGAGCGCGATGCCCATCTTTTCCTGGTCGGCCTTGGTCTTGGGCTCCACCGAAAGCTCGATCACCGGCTCGGGGAATTCCATGCGTTCGAGCACGATCGGGAACCGCTCGGCGCACAGCGTGTCGCCGGTGGTGGTCTCCTTCATGCCCGCCAGCGCGACGATGTCGCCCGCGAAAGCCTCATCGATGTCCTTGCGGTCGTTGGCGTGCATTTCGAGAATGCGGCCGACCTTCTCCTTCCGGTCCTTCACCGAATTCAGGTAGGTGCCCTTGTTGAGCGTGCCCGAATAGATGCGGATAAAAGTCAGGCTGCCGACGAACGGGTCGTTCATGACCTTGAATGCGAGAGCCGAGAACGGCGCCGCGTCTTCAGGCGGACGGCTGTCCTTCTCGTCGCTGTCCACCTTCACGCCCTGGACGTCTTCGATGTCGAGCGGCGAAGGCAGATAATCGACCACGGCATCAAGCAGGGGCTGCACGCCCTTGTTCTTGAACGCCGAACCGCAGACCACAGGCACGAATGCGTGCGTCAGCGTGCCCTTGCGGATGCAAGCCTTCAGCGTCGCCACGTCGGGCTCGTTGCCTTCGAGATAGGCTTCCATCGCGTCGTCGTCCTGGTCGATGACCAGTTCGATCAGTTCGCTGCGATAGATGGCGGCTTCGTCAGCGAGATCGGCGGGGATCTCTTCATAGAAGAATTCGGCGCCGAGCGCTTCGTCCTTCCAGATGATCGCACGATTGTGGACCAGATCGACGAGGCCGCGCAGCTCTGCTTCTATCCCGATGGGGATGTAAAGCACAGCCGGCTTGGCACCGAGGCGGTCGATGATCGACTGCACGCAATACTTGAAGTTCGCACCGGTGCGGTCGAGCTTGTTGATGAAGCACATGCGCGGCACGCCGTACTTGTCAGCCTGGCGCCACACGGTTTCCGACTGTGGCTCCACACCCGCAACGCCGTCGAAGCAGGCCACCGCGCCGTCGAGCACGCGCAGCGAACGCTCGACTTCAATCGTGAAGTCGACGTGGCCGGGGGTGTCGATGATGTTGATGCGGAACTCTTCGCCCTTGCCGCTGTCCGCCTTCCAGAAGCAGGTGGTGGCAGCCGAAGTGATCGTGATGCCGCGCTCCTGCTCCTGAACCATCCAGTCCATTGTCGCGGCGCCGTCGTGGACTTCGCCGATCTTGTAGGACTTGCCGGTGTAGTAAAGGATGCGCTCGGTCGTCGTGGTCTTGCCGGCGTCGATGTGCGCCATGATGCCGATGTTGCGATAGCGCTCGAGCGGATGGCTGCGGGCCATGGGAGGTTCCTTGAGTTCGGGGAGGGGCCGAAAGGTTTCGGCCCGCCCCATAGTGTTCTTTAGGTGACCGTTTCAAGACGGCAGCTTGACCAGCCGCCCCCTTGGGCAGCGCCCCTCACCAGTGCCGGATTGCCAGCGCTGGATATTGGCGCCGGATTACCAGCGATAGTGGCTGAAGGCGCGGTTGGCGTCGGCCATGCGATGCGTATCTTCCCGCTTCTTGACCGCGTTGCCGCGGTTGTTGGCGGCATCGAGCAGCTCGGCCGAAAGGCGCGCCGACATCGTGGTCTCGCTGCGGTTGCGCGCAGCAGTGATCAGCCAGCGGATCGCAAGCGCCTGGGCGCGCTCGGGGCGCACTTCGACGGGGACCTGATAAGTCGCACCACCAACACGGCGGCTGCGGACTTCAATCTGCGGCTTAACGTTGTTGAGCGCATCATGGAACAGCTGAATCGGATCCGACTTGGCGCGGGTCTGCATGGTTTCCATGGCACCATAGACGATGCTTTCCGCGACCGACTTCTTCCCATCGAGCATGAGGTTGTTCATGAACTTCGAGAGAATCTGATCGTTGAACTTCGGATCCGGCAGGATCTCCCGCTTCTCGGGACGACGACGACGAGACATAGCTTGTACTCCTTCGGAGCGCGGCGGCCACTTCAGGGCCAGCCGTTCGGCTCCGATCCCAGATGAAACTTACTTCGGACGCTTGGCGCCGTACTTCGAACGCGACTGCTTGCGGTCCTTGACACCCTGGGTATCGAGCACGCCGCGCAGCACATGGTAGCGAACGCCGGGAAGGTCGCGAACGCGGCCGCCACGGATCAGCACCACCGAGTGCTCCTGCAGGTTGTGTCCTTCGCCCGGGATGTACGAGATGACCTCGCGGCTGTTGGTCAGGCGGATCTTGGCCACCTTGCGCAGCGCCGAGTTGGGCTTCTTCGGGGTCGTCGTGTAGACGCGGGTGCAAACGCCGCGCTTCTGCGGGTTCTGCTCCATCGCAGGGACCTTGGACTTGGTCTTCTGCGGTTCGCGGCCCTTGCGGACCAGCTGGTTGATTGTCGGCATGAAGGACTCTTCACCTTGTTTGCGGGCGCGGCCGGTCCAAGGTGAAGGCTTTGCATCTCATCCAGCAAAGGGCGGGCCCGCGAAGAGGGCCGCACCGCAGCGCTGCATGAGCTGAAAACGCTCCACCCGGGGCAAGACGCCACCGGGTTACTTTGACGGCTGACGGGACTGCCCGGCCCTGACCCCGCGATTCGGGAGACTGGGCCAAACACAAGAGGGACCCTTGGAACGACGGACATTTCCGCCATTCCGGGCCCACCTTGCCTCGCACCGGCAATGTTCAGCTCTAATGGGCCGAAGGGCGGTTGGGCCGCTCCGGTTGGGGCGCCCTTATGCCGGATCGGCCCGCCGGTCAAGCATCATGCCGCCGACGGGCCTCGAGCCCGGACTATTCGGCGGCCTCGGCCATCGGCGGCGCCGCGTGCTGCAGGATCGCACCGAAGGTATTGCCCAGCGTAGCGATCGCCATCTGGAGCCAGTCCTCCATCGCCGTCAGCCCGCGGCCGGTCAGCCGAACGAAAGTCCGCCGCCCGTCGCGGCCGTCCTCCTCGCGCTCGACAAGACCGCGCGCTTCAAGAATGCGCAGCCAGCGCAGCGCAGTGGTCGGCGGCACATGCGCACCGATACAGGCACTGGTGGTTGGCACCGGCCGGTTTTCCCGCGTTGCCACGTAGAGATCGAGCAGGATGTCCCAGGTGGGCTCGCCAAACAAGTCCGCAGGCAGGTAGCGCCCGCGCCGGCGGCGGATCGCATAGCTTTCCCGCGCGAACGTGAGGAGCGCATCGGACGGGATCCGCGCAGGGACCCGCTTCGGATCGAGGACGGCAGCGCCCTCCGGCTGGGAAAGTGGTCCAGCGATGGCGACTGGATCGGGCCCGGCGAGTGGTTCGCCCGGCGTGCTGACGGCGATGCGGCGAAGCGAAGCGCGGCGCCGGCCGCGCTCGGCGCGGCGGATTGTTCGCCCGCTCATGCGAGCCGCCACGAGTGATAGCGGCCGATCCGCCGTTGGCGCTCGACATGCGCGCCCGTACCGATCGCCAGAACGACAAGTTGAAACAGAAATGGCATTTGCGTCATTGTCCAATAGGCGCGGCGAACCATCTCCACTTCCCCCAGCTTGGCGACGTGGCCCATCACGACCAGCACCTGCGAGGCCGAAACCCACAGCGGCCAGCCGCGATTGGCGTAGAGCGCCACCCAAAGCAGAGTGAAGAAAGCCCAGCTGTCGATCACCAGGTGTCCCGGGTTGACCGTGTACCAGGCCGGATCGCCGAACAGCATATGATTGCCCACATCCAGCAGGAATGTGGAGAGCAGCACTATTGCCACCAGCCGCTCGGGCTCGTCTCCCTTGCGGGCCGCGAACAACACGGTGGCGATCAGCGCGATGCGAAGAATCCAGAGCCAGGTCATGGCACGTCGGGATCCCATTCATGCGGCCGTGGCCGGCCTCAGGCCGCCCGCGCCGCCGGCTCGTCCATTGCGGTCCTGTCGTCACCGGCAATGATCGCCGCAGGCGGACAGGCATCGTTGCCGCCGCAGGTCTCGGCCGCGATCCCACTGAGTCGGCCGTGGACACGGGCCAGTTCGCCGCCGGCATCGAGCATGGCCTGCTGGCTCTTGACGAGGCGCATCAGGGCATCCTGGCCAAGGAACGGGGCTACCCCGGTTCCACGCCGGGCACCGACCATCGTCTCAAGAAGCCGAGCCTGTCTCACCAACGCCTCATCCAGTGCGGCCTCGGCCAGGTGCAGATCGCGCGCGATGCGCTGCTGCGCCACCGAAATCGGCATGTCGGGTGTGGGCGTGTCGGTGAAAGCGGTCATTGCAGTGTCTCCTACCCTCGAGCCCCCCCACGGGCTCAACTTGAAGCAAGTACGAGGAGAGGTCGCGCCGAGTCAGTGCGCGATGATCTGCGAAAGCTGCGTGAACAACGCCAGCCCGCCCATCACAACCAGTATCAGGAACATGGCCAGGATCGCTATCGTGCCCAGCCTTACAATTGTTCCGTACGACCCGTCGAACATCTCCGGGAGGACACGGTGGTAGGGTTCGGTCAAGGCCTCGTCGCTGTGAAGCACAGCCCTTGCCAGGGCTTCACGGCGGGCGGGCAAAGACCGGCTCCAAACCGCAGCGTCTTCCCGGCCTAGATCGTGCGGGAAAACCGGCAACGGCGCGACGTCGGAAAAGTCGTATACGGGTTGTGCGTATATGGAGGCGTTTTCTGAGTGCGCTGCGATGAGGCGACGATAGGCTTGCGCCACCTCCGCGCGGGTGGCGACGCCGAACTTGGCGCGGGCCAGCATGATGCGCTGGTCCACCGTGTGATGGGATATCCCTAGGATGCGGGAAATCTCCTTGGAGGTCCGATGGTCGATCAGAAGGTCGAGCACGGCGCGCTGCTTCGCGGTCAGCGAAGCGAGTAGCGCTGCGGCGGAACCGGCCTTTTGCAATGCCGAATCGGCCGCCCTTGCGGGCAGCGATGCGACAGATTGGTCCGATTCATCCATGTTGTCCTACCGGAAAGCTTGAAAACGCCATTGCGGCGGTAAAAGTGGAGGAATAATGCATTCTCCGCAAGGACAAGTGATCATCCGAAGTCTGGTGCGATCCGGAATGGCGCGAGACAAGAAAAGTCACACATTTCCTAACATTGGTTAAACACGCATTTACGCGGAGAGAAGGCACGTGAAGCGGCGGAGAATGTTCGCAAGGCGAACAGGTAAGGTTCTCGCGACCAGCCGTGCCGCTATGGCTCTCGTCTTCATCCTCGCTCTTCTGATCGATCCGTCGGCCCCTCGGCCGCCCTTCAGCGCGATCTACCTCGCGCTCGCCATCTACCTTGCGGGCGCGACCGCGATGATCGTGGTGGCCTGGCGCAGCTGGTGGTGGGAATTCCGCCTCGCCCCGACGGTCCATGTGATCGACACGGTCGCCCTGGTCGGCGCGGCCTACTTCTCCGTGGCGAGCAAGGGCGATTTCAACAGCCCCTTCATGTCGCTCACTGCCTTCCTGCTGATCAGCGCAACCTTGCGCTGGGGCTGGTCGGCGGTAGCCTGGACTTCGATCGCGCTGGTCGCGCTCAACCTGATCGTGGGCGCGGGCCTGTTCGCACTGGGCATGCCGATCGAGCCCTACCGCTACGGGCGGCGGCTGATGTACCTCGGTGTGCTCTCGATCATGATGGTCTGGCTCAGCGGCGAACAGCGCACCGCACGCGCTGTGCCGATGCCGCGCACCCCCGGCACACCGGGCGAGCGGCGCACCGCCATTCTCGTCGACACGCTGACATTCGCACGCGCCACGCTTCAGGCAAGCGGGGCGGCGATTGCGGTGGCGCGCGCGGAAGAGCCCTGGACCGAGGTTCTGCGCGATTCCGGTTATGCCGTGATCATGGACCGGCTTGGCCCCGATGCGCTCGAGGACGGGCAGGCTGAGCCGGACCGGGCCGCGCTGATCGATCTGCGGCGCGGACGCCGGATCGTGAGTCGCGCCAGTGCCCACCCTATAGCCGTGCCGGGTCCGGTGGAGGCGCCGCTGGCGGTGCACTGCGGCGTAGAGGAAGGCATCCTGGTCACCTTCGAGACCGCCGCCGGGCCGGGACAGCTGCTGATCTGGGGCATTCCCGACATGTGCACCGACGACTTGCCGATGGTCGAGGCCATTGGCCGGCACCTCAGCAGCGAACTCGACCGCGAGGGCCTAGCCGAACTGGCCCAGGCCGCCTCGGCGGCATCGCTGCGCGACACGCTCGCGCGCGACCTGCACGACAGCGTGGCCCAGTTCCTCGCCGGTACGCTGTTCCGGCTCGAGGCGCTGACCCGCTGGATCCGCGAGGGGCTCGACCCCACCGACGAGATCAACGACCTCAAGTCGGCCTTGCGCCGCGAGCAGGGCGAACTGCGCGCGATGATCCAGCGCTTGCGCCGCGGCGAGGAGGGCGACCGGCGAACCGACCTAGCCGAAGAGATCGAAACGCTGCTCGGCGAGATGGGCCAGCACTGGCATATCGCGGTGCGGCTCGATTGCCAGGTTAGGCCGCTGCCTATCTCGATCGGCCTTGCCTACGAACTGCGGCAAGTGCTGCGCGAGGCCGTGGCCAATGCCGCCCGGCACGGACAATGCCGCGAGGTCGTCGTCTCGGTAGGCCGTCAAGGCGCCGCGCTGTCCTTGCGCATCGCCGACGACGGCAACGGCTTTCCCAAGGCCGATCCGGCCCCCCGCCCCCGATCGATCAGCGAGCGTGTAGAGGCTCTGGGCGGCACGCTTTCGATCTGCCATAGCGACCCTGGCGTCTTGCTCGAGATCGCCCTCCCGAATAGGATTGCCTGATGATTCCTGTCCTGGTAGCCGACGACCACGGCTTCATCCGTGCGGGCGTAGAAGCGGTGCTCAGAGGCAGCCGCTTCCAGATTGTCGCCGCAACGGCGAGCGGCGAGGAGACGCTTGCCGCCATCGCCATGCATGATCCTGCGATCGTGCTGCTCGACATCAATATGCCCGGCATGAACGGCGTGCAGACGCTGGAAGCGCTCCGCGCGAGAGGCGACCGGCGGGCGATTGTGCTGCTGACGGCGGGGATCAGCGATCGCCAGCTGCTGGCGGTAATGCGCGCCGGGGTCGAGGGGATCGTCTGCAAGGACGGCGCCGAGGGCGAGCTGATCGACGTGCTGGAAAAAGTGCATGCCGGTGGCAAGGCAGTCGATGCCGCGCTGCTACAGCGCGCGCTCGACCTCTCGCTCAGCGCCGAGACCGGCGGGCCGCTCGAGCGGCTCAACCAGCGCGAGCGGCGCATCGCCCGGCTTGTGGCGCGCGGCATGCGCAACCGGGATATCGGCGGCGAACTCGGCATCGGCGAAGGCACGGTGAAGGTCTACCTCCACGCGATGTATCAGAAGCTGGGCATCGAGAACCGGACGGAGCTCGCGCTCCTCGCGGTGAACGATCCGGCCGACTGAGCCTGCGCGCCGGGCCACACAGGCTCAGGCCGGCTCCAGCACCACCGTTGCGGCCGCCGTGTTGCTGATCGGCACATGGTAGTTGCGCATGACCATGGCTAGCGGCGCATCGCCCAGTGCCCCGCGAGCGGCGATCCAGTTGAGGATCTCCACCCCCTGCGTGCCGGCGAGTTCGGCCACTTCCTCGGCCGAATGCGCAGTAAGCGCGGCAGGGTCGGCGGCAAGGTGATCGAGGCAGAAGCGGTCGTAATCGGGATTGATGAACCCGGCACGACTGCCTTCGAGCTGGTGCGAAAGCCCACCCGTGCCCATGACCACGATGCGCTCGGTCCCCGGCCAGCTGCGCAGCGCCGCGCCCACCGCCCGCCCCAGCGCGAGGCAGCGGGGCGGCGAAGGGAGCGGGAACTGCACGGTGTTGATCGCAACCGGCACAAGCTTCACCGGCCAGGCTTCGACGTCCGGCCAGGCCAGTTCAAAGGGAATCGAGAGCGCGTGATCGACCTGCATCTTCTGGCATGTCGTGATGTCGAATTCGGCCTCCACCAGCGCCTCGATCAGGTGCCATGAAAGGTTGGGATGGCCGGTGAAGCTCTTGTAGACCGGCAAACCCCAGCCCTCGTCAGCATTGTGGTACGCCGCTGCGGCGCCCACCGCGAAGGTCGGCATGGCATCGAGAAAGAAGTTGAGCCCGTGATCGTTGTAGAACACGACTGCGACATCCGGGGCGGCATCGGCAAGCCAGCGGCGCACCGGCGGGAAGCCGTCGAAGAAGGGCTTCCAGTAGTCCGCCTCCTGCTCGCCGCGCTGGATCGCCCCGCCGATCGCGGGGACGTGGCTGGTGAAATATCCGCCGACAATATCAGCCATCACGCATGCTCCCGTCGGCGCGCCGCTAAGCCGAGATGCAGCCCTCCAAGCGCGGGATCGACTCCGCTGCGTGCCGCCAGCAGCATAGCTTTGAAATCCGCCACGCTGCGCCCGGTCTGGAGCGCGCCGAGATCCTGCACGTTTAGCCCGAAAATGCCGGCCAGTTTGG
Organism: Novosphingobium sp.; assembly: GCF_037133355.1. Lineage (GTDB taxonomy): Bacteria > Pseudomonadota > Alphaproteobacteria > Sphingomonadales > Sphingomonadaceae > Novosphingobium. The sequence continues at coordinate 54,442 of NZ_JBAXOI010000017.1, read as the reverse complement.
CGAGATAATAGACGTTGCCGCCTGCAGCGAGCATGGCCGGGACATCGCGCGCAGCGACTGCGGCGCGCTGCTCGGAACCAAGGCCGAAGCTGCGGCAATAGCCCTCCTCGTCGGCAAGGAAAGCCGCGCGGTTGGCCGCGTCGTTGAACGAATAGCACATCGCGTTGAGTGCGAAGCCGCGCTGGGCAAGCTCCCCGTCGAACAGAGCGGTACCGGGTATCGCGCGCCGCAGCGCGCGGCGGTCCGCCTGCGTGTTTGGCACCGGCGCCATGGCCTCGTCTCCCGCAACACCGCCGGAACGGCCCCGGCATTATGGGCCTAGCATGCGCCCTGGGCCGCGAAATTGACCGAGGTCAATACACTTCCAGACCCTGACCGCGCCGCTACGCAAGGTTACGTAACGGGGTGTTGCGGATTGCACGGCGGCGATGCGCGGGGTGATAGGCCCCGGCATGGCCCTATCCAACGCCGAGCGGCAACGCCGCTATCGCCAGAAACTCAAGGCACGCGCCTCGCCCGGTGCGGCGGGCGAACTTGCCCGCCTGGCGGTGGAGCAGGCGATCCAGGCGCTCTGGGCGTTCCATCAGCGCCCGGGGCCGGGCGGCATCGACTGGGCAGCGATCGACGGCTGCATGAGCCTTGCGCAATACCGCTCCGAACTGGAGCGAAGTCCGGGCAATCTAATCCAGGCGGCACGCGCCTTCCTCCCCGATTTTGCCGGCCTCACCCCGGAAGAGGCGCGGGCCATCACGGTCGTGATCGAGCTGTCCGACGCGCTGCGCCTCGCTCCGCACCGCCAACTTTTGCCTCCTGCTTCTCCTGTTGAGGCGCAGCCAATCCGGGACGCGCCTCGTCCCGTCTGAAGCGGTGATTGGCTTCAAGCTCTGGGTGTGTGCCTGGGTAGGGCTTGGCATAGGCGCACCGGGCGATCCAGTTTGGTTTCAGCGTCGATCACAGCATACTCCTTAAGCACTGTCTTAATGGAGTTTTTTACCAGGGTGTTTGAAAAGAGTGGACTATCCCCATCCTGGAGGTTTGAGCATGCATTCGCTCTTGATGGGACGGGTCCGATCGGTTAACCGCCGGCCGTCAGGAGTGGTATGAGCATCGATCGTCAATTCTTGCAGCTTTTCACGCGGCGTTATCGCAGCGGGCTTATCCTTGTCGCAATCGCCAGCGTGATGCTCAACGTGCTGGTATTCGCCGGCTCGGCCTACATGCTGTTGGTCTACGATTCGGTGTTGCCAAGCAAAAGTGTGCCGACGCTGATCGGCCTGTTCGGCATGCTGCTGCTCATCTATGCTTTCCAGTCGGTTTTCGAGGCGATCCGTGCCGAAGCGCTGCTGGGCATCGCCAACGGCGTGCACGACGACCTGTTCGAGGCGGTGCACTATGCCACCGTGACCCGCCCCTTGCGCGCCGGAGCGGACAAGGGCGACGGCCTTCAGTTCACGCGTGACCTCGATTCCGTTCACACCTTCCTCGCCGGGCAAGGACCGGTCGCCCTGATCGATCTGCCATGGGTGATCATGTTCCTAATCGTGCTCTTCGCACTGCACTGGTGGCTGGGGCTGACCGCGCTGGCCGGGGTGTTCGTGATGGCGGCCATAGCGATCATCTCGAACCGGCGCACACAGGCAGGATCGCGCGAGCTTGCCAATATCACCGGCCGCCGCTCGGCCGCCGCGCTATCGGAAATCCGCTTCGCCGAAAGCGCGCTCGCCATGGGCATGCAGGAGCGGCTGGTGGCACGCACCGCCGGTTGGGAAACCAACTTCATCGAGGCGCAGTCCTATCTTTCGCGCACTGTTTCGCGGCTCGGCGGGGCGAGCAAGGCGTTCCGCATGCTGCTGCAGTCGCTGATTCTCTCGGTCGGTGCGCTCCTCGTGATCGACGGTCAGGCCAGCGGCGGCGTGATCCTTGCCTCGTCGGTGCTCTCGGGCCGCGCGTTGGCGCCGGTCGATCAGGCCATCGCGAACTGGAAGGGCCTCGTTGCGGCGCGCAACGGCTGGGGCCGCATCGCGCAAGCCGTGTCGACCTTCCGCAAGCCGCAGGCCCGCGGCGTGACACTTGAGCGCCCATCGGCCGAGCTTTCGATCCGCGACATTTGGGTCGCGCCGCCGGGTACCCAGCGCTTCACACTCTCGGGCGTGTCGTTGACGCTGACCCCGGGGCAAGTGCTGGCGGTGATCGGGCCGAGCGCGGCGGGCAAGACGACACTGGTGCGAGCGATCCTCGGCATCTGGAAACCCAACCGCGGCGAAGTGCGGCTCGACGGCGCGACTCTCGACCAGTGGGAACCGGAAACGCTGGGCAGCTATTTCGGCTACGTGCCCCAGACGGTCGATCTGGTGGACGGCACGATCGGCCAGAACATCGCGCGCTTCGATCCCGAGGCAACATCGGACGCTATCATGGCTGCGGCCAAGGCTGCGGGCATGCACGAAGTGATCCTTGCGCTTCCGGACGGCTATGAAACGCCGGTCTCGGCCGGTGCGGTCGAGCTTTCGGCCGGGCAGCGCCAACGTGTCGGCCTCGCTCGCGCGCTTTATGGCGATCCCTTCCTGCTCGTGCTCGACGAGGCCAACTCCAATCTCGACGCGGCGGGCGATGCCGCGCTGGCAAACGCCGTTGCCGGGGTTCGCGCTCGCGGCGGCATTGTCATCATGATCACGCATCGCCCGGCCACGCTCGGCCCTTCAACCCACCTTGCCGTCATCAACGGTGGTCGTCTTTCGGATTTTGGTCCGCGTGACGAGGTAATGCAGCGGATGCAGGCGCAGAACCCGCAAGTCCAGCCGCCCAACACACCGACAGCTCAGGCGCAGGCTGAAGCCGCAGCGCGCGCGGCGGGCGGCAAGCCGGGTACGCCGCAGGGCAACAGGGAAGCAAACGCATGAACATGCCGACCACCATTCCCGATAGCGCGCGCCAGCTGCTGCCGGCGTTCGGCGAGGAAGGCGGGGACAAGGCCAAGGCACCGGTCCTGCTGCGGCGGCTGCTGATGACGGTCGGCGGACTGTTTCTGCTGCTCCTGGTGCTCGCTGCGGTCCTGCCAATGGGCGGCGCCGTCATCGGCGGCGGCTCGGTCGGCGTGGAATCGCGGGTCAAGCGAATCGCGCATCCCACCGGCGGCGTGATCAAGGCGATCTTTGTGCGCAACGGCGAGCACGTGAAGCAGGGCCAATTGCTGATGCGGCTCGACGACCGGGTGACCGGCGCGGACGCGACATATTCCAACCTCACGGTCGAACAGCTCCTCGCGCAGAAGGCGCGGCTGGAAGCGGAGCGGCTGGGTTCGGGCAAGATCGTGTTCCCGGCGCAGCTGACCGGCTCGGCCAATCCCAGCGCGGCCAAGGCCATGGCCGACGAAGCGCGCCTGTTCTCGATCCGCCAGAGCGAGGAAGCGGGCCTTCGCGCCCAGCTGGCCGCGCGTGTCCTGCAATACAACGAGGAAATCCGCGGGCTGGAAAGCCAGATGGCCGCGCTCAAGCAGCAGCGCAAGCTGATCGAGCCCGAGCGGCAGGGTGTGAAGGACTTGTGGGACAAGCAGCTCGTTACGATCAACCGGCTGAATCAGCTGGAACGCACCGCAGTAGATCTCGATGGCAATGTCGGCTCGCTGCAGGCGCAGATCGCGCAGGCCCGCGCCCGGATCACCGAGGCGCAGGAACAGTCGATCCAGCTCGGCCAGACACGGCGCGTGCAGGCGGGGACCGAGCTGGCGCAGGTCAACACCGCGCTCAATCAGCAGCAACTGCGCAGCGTTGCCGCCTCGGACCAGCAGGACCGCAGCGAAATCCGCGCGCCCTATACCGGCACGATCGAGAAGATCGCCTTCGCCGCAATCGGCGACGTGGTGCGCCCGGCCGAACCGATCATGGAAATCGTTCCGGACCGCGATGTCTTCGTGGTCGAGGCGATGATCAGCCCGACCGACATCGATCAGGTGATGAAGGGCCAACCTGCACGCGTGCGCTTCAGTTCATTCAACCGGCCGACCACGCCGGAAATCCTCGGCCACGTGACCTATGTCGCGACCGACCGGAGCGAGAATGCCGAAGCCAGGCAGGCCTTCTACATGGTGCGGATCGAGGTCGATCTGGCAGCGGTGAAGAAGGAGGGCCTGGCGCTGCGCAGCGGCATGCCGGCCGAGGTCTATATCGAGACGGGCAACCGCTCGATGCTCTCCTACCTGACGAAGCCGCTGATGGACCAGTTCATGCGCTCGTTCCGCGACAACTGAGCGGCCCGGTGATGCCCCCCGCCCTGCCCCTGCACACAAAGATGTCTTTGCGCTCATGCCTGCTGGCCGCTTGCGCCGCCTGCATTGCGGCACCGCCGGTTCTTGCACAGGACAGGCTGGCCGATCCGCAGTCCGCCGCCGCGCCGATGCAAGGTCCGCTCGATAGCACCCCCCAGACCGGCAGTTATGGCACCGACGATCCAGACAGCGCACGCGACCGGGGCGATGCCCGAGCCGACGGCGGGGGTGAAGACGATGCCGCTGTTGACGATGCCGACCGCATCGCGGTGCGCCCGGATCTGCCCGACGAAACTCCGGCAGACGTGGCCGAGCTCGCGGAAAGCGGCACCCCCGTCACCTCGCTGACCGATGCGCTGCGCCTCGCGTACTGGACCTCCCCCTCGCTGCTGGCGCAGCGGTCAACGGTGCGGAGCTATGATTACCGCGTGGCGCAGGCGCGCGCGGGTTACGGCCCGAAACTGAACTACAGCCTGGCCACAACCTGGCAGCGTGACAGCTTCGAGCGGTTTCGTGGCGGTTCGACGATCGCCCAGGGGTGGACCACGACGGCCTCCGCCATCTTGACCCAGCCGCTGTTCACCTTCGGACGCAACGCGTCGCAGGAACGAAACTCGGCGGCGCAGCTCGAATTCCAGCGGCAAGTGCTGCGCTCGACCGAACAGCAGGCGCTGCTTGACGCCATTGCCGCCTATATCGGCGTGCTGCGCGACCGGGCCTCGGTCACGATCGCCAAGGACAACCTCGCCGCGCTTGAACGGCAGCTCTCGGACAACAAGGCGAGGCTGGCGGTACGCGAGGTAACCGCAACCGACGTGCAGCAGATCGCCACGCGCGTCTCGCTCGGGCAGGCGCAGGTCTATTCAGCGCAGCGCGACGCCGCCTCGAGCGAGGCGACCTTCCTTCGCATGGTCGGCGTTCCTGCGGGCGAGCTTGTCCCGCCCAATCCGCTCCAGCTGCCGGTGCGCCAGCTCGAGGAGGCTTATGCCTTTTCCGAAACGCACAGCCCGGTGGTGCTGGCAGCCCAAGCGCGGGAGAAGGTTTCGCGTGCCAGCGTGGCAGCGGCCAAGGCCGATCTCATGCCGCGCATCGATTTTCAGGGCAGCGGCAATTACGGAACACAGAGCGCCTATAACGACAACCTTCGCACCAAGGAATGGCGCGGGCAGTTCATCATTTCAGGGCCGATCTTCGAAAGCGGTCTGCGCCGCGCTCGGGTGAGCGAGGCGATGGCCGCCAACGATGCCGACTGGCGCCTGCTCGATGCCTCGCTGCGCGAAAGCCGTGCCAGCCTTGCTGCCTCGTGGAACGACTGGCAGGCGCAGCAGGCCGCGATCGCCAGCTACCGCGATGCGGAAGGATCTGCGCGCAAGGCCTATGAAGGCGCAATCCTGCAGCAGCGCGCCGGGCTCATCACCACGCTCGATGTGCTCGATCTGGCGCGCGAACTCCTTGTGGCACGCAGCAACTCAAACACCGCGATTGCCAACGCCTACATCGCCAAGGCGCGCGTACTGGCGGCAGCGGGCGCGCTGGAACAGGCCTGGCTCATGCCCAATGCCGCGCGCTACGACGCCGGGCGCCACCTTGGCAAAGTGCTTCACAACGGCGACATGCCGGTGCTGACCCCGGTGGTGCGCAGCCTCGATCGCGCGGCAGCGATCGGCGGGACGGGACCGCGCCCGGTGCGCGATCCGGCGGGCACGCGCACCGCGGCGCCCATCGTGATCCTGCCAGCCGACAAGCTGGTCGCACCGGCCCTTTCTCCTGCCAGCCCGCCCCCTGCCAATCCCCCGAAATGACGGCAGAAATCCGGCCGCCCGAGGCCATGAGAAAATAGTACTCGCAAGTGCGAAGCGGGAGGAGTAGCGGCGCGCCAATGGACAGCAACGCGACTCAGGGCAGCAGCTCCGAATTCAGCGACGACGGTTCCGCCGCAGCCGCCGCCAGCCCCGCATCCGGCCCGAATTCCGAGGCAGCCTCGCCCCCGGGCGGGGACCATGACGGGCACGGCCATACGGGCCATGGCCATAGCGAAAGCCTGTCCACCCTCGCCATGGGTGCAATCGGCGTGGTGTTTGGCGATATCGGCACTTCGCCGCTCTATTCGCTGAAGGAAAGCTTCATCGGCCATCATCCACTGCGGGTGGACCAGGCGCATATCTTTGGCGTGCTGAGCCTCGTGTTCTGGACGATGATCGTGATCGTGACGCTGAAATACGTGTTCATGATTCTGCGCGCGGACAACAAGGGCGAAGGCGGCAGCCTGGCGCTTCTTGCGCTCGTCAGCCGCTGCATGGTCGATGCGCGCTGGACTTATGTAATGGTCATGCTGGGGCTCATCGCCACGGCGCTGTTCTTCGGCGATGCAATCATCACGCCTGCGGTCTCGGTGCTTTCTGCAGTCGAGGGGCTGACCGTGGTCCATCCCGCGTTCGAAGATCTGGTCCTGCCGATCTCGATCGCGATCCTGATCGGCCTCTTCGCGATCCAGTCGCGCGGGACGGCAGCGGTGGGCAAACTGTTCGGCCCGATCATGGTGTTCTATTTCCTGACGATCGCTGTGCTCGGCGTGAGCGGGATCGTGCAAGCGCCGGAAATTCTCGGCGCGCTCAATCCGGTCTTCGGCTTCCAGTTCTTCGCGCTCGATCCGATGCTGGCGTTCCTCGCGCTTGGTTCGATCGTGCTGGCGGTTACGGGGGCCGAGGCACTCTATGCCGACATGGGCCATTTCGGCCGCCGCGCGATCATGGTCGCGTGGCTCTATATGGCTTTCCCGTGCCTGCTGCTGAACTATCTCGGCCAGTCGGCGATGATGCTGCGGCATCCCGAAACAGTTGCAAACCCCTTCTTCCTGCTCGCGCCCGAAAGCATGCGCCTGCCGCTGGTGCTGCTCGCGACAATGGCGACGATCATTGCCAGCCAGGCGGTGATTTCGGGCGCGTTCTCGGTATCGCAGCAGGCGGTGCAGTTGGGGTATCTGCCGCGCATCCGCATCCGCCACACGAGCGCAAGTGCGGCCGGGCAGGTCTATGTGCCCATTGTCAATTGGGCGCTGCTGGCGCTCGTGGTGCTGCTTGTGCTGGGCTTCAAGACTTCGGGCAATCTCGCCTCGGCCTACGGCATCGCGGTGACGGGAACGATGTTTATCACTGCGTGCATGTTCGGTGTGATCGCCTTCATGGTGTGGAAGTGGCCGCCGCTCGTCGCTGGCTTCTTCACAGTGCTGTTTCTGCTGGTCGATGGCGCCTACTTCGCCTCGAACGTCACCAAGATCCCCGATGGCGGCTGGTTCCCGCTGCTGGTTGCAGCGATTGCCTTCACAATGTTGACAACCTGGGCCACCGGCCGGCGCATCCTGCGCGAGCGACTGGCCGAGGATTCGATGCCCTTCGACGTGTTCCTCAATTCGGTCTGCCACAAGGTGCGGCGTGTGGCCGGGACGTCGGTGTTCCTCGCCTCCAATGCCGAGGGCATTCCGCCGGCGCTCCTCCACAACCTCAAGCACAACCACATCCTGCACGACCGGGTGGTGGTGCTGACGGTGGAGACGCAGAACGTGCCCCACGTACCGCCCGAGCGGCGGCGCGAGGTGGAAGATCTGGGTCACGGCTTCTACCGCATGATCATCCGCATCGGCTTCATGGACGAGGCCAACGTGCCCGCCGAGCTCGACGCGGAGAAGCGCGCGGGCGGACCGTTCAAGCCGATGGAGACGAGCTACTTCCTCGCCCGCCAGACGCTGATCGCATCCAAACGGCCGGGCATGGCGATCTGGCGCGAGAAGCTCTTCGCGTGGATGGTGCGCAATGCGGAAAGCGCGATGGTGTTCTTCCGCCTGCCGACGAACCGGGTGATCGAGCTGGGAAGCCAGCTGGAGATCTGAGGGCACGCGATAGAGGCGTTTCTAAGCGGAGCACTCTACTGCTTCATTGCGCTCTCTGCGTGATCTATCGATCCTGCTGCCGGCCAAGCTCGACCACCTGATCCGCCAGGCGCGCGACATCGGCGCGGTCGTGGCTGACGAGGAGAATCGGGAGACCGAGTTCGTCGCGGATGCGCTCGATCACCGCAAGGATCGCCTCGCGCCGCGCGTCGTCGAGCGCGGTGAGCGGCTCGTCCATAAGGAGGAAACGAGGGCCCGCAAGCAGCGCGCGGCCGATCGCGACGCGCTGCGCCTCCCCACCTGACAGCGTGCGCGGGCGGCGTCCCAGCAGCGGGGTGATGTCAAGGAAGGCGGCAGCCTCGACCAGCGTGAAGAAGCGGCGTTCGGGCGGCGCGAGATTCTGCCCGTAGGTCAGGTTCTCACGCACCCGCAGATGGGGAAAGAGGCGCAGGTCCTGAAACACCATGCCGCAGGCGCGGGCCTCGGGCGCGAGGTCGATGTGCGCGGCGCTGTCGAAGAGCACGGCGCCGCCGACGGCAATGCGCCCGGACACGGGGCGCAAGAGGCCGGCGACCGCTTCCAGCACGCTCGACTTGCCGGCGCCCGAAGGGCCGACGATCGCCGTTATGCCGCCGGAGCTCGCGATCTGGCAGGCGATGTCTCGCCCACCTCGCCGCACGGTCACGTCGATATCAAAGGACATGGCTGCCCCGGCCGTTTCCGGACGCCCGCGTGAGCGCTTCGGACGCAACGAGCGCGGCAAGCGAAAGCGCGACCGCGAGTGCGGCGAGGCGCCAGACCGTACTGTCTCCGCCGGGGAGTTGGAGCGCGGCGTAGATGGCCAATGGAAGGGTGCGCGTTTCGTCGGGAATGTTGGAGACGAAGGTGATCGTCGCGCCGAACTCGCCCAGCGAGCGCGCGAAGCCGAGCACTGCGCCCGCGAGCACGCCGGGTGCGGCGAGCGGCAGCGTCACTGTGCGGAAGGTGCGCCAGGGGCCTGCGCCCAGGGTGCGCGCCGCAGCCTCAAGCCGGGGATCGACGGCTTCGAGGCTGAGCCGGATTGCGCGGACCATAAGCGGCAGGGCCATGACGGCGGCGGCGATGGCGGCGCCGCTCCAGCGGAACAGCACGCTGATCCCGACAAGGCCGAGCAGCCGGCCCGCCGGTCCTTCGGGCGCGAAGGCGACGAGAAGCAGCCAGCCGATCACCACCGGCGGCAGGACCAGCGGCAGGTGGACAAGGCCGTCGAGCAGGAGCTTGCCCGGGAAGCGCAGCCGCGCCAGCACCCAGGCGAGAGCGAAGGCCACAGGCAGCGCGCCGAGCACCGCCGCTAGGCTGACCTCAAGCGAGAGCACGACGATGCCCCATTCTTCCGCGGTCAGGCCCATGACTGCGCTCAACGCGTGCCGAAGCCGTAGCGGCGAAAGAGCGCCTTGCCTTCGTCCGAAAGCAGGAAGCGGCGGAAACCTTCGGCCTCCGGATGCGTTGCGGCGGCGAGGCGGGCGAGCGGATAGGTGATCGGCTTGTGCACATTGGCCGGGATCCACCCGGCGACGCGCACCGCGCCTTCGGCGCGAGCATCGGTGGCGTAGACGATCCCCAGCGGTGCGGCCCCACGTACGACGAGCGCGAGCGCGGCGCGCACGTTTTCGGCGCGGGCGAGGCTGCCCTGCACTGCGGGCCAGACCTTGAGGTTGGTGAGCGCTTCCCGCGTATAGCGCCCGGCGGGAACCGCATCAGGGTCGGCAAGCGCCAGACGGCCGCTGCCCAGCGCAGCGGCAAGCGGGAAGCCGGGGCGCACCGCAAAGCTGGCGCGGCTCGCTGCCGGGGCAATAATCACGAGGCGGTTGGTGACGAAGTCGGCGCGGCTGGCGGATACGATGAGTTTGCGCGCGGCGAGATAGTCCATCCACTCCTCGTCGGCCGAGACGAAAAGGTCGGCGGGGGCTTTCGCTTCGATCTGGCGGGCAAGCGCGGAGGAAGCGGCGAAGGACAGGACGGGGCGGGCATGGCCCTTCTTCGCCCAGCTGTCAGCTGCGGCGGTCAGCGCTTCCTGCAGGCTGGCGGCGGCAAGCACGAGCGGCCCGCGCGGCTGGGGATGCGCTGCCAGTGGCAGCGTAGTGAGAACCAGTACACAAAGCGCGAAAACCAGGCGGAGGAAGCGGGGCACGGGAAGCTCCAGGAGGCTATATCCTGCGGTATACAGTGCCAAGGCAAATTGCCTAGAGCCAATTAGCGGCCTATGGCGGCTGCCCGGGCGCCGGCGCTGTCTTGGCCCTGACATACATTCAGTCGAAAGCCCGCCGATGCCCATCTTTGCCCCCAATCGCCCCGGTCGCCGCCCCGGCCGCCTTTTCGCCCTTCCGCTGCTTTCGGCTTGTTCGCTCGCCGTGGTCGCCGCAGCCTCTGTGCTGCCTGCCGCAGCCATCGCGCAGGCCGACGATCAGGCGCTGTGGCATGGCGCGGGCACCGTCGCTCCGGTCGATGCGACGATCGAGCCGGTCTATGGCCAACCCATAAGCGACTTCAGCCTGATCGTGTGGATCGATCCCGAGTGCCCCTATTGCAAGGCGTTTGGCCGGACCCCGGAAGCGGTGGTCGATGCAAGCAAAGGCCGGGTCAACCTGGCGGTGCGGCTGCTGCCTTTGCCGATGCATGGCCGGGCAGCAATCCTTGCTTCGGCGACCGCGATCTGCGTGAACAAGCAGGCTTCAGCTATGGGCTATTATCAGTTTCTCGACCGCTATCTTGAGCTCACCGGCACAAACGGCGCGGGCCTGCCCGCAGCGTCGGGCAGCAGCGTGGAAGCGCTCGCGCGTGAGGCCGGGGTGCGCGACATGGGCGCGCTCGATGCTTGTGTCCACGCACCCGAAACGATCCGCCAGCTTGGCCAGGGTTTTGACGCCGCCAACACCGCGGGGGTGACCGGAACGCCGGCCATCGTGGTGCGCGACAATCGCAACGGGCTCGTCGCCATGGCCGAAGGCGCGATCGAAGCGGAAGAAATCGAGCGGGTGATCCGGCTGCTGGTGGCCCGCACGACCAACTGAGCAGAGCGGCGCGGGGGCTATGAAGAAAAACGGCGACGGAGGCCGAAGCCACCGTCGCCAGTAAAGGGATATAAACGTTCACCTACCTAAGTGGAAAGTGACAGGTATTCTACATAGCGTCAAACCCTGAATTTATAGTTAATTTGCGGTTTCCGTGCACTGAAATCTCCACGCAGCTGCCGGCCATGCGCGGTGCGCGCGTGTCGATGGGCTGGGGCCGATCTTCCCAACCAATAAAAATACTGAAACATAACACTTTTCTGGCAAACGAAGCACTTGGCGCGCGTTCCTGCGCCTGTTTTGGGCTGAGATCGGCGAGACCAAAAAGAAGGCGGCCCCGGTTTCCCGGAGCCGCCCCTTTTCTTGCGTTACCGTTGCCGGAACGTCTGGATCAGAGACCCGTGACGGTGGCGCAGGTGCTGTTCGGCGCAGCTTCGTACACCGTCTTGCCACTCACCAGCGGAGCCGAAGTGGTCGGCAGATCCCCAACAACCATGGTGTTCTTGTTCTTGCCGATGCCCGCCTTGGTCGGGATACCAGCCTGGATGTAGAGGTTGCGATCGACCAGAAGCGCGCCGTCAGCAGCGTTCTTCTGCTTCGAGCGGATCAGGAAGGTTTCGTAGATCGCCGTGTTCCAAGCCTTCGGAAGCGTAGCGAGACCAGCCTGAGACGGAATGCCCAGGGTCTTGGTTGCAGTGCTCGTGAAAAGGTTCGCCAGCGCCTTCTTGCTGCCGAACTTGTTGTCGAAGGTGAGCTTGCCAACCTTGGCGGTCAGGACGGTCACCAGCGCATTGCGTACTGCCGGGCTGGCGAAGCAGGTGCCGGTCAGGATCTGAGTCGTGCCCGTGATCGGATAACCAACCGGCGGGTTCGACAGCTGCGAGTCACCGTCATAAAGCGCCTTGACCCAGTCAAGCGGGGCCGAACGGCTGAAGCTGCCACCCTTGACGTACTTGCCGCCCTTGTCCGATTCCGGCGGAAGGATCTTGGTGCCGAAAGCAGCCGTCGCGTTGAGAGCGGTCGGCATGGCGAACAGCGGCTTCTTGGTCGCAGTCGAAGTGCCGATCTCGAGCGCAGCCGAGGACAGAACCGCGTCGGGCGCCGGAACCACGAAGTCGGCGCTGATGTAGCCGAGCTTGCCGTTCAGGAGGACCGAGGGTTCATTCGCCGACGGCTTCTCAGCCGCGAGGTTGATGATGGCGGAAACGCCCGAAGAGCCGTTGACCACGCCGAACTTGCCAAGCGTTTCGGTACCGGTGACGATCGCACCTGTGGTCGAGTGGTAGACCGCAGCAATCATGTTGACATCGCCGGCGAAATCGGTGGTCGGCTTACCGTTGACGTACTTGGTGGAAGCGTTGCTGCTTTCGCGAACCAGCGTAGCCTGAGTGGGATCCCAAGGCAGACCTTCGGCATAGCGGGTGTACACGTTGGTGGTGCCCGAACCCATGAGACCGCTGGTGCAGGTGTCCTTGAGGTGGTGCGTGAAGATGTCGGTCGTGCCCGAACCGTCGAAGCGGCCGACGAGACGGATCGGAACGCCATCCTGGTCCCAGCGGGTCGTCGAGTCGGCGTCGGCCTTCAGCGAGTAGGCCGCACCCTTGGCCGGGGTGTTCAGCGCGGTGATTTCCGAGCTGTTCCAGTTGGTGATGTAGCCGTTGAAGATGCGGCAGTAGACCTTCTTCGACAGACGCAGACCACCGTTCGCGCCGCCCACGGCGGGAACCGGCTGGGCGACCTTGAACTTCAGGGCAGTCGGCGTGCCCGCGAGGGTGGCGTCGGCATACTTCAAGCCATAGGTCTGGTTATAGGCCAGCGCGACCGGGATCACGTAGAGCGGGAACTGGATCGCAGCGCCGCCCTGTGTGGTATTGCCATAGGTGGAGAGTTCAGCGGCGGAAAGCGGAGCGTCGCTGAGAGCAAAGTGCGCGTTGCCCCAAGCAGCAGAAGTGGTGCCGCCGTAGATGGTGGCGGCGGTAGCGGCAAATGCCCCGGTAGTCATGGCGCCCGGCCACTTGGCATTGGTGAGCACGCCGGTCACGGTCTTGTTCTTGAAAGCGGTCTTGCCGTCGCTCGAACCCGTCGCGATGAAGAGGCCACCGATGTTCGGCTGGATGAAGTCGCTGCCGCACTGGAACGCAGCCGTAGTATCCGCACCCTTGCCTGCGGTAACTGCCGTGATGGCAGGAGTGTTGGCGCCGCGCGGGTTGCCGGTGGCACCAGCCGTCGAAGGACCGAAGCAGTTCAGTTCGCGCTGGAGGGTGATCTGAATCGACGAGGCGCCGACGCCGTGAAGCTCGGCAGCGGGGTAGGTCAGCGTGGTCTGCTGCGCGAAGGCGGCAGTGCTCGACACGGCGAACATGGCAGTCGCCACGAACAGCTGCGTTTTCAGCTTGTTAGACATTTCATATCCCTTTTCATGTCAGTTGCCCCCCGCTCCCTCCGATGGCTGGCGAAAGAGGGTTGGCCCTGATCGTGTTGAACTGTTTTCTACCCATTTTCCTTGTGGGCTTGGCCGGGCAGGAAGACCCCCGATGCGAAACCGAACCGGGCAGGCTTGGTTAAGCGGACGGGGGTTTTGATTCGCGCCCAACCCCCCTCTATTTTTGGGCAATGACATTTTTGTGATGTTCATTACATCAATCGCCGTATGCCCCGCACAAGCGCACCATTGTGGCGCACATGCGCAGCACAACTGCGCAGCAAACAGCCGAAAAATAGGGACAAAATTCCTCTGACGGAGCTTTCGAAAGACTCGGTCGGCAAAAACGGGAATGGACCATTCCTGGCCCCGCGCGGGCCGGCGGGCCTCCGCCAGCCCGCCAGCCGGATGGTTTACCGTGCTTGTGCCGGTGCCGGTGCCGCGCCGGAGAGATTTTCGCGCTGGATTGGCAGCGCGGTGAGCCGCGCATCTAGACCGGCTACCACTGCGGGGGTCAGATCGTTGCCCATATTGCCCCCAAGCACGCTGTTGCGGTCGAGCAACAGGCCGCAGCCCTTCTGGGTATAGACCACCCCGATTACCGGCTGGAGCTGCTGGCTGATCGCGTCGATCGCCTTGGCGCGGGTCTTCTCGATCTCGCGCGTGCGCTGCTCGGCTTTAGTCTGGACGGGTGGGAAACGGGCGGCGAGCGCCTTTTCCTGCGCGGCACGCTGCTCCGGGGTCAGCTTGGCAGCCTGGGCGCGCAGCGCGGCCAGATCGGCCTCGATCGGCTTGCGATCGGCATTGACCTCGGCCTGCGCCTCTTCGGTTAGCTGACGGATACGCTGCGAGGCATAAATGCCGACTTTGCTGTTGGCCAGCACAGCCTCGCGCGAGAGGAGGCACACGCCGGCGATAAGCGGCCCGCCGAGCGTGGGCGCAGCAGGCGCAGGTGCAGGTGCCGGAGTGGCAACCGGCGGGGGCGCCGACTGCGCGGCAAGCGGGTCGGCCATCACGAACGCAAGCATGGCCGCTGCGGCCACTGGGAAACGGAAGGCATTGGTCATGGGTATCGTCCTGATTCAGCACATGGATGCGAGAGGCCACTAGGGATCAATTGATGCAGCGGCCCTCGGAATCGAAGCGGCCGCTGGGGCAATTGTCACCGCCGCCGCCGCCGAAGAAGCCTAGCACATCGACGCGGATGATCGAACGGCGATCGGCGCTGTCGTTGCGCTGCTGCGCACCGGCCTGCGCGGCCGTCGCGGCAGTCGCCGCCGCTGCGCTGGCAGGCGCTGCCGGCGCCGCCACCACAGCGGTGGTTGGCACACCGACCGAAACGCCGCCAACCTTGAAGTTGTCGGCATTGGCAACGCGCGCGGCGGCCACGAACACGTCACCCGAAGCGCGCACGCCGGCATCGCCTGCGTCAACCGTGCCGACCGGCGCGATGAGCGTGACGCGCGAGGGCGCCACATCGAGGCTGGGCCGAAGCGCGGCAATACCGGCGCCCGAGACGCTGCCGGCAGAGTCGACCTCGCCCACCCCGTTCGGCGTGAAGCGCAGCACGATCGGCGGGAAGTTGGAAGCCGACTTCGGTCCCTGACCCGCGTTGAGATCGCCGTTCGAAGACCACATCGTGATGTCACCGCCCGACAGGGTGAACAGGCGGCTCTGGTTGAGGCGGAAATCTCCATCGGTGAACGACTGGATCGTACCGCCACGCAGGCTGAGCACGCCTTCGTAGCCGATCGGGATCGCGTCGATGCCAAGCGGGAAACTCTGCAAGCCGAGGCCGGTGCGCAGATACTCCACGCCGACGGGGCCGAACATGGACGACTTGCGCGCGGCCTGCTCGGAGGTACGCACCACCGAACCGGCAATGAGATCGCCGCCCGGGCCGAGAATATCGATCGTGCCGCCGCGGCTGGTCTGAATCGTGGCGAGGCGCAAGTCGACATTGCCGGTGATGATGCGTGTCGCCAGCGCCGGCTCGCCATCAACCAGCTTCTTGACCGCCTCGCCCAGCGGATGGTCGGCCGTAACGCTCGCGGGATCAGTCTCGAATGTCGCGAGGTTGTCGGTGTAGCCAAGCGTGGTGGGGAACAAGGTCTGGATCGCGCGGTAGCCGCGGACATATTGCTGGTAGGACGGACCGTTGGGATCGGCAGGCGCCGCGATCTCGCCGAAGTAGACTTCCTTGATCAGGAACTGGCGCTGCTGCGGTTCGGGCACCCGGCCGATGAAAGCGGCGTAGAGCTTGTCGAAGCGGGAATAGGCCGCCGCAGTCAAGGCATCGCCGGAAATACCCGGCCGATCGGCGAACACGCTGGCGAAGACATCGGGCGCATTGGCCTGGAGCCACAGGGCGAGCTTCGGCGCATAGACCGGCCTGCTGCGGTCAGGCGTCTTGTTGCCCGCCGAATCCACGTTCTGGACGAAGAGATCGCCGTCGAGCTTGGCGAGGTTGGCTGGATCGAGATAAGTCGTGCGCAGGGCGGTATAGTCCGCGCCGCCCACCACACCGAACAGCGCGAAGATGTCGGCACCCTGGCTCGGCAGCCAGGGATTTGCTTCGTTGCCGATGGTGCGAATGCCGCCAGCATAGCTGATACCGCCGACCGTGGCCGAATTGAGGAACGGCCCGAGATCGCGGCCCGCCTGGACCGATAGCGTACCCGGCCCGCCAAGCAGGAAATTGGTCAGCCGCGTGAAGGGCCGACCCGCCGCCGGACTGTCGAGCAGGGGCAGCTGCGTGGTCGCAGTGATGTCGCGCCCGGCCACAACGCTGGTGATGTCCGAGACGGCAAGATTCTGCCCCTCGAAATAGAAATCGATGATATCGCGCCCGGCATTGATCCGCGCAGACTTGGCCAGATTGAGCTGGACATCGCTGATCGAGCCGCCGGCGAAGATATCGACCGGACGAGAATCGCCGGCATGCAGAATGTTGCGGTCGTGCAGCAGGCGCAGGGTCGGGTCATCGGTGGGTTGGATGACAGAGCCAAACGTGTAGCCGAGACCGGTGAAGCGCTGAATCCCGCCGTTGGCGCTTTCGATCCGTGTGACGGTGAAAGCACCGGGCAGATCCGACGTGTTGGCATCGCTCATCGCCAGAGCGAAGCGGCCGACATCGCCGCCCGCGACAAGCGACAGCTGACCGTACTGGCTGGGATACATGAGCATCGCCGAGCCGTTGCCGATCGACAGATCGCCCGAGAGCGAGCGCAGCTGCAATGTCGGCGGCAGCACGGTGCCAAACAGGAACGAGACAGTGCCGATTTCACTGACCGGCGGCATGAACCCGACACGTTGTTCGCGGCGGTTGATGACCAGATCGAGCGAACCGATCGTGGAAGCGCTGACCGCGGCAATCGGGCTGAAGAAGCCGGTGCTGTTGAGCGTAAGGGCGAGCGTCGACACCGCCTCGTTCGCGCCCAGAGCGCTTACCCCGCCAATATCGACCGTGCCCCGCGCGGTGAGGCTGACCGCCGCATCGCTGACGCGGATACGCAAGAGATTGCGCTGGTCCGGCACATCGGCGCGCTCATCGTAGCTGCCCTGGGTCAACGTCTCGCCCGCTGCGCTGACACTGCGGCCGACATCGACGCGCCCGGTGCCTTGCGCAAGGTCGATCTGTCCGCCGAGAAGGTCGCGCCCGACGCTGAGCGCCAGATCACCGGCGGCGCTGGTGACCAGCACTCGCTGGCCCTGCCCATCGGTCTGCGTGACGACCGAGTTGTCGAGCGCAATCGTAAGGTCGCTCAGGTCTCGGCCCGCGCTGATGGCGACGTTGCCGCCCGACAGCGCGCCCACACCGGAGGTGAAGAGCTGCGGAACGATGGCAATCGCCGAATCGAGACCGACCTGGCCGAGCCGCCAGCGCTGGTTCGCCGAACCGACACGCGTGGAATCGAACGTCGAGGTCGCTGCTTCGTAGCCCGGCAGGGTTGTCGTGATATCGAGCCCGGTGCCCAGGAAGGCCTCGGACCAGACATCGCGGCGCCCGACGACATCGCGGCCCGCGACGAGGCTCACCGAGCCGCCGTTGCCCGTGAGTGCCGAACCGAAATCGAACGTGCCCTGGGTTGAGGGGATATAGTCGAGCTTTTCGGTGCCCTTGTCGAAGCGTGCGGCATCGAGTGCGACCGAGCCAAGCTGCGCCAAACGGGTGCCTGCAGTGTAGACCGCCGAGCCGCCGATCTGGGCGTTGTCGAAGCTGGGCTCCAGCGGATCGCCCGCCTCGTCCCGCGAAAGGCTGTTGACATCGCGGTAGGTGACCTTGCTCGTGCCCACGAGATCGATGTCCCGCGCCGCGGCGATCCTGATGTCGCCGCTACCGGTGCGCACCAGCGGACGGTAATAAACCTTTGTGCCGGGATAGCTGACCGGGACGCCTGTCTCGATCGAGATATCGGGCGCGACCACGGTGCGGTACTTGTCGCCGTAATCTCCGGCGAGGAACTGCGCCACCTGGCCCAGCGAGGCATAGACACCGGTGACGACGCCGTCTTCCTTGATGAAGCGGTTGCCGGCAAAGAAGGTCTGCGCGGCGGCCAGCGCTTCGTCTGACAGCTGGCTGTCGGATCCCCATACAAGCTTGGTATAGAAGTCCTTCGCCGTGGTCGGATCGACGAAATCAGCGAAGGTCCGGGTGAAGAAATCGCCCGAGGCATTGCCGTAGAGATAGTTGCCTGTGCTGTCGTCGAGGAAGCCGAGCTGCACGCCGCCGCCGATGGTGTAGTTGCCCTCGCGCGCCACGACCGAGTAGGACTTTTCGCCAGCGATGACGACGTCACCCTTGCTGGCCCGATCGATCTGGGTCGGATCGGCCGAACCTGCCAAGGCTCCGGCAACAAGGCGGATATCGGACGATGCTACCGGCTTGCCGTCGACCAGCGGGAACAGTTCGCCCACGCCGATGCCATTGCCCGTGCCGTTCGCGGCAACGCTGTTGGCGCTTGCACTGTAGGGCGAGTTGACGAAGATCGCCGTGCTCTGCGCGCCCTGCACCGGCAGCGTCAGGTCGATGACGACAAGCTGGTCGTCTGATGGCGGACGTTTGCCGATCCGCGCGCTGTAGGAGGCCAGGTTGTCGTCGCACAGGCCGCCCGCGGCGCAGTCCAGCTGTACAGCCGGGTGGAAGGACCGGTCGCCGCCGCCAAGCTGGTGATTGATGTAATCGGGGTCGGTGCGGTCGTGGAACGCGAAAAAGCCGTCGCTTATACTGTTGGCCACTTGCACCGAACCGCCAGCGCGCAGGGTGAACACACCCGCCTCGCCCGTCACCTTGCCGCCGACCCGGTAGGTCATGTCGACATACTTGGCGAACAGTGCGGCTTCCTTGCCCGCAACCACGCGGTAGCGCGGATTGCCGGCGGCATCGGGGCCGAGCTCGGAAGGAGCGATGTAGCCGTCGGCGAGCGCCCCGGCATAGTCGGTGATGTGCCCCGCGCCGAGATTGATGTTGCTGTCGAGGATCACCCCACGCGCGGCGGAAAGCTCCATTTCCGGCCGCACGCGGATGCCTGCGAGGCTGCCGCCGTTCTTCAGCGTGACGGAGAAGTCGCGCACGAACTGCGGCAAGGCGCCGGGGGCGGTAAGATCGGCGAGGAAGTTTGGTTCGCCCGTGGCCGCAGCATCGAGGTGGATATTGCCTTGCCCGTCGCGCACCACACCGCCCAGCACGCCGGCAGCGGCAATGGCATCGAGATCGAAGCGCTTGAAGGCCGCGATCGCCACCTCACGGGCACCGGTGATCGTGCCGCTGCTGCGCACGTCCACCTTGCTGTCGTTCTCGATAACGGGAGCGCGGAAGGTAACCGTGCCGCCGAGATCGCCCGCCGCGAGCCGGTATGCGGAGCTCTGGGTGAGCGTCTGCGGATCCTTGACCGCAATCCTCACGAGGCGGTCACCTGGCCGGGTGGCTGAAACGTCGATCACGCTTCCGACCGCGACGGTGACATTGGCACTGTCGCTGGCGATCCCGAGCGTGACATTGCCGCCCCGCGCCTGTCGGCTGTCACCCGCGCCATAGCCGGAAGTGCGCGCGAGCAGCTTGGCGGTGCCAGCAAGAGTCACCCCGTCGGCGCCATAAAGGGCGATATCGCCGCCGCTCACCTCGGCATCGCCATAGGCCGGGTCAGTGAGCTTGAGCTTCGACACATCGGCGCCCGACGTATCGATCGTGCCGGCGATGGTGACGCGGCCGCTGTCGGTGGCCAACGTGACGCTGCGCGCCTTGACCGTCTGCCCGCTGGCCAGCGCGAGATCGCCGGTCCCGGTGTGTATCTGGAGCGTGCCCTGAAACTTTGCACCGTTATCGGTGACGAACCGGCTGAAATCGAACGTGCCGCCCGCACCGTCAGTGATCGCGTTGCCGTCGAGCAGAAGCGAGGCACCGCGCGATGTGCCGCTGGCAATGCCGCTGTTGAGCGCGGCGCCCAGGTCGATCGTGCCATGTGCCGCGACAAGGTTGAGATGGCCGGCATTGCCAACACCACTGTCCACAACAAGCCCGACGGTCTTGGCCAGCGTCACATCGCCAAGGTTCGACTGCAGCGTGATCGTGCCGCCGCCGGCAGTCGCGACGAGCGCGTCCTCGGTTGCGCCGATGCGCGTGGTGAAGCCGGGCGCGGCGATGACGCTATTGCCGGTGACAACAATGTTGCCCCGCGCGTAGGCTTGCACGATCCCGGAGGTAGCCCGGACGGTCGCGTTGTTGATCGTAAGCGCGGCCACAGCCGCCTCGCTCGAACCGAAGGCAATGATCGAACCGGCGGAGACGGCTGGCAGGCTCGCCGGCGCAGTGCGGCCGGTGCCATCGATGATCACGCGTCCGCGTGTGAGGAAGGTATAGTCGGCGCCGCCGGACTTGATATCAGCCGTAGCAGTGGCCGATCGATCGGCCAGGACCGGCGTCTTCATGGTTAGGCGAACCGGGCTGGAACCGGCCCCGTCGTCGATCGCGAACGCGCCCTTGCCGGCTACGTAGATGCCCTTGGCAGCATCAAGCGCGACCCCGCCGTCGAAGCCGTAGAGCCGGAATGTGCCGTTTCCGAAAGTGATCTCGTCAGCCTTCACGGTAAGCGCCGCGTCCGCCCCGCAGGCGCCAAGCCCCGCGGTAGCGCAGCTGACCCGGTCGGCACCGGAATTGCCGAACTCGACCGCCTTGGCGCGGATCGTGACGTCGCCGCCATCCGAGGCAAGGCCGGGCGCATCGATCGCCAGCGTGTTAAAGCGCTCCGGAAGTGAGCTGCCCAGTGTGATCACCCGGCGCGATTGCAAGGTCAGGCGGTCGGCGCTGGCAAGCTTGGCGGCGAAATCGGGATCGATGCCGTCGCTACCGAAGCTGATCGCGGCGCTGCCGAGGCTGATGTTGCTCGCCGTGATGCTCGCCTCGCTGGCGAACTTGACGGTGCCGCTGGCATTGAGCGCTATGGAATTGCCCTTGAGCGAAGCCCCGCTGCTTATGCGAAGCGAGGCGCGGGCGAGTTCGGCGCTGCCAAGCGCGGGATCGATGTCGCGCGTGACAAGTCGGTCCGGTCCGCTGGAAAGCCGCAACACCGCGCCAATGCCGGTATTGTCGAAGCTCGAGCCGTCGGCCTGATAGCCGACCACATAGTTGCCGGCGCGCGAGTCGGCGAGTGTCCCGCTGGCGGTGAGAGAGGCGCCTGACCCGACCGAGATGCGCGAATCCTGGCCGGCCACAGCCATCACCAGCTCGGGCAAGGTGAGCGAAACGCCGCCCGCCACCGAAATCGTGTTCGCCGTCACGTCGATGCGCGTCGTGCCGTCGGCGTTGTCCTGCCGCACGCCGCCCAGAAGCAGGCTGTTGGCATTGAGATTGGTCAGCGTGCCGGTGGTCAGGGTAAGTACGCCGGGCGTTTCGGCGCCCGCGACCGAGCGTATGGCAATGGCGTTGGCAGCAATGTCGAACTGCGCGCCGCGCCCGGAGCCGGTGGTGGCGACATCAAAAGTGCCATTCACGGTGAACGACTGGCCGGGATTGACCACGAAACGGGCCGCATCGAGCGGCGAACGCGGCGCGACGCGGCCCTGCTTCTCGGCCAGCTTGTTGAAGTTGTCCGTGCCCGAGGTGACCTGGATCTTGGAATACTTCTTGAACGTGCTGGCGCTCTGCACCGTGAAGGAGCGGCGCTGCGATTCGCGGAAGTCGGTGCCGGCGGTGCCGAAGGTGCCGCCCACCTGTACGCTGCCATCAAGCAGTGTATTCGAGGCACCGACGTAAGGCGCGGCTGCGCTGGTGTTCTCGACAAGGCGCATCGCGCCAGGGAGCAGCGCGTAGTGGGCAGGCAGGAGCAGATAATCGCCAGCGGGAATGCCCGGCGCGCCATCGAGATGCACCGTGCGGCCCGCCGCCGCACCATAAAGATCGCCGGTGCCTGCGCCGTAGTCCGCTGAATAGATCGGGTCGTACGTGGCAACGAGACCAGCCTTCTCGACCGGCAGGATCGCATAGACCTGACGGCCGTCGGCGAACTGCAGTCCGTCGTTGCTGCTGAAGGCGTCCGCGTTGAGGCGCGACAGCAAATCGCGCGAGCCGCCAGTGCCAGAGACAAACTCGAACGCGAAGACATCGCCGCCGCCGCGACCGTCGATCTTGGCGCCGGTATCGATGGTGATATCTTCGCCCGAAAGCACAAGCTGGCCGGTAGGCGCGGTGGTCAGCGCGGCGCTGACGTTGGGGGCGAAATAGTATTCGGTAAGATCGGTAGTCTGGCCATAGGGCACATTGAGGCCCGTGCCGGTGACCGAGGTCACGCTGCCTTCGCCGAAGGTGATGCTGCTGGTCGCGACTGCGCTGGTGAGCGAGCCGGGCACAATCTGCGGTGTCGACGAGCCGAGCTCGATCAGGCCGAGCGGCGCGCGCAGCACGCCGTCCTGACGGATATGCGCGCCAAGCACTCGCAGCCAGCTTCCCGCCGAGAGCGGCGAATCGGGCAACGCGCCGCCGACCGAATCGAACGAGACCGTGCCGTTTGCAGCAACTGTGGCGATCAGATACGGCCGCGCCGTGCTCGTCGTCGTGCCATTGCGACGATCCTCGAGCAGCCTCTGGAGATTGCCGGTGCCGGTCGTTGTGTAGACCTGCCGCGCGCTGAACGCGATGTCGCCGCTGGAGACGATCGCCCCGGTGACGCCGGTGAGCACGGTCGGATTGGGTTCCGGCTGCTTGACGCCGATCAGGCGCACATCACCGCTGGAATCGAAGTGGACGCTGCCCGCGTCGGGCACCGCGAAACCGAGCCCGCCGACAAGGTCGATCGACTTGCCGCTGAACGTGAGCGAACCGGCCGTCGCGCTCGTCGCCAAATCGCCCGTCGCGGTCTGCGACTGGCTCGAGAGCAGGATATAGGGCGCCTCGATCGTCGCATCGCCGTTGCTGACCAGCGCGGCACGAACCTGCAGGTCGCGTTCGGTGATCGCCCCGGTCGGCAGATTGGCCGAAGAGAGAATGAAAGCCTTGTCGAGCTTGAGATCGACCCCGCCCGCCAGATTGACCGAGCCGCGCGCGACGAAAGTCGTAAAGCCCGAGGCCGTGATCTGGTCGGCCGCAAGCAGGCTGTTTGCGCCCGCGTCTGCGCCATAAGCCTGCACCACTATGGGCGCGAACCATTCGAGCGTGCCGCCTTCGGCATTCGCCGCCCCACCGCCCGCGCGGATCGTCGCACCGGCCAGCGAGCCGCCCGCGAGCACGCGGATCGCGCCGCCGTTGCTCCATTGGTCGACCAGCGCGAAATTGCCCGATGAATCCTGCTCGTCGAAGCGGGCCGTTGCGCCGCGCAAGTCGATCTGCGCACCGTTCCCGGTGCTGATTTTCGCCCCCGCGGTAAGGCCGCCATAGGTGACCGAACTGCCCGAGACGGTCACCTGATTGCGCCCGTTGCCGTAGACCGGCTGGCTGAACAGGGTGATCGCAGGGTTGTTGAGCGAGCTTGCGGTCGTGATTGTGCCGCCGCCGAAGAGTTGCCCGCGGGCAACCCGGTGGCCATCGGCAGTGAGCGGCGCGCGCGGATCGAACACCGCGCCGCCTGAAAGATCGGTCACGCTGCCTGCATCGAAACGCAGCCCGGTATCCTTGTCGAGCGCGCCGAGGAAATAGACCACGCGGTCCGCGCCGGACTTGGAGAAAAGCTCTCCGTTGGTGAGCGGCGTTCCGGCGAACAGGACCTTGGAGGCCGCATTCTCGGTGTACTGGACCTTACCGCCGGTCTCGATCCGGCCGCCCAGCACGTCGCCGAGTCCGTTGCCGCCGTTGGCTTCGTCGCGAACACCGATGGCATTGCCGAACAGCACCTCGGGCAATACCGCGCGCTGCTGGATCGAGCCGCCAACAATGCGGATTGTGCCCTGGTTGAGCAGCTTGGCCGCAGTGATCGAGGCGCCGGCCGCGCCGGTAACCGTGCCGCCCTTGGCCACTGTAAGCTCGGTCAGGCCCCCGAGCGTCAGGGTCGCCGCGCGCTGGTCGAACGCTTCGGTTGGCACGCTGGCCGAAACCACGCTGGTCACGTCGCTGCCGCTTTGAAGCGCTGCGAGCTTTGCCGAAGTTGCCGGATCAACGTAGTTGGGGAGCAGCGCCTGGTTCAGATCCAGCGTCTCGCCTTCACCGATCACAAACTTCGTGGTCACCAGAAATGTCGAGGTGCCGCCCGGTCCTCCGGCGAGGAGATCGTCGTAAGCGCGCGAGCGGAATGTCGTGAGGTCGAGGCCGCCGAAACCGGTCTTCTGCAGGAAATCGAGGCCAAGCCAGGAACCGGTAGCCGGACGGGTGCCGCCCAGAGCGATTTCGGGCGCCACCAGCGTGAACGTGCCGCCCCCGCCGAAGCTGAAGCCCTTGAAGTTTTCGGCCTCGAAGCTGACGACGGACCGCTGCACGAGCGGAACAAGGCCGCCGCGCACGGTCTTGCCGTTCACCACATAGGGCGTGAAGGCAACGCTCTGATTCTCGCCGCCAAAGGTCAGATCGGGCGTTGAGAGGTCGTCGAGTACAGCCGCCGTGCGCGAGAGCGAGGCGTAGGTGGTCTCGTTGATCAGCGAAACGCTGCCGCCGCGCGCGGTCAGCCGGAGCGCGCCAGTGGGATCGACATAGCCGCCCGAAGCGACGTTGAGCAGCGCGTCCTTCGCCAGCAGGATGCTGCCGCTGAGATCGACAGCGCTCTTGGCGGTGAGGACGTCCGTTCCTTCGGACACCACCACCTTGGGCGCGACCGTAAGACTGATCGAACCGCCCGAGGTCCAGGCCTGGCCCGTCGGAAGGGTACCGACTGCAAGGAAATCGTTGCTCCAGAGCCCCGCTACATCGAGCGTGCCGCGCACGTTGATGTCGAACAGCGCGGGCAGCGCCTCACCCTTGGCATAGATGGACTTGGTATCGTCGGCCGTGGTGAAGGCCGAGCCCGTCTGAGCAAGGATGGACTGGTCAACCGTGCCGCCGAGCTCGTAAGTTCGCGCCACAATCGCGCCGCCGCGCGCGGTAACTGTACCGTCGAAATTGATCGTACGGCCGGCATCGATGGTTAGCTTGCCGCCATTCGCGAGCGCAAGCTTGGTGCCCGCGCCGAAGGTGACCCCGCCGCTGGTCTGCAGGGTGAGTGCGGAAAGACCGGCCTCGCTGAGCTGGCGATCCGAAAACAGGAACACGCCTTGCCCGGTCGGCAGGTCGGTTGCCCCATCGGCATGGACAAGAATGTCGCCACCAAAGCTGGCACCGTCGCTGCCGCTGAACGAGCCGACGCGGAAGAAGCCGCCCGACGGCAGCTGCAAAACGGAGGACTGGAGCTGGCGCTGATCGAGTGCGATGGCCGACCGGGCTGTGCCCACGGTGCCGCTGCGCAGCTGGCGTTCGCCGGCAAATGCGTCGCCATGCAGCGTCCCGTCAATCGCTGCGGTCGAGGCGATCACCACCATGCCGCCCGCGTCGCGGCCCTCATCGTAGGCAGGATCGAAGCGCTGGCCCGCGAGCGATCGGTTGGTGAAGGTATCGGCGATGCCGAACTTGCTCTGGATATCGGTGAAGCCGTCGGCCAGGCCGATATAGACCCCGTTGGGATCGGCATCGGCGATGTCGACCAACGTGCCGTCGGCCTGGATCAGGCGCGAGGAATAGACCCAGCCCGGATTGTAGTGGACCCAGCCGCCGGAGAAATCGACTGAGGCGCTGCGGGCGATCTTGACTTGCGGCGTTGTGGCGAGGGGTTGAACGGTGTCCGGAAGGGCTACGCCGAACGTCACCGTGCCGCCTTTGGTCATCAGCTCGGCTGCGCCGACGCCGATCTGGCTGGCTGCCGAACCAGCCTCGATCAGCGGCGAACCGACCCAGCGGACCCCGTCGGCGCGCACGCCGCTGCGCCGCGGATCGATGGTGACGGTCCTGCCATTGAGCGTGAAACTGCCGTCGGTGCGCACATCGCGGTAGTTCGGCGTGTCGCGCAGCTCGTTGCCCTTGAGCGGCGAAATCGTGACAACGTTGCGGCTCGCCTCGAGCGTGACATCCTTGATGCCGCTGACATCGATGCGCACGCCCTCGCCTACAGTGACGCTGCCATTCGAGACGACGCGCCCAGTCGAGAGAAACGCGTTGAGGTCGAAGGCCTGCGAGGCGCGGGTGCCGATCGAGACATTGGCAGAAGGGGCGAGCAGCAGCGTATTGGCCCCGAATTCAACCGAGGCCGGACCAAACAGACCGAGCGTCGAACTACCGGCCACCAGCGGCACGTAGGCCGCGCCGATGTCGATGCGCGAGGTCTTGAACGCGGCCGGTTCGTCCGCAGTGCCCTGCGGCACGGTCTCGGTGCTGGAATCGTCGAGGATCGAGATGCCGCCCGCGTGCGTCGTATCGCTGCCACCCGCAATGCGCACAGTGCCTGCGAGCAGCGAGATCGTACCATTGCGCGAAACGCTAGTAGTCGAGCTGAGCAGGCCCGCGTTTTCGACCGAACCGGTCAGATCGGAGCCGAGCGAGATATAGCCTCGCGGCACATCGATCAGGCCCGAGTTGACGACCGCTCCGCCATCCTCGGTGATCGTGCGCAGGATCAGACCGCGAATGTCGGAATCGGCGCCCTTCGCATCGCCGGTCGAGACGGTGAAGCTGATCGCGCGGCCGGCCTGGAGGCTGACCTGGCCTTCGGGTGCGCTGAGCTGGCCATCGTTGGAAACATTGGGGGCAGTGAGGATGACGAAGCCGCCACCACTTGCCGCAATGCTGGCACCGCGATCGACCACCACGTCGCCCTCTGGCGCCGCGCTGAAGGCGAGCGTGGGATTCGTTGTCGCATAGCGGCCGGAGCCCGCGAGGCTCGAAGTGATCAGCGCCGCATACTTGCTCGGGCTCGCCGAGGGGCCAAGCAGGCCGTTCTCGAGGTAGGCGGTGTTGCGCTCCTTGAGGGTGAGACCGGTGAAGAAGTTGGAATCCGCAGTGTCGCGGCTGAAGTCCTTGGCAAAGTTGCCGATCTCGAGGCTGCTGGCGAGCAGCGAGTGGACATTGACCTGCGCACCGTTGCCAAAGATCACGCCCGACCGGTTGAGCACGAACACAGTTCCGGGCGCCTTGATCGACCCCAGGATTGTGGTCGGCCGCGCGTTCGGATCGACCACGCGGTTCAGCACCACCCAGTCGGTCTGCGCCTTGCCGCCCACCGTCTGGTCGAACACCAGCGAGGTCTTCGCGCCCACGTCGAAGTTGTTCCACGAGAGCAGCGCGCGTGAATCGGTCTGTTTGATCGTGACCGTGAACTTGCCGTCTGCTTCGGTCTGGGTGGGAAGCAGCGCGCCCTGCCAGGTTGCAAGCCCGGTGGGATCATCGACCGAGGCGGTGACCTTGGTGACCGCAGGATTGAGGCCCTTCAGCGAAAGGCCTTCGGTCGGCCTGATACGCGTGGCGGCGAGCGCGGCTTCGCGCGCCTGAGTGACGAGGCCACGCATCGCCTTGACCGCGTCGCGCGCGGCCTGTTGCTGCGCCAGCGCTTCCTGCATGCGCACCGAACGGTGCGGCACCGGAGCGGTGGCGCCCGATGCGGTGATCACCGGCACAGCGCCGACCGCACCCTGCAGCCGCGCCATCTGAGCATGGGCCGGTGCCACGGTGCAGCCAAGGCCGAGCACCAGCGCGCTGGCGCTCGCCAGAAGGCGCTGCCGTTTGCCGGTGACGGTGTTGCTGCGCTTGTTCATGCCGGTCCCTTTGGGGTCTGTGCTGAGCTCGGGAAAAGGTTAATGCGAGTGCGTGACCGGCCCATGACCGGCCATGAAATCGTCAGAAGCGCGCCATGAAATCGATTTGCAGCACGTCGATCGCCAGCGGCTCACCCGAGATCTCGTTCGCGCTGAACCAGCGTGCACGCACCGAAAGGCGGTCCGCCACGCCATATTCGGCGCCGATCACGTAACCCTTGGCGTTGGTGCCGCCGAGGTGGAAATCGCTGTCGCTATAGGCATCGAGCACCGCATCGCTTTCGAGGTAGCGATACTCGGCAAAAGCGTTCCAGGAGCCCTTCTTGAGCACCTTGGGATAACCGATCGAGGCATTGACCAGCCAGCCGGTATCGCCGCCGACAAAACTTGTCGGATTGGTCTTGGTGCAGATGTTGCGGGCCGCATTCCCGTCGCTGCCGTAATTGTTGTACGGCTGGACGAGGAACGCCTGCGCGGTGTCATAGAGGCCGGAGCAGATGTCGCTGCGCTTGAAGCCGAGGTTCTTGACATATTCGCCGCCCAGCCGCGCGGTCACGTTCTCCGAAACCGGCAGGCGCAGCGCGAGGTTGAGAGCGAGGATGTTGTAGTCGAACTTGAGGCCGAAGAGCTGCGGGTAGATGCCGGTGCTGTTGGTCACGAGATTGCGGATCGTGAACAGCGTGTTGCCCTTGCGCAGGAACTGCGGCTGGAACCCGTCGGTCGAGCAGAAATCGCCCAGATCAAGGTTGCAAGGTTCGGACAGCTGGCCCTGGACGTTCTTGAAGGTGTGATAGGCAGCGCTTGCATCGACCGACAGACCATCGGTTATCGGGGCAGTGAGCTTGAGCTCACCCGCAAACAGCCACTTGGTGGGATAGGAACGCTTGTTGACCGCGACGCTCGGGAAGTTGCCGTCACCATAGTCGAGCGGGAAAGCGCCGCCGGTCAGCGTGACGCCCGAATCCTTGCCAAACAGCCCGGCCCACTTGAGCGCTGCCGAAACGCCGTCGAAGCGGAGGTCTTCGTCGTAGAGCAGCGGAGTGGTGTTGAACGGGTTCTCGAAGCGGCCGAAATGGAGCGTCGCCCAGTCGGTCGGCTTGACCTTGATCTCGGCGGTGTCGACGAAAATCTGACGTTTGGCAAAGCCGCCACCGAGGCTGGCGTTCTCCGAGATCGGGCTGTTGTCGTCGCCGGTGCCGAGCACGAGCGTCGCCGAAACGCCCTTGACCACCTGAGCCTCGATGCCAAGCCGCGCGCGGTAGCGGGCGTCGGTGCGGTCCTTGCGGGTATTGAGGAACTGGTAGGACGAGAGCCGCGCGAGATCGATCGGCTGGCCCGCTGCGGTCATGCGGGTAAAGTCGAAGATCTGGTCGGAGTTGTTCTTCGAATAGAGCGAACTCTGCGAGCGCACCCGCACATCGCCGAACAGGCGGATGCGCTTGGTCCATTCAGGCGCGGCCTGATCCTTGGTCACCCAGCCCTCGCTCGCGGCCTGGGCCATGATTTCACCGCGGATCTCGTCGCGGATTTGCTGGCGCACCGCTTCGGGTACGCGGGCGACACGCACAGCGCCTGCGGGCGGAGGCGGCGGCGGGGGCGGCGCGGCGGCGGCCATGCGTGCCTTGTCCGCTTCGGCCTGCGCCTGCGCGAGCAGCGCTTCGCCGTTTTCCTTGGTGATCGTGCCCTGCGCGACGAGCAGGCGGATGAGGTTGGTCATCGCATCCGGCGAAGGCGCGGCAGCCTGGGCCGCAGGTGCGGCGGCGGCCTGTGCGGCGTCGGGCACTGCGGCGGTCTGGGCAAATGCCCCCCCGCCAGCAAGCAGCCCGGCGAGCGCAGCCGAAAGCACCAGCGCGCGTTTCATCGGCTTCCAGCCGGTCCGGCGATCAAGGTTGCACACCGACATCACGAAACTCCATGCTCGAAAAGGGCCCCGTAGCGGGCGGCGGGCTGACGCGGATCAAAGACCACGGCTGCCCCGGACGGTTATCTTCTGAGGAAACTTGAAGCCGGTCGGCTGCGCGCCAAGGTTGCGGCCCTGCAGGAGCGTCTGGACCAGCAACTGGTCGCGCTTGCTGTTGCCGCTGGATCGCACGACATCGACCCGCACGACCTTTTTGCCATCAGCGCTCGCGATGATCATGAAATCTGCGGTGAAGATCTGCCGGTTCAGCTTGTCGTTGCTGTCGACCAGTTCCTGCAGCGCGCTCTGGATCCCGCGAATGTAGAAACCGTTGTTGATCGGCGAGCCGCCGCCGCCGCATGGGGGCGCGAGGCAAGTACCGTTGCTGCCGCCGCCGCCCATGCCGCCGCCCTTGCCCGAACTGAGGCCGAAGGCGTCGGTGCCGGCCTGCGCGGGTCCGTCGATCTTCATCGGCGCGGGCTGATCAGGCGCGGGTGCGGGTTCGGGATTGGGCATCGGATCGGGTTTGGCGTCCGGCGGAGGCGGCTGATCCGGTGGCGGTGGTGGCGGAGGCGGCGGTGGCGGCGGAGGAGGCAGCATGTCCACCGTCTGCGGTGGCGCTTGCTCCACCTTCACCCCCGGCACAGCGGTAAGGAGCCCATAGATCCACCAGGCCGCGAGCATGACAAGGACCACCGCGCCCAACTGGACAAGGCGCAGCTTCACCGACGCTTTCTCGTTCGGATCGAACGCAGGCGGCACGGGGCTGGGAGAGGCGGGCTTGCTGGCCATGGGGCTAGGCTTCAGGGTCCTTCGGGCTCAGGTACCGGTCGGCTTGCCCGTGACCAGTCCGACCTTGGAAAGGTCAAGCCGGCGGCAAAGATCGAGCACTTCCATGATCTTGCCATACTGCGTCGTCGTATCGCCCTTGAGCACGATCGGCACATCGGGGTTCGAGGCCTTGGCATTGCGCAGGCGCGTCTCGAGATCGGGCAGGGTCACCGGGAAGGCGTCCATGAAGATCTGGCCCTGATCGTTCACGGTCAGGGCTATGGTCTTGGGCTGGACCAGGCTCTTGGCCGAGCTCGCCTTGGGCAGATCGACCTTGATGCCCTGCACCGAAGCCGTCGCCATCAGGATGAAGATCACCAGAAGCACGTACGCAAGGTCGAGCATCGGGGTGATGTTGATATCGTCATAGGCCTTGCGGCCGCCACCTACCTGCATCGCACGCGCTCCTTATTCTGCTGCTTCGCGGGCATAGGCCGCGTCGGCCTGCATTTCCGCAAGGCGGGTGATGAGGCGGTCGATGAACACGCGCATCTGGTCGGCCAGTGCGGATATCCGCCCGTTGAGATAGTTGTAGCCGAACAGTGCGGGGATGGCGCAGGCAAGGCCCGCGATGGTCGCAAGCAGCGCTGCGGCGATACCCGGCGCGATCGCGTTCACGTTCACGTCGCCGGCCATGGCCACGCCGCCGAACACGGTCATGACGCCGATCACGGTGCCGAGCAGCCCGATGAACGGCCCGCCCGAGATCGCGATGGTGAGGATGACCATCAGTGCGTCGAGCTTCTGGTTCTCTTCGACGAAGACCGCGTCGACAGCAGCGCGCATCGCCTCGACCGCCTCGCCCGAAAGCGGACGCGTTGCGGCCGATTTGCGGCGTACATCGAGCTCGGCGATGCCCATCTCGTAAAGCCGCGCGATCGGCGAGCTCTTCTTGATGAAGGCCGCTTCCTCGGGCGAGATGCCTTCGGCCTGGTCCAGCGGCACAAGGTTCTCATGCATCGCATTGAAGCGATTGAAGAACAACCCGTTGCCCTTGGCCGCGGCGTTCAGGTAGCGGATCTTGTTGACCATGAGCGTGACGGCCATGGTCAGCAGGATCATGCACAGGCCGATGACGCCCGCATCGATCGGCTCAAGCTTGCTGACGATGAAGTACAGCACGCCGCCGCCGTTGCCCTGCTTTTCGGCCGTGTCGGAAACCCCGACGAGCTTGGTCGAGGGGCCTTCGGCATTCGCCATGGCCAGGAGCATCGCTGCAGGCCGCGCGGTCTTGGACAGGCGCACTTCGTCGAGCGAGCCGACCAGCGTGCTGCCCAGCGTGATCGGACCGGCAATCGCAGGCAGCGCGACCGAAACCGCGCCCGCCTCGATGCCATTGACGTAGATCTTCAGGGTGGTGCCATCGGCGACGACGCCGAGATGAGTCCAGTCACCCTGCTTGACCGGCGCGGTCGCCTGCGCGCGGCCGCTGCCGACCGCGACATAGGGCACGCCGGCGTTGACGCCGATCACCATGCCCCCGCGCGAAAACAGCTGCTGATCGCCGCCGAGATTGTCGGGCTTGACCCAGGCCGTGAATGTGAACGGCGCGCCCGGGGTCATCGCCAGCGAAGGGTTGTCGTTCACGGTAACGCCGCCCTGGCCAACGAAGTGCCCGCCGTGGCCGATGATCGCGCTGTCTTCGCTGCCGGCGGGGGCATTCGCCGCAGTATTGCCGTTGGCGGTCTTGTCTTCGGTCGGCTGACCGGGGCCTTCGGAGAAGTGATAGACCAGCGTGTAGTCGGGATCGAACGTACCCTTGACGTCCTCGCCCACCGGTGCGGTTTTGTTGCCGAAATAGAGCCAGATCTGCTTCTTCTCGCCGCCGTTCAGCACCGGCAGGCTGACCCAAACCGTCGCGACGCCGTTCTTCGAGTCATAGCTTTCGACGTGATAGGCGAGCGGCGTCTTGTCGTCGGTATCGACGAAGCGGATGTCCGCGCCGTTGTCGAGCGCGTCAGTGAAGGTGAAGTTGCCGCTGTGCAGGCGCACCAGCACCACTGTCCGGCCGATCGGTCCACTCACGTTGACGCCGGTTGCGGTCGTGTCGATCGTCACCGCCTTGCGATAGGCCCAGTCCTTCTGCCACCAGGCTGCAGCGGGGCTGGCCACGCCGCCAAGTGCGAGGATGAGCAGCGCGAGAAGGGCCTTTAGGGCGCCTTTCAGAGCTGGCCGGCGATTACGCCCGAAGTTGCTGGTCTGCATCAGAATTCGCCCCTGGCTGTAAAGACGACGCGGGCCGTGCCGCGGCGGGTATCGGTGAGACTGGTGAACGGTACGCCGACAGTGACGCCGCCGACGAGATGCTTGAACAGGCGCAGTCGCACCCCGCCGCCCGCGCTGCCCAGCGTGAACCGCGAGCGCTGGTCGGCCAGCGGGTTTATGATCCCGACGACGCCGTAATCGACAAAGACATAGGGCCTCAGCTCACCCACGAAATCGGGGAGGCTGCCGGCAAGCGAGGGCCCGTCGAGCTGGACAGTGCCGACCACGCCCCGATCGCCCACCGCTTCGGACTGGAAGTAGCCGCGCACCGAGGATTCGCCGCCGAGACCAAACTGCTCGTTGGAAACGAGGTGGCCGTCCGCATACTGGCCGGCAAGCTTGAAAATCAGGCTCACATCGTCGGCGATCAGGCGGCTGTAAGACAGATCGAGATTGACGTGGGCGAAATTCTCGCGCGCATTGAAGTCGCGCAGGGAAAGCTGGTCCTCGAGTGAGCAGTTCGCGGACTGCGTGAGATCGGCGCAGACAAGGCGCTTGACGACCCGCAGACCGAGCGTAGCGCCTAGATTGAGTTCGAACTCCCCCTTGTCGCTCGGGCGCGAATAGGAATAGCCCAGAACCAGTGGAATGTAGCGGATCGGAGCCTGGCTCGCGAGTTCGCCCTTCACCACGATGTTCTGCTTGAAATCCTTGTAGTCGAAGCCCAGCGAGAAGGACTGGTCGGCCTTTTCGCCCGCCAGCCGATAAATCGCGCGCGCACCGATCTGGTAGCCGTTGCCCAGCACTTGCGTGCCGCCCAGCGCCGCGATGTTGCTGTTCGACTTGAAGCCGAACAGAACGAGCGAAAGCGGCGTGCCGAGCAGCGGGGCATTGTACGACCCGGAAATGACCTCGGTCTGCCGACGGTCACGCGGGGCGACAATATACGAGCCCGAGATCGTGTGCCCCTTGCCCCACAAGTTGGTGTAACGCAGCGAGGCCGCGAGGCGCAGCCGGTCGGTGTTGGGGCTGTTGTCGTTGTTGACTTCCAGCGATCCGTGGACAGGAAACGTGTCCTTGACCTTCAGCTCGACGTCGATCGCGCCTTCCGTCTTGCTCGGCTTGAACGAGGGCGTGACAGTGCGGTCCGGTATGCGGTTGGCCTCGGCCAGCTGCTTCTGGAGCACGGCCAGATTGATCGGCTTGCCCGCCTCGACTGCGGGAAGCTGGGCGCGCACGCCTTCTTCGGAATGGAACTTCGTGCCGGCCACGCGCACTTCGCCGACGGGGGCCTCCGACACGCGGATCTGGATGTAGCCCTGGGCAAAGCGCGCGTTGTCTTGGGGCGGAAGATCGACGACCGCGGCCTCGTAGCCCTTGGCGGCGTAGACGTCCTGCAGCGCCTTTCGCGCCGCCTCGAGATCGGCAGGGGTCTTGTTCTCACCGGTATAGGGATAGACCGCGTTCTCGATCTCGTCGGCGGTGAGCACCGTCGCGCCGACAACGTCGATCGCCTCGACGGTAAAGCGCTCAGGCACAGCTCCCGCGTCGCCGCCGGTTTCGGCCTGAGCGGGCGGCTGGGGCGCCGCAGGCTCGGCCTCCTGCGCACGGGCTGACGGCGCGCACAGCAGGGCTGCCCCGGCGAGCGAGGCTAGTAAAGCGCCGACGCGCGAATACTTATAGTCGCGGCAAGACATTGCACATCTGTCCGGAACTTCCGACCCCCCGATTCACCATCCCGCCATTGGGACCCCAATGTGTAACTTTTGCGACGATCCGTCCGGCGAAGGGGGTTCTGCATTCAGGAATGCAGCTTGTGCGAAGGTACGATTTCGGCGAAGTTTCAGTGCGAAATCGCGCGGCTGATGCGATATGGTGGCGCATCGATTGGAAACGATTTTGTCACATGCTGCGCATAAATGCTGCCTCGCAGGCTCGCCGTGTGCCGGTCATGCGCCGTCGCATGCAAGGCTTGATAATCCATGTCCGCTTCCCCCAATTCCCTTGCTTTTCCGGCCGGTAGCGCTGCGGGGAACGGTGTGAGCGCGCCTATCGGCACGCAGGACGGAGCGGTCCGGTACACCGCCGCCGCGCGCGAGTCCGATCCGGGGGGATTCGCTGATCCGTCTGCAGGCCTTGTTGCCATCCTGCGCGGTGAAACCGGGATGAGCGACGAGGCCGTCGCTCGCGCCCGGCTGGTCGAGGCCGAGACGGGTGAGACGCTCGACAAGATCATGACCCGGCTGGGCCTGATTTCGGAAGATGCGCTGGCCGCCGCTCTGGCCAAGGCGCTGGGCCTGCCGCTGGTCGATGCCGCCGCCTTCCCCGCCGACCATCCCGCCGTCCCGGACGTATCCGCCGCGTTCCTGCGCGATCGGCGCGCCCTGCCGCTCAGGATCGAGGACGGGCGCGTCGTGGTCGCTCTGGCCAACCCGCTCGACCGCGATGCGGTGGAGGGCATTGCCTTTGCCTCCGGCCGCCAGGTCACGCGCTGCGTCGCGCGCGGGGGCGATATCGATGCCGCGATCGACCGGCTCTACCGCGCCGAAGCCGCCGCCGAAGTCGAGGATGAAGTCGACGAGGGTGACCTTGAGCGGCTGAAGGACATGGTGAGCGACGCACCGGTGATCCGCGCTGTCAACCGCCTGATCGCCGACGCGGTCGACGCGCGCGCATCCGATATCCATCTCGAGCCGACCGAGGATCGCCTTGCCGTGCGCTTCCGCGTCGACGGCATGCTGCGCGAAATGCCGCCCAAGCCCCCGGCAATGCGCGCCCCGGTGGTCAGCCGCATCAAGGTGATGGCCAATCTCAACATCGCCGAGCGGCGCCTGCCGCAGGACGGCCGTCTGCGCCTGACGGTGCGCGGGCACGAGATCGACCTGCGCGTCGCGACCGCGCCCTCGATCCACGGCGAGAGCGTGGTCATGCGCATCCTCGACCGTTCGAACCTTTCGCTCGATCCGAAATCGCTCGGCTTTGATCCCGATCTGGAGGCGCAGTTCCTCTCGGCGCTGGCGCAGCCGCACGGCATTCTCCTCGTCACCGGGCCGACCGGCTCGGGCAAGACGACGACGCTCTATGCGGCGCTCGCGCATCTCAATGCGCCCGAGCGCAAGCTGACGACGATCGAGGACCCGATCGAGTACCGCTTGCCAGGCGTAGTGCAGAGCCAGATCAACCCCGCGATCGGCTACACCTTCTCGACCGCGCTGCGTTCGTTCCTGCGCCAGGACCCGGACGTGATGATGGTCGGCGAAATCCGCGATACCGAGACGGCGCAGATCGCGGTGCAGGCCGCGCTCACCGGCCACATGATCCTCTCGACGCTGCACACCAATACCGCTGCCGGCGCCGTGACCCGCCTGCTCGACATGGGGGTGGAGCCGTTCCTGCTCTCCTCGGTGCTGACCGGCGTGCTTGCGCAGCGGCTGGTACGTCGGCTGTGCCCGCATTGCCGCGAGCCTTACGAGGCCGATCCCGCAGTACTCGAACGGCTGGGGATCGATCCACATGCCGGTGGTGACCGCACGTTCTATCACCCGGTCGGCTGCCCGCGCTGCAAGGGTTCGGGCTATGCCGGGCGCATGGCGGTGTTCGAGTTCATCCGCATCGACCGCGAGATCGGGGGCCTCATCCTCCACCGGGCCGATACCCGCATGATCGCCGATGCGGCGGCGCGCGCGGGCTGCGGCACCTTGCGCGGCGATGGCATTGCCAAGGCCCGCCTCGGGCTCACCGCGCTCGAGGAAGTGCTCCGCGTCGCGAGCGAGGACTGAGGCGCGATGGCGACGTTCCAATACCGCGCTCTCGCCGCCGGCGGCGGCACGATCGCGGGCCAGATCGAGGCCGCGAACCGCGACGATGCGGTTGGCGCCCTGCGCAAGGCGGGAATGCGCCCGATCGAGATTACCGAGCCAAAGCCCGGTGCGGCGGGCGCAAAGACCAAGCGCGGCGGCAAGACCCCGGCGCGGCTTGTCACCAACGTTTTTGCCGAACTCGGCGTGCTGCTCCAGGCCGGACTGCCGCTTGACCGGGCGCTGGCAATCGCGGTCGAGAATGTCGAGCAGCCCCCCTTGCGCGCGCGGCTGACCGAAGTGCTTGCGGCAGTGCGCGAAGGTCGGCCGCTGTCAGCGGCGCTCGCCGCGCATCCCGATCTCTTCCCCGGCCTTGCCCCCGCCATGACCGAAGCGGGTGAGGCCAACGGCAAACTGGGCGAAGCCTTGGCCAGACTGGCACAAATGCTCGAACAGGCCGATGAGCAGCGCCGGCAGATTGCCTCGGCGATGACCTATCCGATCGCGCTGGGCGTGATCGCGCTGGGCGTGATCCTGCTCATGCTGCTGTTCGTGGTGCCGCAATTCGAAGGGCTGTTTGCCTCGGCGCCGCCGGGCAAGCTCCCTGCCGCCTCGCTCTTCGTCATGGGCGCAAGCCAGTTCGTGCGTGCCAACGGCCTCGCAATTCTGGCCGTGCTGGCGGGCGCCGGGTTCGCCGCGCGCGCGGCGCTCTCGCGCCCGGGGAGCGCGGCCTGGCTAGACCGCGTGATCCTCGACGTCCCGCAGATCGGCGTGCTCGTGCGCAACATCGAGACGGTGCGCTTTGCCCGCAGCCTGGGCGCGCTGATCGAAGGCGGCGTACCGCTGCCCGGCGCGCTGGCGCTGGCCCGGCGCACGGTGACCAACCGCCACATGAACGCCGGCATTGGCGAAGTGGCCGATATCGTTCGGCAGGGCGGCGGGCTTGCCGCGCCGCTGGCGCAGCGCGGCGTGCTGCCCACGATGGCCTTGAGCTTCATCCGCACCGGCGAGGAGACCTCGCAGCTCGGCCCTATGCTGGCACGGCTGGCCACAGTGCTAGATCGCGATGTCAAAGTGCGGCTCGAGCGTGTAATCGCGGTCGCGACCCCGGTGATCGTCGTTTCGCTCGGCGTGCTGGTGGCGGCCATGGTGGCCTCGATCATGTCGGCAATTCTCGGTTTCAACGATCTGGCGGTAGCACAATGAGAAGCATGCAAGACTCGCATTCGCCCGGCACCGGCGGCCTTGGCGGCGTCCGGCGCAACGGTTTCACCCTGCTCGAACTGCTGGTGGTGCTGGCCATCCTCGGCCTGCTCTATGCCATCGTGGGACCGCAGGTGATCAAGTACCTGTCGAGCTCAAAGAGCGAGACAGCGTCTGTGCAGGTGAAGAATGTCGACGCAGCGCTCAAGCTGCTGCGGCTCGACGCCGGGCGCTATCCGACCAATCAGGAAGGCCTGCAGTCGCTTGTGACCCAGCCCGCCGGCATGCCAGCATGGCGTGGTCCCTATCTGCCCAACAGCTCGGCGCTGACCGACCCTTGGGGCAATCCCTATCGCTATTCTGCCCCTGGCAAGCACGGCGAGATAGATGTCTATACGTTCGGCTCGGACAACGCCGAAGGCGGCACCGGCGAGGCCAAGGACCTCGGCAACTGGTAAGCCATGCCCCGTACCGCCGCCCTTTTCCCGGCTTCCGGCCCTGACCGCGGCTTCACGCTGCCGGAAATGCTCGTCGTGCTGGCGATTACGGGGCTGATCGCGGGGCTACTCTACCCGCAGGTGGAGACGGCGACTTTCGCAGTGCGCCAGCGACTGGCGCGCGAGCAGCTCGCCGCCGGGGCCGAAACGGCGCAGGCAATGGCGCAGCGCAGCGGCATGCCGGCGGCGATGAGTGTGGCGGACGGCGGCAGCGCGCTGGTGGTCAGCGGGCCCGGCACAGCGATGCGGCGGTTTGCGCTTGATCCGGCCGGGCGCATCAGGCTCGCGCTGCGACCGCAAAGCATCACCTTCTATCCCGATGGCAGCACCACCGGCGGCCAGCTGACGCTGGGCACCGGCACTACGGGACGACCTGACGACGGCTGCACTCCCTATATCATCGACCGCGATGCCGGACGCCTGCGCGAGCTGACCACCCGCCAGCCAGAGCAGGGCGGAGCCTGAACCATGCGCGCGGTACCCGACGAACGCGGCTTCCTGATGGTCGAAGCGCTGGTCGCACTGGCGATCGCCGCGCTGATGGCGGCGCTCATGTTCGATTCGGTCTGGCAAATGGGCCGCACGTCCGTTGCAGCGGCCGAGCAGCGCCAGGCCCTCTTGCTGGCGCGCTCGGTGCTGGCTGCGGCCAGCCTGCCGGGAACCGCCTCGCCGATTGCCCCGCGCGGGGCGGACAGCGGCCTTGCCTGGCAGATCTCCAGCGAATCCTATTCCGGCGATGCTGCGGACGGCGTCCCGCTTGAGACGGTCAGCGTCGCGGTAAGCGATGCCGCCACCGGCCGCGTGCTGGCGCGGCTCACGACGCTGAAGGCGCAGCAATGACCGCCGCGCTCCATCCGCGAAACGGCGCCCGCACCCGTGACGCTGGCTTCACGCTGGCCGAAATGCTCGTGAGCCTTGCGCTTTTTGCAATGATCTCGGCATTGATAGCGGCAGTGGTCGATCTCATCGCCCGGCTCGACACTGCCTCGCGTCGGCGCGGCGAGGCAGTGGCAGAAATCGTCTCGGCGCAGACCCTGATACGCGCACGGCTCGAGCAGATGCGCGCACTGATCGATAGCCGCGGGCTGGGCGACTCGATCAGTTTCGTCGGTGAGCACGGCGAGTTGACCTTCGTCGCCCCCGGCTTTGCGGCGGAGGGGCCGCACGAGGCGCAGGCGATCCGGCTGCGCCGCACCAATCAGGGCCGAATAGTCATCTACAGCGTGCCAGTTCTCTCGGGCAGCGACATCCACTCCCCTTCGGTGGAGGGCTGGCGGGCAGCGCCGCTGCTCGACAAGGTGCAATGGATGGAGCTGGCCTACTTCGGGCCGGACCGCCTGACCGGCCGCGACGTCTGGCAGGACCGATGGGTCGACCGCGCGCAGCCACCCCGTCTGGTGCGGGTCAGGCTCGGCTTTGCCGAAGGCGATCCGCGGTCCTGGCCGGTCCTGCTCGTCCGCCCGCTCAGCGGCGTCCGTCTGAGTTGCCAGGATGGCCGCCGCAGCGCTGATTGCGGAGCCGACAAGTGAACCTCTCCGATCTGCTCAATGCCGACATGACGACGCTCGCGCGCCTCGCGCGCGGAGGCTTCGCCTGGTGGGTGCGCGAGCTTGAGGAGCTCTTGCCGGCCGGGCTCGTCAAGAGCCGCAGCCTTTCCGCGTGGCACCGCTATGAAGGCGGGCAGATCATCGCGGCGAGCCGGCGCGGGGTCGACACATTGGTGATCCCCGAAGCATTGTGCCTCGTGCGCACGCTGACACTGCCGCGCATGGCCGAGAGCGATCTCGCCGCATTGATCACGCTCGATGCCGACCGCATCATGCCGGTGCCAGCGGACAGCATCGTCCTGGGCATCCGCACGCTGGGTCCGGTGGAGCCCGGTCTGGCTGCTGCAGGGGGTGAAGCCGGGGCGGACATGCTGCGCGTGCAGGTCGGCGCTCTGCCCATCGCGCGGGCCCGGGCGATCGCCGAAGCACTGGGCGAGGCCGGGCTGGCGCCGGCGCATGTCGGGCCGCTAGCGGCGGACGGCGAGCGGCTCGATTTCGATCTTGCCCCGGCAATGCGGACAACCGGGCTGCTGCCGCCGCGTCCGGCCGTGGCACGCTTCTGGTGGTCGGTGGTCGCGGTGCTGGTGCTGGTCA
The DNA here is from genome assembly GCF_037133355.1 of Novosphingobium sp. Classification (GTDB taxonomy): domain Bacteria; phylum Pseudomonadota; class Alphaproteobacteria; order Sphingomonadales; family Sphingomonadaceae; genus Novosphingobium. The sequence goes on along the minus strand of NZ_JBAXOI010000017.1, from coordinate 14,053 downwards.
ATATCGGCACCGCTGTGCTGCGCGACCAGCAGCGCGTGGACCGGCTGCAGGCGCTTGTCGATGCGCAGGCCCCTGCGCTCATGGCGGTGCGGCGCATCGAGGACCGCATCATGGGCAATGCCCGCCAGGTCCAGTCTCTCAACCAGCGGCGCGCGGCGCACCAGCCGCTTCGGATAATGGCGACGGTCGGCGGGGCATTGCCGGACAATGCCTGGATCCAGCGCTTCGAGTGGGACGGCCGGCAGGCTCGGCTTTCCGGCTATGCGGCGCCGGGCGTCAATGTCGTCTCGGCGCTCAAGGCCTCGGGCCTGTTTGCCAGTGTGCGTGCCAGCCGCTCCGAAGCTGTCGCCGAAACCGAGACCGGGCGGCCGTTCGATCTGGTGCTCGTACCCCGCGCGGAGACCGCACCATGAGGCCGCTATCCGCCCGCGAGCGCAAGCTCATTGCCGTGCTGATTCTCGTGCTGGCGGTCTCGCTGGTGCTCGCGATCCTGATCGGTCCCATCGTGGGCGGCTTTTCCGACCGCACTGCGCGGGCCGAGGCGCTGATCCAGACGTTTCATGCGGGCGAGCAGCGCATCGCCTCGCTCGGCGCGCTCCAGGCCGAGGCGGAGCGCCAGTCCGATCAAATGAAGGGCCTGTTCATGGCCGCACCCGATGCCGGCGAGGCGAGCGAGGCCCTGCGCGAGCGGGTCGAGACCGCATTCCAGGAAGCCGGTGCCGACATCAAGGCAAGCGAGGCGGTACCGGCAGAGGATGGTTGGGCCCGTACCGCCATCGACGCGAGGATGAGCCACGTCCAGCTTGCCGGCCTGCTTGCCCGGCTCAATGCTCTTAAACCCGCACTCGCGGTCGAAACCGTTACAGTGATCGCAGACGATGCGCTGACCAATTACAAATCGGACCTGCTCGATGTCAGACTTGAAGCTTCGGCTCCTTTCGTACCGGCCCGATAGGGAAAACGGTGCATGGCTGCCCGCAGGGCTCGCGCTGGTGTTGCTGGCGGGAGCGGCGCTGCAGCTTGCACTGCCGCAGGGCGCGGCGGTGCCGCCGGGCCTCGGCGTGCTGCGCGCGCCGGACCGGCGCCTGCCGGCCGTTGCCGAAGTCGGGGCGCCCGATCTTGCGGAGCGGCCCTCGCTGTTTTCGCCGCTGCGCGTAGTCGGTGCGAAAGTGGCCGAGCTCGATGCCGCCAGTGGCAGTGTCCCGGCGCCCAAGCCGCTCGGCCCGCTGGGCGGCGCCTTCGTACTCGGCTCGGCGCGGCTCGGGCGGGGCAGCAGCGTGCTGCTGCGCGAGGAAAACGGACATGTGCTGCGCCTTGCGCCGGGCGGGCGCTACCGGGGTTGGCAGTTGCTGAGGATCGAGGCCGACGCCGCGCTGTTCCGCAAGGGCGGCAAACCGGAACGGATAGTCTATGGCGCCAGTGCTCCCGCCGGGGGCGCCGCCGATGAAACCAGCGAGAGCGAGAGCGAAAGTGAATAAGCACCAGACGATCCTTCTTGCCGGCCTGTCGGCGCTCGCGCTCGCGGCGACGTCCGCCTGCGCGCCGCAAGGCGCGGTGCAGCCGGTCGAGCGCGCGCTGCCTGTCGCGCAGATCCCGCCCATTCCGCGGCCCGAAGGGGTGACGACGGCGATTCTCGGAGGCACCGCCCCTGCCCCCGCGCTCGGCGGCAAGGACATGGCAGACGGCAAGCGCCAACCGCCTTCGGGCAACATCGAGTTCACCATTCCGAGCGCCGACGTCCGCACGCTCGCCCAGATTGTGCTGCGCGACACACTGCGCATCCCCTACACCGTCAGCGTGGAGGGCGATGTCGACGTCGGCCTGACGACGGCGGGACCGGTAGGCCGCCAGCAGCTGCTCGACCTGTTCGAGGCGGCACTCAAGAAGGCCAATCTGGCGATGGTCTGGGAAGGCACCGGCTACCGCATCATGACGGTGGACGCGGCCAAGGCGCGCGGCACCGAATTCCTGCCCGACCGCGGCTTCGGCAGCGAGACAGTGGTGCTCCAGTTCGCCAATGCCGAAGAACTCAAGAAGCTGCTCGACAGCGTCGTGCCCGGCGCCGTCCAGTCGATCGACACGGGCCGCGGGGCGCTGGTGATTGCAGGCACCGAGGCGCAGCGCAAAAGCGTGCACGAAGTGATCGCCCAGTTCGACGTCAACTGGTTGCGTTCAATGTCTTTCGCGCTGTTCGTGCCTCAGAACATCGACAGCCGCCTGATCGTGCCCGAGCTCGACAAGCTGATCAACGCACCGGACGCGCCGACACGTGGCCTCGTCCGTCTGATCGGGATGGAGCGGCTCAACGGCGTGATCGCGATCAGCGCGCAGAAGCAATATCTGGAAGACGTACGCCGCTGGGTCGAGGTGCTCGATCGCGAGGGTACCAGCAACGAGTCGCGCCTCTACATCTACCGCGTGCAGAACAGCCGCGCGCGCGATCTCGTCAAGACGATCAACAGTAGCTTCGGCATCGGTGGCGGTGTCGGCGGGGCATCCGAAAATCCCGATCCCTTCGCTTCAGATCAGCGTAGCGCCAACGACAGCTCCGGCGCCCAAGGTCAGGGCGCGAACCGCCAGAACGGCAGCCCTGTGCAAGGGCCGGGCTCCGGCGGAGCCGGCCAGAACGGCGGCGGCAACGGCGCGCTCAAGGTCCGCGTCTCGGCGGACGAGATCAACAACGCGGTCGTGGTCTACGGCTCGGCGCACGACTACGCCATCATCGAGGACGCGCTGCGCAAGCTCGACGTGCCGCCGCTTCAGGTGATGATCGAGGCGGCGATCACCGAAGTCGGCCTCAACGACGGGCTGCGCTACGGCGTGCAGTGGAACTTCGCCACCGGCCAGTCGAACTTCGCGCTGACCGAGGGCAGCAGTTCCACGCCGACCCGGGTGTTCCCGGGCTTCTCCTATTTCTATTCGAACAACAACGATATCCGCGCCACGCTGAATGCGCTGGAGGAGCGCACCACGGTCAAGGTCGTCTCCGCACCCAAGCTGATGGTGCTCAACAACCAGACTGCTGCGCTGCAGGTGGGCGATCAGGTGCCGATTCTCTCGCAGCAGGTCAGCACGCCAAGCTCGGTTGGCGGCGGGCTCGCAACCGCAAATTCGGTCGAGTACCGCGACACCGGCGTCATCCTCAAGATCACCCCGCGCGTCAACGCGAGCGGCGCAGTCCTGCTCGATGTCTCGCAAGAAGTGAGCGATGTGCAGGTGACCAAGACCGGCGTGTCGAACTCGCCCACGATTTCCACCCGCCGCGTCGCCACGACCGTCTCGGTGCAGGACGGGCAGGTGATCGCGCTGGGCGGCCTGTTCCGCGACAACAAGAGCTTCGGCAAGAACGGTCTGCCGATCCTCTCGCGCATTCCGGTGCTCGGCGGGCTGCTGTTCGGCAACAACAACAATACCCAGAAGCGCACCGAGCTGATCATCCTGATCAAGCCGCATGTGCTGCGCACGCCCGACGACCTCACCGCGATCACCGAGGAAATGCGCGCCAAAATCCAGTCGATCGAGCCGTTCAAGACCAAGGGCAAGATCCCCTGATGAAGCGCCGCCTGCCGCCCCGGCGCGAGCGCGGATATGCGATGGTGGCCGTTGTCGCCGGCATCGGTGTGATGGCGGCGATCGCGGCGGGCGCGGCTTCATTCACCGCCATGCGGCTTGATACGCTGGAGGCCGAGACGACGCAGGCGCGCCTTGCCGCTGCGGCCGACGCCGGGATCGAGATCGCGCTCGCCAATCTGACCCGGCAGAGCCTCGGCAGGCGCTGGTCGATTGACGGGCGCACTTATGAGGCGAGCTTCAACGCCGTGCCGGTGGCGATCCGCATCGAGGATGAGGCGGGTAAGATCATGATCAACCGCATCGACGGGGAGAATATCGGCTGGCTGATGACCGCGCTGGGTCTTCCGCCATCGCAGATCGAGTCACTGCGCGATGCGTTCGACGACTGGATCGACGAGGATGAGGAGGCGCGCGCGAACGGCGCCGAGACCGATTACTACCTTCCGCGCGGCTATGCCGCGCATAATGCACCGCCCGTATCCGTCGAGGAACTGGGGGATATCCGCGGCTTCACCCCGGCGCTTGTCGAGCGCATCGCGCGAATCGCCACGGTCGAGATCAAAGGCGGGGCATTTGACAAGCGCTATGCCGATCCGCTGGCAATCCAGATCATGAACGACGGCGATCCCGATTCGCCGGAAGTGATCCAGCGCAAGCGCGAGGTCGCGGGCCAGCGGCCGGCCCTTGCGATCAACGAACCCGACGACTGGCGCGGGCGTGTGGTCACGATCATCGCGGTGGCTCAGGGGGCTGGCGGCGCCCAGGCACGGCGGCGGGTGGTCGTCGAACTGACGGGCAAACCGCGCAGCCCCTATGTGCTGCGCTGGGGCGTCTGAGGTTCAGCGACCGACGGCAAGGCCCCACGGTGCGAAGGGCCGGGGCGCCTCGGCCGGGCGCGCAGGCTCGGCCTTGGGCAGCAGTGGTGCCGGGCCGGGCCCCTCGCCCACCCCGCGGTACCGGGCATAGGCGCGGGCGACCACCGTATGATCGGGCTCGTCCCAAACCGGGACCTGGCCCGGCGCTGCGGCACCTTCGGCGCTGCCCCCGGTAAGTGGGCGATAGAACACATGCGCGCCGATTCGCCCGATCCGATCAAGCGATGCGGCCCAGGCGGGCTGCACATATGTCGCATGGTAGTTGAGCGCACCTGCGACCCGGCGCGGCGCCGCACCGCCTATTGTCGCCTGCGCCACCGCGCGCGCGGCCACAATCGTGCGGTCGTCAAGGCGCCGTTGCAGCGCCCCGTCGCACACGAAAGTGAACTGGCAGCCGGTGCCGCGGCGCCAGCCCTGCCAGACGACACCGCAGACGCTTTTGGGGAAAGCGGGATGAGCGAGGCGGTTGAGCACGACTTCGGCCACGGCCTCCTGCCCGGCGCGCGGCTGGTTGCCCGCCTCATAGGCCACTGCAAGGGTCAGGCAGCGCAGCGCATCTTCGCGCGCGGGATCGGACGCCGCACTCGCCCCGGTGCCCGAGTCGTGAAGCGGACTGACCAGCGCAGTCTGGCCGTGCGCGGCGACCGGCACCAGGGCGCAAATGATCATGGCCGCCGCCTGAGACCAGCGCCGGATCATGTTCGGTACCGGGAACGAAGTGCACGACACGGACCGCGATCTACCGGGCTTGTGCGACAGTTTCCAGTCATGGCAGAGTCATGATGGACGGCGGCGGCCTCGCGCGCGACCGAAGCACACCGGTGGGGACCGGCTATCGTCACGCCAGAGTCACGGTTCTTTCTTAGCAGCGATGCGACTCATTGGGATTGAAGGTCTTGAGCACGTTTTGCGTTAACCTGCCGGCCCGCACCGCGCGCCGCACTACTTGGTCCGCGGGGCTGGTTGCGATGGCATGCCTTGCCATGGCCGCGCCCGCACCTGCCCAGCCCTCCCCTTCCCAGCAGTCTGCTCGCCTGCCTGCGCGCCTTGTCACCTGCCTGCTTGGCCACGCCACGAACTTCAATCCGGAAAAGCCGCAGAAGCTGGGTGACATCACTTTTGACACCCATCACCGCCTCACCCTGTTCCTGCCCGGCATCAGCGCGCGCACGACACCGCCGCCAGATGCGATCGAGCCTGCCGAAACGGTCAATCCGGACACGCGCCTGATTGAGGACCCTGACGGGCTCTCGAGCGATGCACCGGGGCCCTTTGATCGGGTGGTCGATGTCTGGCCCGAGCGGGTCGAACTCGCCAAGACCACCGAGACCGGCGCCTACAAGGCCTTCCTCGTCAGCAACTATGATGCGACGCGCGGCACCGCCCGGATGTTCATTGGCACGGCCACCGATCTCGTGACCTACGATCTCAAGCGGATTTACATGGGGGATTGCATCGTCACGCTAAATCCACCGGCGCCGCCTAAAGCGCCGTGAGTTCTCTAGCCTGACGCGCGGGGGGCGCGGTTGGGCGGCAGGCTGTGTTACGGATGCCGGTCATTCGACACACGTCTGTAATCTTAGTGTCCAAATCGGAAGGTAATAGGCGCAAGCCCTCAGGGAATTCGCCTGATCCTCCATCACAAGCGAACCTTAATGAAACTTATGGAAAAATCGCGGCATGCCAAGCCTTAGCCTGTTGCTTGCCCGCCCGAGGGCCCTCGCCTCCATCCTGCCGACCGGCCGCGTCGGCGAAGGTGCAATGCGCATCACACTTGTCGCGGCACTTCTTGCCCCGCTTGGCGGCTGCGGCATCCCTTACGGCAGCGGCAGCCGCGTCTCGCTGTCGGAGGCACCGCCGTCGGCACAAAGCACGCCCAGCGAAGGGATCATGAAGTCACTGATGTGCATGCGAGACAGCCATGTGCTGAACCGCATCCGCTTCGGCATCGCGGTTCATTCGGATGGGACTGGCAAATCGTCCTACGGCTATGAAGGCGCGACCGGCTCGTTCCTGCCACAGGGCACCGCCGCGATCTGGGCCTCCGAAGCGGTGATTCGCGCGGGCGGGCTGTCGATGAACTATTACGAGCTCAACACCGAGCGCGCGCTGCGCCAGTTTGGCGGCACCAACCTCGATCAGGCGCTGGCCACCCAGCAGCAGTCCCGCGTGCCAAACTTCATTATCTCGACCGCGTTCACCGCGCTCGATTTCATCGGTGGCCCTTCGGCCGACATCCGCGCGGGTGGTATCGGCCCCTATTACAACGTCCGCGGCGCCAGCCTCGAGGTTTCGGCCGAAATGTACCGACCGGGCGACCGCATGACGATGGCGATCAGCTCGCTCAACCGCCAGGTGTTCTATCGTGACGCCGGGGTTGGCGTGGGGCGGCTGTTCGGCAAGGGCAAGGGCGAGCTCGTGACCGGTACGATCGGCTTCACCGATCAGCAGCGTCTGCAGGAAGCGACTCGGGACGTGATCGCGCTGGCCGTGGCCGATGTGCTCGCCAGCATGCCGATTGTGCCCGAAGATTGCCGTCAGATGGTTGAAAATCTCAAAGCGGCACACAAGACGCAAGCCTCTGAGGATCGTCCTCAGGAAAAGCCCGCAGGCAAGCACCGCGCGCATCGCGACGAGGCACCGGCCCAACCGCCAGCGCCCCGGAATCCGCCGCCGCAGCCCGCTCCGGCCGCCTCGGCAACCGGTACAGGCAAGGGTCAGCGCGCTCCACATTGAGCCTTCGCGCTCGCCAAAAAAGCACGGCCGGAAGGTTTGGTTACAGATTGGTGAAGGAAAAAAAGCCGCCCATTCTTCAAACCGTCACCAATGTTTCAACCAAGGCGGCCAATGCGCTCGTGCTAGTACCTACGGGGCTAGATACGGGGTATAAACGAAAGAAATAGGGGTACAAACGTGACCAAGATCCACAAGACGAAGCTCGCGCTGCTTGGCGCGACCGCCTTCTTCGCCGCAAGTTCGGCGCACGCCCAGGTCGCCGACACCTGGGGCATCTCGGGCGAAGTGATCGTCAGCGCGGTCAACACCGCCACCGACACCCAGCTTGATCCGATCGCCGGCGGTGGCACCGCCACGACCGGTGTCGATGCCGCGGAAATCACCGGTGGTTTCAAAAACACCATTTCGGGTTCGGCGGTCGGTGCCTCGGCCTCGCAGTCGTTCACTTCGCTGAACAACTCGGGCGTCGGCGGTACGGCCTCGCTCGAAATCGGCGGCGGCGTGACCGTTGCGGCCGGTAACGGTTCCAATGTGCTCAACAACTCCGACATCGCGACCTCCGTAACTGTCGGCGGCAGCGCCAACTCGATATCGCTTGCCGCTGTCGGTTCGTCCGCCTCGGTTTCGGGCACTACGACGCTGACCGACGTCGGCGGCGCCGCGGTCGGCAGCGACGAAACCTTCTCGTACACCGCGACCGGCGACGTTTCGGTCTCGTCGGGTGCGGCTGACGGCAGCGTCGATCTCGACCAGGGCACCACGATCGGTGGTAACTCGGGCACGGTCACGCTGACCCTCGCCACGGGTATCGCCGCCCCGGCCGTTACCGGCGACGGCAACTCGATCAGCGTTGCTGGCGTGGGCTCGTCGGCTTCGGCTTCGTTCTCCGCCACCGTAAGCGGTGACGCCACGGTCCTTGACTCGTTCGCACTTGCGCTGCCCCAGGGCGCGTCGGTCAGCGCGGCCAACGACGACGGTGCCGACGTGTCGGTCAACCTGAACGCTGGCGTGACCGGTGGCGGCATTACCGGTACCGGTGGCAACAGCAACTCGATCAGCGCTGCGGCCGTAGGTTCGTCAGCTTCGTTCTCGACCTCGGCGACCGCCTTCGGTGGCGCGACCATCAGCGAGTTCAACGCTGACGTAGGCGAACTGCAGGTCGACTCGACTAACGGCGCTAACAACGTGTCCCTCGCCAACGCTGCTGGCGCTGACGCCACGGGCTTCGACTCGGCCGTCATCAGCGGCGGCGGCAACGGCAACTCGATCAGCTTGACTGCGGTCGGTTCGTCGGGTTCGGTCTCGGCTTCCAACACTGTCGTGAGCGGCGGCCTTGGCGCTGAGACGGGTGCGGTGAACTTCGCCGCGATCACCGTCAACAGCACCAACGGCGGTTCGGTGACCAACACCGCCAGCCTGACAACTGCGGCCGGCATTTCGGACACCGGTTCGCGCAATTCGATCAGCATTGCGGGCGTCGGTGCTTCGGCCTCGCAGTCGATCTCGACGACCGACTATTCGGGCGCCGGTGTGACCGGTGTGGCCACTACGGTCGACGGCACGATCACGCTTGCCGCGCTGAACACCGGCACCGTTACGGTTGCCGGTGGCCTCGCGGTCCCGACGATCGCCGATGGCTTCAGCAACTCGATCTCGGCCGCCGCGGTTGGCGCTTCGGCGTCGCAGTCGGTTGCCCGCACGCTCGTCGGCGCGCCCTGAGCGCGTCCTGTCCTGCCCATCCGGGCAGGGCCAGCGTACGAATTCGGGAAGGAGGGGCCTTGCGCCCCTCCTTTTCCCGTTTCGGAGACTACTTGTTCAGGTTAGGCTAAGAATTGTCCTCAAAGGGTTTGGCAATGGCTGACAGGGTTTCGATCAAGTGCTGGCCGATTCGCGCATTCGCCAATGCTGCGGGCATTGGCCTGCTCGCTCTGGCCTCTGCCGCGCCCGCTGCCGCCCAGATCGTGTCGCATAACGGCGATTCCGACCTCAGCGCTATCAACTCCGGCGACATCTCGCTGCACGGGAATGTGACCAACCCCACTGTTTCCGGCGGCACCGACAATTCTGCCGGCAACCTGTCGGCGCAGGGCGCAAGCTCCAGCTACAGCATCAACGATGCCAACCTTGACGCGAAGGGCGAGCCCGTCGGCAACTATACCGCCAGCGTCACGGGCGTGCGCCTCAGCGGCACCAATTCCGGCTCGGTCAACGTCCGCGCCACGATCTCCGGCGGCTCGTTCGCCGGGAGCAACAACAGCCAGAGCGTCTCGGCCACGGGACTCTCGAACGTCATCTCGATCAAGACCACGTCTGCGAAGTGATCACCCGCGCAACAGGAAGGAACCGCCGCATGTCACCCACCAGGACCGTGTCCGCCATCGCCGCGCTTGCCCTTGTGCTGAGCACCGGCGCCGCTCCCGCCTTTGCCGGCCCGGCTACCAGCGCATGGGGCACCATGGGTTCGAACGGCAGCTCGACGCAGGCGATCAATTCCGCATTGCTCCACAAGACCGAAGGCGAGAATGCTCAGGTCCAGACGATCGGCAAGGATGTGACCTCGATGTACCGGTCCGTGACGTCCTGCGGCTATTGCGTATACAATCAGATCAATGGCGACTCGAACTCGATCAACGGCAACACCATCTCCGGCAGCAATTCCGGCAACAACACCGCGACCGGCTCGTTCAGGAACTGATCCGGTCGACCGGACCGCGATGAAGCCGGGCGTCGGCCTGCTGGGCTTCGCTCTGGCGGTGGCGCTTGGCGCCGGCAGCGGCGCGGCGGCGTTCGCGCAGAGCGCCGTCACCTCGCCCGCGCTCAGCACGGCCGTGGAGCCGCGCGATCCGGCTGACCCGCCGCTCCCAATACTCTACGACGACCTGATGCGCGACGACGAGCCGCCCTCGAAGCCTTCCGCCGCCACCGGCCCCACCAGCGCCGCCGCCCCACCGGACGCGGTGACCGTTCCAGACCTGCCGCCGCCCGCCACCGCCCCGCTGGTCACACCCTCCCCTGTAGCTGCGGCACTTCCCGCCGGTTCGGGCGTGCTCGACAGCGCGACGGTGCAGCGGATTGTCGACCGGTTGGTGGCGATGCACTTCCTCTATGCTGCCGCCGATGCGCAGGACAGCGAAGTGATGGCCCAGGCGATCCGCGACTTTCAGGAGAGCGCGGGCATTTCACCCACCGGCACGCTCGATCGCGATACCATCGGGCGCCTCACCACGCCGTGATGCGCCAGGTTCAGGCTTCTGCCCCGTCAGGCCGCGTTTCGGAGCGGACGCGGGCCTGCTGGTCGCCCAGCGCATAGCCGACCGAGCGGACCGTGCGGATCACGTCGGGCCGGGTATCCATGTTGAGCCGGCGGCGCAGGCGGGTGATGCGGACATCGACGGCGCGGATCTCGATCTGGCTCTCGCGGCCCCAGACCGCATTGCGGATCTGTTCGCGGGTGCGGACCTTGCCGGCGTTTTCCATCAGGTAGCGCAGGATCTTGAACTCGATCAGGCTGAGCCGCACCTCGATCCCGTCGCGCTTCACCGTGCCGTTGTCGATGTCCATCTCGACCCCGGCGATGCGGATCACCCGGCCGCCGATGGCGGGCGAGGTCCGGCGCAGGATGGCGCGGATGCGGGCGAGCAGTTCGGGCAGCGAGAACGGCTTGACGACGATATCATCGGCCCCGGCATCGTAGGCGGCGAGGCGTTCGCGCTCGTCGCGCGGCGCGGAGACGACGATGATCGGGAGATAGCCGACACCATCGCTGCGGCGCACCGCGCGGCAGAGTTCGACACCGCCCTCACCCGGCTCGGTCCAGTTCAGCAGCACGAGATCGAGATCCTGCCCGGCAACCTGACGCGCGACCTCAGCAGGATCACCCGCCTCGACCACGATGAAGCCCTCCATCTCGAGATTGAACTTCATCATCCGGAGTATGGTCTGGTTCGCTTCGTAGAGCAGGATGGATGCCTTGCGTGACATCACGAGTGCCGGGCCTTCCTCTCCAACGGTGGGAACCATATCCCGCAGGGGCTGCAGATCGTTCATCTGGGGTTCAGGCCTAGGCACCGTTTGTTGCAGCACGGTGACCCATTGATGACATCGCCAAGACGAAGCCCCGGCAACCTTTGCCCCGCCGCCCGAACCAATTCAGGACGGCGGCCCACGGCGCGTTGACAGGGCCCGCCGCCGCACCATACCCTTCGCGGACACGAGCAAGGGACGGGATGATCATGGCCACCTACACCAGCAATTTCCTGATCGGCGAAGAAGATACCAACGTATTCGACACCAGCCTGCTCTCCGCGCTGCTCCGCAGTGCACCCAATGGCGCCGAGCTCCAGGGCGGCACGCAGATGTCCTACATCTTCGGCCCGGTCGACAGCTTCAGCTTCACCGCATCCGGCGGCTTCACCGCGCCGTGGACGGGCACGATCACCGGCATCGTCTCGGTCGCCGAAGAGAACACCGTCTCCACCGCATCGGGCTTCAGCGCGAGCGGCACCGCCGTGCGCGATGCCATCGCGGCGGGCGATACCGCCGCGCTCAACGCGCTGTTCTGGAGCGGCAACGACCGCATCACCGGCAGCGCCAGCGACGACACGCTGCGCGGCTTTGACGGGCGCGACGCGCTGACGGGCGGCGGCGGCAGCGACACGCTGATGGGCGACGGCGGCAATGACCGGCTTTCCGGCGGCGGCGACAACGACAACCTTTTCGGCGGCGCGGGCAACGACCGCCTGTTCGGCGGCGCTGGCAGCGACGTGATCGTGGGCGGCGCAGGCCGCGACCTGATCGGTGGCGGCGCGGGCAGCGACACGATGAGCGGCGGCGCGGGCGCAGACACGTTCGAGTTCCGCAGCCTCGGCCAGCTCAAGGGCGACGACATCGATCGCATCACCGACTTCAGCCACAGCGAGGGCGACAAGATCGACGTGCACTTCATCGACGCGGACAAGGGCACGCCCGGCGACCAGGCCTACACCTATGTCGACAACACGCTGGGCACGATCGACTTCCCCCCGGCGGCGGGCAGCCTGGTCGTCGGCACGGGCTCGTTTCCGAACACATACTCCGTCTCGCTCTATTTCGACGGCGCCGGCCACGCGCTGACCTTCATCGTGACTTCGCTGGAAGGCCCGCCGACCGCGGCCGACTTCATCCTCTGAAACGAGCGCCGGCCGCCGGGCCGGTTGACACGGTTGACACAGTCCATGGCGGGTCTTGCCGCCTTGGTTTCCGGAGGGGCTTCGCTGGAAGGCGGAGCCCCTGCCGTTTCGGCCGGCCCACCATCCGGCCGCGCATGGTCGCCCTCGTCTTCCGGGAGCGGATCGGCTTTTACCCCTCCACCACCTGCTGCGCAGGCGGTCCCCCTCCCCATTTGTGCTTCGCAAAAATGGGGAGGTTCGTGGTCTTCGTTTTGGGCGAAGAGCGTGTCGAGGTGGGTGCGGCGCGCTTCGGCGGCTTCGGTCCAGGCGGCGGCGGCGGCGGTTCCGGCTTCGTGCTGGGATTGCACGAGGGTGCGGGACCAGAGGTCCGGATCGGCGAGGTCTTCGGGATCGAATGCGGCGAGCTGTTCGGGCGGCAGATCGGCGAGGTCGGCCGGGAAGGCATAACTGGCCCCGTCGCGCGCGGTCTGGATCGCCTCCTCGCGCGTGGGGTGGCGCGGGTGCCACTGCGGCGGGGCATCGCGGTCGTGGTCGGGCGGGAGGAAGCCGGGTTCGGCGGTGATCAGTTCGTGGAGGTAATCGTCGAAGCGCGCGGCGATGCCATGGGGGGCGCCTTCGGCTTCGTGGTGGCGATCGAGCCGGGCGAGGTGCGCGAGGAGCAGGCGCGTATCGAAGCGCACGCGGCTGCCCACCACCTCGCCCCGGTAGAAGACCATTTCGCGTGACCCGTTGAGCGCGCGGTCGGCCAGCACTTCCTCCGCCGCATCGCGCGCGAGGAGCAGCGCGGCATCCCAGCCCTTGGCAAAGGCCGCATCGCGCCGCTTGTGGACATAGGCCGACTGCGGCGAGACGCCGACTTCCTCGCAGGCGGCGCGGACATTGCCGCTCTGCGCAAGGAAATGGAGAAAGCGCACCCGCCGCTGCGCCGTGAAAGCCGGCGCCGCCATGAAAAGCCCCTCCCGCCTGCGGGAGGGGTTGGGGTGGGCCCGATCCCCAGACGCCGCGCCTGCCTCCTGCCCACCCCAGACCCCTCCCGCAGGCGGGAGGGGAGAATAAGGGCGCTCCTCATTGGGGAGGCCGATATCGCGCTCCATGGGGATCCACCCCCGGCCGAAACTGCTGGTGTTGTGCTGAGGCATGGCCATGCGACTCCCGGCTGGAACAAAAGGGGATCGCTGTGGCATGGGTGGGGGTGTGTAGGAAAGCAATAATCCCTAGATGTCCTCAAAACTTAAAATACCCAATTAATTCTAAATATTTTTAGAAATACACTTCAGTGAAATGTTATATATTTATCTATTTTCCTGAAATCGCCTCATTTCATTTACAAACTTTTTCGGTCTCCATCCTTCATTGATTCCATCGAGAAAGAATTGATCAAACGCTGAAAGCCCAAGACTTGCCATTGTTCCAATGCCCCCCATTCCACAAACATCTACAACAACTCCAGCCCCATTGAATATTGCATATCTGCCAATTTTCCCAAATTTTTTGTTAGATGAAATTTCCTCTATAATACTTTTATTAAACTCCTTAAGTAAATCTGCGTCTTCTCTCAAATTTCCAGCCCATTCTCTAAATTTTTCTGTTCTATCAATCAATTTTATACATTCTCGCAGGGTTACATCTCCTGAATTAAACATGTCAGCTGACGTGACCCCCTGATTTCCATCCAGGAATGATTAGAGTCCGGCCTATGGA
>NZ_JBAXOI010000016.1:0-113634 GCF_037133355.1 Novosphingobium sp. | reverse complement strand
ACCATAAGCGACTCAGGGGAATCCGAAAAATGCACTTCTGCCAAAGTAGTGCTAGACTGCAGTGGCATTGTATAAATTGAAGTGCCACCCTCACCCGGCCTGCCCTAACGATCTAGACAAATTTTTTTTGCAGATTAGCTCTACTAGCCAGTGAAATGCGCGGGAGGGTGCGAAATGGCTGAGCCTGTAAAAGGTTTTTTTGAGAAATTCCCGACATTTATTGGTGCAATTACCACATTGATTTCGGCTACGGCGAGTTTGATTATTGCATACAACCAACTTCATGCGGATAAGTCTGCTTCAGCCCAAATATCAACGGAACCAACACCCAAGTCTGTATCATCACTTGAGTGTCAATACGAAAAAATCTTAAATCTCCCCCGAAAAATCAGGCAGTTAACATTGATTTTATAAACAAATCTATTTATCCTATTCGACTTTTTTCGATAACACACAACGGTCAAAGCATGGAAATACCAAATTCCAATGGCCTTACACCACCTCTTCAGCCGGGCATGCATGTTTTGCAGCCATCTCTAGCTGCTCACATATGGGTTATTGCTGATTTAAACGGAAATTGCCGCCGCATAATCATTGCTCCGAACGCCGATTCAGTTTATGAATATCAATAGGTTCCGTTGAGGCTGCCAAAAATCGCTGATTCTTTTGGGCATAAGCGACTACAAGTAAGTTTTATGTATCGCAAATTCTAGCAAGTGTTGGCTACAGCACCCAAAATCAGAGAATAACCCGATCCTGCCCCTATTCCTTCCCTCTCAGTTCTCTCCGCGTCTCTGGGCGAAAACAACCACCCACCCCACCACCAAAGCCCCATTGCGCCCTTCACCCAATGCGCTATCGCTCACCCCATGACCCAAACCACCCGTATCTGGACCGCCGCGCTTGTCGTGGTGGGTGACGAAATCCTGTCTGGCCGCACGCATGACAAGAACATCGCGCAGGTGGCGGCGTGGCTGGGCGTTCAGGGCATTCGGCTGCGCGAAGTGCGCGTTGTGCCCGATGACATGGCGGCGATCATCGAGGCGGTGAATGCGCTTCGGGCGCGCAACGACTACCTCTTCACCACGGGCGGCATCGGGCCGACGCATGATGACATCACTGTCGACGCGGTAGCCGAGGCGCTGGGGGTGGCGGTGGTGATCCATCCTGCGGCCGAGGCGATGCTCACCCGCTATTACGAGACCCGCGGGGGGATCAATCCGGCGCGGCTGCGGATGGCGCGGGTGCCGGATGGGGCGGATCTCATTCCCAACCGGCTTTCGGGCGCGCCGGGGATCAAGGTGGGTAATGTGTTTCTGATGGCCGGCGTGCCGGGGATCACGGCGCAGATGCTCGACGGGCTGACGGGCACGCTTGAAGGCGGCCTGCCGCTGCTTTCCGCGACCATCGGCTGCTGGGTCGCCGAAAGCGAAGTGGCGGACCTGCTGCGCGAGACCGAGAAGGCGCACGAGGGCTGCCAGATCGGCAGCTATCCCTTCTTCCGCGAAGGCAAGGTCGGCGCGAACTTCGTGATCCGTTCGACGGACCAGGCGGAGTTGGATGCCTGCGCCCAGGTGCTGGTGGACGGGCTCACCGCGATTGGCCGCACATCGGTGCCGGGGGGCATCTGACACCAGCCGCCCGATGACCAGTTCTCAAAACACGAACGGGAACTTGGGCGGGCGCCTGCCGGGACAGGCCTTGCTGGCCATCGCAACCCTCGCACTCGCTGCCTGCTCCCCAATGCTAAGCCGCTTCGAGCGTACGCTCGCCGCCAACGACAGCGCAACCGCAGCGCTGACCAACTGGTGCGCCGAGCACCGCATCGCCGCGCCCGCCGCGATCCGCGCACTGGCCGACCGCAGCGCGAGCGAAGCCCCCTCCCCCGCCATCCGCACCGCTCTCGGCATTGGCCCGGACGAACCGGTCGCCTTCCGCCATGTCCAGCTGCTGTGCGGCGGCGCTGTGCTCTCGGACGCGAAGAACTGGTATGTCCCCGCGCGCCTCACGCCCGCGATGAACACCGCGCTTGAAACCACGGACACGCCCTTCGGCACGGTTGTTCGCCCGCTCGGCTTCCACCGCGAACGGCTCGCCAGCCGCCGGGGCCGCGCGGCGGAATGCCCGGCGGGCACGGTGCTTTCGCACAAGGCCGTCTTGCGCCTCGAGGATGGGCGCGCGATCAGCCTCGTTGCCGAGTGCTACACGCCAGCAAACCTTGCGGCTGGCAACGCGAGAGGCCGCTGATGCGCGTGCTGCTTACCGGGTCCTCGGGCTGGCTCGGCCGCTTCCTCGCCCCCGCGCTGCGCGAGGTGGGGCATAGCGTGACGGGGCTTGATCTGGCGCCGGGGCCCGAGACGCATGTCGTCGGCAGCATTGCGAGCCGCGCGGTGGTCGATCGCGCCATGGGTCTCGGCATCGATGCGGTGATCCACACCGCCGCGCTGCACAAGCCCGATATCGCGCGCTATCCGGTGCAGGCCTTTATCGACGTCAACGTTACCGGCACGCTCAACCTCCTCGAAGCCGCGCGCGCGGCGGGCCACGACCGCTTCGTGATGACCTCTACCACCTCGCTGATGATCAGCGAGGCAATCCGGCGCGAGGAATCGCCCGATGCGGTGTGGCTGGACGAGGCGACCGGGCCGCTAGCGCCGCGCAATATCTACGGTGTCACCAAGCTCGCCGCCGAGGGGCTGTGCCGGCTTCATGCGGCGGATCACGGGCTGGCCTGCGCCGTGCTGCGGACCTCGCGGTTCTTCCCGGAGGACGACGACACCCACAAGCGGCCATCGGGGGAGAACCTCAAGGCGATCGAACTGCTCCACCGGCGGCTGACCGTGGAGGATGCCGCCGCCGCCCATGTGGCCGCGCTCGAGAAGGCGCCGGTGATCGGCTTCGGCCTCTATCTTGTCAGCGCCCCGCCGCCTTTCTCCCGCGCCGATGCCGCTGCCTTGAAGGCAAACGCCGCCGCCCTCATCCGCGAACGCTTTCCCGATGCCGAGGCGCTGTTTGCCGCCCGCGGCTGGCAGCTCCCCCAAAGCCTTGGGCGCGTCTACGACCCCGCACTCGCCGAAACCGAACTTGGGTTTCGCTGCCGGACGGATTTCGCCGCCGTGCTCGAAGCCTTGCGCACCGGCGCCCCGCTCCCCTTCGCGCACGATCCTGCCTACACCTCCCCGCTGGTCAAAGGCCGTTGACCGCATAAATCACGATAATAGCGCGCGATTTGACCCCAGCCAATTCGCCGCCAGCGGATCGGCGCTAGGCCCCTGTCATCACCGGCAAGGAGCACAGCCAAGATGCCTAGCGATCACTTCACTTCGCCCACGCCCCGCGTCCGCCTGAAGATCCGCCACACTCTTCCCGCCGCGCTCCCGCTGGCAGCAGCGCTCGCCGCACTGGTGCTGGCGCGGCCCGCACAAGCGGTGCCGAGCTTTGCCGAGCAAACCGGCCAGCCCTGCCAGGCCTGCCATGTCGGCGGGTTCGGGCCGCAGCTCACCTCGTTTGGCCGCGAATTCAAGCTTGGCGGCTACACCTTGCGCACCAAGCCTTTCAACGTGCCGCTGGCAGCGATGGCAATCGGCTCGTTCACCCATACGCGGGGGGACCAGGTGCCCGCGCCCGATCGCCTGAAGGCCAATGACAACTTCGCCTTCGATCAGGGCAGCGTGTTCCTGGCGGGCGGCGTCGGCCAGCATTTCGGCGGCTTCGTGCAGGTCACCTATGATGGTGTGGGGCGCGTCTGGGGGTGGGACAATGTCGATCTGCGCGCGGTCACGCAGGGCAAGGTGCTGGGCAAGGACGCGGTGTTCGGCCTCACGCTCAACAACAGCCCGACCACGCAGGACGTGTGGAACACCACGCCTGCCTGGGGCTTTCCCTATACCGACACCGCCGTTTCGGGGACGCCGGGCGCCGCTGCGCTGATCGACGGGGGCCTTGCGCAAAACACGCTCGGCGTCACCGCCTATGCCTGGATCGATCGCAAGCTCTATCTCGAAGGCGGCGCCTATACCTCGCCCAAGGCGGGCACCCTGCGCTGGCTCGGCGCCGATCCCGCCGATCCGGGGGACATCCACGGCCTCGCGCCCTATGCCCGTATTGCTTACCAGAAGGACGTGGGCAGCGGCACGCTGGAGGTGGGCGCCTTCGCACTGAAGGCCCAGCTCAATCCGGGGCGCGATCGCAGCACCGGCCGCACCGACCACCATTCCGACGTAGGGCTCGACGTGTCTTGGCTAAGGCCAGATTCGAAAGGCAACACATTCGCCATCGACATGCGCTATGTCCATGAAAAGGCAGGCCTTCATGCCACGTGCCTGCTCGCGCTCGCGCCTGCCGATTGCGCCGATGTCACGCTGCAGGAACTGCGCGGCGCCGTGGCCTACAACTGGCGCGGCAAAGTGGGCGCCACGCTCGGCGTGTTTGCCACGAGCGGCACCGCCAACGGATTCCTCTACTCCGGCAGCGGGCGGCCCAACAGCAACGGCGTGATGGCGCAAGTCGACTATACGCCTTGGGGTCACGGATCCTCACCGCTAGGCCCCCGCGCCGCGCTGCGTGTGGGGGCGCAGTTCACTGCCTATGGCCACTTCGACGGCGCACGCCGCAACTACGATGGCGCCGGGGCCAATGCGGCGGACAACAACGCGCTGCGCCTGTTCACCTGGGTCGTCTTCTGAAACGCAAAAGGCCGGGAAGGTTTCCCCTCCCGGCCTTTTGTTTTCGAGATGTCCGGCAGGCTCAGCCGCCGTGGACTTCCGCCACGTCGACCTTGAGGCCCGGGCCCATCGACGAGGACAGGCCGACCTTGCGCAGGTACTTGCCCTTGGCGCCGGCGGGCTTGGCCTTGACGATCGCGTCGACGAACGCGTCGAAGTTGGCGCGCAGCGCCTCGTTCGAGAAGCTCATCTTGCCGATACCGCCGTGGATGATGCCGGCCTTTTCGACGCGGAACTCGATCTGGCCGGCCTTCGCCGCCTTGACTGCATCCGCGACATTGGGGGTGACGGTGCCGAGCTTCGGGTTCGGCATCAGGCCCTTGGGGCCCAGCACCTTGCCGAGGCGGCCGACGATGCCCATCATGTCCGGCGTCGCGATCACGCGGCCATAGTCGAGATTGCCGTTCTGCATGTCCTCGAGCAGGTCTTCGGCGCCGACCTTGTCAGCCCCGGCGGCGAGCGCCGCTTCGGCCTTGTCGCCGCGCGCGAACACGGCGACCTTGACGTCCTTGCCGGTGCCCGAAGGCAGCGTCACCATGCCGCGGACCATCTGGTCGGCGTGGCGCGGATCGACGCCGAGGTTCAGCGCGACTTCGATGCTCTCGTCGAACTTGGTGCGCTTGAGGTCCTTGAGAAGCTGGATCGCCTCATCGACCTTGTAGAGCTTCTGGTTGTCGCCCAGCTTTTCCGCGAGCGCCTTCTGGTTCTTGGTCACCTTCATCGGATCAACCCTCTACCTGCAGGCCCATGGCGCGCGCCGAGCCTTCAATGATCTTGATCGCGGCGTCCATGTCGTTGGCGTTCAGATCGGCCATCTTGGTCTGCGCCACTTCGCCAAGCTGCGCGCGGGTGATCTTGCCCGCAGAGATCTTGCCCGGCTCCTTCGAACCCGACTTCAGGCCCAGCACCTTCTTGATGAGGAAGGTCGCCGGCGGGGTCTTGGTCACGAAAGTGAACGACTTGTCCGAATAGACCGTGATGATCGTGGGCAGCGGGGTGCCCTTCTCGACCTCTTGCGTGGCAGCATTGAATTCCTTGCAGAATCCCATGATGTTCACACCGCGCTGACCGAGCGCCGGCCCGATCGGCGGCGAGGGCTTGGCTTCGCCAGCCTTCACCTGCAATTTGATGTACCCGTCAATCTTCTTGGCCACGAGGGGCCTCCTTTCTTCCTGTTGGAGCCCAAAGGCCCCGCAGAGTGAGCGGTCAGACAGATGCTTGTGGCACCCTCCCGCACGGAATCAGGCGGAGGCAGGCCCCGCCGGAAGTGCGCGCCATTAGCGGGGACGGGCTGCGAATGCAATGGGGCTGCGCGCGCCGGGCCGCGATCAGATGAACAGGAAGTCGTTCAGATCCGCTTTGTAGTCGGTACCCAGATCCGCAATCACGGCAACCGTCGGTGGGTCAGAGTCCATGAAGTCAAGGCGCGTATCTCGAAAATAGTAGAGAATATCATGCCCGTTCGCGTCGCGCGAAATCAGGAAAAAATCGGTCAAATATTTGAATTCGAATTTTCGAAGCTCGCGCGTGACCTCGCGTTCATTGAGACCGATATCGGCCACGATGATATCGGCGTCCTGCCTGTCGAGCAGCGAATAGGCGATCTTGTCGAAAGGCATCCCGTCGACATTGAAGACCTTCTCCGGAAACACCAGCTTGTCCTCGCCGGGCGTGAAATCGGTCACCTGGTCGGGGACATAGGTCAGGATATCCCACTGGAACCGGTCCGCCCCGCCGCCGCCTGTCAGCGTGTCGACCACACCGTCGTCAACGACCTTTTCGAACGCCCTGCCGCCCTTGAGGGTGTCCGCCCCCGCACCGCCGATCAGCACCTCGGCAAATTCGTCACCGATGAGCGTGGTGGATACGGCGCCGATCTTGCTGAAATCGACAATCTCGATCAGCTTCACGATCTGGACTTGATCCCCCGAAGCGGTGCTGTAGGTCAGCGTTCCTGCCCTCAGATCGCAGGTAATTGATTGCGTTGACGCAGGCAGACCCCCGGTATCCAGCAGAATCGTGTCGCGCCCGTCACCTCCGTCGATCCGCTTGAGCGTGAAGTCGATCGGGAAGATGTCGTCGCCTTCAAGGCCGAAAAAGGTATCGGCGCCGCCGCCACCCGTGAACAGGTCGGCGACCATGCTGCCCCGGATCGTGTCATCGCCGCGGGTGCCCTCGATGAGGACCCGGTCCTCGCTGCCCCAGTAGAGGAAGCGCAGATTCGAGATATCGAGCGAGGTCGAGTCCGCCTTGACCACAAGGGTTTCCAGCGAGTCCGTGAACCTGATGTTGCCTTCGATTTCGGACAGCGTGGCAGCCAGCGCAGGAGGCAGGATCACCGTGACACTGGCATTCGTGAACGTGTCATCCGCGCTTGCGGCGGCCAGTATCATCCGCTCGATGCCGCTGAACTGTGTCCCTCGCGAAAGGTCGGTCGAGCCGCGAATCTCGAGCAGATCGTAGCCATCGCCGCCGGTGATCGTATCGCCCTGCGCCTCGGCGGTGGAATAGATAAGGAAGGTGTCACCCCGCGCGCCGCCGGTGATCACATCCGCGCCAAGCCCGCCGGTGATGGTCGAAAAGCTGTTTCCCGAGGCAATGACATCGGCGTAGCGGCTGCCGATCAGCACGGCATCGTCCGTGCCGCTGAGGCCGGTGATGTTGACCGCCTTGTCGGAGCCCGAGGCGTCGATGCTCTCGATATTGCGGATCGAGGATTGGCCGGTCAGGCTGGCTGTGCCGCCATGGTTCATGACCAGCGTGTCGAACCCGTCGCCGCCATCGAAGAGGAAACCGGAGGCGCCGACATCGAACAAGATCCGGTCCTCTCCCGCGCTGGTCTCGATCACCACCCCCGGCTTGTATCCCCCGCCCGGCGCAAACCCGACCGTATCGGCGTCCCAGCTGCCAGTGAAGCGGGCGATCGAGGACGACAGCACGACGCGGGTGTTGCCGATCGCGCCGACGACATGGATCGCATCGCCCGCATCGGCATTGCGCAGCGTCAGCCCGGAAAGATCGGTCCTGCTCCCGGCCCTGAGCTCGATGGTGTAGGTGTCCGACAAGCCGTCGAGCCGGGTGCGGCCGAAGGAGCGGAACCCGGCGGCGCTGTCTCCGCCTATCGTCACCGCCACGCGCTTCGGCGCGACCGGGATCAGCTGCTCGACATTGCTGATCGTGCCGCCGGTGAAATCCATCGAGCGATCGAACGTGAGCCGGTCGGTCCCGCCGCCGCCATCGAAGGTATCGGTACCGAAGATCCGGCCGTTGAGATAGCTGGCAAAGTCGGTAGCGCCGCCGCCGAGAATGGTATCGACCCCGCCGCCGTCGATGAAGGACAGGCCATGCGTACCGGTGAGAGTGGCAGCATCGATCGTGCTGGCCCCGGCCGAACCGCGCACCACCAGCCTGCCGGAAAGCAGCGGCGCGGCGAAATTGGCGTCGGTCAGCGTGATCTGGTTGCCACCGCTCGCGAGGAAGATTGTTTCGACCCCGCTCACCTCGGCGAGCCCGGTGGGCGCCACGGCCCCTGCGCTGGTCAGCACGAGCATGTCGCTCCCGCCACCCCCGCTCACTGTATCGCCGGCAAGATCGGCCGCGGTGAAGCGGAACACATCACGCCCCGCGCCGCCCCGCAATACGTCGAGCCCGGCGCCCGACGTCACATCGATCCGGTTCGTGCCCGTGAGGCCTGCGGCATCGACGGTGTCATCGCCGTCGCCGCCCCGCACCACAATCTTCGCCCCGGCCACTCCGGCGAAGTTCGCGTTGAGCAGAGTAAGCCCGCTGCCGGCCTTCGCCAGCACAAGCCGCTCGATCGCGTTCACCCCCTGCAGCGCCGTGCTGGCGAGCAGCCCCCCGGTCGTGAGCTGAAGCGTATCCGCCCCGCCGCCGCCTGCAGCGCGGTCCAGACTGTCCAGGTTTGCCGCCGCCCACAGAAACCGGTCTGCAAGTGCCGTGCCGGTAAAGCTGTTGATGGCGCCGGTCTGACCAATAAATGTCGCCATGATCGCCGCTGTTCTCGCTCGAATACGCTTCTCAGGGCAGAATAGCCGCGCACTTGAAGCCAAGAGTGTTGCCAGACACGCTCGCCGTCAACGTGAAACGGGACCGATGCGGTCGCAACAGGGCGCTGTGCCTGATCGGGTTCATGGCCGCACCGAAGCAACTGGTCCCGGCACCTCTCCATCCGCCGACCTGGCTCCGCGTCAGCCCGCCTGCATTCATCGGCTCGGCCCTGCACACTTTCCGCCATGCCCCACACCAATTTGGTGCGACGCGCCGTTGCGCTTTGGCGGGGTTAAGGTATCCCTAGTTAAATCTACGGAATTCCGGGGCGAAAATTGCGAAACAAGCTATTCGGTGCGCTACTGTTGTCCGCACTTTCCACCTGCCAGGCCTTCGCTGCGGACAAGGTCCTCGTCGCCCCGGCGCCGGCTTGGATCGCCCCCGCGCCGCCGGTGCTAAAGGCCGACAGCGCGGTGCGTTTTGACGAGCAGGTGCTGGTCGATGGCGACACCACCACCGTCTATGTCGACACCATGCGCCAGGCCTCCAGTCCCGAAGCGCTGCTGCAGATGGGCACGCTCTCGCTGAGCTGGCAGCCCGATCACGGCGATCTCACGCTCCACCGGCTGGAGATCCTGCGCGGCGATCAGGTGATCGACGTGCTCGGCAAGGGTGAGGGGATCACCGTGATCCGGCGCGAGGCGGGGCTGGAGCGGCTCATGGTCGACGGCCAGCTCACCGCGGTGAAGCATATCGAGGGGCTGCGCGTGGGCGATGCCCTGCGCATGGTGTTCAGCCTCTCGGAGCGCGATACTGTGCTGGCGGGCCATGTGCAGGATGCGCTGGTGCTCTTCCCCGCGCCGCTGAAGGTCGGCTTCGGACGCGCCCGGCTGGTGTGGAAGACGGACCAGCCGCTCACCGTCAAGTCGCTCATCCCCAACCTCCCGCTAACGCCAAAGCCGCTGGACGGCACCTGGACCGAGCTGGTCGTGCCGCTCCCCGTGCCCAAGCTGCCCGATACGCCCAAGAATGCGCCCTCGCGCTACACGGCGCAGCCTCTGATCCAGTTCTCCAGCTTCCCTGACTGGGCCGCGGTCGCCAAGGTCATGCGGCCGCTCTATGCAGTGAAGGGCACGATTGCCCCGGGCTCAGATCTGGCCGCGCGGGTCGATGCCATTGCCGCGCACTCGCCCGATCCGCTCCGCCGCATGGCTGATGCGCTGCGGCTGGTGCAGGACGAGGTGCGCTACGAGCTCATCGCGATGGGCAACGGCAACTACGTCCCCCAGACCCCGGCCGATACCTGGGCCAAGCGCTATGGCGACTGCAAGGCCAAGACCATGCTGCTGCTCGCCATTCTCGACCGGCTGGGGATCACTGCCGAGCCGGTCATGGCCAACAGCAAGCGCGGCGATGCCGTGCCCGATCTGGTGCCTTCCGCGCTCGCGTTCGATCACGTGTTCGTCCACGCCACTGTCGGCGGCGAGGATTTCTGGCTCGATGGCACCATGCTCGGCTCGCGCCTTGCCGATATCCGCGATGTGCCGCGCTATGGCTACGTCCTGCCGATGGGCAGCGATGCGCCTACGCTGCGCGATCTGCCGCGCCGCGCACGCACCCGCCCGGATATCGAGGCAGACCTTGTCTATGACATGACCGCCGGGCCGCACCTTGCCACGCCATACCACATGACCTTGCGCTACAACGGCACTTACGCCGTCTCGTACAAGGTCGATCCGGGCCCGAGCTTCGACGAGAAGCTGACCAGCGTTGCCGAAAAGGCAGCGGACAGCTGGGTCGGCGATACCTTCGTCGGCAAGCCCCGTGCCGCTTGGGACGCGGAGTCTGCGGTCTGGACGCTCGAGTTCGACGGCATCGCCTATCCTAACTGGAAGTACCGCGACGGGCACTACGGCCTTGCCCTGCCTCCGGGCCTCAAGGTCACCTACAACGCCCCGCGCGACCGGGCGGCCTGGCGCGCGATCCCGGCGCTGATCGACGATCCATGGCATGCGCGCAGCCACACCGTGTGGCGCCTGCCCGATCAGGGCAAGGGCGTCACGCTTACCGGGGCCGAACCCGGCAGCCTCGATCTGCCGGCGGTCAACTGGCAGCGCAGTATCACGCTCGCAGGCGGCGAGCTGACCGAGGACATCACCTCGCGCGAGAGCGGCGTGGAAATCGCGGCGGACAAGGCCAGCGGCACCGCCAAGGCGATTTCCGACGCGATGGACCGCACCGCGCGCGCCTCGCTCGATCCCTCCTACCCCAAGTGGTGGGACGATGTGGCGCGCCGCAAGAACAGCCCCGCACTTGCCAAGGTTCGGGCGATCTTCGATGCGCGCATTGCCGAAAAGCCGGACGACGCCACGCGCCTCACCGATCGCGCGTGGTTCGAGCGGACGCTGTTCAACTGGGCCGCGGCTGAGGCGGACTATACCAAGGCCCTTGCCGTCGATGCCTCGGCGGAGCGCTATCTCAAGCGTGCGGCGCTGCGCAGCAAGCTCGGCGACCGCGCCGGTTCGCTCGCCGATACCCAGGCCGCCTATGATCTCGAACAGGGCAATGCCGACGCGCGCAGCAGCCTCGCTTACGATCTGATCGACACGGGCAAGGCCGACGAGGGGCTCGAACTGCTCCCCGCCGATATCGACATCGCGACCGACGACGGCCTGTCCAATTTCCTCGAACGAATCGACCGGCTCGAGCAGGCCAACCGGCACGACGAGGCCATGACAATGCTCGACGAGGCGCTGGAGAAGCGCGGCTCCTCGGCCCGTCTGCGCAATGCGCGGTGCTGGTATCTGGGTCTGCGCAACACCGCGCTCGATACCGCGCTCGCCGATTGCAACAAGGCGATTGAGCTCGATTCGGACCCGGCAATGTACATGGACAGCCGCGCGCTGGTCTATTTCCGCAGCGGCCGCCTCAAGGAAGCCATGGCCGACTACGAAGCGGCGCTGGCAGCCGAGCCCGAGCAGACCGCCTCGCTCTACATGGCCTCGATCGTGGCGGACCGCATGGGCGACAAGGGCAAGGCGGCAGCGCTGTCGAAGGCGGCGAAGACGGTCTATCCCGACGTCGGGCACTTCTACGCGCAATTCGGGATCAAGCCGTGAGGGACGATGCCATGAGCCTGCAAAGCCATATTGCTCTGTACCGTCACGCCATTGCCGCCACTACCGCTTCGGCCCTGCTGCTCGCACCCGCCCTGGCCTCGGCAGCGCCCGCTCGGACGGGCCGCTGGGCGGCGGACAGCGATCCGGCAGCCCGCTATCTCCTTGAGCAGGAACGGCGCTGGGCGGAGGACAGCTGCACGCCGAGCAGCGTGGTCAAGGACTATATCGCCAAGGACTTCATCGGAACGAGCCCGTCCGGGTTGCTCTACCGCCGGTCCGCCATGCTCACCCCCGGCACCGCCGCGCCGGGCGGTGAGAAAGAGCGCGATTGCAAGCTGCTGGCCGCCAAGGTCCGTTTCTACGGCCCCGACCTGGCGATGGTCTACGGCTATGAGAGCGCCGTCCTCGTCAAACCCGATGGCAGCGAGACTACGCGCGTCCTCATCTGGACCGACACCGCCGTGCGCCGCAAGGGCAAGTGGCAGGTAATCGCAGTGCAGGACATGGTGGCGCCGCCGGGCTGGAAACCGGCGGATTGGCGCGTGCCCGAGTAGGCCCGCATCGGTTCAGCACCTGGGTCGCAATCCGGCAGGAGGGGGCGGGAACCCCGCTCCGCCGCTGATCCTTGGCCTGCTGAACAGTCAGGCCGCGATCAGGAAATCCTCGAAGGTCAGCGCCGGTTTGCCGACGAGCACCGCGATCTGCACAGCCTGCTCCGCGCCGGTTCCATCCCGATCAAAGCTCAGCACGCCGTTCGAGGTGTTGTAGATCAGCCGGTCGTCCGCATCGTGCGCGCCGTTCACCCCCGCGCCCGACCAGAACACCTCGGCGCCAATCGCGCCCACGGTGGTGAACGCGGTGTTCAATACCTTGCCGATCAACAGCACGTCGGTCCCCGAAACGAAATCGGTCAGCTTGTCGAGGTTGGTCGCCTTGTCCGGCACGGTGTCGAAAACGAACCAGTCCACGCCCGCGCCGCCCGTCAGCACGTCCTTGCCTAGCCCGCCGCGCAAGACATCGTCGCCTGCGCCGCCGACCAGCCGGTCGTTGCCGGCCAGTCCGACCAGGACATTGTCTGCGGCGTTGCCGATGATGATGTTGCGGCCTGCGTTCCCGGCTCCATTGATCGCGGCGGCCCCGGAGAGGGTGAGGTTCTCAACATTCGCGGCGAGCGTGTGAGAGACCGACGCGATGACTTTGTCGATCCCGGCATCCGCCGCCTCGATCACCTCGTCGCCCGCCGCATCGACCACGTACCGGTCATTCCCGGCCCCGCCTTCCAGCTTGTCGGCCCCGCCCCGGCCATCGAGCCAGTCGTTGCCGGTGCCGCCGATGATCCAGTTGGCGCGCACATTGCCCACCCCCACGTGGGAGGAGCCGTCGGTAAAAGTGAGGTTCTCCACATTGGCGCCAAGCGCATACTTGGCGAGATCGGTGTGAACCGTATCGGTTCCCGCGTCGACATCTTCGACCACCCTGTCGCCGCGCGCATCCACCACATAGGTATCGTCGCCGCTCCCGCCCATCAGCCTGTCATCACCGGCCCCGCCATCGAGCTGATCGCTGCCTTTCAGACCCTGGATCACGTCGTTGGCGCTGCTGCCGGTGAGGTCGTCGTCGCCGGTGGTGCCTTCGTTGATCAGGGTGAAGATCTGCGCTTTGATGTTGTAGCCGCTGACGCCGTTAGTGAGATCCTGATTGCGCCACATCACTACGAAGCCGCCGTCCACAAGGCCCGTAATCGTCGAGCCGAGCTGATCGTTCGCTACCTTGGTGTTGACCAGAAACTCGGATCCCGCCTTGGTGCCGTCTGCACCGAAGACTTGCGCCTTGATACTGCCCCCGCTGTCATCGCCCAACGTGCCGCTGGTATCGTCCCACGTGACGACGAAGCCGCCGTTCACAAGCCCGGTGATCTCCGGGCTGAACTGGTTGTTCGTCGTCTCGGTGTTGACCAGAAACTCCGAACCCACCCTGGCACCGTTTGCGCCAAAGACTTGCGCCTTGATACTGGAATAGGTGCTATCGCCCAGTTCGCGGCTCAAGTCTTGCCAGGTGATCACAAAGCCGCCGTTCACAAGGCCCGTGATCGTTGGTCTGAACTGAAAGCTCGCCGTCGATGTGTTGACCAGAAACTCGGACCCAACCTTGTCACCATCTGCGTCAAAAACCTGCGCTTTGATGCTGGTATCGCTGCTATCGCCCCGCGTGCCGCTCCAGTCATGCCATGTTATCACAAAGCCACCATTCGCGAGGCCCGTGACAGAAGGCTGGTTCTGATCCATCGCCGTCTCGGTGTTGACCAGAAACTCAGTGCCCGCTTTGGCTCCGTTAGCGCCGAAGATTTGCGCCTTGATGCTGGCGCCGGCACCATCGCCGAGCGTGCCGCTGTAGTCTTGCCACGTAATCACGAACCCGCCATTCGCCAGGCCCGTGATCTTCGAGTTGATCTGGCTGACCGTCTTCTCTGTATTGACCAGAAACTCGGAACCCACCTTGACACCGTCTGCACTGAAGATTTGCGCCTTGATGCCCGCGCCGGACGGATCATCCATCATGCTGGCGTCGCTCCACGTTACAACGAAGCCGCCGCTCGCAAGGCCGATGATCGAAGGCGCGTTCTGATTATCTGAGGTCTGGGTATTGGCCTGAAACTCGGACCCCACTTTGCTCCCGTCCGGACCAAACACTTGCGCCTTGGTCGCGTCCAGGCTGCTGTCACCCAGCGTGCCGCTACGGTCAGTCCACGTGACTACGAAGCCCCCATTCGCCAGCTCCGTGATCGATGGAGTGGATTCGTCATTCGCCGTCGCTGTGTTGACCAGAAACTCCGTGCCAACCTTTACTGCTTGAAACATCGCATATCCTCTGCTGCACAGACCTCGCCGCGCGGGGTGTGGCATGCCTATAAGAGGATATGTTGAGCAGACCGGCCGCGCGACTTCGCGAGAAATCCGGATGGGTGGGTTAACCAACCTGGCAACAGATTCACATGCCTCGACAGCGGGATGCTCTCGGCTGTGAACCGGGAGTTGCGATTGCAGGCATGGTCCTCGCCGGGCACAAACAACCCTTGAAGCACTCTTTGCGATCACGGGTGAGTTTGGGGATTTGAGTAAGTGTTGCCGTAATCTTCCAGGTATCGTGCCCGTCCTCATCAAATTAGCTATCTAGTTGGCTAAGGAGAAGCGCATGGCCCAGTTCTCGGTTCACGATGCCAAGACCAACTTGTCCCGCCTTATCGCCGATTCACTCGCGGGCGAGGAAGTGGTGATCGCGCCCGCGACGCGATTGCCGATGAAGGGTGCCCTGTCGCGGTCAGCGCAGCCTCGGCCATGGAGG
The DNA here is from genome assembly GCF_037133355.1 of Novosphingobium sp. Taxonomy (GTDB): domain Bacteria; phylum Pseudomonadota; class Alphaproteobacteria; order Sphingomonadales; family Sphingomonadaceae; genus Novosphingobium. The sequence continues at coordinate 98,441 of NZ_JBAXOI010000016.1, read as the reverse complement.
TTGCCACCAATTACCGTATCGGCAAGCTGCCTGACGCCGCGCTGCTGGCACAAAACTTCGAGGCTGTGATCGCCGGGCAAGGCTTCGACGAACTGGCGATCAGCGTCCGTCACGCCCGGCTCGCTGGCGAGATGAACATTGCTCACAAGGACCCGTTCGACCGCCTGCTGATCGCGCAGGCGCTGGTCGAGGACATGGTATTGGTATCGAACGAAGGGCTGTTCGACGAGTTCGCCGTGAAGCGGCTGTGGTAACGGGGGTTGCCCCCCGCGCCTTACTTGACCAGCTCGACTTCCTCGAAGCTCAGTTCCACCGGCGTCGCGCGGCCGAAGATCGAGACGGCGACCTTGACGCGCTGCTTCTCGAAATCGAGCTCTTCCACCGTGCCGTTGAACGAGGCGAACGGGCCGGCGTTGACCTTGACCGAATCGCCGATCTCGTAATCGACCAGCACCTGCTTGCGCGGTTCGGCGGCAGCGGCTTCGCGCGCGCCGAAGTAGCGGGCGGCTTCCTTGTCCGAGATCGGCTGCGGCTTGTTGTTGTTGCCGAGGAAGCCGGTCACCTTGGGGGTGTTCTTCACAAGGTGGTAGATGTCGTCGTTCATGGCGAGCTTGGCGAGCACGTAGCCGGGCATGAACTTGCGCTCGACCTGCACCTTCTTGCCGCGCTTCACCTCGGTCACGGTCTCGGTCGGCACTTCCACCGATTCGACCAGCTGCGACAGGCCGATGCGCTCGGCTTCGGCGAGGATGGCTTCCTTCACCTTGTTCTCGAAGCCGGAATAGGCGTGAATGATGTACCAGCGGGCCATTGGGGCAGTCCTCAATCAGTCAGTCAGAGTTACGAGTGGCTGGCGATCAGGCCAGTGAAAGCAGCAGGCGCACGATCGTGCTGAACAGGGCATCTATCCCGAGAAAGAATACCGCCAGGATCAACATCATGATGCCGACGAAGATCGCGGTCGAGGTCGTCTCGGCGCGGGTCGGCCAGATCACCTTGCGCGCCTCGGCGCGGACCTGGTTGATGAATTCACCGGGGCTCAACTTTGCCATCACGCGTTCCTGCTCGCGCCCCCGGTGATCGGGGGCTTTCCACGGCTTCCGGCTAGGCTTCATCGCCGCCCCGGACAGGTCCGGGAGGGGCAGGTGAAGGCTCCGATGTCGGAAGAATCACGCATTTAGGCGTTTGGCCCGAGATTGGCAAGGGCAGGAGGGAGAGCATCGCGCGGGTCGCCGGTTTCTCGCAGAGATGCGCAAGGATGCAGAGACCGCGAAGAGGCTCTCTCAGCCGCATGACCGCATTGCGCCGGAACGCTCGACGTCTCGCCGAATCAAGGCTGCCGCGTCCATGACAAAGCCCTCGGCGGACTCTGCATCCTTGCGCATCTCTGCGAGAACCACCTTCTTTGGTGCATGGCCCGGGGCCGATGAAGGCCGCGACTAGATCGTGCCCGTATCGATCACGAAGCGGTAGCGCACATCGCCCTGCAGCATCCGCGCATAGGCCGCCTCGATCTCTTCCATGCGAATCAGCTCGATGTCGGAGACAACGCCGTGCTCAGCGCAGAAATCGAGCATCTCCTGCGTCTCGGCGATCCCGCCGATCAGCGAGCCGGCCAGGCTGCGGCGCCGGGTCAGCATGTGGAACAGCGTCGGCATCGGGTGCGGCTTTTCGGGCCCACCGACCATGACCATGGTCCCGTCGCGCGCCAGCGCCATCAGGAACGGGTCGAGATCGTGGCTGTGCGAGACGGTGTTGATGATGAGGCCGAAGCTCTCGCGCGCAGCCTTCATTTCGGCCTTGTCGGTTGAGACCACCACGTGATGCGCGCCGAGCGCCAGAATGGCCTCGCGCTTGGCCGGGCTGGTAGTGAAGCCGGTCACTTCGGCGCCCAGCGCGCGCGCGAGCTTGATCCCCATGTGCCCAAGCCCGCCGATGCCGACGACACCGACTCGCTTGCCCGGCCCGGCGCCCCAGTGGCGCAGCGGCGACCAGGTGGTGATCCCGGCGCAGAGCAGCGGGGCGACGGCGGCGAGCTGATCCTTCGGATGGCGGATCGCCAGCACATAGGCCTGATCCACCACGATCTGTTCGGAGTAACCGCCCAGCGTGTGGCCCGGCGCATCGGGGGTGCGTGAATTGTAGGTGCCGGTCATCCCGCTGGCGCAGAACTGCTCCAGCCCCTCGCCGCAGGCGGCGCAAGTGCGGCAGCTGTCGACGATGCAGCCCACGCCCACCGTATCGCCGGGCGCGAATCGCGTCACCGCACTGCCCACGGCGCTGACGGTGCCGACAATCTCGTGCCCGGGCACGCAGGGGAACAGCGTGCCGCCCCATTCGCCGCGCACGGTGTGGAGGTCTGAATGGCAGACGCCGCAGTATTCGATGGCGATCACCACATCGTCCGGCCCCGCTGCGCGGCGCTCGATCGCATGGGGCCCGAGCGGCTGGTCGGCGGCTTGGGCGGCATAGGCCTTGACGGTCATGGTGCGAGGAGCTTTCGGCAGGAGGGCAGGCTTGCGGCCGCACCTTGGCAGGCGCGCCGCTTCGGGCAAACTCGCGAAAGTGGGAAACGGCGCGTGTCCGATTGAACGGACTGGCAGGAGTGGAGGGATTCGAACCCCCGGCCCTCGGTTTTGGAGACCGATGCTCTACCAGCTGAGCTACACTCCTGTGCCGGAGAAAGCGCCCTTAGTGGGTTGACGCGGCCAGCGCAACCAAGGGAAAGAACATTCTGTCCAAGATGCTGCGCCCAGAGACACCGATCATCCCGCCAGAGCTCCTGCTCCAGGCCTATCGCGCCGGCATCTTCCCGATGTCGGACAGCCGCGACGACCCCGAAGTCTATTGGGTAGAGCCGCGCATGCGGGCGATTCTCCCGCTCGATGGCTTCCACCTTTCGCGCAGCCTCGCGCGCACGCTGCGACGCGGCCGGTTCCGGGTAACCTGTGACGAAGCCTTCGACGCGGTGATCGATGCCTGCGCCGCACCGCGCGTCGATGCCGAAGACAGCTGGATCAGCCGCCGCATCGCCGAAAGCTATCGCGAACTGCACCGCCACGGCCATGCCCATTCGATCGAGACATGGCAGGAAGGCCCCGGCGGGACCGAGGTTCTCGTCGGCGGACTGTACGGCGTCGGCTTCGCAGGAGTGTTCTGCGGCGAAAGCATGTTCAGCCGCACCAGCGATGCTTCGAAAGTCGCGCTTGCGTGGCTAGTTGCGGCGCTGCGCCGTGCCGGGGCGGCACTGCTCGATTGCCAGTTCACCACGCCCCACCTCGCCTCGTTGGGCGCGATAGAGATCAGCCAGGGGCGCTATCTTGATCTGCTGCAGGCCGCGATCGCCGGTCAGGCCGGCGGCGCGTCTTCGGCCGGGGCCGGATCGGCGGCAGGGGCAACCCGGGCGGCCGGAGCGGCAGGCGGCTTGCCCGCCGGCTTTGCCGCGCTGCTGGTCGACGCGGCGGCGGCAGGGCTGTCCTCCTCGCCGGGGAACTTCATCGCACAGTCCTTGACCCACACGTCATAGACCGGGTGCTCGACCACGTTGAGCGCAGGCGCGTTCTTGTACAGCCAGCCTGAAAACACTTTGTGCCAGGCGAGCTTTTCCTTCGTCGTCGCCCGCTCCTCGACGAAAAGCTGCACGAAGGCCCCGGTCTCCGGCGGGTCCTCCCACGGCGCGGTACGCTCGCAAGTGGCAAGCTTGATGATGGCATTGCCGATACGCCGCGATTCGCCGCTCTTCAGCTCGATCACCTGCGTGATGTTGTTGCGCTTGTTGAGGAACCCCAGTGTGGCGACGCGATCCTTCACCGGAGTGCCGAACTCGCTCTCCACCACTCCGCCCGAAGCCGATGCGGCTGGTCCTGCACCCTGAGTCGCCTCAATTGGCGGCGGGGCTTCGGTGCCCTGCTTGTCGCCACAGGCAGAAAGCGCCAGCAGCCCGGGCGCCAGCACCGTGGTCGCCAGCAGCAGCGGTGTGATGGGACGCATCAGCCCTCGGGCGACCAGGCTTCGTAGTCGCCCGTCGCCGGCGCCCGCTTGCCGCCGCGCTCGAGCGCGCCTTGCGGGCGGTAGGCGGCGGAAGTGCCGGTGGCGTTGGGCGTGAATTCCACTTCCCAGATGCGCGCCGGCGGCAGGTTGCTTTCGGGAATACCGTCTATGCTGCCGTGGAGCCAGCCGTGCCACTCGGCGGGAACGCGGCTCGCGTCGTTAGCGCCGTTGTAGATCACCCAGCGCCGCTCGCGACCGACGAAGGGGTGGCCCTTGGGATAGGGCTTGCGCGCGCGGAAATAGGTGTTGCCCTGCGCGTCCTTACCGACTTTCACGCCGTTGCGCGCGCTGTCGAGCATGGTGCCGAAGGTGGCGCCGTCCCACCAGGTGAAGATCTTGCCGAGAATGCTCATGGGAAGGGCGCTTAGCGTCTGAAAGGGGGGTTGGGCAAGCAGCGGATGCATGCCGCGCGCATAAGCGGTTGGCATTACTGCGGCGCGCCCATAGTCTGGCGCCCTCATCCCCGGCACAAGGACAAGCGCGTGCCCTGGCAGCATATCCAGATTGCCCGGTTCGGCGGGCCCGAGGTCCTCGAACTCGTCACCGAAGCGGACCTGCCCCGGCCCGGCCCCGGTGAGGCACGGATCAAGGTGCTCGCCGCGGGCACCGGCTTTACCGACACCTTTATCCGGATGGGCCGCTATCCCGATTTCAAGGGCCCGCTGCCCTTCACCCCCGGCTACGAACTCGTGGGAGTGGTCGACGCACTCGGCGAGGGCGTCACCGCGCCCGCCGTCGGTACCATGGTCGCCGATCTCACTGTGGTTGGCGGCTATGCCCAATATGCCCTGCGCCCCGCCGCGACGCTGGTACCCGTGCCGGAGGGCGTCGATCCGGCAGAGGCGGTGTCCCTGCCGCTGGCCTACATGACTGCGTACCAGATGCTGACCCGCGCTGCTCGGGTGGAGCCCGGCGCTCGCATTCTCGTGATCGGGGCGTCGGGCTCGGTCGGCACGGCGATGCTCGATCTGGCCCGCGCCATGGGGCTCACCGCCATCGGCACCTGCTCGGCGCACAACATGGGCCTCGTCGAGAGCCATGGCGCGCAGGCCATTGATTACGCGTCGGGCGATTTTGTCGCCGAAGTGCGGCAAGCAACGGCGGGCCGCGGAGTCGATGCGGCGTTCGATGCGATCGGCGGCGCTCATTTCGCGCGCTCCTTCGCCGCGCTCGCGTTTGGCGGGGTGCTTGTCGGCTATGGCTCGCAAACCATGGCAACCGGCGGCGAGGGCCTGATCGCCGCCGGGCTCGGCCTTGCCCGGCTCAAGTTCTGGACGCTGCTGAGCCCGCTGTTCGGGCGCCGCCGCGCGCTGTGGTATTCGATCACCGACCACCGCAAGGCCCATCCGGACCAGTTCGCCGCCGACATGGCTACCCTGCTCGGATGGCTGCAGCAGGGCCGCATCCGCCCGGTCGTGGCCGACCGGCTGCCACTTTCCGCCGCCGCTGATGTCCACCGCCGGATCGCGGCGGGCGGGCTTGGCGGGAAAGTGGTGCTGCTGCCCTGGTAGCTCGGGCTTACCAGGTGACGGTGTCGCCTGCCTTGAGCCCGATCTGTGCCGCGCGCCCGCCGTTAAGCTCGAGCACCGCCGCCGCATCGCCCTTGGAAGGCAGCGGCGTGAGGTCGTAGGGCACGGCATTGGCGAAGATGTTGAGCACCTTGTGATCCGCGCCGATGAAGATGATGTCGAGCGGGATCACCGTGTTCTTCATCCAGAACGCGGTGCGACGCGGCGGGTCCATCGGGAAGATCATCCCCTCGTCCGCGCCCATGACCGCGCGGAACATCAGGCCCCGCTCCTGCTCGGCAAAGCTCGCGGCAACTTCCACCTTGAAGGTATGGGCCCCGCTGGCGGTTGTGACGGTGAGTGGCACGATCGCAAGACCCGAGACCGGGTGCACCGCCGCTGCCGGGGCGGCGGTCGATGCCTGAGCCTGGGCCGGGTTCGATCCCGCTGCAAGCGGTGAACAGCCGACAGCTGCGATCAGCAGCGCGAGGCTGGCGGCTCTAGTCCAGATCGTCGTCATCGGCATGGTCATCGGCCCATTCTTCCAGTTCTTCGAGGTTCGGCGCATCCATCACCCGGCGCGCATGGTCAAGCCCATGCCCGGCGCGCATGAAAGCCGCCAGATGCTTGCGCCTTGTGGCAGGATCAAGACAGCGCGCCCCGGCATAAGGCCAGAGCCGCTTGCGCCGCGCGAAGGCGAGCACGGCACGGCGCCGCTCGCCCTCGCTGCCGCGCGCCGCCGCGCGCAGGGGCGCGGCGATGCCGGCATGGTCCAGCGCGCTATCGATCCGCCGCGCGCCATAACCGCGCCGCCTGAGGCCCTCACCTTTCGCCGAAGCATAGGCCGCATCGTCGATATAGCCGCGCACCGCCATGCGCCCGACGAGGGCGGGCACGTCTGCCGGCGCCTCTTCCGCCCAGCCGCGCTCGCGCAGCTTGCGCTTGAGATAGTCCGTGAGCTTTCCTGAACTCGTGGCAAAACGCGCGACATAGGACAGCGCAAGCGCATCAAGCGCCGCGGCATCGAGCGGCGGAGGGGGCTCGCGCCGGCTGCCCCGACCCGTTCGGCCGGGCGCACGCGCGGAACTGGTAAACGACATGCCACATTCGTGCCACAGTCCCGCGTAAATGGGAACATCCCTTGTCTCGACGCGGGGACAGAACTGGCCATTCCGGCCCCCTGCAACCAACTCAAAATGATAACGGGGTTTCGCATGACCGTCCTGGATGCCGCCGCCAAGGCCGCACTGGTACCCACGCCCAACGATGACGGGTGCCCCCGGCGCTTTGCCGATTTCGCCACCTTCTGCGAGGCGTTGGACTTCGCGGCAGAGGGCCCTTGCGGCCTCAATTTCCACGATGCGCGCGGCCAGCTCTCCCGCGTCTATCCTTATGCCGAACTGCGCGCCGACGCGCTCGTCGCCGCGCGCCGCCTGATCGCGCTGGGCGTGCAGCCGGGCGACCGGGTTGCCCTGATCGCCGAGACCGGCGCCGATTTTGCCGCGTTGTTCTGCGGCGCGATGTATGCTGGTGCCTGGCCGGTACCGCTGCCGCTCCCCACCAGCTTCGGCGGCAAGGAAAACTACATCGAACAGCTGGCCGTGCAGATCGCCAGCTCCGATCCGTCGATGCTGCTCTATCCGGACGAGATAGCCGCAATCTGCGCCGCCGCTTCGGAGCGCTGCGGCTGCAAGGGCCTGACCTGGGAGGAATTCGCCGCCGCAGCCGAACCTTCGGACGCGCCGCTGCCCACGCCCGATCCGGACGCGATTTCCTATCTTCAGTATTCCAGCGGCTCGACCCGCTTCCCCCACGGCGTCGCGGTCACCCACCGCGCGCTGATGGCCAACCTGGCCGGCCACTCGCATGGCATGAAGTTCCAGCCCGGCGACCGGGCCATCAGCTGGCTGCCGTGGTATCACGACATGGGCCTCGTCGGCTGCTTCCTCTCGCTGATCGCCAACCAGGTTTCCGCCGATTACCTCAAGACCGAGGATTTCGCGCGCCGTCCGCTGGCGTGGCTTGATCTGATCAGCCGCAACAAGGGCACCTCGATGTCCTACTCGCCCACCTTCGGCTACGACATCTGCGCCCGCCGCATCTCGAGCCAGAGCAGCGTTGCCGAACGCTTCGACCTCTCGCGCTGGCGGGTTGCCGGCAACGGCGCGGACATGATCCGGCCCGATGTGATGCAAAGCTTCGTCAACGCCTTTGCCGATGCCGGCTTCAAGGCGGCCGCGTTCCTCCCCAGCTACGGCCTTGCCGAAGCCACGCTCGCGGTCACGCTGATGCCGCCGGGCGAAGGCATCCGCGTCGAACTCGTCGAGGAAGAGCGCCTTTCCGGCACCCCGCGCGATCTCTCGCGCCCCGCGCGCTACCGGGCCATCGTCAACTGCGGCAAGCCGGTGCGCGGCATGGAAGTCGAAGTGCGCGGCGAGCACGGCGAGGTTATTGCCCACCACCATATCGGCAAGGTCTGGTGCCGCGGGTCCTCGGTCATGCACTCCTATTTCCGCGATCCCGAAGCGACCGAGGCCTGCATGGTCGGCGGCTGGCTCGATACCGGCGACATGGGCTACCTCAACGAAGAGGGCTACCTGTTCATCGTCGGCCGCGCCAAGGACATGATCATCATCAACGGCAAGAACCACTGGCCGCAGGATATCGAATGGGCGGTGGAGCAGCTTCCGGGCTTCCACCAGGGCGATATCGCCGCCTTCTCGGTCGAGACCGAAAGTGGTGAGGAAACCCCGGCGGTGCTCGTGCACTGCCGCGTCTCCGACCCCGCCGAGCGAGTAAAGCTGCGCGATCAGATCCGCGACAAGGTCCGCGCCATCACCGGCATGAACTGCGTCGTCGAACTCGTCCCGCCGCGCACGCTGCCGCGCACCAGCTCGGGCAAACTGAGCCGCGCCAAAGCGAAGAAGCTGTACCTCGCGGGCGAAATCGAGCCTTACAGCCTGGCGGCTTGAGGGCCGGGGTTTCTCGCAAAGACGCTGAGGAAGCTGAGATCGCAGAGAGGTAGCGGGCGCCGCAGGCCTTCCGCACGCTTTCAAACCGGCGGTTGGATAGTGGTGACAGCGGCTTCGCCGCAGTTGCGTCCTCTGCTTCCTCTGGGTCGCTGCGAGAATCACCTTCTCCCTTCAAAGGTGGCGAGCAGGCGCCAGCCTCAACCCACCAACCGCTCGCCCTTCTCGCGAACCGCACTTTCGATCATGCGGCGCGCAAAGCCCGCGCCCACCGGGATTGTGACCTCGAAATCGAGGCTCTCCTCGGCAATCGTTGCGGTGCAGGGGATGGTATAGCCCATCGCGCTCACCAGCAGCGCGAGCGTGTCCTCGTCGGACCAAGTGGTCTCGACCGTGGCGAGGCTGCCGAGCATGCCCTTGGCCTTGTCCTCGGCATCGCCCAGCCGCGCAGCCATGCGGCGGCGCAGTTCATCCTTGCCAAGGGTGTGGGGGATCGAAACGCGCATCAGGCTTCCGCCTTTGGCGGGGCAAGCTGCAGCGCGGCCTGATCCAGACCATCCCCGTACTTGTAATCGAGGAACCGCCCACGCACCGCCAGCGCATCAAGATCACCCGCCGCAAGCTGGCGCGTCACCGCATCGATCTCCTGGCTGATCTTGCCGAGCCCGTCGGTGAGTTGCTGGTCGGCGTTGCGTCCGTCGCGCGTCTCGCGCCTCAGGTTTGCCGGGATGCGGCGATAGCTCTCGACCATGCCGGGCAGATGCTCGCCCACCAGCTTGCGAACTTCGGAAACCGCCGGTTCCGCCGGATCGACGCCTTCAAGCTGCAGGCCGAGACCGTCCAGCTGGACGCCAATCTGGTCGATCAGATTCACCGCAGGCGCAGGCAGTGCGGGCCGCTGTGCTTCCAGCCATAACTCCGTCCGCGCCACCATGGAGCGCACATCGCCCCGATTGAGCGCGCCGATCTCGGGCACCTTGAGCCGGGGGAAAGTCGCCAGCAGGCCTACCGCCGCGACCAGCGCCAGAAACGTCACCATCACTCCGGCAAACCCGATCCCGTCGATCACCAGCCCCGCGACCAGCGCCGCAAACAGGATCGCCATGACCGCAAAAGCCACGCGCGCCGCCTTGCGCGCCAGGTGCAGCCGCTTGAGCTCCGCCGAGCGCCGCCCGATCGACCGCACGCTCACGCGGCGCCCCCCCGCCTGCTGGTGCTTCAGGCTGGAGCGCGCCTCGGCAAGGATCCGGCTGCTGCCAGACGCACTGTCCGCCATCAGCAGCTCAGCCTTCAAGGCTCAGCAGCGGCGAGGTCGCGCCGCCCTCGAGCTTGGCCTGCGAAGCGCCTTCGGCCCGCGCGATGTAGCCCTTGGACTTCTCGACCTCACCCGAAAGCGTGTCCACCGTCTGCTTCATCGCATCAAGCGCCTTGAGCTTGAACGTGTCGATCGTGTCCATCGTCTCGTAAATGTTCTGGAAGGCGCGCTGCAGCGTCTCCAACGGGATCGTGCTCGAGGCGGCCATCTCGTGGATCTTGCCGGTCTGCTCACGCAGCAGCTTGCCCGTCGAATCAATGATGTTCGCGGTCGTCGTGTTGAGCGCGGTAATCTGCGAGAGCACGAGGCGCTGGTTGGTCATGGCCTGCGCCACCGTCACCGCCGTGCGCAGCGCCGCCACCGTCGTCGTGCCGGCGCGGTCCACGCCTTTCACCAGCTCGACATTGTTCTTCTTGACGAGATCGAGCGCGAGATAGCCCTGCACCGCGACAGCCATCTGCGTCAGCAGATCCTGCGTGCGCTGGCGGGTGTAGAACAGCGCGCTTTCCCGGATCGCCTTGGCCTTGGCGGGATCGGTATGATCGAGGTCAGCCGCCGCATCTTCCAGCTTGCTGTCGAGCACCTTGGAGATGTGGATCATCTGCTCGAGGTTGCCCATGGCTTCCCACAGCTTGCCGCGCTCCACATCGATCGCGGCGTTGTCCATGAGGAGCTCGTCCTTGCCTGAAGCAAGCCGGTCGAGGATCGCCTTGATGTGGCCTTGCGAGGACTGGTAGCTGTCGAAATAGGTCTTGAGCTTGTTGCCGAAGGGAATGATGCCGAAGATCTTGCGCGGGCCCGAGAGCTTGCCCTGCCGGCCGGGATCAAGCTCCTCAACCGTGCGGCGCAGCGCGGCGAGATCGGCGCCGACGCCCGAATCCTTGTCCATCGCGCGCACCGGCCGGTCGAGGAACCGGTTCGACATGCCCGCCGCCGCGACGATTTCCTTGCGGCCCATGTTGGCGAGCTGATCGACCCGCTTGCCGAATTCGGGGCTCGCCGCATCCTGAGCAACGAGATCCGCCACGAATGCCTCGGCCCGCGCCTCGAGCTTCGACTTGGTCTCGTCCGCCACCGGCACGAGGCCGGCCGCCTGCGTTGGCGCGACCACCGGCACCGGATCGGGCGGGGTGAGAGTGATCGGGGATACGGTATCGGTCGAAGTGCTGGCCATGGCTTTACCCTGGAACGAAAAGACGCTGGGCCAAGATGGCGTGCCCATGCCCACTGTGCAAGCTGTATTGGCAAGATAATACAGCGCCTGCCCTTCGGACCCAATGGACAGCGCCGGCCGCAGCGCCCAATCGGCGCCGATGGACGCATCTTCACCACCCCTGCGCTGCGCCGTGTTCGGGGCCTCGGGCGGCATCGGTGCCGCGTTGGCCGCCGCTCTCGCCGCTCGCAGCGATGTTGGTGTAGTCCACGCCGGATCGCGCCGTGGCGATTGCCCCGCAGGCACAAATCTGCATCCCTTCGTCTTCGATCTCGCCGACGAGGCGAGCATCGCCGCGGCCTGCGCGGCCATGGGCGGCCCGCTCGACATCGTGCTGATCGCAAGCGGCCGCCTGACCCGCGCCGATGGCACAGGCCCCGAGAAATCCTACCGCGCGCTCAGCGCCGAGGGCATGGCCGAGCTCTTCGCGGTCAACACCATCGGGCCCGCGCTGATCGCCAAGCACATTCTGCCGTTGCTGCGCCGCGATGGCCGCGCTGTGTTCGCCGCGCTTTCCGCCCGCGTCGGCTCGGTCAGCGACAACCGCCTCGGCGGCTGGCACGCCTACCGCGCGAGCAAGGCAGCGCTCAACATGCTGGTCAAAAACATAGCACTCGAACTTGCCCGCACCCACCCGCAGGCGATTGCCGTCTCGCTCCACCCCGGCACCGTGGACACCCCGCTCTCCGCCCCCTTCCAGCGCGGCGTGGCGCCCGAGAAGCTGTTCACGCCGGACATTTCGGCTGCGGCACTGCTAAAGGTGCTGGATGGGCTGACCCCGGCGCAGAGCGGGGGGCTCTTTGCGTGGGACGGGACGGAGATACCCTACTGACCCCCCTGCGGTCGCGATAAAGAAACGGGCTCAAAGCGCCCGGATCACCTCGAGGAAGCGGTCACCGTAAGCCTCTAGTTTCCGCGCGCCTACACCGCCGATCTGCCCGAGGGCGGCAAGCGTCGCCGGTCGCATCGCGGCCATGTCGCGCAGCACTGAATCGTGGAAGATAACATAAGGCGGCACGCCCGCTTCGAGCGCCAGTTCGCGGCGGAGCGCGCGCAGCGCCTCGAACAGCGGGTCGCCGATGGGATTGGGCGCGGCCTCGGCGCCGCGGCGGCGGCGCGATGTGCGCTCGGCCTTGGGCGCGACGGCCAGATCGAGGCGCCCCTCACCCTTGAGCAGCGCGCGCGCATCGCCGCCAAGAGCGAGCCCGCCATGCTCGGTCGCCACCAGCGCGCCGCGTGCCTGCAGGGCGCGAGCGACGGGCCGCAGCAACGGCGCTTCCTCGCCGCCGACAATGCCGAAGACCGAAAGCTGCTCGTGCCCCCGGCTTGTCACCCGCTCATCCGCCACGCCTGTCAACACCTTCTCAAGGTAGCCGAGGCCGAACATCTGCCCGGTGCGGTAGACCGCCGAGAGCAGTTTGCGCGCGATCTGGGTGGCGTCGGTCACGCCCGGCGCGTGGAGGCAGTTGTCGCAATTGCCACAGGTCTCTGGCGGGTCCTCGCCAAAGTGCCGCAGCAGCACGGCGCGGCGGCAAGTGTGCGTCTCGACCAGCCCGGCGAGCGCATCGAGCCGCACGCGTTCGCTCGCCTGCCGATGCTCCTCCACTTCGCCGATCCGCTGGCGCGCGCGGGCGAAATCGTCCGCCCCCCACAGCATCAGCGCCACCGCATCATCGCCGTCGCGACCGGCGCGGCCAGTTTCTTGGTAGTATCCCTCGATCGACTTGGGCAGACCGGCGTGCGCCACAAATCGCACGTCGGGTTTGTCGATCCCCATGCCGAAGGCGACTGTCGCGACCATGACCATGTCTTCGCTGGCGACGAACGCGGCCTGATTGGCGGCGCGCACTTCGGCGGGGAGGCCTGCGTGATAGGGCAGGACGCGGCGGCCTCCGGCGCCCAGTTGATCGGCCAGCTTCTCCACGCCGTTCCGGGTGGGCGCATAGACAATTCCCGGCCCCGGCTGCTCGGCCAGCAGGGCCTTCAATTGCCGCAGCGCATTGTCACGCGGGGTGATGCGGTAGCGGATATTGGGCCGATCGAACCCGGCGATTATCAGCCCGTCCTCGGGAATGCCGAGTTGGGCGAGGATGTCCGCGCGGGTGTGCCTGTCTGCGGTAGCGGTCAGCGCAAGGCGCGGGACAAGCGCAAAGCTGTCGAGCAGGGGGCGCAGCAGGCGGTAGTCGGGCCGGAAATCATGGCCCCATTCGGACACGCAATGCGCCTCGTCGATGGCGAACAGTGCCAGCGGCGCGCGGGTCAACAACTCGCGGAAGTGGGGCTGGCTGGCGCGTTCGGGGGCGACATAGAGCAGATCGAGCTGGCCAGCCCGGAACCGCTCGATCGTTTGCTCGCGGTCCATGTCGACACTGGTGAGCGCGGCGGCGGCGATCCCGTTGGCATTGGCGGCGCGCAGCTGGTCGTGCATCAGCGCGATGAGCGGCGAGACGACGACGCAGGTGCCCGGCAGCATGACGGCGGGAAGCTGATACGTCAGCGACTTGCCCGCGCCGGTCGGCATGACCGCAAGCGTCGATTGCCCTGCCAGAACGCGGCTGACGACCTGATCCTGCACCCCGCGGAAGGCGGAAAAGCCGAAAACGCGCGAAAGGGCAGCAAGGGCGTTCTCACGGGTCTCGGGGCTGATCGTATGCACGCCGATGCCATGGCAGATCGCACCGCCTTAGGAAAAGCCCTATTGGCTCCGCGCCGGTTTATCCCCGCGCCGGGTCAGTCAAAGACCGAGCTCATCCGTTCCCCCTTCTGATCGAGCAGTTCGCGATAGATGGCGACCAGCATGGCCTGGATCACCAGCGAGAACAGAATACCGAGCAGGATGAGCAGGATTATCATGGCAAGCGAGACGACTAGTGATCCCGCAGAGGACGCGATTACATCTGAAAAAACAAATACCCCGGTGATCGCGAAAACGTAAGCCATTATAACTGCAAGAAAAAGCACAAGAAAGATCTTGCCACGCGATCCTTTGGTCAAGGCGCGGCTGCGGCCAAATGCGCCGATGACGCCCGTGTCTTCGGCCATAAGGACGGGCACTGAAACGCACCACATCGCCAGCAAGATGCAACCGGGCACGATGAACAGGATAAAGCCCAGATAAATCCCGAGAAACCAAAGGATCAGCAGTCCCAGCACGGGGAAGCACATCTGCGCGCCGGTGGCGAAGCAATCACCGATGGTCGCAGCCTCGCCGCGATCTGCCTTGAGCAATCCGCTGGTCGCACCGGCCAGTCCGGCAGCGGTCGACAGGAGGTAAACGAAGGCGAACCCGATGGTAGAGGCTGAAACCATGGCCATAGGGTTGTTGAAGCCGGCAGTGGCCCCGAACGCGGCGACAATGGCAAAGCTCGCGCCGTAATTCAGCAGCTGGATCAGCAGAAGAAAGATGCTGACACTACGCCAGGTACTCGCAACCAGACTGCCGGTTCGTCCAAACGTCCGCCCGATTTCAAACGAACCCACTGCTGGCCCCCGAACAAGATTTCCCTTGGAGATTATAGGCATATTCGGCCCCTGCCAAGGCCCGCCCGCGAACAGGGTCTATCGGCCGCGCATCCTTGCCAGCACGGCTTCCTCCGCCGCGGTGAAGGCGCTTTTCCCTTTGGCGGCATCGTCCGGTACGGCAGTGGTGAAGAAAGCGACGCCCCGCCCGCTCTTCGGATCGAGCCAGAGGCCGGAGCGCAAGGCATAGGCTTCACCCGGATGGCCGAGGCGGGGCAAGCCGTCGCCAAAGGGATCGTCGTGGCAGCCTGCGCCGCCCGTTCCGATCAGCTGAAGGCCGAGGCCATAGGCGCAGAAGAACCCGTCGGGCTCTCCGTTCTCGCCGATCCCGTTCTGGCCGGTGAAGCGCCATTGCGGCGTGGTGAGCGCGGCAAAGCTGCGCTCGGCAAGGAAGCCGCGCCCGCCCCGCGCCAGCATCTGGCCGATCCGCGCGAGGTCCTTCATCGAAATCCTGAGGCCCCCTTGCGGCGAAAACAGCGCGCCATTCCATCCCGGGACATAGGCATCGAGATCGCAGGGCCTGCCCTCCATCACCACGACGGGGCAGGCAGGCAGCTCGCCGCGCAGATCATCGCGCGCAACGCTGCCGTCGGCGCGGTAGAGAACCACGGCGCGCGCGGCCGTCGCCGCATCGCAGGGCGACCAGTTGTAGCAGGCCGAGAGGCGCAGCGGCCTCAGCACCAGCCGCTGCATCAGCCGGTCGAAGCGCTCGCCCGTGGCCGCTTCCATGACCGAGGCGACGACGGGGAAATTGAGGTTGGTGTAGTGGAACCAGTCATCGCCGGGGCCATGAGCGGGATCCCAGGCGCGCGGATCGGCAAGGCGCTGACGCACGGTTTCGCCCAGCGGGATGATGTAGTCCGCGCCGTCGGTCAGGCCCGAGCGGTGCGAGAGCAGCAGACGCAAGGTGATCGGCCGTTCGCGAAACGCGGGATGGCGCAGCTGCCAGCCGAGGTAGTCCGACACGTCACGGTCGAGATCGAGCCGCCCCTGATCGACCAGTCGCATCACGCCGAGTGCGGTGACAAGCTTGGAAATCGAGGCGATCCGCACCGGATCATCGGCGGTTACTGCGCGGCTTGTGGCGCGGTCGGCAAGCCCTTCGGCCAGCACGGGGCGCACGGTGTGGCGGTCGAACGAGACGGCAACTGTCGCGGGCGGCTCGGCCCGCACCATGATCGGGGCCAGCAGCAGCAGCGCCGTGAGGAAGCGCAGCGCCCGCCTCACTCCGCCGCCATCCGGGCCAGGCGGGGACGCACATTGGGCACGGTCAGCATCGTGCTGCCCACGGCCATGAGCAGCATGGCGGTGAAGGTCTCTGCCGTGATGATCTGCTTGTCGAGCAGGACGTTGACGAAGATGATCATGATCAGCGCCTTGGTCTGGAGCATCCAGCCGATCACCGCCGCCTCGCCCTTGGCCCAGCCGAGCAGGCGCCCCGCAAGGTGCACGCCCGCCAGCTTGCCCACCACCGCCGCGACAAGGAACAGCGCCGCCGCGCCGAACACCGCGAGCCCGCCGACACCGCCGAGCCCCGCGCCCCACTGCGTCCTGAGGCCGGTCGAGAGGAAGAACACCGGCATGACCGCCAGCAACAGAAACTCGCGGAAACCGTCGAGCCGCGCGCGGTCGTACCACTTGGCATCGAGCACAGCGCCGGCAAGGAACGCGCCGACCATGAAGTGGAGGCCCGACCAATCCGCCGCAAAGCCGCAGGCCGCAAGCCACACAAGGCTGACATACCAGCGATCGTTCTGCTCCACCCGCGCGACCAGCCAGCGCACGGCCCACGCAGCGGCGGCGAAGAAGGCAAGGAACATGCCCTGCCGGCCAACCCGCTCCCAATCGACAAGGATCAGCGCGAGCACGCCCCAGATCAGCACATCGTCAAGACTGGCATAGCGCAGCAGGCGCTGTCCGAGCGGTTTGCGGAAGATGCCGAGCTTTTCCATGAGCAGCACGAGGATCGGCAGCGCCGTCACCGCGCAGGCCATGCCGATGCCGAGCACGGCCTGTGCATAGCCGCCCTTGGGCCCGATCCAGCCCGGCTGCTGCAGCAGCACCGCTGCCGCCGCCGCGCCGAGCAGCAAAGGCACAATCAGTGCGCAGCCCGCCGTGATCGCCGTCTCGCGCCAGTTCTCGCGCGCATCGCCCAGATCGAGCTCGAGTCCCGCCGCGAAGACGAACATCATGACCGCCCACCACGCCACGCCGTTGAGTGCACCGATCACCTGCGGATTGAACACGAAGCTGTAGTAGCCGGGGAACGCTGCGCCGAGCACGCCGGGGCCGAGCACGATGCCGCCGACGATCTGCACCACAACCAGCGGCGCCCAGTGGTCCGTGCGCAGGAGGCGCCAAAACGCGTAAGGGACCGCGAGGATGATCGTCAGCGCGATCAGGAAGATTTCAGAGGTGCTCATGGTAGGCATGGCGGATGTCTAGCGATTCCGGCGAGATGCGACCACTGCCCGGGCGTTCGTGGCTGTGGACGCATGGGATGGCGGTTTGAGGGTGACACAGGGTGACACCGTGTAACCCTCGATTTAAGCATCAACGCATTGATATATCATTGGTAATCAAGCAATGGGTGACGGGTGACACGGCTTTGCGCAGGGCATTTGCTGAAGGCGATGGCTGCAGGATCAGTTGCAGCGGGGCATAGCGCATTCCGGCAGTGTAGGAAAATCCAGAGGCCCGTGCCGGATGTGCCCCGACGCTCGGGATGGCTTCGCTACGCTCGACATGACGAGGGTTTTGGGGAGGCGCGGCAGGCGATCAATCCAGATTGGGCCGCAGCCACCGCTCCGTGGTCGGCAGATCGAACCCGCGCCGCCCGGCATAGTCTTCCACCTGATCGCGCCCGATACGCGCCACGCCGAAATACTGGCTTTCGGGATGGGCGAAGTAGAAGCCGGAGACAGCGGCGGTGGGGAGCATGGCCTGCGATTCAGTCAGCACGATCCCGGCGTTCTCGTTCGCGGAGAGGAGATCGAACAGGATCGGCTTGAGGCTGTGGTCGGGGCAGGCCGGGTAGCCGGGGGCCGGACGGATGCCGCGGAACTGCTCCTTGATCAGCGCTTCGGTGGTGAGCTGCTCGCCCGGCGCGTAGGCCCAGAGCGTCGTGCGCACGTGCTGGTGCAAGCGCTCGGCGTAGGCTTCGGCGAAGCGGTCTGCGAGCGCCTTGAGCAGGATGTCGTTGTAGTCGTCGTGCGCGGCCTGGAAGCGCGCGAGGTGCGGCTCGATGCCGTGGATGCCGACCGCGAAGCCGCCCAGCCAATCGCCCTGCGGATCGATGAAATCGGCAAGGCACATGTTCTTGCGGTCGCGGCTCTTGCGGATCTGCTGGCGCAGGAAGGGGATGCGCACGTGGCGCTCTTCCTCGGGGAGGTAGAGCACGACATCGTCTTCCTCGCGGTGGCAAGGCCAGAAGCCGGCGACGCCTTTCGCGGTGAACCACTTCTCGATGATGATCTGATCGAGCATCTTGAGCGCATCGGCGAAGAGGCTGCTGGCGCTTTCGCCGACGATCTCGTCCTCAAGGATAGCGGGGTAATTGCCTGCGAGTTCCCAGGCGCGGAAGAACGGCGTCCAATCGATGCAGGCGGCAAGGTCCGCGAGGTCCCATTCGGGGAACACGTGGATGCCGGGCTGCTCGGGCGGCGGGGCCTTTTCCGAGAGGTCAGGCGCGTAGGCATTGGCGCGCGCATCGACGAGGCTGAGGAGCACCGAGGCTTCCTTGCCCGCGCGCACATCGCGCACGTGCTGGTACTCAGCCGCCGTCGCGGCAACGAACCCATCGCGCTGGGTGTCCGAAAGGAGCTGGCTGGCAACACCCACCGCGCGGCTGGCATCGAGAACGTGGATCACCGGGCCCTTGTAGGCCGGCTCGATGCGCAGCGCGGTGTGGACCTTGCTGGTGGTCGCGCCGCCGATCAGCAGCGGGATTTCAAACCCGGCACGCTGCATTTCCTCCGCAACGGTCACCATCTCGTCGAGCGAAGGGGTGATGAGGCCGGAGAGGCCGATCATGTCGACATCCTCGGCCTTGGCGACTTCGAGAATCTTCGACCAGGGCACCATGACACCGAGGTCGAGCACTTCGTAGCCGTTGCACTGAAGCACGACGCCGACGATGTTCTTGCCGATATCGTGGACGTCGCCCTTCACGGTCGCCATGATGATCCGGCCCTTGGGGCGCGCGCCGACTTCCTTTTCCGCCTCGATGAAGGGGATCAGGTGGGCAACGGCCTTCTTCATGACGCGGGCGGACTTCACGACCTGCGGCAGGAACATCTTGCCCGAGCCGAACAGGTCGCCGACCGTGTTCATGCCCTGCATCAGCGGGCCTTCGATCACTTCGATCGGGCGGCCACCGCGCGCGAAAATCTCGGCGCGGGCTTCCTCGGTATCCTCGACGACGTACATGTCGATGCCCTTGACGAGGGCATGTTCGAGGCGGCGGACTACGTCCCAGCCGCGCCATTCCTCGGCGGCCTTTTCGGCGACGGCGTCCTTGCCCTTGTAGCTTTCGGCCAGCGTGATCAGGCGTTCGGTCGCGGTCTGACCGTCATTGGCAGCAGGCACGCGGTTAAGGACCACGTCCTCGCAGGCTTCGCGCAGCACGGGGTCGATCTGGTCGTAGATATCGAGCTGACCGGCGTTGACGATGGCCATGTCCATGCCCGCGGGGATCGCGTGGTAGAGGAACACGGAGTGCATCGCGCGGCGCACGATCTCGTTGCCGCGGAAGCTGAACGAGAGGTTGGAGAGCCCGCCCGAGATATGGACGTGCGGGCAGCGGGCGCGGATCTCGCGCGCGGCCTCGATGAAATCGAGCGCGTAGCGGTCATGCTCCTCGATGCCGGTGGCGACGGCGAAGACGTTGGGATCGAAAATGATGTCCTCAGCGGGGAAGCCGATGCCGATGAGGAGGTCATAGGCGCGCGCGCAGATCTCGACCTTGCGCGCCTTGGTATCGGCCTGGCCCTTCTCGTCGAAGGCCATGACGACGACGGCGGCGCCATAATCCATGCACTTGCGCGCGGAAGCGAGGAAGGCTTCCTCGCCTTCCTTCATCGAGATCGAATTGACGATGGGCTTGCCTGAAACGCACTTGAGGCCCGCCTCGATCACGTCCCACTTGGAGCTGTCGATCATCACCGGCACGCGGGCGATATCGGGCTCGGCGGCGATCAGCTTGAGGAAGGTCGTCATGGCGTAGACCGCATCGAGCAGGCCCTCGTCCATGTTGACGTCGATGATCTGCGCGCCGTTCTCGACCTGCTGGCGCGCGACTTCGACCGCCTTGGGGTATTCGCCCGCAAGGATCAGCTTCTTGAACGCGGCGGAGCCGGTGACGTTGGTGCGTTCGCCGACGTTGACGAAGGAGGAACCGGTTGGGCGGGTGGCAGTTTCGGTTGTCATTTCGGACTCCCCCCTCCCGCTTGCGGGAGGGGTCGGGGGTGGGTTTGCTTCAGAAGGGCGGTGCCGGATCAGCCCACCCCTAACCCCTCCCGCGAGCGGGAGGGCGACTTGTCATGCCATCACGAAAGGTTCGAGCCCTGCCAGCGCGGTGGCGGTCTGGTGCTGCGGCAGCACGCGCGGCGGCAGGCCGCGCACCGAGCGCGCGATGGCGGCGATATGCTCCGGCGTCGATCCGCAGCAGCCGCCGAGAACGTTGACCTGGCCGTGCTCCGCCCATTCGTGGACCAGGCCTGCAGTGGTCTCGGGCATCTCGTCATAGGCGCCGAGTTCATTGGGCAGGCCCGCGTTGGGATAGACCATGATCAAGGTATCGGCGATCTGCGAGAGCGCGCGGACATGGGGGCGCAGCTGCGCTGCACCGAACGAACAGTTGAGCCCGATCGTGACAGGGCGGGAATGGCGCACCGCGTACCAGAAGGCCTCGACCGTATGGCCGGAGAGATTGCGGCCCGAAAGGTCGGTCAGCGTCATCGAAAGCATGATCGGCACTTCACGGCCGAGCTGCTGCTCCAGAACGCGAACCGCCATGATCGCGGCCTTGGCGTTGAGCGTGTCGAACACGGTCTCGACAAGGATGAAGTCCGCACCGCCCTCGACGAGCGCCTCGGCCTGTTCGCGGTAGACTTCGACGAGGAAGTCCCAGTCGATCTCGCGAAAACCCGGATCGTTGACGTCGGGCGAGAGCGAGAGCGTCTTGTTGGTCGGCCCGATCGCGCCCGCTACGAAGCGGGGGCGGCCGTCGTCGGCCTGGAACTCATCCGCCACGCGGCGGGCGAGTTTCGCGCTCTGGAGATTGATTTCGCGCACAAGGTGCTCGGCGCCGTAATCGGCCTGGCTGATGCGGTTGGCGGAGAAGGTGTTGGTCTCGGCGATATCCGCGCCCGCAGCGAAATAGGCGCGGTGGATCGATTCGGGCACGTGGGGCGCTGACAGCGCGAGGATATCGTTGTTGCCCTTCTGATCGCGCGACAGGCCGAGATTGCCGGCATAGTCGGCCTCGGTCAGCTTCCAGTTCTGGATTTCGGTGCCGAAGGCGCCATCGGTGATGAGGATGCGCTTGCTGGCCTGTTCGAGCAGGGCAGTGCGGGCGGCGGATGAGGTAATCGTCATGCCGCTTTTTCCAGTGATGCAGGGGCGGGGCGCAGGCCAAGCAGGTGGCAGATCGCATAGGACAGCTCGGCGCGATTGAGGGTGTAGAAGTGGAAATCGCGCACGCCGCCCGCATAGAGGCGGCG
This sequence comes from Novosphingobium sp., assembly GCF_037133355.1. Classification (GTDB taxonomy): domain Bacteria; phylum Pseudomonadota; class Alphaproteobacteria; order Sphingomonadales; family Sphingomonadaceae; genus Novosphingobium. The sequence goes on along the minus strand of NZ_JBAXOI010000016.1, from coordinate 77,145 downwards.
GCAGAATTCGGCCGAGATGGTGGCGGCGACCAGCTGGCGCGAGGCGGGATGCGTATCAAGCCCTTCGAACAGCCCGTCCATCCAAGCCGGGATTTGCGCCCCGCAGGCGGCGGCGAACTTGCGGGTCTGCGCGACGTTGGAGACGGGGAGAATGCCCGGCAGGACAGGCGCGGTGATCCCGGCGGCGGCGAGCCGGTCGCGGAAGCGGAAGAAGGTTTCCGGTTCGAAGAAGAACTGGCTGATCGCGCGGGTGGCCCCCGCATCGAGCTTGCGCTTGAGGTTGTCGATATCGGCCTCGAGGCTTGGCGAATCCGGGTGCATCTCCGGATAGGCGGCTACCGAGATCTCGAACGGAGCGATCTGCTTGAGGCCAGCCACGAGATCGGCCGCATTGGCATAGCCTTCGGGATGCGGGCTGAAGGGCACGCCCGGCGCGCCCATATCACCGCGCAGCGCGACGATGTGGCGCACGCCCGCTTCCCAGTAGCTTTCGGCCACTTCGCGGATTTCGGCCTTGCTCGCTTCCACACAGGTGAGATGCGCGGCGGCAGGCAGGCGCGCTTCCTTGATGATCCGCGCGACAGTGCCGTGCGTACGGTCGCGGGTGGAGCCGCCGGCGCCGTACGTTACCGAGACGAAGCTGGGGCGGAGCGGCGCGAGCGTCGTGACGACTTCCCACAGCTGCTCCATCAGCGGATCGGTCCGCGGGGGGAAGAATTCGAAGGATACGCGGATATCGCCCGGGAGCCCGGCAAAGAGCGGTGTATCGAGCGCGGTGCGCGCTTCACGCAATTGATCGAAGGTTGTGGTCATAGCTTTACCAGTCTCGGAAATTCGGTGACGGAGCCTCGTTCATGGCGGCGCACGCCGGTCCAGATCTTGACGACAAGCTCGCGGCCCGCAAGCGCGCGGTCCCCGGCGGGGTCGAAGCCCGCAGCCGTGAGCAGGCCCGCGATTTGCGTGTCGGAAAAGCCGAGGCGGGCATGCGCGTGGGCGGTGCGCAGCTCCTCGCGTTCGTGCGGGGCAAAGTCGACGATCACTACCCGGCCGCCCGGCACGGTGACGCGCGCAGCCTCCGCCATGACAGCCTGCGGCGCCAGCGCATAGTGCAGGACCTGATGGAACAGGACGGTGTCAAAATCGGTATCGGCAAAGGGCAGCTGCGCGAAATCGCCTTGCACAAGGCTGACGTGGCCGGCGGGCAGATGCTGCAACCGGGTGCGGGCGAGGCGCAGCATTTCGGGGCTCTTGTCGAGCCCGGTCACATGGCTGGCCCTCGCGGCGAAAAGCTCGGCGATCCTGCCGGTGCCGGTGCCGACATCGAGCAGGCGGCCAAGCGGGCCAGCCAGCATCTCGTCGAGCGCGGCCTCGACCGGGCCGTCGGCGATGTGAAGGCTGCGCAGTTCGTCCCATTCAGCGGCGTGGCGCGCGAAGTAGTCTGCCGCACTCGCCTCGCGCGCCGCGCGAATCACGCTGAGGTGCTGGCGGTCCTCGGCGCATTGGGCACCGAAGCCCGCATCGGCCACTTCGGCATTGACCAGTGCGCGGGCCAGCGCAGTGCCGGGATCCTCGGGCGAGCCGGTTTCGCTGATGGCGGTCCGCAGAAACACCCATCCGCCTTCGCGCCGCCGCCCGGCAAGGCCGGCGTCGCACAGGATCTTGATGTGGCGCGAAACGCGCGGTTGGCTCTGCCCCAGAACCTGTGCCAGCTCACCCACCGCAAGCTCCATGCTGGCCAAGAGGCGCATGATCCTGAGGCGGGTCGGGTCGGCCAGGGCACGGAGGGCTTCGAGGACGGACATGGGCCCGATATAAAGCATCCCTTATATAATGCAAGTCATATAAAGATATCCTTATATGGCATAGCAGTCTTGCGGAGCCGGTCGGTTTGGCGTTTGCCTTGGTCCGGCGAGCCGACTAGAACGCGCGGCGCAGCGGCCGCAGGCCGCGACCAGACCACGCCATAACCTGCATGAGGAATTTCATGACCAAGACCGTCCAGATCAAGCGCCTTGCCACCGTGCTGGCCTGCGCCGCCGCTTTCGCGCTCACCGCCTGCGGCAAGACCGACGACGCTTCGGCCGGAGCGACCGCCGACAACGTGGAAATGCCGGCCGACGAAATGCCCGCAGCCGAGCCTTCGGCCGCTGCGCCGGCTCCGGCCCCCGCATCCGACGCGTCGCAGTCTGCGCTGAGCGCCGAGGACGCCGCAAAGAGCGCGGCGGACAGCGCTGTTTCGGCTGCCGAAGAGGCAAAGGCCGCGGCTGCCGCTGCCGCTCCAGCGGCCGACGCGCCCAAGGCCCAGTGACCGGACGCGCGGGGGACATGCGGCGCGCAGGCCTGGCCGCGCTGGCGCTGCTCCCCGCTGCGCTCCTCGGCGGCTGCCAGAAGGACACCGATCCCGGCCCCGGCGGCGTGACCGTGGGGGAGGCGAGGGCGCTCGACGCGGCGGCGGAGATGCTGGAAAAGCGTCCCGCCCCGCCGCTTGGCGATGCGACCGTGCCGGCGGATCTTGCCAGCCCGCCCGCATCGCAGGCCGCGGCAGGTGGCGGCGGCCCCCGCTAGTCCAGACGGACTTTCCCCCGCCCGGCCTTGATCGTGCCGCGATTTTTCTTGGTAGCCAGCCGTTCGGTCTTGCCGACACGGTTCAGGCGCGTCTTCGCGCGGCGAGCGGGCAGCGTTGCAGCCTCGCGCAGCAGGGCGGCGAGGCGATTGCGCGCGTCCTCGCGGTTCTGCTCCTGCGTGCGGTAGCTGCGCGCCGTCATCACGATCTCGCCGCGTGCGGTCATCTTGCTGCCCGCCAGTTCCTTCAGGCGGTGGAACACTTGCGGTTCGAGGCGCAGCGCGAAGACATCGAGGCGGATCTGCACCGCCGTCGCCACCTTGTTGACATTCTGCCCGCCGGGACCAGCCGAGGCGATGAAGCTCTCCTCGATCAGCCCCAGCGCGCGCTCGATCAGTTCGTCGGCGGACATTCTTCGGGCTCCGCAAGAGGCTGCGGCTCCACAAAGCCGAGCGCGGTGAAATCGGCCGGGAGCGGCGAGTAGGCCGTGATCGGAGGCTTCCCATCGCGCGGAACGGTGAGCGCGGAAGCGTGTAGCATGGTGCGCGCCGCGCCCTTGCCCGAGCCATAGACCGGATCGCCAAGCAGCGCCGCGCCGAGCCCGGCGAGCGCATGGACACGGATCTGGTGCGTGCGGCCGGTTTCAGGCCGGAACTCCACGAGCGTGATGCCCTCCTTGCGATCGAGCACGCGCCAGTGCGTGACGGCCGGTTTGCCCGCACGCGCCGGGATCATGCGCCAGCCTTTCTCGGCGCTGCTGATCTTGGAGAGGTTGAGCGCGATCGTGCCCGCGTCCTCCGCAATCGGCCCCGCGACCACGCCGAAATAGACTTTCTCCACCGTGCGCGCTTCGAACGCCGCCGAAAAGCGCCTGTGCGCCTTGGCGTTGCGGGCGAGCAGCAGGCAGCCCGAGGTATCCTGATCAAGCCGGTGAACCGCAGCCGGCTCGCGGTGGAAGCCGAGGCGCAGGGCTTCGATGTGATCCTCGAGCGAGACACCGCCCGCGCGCGGGCGGTCGATCGGCAGGCCTGCGGGCTTGTCGATCACCAGTGCTTCGGCATCTTCGAACAGGATGGGCAGCGGGGTCATTGAAGCGCCTTGGCGATGCGGGAAAGGGCTTCTGCGAGGCGGGCATCGTCTGCCGCGAAGCTGATGCGGAAACCATCCTTGCCGCCGAAAGCGGAGGCCGCGACGACCGCGACGCCGTGATCGAGCAAGTGTAGCGAAAGCGCCTCGTCATCGCCGAAGCGCGGCATGAGCGGGGTGGCATCGACGAGGCAGTAGAACGCACCGTCCGGCACCGGGGTGTCGAGCCCGGGCACAGCATTGAGCGCGGCCACTGCCACATCGCGCCGCACGCGGAAGCGCTCGCGCCAGTCGAGGAGAAAGTCCTGCGGGCCGGTGAAGGCGGCGACGGCGGCGGCCTGGCTGATCGAGCAGGGATTGCCCGAGGCATGCGATTGGAGCTTGGCCATCGCACCGATCAGCCACGCCGGACCGGCCGAGACACCGATGCGGAAGCCGGTCATCGCATGGCTCTTGGAAACGCCCGAAACGGTCAGCACCCTGTCGGCCAGATCGGGGCAGACCACTGCGAGCGTGGCATGGGCGCCTGTGCCGTAGCGCAGGGGGGCATAGATATCGTCGCTCAGCACCAGCACCTGCGGATGGCGGCGCAGCACTTCGCCAAGCGCGGCAAGGTCTGCAGCGGAATAGGTGGCGCCGGTCGGATTGCCCGGGCTGTTCAGCAGGAGCCAGCGCGTGCGCGGAGTGATCGCGCCAGCAAGCTGGGCGGCGCCGATGCGATAACCGGTCTGCGGCGTGGTCGGCAGCGCGACCGGCTCGGCCCCGGCGAAGCGGACGATCTCGGGGTAGCTCACCCACCACGGCGCGGGGATCAGCACTTCGTCGCCCGGGCCCGCGGTGGCGGAAATCGCGAGGAAGATCGCCTGCTTGCCGCCCGCGCTGACGATGACCTGCAAAGGCGGAACATGGATGCCGAGATCGCGCGCAAAGTGCAGCGCCGCCGCCTCGCGCAGCGCGGCCGTGCCAGGCACCGCAGTATAGCGCGTATCGCCCGCATCGAGCGCGGCCTTGGCGGCTTCGATCACGTGCGGGGGGGTCGGAAAATCGGGCTCGCCGACCGAAAGCGAGATAATGTCACGCCCCTCGGCCCTCAGCGCGATGGCGCGGTCGGTCATCGCAGTAGTACGCGAGGCGGCGATGCGCTGAAGCGCCGTGCTGTAGTGCGGCGTGCTCATGTTCCGAGCAGCCGGGCAGGCATCAGGCCGCGCAAGGCATTGCCGATGAAAAAGCCGCTCGCAAGATCGTCCATGGCAACCGGGCCTTCGACGGCGCGGCCGCTATCGATCAGGCTGCTGCGCAGCACGCCCGGCAGCAAGCCGAGCGCGGCGGGCGGGGTGACCAGCTGATCGCCGCGCGCAACGAAGATATTGGTGAAGCTGCCTTCGGTAAGCTGCCCGTCATCACGCATCAGCAACGCCTCGTGCGCACCGGCGGCCTTCGCGGCGCGCAGGGCATCCTCATAGAAATGGCGGTCGCTTGTCTTGTGGCGCAAACGCCAGTCGCCTTCCGCCACGGGCAGCGGCAGCACCGCGCAGATCGCGGGTTCGGGCAAGGTCGGCGGCAGCGGCGCGGCTTCGAGCGCGTGGGCGCCGCTCTTCGAAACCACCAGCCGCACCCGCGACGGCGCATCGAGATCGAAGCACAGCACGTGGATCGCGTTGCGCAGCGCATGGCGATCAAAGGCGAAATCAAGTTCGGCCGCGCTTGCTTTCATGCGTTCCAGATGCAGTTCGAGCAGCGCGATGCCCTTGGCCGGATCGAAAGCCATGGTCTCGATCAGATCGGCGCTGCTGGCCTCCAGACGCAAGACATCCCCTTTCACCAGGCATTCGCGCCATTCACTGAGCGCCGCCGAATCCGCGACAACCGCCGATCCCGCGCCCATGGTGGCCCGCCCGCGCCCCGCCCCCGGATAGTCCGGAAGCAGCCGCACAGTGCGGATTGCCACATTAAAGGCAGCGTCACCAGAGCCTTGCGCGTCGGCAGAAGTGACCCGCCCGATCGCGCCGCAATAGAGCCCGCGCGCATCGCGCTCCACCTCGTCGATCAGCTCCATCGCGCGGATCTTCGGCGCACCGGTGATCGAGCCGCAGGGAAAGATTGCGCGGATCAGGCTACGGGCATCGGCGCCGGGTTCCAGCCGCGCGTGGACGGTGGTGACCATCTGGTGGACGGTGGGATAGCTTTCGACCGCGAACGGCTCGGTTACGCGTACGCTGCCCGGCTCGGACACGCGGGCAAGATCGTTGCGCATGAGGTCCACGATCATCAGGTTTTCGGCGCGGTCCTTGACGCTCGCCTCAAGCGCGGCCTTGAACGCGGCATCCTCCTGCAACGTGCGACCGCGCGGTGCGGTGCCTTTCATCGGGCGCACTTCGGCGTGGCCCTGCTCCAGCGTGAAGAACAGCTCCGGCGAGACCGACAGGTGCCAGTGCGCCCCGTCCCACAGCACCGCGCCAAAGCCGGCGCGGGCATCGGCGCGGAGCGCGCGGTAGATCGCTAGCGGATCGCCGGACCACGAGCCGCCCATCTCGAATGTGTAGTTCGCCTGATAGATATCGCCCGCCCCAATCGCGGCCTGCAGCCGATCGAACCCCCGGGCATACCCCCCGGGCGAGACTTGGGGATCGAGCGGACCAAGGCGCCCGGTGCCGGTGATCCGGTCATCAAGCCAGGCTTCGGCCTCGGCCGCTGTCATCTCCCGCATCGCCTCGAAGCGCGCAAACCAGACCAGCGGCCCGGCCGCACCGGTGCGCGCCGGGAGGCGCGGCGCGAGACGCGGCTCGAGCGCGAGGCCTGCCTCATAGGCGATCATGCCCGCCCAGTGCCCGGGCGTGGCCCCGATCCGCGCGAGCGCGGCCTCGACGTCCTCCGGTCGGCGCGCGACCGCGATCTCCTGCGGCGCGGTGTAGAGCCGCGCCGGGCCTGCGCCCTCTTCACGGGCGTCGTCGAGCAGGATGAAGGGATCGGCGGTCATGCTTGTGGGCGCGCTTTAGCGGCGGTCTCTGCCGGATGCAAAAAGCGCTTCCCTCCGGTTTCATTCCGGGGGAAGACAGCATCGGGATCAGGTTCGAACCACAAGACGCGCGGAAAGAGTGCTCATGGACGATATCTACATTGGTCTTGGCGCGAACAAGGAGCGGCAAGTGCTCCGGCTGGACCGCGCCAACCGACACGGCCTTGTCGCGGGAGCGACCGGCACGGGCAAGACGGTGACTCTTCAGGGCATGGCCGAACAGTTTTCGGCGCGCGGTGTGCCGGTGTTTCTGGCAGACGTGAAAGGCGATCTTGCCGGCATCGCGATGCCCGGCAGCCCGACGTTCAAACATGCCGACGCGATCGAGGCACGGGCGAAGGAACTGGGCATCGATCCCTTCACCTATGCAGACAATCCAGTGGTGTTCTGGGACCTCTATGGCGAGGCGGGGCATCCCATCCGCACCACGATTTCGGAGATGGGTCCGCTGCTGCTGGCGCGGCTCATGGGCCTCAACGAAACGCAGGAAGGCGTGCTCAACATCGCGTTCCGCTATGCCGACGACAACGGCCTGCTGCTGCTCGATCTGCCCGACTTGCAGGCGACGCTGCTTGCCTGCGCAGAGAACGCGAGCGCGCTTGCCGGTAAATACGGCAACATCTCGAAGGCCAGCGTTGGCACGATCCAGCGCCAGTTGCTCGCTTTCGAAAGCCAGGGCGCGGACCGCTTCTTTGGCGAGCCCGCGTTCGAGATCAACGACTTCATCAAGATCGACGACCAGGGGCGCGGCATGGTCAATGTGCTCAGCGCCGAAAAGCTGATGCAGAGCCCCAAGCTCTATGCCACGTTCCTGCTCTGGCTGCTGAGCGAACTGTTCGAGGCCCTGCCCGAAGTGGGCGATCCCGAAAAGCCCAAGCTGGTGTTCTTCTTCGACGAGGCCCACCTCCTGTTTGAGGACGCGCCCGCCGCGCTGTTCGACAAAGTGGAGCAGGTGGTGCGCCTGATCCGATCGAAAGGCGTGGGCGTCTATTTCATCTCGCAGAACCCGATCGACATTCCGGAGAAGATCGCCGGACAACTCGGCAACCGGGTGCAGCACGCGCTGCGCGCCTTCACCCCGCGCGACCAGAAGGCGATCCGGGCGGCAGCGGAGACCTTCCGCATCAACCCCGATCTCGATGTCGAAACAGTCATCACCGAATTGAAGGTGGGCGAGGCGCTGGTTTCCACGCTCGATGCCGATGGCGCGCCGGGGATCGTGCAGCGCACGCTGGTGGCGCCGCCGCGTTCGCGGCTGGGGCCGCTGGACGCGAAGGAGCGCGCGATCATCCAGTCGATCAGCCCGTTCGAGGGCAAGTACGATGCGGCGGTGAACCGCGAATCCGCCGCCGAAGTGCTGGCGCAGAAGGCCGCCGATGCGGCAGCGGCCGCGCAGCAGGTGGAAGCCGAAGGCGAAGAGGCGCAGCGGGCAAGTGCCCGGCAGACCCCTTCGATGTGGGGCAAGGCGGGCAAGGCCGCGGTCGGCGCGATTGCGGCTTCGGCGGGATCAGTGATCGCGGCACAGATGACCGGCCGGAAATCACGCGCCTCGCCCCTCGAATCCGGCGCAAGCGCGATTGTCGGCACGATCGCGACGCAGATCGGCGGCGCCGCTTTCGGGCGGTTTGCGCGCGGGCTTCTGGGCGGACTGCTGCGCTGAGGTCGCGGTCCGTGCCGTTCGACGACCTCCACAGGTGGTTGGTCGAAAGCGGTTGCGGATGCAACAGGATCGGGGCAGTCAGGCGGCATTCCATTCCGGGCTGATCCCGGATTGTTCTGAAAGGTGTTCATGCGTTCGATTTTGCTTGCCGCGACGATGCTCGCCGGCGTTCTGGTTGCCACGCCCGCACTGGCGCAAACGGCTGCGGCCGAGACCCCGATTCCGGCCGAAGCCGGCACAATGCCTGCGGGCAAGCTCGAGGGCGCGGTGGTGCCGCAGGCCTACCGCCTCGACCTGACCGTCGATCCTGCCAAGGACCGCTTCTCCGGCCATGTCGAGATTGAAGCCGATGTTAAGAAGCCGGGCCGCTATGTCTGGCTGCATGGGCGCGATCTCAAGGTCGGCAAGGTGACCGCGATGGTCGGCGGCCAGCCGGTTTCGGGCACGTTCCGCCAGGTCGATCCAACCGGCGTCGCGCTCGTCACCTTTGATGCGCCGCTGCCTGCGGGCAAGACGACTTTCACGTTCGACTACGACGCCCCCTTCGGCGACGGCCCGGCCGGGATGTTCCACATCAAGGTGGGCGATGACTGGTATTCGTGGACCCAGTTCGAATCGATCGACGCGCGCGCGGCTTTCCCCGCCTTCGACCAGCCCGGCTTCAAGGTTCCCTGGAACGTAACGCTGCGCACGCCTGAGGGGCTCAAGGCTGTCAGCAACGCGCCCGAGATCAAGACCGAGACCGTGAACGGCATGACCGTCCACACCTTCGGCCAGACCCTGCCGCTGCCGAGCTACCTCGTCGCGATGATGGTGGGCCCGTTCGTGACCGCGGAAGGCGTGGTGCCGCCCACCCCGCAGCGCGCGACGCCGTTGCCGATCCGCATCGTTTCCACCAAGCAGAACGCTGGCAAGCTGAACTTCGCGCTCGAAGGCACCAAGGGCGTGGTCCAGCACCTCGAGGCCTATTTCGGCCAGAGCTTCCCCTACCCCAAGCTTGACCAGATCACGACGCCGATCCTGCCCGGCGCGATGGAGAACGCGGGCGCGGATCTCTACAACGACAGCATTCTCGTCATGGACGATCAGGCCTCGACCGAGCAGAAGCGCACCTTCGGCATGGTCGTCGCCCACGAACTGGCGCACCAGTGGTTCGGCGATCTTGTCACCCCGGCATGGTGGGACGACATCTGGTTGAACGAAAGCTTTGCCAACTGGATGGGCTACCGCATCGGCAACGAGTGGCGCCCCGATCTCAACATCGGTGCGGGTGCGCTGGCCGAAGGCTTTGGCGCGATGGGCATCGACGCCCTCGTCGTGGGCCGTCCGATCCACCAGAAGATCGAGAAGAACGCCCAGATCGACGCCGCTTTCGACACGATCACTTATGGCAAGGGCGGCCACGTCGTTGCCATGATCGCCGCGTTCATGGGCGATACCAAGTTCCGCGACGGCGTGCGCGGCTACATGGCGGCGCACAAGTATGGCAACGCGACGAGCGCCGAGTTCTTCAAGGCCATGGCCGAGGCGGCGGGCGACCCCCGCATCCTGCCCGCAATGCAGAGCTTCACCGACCAGCAAGGCGTGCCGCTGGTGACGCTGGAGCGCGCCGGGCCGGACAGCTGGAAGGTAGCCCAGAGCCGCTACCTGCGTCTCGGCATGAAGGGCCCGGCCACAAAGTGGGGCGTGCCGCTGTGCTTGCGCCAGAGCGATATCCGCCAGTGCACCCTGCTGACCGAAACTTCCGCAACCGTTACGCTCAAGAGCGCGGGGCCGATCATGCCCAACGCCGGCGGTACCGGCTACTACCGCTTCGAACTTCCCGCGAAGGAATGGGACGAGCTGATTGCCGCGACCCCGACGCTAAGCGGCAGCGAGGCACTGGCGGTAATGGACAGCCTCAATGCCAGCTTCTACGCCGGGCGGGTGAGCGCGGACCAGCTCATCGCCGGAGCGCGCTCGCTGGCTGCCAATCCCGACAGCTATGCCAGCGGCGATGCCGTGGGCTTGCTCGAGGCGATGGCGCAGCGCGGGGTGATCGCCGAAAGCGCCAAGCCGCAGTACCGCGCCTTTGTTGACGGGCTCTACGCGCCGCAGCTCAAGGCCATCGGCTTCGATCCGCGCAGCGGTGCCCACGCCGGCGATGATCCGGAGCGGCAGCAGCGCCGGGTCCAGCTGGTCGGCCTGCTCGCGGGTTCCGCCCGCGATGCCGCGCTGCGCCAGCAGCTCAGCACGGCGGTCGATGCCTACCTTGGCGGCGATGCCGCGGCGCTCGATCCTGCTTTCTTCGGCGCGGCGTTCGATGCCTGGCTCGGGGCCAACGGGATCGAGGGCGCGAAGCGGCTGGTCGACAAGGCGCTGGCCTCGGAAGACCCGCTGTTCCGCCCCAACGCGCTCGGCGCGCTGTCCGGCAGCGGGAGCCCCGCGATCGCCAAGTGGCTGCTCGACGAGTTTCAGGACAAGCGCCTGCGCCAGTCGGAACGGCTCAACTTCGTGCGCGGCGTGGTGTTCACCGCCGAGACCCGCGACTGGGGCTATACCTGGATGAAGGCGCATCTCGACGATCTGCTGAGCGGCGGCGCGGGCATCTTCTTCGGCGCACGCCTGCCGCAGATCCTCGGCAACTTCTGCTCGGTGGCGCAGGCCGACGAGTTCGACGGGCTTCGTGCCAAGTTCGCGGGCAAGTCGGGCGCGCTCGAGCTTGAGCGAACGATCGAGCGCGTGCGCTCGTGCGGCAAGCTCAAGGACGCGCGCGGGACCGAGCTGACGGCGGCCATCGCCAAGCTCAAGTAAGCGACTAGGCCAAAGGCAGACGCAATGTGGCGGTGAGACCTGTGGTCTCACCGCTCGCGCCACCCTTGGCGGGCCGGTTGGCGAGGTGGAGCGACCCGCCGTGCTGATCGGCGATCGCGCGGGCAAGCGTGAGCCCGAGGCCGGTGCCGCCCGTTGCCGAATTGCGCGAGGCTTCGAGCCGGGTGAAGGGCTCCATCATCCGCGCGATCTCGTGGCTTGGAATGCCGGGGCCGTCGTCCTCGACCGTGAGCACGGCCTCGCCACCTTCGCGGCGCAGGCTGACGCGGGCGCGGCTGCCATAGCGCAGCGCGTTCGAGACGAGATTGCGCAGCGCCCGCCGCAGCCAGGTGGCACGCAGCGGCATGACCATGCGCTCCGCCTCGCCCAGCGTGACGTCCTCGCCCATGTCCTCGTATTCGCCCACGACATCGGCAACGAGCGCGGAAAGCTCGGTCGGCTCGAGCGGATCGGACGGGCGGCCAACGCGCGCGAGGCTCAGAATATCGTCGAGCGAGCGGTTGATATCCTCGATACCGGCGGCCATGCGGCCTCGCTCGATATCATCCTCGACCGCCTCGATCCGCACACGCAATGCGGCAAGCGGCGTTTTGAGATCGTGGCCGATGGCGCCGAGCATGACGTCCTTTTCATCGAGCAACGCGCCGACGCGGCGTTCCATCGCGTTGTGCGCGACGATCAGACCGCGGATGTCGTCGGGACCTTCGGGGGCGAGCTGCCCGGCGGGTGCGCGCGAGCGGGCAAAGGCCTCGACTTGCGCGGTGAGTGCCTTGAGCGGCCGCGCGATGCGCCGCAGGATCAGCGCGACCGCGCCGACGAGGACGAGGTAGATGAAAAGCGTCTGGATCACCAGCGTTGCGAGCATTGCTCGTTCGGTGCGCGGGGCGAGCAGACGGGCGGTGAGCCAGGTGCCGTCGGCGCGGCCGATCGCGGCAATGATCAGCTGGGGGCGCGGTGCGCCGGGCGGGCGGGCAAACCCGCGAGTGGCCAGCCAGGCAGCGATGACCGGATCGCGCGCCGGATCGCGTTCGGCCACGAAGAGACGCGCGGCATCAACGCCTTGCGCTTCGAGCACCTGGCGCAAGGCATGCTCGATCTCGGGACGGCGGCGGTCACCAGCGATCTGCGGCGCGCGCAATTCTTCCTGTACGCGCAGCGGGCGCGGCATGCGAAAGCCGATTTCGGGCGGCTCTCCCGGCGGGCCCGGAGGCGACGGGGGCCCAAGCGGCGCGCGCGGATTGCGGCCGAGCAGACTGAACGCGGCATAATTGACGAGGCCGGCGAAGTGCCGTTCGTGCTGCATGCGCCACATCAGCGCGGCAGACAGCCCCTGCGCGATCATCAACGCAAGCGCGATGGCGAGCAGCATCTGGCCTTGCAGGCTGCGGGGCCAGAAGCGCGGCACGAGGCGGCGCGCGGCATCAGGCATCGGTGGGCACCCGGCGCACATCGGCGGCGAGCATGTAGCCTCCGCCCCAGACCGTCTGGATCAGTTCGGGATTACGGCTGTCACGCTCGACCTTGCGGCGCAGGCGGCTGATCTGGTTGTCGACCGCGCGGTCGAACAAGTGCGCCTCGCGGCCTTGCACCATGTCGAGCAGGCGGTCACGGTCGAGCACCTGACGCGGGTGATCGAGGAAGGCGACGAGGAGGCGGAACTCCGCGGAAGAGATCGCCACGACCGCGCCTTCGCGGTCGATCAGACGGCGGCGCAGCGGATCGAGCCGCCAGCCGTCGAAGGTGTAGTGAAGCTGATCCGCAGCCGGGTTGTCTGCCGCGCCCGGCGCGCGCGCGGTACGGCGCAGCACGGAGCGGATGCGGGCAACGAGCTCACGCGGATCGAAGGGCTTTACCACGTAGTCGTCGGCGCCGATCTCGAGCCCGACGATGCGGTCGGTTGCCTCGCCGCGCGCGGTGAGGAAGATGACGGGGAGCTGGCGCGCCTCGATCAGGTGTCGGCAAAGCGAGAGGCCGTCTTCGCCGGGCATCATGATGTCGAGGAGGACGATATCGAAGGTTTCGCCGGCAAGGCGGGCGCGGGCTTCGGCAGCGCTGGCGGCCTGCTCGGCAGCAAACCCCTGGCGGACAAGATAGTCCGCCAGGGGTTTGCGCAGGGCAGCCTCGTCATCGACCACCAGTACGCGGGTCGTGGCGTGAGTGGGGGCGGGGGCTGCCGCCATGCTCAGGCACCAGGCGGCGGCGGTGGCATGTCACCCATGTCCCCGCCCATGCCGTGACCATGGCGCATGCCGTGACCCCAGCCCCCACCGTGTTCCTTGCGCATGGACATCCATGCAGCGCGGCGTTCAGCGGCGGTCAGCTTGCCATCATGGTTGGTATCGGCCGAATCGAAGCGCGTCTTGACGGCCACATCGAATTCGGTGCGGGTGATCGTGCCATCATGGTTGGTATCGGCCTTCTCGGCCATTTCATGGAGCATGCGCGCGCCGGGGCCCATCATCATGCCCATTCCTGCGCCGCGTGGCGGGGGCGGCATGCTGCCGGGGGCGCCATCGCGGACTCTTCCACCCTTCCAGCCGCCTTCCATCATTGCCTTGTGATGCTCCATGAACTCGGCCTTGCTGATCGAGCCATCGTGGTTGGTGTCGATCATGTCGAACATCTCGGCCATCTTGGCCTCACGGTCCGCCTCATTGAGCACACCATCCTTGTTCACGTCCAGATGCGTCCACATCATGTCTGCCTTGGCCTTGGCATCGGCCCAAGTCTCTGTCCCGCCGCCCATGGGATCGCGGCCAGGTTCGGCGAAGGCGGGGTAGACGGCGTAAAGCGCCGTGGATGCGGTGAGCAGAATGGCCGCAGTGGCGGCCACAGTGGATTTCTTCATGGTCTCGGTCCTTCGGGCAGAATGCGGGGGCTTTCCGCTGTCTTCCGTTTAGACCGGGCTTGTCGCAGGGTTATCCCGCAGACGCGGTATTTTGTCGCACTTTGTCGCGCGGGTTTCAGCGCGGGCGATGTTCCGTGCCGAAGCCGGCGGTGATGAAGAGCGCGGTCGCTTCGGCCGAAATCAGGTCCATCGTGTGCCACGCGCCGGGCGGGTTCACCGCGTATTCGCCCCCGACGAGACGGACCTCGGCTGTGGTGCCGTCGGCCAGTTCCTGGTGCAGCACCGCCTCACCCGAAAGCAGCAGCACGACTTCATCGCCCGCCGGATGCATTTCCCAGCTATCCCAGCTTTCCGTGAAGCGATGCTGGCTGACGAGGCGGCCTTCCGCCCCATCAGCGCCGTGGCGGGCGATATAGTCACCGTACCACTCCATGCCGGTGAACGCGGGCTGCGGCACCGCCTTCGCTCCGAGCCCGATATGGATGGGATGGGTATCGAGGCGGTGCGCCATGGTGATCAGCTCCCCATCACGAAGGCATTGAGCTTGTTGCCATCGGGATCGCGGAAATAGGCGGCATAGAACCCGCCTTCGCCGCGCGGTCCCGGAGGCCCTTCGCATGTGCCGCCGTTCGCGAGCGCTGCGGCATGGAGCCTGTCCACCTGCGCGGGATCCTTGGCTTCAAGCGCGACCATCACGCCGTTGCCGACCGTGGCGGGTTCACCATTGTAGGGCTTCATCAGGCCAATCCCGGCCGCACCGCCCGCCTCACCCCAGGCAATCGCGCCGTCCCATTCGTACATGCGCTTGGTGCCCAGTTCAGCTGCCAGCGCATCGTAGAATGCCGCGCCGCGCGCGAGATCATTGGTCCCCAAAGTCACGTAGCCGATCATGCCGTCCTCCTCTTCGCCGAGTCGCGATAGAAAGAACATATCACGAACAAATTTGCTTACAACGGGGCGCAGGCCGACTCCAGCCAGGCAAGATCCGCGCCCGCAAGCTGCGGAGCGAGCAGCGCGCGGACTTTGGCGTGATAAGCATTCCACCAATCCCGCTCGTGCTGCAGCAGAAGCGCAGGCTCGACCAGCGCGGCGTCGATGGGCGCGAAGGTCAGCGTTTCGAAGCCCATGAACATGCCTTCGGCGCCCGGAATCACGCGCTCTTCCACAAGCACGAGATTCTCGATTCGGATGCCGTATTCACCGGCCTTGTAGTAGCCGGGCTCGTTCGAGAGAATCATCCCCGGGAGCAGCGCCTGCCCCGTGCCGGCCTGCCCGCCCGCCGCCTTGGCGATACGCTGCGGACCTTCGTGGACGGCGAGGAAGCTGCCCACCCCGTGGCCGGTGCCGTGCGCATAGTCGAGCCCGGCAGACCACAGAAACTGGCGGGCAAAGCTATCGAGCTGGCCGCCATTGGTGCCTTCAGGGAAAACCGCGAGATCGAGCGCGATGTGGCCCTTGAGAACGCGGGTGAAGCGGTCCTTCACTTCGGTTGGCGGCGCATCGGGGCCGATCCAGACGGTGCGGGTGATATCGGTGGTGCCATCGAGATACTGGCCGCCCGAATCGACGAGGTAGACGCTGTTCGGCTCGATCTGGCGATTGCTATGCTCGTCCACCTTGTAGTGCGGGACCGCGGCATTGGGGCCCGCGCCCGAGATCGTGTCGAACGACAAATCGCGCAGCAGGCCGGTCTTCTCCCGCTCGGCGCGCAAGGCGGCGGCGGCGGAAAGTTCAGTCTCGCCGCCCTTGGGCGCTGCTTCGGACAGCCAGCGCAGGAAGCGGGTGATCGCGGCGCCATCGCGCGCCTGCGCTGCGCGGTGGCCGGCCTGCTCGATCGGGTTCTTGCAGGCCTTGGGCAGCACAGTGGGATCGGTGAGCGAGACCGCCTCGGCACCGGCAGCTGTGAGCTGCGCATAGATCGCGGCGACGGCGCGCTCAGGATCGACCGCGACTTTCTTGCCGGCCAGCGCAGCGAGCGCCGGGGTGAAGGCGGCGCGGTCCTGAACTCGCACGGCATTGCCGAGGTGCTGCGCGAGTTCGGGCGTAACCTTTTCAGGCGCGATGAAGAGGTCGGCCGTTCCGTCGGCATGGGCGAGCACGAACGACAGCGCAACCGGCGTGCAGTCGACATCGCTGCCGCGCATGTTGAGCAGCCAGGCGACCGAATCGAGCGCGGAAATGACGGCGGCATCAAGGCCCTTGGCGGTGAGCCACGCGGCCACTTCGGCGCGCTTTTCGTTGGCGGAGGCACCGGCGTATTCATCGGGATGAACGAGCGCGGGGGCTGGCGAGGGTGCGGGGCGGTCCTGCCAGATCGCATCGACGGGGTTCTGCTGGACGGCGACGAGCACGGCATTGCGGGGCCTGAGCGCAGCGGCGACGCCGTCGGCCCAGTTCTTGCCGTGGAGCCACGCGTCATAGGCGATGCGTCCGCCCTCAGGGGCGTGCTGCCCGAGCCATGCCGCGACCGAAGTCTGCGGCACGGATTGGTAGTCATAGAGCCGGCCGTCGACCTGCTCACGCACTTGCAGCGTGTAGCGCCCGTCGACGAAGATCGCCGCCTTGTCCTTGAGCACCACGGCAGTGCCGGCCGAGCCGCCGAACCCGGTCAACCAGCCGAGGCGCTGGGCATAGGCACCGACATATTCGCTCATGTGTTCGTCGGAGATGGGAATGACGAAGCCATCGAGTTCCTGCCGCGCGAGTTCCTTGCGCAGGGCATCGAGGCGGGCTTCGTGGGTGTTCATCAGCATGGGTCTTGTCCTGAAGCGTATGACCCGCCTTGCGGGCTTATGCTGCACACCATAGATGCTAGGCATGACGGAAACCACCCCCGCTGCGCCGCCGGTTGCGGCCAAGAAGCCTCACACCTTCACCCACCACGGCGTGACCATCGACGACCCGTATCACTGGCTGCGCGATCCGGGGTATCCCGAGGTGACCGACGCGCAAGTGCTGGCGCATCTGGAAGCGGAGAACGCGTGGTTCGAAGCGCGGATGAAACCGCTTGAGGCAACGGTGGAGACGCTGCTTGCCGAAATGCGCGGGCGGATCAAGGAAGCGGACAAATCAGTGCCGCAGAAGGATGGCGATTGGCTCTACTGGATCGAGTACGAGGAAGGCGCGGAATACAAGAAGTGGTGGCGCCGGCCCGTGGCGGGCGGACCGGACGAATTGATCCTTGATGAAGTGGCGCTGGCCGAGGGGCTCGATTATTTCCGGCTGGGCGCGCTTTCAGTCTCCAGGGATGGGCGGCTGCTGGCCTGGGCAGTCGATGACAACGGCTCGGAGCGCTTCACCGCGCGGATCAAGGTGATCGCGACCGGTGAGGTGTTGCCCGATGTGATCCACGGCACGCTTTCGGCGCTGATCTGGGCGGCGGGAGACAAGGCGCTGGTCTACAGCCTCGCAAATGCGCAGTGGCGCACCGACAACGCGCGGCTGCACTGGCTGGGGACGCCGGTGGAAGACGATGTCGAACTTTTCCACGAGGACGATGAAGGCTTCCGCGTATCGGCAGGACTTTCGGCCAATGACGAGTGGCTGGTGATCGCGACCGGCGACCACGAAACCAGCGAGGTGCGGCTTGTGCCCGCCGCCGATCCACTGGCCGCGCCGCTGCTGGTGCGAGCGCGGCAGACCGGGGTGGAATACGATGTGGATGTGCGGGGCGAGACGCTGTTCATCCACACCAACGACCGCCACGAGAACTTCCGCCTTGCGACCGCACCTCTCTCGAGCCCCGGCGAATGGACCACGCTGATCGAGGGCACCGACGACTTCTACCTGACCGGGTTCGACCTGTTCCGCGATTTCTATGTGGTGGAGGGCCGGGTGCGCGGGCTCGACCGGGTCGAGGTGCGCTACTACGATGATCCAGCGCGGATCGAGCCGATCCTGTTTCCCGAAGCGAGCTACGAGGCCTCGCTGGGCGACAATCCCGAGTGGGCGATGGACAAGCTCAGGGTCAGCTACGAATCGATGACCAGCCCGGCTTCGGTCTATGACTACCATGTGGCTGAACAGCAGCTTGAACTGCTGAAAACACAGGAAATCCCGAGCGGCTATGACGCCTCGCTCTATGAGACAGCGCGGCTGGAGATCTCCGCGCGCGATGGCACGGCGGTGCCGGTCTCGGTGGTGTGGCGCAAGGACCGGGCGGCCAGGAACGGGACAGGGGGCGGACCGCTCTATCTCTATGGCTACGGCGCCTATGGCATTGCCATCGGGCCGGGATTCTCGACCGCACGCCTCAGCCTTGTCGACCGGGGCTTTGCCTATGCCATCGCGCATATCCGGGGCGGTGATGATCTGGGGCGGCGCTGGTACAAGGCGGGCAAGCTGGAGCAGCGCACCAACACCTTCAACGATTTCGTCGATGTTGCGAAGGGGCTGATCTCGGAAGGGTTCACCGAGGCGGGCCGGATCGCAATAGCCGGCGGATCGGCGGGCGGCGAGTTGATGGGCGCGGTGGTCAATTCCGATCCCGAACTGTGGGGCGCGGTGGCGGCGCATGTACCGTTTGTCGATGTGCTGGCCACCATGCTCGATGCCGACTTGCCGCTGACCCCGGGCGAATGGCCCGAATGGGGCAATCCGATCGAGGACAAGGCGGCGTTCGACCTCATCCGCTCTTATTCGCCCTACGATCAGGTGCGGGCGCAAGACTATCCGCCGATGCTGGTGACCGCGGGCCTCAACGATCCGCGCGTCACTTATTGGGAGCCGGCAAAGTGGGTGGCGAAGCTGCGGGAGCTCAAGACCGACGCGAACGAACTGCTGCTCAAGACCAATATGGGCGCAGGCCATGGCGGCAAGTCGGGCCGGTTCGAAGGGCTGCGCGAGACGGCGGAGGAGTTCGCCTTCATCCTCGCGCAATTGGGTGTGGCGGCCTGACCATGCACACCAAGACCTTCACCGCAGGGCCCGAGCACATCGATGTGCTGGGCCATGTCAACAATGCGGTGTGGGTGCAGTGGATGGAAGCGGTGGCCACCTCGCACTGGGAAGCGCTGGCAAGCCCGGAGCAGCAGGCGGCCTTTGTCTGGGTCGTGACGCGGCATGAGATCGACTATCGCGGCAATATCGCGCTCGGCGAAAGCGTGACGGCGGAGACGTTTGTCCCCGATGCCCCGCGCGGCGCACGGTTCGACCGGCGGGTCGATTTCCGCCCGGAGACCGGCAAATCGGCAGGCAAGGTGATCGTCAGCGCGCGGACGCAGTGGGTGCTGATTGACAAGGCCAGCGGGCGCATCCTGCGGGTGCCGGCGGACATGGCGGCGCTGTTTACCGGCTAGGCCATGCGTACCTGGAAATCGGGGGTGAAGCCGGTCAGCCGCTCGCGCATCGTGCGGTTGCGGCCGAGGCGCTTGGCTTCGTAGAGCAGGCGGTCGCAATGGCTGTAGAGCACGGCGAATTCGACATCGAGGTTGCCCGAAAGATCGTGCTCGACAAGGCCCATGCTGGCGGTGACGACATGACCGAGGCCCGGCACCGCAGCAGCGATGCGCGTGCTGAGCGCGCGGCGGCAGCGTTCGGCGCGCTCGGCGCCGCCGGGCCCGCGCAGCAGCAGCAGGAATTCCTCGCCGCCCATCCGGATCGCGCAGGATTCGCCGTCTTCGGCCAGCACCGTGGCCACCACTTTGAGCACGGAATCGCCCACCGCATGGCCATGCCGGTCGTTGATGCGCTTGAAGTGATCGAGATCGATGACGGCCATGGTGCGATAGCCGAGCCGGAACAAGTCGTTGAACCGCCGTTCGATCGAGTGGCGGTTCCACAGGCCGGTCAGCGCATCGCGCCCGGCGACGCCTTCAAGCTCGGTCGCCCGTGCCGTGGCAAGATCGCGTTCACGCCGCAGCTCGAGGAAGCGGATCACGATGCCAAGCGAATTGGCGAGGACCTCTGCGGCCAGCGCCAGCTGGAATACGACGACTGATTCAGTCGGCCGCGCATGGGGCAGGATATAGGAACCGATGCGATAGACCCCGACCATCAACGTCGGCATCCAGCCGACCATCAGTATCGGCACGAGCTTGCTGCCGCGCCGCCAGGCATCGATGAGGCCGCACAGGATGAGGCAGATGGACAGCGAGACCGCGCTGTAGACGCCCAGCGCGCTCCATGGGCGCAGCACCGCAAACGGCAGCGCGGTGAACACGCCTCCGGCCATGACCAGAGGCGCGCAGCCGATGAGCACGCGGCGCAACTTCGGCGAAAGCGCCTCCGGCTCGAGGAAAGTGAGCAGGAACATGAGCCCCGAGGCGGCCACCACGCCGAAACAGAGGCTGCTGATCGCAATCTCGGTTGCGGCATCGGGATCGGCGCCGATGTGGATGAAGCCGGTGCCGACCACGGTCTGCACCAGCATGAGGCCGACCATCACGATGTGCCACAGCACAAAGGGCCGGCGCAGCACGATGTAGAATCCGAAGTTGAGCAGAAGCGGCACGACCAGCATCCCGCAGATCGCGGCCATGGCAACGATCACGCCCATGTCCCAGCCGGTGCCCTCGACCGCGCTGTCGAGCCGTGCTTCGCTGGCGATGGTCTTGTTCCAGGGCTGATCTATGCGCACCGCGACCAGACGCGGGCGGCTCGCCGTATGCGGCAGCGGGAGGACCATCATCGGCCCGGCAATCAGGTGACGGACAGTCGCCGGATAATAGCGGGCGGTGCGCACCGCGCCGTCTTCGCCAACCACCCAGATGGTGATCGCCGAGAACTTCGATGCGTGGGTAACCAGGCTCTGCGCGCGTGGCTGAGCGAGATCAGTCAACCGGTAGCGCAGAAACAGGCTTTCGGGGCCGATGTCATAGCGCGAATCCTGGCAGGTCCAGCTCTGCGGCGCACCGCGCAGATCGCGGTACGTCTCGTTCGCCGCAGCCGTGGCATGGCAGCTCTCGCTTGCGGTGATCGGCGCGGCGGTAGCAGGCACGGCAAACAAGCTGGATAGCAACGCTACCAGCCCGAACAGCACAAACCTGCGCCAGATCCAGTCCATGAGGCCGGGCCTAGCGCAGGTGACCTTAGAGGGGAGTTAACTCACCCCAGAATTTCGCCGAGGGGCTTGTACGCATAGCCAAGCTCGCGCGCGACTGCGGCATACGTCACCGAACCGGCATGGACATTGAGCCCTTCGGCAAGATGCGGATTGGCGGCGAGTGCGGCCTTCCAGCCGAGATCGGCGATCTTCAGCGTGTGCGGCAGGGTCACGTTGTTGAGCGCGTAGGTGCTGGTGCGGGCGACCGCGCCGGGCATGTTGGCGACGCAGTAATGCACGATGCCGTCAACCACGAAAGTCGGCTCGGCATGGGTGGTCGCGCGGCTGGTTTCGAAGCAGCCGCCCTGATCGATCGCGACGTCGACCAGCACCGCGCCGGGCTTCATCGTGCCGAGCATCTCGCGGGTGACGAGCTTGGGCGCGGCGGCACCGGGGATCAGCACCGCGCCGATCACGAGGTCGGCCTCGGCGACACAGTCCGCCAGATTGGCGCGGTTGGAAAAGCGCGTCTTGGCGCGGCTTTCGAAATGGGTTCCGAGCCGCTCCAGCACTTCGGGGTCGCGGTCGAGGATCGTGACATCGGCGCCCAGCCCGGCGGCCATCTGCGCCGCATTGAAGCCGACCACGCCGCCGCCGATCACAGCGACCTTGCCCGGCAGCACGCCCGGCACGCCGCCCAGCAGCACGCCGCGCCCGCCGTGCGCCTTTTCGAGCGCGGTGGCGCCGGCCTGGATCGCCATGCGGCCCGCGACCTGGCTCATCGGCTTCAAGAGCGGGAGCTGGCCTCCGGGACCGGTGACGGTTTCATAGGCAATCGCGGTGACGCCGGACTTCACAAGGTCGGCGGTCTGCTCCGGATCGGGCGCGAGGTGGAGGTAGGTGAAGAGCACCTGGCCCTCGCGCAGCATCGCGCGTTCGGCCGCCTGCGGTTCCTTGACCTTCACGACCATTTCGCACCCGGCGAAAATCGTCGCGGCGTCGGCCTTGATGATGGCACCCGCCGCCTCGTAGTCGCGGTCCGAAGCGCCGATACCGAGCCCGGCGCCGGTTTCAACCCAAACTTCGTGGCCATGCACGGTCAGTTCGCGCGCGCTTTCGGGGGTGAGGCCGACGCGATATTCGTGGTTCTTGATTTCCCGGACTGTACCGACACGCATGACAGGCTCCTCTGGCTGGCCGCTTGCCCAAGGATACACCCGGGCGCGCGCGCTGTTTTGCCTATTTGCAGGCTTGCTGGCGCCTGTTTTGGTGATATTTCCTGATATAGTCCTATTTATCAGGAAATTCTTGCATGGATCGTACTGACGCCGCGCTAGTTGACGCATTGCAGCACGACTCGTCGCGGCCCATCGCGGCGCTGGCGGAACACGTCGCGCTCTCGCCCTCGGCATGCCATCGCCGCATCCGCGCGCTGGAGGAAGCCGGGGTGATCAGCGGCTATGCCGCGCGCATCGATCCCCGGCGGATCGGCCTTGCGGTCGAGGTCTTCGTCGAGATCACGCTGACCAGCCAGAGCCGCGAGGCGATGGACCGGTTCGAGCGCGCGGTGGGGGATTTCGATGACATCCTCGAATGTCACCTGATGTCTGGCGGGGCGGACTATCTGCTGCGCGTGGCGGCGGCGGACCTTGACCAGTACGACCACATCCACCGCGATTGCCTTGCGCGGCTGCCGGGGGTCTCGTCGATGCGGTCGAGCTTCTCGCTCAGGCGGATCAAGCGCTTCGCCGGCTATCCGGTGCCGCGCGGACGCTGAACGGCGGGGGCTTGCGAGGACGCGGGGCGGTGGTGTCGGCGCTGTCGATCAAGGTCAGATCGCTGCCAGGCTCGTCCATACCATAGCGTTCGCGCAGCTCGAGCTTGAATGCCTCGATCGCCGCCTCATCGGGCAGGTGATCGACGGTGAAGCGCCGCACTACCAGCTCGTCCGCGCTGTCGAGAACGGTCAGGAAACGGCCCGAGACCATCTCGGCCAAGTGCGTCACGTCGAGCCCGTCGGCGATCGACCAGCGGTGCCGGCCCCAGGTGACGATACGGCGGCCGCAGTGCCGACAGATGCTGTAGATCCCGCCATCGTCCTCGTGAAAGCGCCATGGGGTCGGCTGATGCGCCCTCGTGAACCAGCACTGGGACAGGGCTACATAGGGCATGCCAGGGCCTTTCCTGCGGGTTGCTCGATCCTCGGGCAATGGCCCGGGGGACCGGCAACAGCGCCGATGGCCATGCCGCGCCGATGCTGGTCAGGTTAAGGAACGGCGGGCGGACGGAAAGATTTAGGGGCCAAGCCAGACTCGTCCGCTTTGGCGCAATTTCGTCCGCGATTATCGGTTGCACCGCGTCAATCGCTTGCCCTAGCCTCACAAGATCAGGCGGGGGCATTCACCATGGACATTCACAAGCCGAAGCCGGTGCATTCCTGGCGCGAGTTACTGAACGAGATCGTGATCATCGGCGGCATGCTGATTGTGGCTCGGGTTGATCAGTTAGTGACCCGTCTGGTGTCAAGACATGCCTGAAGCCGACTGTATCGTTGTCTGCACCACCTCGCGATTCAGATGTGCAATCGTGTTAGTCGCGTTAATTGGTTTGATATTAATGGAAGGACTAGCTTATCTGGAAGGCTGGGGCCCTGAACACTCAATGTTCTATCCTATTTTTGGTAATGCGTTGCCACTTGTGGCGTCTATTTCAATTGGATACGGAATATATCTGTTTTCCGTAATTTATAATAAATCATCGACATATTGCGCTATTTCCGGAGGAATTTTGAAAATTGCCGGCCAGAGACGCGTGAAATTATGTGATATTTCAAGTGTTATTTTAAAACGTAAATGGACTGGATTGAGTACCATTGTAATTTATACAAATACAAATATAATTGCGCTAAGTAGTTTTTTTTGTTTACGAAAATATTGATCAGGTATTCGAAAAAATACAAATGAAGGTTAGTCAAAAATAAACAGACTCAACACAACTTTCATTGGGCAATCCCTCACAGCGGATTGCCGTCCTTGTCGCGGTAAATGTCCCGCCGCCCGACATGGTTCGCCGGACCGACAAAGCCATCCGCTTCCATGCGCTCGATCCATTTGGAGGCGGTGTTGTAGCCCACGCCCATCTGGCGCTGGACCCAGCTCGCCGAGGCTTTCTGGCTTTCGAACACGAGCTGGCAGACCTGGCGGTACTTGCGCTCTTCCGGATTGTCGGAGGCGGTCGCGTCCAGATCGTCGAAGCCGAAGCTGCCGTCCTCGGGTTCCTCGGTCACGCTATCGACGTAGTCCGGGCTGCCCTGCCCGCGCCAGTGATCGGCGACTCGTTCGACTTCCTCGTCGCTGACGAAAGGCCCGTGAACGCGGCTGATCGCGCCGGTGCTGGGCTTGTAGAGCATGTCGCCCTTGCCGAGCAGCTGTTCGGCGCCCTGTTCGCCAAGGATCGTGCGGCTGTCGATGCGGCTGGTGACGGCGAAGCTGATGCGGGTCGGCAGGTTGGCCTTGATCACGCCGGTGATGACATCGACCGAGGGGCGCTGTGTCGCCATGATGAGGTGGATGCCCGCCGCGCGGCTCTTCTGGCTGAGGCGCTGGATCAGGACTTCGATTTCCTTGCCAACGGTGACCATGAGGTCCGCCAGCTCGTCGACAATCACCACGATCTGCGGCAGCACCTGGTAATCGAGCTGCTGCTCCTCGAACAGTTCCTCGCCGCTATCGGGATCGAAGCCGACCTGGATACGGCGGCCAAGCGGCTTGCCCTTGCTGGCGGCGGCGCGGACCTTCTCGTTGAAGCCCGAGATATTGCGCACGCTGACCGAGGACATCATGCGGTAGCGCCGCTCCATTTCCTCGACCGCCCACTTGAGCGCGCGAACGGCCTTGGCGGGCTCGGTCACCACGGGCGAAAGAAGGTGCGGAATATCGTCGTAGGACTTGAGTTCGAGCACCTTGGGATCGACCAGAATCAGGCGGCACTGCTGCGGAGTAAGGCGGTAGAGCAGCGACAAAAGGATGCAGTTTAGCCCGACCGACTTGCCCGATCCGGTAGTGCCCGCGACCAGCAGGTGCGGCATGGTGGCGAGGTCGGCCACGATCGGCTCGCCCGCGATATCCTTGCCGAGAATGATGGGAAGCATGCCCTTCGAATTGACGAACTTGTCGCAAGAGACGAGCTCGCGGAACGAGACCATGTCGCGCACCGTGTTGGGCAGTTCGATGCCCATGACGGTGCGGCCGGGGATCGAGGAAACGCGCGCGGAAATCGCGCTCATGTTGCGGGCGATATCGTCCGCGAGGCCGATGACACGGCTGGCCTTGATGCCGGGGGCGGGCTCCAGCTCGTACATCGTGACGACCGGGCCGGTGCGCACGGCGGTGATTTCGCCCTTCACGTTGAAATCGTCGAGCACGTTTTCAAGGAGGCGCGCGTTGCGTTCGAGCGCGAGCTTGTCGATCTTGGGGCCAGTTGCGACGGGGAGCGGTTCGAGGATCTCGAGGCCCGGCAGTTCGTACTGGTCGAACAGATCGCCTTGCCGCGCACGGGCGGCCAGCAGCGCCGGGGCGGGCGGGCGCGAGGGATCGGTGATCTCGGTCTGGCGGCGGCGCGAAGTGGGCGCCTCGGGCATGGCGACGGGCGCGGCTGCGTCGTCGGCCGCTTCGCCCCGCGTCTTGGGCTGGCGCCTGGGCAGCAGCGTTGCCACTCGCGCTTCGCCTTCGCCGGCCGCCCGGTTGCCCCGGCGCAGGAACGACGGCATGCGCGGCAGGCGGTGCCAGTCGAGGGCGAAGACCTGCGCGGTCACGACCAGCCCGGCGATGACCGAAATGAATGCAGCGATGCCGATGATCCACGCCCCGGCCCCGGGCACGAGGTGCGCGATCGCACGGATCGCCGCCGCACCGAGCAGGCCGCCGAGGCCGCCTGCGCCGGCCGGCAACGTTCCCCCCGGCGCGGTCACGACCAGCGCCAGCGCGGTACCCAGCAGAACCATCGCAACTGCGAGCATGAGCGCGAGCCGCCACCATGCCGGCAGCGAGGGCAGCGCCTCGTCATCCTCGTCGGTATCGATGAGGTCTCCGGCCGAGTCCCACAGACGCCGCGCGAAGACATAGAGCAGCGGCAGCAGGAGCACGCCGGGCAGGCCAAAGAACAGGAGCACGCGTTCAGCCGCCCAGGCGCCGCCGATGCCCATCCAGTTTTCGACCGGGCTGCCAGATGCCGTGCTGCCCGATGGATCGGTCTGGGTATAGCTTGCGAGCGCGAGACCGAGCCCGGCCATGGCGGCAAACAGCGCGGCCGCGCCGAGCAGCTCGGCACTGCGGCGGAAGCTGCGGCGCAGGATTGCGCGCCAGTCGGCGGCCTTGCCCCTGCCGTTTGCAGACCGCTGGCCGGCGGGGGAAACGAGAGCCCGAGATGCCATGAAACCTGTCCCTTCTCGCGCCCTTCATGCGCCCGAAGGGGGGATCGCGTCAAGAATTCATGGCAGGCAAAACCCTAGGAATCCCGGCGAGTCGCCGCAATCCGGCGGCCTTACGCCAGCCCGTCGATCGCCGCCCAGCCCCACACCGGCAGCCGCGCCGCGCGGCGCTTTGTCATGCCGCCAAGCGCGATCACGGGCAGCGGCGAGCGCCGCGCCAGCAGCAGGAAACGCACTGCCCCCAGCACCGGCGCGCCGGGGTGCGAGCGGGTGGGGAAGACCGGCGAGAGCAGCACCGCCGAGGCCCTCGCGCGCACCGCCGCGCCGATCTCGGCCAGCGAATGCGCCGTCGCCAGCCGCAGCCCCGCGCTGCGGCCCAGGGCATGCGGCGCGGCATAGCGCCCCTCGCCCCGCCATCCGCGCGCCTCGCCCGCAGTGATCACCGCGATGCCGCGCAGCGCGCAGCGCCGCCGCAGCGCCTCAAACCGCGCGCGGCGTTCGGGAGGCGGCAAGTGGTAGTGCCGGTAGACCAGCGCACTGCCACGCGGCAGGCGCGCGATGGCGGCATCAAGCCGGTGATCATTGCGCGCATCGCTCAAGAGAACGACCTGCGGGACAGGATGACACCGGTGCATCGCGTGGCTATAGCACCGCCCCATGACCGATCCAGAGGCCCCTGAGGCCGCCGCCACGCCGCTGGCCGCGATCCGGGCGCGCATCGCCCAAAGCGCTATGATAGCCCGCCGCAAGGCCGACGAGATTACGCTCGTCGCCGTTTCGAAGACGCACCCTGCAGAAGCGATCGTGCCGCTGATCGCCGAGGGCCAGCGCGTGTTCGGCGAGAACCGGGTACAGGAGGCCGAGGCCAAGTGGCCAGCAGTGCAGGAGGCGCATCCGGACGTCCGGCTCCACCTCGTTGGCCAGCTCCAGTCAAACAAGGCCGAAGAGGCGGTGCGGCGCTTCGATTGCATCCATTCGCTCGACCGGCCCTCTCTGCTCGCCGCGCTGGCGCGGGCGATGGACAAGACCGGGCGGCAGGTGCCACTTTTCGTGCAGATCAACATCGGCGACGAACCGCAAAAGGGCGGCTGCGCAATTGCCGACCTGCCGGCGCTGCTGGCCGAGGCGCGCGTGGCGGCGCTGCCGGTGATCGGGCTGATGTGCGTGCCGCCCGCGGGGATCGAGCCCGCGCCATTCTTTGCGCTGCTCGGCAAGCTTGCGGACGATCATGGCCTTGCCGGGCGCTCGATGGGCATGAGCGACGATTTCGAGACCGCGATCCAGCTGGGTGCAACCCACGTGCGCGTCGGCTCGGCGCTGTTTGGCGCGCGAGGCTGAAGTGAAACACCTTTTCCCCCTCGTCCTGCTGCTGGCCCCGGCATCGGCCATGGCCCAAATGGACCACTCACAGATGGACCATGGCGCTATGGACCATGGCGCTATGGACCATGCCTCCACCACTGATGGCGCCATGAACATGTCGTGGATGTCGATGGATGGAATGGGCTCTGGCACGTCGCGCCTGCCCGCCACGGAGGCCATGCGCGGCGTCCATCTGATGCCTTCCACGCGCGACATGGTCATGATCCAGGCCAATGTCCTCCCCGTCTACTCCGACCAGGGCGGCCCGCGGGGGGGCACCAAGTTCTATGCCCAGTCGATGGCCATGCTGATGTGGATCCACGATCTCGGCGGCGGCGCGAAGCTGACGGGGCAGGCGATGATGAGCCTTGAGCCAGCGATGCGGCACGAGGGCTATCCGCTGCTCTTCGCGACCGGCGAACTCGCCAATGGCCGCCCGCTGGTCGACCGCCAGCACCCGCATGACCTGTTCATGGAGTTGTCGGCGCGGCTCGACCTGCCGGTGGCGCCGGGGCTCAAGGTCTTCATCTATGGCGGGCCGGTGGGCGAACCCGCTCTTGGCCCCTCCGCCTTCATGCACCGCGCTTCGGCCCAGTATAATCCCGAGGCGCCGATCACCCACCACTGGTTCGATTCGACGCATATCACCTACGGCGTGGTGACCGCCGGGCTCGCCGGCAAGTCGTGGCAGATCGAGGCAAGCGCCTTTCGCGGTCAGGAACCTGATGAAAACCGCTGGAGCATAGAGCGCGCCAAGCTCGACAGCTGGAGCGTCCGCGCGAGTTTTGCGCCATCGAACCGGTGGCAGATGCAGGTGAGCTATGGCGAACTGAAACAGCCCGAAGCCTCGCACCCCGGGGAGAACGAGCGCCGCTTCACCACGTCGGCCCATTACAACGACGGCAAAGGCCTTTCGGCCATGGCCGCGTTCAGCGCCAAGAAACGTGTGCCGGGCGGCACCAACACCGCGTTTCTCGGCGAGGTCAACTGGGACGCCAATGCGCACGACACGCTGTTCGGCCGGATCGAGAACGTGGACAACGACGAGCTGTTCCCGGACCATGACGACCCGCTGCACGATCAGGCCTTCCGCGTGACCAAGTTCGAGCTTGGCTATGCCTACCGCTTCCGCCTGTTCGGACCGGTGCAGGTGGCGCTCGGCGGCACCGGGGCGCTCTTTGCCAAGCCCGCCGCGCTGAGCGCCGCCTATGGCAAGAACCCGATCGGCGCGACGGTTTTCGCGAAGATCAGCCTGACCAATTAGAGCGCAAGTTTCGGGACGCGACGGGCGGCCTGCGCCGCTAGCGCATGGGCAAGGAGAAACCCATGCGCCGCCTTGCACCGCTCCTCTTGCTCGCCGCCGCTCCGCTTGCTACCGCGGCCCCGCTCGCCGGAGGAGGATGGTCTGTTGACCAGATCCCGTGGCAGACCGAAGGCGCCCAAGGCACGCGTTTCGCGCTGCTTGAAGGACGGCGCGACCGACCGGGCTCGGCCTTTACTTATGCGTTCTCGATTCCCGCAGGCGCATGGGATGCGCCGCACAGCCACAGCGCCACCGCGCGGGTCTTTGTCGCGCGCGGGACCTTGCGCATCGGTTTCGGCGCATCGAACGACAAGGCTGCGGCCCTATCCTATCCCGCCGGCAGTGTCATCGTCGTGCCTGCCGGCGCGGTGCACTATGACGGCGCGGACGAGGACACGGTGATTATCGGCACCGCCGTTGGGCCGTGGTCGACGCGGTATCTGGACGGCTCGGCCCCCGCTTCGGCAGGAACACCGATCAGACGCTGAAGGGCTCAGGCCTCGTGCTTGGCAAGTTCGTCCCCGGCCAGCGTCACCATGTGCAGCAGGTTGGTCGAGCCCGGGGTGCCGAAAGGCACGCCCGCCAGCGCGATCAGGCGCGAGCCCGCCGTGCCGAACGCGTGGCGCAGCGCCATGCGCTTGCCCTTGGCGATCATCTCCTCGAAGCTGCCGATATCCTTGGTGGCCACCGCATGCGCCCCCCAGAGGAGGCCGACCTTGCGCGCGGTCACGATCGAGGGGGTGAGCACCAGCATCGGCGCACCCGGCCTCTCGCGCGCCACGCGCCGCGCGGTCGAACCGGAGCCCGTGAACACGATGATCCCGGTGATCGGCACCGTGCGAGCAATGCTGGCGCATGCTTCGGCGAGCGCGTCGGCAGTGGTCGGATCGGGCCGCGTTTCGATGAAGTGGACCCGCGCGGCATAGCCGGGATCGGCTTCCACCTCGCTCGCGATGCGGTCCATGATCGTCACCGCCTCGACCGGCCAGGCGCCTGCCGCCGTCTCGGCCGAAAGCATGACCGCATCGGCGCCGTCATAGACCGCATTGGCGACGTCTGAAACTTCGGCGCGGGTCGGCGTCGGGCTCTCGATCATCGATTCGAGCATCTGCGTGGCGACGACGACCGGCTTGCCCTCGCGCCGCGCCTTCTCGACAATGCGCTTCTGCAGCGGGGGGACCTGCTCGGGATTGAGTTCCACGCCCAGATCGCCGCGCGCCACCATCAGCCCGTCGGCGATCTCGAGGATCTCGTCGAGCCGCGAGATCGCGGCCGGCTTCTCGATCTTGGCCATGAGCGAACCGTGGCCGCCCATGAGGCGGCGGGCCTCGGCGACATCCTCGGGCCGCTGGACGAAGGAGAGCGCAATCCAGTCCGCACCCTGCGCGACCGCGAAGGCGAGATCGCGGCGGTCCTTGTCCGTCATCGCCGGCACCGGAATCACCGCGTCGGGCACGTTGACGCCCTTGCGATCCGAAATCACCCCGCCGACTTCGGCCGAGCAGAGGATTTCGTTCTCGTCCGCGCGAATCACCCGCAGGCGCAGCTTGCCGTCATCGATCAGCAGGCGCTGGCCGGGGCGCAGGATGCCGAACAGTTCGGGATGCGGCAGCTGGACTCGGGTCTCGTCGCCCGGCTCGGGGTTGCGGTCGAGCGTGAAGTGGCCCGAATGGCGGATCACCGCCTTGCCGTCCTTGAACGCACCGACGCGCAGCTTGGGCCCCTGCAGGTCGCAAAGCACGGTGATCGGCCGATTGACCTTGCGTTCCAGCGCGCGGATCGCCGTGATCGTTTCTGCATGAACCACATGATCGCCATGGCTCATGTTGACGCGGAAGGCATCGACCCCGGCGCGGTAGAGCTTCTCCAGCATCTCCGGCGACCGGCTGGCCGGCCCAACGGTGGCAAGGATCTTCACCTTGCGGCCACGGGGATCCAGTTTTGCCACGTCCATCACCTCGAATTGAATGCGAGAGGCCTATGGCCTACCTACCTGCAAAACCCAAGGACGAAGCCAATGGATACGAATGCAGAAATGATATCGGCCGATGCCCTCGACAGCCTGCCCGATGCCGTGGCGGCCGCGGCATTCCGCCGCCTCGTCAGGCATTTGCGACACCGCCACGATGCACAGAACATCGATCTCATGGGCCTTGCCGGATTCTGCCGCAACTGTCTTGCCGACTGGATCGTGGATGCCGGGGCCGAGCTCGACAAGACCGCCGCGCGCGAGGCGATTCACGGCCTGCCCGCCGCCGAGTGGAAGGCACGCCACCAGACCGAGGCGACGCCCGAGCAACTCGCGCGCATGGCCGAAAGCGTGAAGCGCAACGCACCGGGCCACTGACTGCCAAACACGGGCGACCAAACACGGGCGGCCCGCCCTCCGGCAAGGAGAGCGGGTCGCTATGGTTCCGCGCGCTTGCGCAGGTCAGGCGATGATCAGAATATCGGAATAGCCCAGCTTCGCTGAGGCGAACGACTGGATTGTCGCGATCTGCACAGCATCGACACCGCCCACGCCGTCCGCATCGTAGTAGAGCGCGCCATCGGTGGTGTTGTAGATGATCCGATCGGTCGCATCGTGCGCCGTCGTTGCGCCGGCCGCCGCATGGAACTGGTCTGCCGTGATACTGCCGGTACCGGAGAATCCGGTGAAATCAGCAAGGCTGAGCGCGATCTTGTCCCCTTGCGCGTGCGCGAAATCGGTAATCACGTCGACATTGCCCGGCGTACCTGGCGCAAGATCGAAGATGAACATATCTCGGCCCGCACCACCGGTAAGGCTGTCGAGGCCCTCGCCGCCATAGAGCCGGTCGTTGCCAAACCCGCCGACCAGCGCATCGCTGCCAAGGCCGCCGTAAAGCCGGTCATTGCCCGCACCGCCGTCGAGCGTGTCGCGGCCGGCGAAACCATAGAGGCGGTCCGCGCCGCCTGCGCCCTTCAGGGTATCGTCCGCCGAAGTGCCGCGCAGGAGTTCGTTGGTCACGTCGCCCACGGTGACATGCAGCGTCTGCGTGTCGGAGAGCTTGCCGTCGCTCACCTTGACGACCACGTCGTAGACCCCGTCGCCGTTGGCATCGGTCGGCGTCTCGAAGTCTGGCGCCGCCTTGAAGATGAGCGCGCCGGTCTTGTAAGCGATCTGGAACTTTGCGGCGTCCGCACCGCCGACGATGGTGTAGCGCTGGTAGGCGCCGACATCGGGATCGGTGGCGGTGACCTTGGTCACGGCGCGGCTGTTTTCGAGTACAGTGTAGTTCGCCTCCGCGCCGCCCCCACCCGAGGTGATCACCGGCGCGTCGTTGACCGCCTTGACCGTCAGCGTAAAACTGTCGGACACGGTGAATTCGCCGTCGTTCGCCGTTACCTTGACCGCGATCTGGCCATTGTAGTCCTTCGGCGGAGTGCCGCTGAAGGTGGCCGAGGCGGCATCGAAGCTGAGCCAGGAAGGCAGCGCAGAGCCATCTTCCAGCGTAGCGGCAAGCGCCAGCGTGTCGCCGTCCGGATCGCTGAAGGTGTCGGCGGGAAGCTGGAAGCTGAGCTTGGTGTCCTCGTTCACAGACGGATCGACAACCGGGGTGGCGACAACCGGGGCCCGGTTGACTGGCAAGTCGATCGTGCCGTCGGCGAACTGGATCGTGGGAATGCCGATCAGCGTGTCGGTGCCGTCGTTGCCATCGGCGGTGTTGCCATCAACCACCTGCCAGGTGCCCGCAGCGATCTTGGTCACCGTGTAGTCCGCCAGGTTGCCGGCATAGACCACCGTGGCCTTGTGTGCGCGGCTCACCAGGGAGTCGTTGCCCGCGCCGCCACGCAGCATGTCCGCACCTGCACCCGCGTTGAGCGTGTCGTCCTGCGCCGAGCCCGTCAGCGTAGTTGCGCCACCGGTATTGCTCACGGTGAAGCCCGTGCCGCCCACGGCAAGGCCTAGGTCGACCGCAAAGCCCGCGGTCACGAGATTGACGATGCCGTCGTTGATGGTTGCGGAAGTCGCGGTCCAGGCCGCGACGACGGTCGCGTTGGCGGTGGCTCCCGGACCGACGCTCAGCACATCATTGCCGAGCCCGAGATCGGTGATCGTGTCGGTGTCGTCGTTGACGGTGAAGGTATCGTCGCCCGTGCCGCCGGTCAGCGTGTCGTTGCCCCAGCCGCCGTCGAGCTGGTCGTTGTCCGCACCGCCATCGAGCGTGTCGGCATCCTCCTCGCCAAACAGGCTGTCCTCGCCGTTCCCGCCAAAGAGATGGTCGGAACCCGAGCGGCCATACAGAAAGTCGATTCCGTCGAGACCGTAGATGGTATCATCACCAGTGGATGTGACGATGTAGTTGTTTGTCTCATCGCCGTAGGTGGTGGTGGTGATGGTCATCTGCGTATTTTCCCGAAGCTCTTATCAAGCAGCCATTAACCTCCCAATCCTTGCCATCTGGTAACAAGCTTGGTTTTTGCGCCCTCGGCGGCGATTAACCACGCACAAAAAAGCGCCGGTCCCGCCTATTCGCAGGACCGGCGCCGCACGCCCTCATTGCCCGGTTTTCAGGCGTCAGGCGATGATCTGGAAGTCGATGTAGGTCAGCGCCGGATGGCTCGTCGCGCCGATCGTGGTGATCTGCACCGCAGCCTGACCGCCCAGCCCGTCCACATCGTACCAGAGCTGGCCGGTTGCGGTGTTGTAGACCAGCCGGTCGTCCCCATCCAGCGCCGCCGTGGCGGTTGCGCTGGCCAGGAAAGCCCCAGACGCCAGCCCACCAGCCGGGCCAAGACCCGCAAAGACGGCCTTGTCGAGAAGGATCAGATCGCCCTCCTTCCGGCTGAAGTCGCGCACCAGATCAACGTTTGTGGCGCCGGCCGGAGCGCTGTCGAACAGGAACTTGTCGGCCCCGCGCCCGCCGATCAGCGTGTCGTTACCGAGGCCTCCAGACAGCACATCATTCCCGGCACCGCCATTGAGCAGGTTCGCGCCGCTGTTGCCCTTGAGCGTGTTGGCCAAGCTGTTGCCTTTGCCCCGATGGCATTGCTGCCGGTCAGGATCAGCGTCTCGACATGGCTCGAAAGCGTGAACGAGATCGAGGAATAGACCGTATCGTTGCCCAGCCGGGTGCCTTCGGCCACCTTGTCACCGGCCGTGTCGACGAAATAGATATCGTTGCCCGCGCCGCCGTTCATCTTGTCTGCCCCGAGCCCGCCATCGAGCCAGTCGTTGCCGGTCCCGCCCGAAAGGCGGTCTGCACCCGCGCCGCCTTCCAGACGATCGTTGCCGCCGAAGCCGATCAGCACGTCGTTTCCGCCTAGACCGACCAGGCGCATGCCGATGTTCGTGCCAGGAATCGTGTCCGCCCGCGCCGTGCCGTAGATCGTGCGCCAGACCTCGATACTCAGCGCCTGCGTGTCGACGGAACTGCCGTCGCTTGCAGTCACGATGACATCGTAGACATTGTCCCCGCCCGCATCGCCAGGCGCCGTGACATCTGTTTGTGCCTTGAACGTGAGCTGGCCGGTGGCGGCATCGATCACGAACTTGTCCGCATCGGCGCCGCCGCCGATCCCGTACGTCAGTTTGCTACCGGCATCGGGATCGATCGCGGCGACTTGCGCGGCCAGCGCAGCCTTCTCGTCCACGATCAGCGTTGCGGTCGCACCGCCGCCGTTGCTGGTGATCGAGGGCGCAGCGCTGCGGCCGGTCACGGTGACCGCGAAGGCCTGCTCCGCAGTGAAAGCGCCGTCGCTGACGCTGACCGTAACGTCGTAGATATTGTTGCGCCCCGCGTCGGTCGGTGCCGCGAAGCTCGGCGCGGAAACGAATGACAGCGCGCCAGTTGCCGCATCGATCGCGAACTTGCCCGCATCGGCGCCGCCGCTGATGGCGTACACAAGGTTCGCCCCCTCGGGATCGACCGCCTTGACAGTGGCCACGGCCGCTTCCTTCTCGGCCACCGACAGGGCGACGACCGGGCTGCCGCCATTGCTGGTGATGACCGGAGCCTCGTCGACGTCTTTGATAATGACGGTGATATCCTGCGCACGGGTGCTTTGCCCGGTTGCATCGGTCGCGGTCACGGACACGTGGTAGCCGTTGTTCGTACCGGCACCCGCGCTGGCTTCGTAGTCGACTGCCGTCTTCAAGCGCAGCGCGCCGGTGTTTTGATCAATCTCGAACAAGGCGGCATCTTCGCCGCCGGTGATCGCATAGGTCACCGCCGCCCCTTCGGGATCGCTGGCCACCACGCTGGTTACATCAGTGCTGTTTTCGTCCACCACAAAGAGCGTGTCAAAATCGAGGATCAAGCCCGAAGTAATCATCGGCGCTTCGTTCCGGTCGCGGACAGTGATCGCCAGCTCCTGAGTATCCGTCTGACCGGCGGCGTTGGTCGCAGTGACGATCACATCATAGACGTTGTTCGCACCGGCATCCGCGCTGGCTTCGAAATCAGGGGCAATCCTGAAACGCAGGTTGCCGGTGTCCGGGTCGATACTGAACAGATCGGCATCAGCCCCGCCGGTGATGGAGTACGTCACCGGCGACCCTGCAGGATCGGTGAACACGCGCGTGACGAAAGGTGTGGGGTCCTCCGGTTGTCCTGGCCGATAGAGCGCGACTTCGAACAACTCGATATTGCCGTCCGAGATGATCTTCGGCGCTTCGCCGGCATTGGTAACGGTGATTGCCAAATCCTGCGTGTCGGTGAGCGCGCCATCGCTGACGCTGACGGTCACGTCGTAGACATTGTCGCCGCCCTCATCCGCTGGCGCATTGAAGTCCGGCGCGGAAATGAACGACAGCGCGCCGGTGACCGCATCGATCACGAACTTGCCTGCATCGGCGCCGCCGCTGATGGAGTACGTGGCGCTCGCGTCCTGCCATGTGATGACGAAACCACCGTTCGCGAGGTCGGCGACCCTCGAGCGATGCTGATTGCCTGCCGTCTGGGTGTTGACCAGAAGCTCGGTGCCCAACCTCGCGCCATCCGCGCCGTAGACTTGCGCCTTGACGCTGGCGCCGCTGCCGTCAGCCACGTAGCCGCTGCCTTCATACCAGGTGATGACGAAGCCACCGCTCACAAGGCCGGTGATCATCGGAAGGAGCTGACTGCCCGACGTCTGGGTATTGACCAGAAACTCACCGCCGACCTTGGCGCCATCCGCGCCGTAGACTTGCGCCTTTATGCTGCCGCCGCTGCTGTCTCCGAGTGTGAGGCTGCCATCCTGCCACGTGATGACGAAGCCGCCGTTCGTCAGGCGACCAACGGCAGAAAGTATCTGCGAGTTTGCCGTCGCGGTGTTGACCAGAAACTCGCCGCCCTGTTTTGTTACCCGCACAACCCAATCCTTCGTTTTTGACAATGCCCCCACAGTCACGAAGCATTTCGTGCAGTGAGTCGAATGTTAAGATTGGGTTATGGCCGTAGAGTGTCTCTACATATCGTTCAATCCATACCTCCAAATTGGAGGCAGTTGTTGATTATGGCCCAGTAAATTGGGTTTTAATCTTCGATTCTATGGTGAATATGGAAATTTGACTATTTTTTTACAGTTAGTTTTGCTGACTAACCCTCTGCTCTTGCCGCAGATCTGGATGTAGCTCTTGCGGGCGCGGTGCTCGCGTGCAGCAAAGAGGACGCGGGAACAGCCTCCCCGCGCACGCATCCAGGTACCATGTGCCGGTCAGATCGACGGCAGTAGGTCAGCCAGGCTGTCCGTCGTTGTCATGCCGGCGAGAAGGTTCTCGTTCGCGCCGAGGAGGGTTTTGCGCACACCTTCACCGATGCCATTGGCGTGGCCGCGGCGCGGTTGTTGGTCGCAGTGAAGCCCCTGCCGGCCCCGCTTTGTCGCAGAACCGGCGCCGCGCGCCCTAAGCGCCCGGTTTTCACGTGTCAGGCAATGATCTGGTAATCGATCTAGGGAAGCGCCAGATGGCTCGTCGCGCCGATCGTGGCGATCTGCACCACAACCTGACCGGCCCGCCCACACCCCAGCGTGGGCCGCCGGGGCGTGACAGCGCAGCCGGGCCTTCGGGTTCAGATCAATTGCAGCACTTCGGCTAGGCCATCGGTCTGCTGGAGACCGGCGAGCAGAATGTCGTTTCCATCGGAGAGCGTGATCAGCACCCCCTCGCTGGTTACCGCGGCATGCTCGGCCACGAACTGCGCGGCTGCGCCTGTCCAGCTGCCAGCATCGATCCGCAGCATATCGCCCGCGCCGAAATCGGTCACGCGGTCACGCCCGGTCGCACCGGTGAAGATGAACACGTCCGCCCCGGCGCCGCCCGAGAGCACGTCGTTGCCCGCGCCGCCGGTGATCGTGTCGGCACCGGCGCCGCCTTTCAGCGAGTCGCGCCCGTCGCCGCCGTTCAGCGTGTCAGTGCCCGCACCACCCTTGAGCACGTCGCGCCCGGCGCCGCCGTCGAGCACATCGTTACCGGCACCGCCGCTCAGCATGTCCTGACCATCGCCGCCCTTTAGCACGTCGCGACCCGCACCGCCGTCGAGCATGTCTGCCCCGGATCCGCCGCTCAGCGAGTCGCGACCGTCGCCGCCCATAAGCTGGTCGTCGCCTGCGCCGCCCGAGAGGCGATCGTTGCCGCCAAGGCCCATCTGGATGTCCTGCGCCGACGAGCCGATGATCCGGTCTGCGTCGTTCGTGCCTATATCAGGCGTGATATAGATGCCGCGCGTCACGGGCCCGCCTGTCAGCCCGTCATCGCTCGTCCAGCTGATGAGCACGCGGCCATCGGCGAGCGCAGACACGGCAGGCGAGGACTGGTTGTTGACCGGCGTGGTGTTGATCACGAAATCGGTTTCGATCAACGCACCATCGGCGCCGATAACCCGGCCGCGCAACGTGCCCCAATCACCATCGGCGCTATCGCCAGAATGCCAGACCACCAGAACACGGCCGTCAGCTAACGTCGTGACAGCTGGCCTCGCATAAGGGAAATCGAGAGATGTCGAGTTCACGACGAAATCGTCGCCCCTCGGCTGACCGTCGCTGCCAATGATACGGGCGCGCACAGCGCCTGGGCCAAACGTCGGATTGCCGCCTTCGGGATCTTCAATACGCGGCCCCGACGCGAACCAGACCGCTAGCGCCTCGCCATCACCCAGCGCCGTGACTTCGGGTGCATAGATCCAGCCGCCCGAGGCGGTGCCGAAGTTGACTTCACCAACCGCGATGGTTCCATCAGCACCGATGAACCGGCCCAGCAGACTTGTCTCGCCATTCTCGTTTGAACTGCTCACATAGGTCACAAGGATGCGCCCGTCGCTCAGCACAGTCACATCCGGGCTGAACTGCGCACCAGCACCTGTGCTGTTGACAAGAAAGTCGTCTCCAGTTGGCAAGCCGTCCCGGTCGAAGAAGCGCCCCCGCACGGAATAGCTGTCTCCATCGCTGCCATCGTAGCTCGACCAAACCGCAAAAAGGCGGCCATCGGCCAGCGCAGTAAGAGAGACTTCCTGTTGGTTTTCCTGCCCGTTGTAGATGCCTTCGCCGATGCTTGTGGGGTTTATCTGGAAATCTGGTCCAGCCTCAAGCGCCAGAGGATCGAGCAGGACCCCGCGCACGCCGACGCCATCGCCATCACCACCATCGCCGCTGTCCCAAGCGAGGAACACCTTGCCATCCGCGGTTGCCGTGGCGGTAGGCTGCCACTGGAATTCCTCCCGCGTGGAATTGACAATGAAGTCCTCGCCGGCCGGACTGCCGTCTGCGCGCAGCCAGCGAGCGCGGATTTCGGTGTCGGTCGAGGCAAGGATGTCGGATGGATCACGATTGTAGGTGACCCAGGCAATCAGCGCGGTGCCATCCGGAAGCGTGGCAACGGTAGGGCCGAAGGGGCTGTAATAGGTGCCGAGTGGGGTCGAATTGACAACGAAATCAGGGTCTTTTGCCATGTCTTCGCTCTCCTGCGCCCCCGGTTGCGGTTGCCCCCGCCGTTACAAATTAATCCGATAGACAATTAGAGTCGAGCGTATCGCCGCAGTGACAGACTGCACCAAAGGACAGGGTCAGATGGTAACTTGCTGGTCCGCAAAGAAAAAAGGGCGCGGAAACCCGCGCCCTTCTTGTCTGGATATTGCTGGCTCCGGTTAGCGCTTGCTGAACTGGAAGCTCTTGCGCGCCTTCGCCTTGCCATACTTCTTGCGTTCGACAACGCGCGGGTCGCGGGTAAGGAACCCGGCGGCCTTGACGGCGCTGCGCAGCGCCGGCTCGAACTTGGTCAGCGCCTGCGAGATGCCGTGCTTGACTGCACCGGCCTGGCCCGAAAGCCCGCCACCCTTGACGGTGGCGACCACGTCGTACTGGCCCGAGCGATCGGCAACCTCGAAAGGCTGGTTGATCACGAGACGCAGCGTGGGACGTGCGAAGTAGACTTCCTGATCACGGCCGTTGACGGTGATCTTGCCCGAGCCGGGCTTGATCCACACGCGGGCAACCGCGTCCTTGCGGCGGCCGGTGGCGTAGGAACGACCCTGCGCGTCAACCTCGCGCTCGCGCAGCGGAGCGGGCGGCGCGGCCGGTGCGCGCGGCGCATCGGCAGAGGCGGAAACGGGAGCGGCGGGAGCAGCCGAAGTCAGATCCTTGAGATCCGCGAGGCTGGAGACGGTATCGGTTTCAGACATGTCTTACGCACCCACCTTGTTCTTGCGGTTCATCGAAGCAACGTCGAGCATTTCGGGCTGGGTTCCGGCATGCGGATGCTCCGCACCGGCATAGAGATGCAGCGCGCGCATCTGCGCACGG
The DNA here is from genome assembly GCF_037133355.1 of Novosphingobium sp. Classification (GTDB taxonomy): domain Bacteria; phylum Pseudomonadota; class Alphaproteobacteria; order Sphingomonadales; family Sphingomonadaceae; genus Novosphingobium. The sequence goes on along the minus strand of NZ_JBAXOI010000016.1, from coordinate 37,349 downwards.
CCGAGCGGGCCGCGCGGGATCATGCGCTCAACCGCCTTCTCGAGCACGCGCTCAGGGAAGCGGCCGCCGAGGATCTTGTCCGCGGTGACTTCCTTGATGCCGCCGGCATAACCGGTGTGCTTGTAGTAGATCTTGTCCTTGAGCTTGTTGCCCGTCAGCTTCACCTTGTCGGCGTTGATCACGACGACGTGATCACCGCAATCGACGTGCGGGGTGTAGCTCGGCTTGTGCTTGCCGCGCAGGTGATTGGCGATAATCACCGCGAGCCGGCCTACAACGAGGCCTTCGGCATCGATAAGATGCCACTTCTTCTCCACCTCGGCCGGCTTGATCGACCGGGTGATTTTCGTGAGCGCCTTCATGGCTGAAACCCATCCCTGGAGTGTGGTACACCACGGCTGCGCACAAGCGCCGCCGGTGGCGAGGAAGCGCGCCTTTGTTGCAAATGGGCGCAAGAGTCAAGCAAACCGGGGCTTTCCGGAGAGGTAAAATAATACCTCTAGACTTCGGCCTGCCCCAAACGGTGCGCCGCCCAAGCCGTCGTCGCCACCAAAAGCGCCCCTGTCAGCTGGTGGAGCACCGCGATCCAGATCGCCACGCCGCTCATCACCGTGGCGATGCCGAGCACGATCTGGGTGCCGAAGGCGGTGTGAAGCGCGATCGAGACCGGGCGGGCACGCAGGCGGCGCAGCTTGCGGCCCATGACCACGAGCACCGCAACCACGGCCCAGGCCCACCAGCGATGGATGAAGTGGACGAGGTGGGGATCGGAGAACAAGGCATGGGCGGGCCCAAGCGACCACTCGATCCCCGCCGGGAAGAATGCGCCCTGCATCAATGGCCAGACATCCCAGTTGAACCAGCCGCCGCCCGCCACGGTCCCCGCGCGCATGCCCGCCAGCAGCGCGCCGTAGAACAGCTGCACGAGCAGCATGCCCAGCGCCAGCGCGGCAAAACCCGTCAGCCGCGCGCGCGGCTCGCCCCGGGCCAGCGCGCGCAGCTCAAGCATGGTCCAGACGACGCCGGCCAGCGTGGTCAGCGCCACCAGCAGATGGGCAGCGAGGCGGAAGTGGCTCACTTTCACATCATGCGCGATGCCCGACTGGACCATCCACCAGCCAACCGCGCCCTGCATGCCGCCCAGCGCCAGCAGTGCCAGCAGTCGCGGCTTGTAGCCCGCCGGGATCCGTCCGCGCAGCCAGAACCACGCGAGCGGCAACGCAAAGGCCATCCCGATCGTGCGCGCCAGCAGGCGGTGGACCCATTCCCAGAAGAAGATCACCTTGTAGGTGGCGAGCGTCATTCCTGCAGGGCCGTTGATCAGCACGTACTGGGGGGTCTGGCGGTATTTGGCGAACTCGGCCTGCCAGTCCGCCTCGGTCAAGGGCGGCAGCGCGCCCGAGACCGGTTTCCATTCAGTGATCGAGACACCCGATTCGGTAAGGCGCGTAATTCCGCCCACGGCGACGATGGCGATGATCATCAGCGCGACGATCAGAAGCCAGCGGGCGAGTGCGAGCGGCGCGGGGGCGGCGGTGCGGATGCGAGCGGAATTGGCTGCGACGGCGTCCATATTCCGGGCCATTGCGCCGAGGTCGGGCGAATCGCAAGCGCCAAAGGGGGCAGGGTTTCGGCCCGTCGCCCAGGCCCCGGCATAAGGAGTTCCCGGCCCGCCGCATGACCATTGCGTTATGAGATACTATTACATATAGCGGCGCCCATGAACGACGGTCCCCACTCCCTTCCCGGCGCAATGCGCGGCCGGTTCGACCGGCTGGGTGTGCTGATCAGCGGGCTGTGCATGGTCCACTGCGTGGCCGGTCTGTTCCTGATCGGCGTGCTGGGTCTCGGCGGCGGGGTGCTGCTCAATCCGGCGATCCACCGATTCGGGCTGGTCGCCGCGTTCATCGTCGGCATGTTCACCATCGGCGCTGGCGCGCTGCGCCACGGCCACCGCCTGCCGCTCGCGCTCGGTACCACCGGCCTTGCGCTGATGGCCGCCGCGATTGCCAGCGAGCACGGCACGGGCGAAGCGCTGCTGACGATCTGCGGCGTGCTGCTCGTCGCCAGCGCGCATATCGTGAACATGCGCCGCACCTGCTGATGGCTTGCGCGGTGCGTGTTGGGCGCTAAAGCCCGGCGCATGACAACCGACACCAGCGCCACACTTTCCCTCACCGTCAACGGCGAACCCCGCCGCACCGCGCCCGGCTCTATTGCCGATCTCGTGCGCAGCCTCGATCTCGATCCCGCCAAGGTCGCGGTGGAGCGCAACGGCGAGATCGTGCCCCGTTCGACGCTGGCGGCAGTCAGCATTGCCGAAGGCGACGTTCTGGAAATCGTGCATTTCGTGGGTGGCGGTGAGGTGGATGACACCTGGACCGTCGCCGGCCGGACCTTCCGCTCGCGCCTCATCGTCGGCACCGGCAAGTACAAGGACTTCGCGCAGAACGCTGCGGCCGTCGAAGCCTCGGGCGCCGAGATCGTGACAGTGGCAGTTCGCCGCGTGAACGTCAGCGACCCCAAGGCGCCGATGCTCACCGACTTCATCGACCCCAAGAAGATCACCTACCTCCCCAACACCGCCGGCTGCTTCACCGCCGAAGACGCGATCCGCACGCTGCGGCTGGCGCGCGAGGCGGGCGGCTGGGACCTGGTCAAGCTCGAAGTGCTGGGCGAGGCGCGCACGCTCTATCCCAACATGATCGAGACGATCCGCGCCACCGAGGTGCTGGCCAAGGAAGGCTTCCTCCCGATGGTCTACTGCGTGGACGATCCTATCGCGGCGAAGCAGCTTGAGGACGCTGGCGCCGTCGCGGTCATGCCGCTTGGCGCGCCGATCGGCTCGGGCCTTGGCATCCAGAACCGCGTGACGATCCGGCTGATCGTGGAAGGCGCCAAGGTTCCGGTGCTGGTCGATGCGGGCGTGGGTACCGCAAGCGATGCCGCGGTGGCGCTGGAACTGGGCTGCGACGGCGTGCTGATGAACACCGCCATCGCCGAAGCCAAGGACCCGATCCGCATGGCCCGCGCGATGAAAGCAGCGGTGGAGGCGGGACGCGACGCTTATCTGGCGGGACGGATGGGGACGCGAAAATATGCCGATCCGAGCAGTCCGTTGGCTGGATTGATTTGATCGGGAGACTTTTGTCCGAATTCGCCCAAAAGCGGCTATTCAGGCGCGACTGATCCAGCGCAAAATTCTGTCTATCGGACCGGCCTTTTGGCCCGGTCCCGTTTTGTGGACCTGACTGATAGAGGTCCATTCCTCTGTATATTTTTGGACAAATTCCGCAAAGCTATCAGCGACATAACCGTCAGCTGAACCACCACCACCTATGACAGCGATTTTCCCTCGCGTTTCATCATTCGCGCAGGAAATTGCCCAAGCCCAACACCAGATACTGAAATCCACAAAGAAAAGATGTTGTGCCGCGTTCCGCGCTAGCGCAGCACCGACTTCGTGCTCATATTCGTCCGGAATATTCCTGATGCGTTCGATGGGCCACCATTTACCGTCTTCTTCATCACAGTTTTCGGCCACTGGCGCGCTTTCACGCAGGTAGTTTCGAAAATCGTCAGGCAACGTGACCCCATAGCGTTGCTCCAGAGCGGCTATTTCCGCTTCAGAACAAGTTCGCGTCGTTATTACTGTGCCGGTCAGCGACCACCAATTCTGTAAGACGAGATGCGATTGCATGTCTTTCGATCGTTCATCGCAAGGCATACGTCAATTCCTGCTATCATCGATTTGCATCGGCTACCGAACCGACCGCTTCCCACCAACTCCCGCTGCACGCGATACGGTTAACAGTCCGATCTGTGCCGAACCTTCAAACCAGCGCGAGTTCGATCCGGCGCCCGACCACTGCCGCCGCGCGTTGCAGCGTTTCTATGGTCACATTGCCGTCGCTAGGATCAAGCACCCGGTCGATCTGGGTGCGACTGGTGTGCATCAAGCTTGCGAGCTTGGATTTGCTCAGGCCGCGCTCGTGCATGGCTTCGGCGAGTTGCCAGGCAATCACTTCCTTGATCGCCTTGGCCTGAAACTCGGCCAGCACGCCTTCCTCATCCAGAAAGCTGTCCAGCGTCGGGCCGCGATGCTTGTTCTCAGCCATCTTCAAGATCCTTCTGCCGTTTGCGGGCCAATGCCAGATCAGGTGCGGGCGTCTTCTGGGACTTCTTGATGAACCCATGCACCATATAAAGTACATCATCAATTCATGATGCTGTCAGATCAATCCGGCCATTGGCCGGCCTCCCAATTGCGCGATTTGTGGATCACGCGCAGGATTGTAAGCTCCGCCTCGCCGTCATTTAGCGCATAGGTGATTATGTAAGGCAGCCGGGCGACCGATTTCTCGTAAGTCCCACCTACCCGGCCCGGATGGCCGGTGGCAAAATCTGAAAGGGCGTTTCCGGTTTGCTGAATGGCCGCCAACACGCGTTCGGCAGCGTCCGGATCATCAGCTGCGATGTGGCGCAGAATGATCAGGAAATCGTCTTTGGCGCTGTTCGCCCAAACGACGCGCCGCACTGTCAGGACGTCTTTGCCTGCCGCGCTTCAGCAATGATCTGGCAGGCTTCAGCCATTGCTTCTTCGTGCGGTGTCACCCGGCCCGCAAGCATATCCGCCAGCCCTTGCTGAATGCCCTCGATGATTTCGAGTTCGCGGTTCACATAGGCTTCTACCGCCTCGACCGCGAGATAGGACCGCGAGCGGCGGGTGCTGTGTGCCAGACGGCCCAGCTTCTCCTTGAGATCGGGCGTGACCCGAATCGTCATTGTCGTGCTGGCATTCATTGTGCGCGCTCCTTCAGGGCGCGCACAATGTAACACAATGTGCGACAGCTGCAATCGGCGCGCTCAGCTCAACCCGAAATCCCCGCTGCAGCCAGCACCGCCAGCGTCAGGATATCCGGCGCGATCGAGGTCATCGCCGCGATCTGCACGGGCTTTTCCATGCCGATCAGCATCGGGCCGATCACCGCGTTGCCGGCGAGCTCGCGCAGCAGCTTGGCGGAGATATTGGCCGATTGCAGGCCGGGCATGATCAGCACGTTGGCCGGGCCCGAAAGGCGGCTGAACGGATAGCTTGCCATGACCTTGGGATTGAGCGCGGCATCGGGCGCCATTTCGCCTTCGTATTCGAAATTGGGCTTCTGCTCGTCGAGGATCGCCACGGCGCCGCGGATTTCATCGAGCCAGCGGCCGCTCGGATTGCCGAAGGTGGAATAGGACAGGAAGGCCACGCGCGGCTCATGCCCCATGCGGCGGGCAACTGCGGCGGTCTCGGTGGCGATATGGGCAAGCTCGGCAGCGTTCGGCCGCTCGTTCACGGTCGTATCGGCGAGGAACACGGTATAGTTCTTCGCGATCATCATGTGGATGCCGAAAGGCAGGTGGCCGGCCTTCGGATCGAGCACCTGGCGCACTTCCTTGATGGTCTGCGCGAACGTGCGGGTCATGCCCGAAATCATCGCATCGCCGTGGCCAAGCGCCACCAGCAGCGAGGCGAAGACGTTGCGGTCCTGGTTGACCATGCGCCGCACGTCGCGCTCCATGAAGCCGCGCCGCTGCAGCCGCTCGTAGAGGTATGCCACCATCTCGGGCACGAGCGGCGAGACCGCCGAATTGTGGATCTCGAAGCTGTCCGGATCGCCTACGCCGAGTTCGGTCAGCAAGTTGTGCACCGCCTGGGTGCGGCCGACCAGCACCGGCGTGCCATAACCGAAATCGCGGTACTGGATCGCCGCGCGCAGCACGACCTCGTTCTCCGCCTCGGCGAAGACAACCCGCTTGGGGTTTTCCTTGACCTGCTGATAGACGCTGGTGAGCGCCGAAGTCGTGGGATTGAGCCGCGCCTTGAGCTCGGTGCGATAGGCGTCGAAATCCTCGATCGGCTTTTGCGCGACGCCCGACTCCATCGCCGCCTTGGCGACGGCGGAGGAGACCACTTCCATCAAACGCGGATCGAACGGCGCGGGGATGATGTAGTCGAGCCCGAAGGTGTGGTTCTGGCCATAGGCGGCGGCCACTTCCTCGGGCACCGGCTCGCGCGCCAGTTCGGCGATGGCGCGGGCGGCGGCGATCTTCATTTCCTCGTTGATGGCAGTCGCCCGCACATCGAGCGCGCCGCGGAAGATGAAGGGGAAGCCGAGCACGTTGTTGACCTGATTCGGATAGTCCGAACGGCCGGTGGCGACGATGCAATCGGGCCGCGCGGCCTTGGCTTCGGGCGGGGTGATTTCAGGATCGGGATTGGCCATGGCGAAGATGATCGGCTGCGGCGCCATTTTCTTGACCATTTCGGGCGTGACCGCGCCCTGTACCGAAAGGCCGAGGAAGATGTCGGCACCCTCCATCGCCTCGTCCAGCGTGCGATGGGGCGTATCGATGGCATGGGCGGACTTGAACTGGTCCACGCCCGCACGGCCGATGTAGATCACGCCCTTGCTGTCGCACATGGTGACATTCGTGTGGCGCACGCCCATGGCCTTGATCAGCGCGGTGCAGGCGATCGCGGCCGCGCCAGCGCCATTCACCACGACTTTCACGTCGGCCAGATTACGCCCCGTGAGGAAGCAGGCGTTGAGCAGGCCGGCGGCCGAAATGATCGCGGTGCCGTGCTGATCATCGTGCATCACCGGTATCTTCAGGCGTTCCTTGAGCGCCTGCTCGATGATGAAGCACTCCGGCGCCTTGATATCCTCGAGGTTGATGCCCCCGAAGCTCGGCTCCATCAGCGTGACCGCATCGATGATGGCCTGCGGGTCCTCGGTCGCCAGCTCGATGTCAATGGAATCGACGTCGGCGAAGCGCTTGAACAGGACCGCCTTGCCTTCCATCACCGGCTTTGAGGCGAGCGCGCCGAGATTGCCAAGGCCAAGGATGGCGGTGCCGTTGGAGATCACCGCAACGAGGTTGCCCTTGGCGGTATAGTCGTAGGCGGTGGCGGGATCTTCGGCGATGGCGCGCACCGGCACGGCGACGCCCGGCGAGTAGGCCAGGCTGAGATCGCGCTGCGTCGCCATCGGCTTCGAAGCGATGATCTCGATTTTCCCGGGGCGGATGGTCTTGTGATAGAACAGCGCCTCACGTTCGGTGAAGCGGACATTGCTCTCGTCGGTCATCCCAATCCCCTCGGCGCGCGTGCTTCAGTGTCGCCGCCGCTTACCCTTGGCAAGGGTGAAGCGCCGCGAACACCTGGCGGTCACAGGTCCCTAGGCCGCCATTTCGGAAAACCCAAGGGCCGGACCGCAAAAAGCAGGCTGCGGCCTTCCTGCCAGACGAGCTGGAAGCGCGAATCCGGGCGGCGTGGCATGCCTGTATCGATCAGCCAGACGTAGTCGACCCGCTCGATCGGCGCATACTTGAGCGCGGTATCGACGCTGCGCATGCGCCCGCCCTGGCAGGCGCGGGACCAGACGAACTCCGAAGGATCGGCGGTGAAATTGCGTCCCGGGCGGAAGCGCGGGATCACCATGTGCAGGCCCGGAACCGCCCAGTTGTCGTTCACCCAGGCCTGCCGGTAGAGGCTGGCGAGGCTGGCGAGATGGTCGCGCCGGGTGTTGCGCCACGATTCCTCGATGCAGGAATGCTCGACGAAGGCCAGCACCCGGCTGCCCGGCTCGACATGGTGGAGCGCGGAGAGCTGCTTGCGGTAGTCGTCGGCGTAGTCGGCAAAGCTCGCGGCCGTCACCGCAAGCCGCGTGCCGAGCAGGAGCATCCCGGCAAAGGCTATCATCCGCGCGCGTTCGAGCGGCACCCGGCTCCAGTCCTGCAGGCCAAGCGCCAGCATGCAGGCCACCGGCAGCAGCCGCACATCGACAAAGGCGCTGCCGTTGATGTCGCTCGGGATTGCGATGAACAGGAGGAACACGAGCAACCCGGGGAGACCCAGCTGCCACTTCCACCGCGCGCCGAGCAGCCAGCCGAACAGGATGAGGGCAAAGCAGGCGATTGTCGTCGCGCCGTCGAGCAGCAATGACTGATCGCGCAGGGTCAGCACGAAGTACCAGGCCTTCTGGTCCCAGCGCCAGCGGTTCATGCTGCGCACCGGATCGGGCGACAAGTACTTCCACAGCAGGATCGTCACCACCGTGGCGAGGAGCGGCCCGCACAGGATGACGAGCCGTTTGGCGATCGCGCGCCAGTCCTGCTCATCACGCAGGCGGCGCCATTCGGCGGGGTGCCACCAGCCGGCAGGCAGGCGATCGATCTCGCGGCCCAGAGCATTGGCGGCAACAAGAAGGCCGAGCAGCAGGCCGCCGATGGCATGGCACAACATGGCCACAGGCTGCGCCACGACAAGCAATGCGGCGCGCTGCTTCGGCTTGTCTTCGAGCCAGACCGCGGCGGCAAACGCCATCAGCGAAAGACCGGTCGCCAGGATATAGTTGAGGAAGCCCGTCAGCAGCGGGAAGCTGAACACGAACATCAGCGCCCAGGGCGCGCCGTGCCCGCCCTTGGGATTTAGCACGCGGATCGTGGCGAGGCAGCCACCCGCGAACAGGCCGGTTGCCAGCACCGTGCTCCACCAGCCCGCAGCGAGAATTCCGAACTGCGCACCGATCAGCTTGACCAGCACATCGCCGCCGATGTTGAGCGTGAATACCCACTTCCACGAGAAGTATTTGACCAGCGGATTGCCCGGGCGCGCGGCCTCGATCGCGGCGGCGCCCATGTGGCCGGGAATGTCGATCAGCGGCGGAACTTCGACCAGCGCAAACGGCAGGCAGACCAGCACCACGGTGATGATGATTCCGGGCATGCTGAGCCAGGGCAGCGCAGCCACCCGCTCCCACAAACCCCGGAGGCCAGTCGGCCAAGTTTTTTCGCGAACCTGCATCAACCCCAGTTCACTCTCAACGCGGCCATGCCGGGGAAGACCCGCTGGATCATCCCGACAGACCTTACGGAAGCACCCGCCCCGAAGCATCCCGCCAGTTGTGCCCGGAAATGTCGATATCCGGTGTCGATCGTTTGAGAAACGTTTGCGGGTGGTCTAGCCACCATCGCTGTGAACTCCCATGCCCCAACTCCGATGATGGTGCAATATCTCGCGCTCAAGCAGCAGGCCGAAGGCTGCCTGCTGTTCTACCGCATGGGTGATTTCTTCGAGCTGTTCTTCGAGGACGCGAGGATCGCGTCCGGCGTCCTCGATATCGCGCTGACCAGCCGGGGCGAGCATGGCGGCGCGCCGATCCCGATGTGCGGCGTGCCGGTCCATTCGGCCGAAAGCTACCTTGCCCGCCTGATCCGCGCTGGCTGCCGCGTGGCGATTGCCGAGCAGACCGAAACGCCCGAGGAAGCGCGCAAACGCGCGGGTTCCAAGGCGCTGGTAGCGCGCGATATCGTCCGTTTCGTCACCGCGGGAACGCTCACCGAGGACGCCCTGCTCGAACCGCGCCGCGCCAATGTGCTGGCCGCGGTCTGCACGGTGCGGGGGGCCGCCGGCATCGCGGCCTGCGACATCTCCACCGGGCGGATGGAGCTGGAGGAATGCGCGCCCGAAGCGCTCGGCGCGGCCCTCGCCCGCCTTGGCGCGACCGAGCTTGTCATGGCCGAGGACAGCGGCCTCGACTTGCCCGAGGCCGCCGAACGCTCCGCCCGCGCCTTCGATTCGCAGCGCGGCGCGGATCGGCTCATGGCGCTGCATGGCGTTTCCACGCTCGACGGCTTCGGCCAGTTCAGCCGCGCGATGCTGGCAGCGGCGGCGGGCCTGATCGACTATCTCGACCATGTCGGGCGGGGCAATCTGCCGCTGTTGTTACCCCCGGTGGTCCGCGCGGCAGGCGCGTTCATGGCCATGGACGAGGCGACGCGCGCCAGCCTCGAAATCCTCGCCGCCAGCGGAGGCGGGCGCAAGGGCAGTCTGATCGAGGCGATCGACCGCTGCATCACCAGCGCGGGTGCGCGGCTCCTCGCCGAAGACCTTGCCGCGCCGCTCACCGATCTCGCCGCGATCCGCGCGCGGCTGGAGCTGGTCAGCTGGCTGCATGACGATCCCCTGCTGCGCGGAGACCTGCGCGCAGTGCTGCGCGCCGCGCCCGATCTTGGCCGCGCGTTGGGGCGGGTGGTCGCAGGACGCGGCTCCCCCCGCGATCTCGGCCAACTGCGCGACGGGCTGCGCGAGGCACAGCGCTTGCAAGCCGTGCTTGCCGCGCGCGCCGACCGGCCCGCCCTGGCCCAAGCCCTGCTCCCCGCACTCGGCGGCCACGGCGCGCTGATCGACCTCTATGACCATGCCCTCGTCCCGGTCCCGCCAACCGAGCGGACGAATGGCGGATTCATCGCCGCCGGGTACGACGCCGCACTCGATGCGCTGCGCGATGCGGCCGGCAATTCGCGCCGCGCCATCGCCGCGCTCGAGGCGCGCTACCGCGAGGAGACCGGCACGCCTTCGCTCAAGGTCCGGCACAACGGCGTGCTCGGCTATTTCATCGAAGTCCCTGCGCGCCATGCCGACCGGCTGATGGCGCCGGACGGCGGCTTTACGCACCGGCAGACCATGGCCGGTGCGGTGCGTTTCAACGCGCTCGCGCTGCACGAGGAAGCGAGCCGTATCGCCGAGGCAGGCGGCCACGCGCTCGCCGCCGAGGAAGCGCATTTCGAGGACCTCACGGCACGCGCCATCGCCGCGCGCGAGGCGATTGCCGCGACCGCCGCCGCGCTTGCGCGCATCGATGTCGCCGCCGGGCAAGCCGAGCGCGCGGCTGAAAGCGGCTGGTGCCTGCCGCGCCTTTCCGAGGACACCGCGCTCGCCATTCGCGGCGGGCGGCACCCGGTGGTCGAGGCCGCATTGGCCGCGCGCGGCGAGCGCTTTGTCGCCAACGACTGCCAGCTTTCGCCGCGCGACCGCCTCTGGCTCATCGGCGGCCCCAACATGGGCGGCAAGTCCACGTTCCTGCGCCAGAACGCGCTGATCGTGATCCTCGCGCAATCGGGCGGATTCGTCCCCGCTGAGGCCGCCCAAATCGGGCTTGTCGACCGCCTGTTCAGCCGTGTCGGCGCGGCGGACAACCTCGCACGCGGGCGCTCCACCTTCATGGTCGAGATGGTCGAGACTGCCGCTATTCTGGCGCAGGCCGGCGAACGCAGCTTCGTGATCCTCGACGAAGTGGGTCGCGGCACCTCGACATACGACGGCCTCGCGCTCGCTTGGGCTGTGGCCGAGGCGGTGCACGAGGTGAACCGCTCACGCTGCCTCTTCGCGACGCATTACCACGAGCTCGCGCGGCTTGCCGAAACCTGCGAGGCGCTATCGCTCCACCATGTCCGCGCGCGCGAATGGAAGGGCGATCTGGTGCTGCTGCACGAACTGGCGGAAGGTCCGGCAGACAAGAGCTACGGCCTTGCCGTCGCGCGGCTGGCCGGAGTTCCCGCGCCCGTGGTCAAACGCGCAAAGGCCGTTCTGGACAAGCTCGAGAAGGGCCGCGCCGCGACGGGCGGGCTGGCGGCGGGTCTGGACGACCTGCCCCTCTTCGCCGCCGCGCTCGATGCGGCGGAGGAGAAAGTCGATGCCCTGCGCGAAAAGCTCGGCGCCATCGACATCGATTCGCTGAGCCCCCGCGTCGCGCTCGATCTGCTTTATGAGCTCAAGCGCGAGCTGTGAACATGTGGCGGGCCCTCATGCTGGCTCTTCTCGCCTGCCTTGCCGTGCCCCTGGCAGCCAAGGCGCCGTCAAAGCCCGTCCAGCTCGACCAGGAACTCTACCGCACCGTGATCGAGCGAGTCCGCGGCGGAGAGAACTTCTACCCCGCGACGATGGCTGCGCAGCGCGAACGCGTCTACCCGGTGCAGCCTGCGCTCGCCGTGCGCCCGCCGACGATGACCTATTGGCTGGCGCTGCTTCCCAGCACTGCCACGCGCACCGCTGCCCTCATCGTGCTGCTTTTCGGCGCCCTGATCGCGCTTAGGCAAAGCCTCTCGGACCGACCCCCTGCAGAAGCGCTGGCCATGGTCGCCCTCGCCGTGGCCGGGCTGTTCGGCGTGTTTTTCCCGGACAACGTTTATCTCCACGAGCAATGGAGCGTGCTGCTGGTGATGCTGGCGCTCACGGCCAATCGGCGTCCTTGGCTCATGGTCCTGCTCGCGCTGCTTGCCGTGCTGGTGCGCGAGACCGCACTGGCCTGGCTCGCCGCCATCGTGCTCGCGGCGCTGTGGAAGCGCGACTGGCGTCTGGCGGGCATGGCGCTGGGCGCCATCGCGCTGGCCGGCGGGCTGTGGCTGATCCACGCGCAGCAGGTCGCCGCGCAGGTTCATCCCGGAGACCTCACCTCGCCCGGCTGGGTGCGCTTTGGCGGACTGCCGCTGGTGATCGACGCGCTGCGCCGCAATCTTGCGCTGACCGGTCTGCCTGGCCCGCTTATCCTCGCCCTCGTCGCCGCCTCGCTCGCCGCAATGCTGGGCTGGGGCCGCGATTTCGAGCGCATCGCCGCGATCGGCAGCGCGGGGTTCCTCGCCGCACTCACCGTGTTCGGCCGGCCCGACAACGGCTACTGGGGTTTCATGGCCGCGCCGTTTGTGTTGCTCGGCCTGCCCCTGATCGTGCGGCAGGGACTTGCTGCCAGCCGGGGCCGCACATCGGCACGGTAGGTTTCACGCGCCAGTCGCGATTGGTCTGGATGCAACTGCCCTTGACGGGCCAGCGCTGCGCCCCGAGACATATCCGGCGGCATCTGGGGGGGTTCAAGTTGGCCACAAACGTTCGCGCCCGCTGGGCTCCGCAGATCGAGCGGGACTATTTTCTGGCCTTCCTCGCGCTCGGCGTGGCCGGCGTCGTGCTCGGCTTCGTGCCGCCCAGCTGGGCCCGCTTCAATGGCCTTGCCGATTACCCGGCGCCGATCACGCTGCAGATCCACGCCGGCCTGTTCCTCGGCTGGGTGGTGCTGCTCGCGGCACAGATAGTGTTCATTCGACAGGGCAATCCTGAGATGCATAAGCGGCTGGGTCTGATCGGCGCCGCCATGATCCCGGCCATGGCGATCAGCAGCGTCTTCGCCGAAACCTACAGCGATCGCTTCGCCGCTATCCACCAACCGGGCGGACAACGATTTCTTATCGTGCCGATTTTCTCACTCGGGCTGTTTCTGGCCTTCACCACGGCCGGGCTGCTACTGCGCCGCCGTTCGGCTATTCACAAGCGGCTCATGTTCCTCGGCACTACACTCCTGTTCGGCGCGGCATGGTCGCGGGTCACAGAACCGCTGCTCATGCCGATTGTGGGCAACCACGGCATGGGCTTCTTCATCCACCGATTTATCATGACCAATGCGTTCCTCATCATGCTGGCCATGTTCGACTGGCGCACCAAGGGCCGGCTGTTGCCCGTATCGGTGCTCGGGATTTCTGTCACTGTTGGGGCCGAGATCGCTGTCACGGCTCTATTTCACACCGCATGGTGGCTGGGCGTGGCCGATGCCATTCTGGTATATTTCCCGGGCCCCTAGCGCAGCCGACGCTGCGCGAGCAAAAAGCCAACCGGAAGCAGCGCGAAGGTGATCTGACCGGCAAGGCCAAGCATACCTTCGGGCAGGGCCAACGCGGCAAGCATCGCCGGCGGACTTTGCTCTAGTGCCAGCCCAAGCAGTAACTCGCAAACCATCAGCGCGGCGAACGCTGCTAAACCCATAGCCAGCGCTGCAGCAGGTGCGGCGATGGACCAGCGGCGCAGGCACCAGCGGGCGAGTGGTGTGCAGGCCGCCAGCATCAGTGGCGTCTCGATTGCGACCGCGGCAAATGCGCCGATCGCCGGGGCAACCAGCATGGTCCGCACCACGCCAAACACGAACCCGAAACCGAAGCCGATCAAGCCGTAGGCCACGCCAGCCCTGATCGCGGCAAAGCCGGTCAAGGCTTCATACGCTGAGGAAGAGGCCAGCGAGCGCTGCGCTCATAAGATTGCTCAGCGCCCCCGCCGCAAGCGCCTTCAGCCCCAACTTCGCGATCACCGGGCGCTGGTTTGGCGCGAGGCTGCCTGAAACCGCCATCTGGATCGCGATCGAGCTGAAATTGGCAAAGCCGCACAAGGCAAAGGTCACAATGGCGACGGTGTGCGCGGACAAGTCCTTGGCCGCGCCGAGATCGATGAAGGCGACGAATTCGTTGAGCACGATCTTGGTGCCGAAAAGGCCGCCCGCCTGCGCCGCCTCAGCCCATGTCGGCGCGCCAAGCAGCAGGAACACCGGCGCGAAGACCGTGCCCAGGATCTGTTGGAACGAGAGCCCCGGGTAGCCAAGCCGCGCGCCCACGCCGCCGAGTACACCGTTGGCCATCGCCACCAGCGCCACGAAGGCAAGCACCATCGCACCGACCGCCACCGCCAGCCGCACACCCGTCTGCGCGCCCTGGCTGGCGGCCATGATGAGGTTGGCCGGCCGCTCCTCATCCGGTGCCGAGACGGCGATATGCGGATTGGGAAGCGGCGCGTCTGCTGGCGCTTCGGGTGTCGGCGGGACGTCGGGCATGATCAGCTTGGCCATCAGCACGCCGCCCGGCGCCGACATGAATGCGGCAGCGACAAGATAGTCGACGCGGATGCCCATGGCGGCATAGGCAGCAAGGATCGTGCCCGCGACGCCGGCCATGCCAACGCTCATAACCGTGAACATCTGCGAAGGGCTGAGCGCGGCAAGATAGGGCCGGATGACCAGCGGCGATTCGCTCTGTCCAACGAAGATGTTGCTGGCGGCGCAGAGTGCTTCGACCCGGCTGATGCCGGTGACCTTCTCCAGCCCCCCGCCGATCCAGCGGATCACCAGCTGCATGATCCCGACATAGTAGAGGATCGAGATCAGCGCGGCGAAGAACACGATCGTAGGCAGCGCGGCGATGGCAAAGCTGCGTCCGCCGATGGCCGGATCGGCAAGCGGGCCGAACAGGAAGGCGACCCCCGCCTTGGCATAGCCGAGCAGTCCTTCGACGCCCGCCGCCGCGCCTTGCAGCGCGGCATTCCCGGGCGGGAACCACAGCACCAGCCCGGCAAAGCCCACTTGTAGCGCAAAGGCCGGCACGACCACGCGCAGCCGGATCGCGCGGGGATTGGATGATAGCAGCAGTGCAACAAGCAGGATCAACGCCATGCCGGCGAGGCTCATGAAAACGCGCATCGCGGGCCCGGTGCTCCCCGTTTCAGAACAGAACCATCAAGGTCTAAACGGGATTTGGCGCCGGGTCAAAATCCCGCTAACCACCGCAGGATGCACGACAGATCGACCGCGCCGGCCATCCCCACCTCTCTCTTTGCCTTCTCGCTGCTCTATGGCGGGTTGGTGGTTCTGGCGGGCGTGCTCGGCACCAAGATCGCGGCGCTTGGGCACTGGCCGCTTGTCGGCGATCTCGCTGTCGAGAGCGGGATTTTCGCCTTCCTGCTGCTGGTCGTGATGGCGAGCGCGGTGGCCGAACTCTTCGGGCAGGATGCGGCCAACCGCCTCGTGCGCTTCGGCTTCGTGCCGCTGATCGTCTCGATGCTGCTGCTGACCTTCGTGATCAACGTGGTGCCGCCCGCGCCCTTCTGGGGCGATCAGGAGGCCTATGCCCGCCTCCTTGGCCAAGGCGCGCGGATGCAGTTTGCCGGGCTCATTTCCTACGGCACCTCGCAGACACTCAACGTATATGTCTTCTCGCGTCTTGCCGGCGGACCCGGGCACCTGCTGATGCTGCGTGCCTGGATCGCCAGCCTGCTCAGCCAGATGGTCGATACCTTGATCTTCATCACGATCTCATTCGCCGGGGTAAGCGATGCCGCAGGCGTGCCGCTTCCCATCGGCGAGATCATGGCGGGGCAGATCCTCTCCAAGCTCCTGCTTTCCACGATCATGGTGCCGCCGCTGATCTGGGCCTTCGTCAAGCTCGGGCGCTGGCTGGATGGAACGCGTTAGGCCTGCGGGCAAATATTGCGCCAAGGGGCCGCTTGGTCCAAAGCGCGCCGCATCATGAGCACCGCATCCGACTCCAAGCACGACGACGCCGCCCACCACAAGGCGATGCTCGCCAAGGCCGAAACCCTGACCGAGGCACTGCCTTATCTGCAGCGCTATGCGGGCAAGACCTTCGTGGTGAAGTACGGCGGCCACGCCATGGGCGATCCCGACCTCGCGCAGGACTTTGCCGAGGATATCGTGCTGCTGAAGGCGGTCGGCATCAATCCGGTCGTGGTCCACGGCGGCGGCCCGCAGATCGGGCGGATGCTGAAGGCGCTCGGCATCGAATCGCGCTTCGTCGACGGCCTGCGCGTTACGGACAAGCAGACCGCTGAAGTGGCAGAGATGGTGCTGGCCGGCGCGATCAACAAGGAACTCGTCAGCTGGATTGCGCGTGCTGGCGGCAAAGCCATCGGCATTTCCGGCAAGGACGGCGGCATGGTCATCGCCCGCAAGGTCGAGGCGAAGAAGGCCCCCAAGGCGATCAACGATGCGGAAAGCGGCGAGGCCATCGTCGTCGATCTGGGCTTTGTGGGCGAGCCCGCAAAGATCGACACCACCGTGATCGACACGATAACGGCTGCGAACATGATCCCGGTGATCGCCCCGATCGGCGTGGGCGAGGACGGCGAGACCTACAACATCAATGCCGACACCATGGCCGGGGCCATTGCCGCTGCCCTGGGCGCGGCGCGGCTGTTCCTGCTGACCGACGTCCCCGGCGTGCTCGACAAGGAGCGCCGCCTGCTCACCGATCTCACCCCGGCTGATATCACCCGCCTCGCCGAAGACGGCACGATCAGCGGCGGCATGATCCCCAAGCTCGAAACATGCGTCCACGCGGTCGAAGCAGGATGCGAGGCGGCGGTGGTGCTCGACGGGCGCGTGCCGCATGCGATGCTGATCGAGGTGTTTACCGCGCGCGGCGCGGGCACGCTGATCCGCCGGGCCTGACGATTTTCCCGGAGAGGACGAAGGTCCCCACTGGACAAACTTGTATGTAATACATACAAGTTTGTCCGTCGTCGTAGGTCGTTCGGCGAGGGGGGCCTTGTGGGGCCCGGAGCGGGTCGGCTAGGAGCGATGCTTCCTCGCTGACAAGGGAATGCCACATGCTTTTGTTTTCGCTCATCGCGGCCCTGATCAAGCTTATCCAGCTGATCCAAATGGTTGTGGTCGTGCAGTTTATCCTGAGCATGTTGATTGCCTTCAACGTGGTCAGCGCTCGCAACAAGGTGGTCTCGGCGATCTGGACCGCGCTGAGCGCGATCCTTGATCCGATTCTTAATCCGATCCGCCGGGCCATGCCCAACACCGGGGCCATCGATTTCTCACCGATGATCGTGATCTTCGGGTTGGATCTGATTGTCCGCGTCCTCGTGTTCATCGCCGATATGACCGGATCGATCTGAACCAGCTGCAAGACGGAAAGTGCGTAAAATGACTGCCGCGATCATCGATGGGAAGGCCTTTGCCGCGACCTTGCGCGCAAAAGTGGGGGAGCTTGCCGCCGCGTTTGAAGCCAAGGCCGGGCGCAAGGCGGGCCTCGCCGTGGTGCTGGTGGGCGAAGATCCGGCAAGCCAGGTCTATGTTCGTTCCAAGGGCAAGCAGACTGTCGAGGCCGGCATGGCGAGCTTCGAGCACAAACTGCCGGCGGAAACCAGCGAAGCCGATCTCCTCGCGGTGGTGGAACACCTCAATACCGATCCCGCTGTCGACGGCATTCTGGTGCAGTTGCCGCTCCCTGCGCACATGGACGAGCAGAAGGTGATCGCCGCGATCAACCCGGACAAGGACGTCGACGGCTTTCACGTGATCAGCGCGGGCCGCCTTGCGGTGGGCCAGCCGGGCTTCGTGCCCTGCACCCCGCTTGGCTGCCTCATGCTGCTCAAGGACCGGCTGGGCTCGCTGTCCGGCCTCGATGCGGTCGTCATCGGCCGCTCGAATATCGTCGGCAAGCCGATGGCGCAGCTGCTGCTGGCCGAAAGCTGCACCGTGACTATCGCGCACAGCCGCACCAAGGATCTGCCCGCTGTCGTCCGCCGCGCCGATATCGTGGTGGCGGCGGTGGGCCGGCCGGAAATGGTCAAGGCTGACTGGATCAAGCCCGGCGCGACGGTGATCGATGTGGGCATCAACCGCGTGCCCGCCGCCGAGGAAGGCAAGACCCGGTTGGTCGGTGATGTCGACTACGCCGGGGCGATGGAAGTCGCAGGCGCGGTGACCCCGGTGCCCGGCGGGGTCGGCCCGATGACCATTGCCGTGCTGCTGCGCAATGCGCTGGTCGCGGCCTATCGCAATGCCGGGCTGGAGCTGGCTGCGGACGCGGTTTGAGGGTTTGGTCGCTGGCCCACCCCCAGCCCCTCTCGCAAGCGGGAGGGGAGCCAGCAGTCGCCCGTTCTTCTCCTCTCCCGCTTGCGGGAGGGGTTGGGGGTGGGCCTGGCGCTTCCCCTCACACCGCACCTGCTCTAGGCTGGGCAACATGAAGCGCTGCATCCCCCTCATCCTGCTGGCCCTTGCTGTTCCCGCCGCGGCGCAGGAACGGCGCGCGCCGCCGTCCGGATCGGCCGTCACGCCCATTGGCAATCCCAGCGCCCTGATCGCAGCGGAGATCGCCTTCGCCCGGCTGGCGCGCGAGAAGGGGCAGTGGACCGCCTTTGCCGAAACCGCCGCCGAGGAAGCGGAGATGTTCGTGCCGCAGCGCGTGGCAGCCAAGGCCTGGCTCAAGGGCCGCGCCAATCCGCCGCAGACGGTGCAATGGCAGCCGAGTTTGGTGTGGATCAGCTGCGACGGCAGCACCGGCGTGACGTTCGGCGGTTTTCAGGCGGGTCAGGCGAACGGCTGGTTCTCCACCGTTTGGCAGCGCCAGCGCAAGAAGGGCGACTACAAATGGCTGCTCGATCAGGGCGGCGATCTCGCCGCGCCGCTGGCGGGCAGTGATTTCATGACCGGCAAGGTCGCCGATTGCCCGCCGCGCCTGCGCCGCGATCCACTCGCAGATGCACCGCCGCTGCCCAAGAATGCCCCACCACCGCCGCGCCCACTGGCCGGGCCAATTCCTCCCCTCGCTGCGGCTGCCGGGTCTGACAGCAAGGATGGCCGTTCGGTCGACGGAACGCTCGCCTGGCGCTCCACCGTGCTGCCCGGCGGCACGCGCGAATGGACCGTGTGGCTGTGGCAGGACGGCAAGATGGCCGAAGTGCTGAAGCGCACCGAAATCGCGAAAAACGAGGGCTGACCCGATGCTCGCCCTGTTCCTCTCTGCCTTCACGACGCTGTTCGTGGTGATCGACCCGCCGGGCTGCGCCCCGATCTACGCCGGGCTCACCGCCTCGGCCACGCAGCGCCAGGCCTTCATGATGGCCTTGCGGGCATGCCTGATTGCCAGCGGAATCCTCGTGGTCTTCGCGCTGTTCGGCGAGGATCTGCTCGGTGCGCTCCATATCGAGCTCGACAGCTTCCGCATCGCGGGCGGGATCATGCTGTTCATGATCGCGATCGACATGGTGTTCGAAAAGCGCACTGAACGGCGCGAGGAGCGGGCGGAGAAAGTGCGCAATGCCCAGCCCAATGTGGAGGACGTCTCGGTCTTTCCGATGGCCATGCCGATGCTGGCGGGACCGGGCTCGATCGCCTCGGTCATGCTGCTCACCGCGCGGGCGCATGGCCTGCCCGAGACCATGGTGATCCTCGGCGCGCTCGGCGCAGTCATGCTGCTGAGCTTCATCGCGCTCGTCGGCGCCCGCCCGATCATCCGCGCGCTGGGCTCGCAAGTCGAGGCGGTGATCACGCGGCTGCTCGGCGTGCTGCTGGCGGCGCTCGCGGCCCAGTTCGTGATCGACGGGATCAGGGCGCAGTTCTGACGCGCGTCTCACCTCCCGCTTGCGGGAGGGGCCGAGGGTGTGCCGGCTACTGCAGCGTCACTCGCCCGTCATCCGAATCGCGGCGGCCGAAAAACTGCATGAGCTGGACAAGCAACTCGCAGCGCGCGCCGAGGCTGTCGGCTTCGAGCAGCGCCTGTTTGGCGGCGGCATCGAACGGCGCAATCTGCGAGACGCCGTTGATCAGCGAAACGTCGTCAAGGCGCGCGACCGAGTCCCAGTCCACCGAATAGCCCTGCGCGTCGGCGAAACGGCGGGCCTCGCGCTCGAACGAGGCGCGCTCTACAGCACTGAGGCTGGCGCCGGCATCGTCCTCGATCAATTGCCCCTCAATCTGACGGAAGGGAGTCGTGACATCAAGCTCGCGCAGCAGGCGAAAGCGCGAGATGCCTTCGAGGATCACGTTGAAGCGACCGTCCTCAAGCGCCTCGACCTCGCCGATCTTGCCGACACAGCCGACCGAGAACAGCGGAGCGCCATCGTGCGGCCCCTGCGGCTGGATCATCGCGATGCGGCGGTCGCGCGCCAGCGAATCAGAAATCATCGAGCGGTAGCGCGGCTCGAAGATGTGGAGCGGCAACTGCAGCCCCGGAAAGAGCAGCGCGCCAGTCAGCGGAAAGATCGATAGGCGCACGGCGCGGCTGTCCTGCCCCATCGCCTTAGCCGAACAACACGGTGGAGAGCTTGCGCCGCGTGGCGGCCACCCAGGCATCCTCAAGCCCGATCGCCTCGAAGATCTGGAGCAGGCGAGTGCGCGCCGCGCCCTCGTTCCACGTGCGATCACGCGCGACCATGGACAACAGCAGGCTGGCTGCGCCATCGCGGTCGCCTGCGGCATAGAGCCCGTTGGCGAGCGCGAGCTCGGCATCCATGTCACCCGGATTGGCGGCGACCGCAGCGCGCAGACCATCGAGTTCGCTCGGCTCGGGCGCATCCACGGCAAGCGCGAGGGCGGAGCGCGCCTGCGCCAGCGCAGGATCTTCGGCGAGCTTCGGATCGAGCGCGGCGAGCACTTCGGCAGCCTCGTCCTTGTGTCCCGCCACGATCAGCGCGCGGATCAGGCCGGACTGGGCGGCCGCGCTTTCGGGCGCGATCTCGGCGATCTGCGAGAAGATGCCCACCGCGCGCTCGCCATCGCCTTCGGCCAGAATTTCATCTCCCATGGCGAGGAGCGGCGCGAGGTCCTGCGCGGGTTCCTCGCCCGCCTGGATGGGCAGGCGCGCCAGCATCTGATCGAGCATCTGGCGCAGCTGCGATTCGCTGCGTGCGGGCGTGAGGTCCGCCACCGGCTGGCCCTGGAACATGGCGTAGACGGTCGGGATCGAGCGCACCTGGAACTGCGCGGCGATGAACTGTTCCTCGTCCACATTGATCTTGGCGAGGACGACGCCCTTCTCGGCATACTCGCCGCAGACCTTTTCAAGGACCGGGGTTAGCGCCTTGCACGGCCCGCACCATTCGGCCCAGAAATCGAGCACGACCAGCTTGGTCATCGAAGGCTCGACCACAGCCTTGCGGAAGCGATCCACCGCCTTCTGTTCGTCAAGATTGAGGCCAAGGCTTGCCAATGGAGGTCTCCGGTCTGCTGATGTCCAACTGTGGAATCACCATGTGGGATTGCGGACACGTTCGGCAAGGGCATTCAAGGGCACAGCCCCGCCTGTTGCCGCCGAATTGGGGCTGGGACGCTTCGCCGCATTTTTGCAGTTGCACGGGTTTCACAGGCCCGCTAAGGGCGCGCTTCACCCCGGCCGCGGTGCTTTGCATCCTGGCCCGAAACGCACGAGCGGGCGTAGCTCAGGGGTAGAGCACAACCTTGCCAAGGTTGGGGTCGAGGGTTCGAATCCCTTCGCCCGCTCCAGTTTCCCTTATCCCACATCGACATCTCCACGGCATTGGCGCGGGTTTTCGCTTGTCGGTTCGATTCGCGTCGGAGCCCACGCTGCAGGACAGGGCTATCGCCGCCGCTTTCAGGCAAGCCCTTGTTTCCGCGCTCGCCAGCGATAGAGTTCGCCGGTGGAATGGCCGCCCCGGCGGCAACGCCACGCCCCCACGCCCGGGCGCCAGACCCGGCGGGACAAACGAGAGGAACGACCATGACCGGCCAGCTGCCCCCGCACCCCTACAAGGACTACTATGGCAACTATATCGGCGGACGCTGGGTTGATGCCGCAGATGGCCGCCGGTTCGACAATCCCTCGCCGATCACCGGCCAGACGATCACCACGCTGGCGCGCTCCTCCGCCGCAGACGTCGAGGCCGCGCTCGATGCCGCGCACGCCGCCAAGGACGCCTGGGGCAAGACCAGCGCCGGTGAGCGCGCGCTGATCCTGAACCGTATTGCCGACCGCATGGAAGCCAACCTCACCCTGCTGGCGACCGCCGAGACCTGGGACAACGGCAAGCCGATCCGCGAGACGATGGCGGCGGACATGCCGCTGGCGATCGATCACTTCCGCTATTTCGCCGGCTGCATCCGCGCGCAGGAAGGCGGCATTTCCGAGATCGACCATGATACTGTGGCCTACCACTTCCACGAACCGCTGGGCGTCGTGGGGCAGATCATCCCTTGGAACTTCCCGATCCTGATGGCCGTGTGGAAGCTCGCCCCGGCGCTCGCGGCGGGCAACTGTGTGGTGCTCAAGCCCGCCGAGCAGACCCCGGCTTCGATCCACGTGCTGCTGGAACTCGTCGGTGATCTACTGCCGCCGGGCGTGCTCAACGTCGTCAACGGCTTCGGCCTAGAAGCGGGCAAGCCGCTCGCGCAGAGCCGCCGCATCGCCAAGATCGCCTTTACCGGCGAGACGACGACCGGGCGCCTGATCATGCAATATGCCAGCGAGAACCTGATCCCGGTGACGCTGGAACTCGGCGGCAAATCGCCCAACATCTTCTTTGCCGACGTGATGGATGCGGATGACGACTTCTTCGACAAGGCGCTCGAAGGCTTTGCGATGTTCGCGCTCAACCAGGGCGAGGTCTGCACCTGCCCGAGCCGTGCGCTGATCCAGGAATCGATTTACGACAAGTTCATGGAGCGCGCGATCGCCCGCGTCGAAAAGATCGTGCAGGGCAGCCCGCTCGATGCATCGACGATGATCGGCGCGCAGGCGTCATCCGAGCAGCTGGAGAAGATCCTCTCCTACTTCGAGATCGGCCGGAACGAAGGCGCCAAGGTGCTGACCGGCGGCGAGCGGAATGTGATGCCGGGCGATATGGCGGGCGGCTTCTACGTGAAGCCGACGATCCTTGAAGGCCACAACAAGATGCGCGTGTTCCAGGAGGAAATCTTCGGACCCGTGGTGGCGGTGACGACCTTCAAGGACGCCGATGACGCGCATGCCATCGCCAACGACACGCTCTATGGCCTTGGCGCGGGCGTGTGGACGCGCAGCGGCACGCAGGCATACCGGACGGGCCGTGCGGTGCAGGCGGGGCGCGTGTGGACCAACTGCTATCACGCCTATCCCGCGCACGCGGCCTTCGGCGGCTACAAGCAATCGGGCATCGGGCGCGAGAACCACAAGATGATGCTGGACCACTACCAGCAGACCAAGAACCTCTTGGTGAGCTATAGCCCGAAGGCGCTGGGCTTCTTCTGACGGGATGAGCGTTTCTGCGACCCCTGCGGCATTGGCCCTGCTTGGCGAGATCATTGCCGAACATGGGTCGGTGCTGTTTCACCAATCGGGCGGTTGCTGCGATGGCTCCTCCCCGATGTGCTACCCTGCGAGCGAATTTCGCGTGGGCGAAAGCGACGTGCTGCTGGGGCATGTGGGGGAAGCGCCGTTCTATATCGGCGTGCGCCAGTTCGAGGCGTGGAGCGCGGCGGGCGAGGCGGTCGATTTGCTGCTTGATGCCGTGCCCGGCCGTGGGGGCATGTTCAGCCTTGATAATGGGCGCGAGCAGCGGTTTTTGATCAGGTCGGGGGCTTGTGCGGTTTAGGGTGGTTGGCGGAATGCGAAGGGCCGTTTGCGCCCGATTGCGGACATTTGACGAGGTGGTGGTCTCACTCAATGTTGCATTGGTTTTTTGCCGCTCTCGCCCTAGGCGCTGTTCAACCCACTCCAGTGGCATCACTCCGCGTTGACGCCGAGCAAGCCTCATTCCTCGCAACAGTAGAGGGAGATCTTGCCGAAGGTTACAAGATCCAGATCAAGTGCCTAGCCAAATGCTCCCATCCGATAAATTACAGCGAAACCATCGGCGATAGTCCCATGGGCATGTTTGCTGACGAAAACGGTCTACTTTATTCCAAGTGGGCAGGAGGGTCAGCCTACCGCGTCCGGGTTTGGCGCATCACCGACAATGGCGTCAGGAAAGTTGGTGAGTTTGCAAGCTGGCACAGGGAGCCGGACTTCACGAGCGACAAGTTCAGTCGACCTACCATACGGGTTTATGAGGGAGGGTTCGACTTCGCGCTGACCTTACGTCCAGTGCTTTGGACATACATTCGTGGGCGTTTTGTGCGCCAGAAGCGAAACGGCAGCTAACCACCAAACCCAGCCGCTCTGCCGGTCGCTGTATCCGTCGACCGCGGCTGCAACGTGATGACCTCAGATGAACTCGTCGGCCCGAACGCGATCCGGGCCCTGGCTTTCTGCTATTGACGCCGCGCCGGTAGAAGGGCCAAGCCCCGTGTCAAGCACGGGGCGACGAAGGGCAGGTCGGTAGCCTAACCCTTGCCGCAGGGCTTCGAGCCGGAAGCCGCGACGACCGGCAGCAGGATCCACGGGAACAGCCCCGCGAAGTACACCGCCTGCGCGACAGTGGCGGTGAGGCCTGCGGGGACCACCAGGAACGCGAACGCGCCCCAGGCGAGGAGCAGCGCCCAGCCGATCAGCCAGCTTTCCAGCCAATCGGGGCGGGCGCGGAGGCGTTCGAAGCAGAGGTGCAGGACGGGCAGTTGGGTGCGGGTGCGTGTGCGGGCGGGTTTCATCGGTCTGGCTTTCAGAAGCCCAGCGCGCTGAGGCTGGGGTGGTCGTCGGGGCGGCGGCCGAGAGGCCAGTGGAAGCGGCGGTCCTCGGCGCGGATGGGGTGTTCGTTGATGCTGGCGATGCGGCGCTGCATGAGGCCGTGTTCGTCGAATTCCCAGTTTTCGTTACCGTAGGCGCGCAGCCACTGGCCGCTGTCGTCGTGGTATTCATAGGCGAAGCGCACCGCGATGCGATTGCCGGCGTGCGCCCAGAGTTCCTTGATCAGGCGGTAGTCCAGCTCGCGCGCCCACTTGCGGGTGAGGAAGGCTTCGATCGCGGCGCGGCCCTCAAGGAACTCGGCGCGGTTCCGCCACCTGCTGTCCTCGGTATAGGCGAGCGCGACGCGGGCAGGATCGCGGCTGTTCCAGCCGTCCTCGGCGAGGCGGACTTTCTCGGCGGCAGTTTCGGCAGTGAAGGGCGGCAGGGGTGGACGCGACATGACAAGGCACTCCGGTGCGGCGGGCGGGCGGCAGCGATGAAAATGGGCACCCGGGCAGGGGTGCGGGGGGAAGGGTCCTGCCCGGGTGCTTTGGCGCCCCAAACGCCCAGGGACAAGGCGCGGGGGACAACGTGCCGCCGGGAAGGGAAGGAGAAACCGGCGGCTGTGAGACCTATTTAGGAAGCCGGGCTCCCGTCCGGTAGGGGGATAGTCTGGAAGTTTAGGTTCCAGTTTTTGAAAGCTCGGCGAGCTGTGCCTCGAGCGCGGCGATGCGTGCATCGCGCGCCGCGACGATCTCGGCGACCTCTTCGGCGGGGATCAGGCGGGGAATGTGCTGCGGGCAGTTCATGTCCCACGCCTTGATGGTGAAAACCACCGCCTGTTCCACCTGCGCGCGGTAGCCGGGCACCGCGAGCGCGGCGTTGAGGCCCTCGTCACCCTCGATCACCTGCACCTCGCCCCAGAGCTTGATGCGGCGGCGGTTGGCGTAGTCCATCAGGAAGAGGAAGGCCTTGGGGTTCTCGGCGAAGTTGCCGGTGGAGATATATTGCCGGTTGCCGCGAAAATCGGCGAAGGCGAGGCGGTGCTCGTCCAGAACCTTGAGGAAGCCCGCCGGGCCGCCGCGGTGCTGTACATAAGGCTGCCCATCAGCGCTGGCGCTGGCGAGATAGCAGCTGCGCACTTGCCCGACAAAGGCGGCGAGGCGTGCATCGACCCTGTCCGCCATGATCATGCCGGCGTAATGCGCATCGGACCCCTTGCGCCGCTGCGCCGCGCGCACGGCGGGGGAGAAAGCGTGATCGGTCGGGCTGGTCATGATGCGGGCCTTTCAGCTGGATCGCTGTGCCGCAGTTCTAGCGCGGGGTTCAAGTCTCGCCAGACGGGCAAACCGGAAGGCAGGCTTCCAGTGATTGCAAGGATCTGGGACAGCCCGGATTCGCCACGCCAGAAGCTGGCGGGGCTAGTGAAGCACTTCCTCGTAGGAGCCTTCAGGCATCTCGATGCAAGCTGCGGCGATGTGCGCCAACACATCGCCGCCAATCTTGCCGTTGGAGGCCTTGTGAGCCTCGCTAGAGTCCCATATCTCGATGAAAAGAAAGCGATGCCGGTTTTCAAGATCGCGGAACCAGTAGACCTCGCTGCAATCCGTGTTGGCCCGCAACTCCTTTTTCAGATCGTGCAGGGCAACGGCCAGCGCGTCACCCAGCGTTTCCCGAGCCGCCATGTGGTAAACTCTTGCGACAGCCATCAGCGCTTCCTTGCGTGCACGCCCGTCGGTTCCCTGGCGCCGCGAGCGGGATATCTTGCCATCGGCCAATGGATACTGAATGGCAACTTGCAGAATCGTCGCCTGCGTCTCGTCAGGCGACGAGGAAGATATCCGTGTGCGACAACGCCGGATGCGCGCCCACGCCGAGCTGCGCGATCTGGATCGGAGCGAAGATCCCGAGGCCGTCGGGATCGTACCAGAGATTGCCGGTCGAGGTATCGTAGAGCACGCGGTCGGTCGCGTCGTGGACCTGCGTGACCCCGGCGCCCGACCAGAACTGATCGGCGCTGATCGGCCCGAGCACTTTGCCAAGCCCACGGAAGGCGCTCGCGACCAGCTCGATCGTGTCGCCTTCGGCGCTGCTGAAATCCACGATCGTATCAAAAGCATCGCCAGCCTTGGGCCGGGCATCGAAGACGAACGCGTCGGCGCCGGTGCCGCCCTCGAGCCGGTCGGCACCAGCGCCGCCGATCAGCCGATCGCTGCCACCGAGGCCGCTGATGATGTCGTCACCGCGGCCGCCGTCCAGACTGTTGTTGCCAGTGTTGCCAGTGATCGTGTTGGCATCACTGCCACCGACGCCCGAAAGATCGGCCGAGCCGGTCAGGACCAGCGTCTCGACCCCTGTGCCCAGCTTGAAGTTGACCGAGGCAATGACCGTATCGTTCCCGGCATTACTGCGCTCGCTCACCCGGTCCTTGATATTGTCGACATAGTAGGTGTCATCGCCCGCGCCGCCAGTCATGGAATCAATGCCCAGCCCGCCATCGAGCGTGTCGGCAAAGGCCGTACCGGTGATGCGGTTGTTGCCCGCATTGCCGATAATGGTGACCGCATTCAGTACCTTGCTGGCCGAGACCGAGATCGCCACGATGCCGCTGCTATCGGCCGTGGCGCCGGTGCCGGTGCCGATCTCGATCGTCTCGATGCCTGTGTCCTTCTCGTTGAAGGTGGCATAGCCAAGCGTGGTGAAAGCGACGCGCACCACATCGGTGCCCGAGGCGCCGGTATCCTGAATCTCGCCCTGGACCTGATCGCGCGGCGTGGTGAGGATATAAAGATCGCCGCCGTCGCGGCCATCGAGCGCATCCTTGCCACCGCCACCCTCGATCACGTTTCGACCGCTGTTGCCGGTGATAACGTTGTTGATCGAGTTGCCGGTGGCGTTGATGTCGGCGCTGCCGGTGAGGGTGAGGTTGTCGACATAATCGGTGAGCACGAACGAAGCCGCGGCGAAGACGATATCGGTGCCGCTGCCGCGGACTGACTCGACCACCGTGTCAGCGGAATTGTCGACGTAATAGGTATCGGCGCCGAGGCCGCCGTTCATGACGTCGACACCGGCGCCGCCGTCGATCACGTTCGCGCCTTCGTTGCCGGTGATCGTATTGGCAAGTGCGTTGCCGGTGCCGTTGATCGCGGCCTTGTCGGTCAGCACCAGATTCTCGACATTGGCGCCGAGCGTCCAGGTGATCGAGGCACGCACGGTGTCGTTGCCGGTGGTCTCGGTCACCGTGTCCCCGGCATCGTCGACGATGTAGGTATCGTCGCCCTCGCCGCCGACCAGGGTATCGGCTCCCTTGCCGCCATTGAGCGTGTCGTTGCCGCCAAGGCCGATGAGCGTATTGGCAGCGTCGTTGCCAACCAAGACGTTGGTCACCGCATTTCCGGTGCCGCTGATGGCCGCCGCGCCGGTGAGTGTAAGGTTCTCGGCATCGTCGACAAGGGTATAGGTCACGCTGGCGCTGACTGTATCGTTGCCCTCGCCCGGGCTCTCGACAATGAGGTCACCTGTCGAATCAATCGTGTAACGGTCATCCCCGGCGCCGCCGATCAGCGTATCGTCGCCCGCGCCGCCATCGAGCGAATCGTTGCCGCCAAGGCCGACCAGCGTGTTGGCCGCGCTGTTGCCGACCAGAACATTGTCCACCCCGGTCCCTGTGCCGTTCACCGCGGCGCCGCCGGTCAGCGTGAGATTCTCGAAATCGTCGGCAAGCGTGAAGTCGGTTCCGACCATGACCGTATCGACGCCCTGGTTCACTTCCTCGACGATCACGTCGTCGGGGTTGTCGATCACGTAGGAGTCGTTGCCCGAACCGCCGATCATGGCGTCGGCGCCCGTGCCGCCGTCGATCATGTCGGAACCGGTGCCGCCGATCAGCGTGTCCCCCCCGCCCCCGCCGACAAGCGTGTCGTTGCCGTCCTCCCCCGAAAGGATGTTGGCCCCGTCGTTGCCGGTCAGCGTGTTGTTCAGCACGTTGCCGACACCGCTGAAATCGCCAGTGCCCAGAAGCAGAAGGTTCTCGACGTTCTTGTCTAGCGCGTAGGAGAAGCCGGCCTGAATGGTGTCGTTGCCCTCGAACTCGCTTTCGATGACGATGTCGTTTGCCGAGCTCATGACATAAGTGTCGTCGCCCTTGCCGCCGATCATCGTGTCGCTGCCGGCCTTGCCGTCGAGCGTGTCGTTGCCAAGGCCGCCGTTGAGCAGGTTGGCGCCCGAATTGCCGGTGAGCGCATTGTCCAGCGAGTTGCCGATCGCGTTGATCGCCGAACTGCCGAGCAGAGTGAGGTTCTCGACGTTGGGCCCAAGCGCGAGTGATATGGTAGAGTAGACGAGGTCGGTGCCTTCGCCCAAGGCTTCGGTGACCACGTCGCCAGTGTTGTCGACATAGTAGACATCATCACCCGTGCCGCCGGTCATCTGATCTGCGCCGGTGCCGCCGTCGATCTCGTCGTTGCCGCCAAGGCCGCTGATCGTGTCGTTGCTGCCGAAACCATTGATCACATCGTCGCCGGTGGTGCCGGTGAGCACATTCGCGCTACCATCACCGTCAATCGTGGCGAGCGTGCCCTGGAACGCGGCGAAGGCCAGGGCATGGGCCTCGATTGAACCAGAGTGTGCCTCGAGCGTCCAGTTGCCGCCGAGCGCGGCGGCGCCTGTCACATCGGTGCTGGCGGCGACGTCGGCATGGGTCAGCGCGCCGAAAGCGGTGAGGAAAGCCGCACCCGTATCGCCCGCTGCGACATTGCAGCCATAGAGCAGGATATCGCCGCCAGGCGCGAGATGCCGGCCGATTGCGGCAAGATCATCGGCATGCGCGGCGAGCGCAGCCGCATCGACCGCGCTGCTGCCGAGATAGAGTGCGCCCGCGCTGCCATGCCCGACGATGTGCAGCGCGTCGACCGGGCCCATGCCTTCAAGCAGTGCGGCGATCTGGCCGAGACCGTCGCGAGTGCCGTCGAGCACGAGGACCGCCTCGCCCGCCGGAAGCCCGGCAACCAGCGCGGCGATATGGCCGGCGCGCGGATCGATGATGGTGACGGAGCGGGCGGCGGACATGACAAGGCTCTCCCGGGGACAAGCCCCTGACTGACGGTCCTCCATGCCCTTGCACGCGCCCGTGACGGTTTGGTGTCCATACCGTTAAGCCGGTGTTCAGGGCCGCAGCGAGGATTCGCCCGGAATTTGGGTTCATCACATTGAAAATTAGTCATTTCCCTGCGTCAAGCCGTGCCGTGCCGGGACGAGTCAATTCGGCCAGCCGATGCACTGCAGCGCCACACGGGGCCGGGCAAATCTGCATGGACGCGCGGCAGGTTCATCCGATTCGGCTCTCGCAGGGAGCCATGGGCGAAGAGTCGCACTCCTAACAAAAATGTCTGTGGCCGCACCGCACCCGCAATAGCAAAAATGTCACACAGCGGATGCTTTCGCACCTGCGGCATGCGGATTGCACCGCAAGCCTGTTTACACTTTCAACCGAGAGAATATCCACTGCGCGCTTCAACAGAGTGCAGACCGGGGTGCCCACGCGCCCGGCTGCTTCCTTTCAGGGGGTACCCTATCGTGCGAAATCTTTCCAACCTTGCCCTGCGCGGCGCGCTGCTGGCCTCGGCCGCAGCCTTCGCCGGCATTGCCGCCCCGCAGGCCGCCTTTGCGCAAGAAGCCGCTGCCGCGCCGGATGATGCTGCTGCAGCCCAGAGCATCGTCGTCATCGGCACCCGCCGTACCGACCGCACCGTTGCTGACTCGGCCTCGCCGATCGACGTGATCAGCGCGGCGGACCTCACCACGCAGCCCACCGCGAATCTGCTCGACTCGGTCAAGAACTTGGTTCCGTCGTTCTTCGTCGGCCAGAACTCGATTTCAGACGCCTCGACCTTCGTGCGTGCGCCCTCGCTGCGCGGCCTGCCGGGCGACCAGCTGCTCGTCATGCTCAACGGCAAGCGCTACAACCGTTCGGCGCTCGTCCAGGTCTACAACGGTGGCGACACCGGCCTTTCGTTCGGCTCGCAAGGTCCCGACATTTCGGCGATCCCCGCCATCGCGATCAAGGGCCTCGAAGTGCTGCGTGATGGCGCGACCGCCCAGTACGGTTCGGACGCTATCGCAGGCGTGCTGAACTACGGCCTGCGCGACAACGCCGGCTTCGAGCTCGTCGGCCGTTATGGCCAGTTCTTCGACAACGGCGGCGACGGCAAGAGCTACCAGATCGCTGGCAACGCCGGCCTCAAGTCGGACCGCGGCTTTATCAACGTTTCGGCCGAGTACAACAACGACGGCCGCACCAGCCGCGGTGTGACCCGTCCGATCGCGGCACGCTTCGCGGCCGAGAACCCTACGCTGGCCGACAAGCTCCCGTTCTACCCGCTGCCCGCGCAGATCTGGGGCAACTCGCCGAGCGAGGGCTGGAAGGCCATCGTCAATGCAGCCTACGAAGTCACTGACAACAGCAAGATTTATGCGTTCGGCAACTTCGCACACAGCAAGGCCGAGCAGAGCTTCAACTTCCGCTCCTCGTACCAGGGCTCGAGCAGCTTCGAGTATGACGACGGCAGCGGCACGCTCAAAACCGGCACGATCGGTGGTCGCTCGTTCTTCCAGGTGCCATACTACAAGACGCAGTGCCCCACTGGCAACGTGACCTGCCCCGCAGGCGGCTATGTCAAGGACGGCAACGTCTTCAACCTGACATCGATCTATCCGGGCGGCTTCACGCCGATCTTCGTCGGCAAGACCGACGAGGCCTATGGCACGGCCGGCTACAAGGGGAAGACCGACGGCGGCTTCACCTATGACCTCTCTGCCTCGCTGAGCCGGAACCAGCTCGACCTGTCGATGTACAACTCGATCAGCCCCTCGTTCGGGGCGGACTCGCAGACCAGCTTCGAGTTCGGCAAGCTGATCCAGAAGGAATTCGATGCCAACCTCGACCTGACCTATGCAGTCGAGGCCGGGCTTGCCAGCCCGATCACGCTGTCAGGCGGCGCCGAGTTCCGCCGCGAAAGCTACACCGCGACCGAAGGCGACTTCCAGTCCTACGGTGCGGGTCCCTATGCGATCGCGCATGACCTCTACACCCAGACCGCTCCGGGCGTTTTCGCTCCGACCGGCGAGAAGACCGCGGTCTATGACCCGGCGGCGAGCGGCTACGGCGGCACGGCGCCCAAGTATGCCGGCACCAACCACCAGAACAGCTACGGCGTTTACGTCGGCGCAGAAGCCGACGTTACCAAGGAGCTGACCCTGGGCGCGGCAGGCCGCTACGAGCACTATGACTCGTTTGGCGGGCGCTTCGTCTACAAGTTCAACGGCATCTACCACGTGACCGACGAGTTTGCGCTGCGCGGCACAGTGGGTTCGGGCTTCCACGCCCCGACCCCGGGTCAGAACAACGCCCAGGTGCTGACCACCAACTTCCTCGCCGGCCAGTCAGTGCAGGTCGGCACCTTCCCGGTGACGAGCTCGGTGGCTCAGTACTTCGGCTCCAAGCCGCTGAAGCCTGAGAAGTCGACCAACTTCGGTTTCGGTTTCGTGTTCCAGCCCACCAGCGCACTGACGCTGACGGTTGACGCATACCAGATCAAGGTGACCGACCGCATCTTCATCTCCAAGGCCTTCGAGGTAAGCGCTGCTGACATCGCCAAGCTCGCCGAGCTCGCCTCGGTTGGCGTGGGCGGTAACGTCCAGTTCTTCACCAACTCGCTCGACATCCGCACTCGCGGCGTCGACGTGGTCGGCAGCTACCGGACCGATCTGGCCGGCGGCAAGCTGAACCTGACGCTGGCCTACAACTACAACAAGAACAAGGTGACCAAGTTCGACGCGGCCACCCTCGGTGCTGCCCAGCGCAGCGATGCCGAGAACCTGGCTCCGAAGCATCGCCTCAACCTCCAGGGCAACTGGACGATGGGCAACTTCTCGATCGGTGCCGCCGGTCGCTACTTCGGCAAGTGGCGCGTCGAGAGCGACTACCCGGGCCAGGAGTTCGGTGCGAAGATCACGGCCGACATGGACGTGAGCTACACCTTCATGGACAACTTCAAGCTGACCGTGGGTGGCAACAACATCTTCAACACCAAGCCCGACCGGATCAAGGCCTCGTCCTCGAACCCGATCTACACGCTGACGAACAGCACCGGCGACGGCCAGATCTATCCGCGCAACGGCGGTCCGTTCGGCTTCAACGGCGGCTTCTGGTACGTCCGGGCCAGCGTGAAGTACTGAGTTCGGCCGCACTGGCCAAAGAGAACGGGGCGGGGAAGTTTCGGCTTCCCCGCCCCTTTTCTTTTGGGACAAGCGGGGGCACAGCTGCGCGCGAGAGGATTACGACCATGGCCCTGCGCAAGACCGCCTTTGCCGCCCTTGCGGCGCTCGCCCTTACCGCCACCACCAGCATCGAAGCCGCATCGCCGGTGCCGGTGGGTGCCGAGCACGGGATGGTCGTTTCCGCCCACCGCCTTGCCAGCGACGCCGGGGTCGCGGTGCTGAAGGAAGGCGGCAATGCCGTCGATGCCGCGATCGCGGTCGCCTACGCGCTGGCGGTTACCTTCCCCGAAGCGGGCAACATCGGGGGCGGCGGGTTCATGACTGTCCGCCTTGTCGATGGACGCACCAGCTTCATCGATTTTCGCGAAACCGCTCCCATGGCCGCGACGCCGACGATGTATCTCGACAAGTCAGGCAAGGTGATCCCGCTGCTCTCCACGCGCGGCCACAAGGCCGTCGGCGTGCCGGGAACGGTTGCCGGCCTGGAACTCGCGCGCGAGAAGTTTGCCGTCCTGCCGCGCGCGCGGCTCATGGCTCCGGCGATCAGCCTCGCGCGGGACGGCTTCGTGATGGATCAGGGCGATTCAACCTTCCTCGCCGAAGGCGCTGAGGATTTTGCGAAGGATCCGGCCAGCGCCGCGATCTTCCTCAATGACGGCAAGCCTTGGGAAAAGAGTCACCGGTTAATGCAGGCCGACCTTGGCCGCATGCTGCAACTGATCGCCGACAAGGGGGCGGACGCGTTCTACAAGGGCGAGATCGCCGAGAAGATCGCCACATCGAGCAAGGCGCACGGCGGCATCCTGACCAAGGCCGATTTCGCCGCCTACCGCGCGATGGAACGCACTCCGCTGGAATGCGACTACCGCGGCTATCGCGTGATTTCCGCGCCGCTTCCAAGCTCCGGCGGGGTCGTCGTGTGTGAGACGCTGGGTATCCTATCGGGCTATCCGATGGGCGAGCTTGGCTGGCATTCGGCGCAGAACATCCATTACCTTACCGAGGCTCTGCGCCGCGCCTTCCACGACCGCAACGTCAGTCTCGGCGATCCGGACTTTGTGAAGGCAGACGCGGCAAAGCTCATCTCGCCCGCCTATACCGCCCAGCTGCGCGCCGGGATCAGCGCGGACAAGGCCACACCCTCGGTCTCGCTCGGCGTGCCGGGCACAGGGCATGAAGGCGCGAGCACGACGCATTTCTCGGTGGTCGATGCCGCGGGCAATGCCGTCTCGCTGACCTACACGCTCAACGACTGGTTCGGCGCGCGGGTGACGGCGGAAGGCACCGGCATCCTGCTCAACGACGAAATGGACGATTTCTCGTCCAAGCCGGGCGCCTCCAACATGTACGGCCTCGTCGAGGGCACCAACAATGCCATCGCCCCTGGCAAGCGCCCGCTCTCCTCGATGGCGCCGACCATCGTCACGAAGGACGGCCAGCTTGTCATGGTGATCGGCACGCCAGGTGGCAGTCATATCCCGACCGGCGTGCTGCAGGTCATGCTCAACGTGATCGACCACGGCATGAGCGTGACCGAAGCGACCGACGCGCCGCGTATCCATGCCCAGTGGCTGCCAGACCAGATCTTCTGGGAATCCAACGCACTCAGCGCCGAAACGCGCGCGGCGCTCGAGGCGCGCGGGCACAAGCTGGAGCCGATGCGGTACTGGAACCAGATCGCCGCGATCCTCGTTGGCGGCCCGGCGCTGGGTCAGCCACCGGTGGGCCGCGACCGCCTCTATGGCGCGATCGATCCGCGTCTGCCTGTGGGCAGCGTCGCAGGGTACTGACTTGGGCTGGCTGACGCATCGGCTGGCAAGCGAAGCAGACCTGCCCGCGCTGCGTGCGCTGATGGCGCGTGCGATCGAAGAACTGCAGCGCGGCTTCCTCAGCCCCGAGCAGATCGCTGCGAGCCATCAGATCATGGGGCTCGATACCCAGCTGGTGAAAGACGGCACCTATTTCGTGATCGAGCGGGACGGCGAACTCGCCGGATGTGGCGGTTGGAGCTGGCGCGCGACCCTGTTCGGCGGCGATGACAGCATCGTCGCCCGCGAGCCCTTGCCACTCGATCCGAAGACCGACGCTGCCAAGATCCGCGCGATGTATGTCGATCCTGCGCAAGCCCGGCGCGGCATCGGCAAGCTCATCATGCAGTTGTGCGAGGACGCAGCGCGCGCGGCGGGCTTCGCGCGGGTTGAACTGATGGCGACGCTCGCCGGCCTGCCGCTCTACAAGGCCTGCGGCTTTGGCGAAATCGAGGCGGTCGAGGCCACCTCGCGCGAGGGCGTGGCGGTGCCGATCATCCGCATGGGCAAGGCGCTGTAAGGGATGCGGCGCAAGAGGCAGGATACGAGCGCGCATGCTCTAGCCCACCTCGCTCGCGGCGCCACAAGCTTCTGACATCGAAGCTTTTCTGCCGATTGAAGGCCCAACCCCTAGGCGGTTGGCGCATCTTCCAGCAGCATTGCCCGGACCACGCCCAGCGCGAGGCCGTTTGCGTCCCGCGCGCCGCCCTCGGTATCCGCCTCGGTATAGCATCGCAGCTCCGGGGCATTGCCGGAACCCCGCAAGTGGATGACGAGCCCGCTTGCGAACGTGGCGCGGACCCCGTCGGTAAGATCGATGGACTGCGCTTCGCCCCCAAAGTGACCAAACAGCAGGGTTTGCAAAGCCACCTGCTCATCGGACCCGCCGGCCAGCAGCATATCGAACAGGCGCTTGCTCAGCGCTGCAGGAAACGGCGTAAGCCTCTCGCTGAAGGTAAACCGCTTCGGCAGGGCCGAGAGCTGTTCGGTTATGCTTGCCTCAGGATCGGTCAACACCAGCAGGATCGGCAGGAAAGCATCCCGCGTCGGCAAGGCCCGGGTCATCGAACCATCGGCGCCGGGGATGTCCGTCCCAAGCAGGAACCCGCCATTCGCCTCATAACCGCAGACAATGGGAGAGCCGGTTTGCTGCTCCTCCATCATCGCGGCAATGACATAGGGTGATCCGATCCGGGTGCGCCGACAGCGCGCGAACCGGCCGGACATTTCCAGCGCGGTATTGCTGCTGACCGGTGTTACGACCGAAGCCGCGCCGATCCTGGCGGCACACAGAATGCCAAGGACATCGCCGCGCAGCCACGTGCCATGCTGATCCGCGAGCAAGGGGCGATCGGAATCGCCATCGGTGGAAACGATGGCATCGAACTGACCGCCATTTGCCCATTCGCGGGCAAGATCCACATCCGCAGGCCGAATGGCTTCGGTATCAACCGGAACGAAAGTTTCGGACCGTCCGAGCAGCGTAACCTCGGCGCCCAGCCCGAGCAGGACTTTGGCCAGGAGATCCCGGCCGACAGCCGAGTGCTGATAGACACCGATCCGCTTGCCAGCCAGGGCCGCCGTGCCGAAGTGATCGAGATAGCGCTGGGCGTACGCACCCTCGACATCGGTGATCGGCGGCAGCGCTTCGCTCGAAACAAGCGCCCCATCCTGCGTGAAGGTATCGACCGGCAGCGCAAGAACCTGTCGGCTCATTCCGGCCTCGTCGGTCTTGAGGACTTCACCGGTCGGACGATAGAATTTGATGCCATTCCGATCTGCCGGGATGTGGCTGCCCGTGACCATGAGGCTCGGAATGCTCTCGGCAAAACTGAAGAGCGCCAGGGCCGGGGTCGGCACGTAGCCGCAGAAAACCGGCAGTCCCCCCAGATCGCGAATGGCGCGCGCGCATGCGGCCAGAATTCGCGGCGTACTGGGCCGCAGGTCTCCGGCAATGGCGACCCGCCCACCGGGACTGAACTCGCCCTGCTCCGCCAGATAGGAAAGGAAGCCCTGCGTGTATCCGTAACAGACCCGGTCGGTCATGGCGGTGACTTCACCGCGCGCGCCGCTCGTACCGAAAGCAACGCCGCATTCGACCATAAGCTCTTTAACGCTGATGCCCGCCAACACTTTGCTCCTCTTTCGCCAGCCTTGATCACCACGCCATAGAACCATTACGCCCGGATGGCGAAGGAAGTGAAAAAACGTCGATCAAGAATCAGTTATCCCTCTGGGAGACCAGCTCAATCCCGGGAGAACCGCGAGCGCTTAACCGCGCACAGACGTGCAAGCCCACACGAAGCCGTTCCACACGATTTCCTGCAGCTTCGGAGGATCGACCGTAAATCATTGAAAAGCTGGTGGACCCGACAGGAGTCGAACCTGTGGCCTCTGCATTCGGCGAACAGTGATTGCTTAGATTTAGGTTATATTTTGAATACGCTAGGCTGTGTTGACAAAGGGGATTCCCAAATCGTGTAGGTTCTGATTCAAGGT